>NZ_JANUDZ010000004.1:0-423815 GCF_024809935.1 Serratia sp. BIGb0163
GTGGTCCCACCTGACCCCATGCCGAACTCAGAAGTGAAACGCCGTAGCGCCGATGGTAGTGTGGGGTCTCCCCATGCGAGAGTAGGACACTGCCAGGCATCAATTAAACGTTATCGGTTTGACACCCGGTAATGAGCAGGGTCGCCAAGAGCGATTTTGCCACATCGAAAGATGTAACGTGAAAGAACCGGTGGAGCGGTAGTTCAGTTGGTTAGAATACCTGCCTGTCACGCAGGGGGTCGCGGGTTCGAGCCCCGTCCGTTCCGCCACTTATTTGATAAGCCCTGAGTCTCTGACTCAGGGCTTTTTCATATGTAAAATTCAACAAAATTAAATATTGCAGCGTGTTTTATGCGGTGAAAATCAGTTCTGATAAATAATTATCTGAATTGAATGCCAATATAAAGAATAATATACCCGGCAGTAGGAACCTCCGCCGGGTAATAAGTTTGGTGATTATTTAATATTCTGACGCGCAAGTTCCAACTGAATATCCTTATCCAGATTGGCCACCCAGCGATTATAGTTTGGATGAATCTTTCCGTCTTTGGCATCCATATTACCGCTAGTAATATAGTTAATCTGATAACTATTTGTATTGTAAGTGATACGTATATCTGCGCTGTGACCACGTAGCAAAATCTTGCCATCGATCACGCCATCTGCGGTAGGGTTCATAATCCAGCCGCGGTTCAAGCCGGCGGAGAGGATCGCCTGGCGTACCTGTGCATTACTGTGGCTACCTGCAATGTTTTGGCTGACGTTTTTAACCGGAGCCGTGCCAGCGCAACCGGTAACCAGCATAGCGGCGAATACGGCAGTTAAAATGAGCTTAAATGATTTCATACTCTTGTCCATGAGTGTTGGTAAATAAGAAAGGTATTAATCATGCAGGGGAAGTGATGCATGACGATCCCTGATTAAGATACACTCATCGGAAAAATTCGACAAATACTGCTGCTTTTTATCGTGATATTTCCCTTTTTCCTCAAGTGTTGCCGGCTTATGTCGATAAGTAAGCCTAATCGTTTAATCGAATATTCGGTGAAAAAATAGGAATTTTGGGAATGCATTCTGGGGTTAGATATAATAAATTTACCCACGGAATTTTTCTGACCGGTAATCCCCTTAATGGCGGGCGACATGAATATACTCAGTTGGTGGGCAATGGCTCCCGATCGTGGAACGCGTGATGCATGGCGCCAATGGGCTACGGGTAATGCTATTACCGCTGAATACCTGGGCGTATTACCCGGCTGTTCTCATATCCCCATGATGTCACTGCGTCGGATGAGTATCGGAACGCGCCTGGCGGTAGAAAGCGGGTTGATCTTATTGAATGATTACCCGGCGGATATGGCAATTTTTACCAGTCGTCATGGCGAGTTGGAGCGGACGCACAAAATTCTCCAGCACTTGCATCAGCAGCAGCCCTTATCGCCAACGGATTTTGCCATGTCGGTACACAACACGGCGGCGGGGTGGTTGACTATTATGGCGAAGAATACTTTGCCGACCACTTCACTGGCCGCCGGCGAAGACAGCTTCCAGCAGGGGATGATTGAAGCCCAGGCCGTATTGGCCACGGGCAGTGCGGAACGGGTGTTATTAATCGATTTCGACGGGATCGTACCGGATGTTTACCGGCCTTTCGCGACGGAAAATTCGGTTCCCTATGCTGTCGCCCTGCTGCTCGAAAGCGGTGGCACGCTGCAATGTCAGGCAACAACGGCCGAACAGGTGAACCACCAGGAGCCGCAAGGCCTATCGTTTTTAAGGGGGTGGCTGGGCGCTGATGATGAATTCACGGTGCCGGGCCAGCGGCACGACTGGTTGTGGAAACGCTGATGGCGACAACGATCTCTGCCCAAACGGCTCCCGAACGATCCTCATGGCTTAATCGCTGTTGGCGAGTGGTGGCAACGGGCTTTTGCTTTTCGCTATTTGGTTTGGGTGGCCTGCTACTGTCTGGCGTCTGGTTTAATCTGATGCGCCTGGTGGTGCGAGATCCCGCACGCCGCAGCCGGTTAACGCAGAACTCAATCCGTCACAGTTTCCGTTTCTTCCTGGCAACGACGCGTTTTTTTGGCGTGCTGGATTACCATTTCGACAATGTAGAACGCTTTAGTGAGGATCGCGGTTGCCTGGTGATCGCCAACCATCCCAGCCTGTTGGATTATGTGCTCCTGGCATCACAAATGCCGCGCTGTGACTGCATCGTCAAAGAGGCCTTGCTGGAAAATGTATTTGTCAGCGGGGTGATCAAAGCGGCGGGATATTTGGCTAACGCGCAGTCGGATATTCTTTTGGAACAATGTCATCAACGTCTGGCCAGCGGAGGGACCATCCTGATCTTCCCGGAAGGCACCCGTACCACGCCGGGCAAGGCGCTTACGTTGCAACGGGGGGCGGCCAATATTGCGCTGCGGGGGCAATGTGATATCCGGGTAGTGCATATCCACTGCCATCCCCCCATGCTGACGAAGCAGGGCAAATGGTATAAGATCCCGGCGATAAAACCGCAGTTCCATATCACCGTTCAGGATAAGATCGACGCCCGCGCATTCATTCATGCAAATGACGTTTCTCCCGCCCTTGCGGCAAGAAGATTAACCCAGCATTTAACTGACGCCTTACAGTCAGAACCTATAAATAATGAGATATAGCGGAATGAATTTATTGAGCACCGAAATCAAGCAATTGATCATTGATACGCTCAATCTTGAAGGTATGACACCGGAGGAGATTGACGCCGAGGCACCGCTGTTTGGTGATGGACTGGGCCTGGATTCCATTGATGCATTGGAATTGGGCCTGGCATTAAAGAACCGTTATGGCGTGGTGCTATCGGCTGAAAGCCAGGATATGCGCCAACATTTTTATTCCGTGGAAACGCTGGCAAAGTTTGTTTCTGCACAGCGTAGCAAATAAGGGGTTTTCATGGATAAGCAAGAAATTTACCTGCAGATTCAGGCGTTGCTGGTCAAACTGTTTGAACTTGATGCCGATGATATCAAGCCCGAGTCCCGTCTGTATGAAGAGCTGGAGCTGGACAGCATTGATGCGGTGGATCTGGTTGTGCACCTGCAAAAAACAACCGGCAAGAAGATCAAACCGGAAATGTTCAAGTCGGTGCGCACCGTGCAAGACGTAGTTGATGCCATTGATGAGTTGCTTAAGTCAGACGGTTAAGGCCGCTGCGTTAAGGTGAAAACGTCCCCTTGGATAAACCCGATGTTGCGGCTGTTGCAGGCCGTAACCTGGCTGGTGTTGCTGCTTTACCCGCTGGCGGTCTGGTTTGGTTTGGCGCGTTGGGGTACCACCGTTCTGGCGCCGCTGCTGGTGGCAGTCTTTACCTTACGGCTGATACTGCTGCGAGGTAAACTTCGTCAGCAAATATGGTTGGGCAAGGCCCTGGCTATGGTCGGCATCTTGTTGGCGCTTGCCAGTTGGGCGCTGAAGCAAAGTCATTGGCTGTTGTATTACCCGGTCTTGGTCAACGCATTACTGCTGTTGCTGTTTGCATATTCGCTGTTTGCGCCACCCACCGTGGTGGAGCGATTAGCGCGTATAACCGAGCCACAGCTGGATGCCGCTGGCGTGGCTTATACTCGCAAGGTGACTCAGGTCTGGTGCGGGTTCTTTATTGTTAACGGTGCGATAGCGCTGGCAACCTGTCTGTCCGGGGATATCACACTCTGGACGCTGTATAACGGCGGCATCAGCTACCTGCTGATGGGGGCATTAATGGGTATTGAATGGATAGTCAGGAAAAGGGTCAGGCGCGTCTGAGTTTTCCGATGAGCCAATGGCTCAGCGTGGAGCGTGATGATGGGGTGATTGTTGCCTGGCGTGGCGCTCAGGTATTTTGTCTCGGTCAATTTCGCCGGGATGTCTCCGCATTGGTTGCACTGCTGGCAGGCAGGCAAGAGCAGCGTTGGGCGCTGTGTTTTGATGATAGCTATCGTTTCGCCATTGCGTTGTTGGCCTCTTTGTATGCCAACAGGGTGCCGGTAATTTTTGGTCATCAGCGTGAAGCTATCCTCAAAGAGCAGCGGGCAGATTTCGACGCACTGCTAACTGATTTACCCCTCGATCTTGGTGTACCGGTTTTGCCGGTACCGGAAGGGGGCAGTACGGAGATAGTACTGCCTGCCTGGCCTCAAGACCCACGGTTTATCCTTTATACTTCCGGCTCGACCGGCCAACCACAGGCCGTGATGAAGTCCGTTGCCTGCATGGATCGTGAAAGCGAACTGTTGGCCGCAAGCTGGAAAGATGTCTTTCAGGGTTGCAGCGTGATCGCGTCGGTCTCTCATCAGCATATGTATGGCCTGAGCTTTCGCTTGTTTCTGCCACTGGCTTTTGGCCTGCCGTTCGATGCGCAGTTAACGCAGTATCACGAGCAGTTGATTGCCCGTCACCAGGGGCGACGTTTGGTGTTTGTCAGCAGCCCAGCCTGGCTTAAGCGTTTGGATAACCGTTTGGCACTGGCAGAGTGCGTTGAGGTATTTTCCGCCGGCGGCCCGCTCTCTTACGCGGAAGCTAACTTGTCGCAGCAGGCATTGGGCGTATTGCCGCTGGAAATATACGGTACAACGGAAACCGGCTCGCTGGCATGGCGCAAGCAAGTTCGAGAAGCCTCCCTGTGGCGGCTGTTTGCCGGAGTGACACTAACGGCAAATCCAGATCACAGCATGAATGTTGCGTCGCCACTGATACCCGATACCGGTGAACTTACTCTAAGCGATATTATTCAGCTTGCGCCAGAGGGTCGGCAATTCCAGTTAAACGGCCGGGCCGACCGCATTATCAAGCTGGAAGAAAAGCGTCTGTCGCTGACCGAAGTCGAGCGCCGGCTGGTTTCCCTGCCGGAGGTCGCCGATGCTGCCGTGCTAACGCAGCAGCAAACAGGGCGCACAGTATTGGTAGCGGCGATAGTGTTGTCACCCTATGGCAAAAGCCAACGACAAAAATTGTCAGAAGGGGAGTTAACCCGCGAACTGCATCAGGCGTTGCGGGGCTGGCTGGAGCCGGTGGCCCTGCCGCGCCGTTGGCGTATTATCGATGCTATCCCTCTGAACCCGCAGGGCAAGCGCGCCTATGCTGAACTACAGGAGCTGTTTTTATGATGCAACCTGAGGTGCTGCAACAGCAGGTGAGCGATGCTACCCATGCCAGCCTGCTACTGCGTTTGCCCCCCGAACTGTTTTGGTTTCGTGGCCATTTTCCTGAGCATCCGATCCTGCCGGGGGTCACACAGCTGAACTGGGTGATGCAGTATGCCCGTCAATTGCTGGCTATCGAGGCCGGGTTCAAAGGGATCGAAGTGGTGAAATTTCAACAGCCCTTGCTGCCGGAGCAAAGCGTGTTATTGCAGCTTGAATGGCAGCCGGCGCGGCATAAACTGTTGTTCAGCTACCGCGTGGGTGATGCGACCGCCAGCAGCGGCAAGATCTCATTATGTCAGTGAAGGCTCCCTTTACTCCCTGCATTGTTATCCCCTGTTTCAATCACGGACAGATGATGGCCGCAGTGCTGACCAGGTTAGCCGATTATGGCCTGCCGTGCCTGATAGTGGATGATGGCAGCGATGCCGGCACCGCCGAAGAGCTACAGCGCCTGGCTGCTGACCGGTCATGGGTCAGATTGATGCGGTTGGATAAAAACCAGGGGAAAGGAGCGGCGGTGATCGCCGGCCTGCAACTGGCGCAGCGACAGGGCTACAGCCACGCTTTACAGGTGGATGCCGACGGTCAGCATCAACTGAGCGATATTCCGGCAATGATTGACGAAGCCCGCGCTCATCCGGACTGTCTGATTTCCGGCCGCCCCATTTACGACAGCTCAGTGCCAAAAGCACGCCTGTATGGCCGCTATGTCACCCATGTCTGGGTGTGGATAGAAACCCTGTCGCTGTCGCTGAAAGACAGCATGTGCGGTTTCCGCGTTTACCCGGTGGCTGCGACGTTGGCATTAACAACACGCCATCCGCTCGGCAAACGGATGGATTTCGATACCGAAGTGATGGTCAGACTGTACTGGCAGGGCGTGCTCAGCCGTTTTCTGCCGACGCGCGTGACCTATCCGGCTGACGGCGTTTCTCATTTTGATGCACTGCGCGATAACCTGCGTATCTCCTGGATGCATACCCGTTTGTTCCTCGGGATGTTGCCGCGTATTCCTCGTCTGCTGCGCCAACGTCGACGTGCTGCCAGTTCACAACACTGGTCGGCAACCCCAGAAAGGCATGGCCTGTGGGGCATCCGGCTGATGTTAAAAGTCTACCGACTGTTTGGCCGCCGGGTATTTCAATTATTGTTGTATCCGGTGATCGGTTATTTCTGGCTGACCGGGCGCAGCCAGCGTGAGGCATCACGCGATTACCTGCAACGCCTGCGGCAATTCGCCGAACAACAGCAACAGCCACTGCCTGCACCGCTCAACAGCTTCAGTCACTTTATGAGATTTGGTGATGCTATGCTCGACAAGCTGGCGAGCTGGCGAGGGGAGCTCAATGACATACGGCTGGTGGATCGCACGCGCTGTGAGAAGCAGATAGCGTCCGGCAAAGGCACGCTGATTCTGGCTTCACACCTGGGGGATATCGAGTCTTGCCGCGCACTGGGCGAGCTGGATTCTGGCGTAAGGGTGAATGCCCTGGTGTTTACCGAGCACGCCGAACGTTTCAATCAGGTGATGAAAGAGGTGAATCCGCGTGCCAATCTGAATCTGATCCAGGTGACGTCGCTGGGGCCAGAAACGGCCATGCGTCTGCAAGATAAATTGGATGCCGGTGAATGGGTGGCGATCGTCGGCGATCGTACCTCGGCGGGCAAGCATCAGCGGGGTGAGCAACCGCGCGTGGTGTGGAGCCGCTTCCTTGGCCAACCGGCACCCTTTCCTCAGGGGCCATTTGTCCTGGCCGCCGCGCTGCGCTGCCCGGTATTTCTGATGTTCGGCCTCAAGCAGCAGGGGCGTCTTAACGTTTATTTCGAACCCTTCGCCAATCCGCTGTTATTACCCCGTCAGCAGCGCCAACAGGCGTTGCAAGATGCGGTGGACAGTTATGCCGCACGGCTGGAGCATTATTGCCTGCTGGCACCGCTCGACTGGTTTAATTTTTTCGATTTCTGGCAGTTGGCGGCACAGCCGCCAGTGCAACAGGGGCCTGAGACATGAAGCTAAAAGACGATCCGCGATTTTCCGTCAGCATTGAAATCGCTATCCCTTTCCATGATACCGATGCCATGGGCGTGGTCTGGCACGGCAACTACTTCCGTTATTTCGAAGTCGCACGTGAAGCGCTACTCAAACAGTTTAATTACGGTTATCGACAGATGCAGGCTTCGGGCTATGTTTGGCCGATCGTGGATACGCGAGTGAAATACATCGCGCCAGTGCTGTTTGAACAACGCATCATCGTCTGTGCCGAGCTGGAAGAGTATGAAAACCGCCTGCGCATTGGCTACCGCATTATGGATGCAGAGAGCGGCAAAACCACCACCCGCGGTCATACCATTCAGGTAGCGGTAGACGCTGACAGCAAAGAAATGTGCTTTGCCTCACCGCAGGTGCTGCTGGACAACATTGAGGGGGCGCAATGAAGTACGGGTTATTGTTTCTTATCACCTTTTTCAGCCTGAGCGTCCAGGCGGTCACGCTGCCGGAGCTGCAACAGCGCTTTAGCCAACAGCCGGTGTTGCGCGCCGAGTTCGAACAGCAGCGCAGCATCAGCGGTATGGCGAAACCCTTGAAATCCAGCGGTGAGTTGCTGATTTCACAACAAAAAGGGCTGTGGTGGGCACAACAGAAACCCTTCCCGCTGACCTTGCTGCTGGATGATAAGCGTATGGTGCAAACTCTGGCCGGTCAGCCGCCGCAGGTGGTGACGGCAGAAAACAATCCGCAGATGTTCCAGTTCAACCACTTGCTGACCGCATTATTCCACGCCGACAGCCAGGCACTGGAACAAAACTTTGCTTTGCAGTTCAGCGACTTGGGTAATAACCAATGGCGGCTGGTGCTGACACCAAAAACCACGCCGCTCGACAAGCTGTTCAGGCGCATCACCCTCAACGGCGGGGATTTCCTGGAAACCATTGATATCGATGACATGCAAAGTGACGCGACCCATATCCGCTTCTTTAACCAGCGTACGGCACCGCAGACGCTGACCGCCGAGGAGCAACAGCGTTTTGCGTCCTGAACTGCACCGGCGGCTGGCGTTCGGTTGGCTGGCGATTTGCCTGTTGCTGTTGGCGGCACTGTGCTGGCTGTTGCCGCGCAGCCAGATCAACAGCAGCGTATTGGCGTTATTACCGAAGCAGCAACTGGTGGGCGTGCCGGATGAACTGGCCGAAGGTTTCAGCCGTCGGCTCGATCGGCAACTGATGTGGTTGGTCAGCCCGCCGCCGGGTACGGACAACACTGCGGTGAGCTGGTGGTGGCAGCAATTGCGCCAGATGCCTGAGCTACAGCAGGTGGGCGGGCCTATGGATGCGCAACGTCAGCAGCAGTGGGGGCGTTTTTTCTACCAGCACCGCAATGTGCTGCTGGATGACACCACCCGGCAGCGTTTGCAGCAGGGCGCGGACGTGCAAAGTCAGTGGATCCTCGGGCAACTCTATTCTGCCTTCGCCGGGGTCAGCGGCAAGGAACTGGCTAACGATCCGCTGATGCTGGTGCGAGCCTCGCAGTTGGCTCAGCAGCAAAACGGTGGTCTGCTGAGCTTGTCCAATGGTTGGCTGGTGGCGCGTGATGCACAGGGCCGCAGTTGGTATCTGTTGCACGCCGAGTTGAGCGCATCTTCTTATGACATCAGCAGTGCCCGGCGCACGGTAGACAAACTGAGCGCGATACAACAGCAACTGCACCAGCGCTGGCCGGGGGCAGAGGTACTCAACCGCGGTACGCTGTTTTACAGCAACTACGCCAGCCAACAGGCCGAGCGAGATATTTCGACTATTGGCCTGGCGTCGGTAGTTGGCGTGTTCTTATTGGTGTTGTTGATGTTTCGTTCGCCATTGCCACTGTTGTTGTGCGGGTTATCCGTGGGGATGGGAGCCCTGGCGGGTACCGTCGCCACGCTATTGGCTTTTGGCGAAATACATTTGATGACGCTGGTGTTGAGCATCAGCATTGTCGGCATTTCGGCCGATTACACGCTCTATTTCCTGACCGAACGTATGGTACACGGCGACCAGTCAACGCCACTGGCCAGCTTGCAGAAGCTGTTGCCCGCGTTGTTGATGGCATTGCTGACCACCGTGGTTGCCTATCTGGCACTATTGATTGCTCCCTTCCCGGGTTTGCAACAGCTGGCGGTGTTTGCCGCTGCCGGGCTAAGCGCCGCTTGCATCACCGTAATTTGTTGGTACCCACGTTTGTCGCGTCGGCTGCCGGTGCGTCCGGCACCGGGGCTACGGCTGATCCTGGGCTGGCTGCATGCCTGGCGCCATCGGCGTTTGCTGCGCTACGGGTTGCCCACCGCGGTATTGTTATTGGTGGTGGCTGGTTTCAGCCAGTTGAAGGTCGACGATGATATTGGTCAGTTGCAGGCTTTACCCGCTGCGTTGCAACAACAGGAACAACGTATCGCGGCGCTGACCGGGCAGCATAACGATCAGAAATGGTTGGTGGTGTACGGCGAAAATGCCGAGCAGTTGTTGCAGCGTATCGAGCGATTGCAGCCCAGGCTGGCACAGGCAAAACGGCAGGGCGTGCTGGCGGATTATCGCCTGTTGTCTCTGCCTTCGCTTCAGCGCCAACAGCAGAACATCGCCCTGTTGCAACGGGTGGCACCGCAGGTGATGACGCAATTACAACAGGCGGATCTGGCCCTGAAAACCCCTGACTTAACCCCGGAATGGGTGCTGCCGGAGCAGTGGCTGGGCAGCGTGGTCAGCGAGGGGTGGCGGTTGCTGTGGTTGACGCTGCCGGATGGGCGCAGTGCGGCGCTGGTCCCGGTCAACGGCGTGCAGAACAGCGCGGCGATGCAGGCCCTGGCCGAACAGGTACCGGGCACCGGTTGGATCGACCGTAAAACCGAATTCAGCGAACTCTTTGGCCACTACCGGCTGTATCTTTCGTATCTGCTGATGCTGTCGGTGGCGGCGATCGCACTGATTTATCTATGGCGTTTTGGCCTGCGACACGGTCTGCGCTGCATGGTGCCGACGCTGCTGTCACTGGGCAGCGGTATTGCGGTATTGGCGCTGAGCGGCCATACGCTGAACCTGTTCTCGCTGTTGGCACTGGTGCTGGTATTGGGGATCGGCATTAACTATACGCTGTTCTTTACCAATCCCCGGGGCACGCCGACCACCTCGATGTTTGCCATCTTTATGGCGGTACTCACCACCCAACTGACCTTTGGCATGTTGGTGCTGAGTCATACTCAGGCCATCAGCAGTTTTGGCATCGTATTGAGCAGCGGTATCGCCGTGGCCTTTCTGTTGGCACCACTGACATTAGCAACCAGAAGAAAAAGAGGAAAAGCCTGATGCGCGGCTTACGAATCACGCTGTTAATACTGGCCACCCTGCTGGCCGGCTGTGCCGGTTCGCAGAAGGCAACCCTGCCGCAGGCGTGGCTGAAACCGGGTACGCGGGTGACATTACCGGCTCCGACGCTGGCGCAACCCTTCAGCCAGCAGCAACTGTTGACCGCCGAAGTGAAAGGGCAGCAGCATTCGATGTTGGTGTTGCTCAACGCCGACGGCCAGCGCCTGCAGCTGGTGGGCATGTCGCCGCTCGGTATCCGGTTATTCAACCTGACCTACGATCGTCAGGGGGTCCACACCGAACAGTTGATCAAAGTGGGCGAATTGCCACCCGCCAGCCAGGTGTTGGCCGACATTATGCTGAGCTATTGGCCGCTGGCTGACTGGCAACCCTTACTGCCTGCCGGGTGGCGACTTGAGGATCGGCCGCAGGTACGCCGGCTGTATGACGATCGCGGGACGATCATCAGCGAAATCCGTTACCAGCAGGTCTACGGCCGGCGCGAACCGCAGTCGATTGCCCAATCCGCCTTCCACTACCGTATCGCTATTCAGAATCTGGGGAGTGAATAATGGTTTACTTCTCTGCCGTAGGGATGGTGAATGCGTTGGGCAACAGCCTGTCGCAGATTGCGGAAAATCTGGCGCTTGGCGTGTCGCCGGGCATGCAACAGCAGACGCAGTGGCTGCTGGGCGGGGAAACTTCCTGGTTCGGTAACGTACAGGGCGAACTGCCCACTATTCCTGAACCTCTCAAACGCCATAACTCGCGCAATAACCGCCTGCTGTTGGCGGCGCTGGCACAGATCGATACGCCAGTGCGTGCAGCCATCGCCCGCTACGGTGCGGATCGCGTCGCGGTGATTATGGGCACCAGCACCTCCGGTATCCATGAAGGCGAGCTGGCGCTGCAACAGTATCAGGCAGGGCAGTGGCCGCAGGGCTATGACTATCGGCAGCAGGAACTGGGCGATCCGGGCTTGTTTCTTAGCGCTTTTCTCGCGACCCGTGGCCCGGCCTATACCCTGTCTACGGCCTGTTCTTCCAGCGCACGGGCCATCATCAGCGGTAAGCGGCTGATCGACGCCGGGCTGGTGGATGCGGCGATTGTTGGCGGTGCCGACAGCCTGTGCCAAATGCCCATTAACGGGTTCAACAGCCTGGAATCACTGTCCGCACAACGTTGCACGCCATTTGCGGCCGAGCGCAGTGGCATTAATATCGGCGAGGCAGCGGCGTTGATGCTGTTAACGCGGGAGCCGGCGGCGGTAGCGCTGTTGGGGGTTGGCGAATCATCCGATGCCTGGCATATGTCGGCACCGCATCCCGCCGGTGAGGGCGCCGAGCGGGCCATCAGTATGGCGCTGCGGCAGGCCGGTCTCAATGCCGGACAAATTGGTTATATTAATCTGCACGGCACGGCTACGCGGCTGAACGATCAGGTTGAAGCGCGGGTCATCAATCGCCTGTTTGGCACCGAGACGCCCTGCAGTTCTACCAAACATCTCACAGGCCACACGCTGGGCGCGGCCGGTGCGGTGGAGGCGGCGCTGAGTTGGTTATTGTTGACTCAGCCATTGCCGCTGCCGCAGCAGGATTTCAGCCGCGTGCCGCGCGATGCCGAATTGGCACCGATCGGTCTGGTTTGCCAGCCACAATTGCTGGGGCAGCGTGCGATTTTGTCCAATTCGTTTGCCTTTGGCGGTAACAATGCTTGTCTGCTGCTGGGGGACGCCCGATGATTCATTATCACGCCGCCGAATACTATCTGCCCCATGCCTCTCCAATGGTACTGCTGGAGCAGGTGCTTGAAGTAGGCGAAGAACATGCCCGATGCGCCGTCATGGTGAATAGCGACGGCGTGCTGGCGCCGTTTCTTGACGCGCAAGGCGCACTGCCGGGCTGGTATGGCATTGAGCTGATGGCACAGGCAATCGGGGTCTGGAGCGGCTGGCATGCTTGTCAGAGCGCTCAGTCGCCACAGCTTGGCATGCTGCTGGGCGGGCGGGCGATTCACTGCGAGTTACCGGCTTTTCCTGCCGGCAGTAAACTGTTGGTTAGCGTGCAGCAACTGTTAAAAGATGAAAAGCTGGCCAGTTTTGAGTGTGAAATCAGTATCGATAATGTGCGCATCGCACAGGGCAGGCTGAACACTTACCAGCCTGATCAACAAGAAATCATTCAATTGACGACCTTAAGGGGAGACGCATGATGCGTTCCGTTTTAGTCACCGGCGCCAGTAAAGGGATCGGTCAGGCTATTGCCTGCCGCCTGGCTGCCGATGGCTTTTTGATAGCCGTTCACTACCACAGCGATAAGACCGGGGCCGAACACACACTGCAGCAGATTATCAGCGCCGGCGGGAAAGGGCGGCTGATTCAGTTTGATATCAGCAATCGCAGCCAGTGCCGTGAGGTGCTGGAGCAGGATATTGAAAACCACGGCGCCTATTATGGCGTGGTTAACAATGCCGGTATTACCCGCGATGGCGCTTTCCCTGCGCTGAGTGAAGACGACTGGGATGGCGTGATCCATACCAATCTCGACAGCTTCTACAACGTACTGCACCCCTGCGTGATGCCGATGATTGGCCTGCGCAAGGGTGGGCGGATCGTCGCGCTGTCGTCGGTTTCCGGCGTGATGGGTAACCGTGGGCAGGTCAACTACAGTGCGGCCAAAGCAGGGGTGATTGGTGCCTGCAAGGCACTGGCGATTGAGCTGGCGAAACGCAAAATCACCGTTAACTGCATTGCGCCTGGGCTGATTGACACCGGCATGATCGACATGGAGCCGGCGGCGCTGGATGAAGCGATGCGCGTTATCCCGCTCAAACGAATGGGCTCGGCGGAAGAGGTGGCCGGGCTGGCCAGCTATCTGATGTCGGATATCGCCGGCTATGTGACGCGGCAGGTCATTTCCATTAATGGAGGAATGGTATGACACAACGAGTGGTAGTTACCGGCATGGCAGGCGTGACCGCGTTCGGCAATAGCTGGGCAGAGGTATCCAGCCGCCTGCAGCAGGGCAAGAATGCGGTGCGTTATATGACGCAGTGGGAAGAGTATCAGGGGCTGAATACCCACCTTGGCGCGCCGGTCGAGAATTTCGTGTTGCCGGAGCACTATACTCGCAAGCGCATTCGTTCGATGGGGCGGGTTTCACTGTTGGCCACCCGCGCCACCGAACTGGCACTTGAGCAGGCTGGGTTACTGGGGGAGGCGGTACTGACCAATGGTGAGACCGGTATCGCCTACGGTTCATCGACCGGTAGTACCAAGCCGGTCAGCGAGTTCGCCACCATGTTAACCGAGAAGCACACCGGCAATATTACCGGCACCACCTATGTGCAAATGATGCCTCATACCGCGGCGGTGAACACTGGCCTGTTCTTCGGTCTGCGCGGCCGGGTGATCCCGACTTCCAGCGCCTGCACCTCGGGCAGTCAGGCAATTGGCTACGCTTACGAGAGCATTCGCCACGGCTATCAGACAGTGATGGTGGCGGGCGGTGCCGAAGAACTGTGCCCTTCGGAGGCGGCGGTATTCGACACGCTGTTTGCCACCAGTCAGCAGAACGATCATCCGGAGCTTTCGCCACGTCCGTTTGACTGTCAACGTGACGGATTGGTGATTGGCGAAGGCGCCGGGACGCTGATCCTGGAGTCGTTGGAGCACGCGTTAGCGCGTGGTGCCACCATTTATGGCGAGATTATCGGCTTCGCCACCAACTGCGATGCGGCTCATATTACCCAGCCGCAGCAGGAAACCATGCAAATCTGCATGCAGCAGGCGCTGAAGGCCTCCGGGCTGGCGAGCAGCGATATTGGTTATATTAGTGCCCACGGCACGGCGACCGATCGTGGTGATATCGCAGAAAGTCAGGCAACGGCAGCGATCTTCGGCAATAGCACGCCGATTTCATCATTAAAAAGTTATTTTGGTCATACGCTGGGGGCCTGCGGCGCACTGGAGGCCTGGATGGCGCTGGAAATGATGCGTGAAGGCCGCTTTGCACCGACCATTAACCTCAGTGAGCCGGACAGCGCCTGTGGCGATCTGGACTACATCATGGGCGGCTATCGTCAGATTGAGACCGAGTTTGTGCAATCAAACAACTTCGCGTTTGGTGGCATCAATACCTCACTGATCCTGCGCCGCTGGTCGTAATTTTGCGTTGCCGGGGTGCTCACCCCGGCAATTGTTGCCGTTTAATCAAAAGTCTTATGCACAATAGGGCGTTTTTGATCAACAAAACAGTTGCCATAATCCTCCCATATCGCTTCAACATCCTAATGAGAGAATAAAATTATGAGCATCCCTGCATTTGGTTTAGGTACCTTCCGTCTTCAGGATCAGGTCGTCATCGACTCGGTTAGCACGGCGCTGGAGCTGGGGTATCGCGCCATTGATACTGCACAAATCTACGAAAATGAAGCTGCGGTGGGCCAGGCGATTGCTGCCAGCGGTGTGCCACGTGACGAGCTGTTTATCACCACCAAAATCTGGATCGCCAATCTGGCGAAGGGCAAGCTGATCCCAAGCCTGCGGGAGAGCCTGACTAAACTGCAAACCAGCTATGTTGACCTGACTCTGATCCACTGGCCTTCGCCGAATGACGAAGTCTCGGTGGCCGAGTTTATGACTGAGCTGGCGGAAGCCAAAAAATTGGGCCTGACCCGCCAGATTGGGGTCTCCAACTTCACTCTGGATCTGATGCAACAGGCGATTGATGCCGTGGGTAGCGATCAGATCGCCACGAACCAAATCGAGCTGTCGCCATATCTGCAGAACCGCAAAGTGGTGGAATTTGCCCAGCAGCATGGCATCGCCATCACTTCCTATATGACGCTGGCCTATGGGCAGGCACTGCAGGATGAGACCATCAAGGCCATCGCGGCACGCCGCCATGCTACTCCGGCGCAGGTTATCCTGACCTGGGCGCTGCAACTGGGTTACGCGGTGATCCCATCATCAACCAAGCGTGAAAACCTGGCGAGCAACCTGTTGGCGCAACAGCTGACGTTGACCGCCGAGGAAATGGCGGAAATCGCCAAATTGGAAAACAATGGCCGTTTGGTCAGCCCGGAAGGTCTGGCACCTAACTGGGATTGATTTTCCACGGCATACGCATTGAGGCGCCCAAACGGGCGCCTTTTTTATTGCGCCAATCGCTCACTGATAAAATCGATAAAGCTGCGCAGACGATTGCTGACTGCACTGTCGCTGTAATACACCGCGTTGACGGGCATTGCTACCGGCAGGGTCTCTTCAACCAAAATCGGTACCAGATCGCCGCGCTCGATATCGGCATCAATCATAAAATTCGACAGGCAAGCAATACCGTTGCCGTGCAGACACAGATGACGCTGGGTTTCCCCACTGTTGGTGGTCAGGCCAGGTGTAATTTCCAACTGGCGGCCATCAGCACAGGCCAGTGGCCAGCGGTTGAGGCTGGGCAAATCGTTAAAACCAATGCAGCTATGCTGCTCTAATTCTTCTACCTTTTGCGGCGTACCGTACTGTGCCAAATAGGCGGGGGAGGCCAGCACACGCCGGTAGCTGGTCATCAGCTTGCGCGCCTTGAGGCTGGAGTCGGTCAGTTCACCGACGCGGATGGCGATATCCACCTTGCGCTCAATCAGATTGATAAAGTTCTCCGACGACACCAGCGACAACGACATTTCCGGATACAGTGCCCGAAATTCCGCCACCAGCGGGGTCAATACGTGCAGCACCACCGGGGTGGCGGCATCGACGCGTAGTAGTCCCTGCGGACGCTGACGGCTTTCCATCAGCGCATTCTCTGCCGCAGCCATATCACTCAGTACCTTCTGTACCTGACGGAAATAGTTTTCCCCTTCCTGCGTCAGACTGATCTGGCGCGTAGTGCGGTTGAGTAACGTTACGCCCAACTTGGCCTCCAGCTTCTTGACCGTGCGGCTGACCACCGAATTGGCCTGATCAAGTTGTTCTGCTGCCCGGCTGAAGCTGCCGCTTTCCACCACGGTGACGAAGGTAATTAACTCATCAGAGTTCGCTTTCACTGTTGCTCCATTGGCAAAATTAATTTGATATTTTGAGCATTTTTATCATTTAAGCACGGGTCGATAATAGCCGCCATCAACCTGAATGCTATTTGGAGTAAAAAGATGCCTCTCGCATTACTTGCATTGACCATTAGTGCCTTTGCTATCGGCACCACGGAGTTTGTGATTGTCGGACTTATCCCTACCATCGCAGAACAGCTGGGGGTGACAGTGCCGTCAGCCGGGCTGCTGGTAACCATTTATGCTATCGGCGTGGCTATTGGCGCACCGGTGCTGACAGCCTTAACCGGTCGCGTGCCGCGCAAGTTGTTGCTGATCAGCCTGATGGTGCTGTTCACTCTCGGTAACTTATTGGCCTGGCAGTCGCCTGGCTATGGGACGTTGGTGGTGGCCCGCTTGTTGACCGGCCTGGCCCACGGGGTCTTCTTCTCAATCGGTTCGACTATTGCTACCGGCCTGGTCGCGAAAGAGAAGGCCGCCTCGGCGATCGCCATCATGTTTGGTGGCCTGACCGTGGCGCTGGTGACAGGGGTGCCATTGGGGACCTTTATCGGTCAGCACTTTGGCTGGCGTGAAACCTTCCTGGCAGTATCACTGATTGGTGTCATAGCCACCGTAGCCAGCGCTATTTTGGTGCCAAACAACATTAAAAATCAGGCCAGCGCCAGCATTAAGGAACAGTTTAAAGTGCTGACCCATCCTCGCCTGTTGCTGATTTACGCCATTACTGCACTGGGTTACGGCGGCGTGTTCACGACTTTCACCTTCCTGGCTCCGATGATGCAGGAGTTGGCGGGCTTTTCTGCTCCGGCAGTCAGCTGGATCCTGCTGGCCTACGGCATTGCGGTGGCGATAGGTAACATCTGGGGTGGCAAACTGGCGGATCGTCACGGAGCGGTACGCGCACTCAGCTTTATTTTTGCCGCGCTGGCCGTTCTGCTGCTGGTGTTCCAATTCACCGCCAGTCACAGCATTGCCGCGTTGCTGACGGTGATCGTCATGGGAGTGTTTGCCTTTGGTAATGTTCCGGGGCTGCAGGTGTATGTGGTACAGAAAGCCGAACAATACACGCCGAACGCGGTGGATGTGGCCTCCGGCCTGAACATTGCGGCTTTTAACGTAGGTATTGCCCTTGGTTCGGTGATTGGTGGGCAAACGGTAGCCACTTTGGGGTTGGCACAAACTCCGTGGATTGGTGCTTTGATCGTGCTGGTGGCTCTATTATTGGTTAGCCTAAGTGGACGGTTGGATAAGAAATATCGGCCGCAATTAGTCTAAACCTCCTCACGCTCTCTTCTCTGGCCCGTATTTTGCGGGCCTTTTCGCATTTATGATACGGCGCCGCCAACCTTTACACACATATACTGTCAGAAGATTGAAATCCCTGTACCACGCCCCTATAACTGAAAGGGTATAACCCCTAAAAGCCATGCCGTCAGCCGAGGGCAGGCGTATAATCAATTCATTGTTGGCGGGAATGTCACTGCCAGTTTTATCCTAATGGGAAATAGGCGAATAGCGTGCCGAAACGAACTTATGCAATGAGGTATGTTGCAGGTCAGCCAGTTGAGCGAATTTTCCCTGGCGCCATCAACCAACCGCTGCCGCCTGGGGCTGCATTGCCCACGTCCGGTGCATTACGGGTGATGGTGTGGAACATCTTTAAACAGCAGCGGGCCGATTGGCTTTCGGTGCTGAAAAGTTATGGCAAGGATGCGCAACTGGTGCTGTTGCAGGAGGCGCAAACCACGCCTGAGCTGGTGAGCTTTGCCACGTCAAACTATCTGGCTGCCGATCAGGTGCCGGCATTCGTGTTGCCTCAGCATCCTTCCGGCGTAATGACGCTGGCGGCGGCGCATCCGGTCTATTGCTGCCCACTGCGTGAACGTGAGCCATTGCTGCGGCTGGCCAAGTCGGCGCTGATTACCGTCTACCCGTTGTTTAACGGCCAGCTATTGATGGTAGTGAATATCCATGCGGTGAATTTCAGCCTGGGCGTGGATGTCTACAGTAAGCAACTGGGACCGATTGGTGAGCAGATTGCCAATCACCAGGGGCCGGTGATCATGGCCGGGGATTTTAATGCCTGGAGTCGTAAGCGAATTAATGCGCTATACCAGTTTGCCAGTGATATGGCGCTGCGTGAGGTGAACTTTACCGACGATCACCGCCGCAAGGCGTTTGGCCGCCCGCTGGACTTTGTGTTTTATCGCAACATGGGGGTGGCGGAGGCTTCGGTGCTGGTGACCAGCGCATCGGATCATAATCCGCTGCTGGTGGAGTTTCACCCTGAAGCCGACAAGCCGCATTGGTAATATTCGCACCATATTCAGACAAATAAAAAAGCACCCCGAAGGGTGCTTTTTTTGTGCCGAAAATTTAGGTATCCGGCGACGTTTTATCGCTGACAAACAGGGTCAATTTCAGACCCGGCTGCAGGTTGCTGTTGGCTTTGGCAAGTGTTGAGTTCCAACGCATCACGTCGTTAATATCGACGCCGTGACGACGTGCAATACTGGCGAGCGAATCACCTTTACGAACCTGATAGGTGATGCTGCTGTTACTGCCGGTATTGCTGGCCACTTGCAGGGTTTGCCCAACTTTTAGCGTGCTCTTGGCGCGCAAATTGTTCCAACTCTGCAAATCGCTGGACTTGATATTCAACCGCTTGGCAATGCCCGATACCGTGTCGCCGGAGCGCACTTTATACGAACTGCCACCAGACAGGCCGCTGTTCTTCGCCAACTGAGTGGTTGGCTGAGTCACTGCGATCTGGCCATCGGCCAACGAGTCTTTCAGCTGATCGGCATGACCTTTGGGAACCATAATATAATGGGGCCCGTTGGGTGCCGTAACGCCTTTTTTGTAGCCTGGGTTATAAGCCTTCATCTTGGTCAGTGAAAGCCCAGCCATCTCAGCCGCCTGAGTTAACTGTATTTGCTGACCAACATCAATACGCGCCAGTGCACGGGTGTTATCAGTCTTAGGCAGATTGATACCGTACTTCTTGCTGTTTTTAATGATGTCGCTCAGCGCCAGCATTTTCGGGACATAAATTGACGTTTCACGCGGAAGCGACAATGCCCAGAAATTGGTTGGCTTACCCTGGCGTTTATTCGCCTTAACTGCCTGCATGACACGGCCTTCACCACTGTTATAAGCGGCAATGGTCAGTAACCAGTCACCGTTAAACATGCGGTTCAAATACTGCATCATATCAAGCGCAGCAGTCGTCGAGGCCACGACATCGCGTCGCCCGTCATACCACTGGTTGTTTTTCAAACCATAATTCCGACCCGTTTGCGGCACGATTTGCCATAGCCCTGCGGCGTTGGCACTTGACGTGGCGTGGGGGTCAAAAGCGCTCTCCACTATGGGTAGCAGTACCAGTTCCATCGGCATATTGCGTTTCTTAATCTGCCCGACTATCCAGTACATGTACGGCTCTGCCCGTAATGTTACATCGTGGAGATAGCTCTTACTTTTTAGGTACTTTCTTTTTTGATCACGGATCCGGGAATTTTCCGGAACCTCCATCTTCAGCTCGTCGCTAATGAAGTTCCACAGGTTCTGTTGCGCGGCACCACTATTGTTATCTAGCCACCGCGCCGAGCTCGCTCGACCATTCGCTGTGTACTCTCCTGCTTCACCTGCCGAAGACAAACTCTGTGCATGCTGTTCTGGGGCCGGTGCGTCCTGCCTGGACGACTGGCACCCCACTAGCAAGACTGAGGCGAGAAATATCGCTTTAGCCTTCATGTGTGTGTCAATGTAGTTGCTTAAAAGACGAGCAATCATACTTTGCTTCGCCAAACAACACAACTAAAAGCTCAGAAGTTGTCTTTACGCAGGCGTAATTCGGAAAAAACCGAATGAAGATGCTCTGGTGGCGTATGAAAGCCTAATTCTCTTTGTAAATCAGTGTCATGGCAGCGTAAAAATAGGTTAATTTTACGCTCTAATTGCAGCGTCGTGGGTACGCTGGATTGGCCTTTTGCCCGTAACGCCTCAACTTGTTGCTGATATGTTTCAATGTGTCGATCTTTCGGCAAAATAGCTCGCGCAAACTTAAGATTTGAAAGCGTATATTCATGCGCACAACAAATTAAGGTGTTATCGGGAAGTTGCGCGAGCTGTTGAAATGAGTTGAACATTTGCTCTGCGGTGCCTTCAAAAAGCCTTCCGCAGCCAGCAGAGAAAATAGTGTCTCCGCAGAACAGATAAGGTGCGCTATAGAATGCTACATGTCCCAAGGTATGTCCGGGAACCGCGATTGTGGCGAATTCCTGGCCGTTAATTTCGATGGTTTCGCCATCATGAACGATGTGGTTGGCTCCCTTGTCGGCAGTTTCCTGCGGCCCATAGACTTTTAGCCCGGAATAACGCGCCACAATTTGCGCTACGCCGCCAACGTGATCGTGATGATGATGGGTAAGCACAATGGCGTCAGGCGTCAGGTTCAGGCGATCCAGCGTTTCCAATACCGGCTGTGCTTCACCGGGATCGACAATAATGCAATGCCCCTGCTGGTTATCCAATAACCAAATGTAATTGTCCTGGAAGGCGGGAATGCTGATAAGATTCATGTTGGACCTCTCGTTGGCAACGGCTTGAAAGAAGATAATAAATCATGAAACCAGCCCATACTCTACAAAAGCTCACCGGCCCACAGTCCTGGGCAGAGTTGCCGTGGGGAGAATACTATCGTGAGGCGCTCGAGCGGCAGTTGCAACCCTGGTGGTCGAAGCTGTTTGGTTTCCACCTGTTAAAGCTCGGTAATCTCAGTGCCAGTCTGGCGACCGACAAATGCGCCATTTCTCATCAGGTAAATGTAGCCCTGGAAGGGCAGAACCTGCAGGTGATCGCGGATGCCTATCAGCTCCCCTTTGCCGCCAAATCGGTGGATGCCTGCCTGTTGGCGCATACGCTGTCCTATGCTGACGACCCGCACCGCATGCTGCGAGAGGTGGATCGCGTGTTGATCGACGACGGCTGGCTGGTGATCAGCAGTTTCAATCCGTTCAGTTTATTGGGGCTGGGTAAGCTGGTGCCAGGGTTACGTCACCGTCAACCTTATGCTAGTCGGATGTTCACCCAGATGCGTCTGCTGGACTGGCTGAGCCTGCTTAATTATGAAGTACTGCATCAGTCGCGTTTTCACGTATTGCCGTGGCAGCGTAAAGGCGGGAAATTTTTATGTACCCATTTGCCGGCATTGGGCTGCATGAGCGTGATTGTGGCGCGTAAACGCACCTTACCGCTGACGCCAACGCCGATGAAATTCGGTGCGAGAAAACCTGCTCTCAGCCGCGCCGTCGGCGCGACCAAGAGTTATCGCAAACTGCCTTAACTTTCCGGTTTGTAACCGACATCATCCTGGGTTGGATTGCCGGCCGCATCACGCGCCAGCACGTCGCAGCGTTCGTTTTCCGGATGGCCGGCGTGGCCCTTGACCCATTCCCATTTAACCGTATGGCGTTGAATGGCCAAATCCAACCGCTGCCATAAATCGACATTCTTGACCGGTTTTTTGTCGGCCGTTTTCCAGCCGCGCTTTTTCCAGTTGTGGATCCAGGTGCTAATGCCCTGACGTACATACTGGCTGTCGGTGCTCAGGGTCACTTCGCAGGGCGTAGTCAGAGCTTCCAGCGCGACAATCGCCGCCATCATCTCCATGCGGTTGTTGGTGGTCAGGCGGAAGCCCGCGCTGAAGGTTTTTTCAGTCTGCTTATAGCGCAGTATTGCGCCATAACCACCGGGGCCCGGGTTGCCAAGGCAGGAGCCGTCGGTGAAAATTTCTACCTGTTTGAGCATCTCTGGTAGACTCTTCCTATCAGTTTTATAAAAGCCAAGTCTGACATAAACAAGCGCTGCGAGCACTGCAATATGATCTCTACAACCACCAGACAGATTGTCCTCGATACCGAAACCACCGGTATGAACAAACTCGGGGTGCATTACGAAGGCCACCGCATCATTGAAATTGGTGCGCTGGAAGTGATTAACCGTCGCCCAACCGGTCGTCACTACCATGTTTACATCAAGCCGGATCGGCTGGTGGATCCTGAGGCCTATGGGGTTCACGGCATCAGCGATGAGTTCCTGGCGGATAAACCGACCTTTGCCCAAATTGCCGATGAGTTTATCGACTTTATCCGCGGCGGCGAGTTAGTCATCCATAACGCGGCGTTCGACATCGGCTTTATGGATCACGAATTCCGCATGTTGCAGCAGGGCATCCCGAAGACCGATACCTTCTGTACCATCACCGACAGCCTGTTAATGGCGCGCCGCCTGTTCCCCGGCAAGCGTAACAACCTCGATGCGTTATGCAGCCGTTACGAGATAGACAACAGCAAGCGTACGCTGCACGGCGCCTTGCTCGATGCCGAGATCCTGGCGGAAGTCTATCTGGCGATGACCGGCGGTCAAACCTCGATGGCTTTCCAGATGGAAGGCGATACGCAAAATAGCAATTCAACGCAGGACATTCAGCGCATTGTGCGCCCGGCGACGACGATGAAAGTCGTCTATGCCAGCGATGAAGAAGTGGTAGCCCACGAAGCGCGTCTGGATTTAGTGGCGAAAAAGGGCGGCAGTTGCCTGTGGCGTACCGAAGTGGAATAACGGCGTTTTAATCCGGGCCAATAATCTTTCGGCCCGGTTAGCTGAAAAACTGTGCAAACGGTTCATTTGGTAAGAAAAAGGCATTGACGCCATAGTGGCTCAACCGTAATATGCGCCTCGTTCCTCTCGAAAGAGAAGAACGGCGCGGAGCGGTAGTTCAGTTGGTTAGAATACCTGCCTGTCACGCAGGGGGTCGCGGGTTCGAGCCCCGTCCGTTCCGCCAACATTAAGAAGCCCTGAGTTAGTAATAACTCAGGGCTTCGTTGTTTTTAATCTTTGCTTAATTCCGCCTTGGCAAAGGTTACCGCCTGATTGGCTGCCCATTCGCGACGGGCAATGATCCGATAACATCCCCCACCCAGTGCCGCCCCGATAAACCAACTGAAGTTCGCCACCTGATGCAGACTCGGCGTAAAACTGATCGCCAACCCGATCACCACTGACGGCACCAGCGCCCAAATCGCATTCGGATTGAACCCATTCTTGTACCAGTAACGGCCGTTTGGCGTGGCGTTATACAAATCGTCGACGTGCAATTCACCGCGCTTGATGATGTAAAAGTCGACCAACAGAATACCGAACAGCGGGCCGATAAAGGCAGCCAATACGTCCAGCGTGTAATGAATCAGTTCGGGTGACTGGAACAGGTTCCACGGTGTCAGCAGGAATGAGCCGACGGCGGCGATCATCCCGCCGGTGCGGAAGCTGATCTTCTGCGGCGAGCAGTTGGAAAAATCAAACGCCGGTGAGACAAAGTTGGCCACAATATTGATGCCGATAGTGGCGACAATCATGGTCAGCAAACCCAGGGCGACGGCAATATCGCTGTCGAGACGGGTAACGGTTTCGATCGGGTCGGTGATCAGTTGCCCAAACAGCGGCAGGGTGCCGGAAACGATCACCACGGTCACCAATGAGAACAGCAGATAGTTGAACGGCAAGCCCCAACGGTTACCGCGCTGCACTTCGGCAAAGCTTTTGCCGTAGCGGGTAAAGTCGCCGAAGTTAAGCAGCGGGCCGGAGAAGTAGGACACCACCAGCGCGGTCGCGGTCAGCATCAGCCAACCTTGTTCACCGGTGCTCAGGGTTTTGCTCGACAGTGTGAGGGACAGGTTGGAAAAACCGACGCGGTAAACAATCCAGCCCGCCAGCGCAAACATCACCACGTAAACCGCCGGTCCGGCGATATCGATAAAGCGCTTGATTGCCTGCATACCGTGCCAAAACACCATCGCCTGCAACAGCCACATGGTGATGTAACAGCCCCAGCCAAGCTGCGACAGCCCGAGGAAATGCGGTTGGGTCATCGGTTCCAGCGACGGGAAGAATTTCAGCAGCGTCAGCATCAACGCGTTGGAGGCCAGATAAGTTTGGATGCCGTACCAGGCGAAGGCGATCATGCCGCGGATCACCGCCGGAATATTGGCGCCGAACACGCCAAACGCCTGACGGCTTAATACGGCGTAGGGCACGCCGCCGAGTTGGCTGGGCTTAGCCACCAGGTTCGCGCAAAACTGCACGATGCAAATCCCCACCAGCAGACAAATCAAAACCTGCCAACTCGACAGGCCAAGGGCGAAAAAGCTGGCGGCCACCACATAGCCGCCCATGCTGTGTACATCGGACATCCAGAAAGAAAATATGTTGTACCAGCTCCAGTTCTGGTCACGCGTGGGTGCCAGATCGTCGTTGCACAGCTTGGGACTGTAGTTTTCATTAGGGTTTGGCATAAATCGTGCTCCTCTCAAGAACGTCACCCGGATGTTGTTATCTGTTTTTTGGCAAAGATTGCTGAGAGGGCATTTGCAGGATCCAGGCCAGACTGCTCTTTTTTGTATACAAAATATCTAATTCTTGTATACGATTTGACGATTGAAGGGGACGGGGAGCAGAAAAATGATCGGTACAGCGATCGACACCAACGCCGCCTGGCATGGGCAACAGGCCAGTTATTTCATTGAAGATAAAGACGATTGCATTTACAACTCGCTGGTGAAAGCCATCGTCGAACATCGGTTGCTGCCCGGCAGCAAATTGCCGGAAGAAGCGTTGGCGGAGACTTTTGGCGTCAGCCGAACCGGCATCCGGCGGGTGCTGCAGCGCCTTGCCGCAGTGCAACTGGTCACTCAACTGCCCAAACGTGGTGCACAGGTTGCCACGCCGGGGCAGGACGAAGCGGCGAATGTTTTCCAGACGAGAAAAATGCTGGAGTGCGCCAACCTGCCGCAGGTGGTTACCCACTGCAAAGAAGAGCATTTGCTGGCGATGGCAGAGCTAGTGGCGCAGGAACAGCAGGCGCACCGCGATCAGGACGGTGCGGCGGCGATCCGCCTGTCCGCCGCGTTCCACGTTCAATTGCAAGCGATCGCCGGTAATCAGGTGCTGACCGAGATGGTTTCGCTGCTCACACTGCGTTCATCGTTGGTGATAGCCGTTTACGGCTCGCCCTGGCAGCAGGGTTGTCGTTGCCACGACCACGGTGATCTGCTGGGGCTGTTGCGCGACAAAGACAGTGTGGCGCTGGCAGATCATATGGCCCGCCATTTTGACGACATCGTGGCCAACCTGCGGTTTGATCATGGTGCAAATGAAACGCCGGATTTTGCCCGGATATTTGCCGAATCCGGCTCGAGGGAACCGCTATGATCGCTGACTGCATCATTCAGGTCATCAATCCAAATACCAGCCGGGTAATGACGGAAACCATTGCTGCCGCTGCCCGTTCGGTGGCCGCGCCGGGAACCAAGATCCTGGCGGTTTGCCCACAGGAAGGGGCGCCGTCAATAGAAGGGCATTTTGACGAAGCCATTGCTGCGATCGGCGTATTGCAGCAGGTGAAGTTGGGCCGAGAAGCGGGGGTCAGCGGCCATGTCATCGCCTGTTTCGGCGATCCGGGCCTGCTGGCGGCGCGGGAGTTGGCAAACCGACCGGTGATTGGCATCGCCGAGGCGGCAATGCATATGGCGACGCTGGTGGCGACACGTTTTTCCATCGTCACCACGCTGCCGCGTACGTTGGTTATCGCACGACATTTACTGCATCAATATGGTTTTGAGCGACACTGCGCCGCGTTGCATGCGATCGACCTGCCGGTGTTGGCGCTGGAAGATGGAAGTGGTCTGGCGCAACAAAAGGTACGTGAACAGTGCATCCAGGCAAAACAACAGGACGGCAGCGGCGCGATTGTGCTCGGTTGTGGCGGCATGGCGGATTTGGCGCGTGAACTGACGCTGGAGCTGGGGATCCCGGTGATCGACGGTGTCAGCGCCGCGGTGAAAATGATCGAGTCGTTGAATGCCCTTGGTCTGAGCACCAGCAAACACGGCGATCTGGATTTTCCGCGGGCAAAACCCTTGTCCGGTATGTTTGGCAGTTTTTGCGGGTAATCAGTAAAGGGGAAACAGCGATGGGTGAGTTCCAGTTCAATCAAGATTATCCCCGAGATTTAATCGGCTACGGTGGTCGTCCGCCGCACGCTGGTTGGCCTGGTCAGGCGCGAATCGCGGTGCAGTTTGTTCTCAACTACGAAGAGGGCGCTGAAAATAACGTGCTGCACGGCGACGCCGGTTCGGAACAGTTTCTTTCCGATATCATTGGTGCTGCCAGTTATCCCGAACGCCATATGTCGATGGATTCCTTGTATGAATATGGTTCACGTGCTGGTTTCTGGCGCATTCATCATGAGTTTCAGCGCCGTGGTCTGCCGTTGACGGTGTTTGGCGTGGGAATGGCACTGGCGCGTAATCCGTTGGTGGTTGAAGCGATTAAAAACGCCGATTACGACGTAGTCAGCCACGGCTGGCGCTGGATCCACTATCAACATATGGATGAAGCGACCGAACGGCAGCATATGCAGCAGGCCATCACCGTACTGCGCGATCTGTTCGGCAAGGCGCCGCTCGGCTGGTATACCGGCCGCGATAGCCCGAATACTCGTCGGTTGGTGGTGGAACAAGGAGGTTTACTGTACGACAGCGATTATTACGGTGATGATTTGCCGTTCTGGACCGAAGTGCAGTGCGCCAATGGCCAGAAGAAACCGCATTTGATCGTGCCTTATACGTTAGAAGCTAATGACATGCGTTTCGCTTCGCCGCAGGGGTTTAACACCGGCGAGCAGTTCTTTACCTATCTTAAAGACAGTTTTGACGTGCTGTACGCCGAAGGGGCAGAGTCGCCGAAGATGCTGTCGATCGGGATGCATTGCCGCTTGCTGGGGCGTCCTGGCAAGTTTCGCGCATTGCAGCGCTTTCTGGATTATATCGAGCAACACGATCGGGTTTGGGTATGCCGGCGGCAGGATATCGCCGAGCACTGGGTCGCGCAGCACCCGTTCAAGAAATGAAGAAAGGGCCGAAGTGGCCCTTTCTTCATTCTGTTTGGGCGCGAAAATGCGCCCAGGCAGGGATCAGAACAGTACGGAGTAGTTCAGACCAAAGGTGCGGCCACGGCCTTTATAGCTGTAAAGCTCTGGTGAACCGTAGGTTGGGCTATAAAGGATCGGTGCGCGCTGGCCCCAGACGGTGGTGTATTCCTTGTCCAGCAGGTTCTCTACGCTAAAGCTGAGTTTACCCACCGGCAGGGCGTAGCTGCCGAGGAAATCGATGGTGTTGTAGCCATCAATTTTGCGGCCCTGAGTGGAGCCGACCTTGGTGTAATCACCGTCATCCGAGACGTCGAAGCTCTGCTGCGACTGCAGGCGCAGGTTCCAGTCACCCGGTGCCCAGCCGACATAGGCGGTGACTTTCGATGGGCTGGCCGTGTCCACCAACAGTTTTTTCCACTCGCCGTTGACCTTGGTCTCGGAGCGAATGAAGTTGAAGTTGGTGCCCGCGCTCCAGTCACTGTCTTCGAAGAAGTAATCGACCGCGCCTTCCACCCCGTAGATACGACGCTTATCCGAATTGACGTTGATGGTCATATCGGTTTTGTTGATCGAAATGCTCTTATCAGACAGCGAGTAGTAGCCGGCGATCTGCGTACGCAGGTTGTCACCGGTATAGCGCCAGCCGAGCTCATAAGAGTTAACCTTAATGCCTTCCAGCTTGGAATCGCCGACGTTGACGCTTTTGTTCAACTGATAGTGGCCGTTGTTCAGCGAATAAGTGCCGTTGCCGTAATATTTGCCCGGATCCGGGATCTCGTAGCCCTGCGAGAAGTTGACCCAGGTCTGTTGGCGTTCGGTCAGGTGCGCCAGCAGGCCGGCGTTGAACAGGGCGTTGTTATAGTCGGTTTTCCCACCTGGGATCGCGTCCGCTGAGGTCGCGCCGCCGGTGGCGATGGCCTGCTGTTGGTTATAGCCAACAAAGTCATCAATCTTGTTTTCAGTGTACTGATAACGCACACCGCCGCTAAGGGTAAAGATAGGGTTGATATCGTAACTGGCCTGCATGAAGGTGGCCAGATTGCTGGTGGTGTAGCCTGGGTAACGCCCGGTGTTATAGGCGTTTTGCAAGTCCATGCCGCCGGACTGTTGCGCCTTGGCCAGATCGAAGAACTGCTGGTTGGAATTGAAAGTTTCATGCTCGGCGTCGATGCCGTAGGTCAGCGTCAGGGCGTCGATCGGTTTGCTGTTCAGCGTCAGCTTGCCGCCGTAAAAATCGGTTTTCTGCTGCGAGGCACCGATGCTGCTGACGTAGTAGTCCGGTGCTTTGCCCGCCAGCGTCGGGAACGGATAGAAGGTCAGCGACTCATCGCGATAATAAACCTGCGCCACCAGATCCTGCCCGAGGAAATCGGTGTTGGAGTACTGCAGGTTGATCAGGTGACGTTCAGTGCCAGGAATACGATCGGAATTCAGGTTGCCGCTGTTATAAGCTTTGGCGCTGCCGGTCACCGCGGAGAAATTCTCCCCCAGGAACAGGCCGTGGTCGCCATCGGACTGGCTTTTGTAATACTGAGTGGTCAGTTGCAGCTGCTGGTGATCGTCGATATTAATGGTGCCGGTACCCATCACGTCGAGGCGATCGGAATATTGCAGGCCAGTCTGGGTATTGTCGATCAAGACTTCATTGCCCTTGCCGTCGTACCAGCCGCCGTAGCGCTGGTAAGAGACCGACAGGCGGCCCGAGGCATTATCGTTGCCGCCGCTGACCGCCGCCGCCACGTTTTCGTCGTGGTCGTTATGGCCGCCAAAGCCGGTTTTGCCGCCGATCTGCAGCTCAACCTGCTGCTCTTTCTGGCCTTTTTTGGTGACGATGTTGATCAAACCACCGGTGCTGCCGCCGCCGTACAGCGAGGTGGCACCGGAGATCACTTCAATGTGGTCGATATTAAACGGGTCGATCGAATCCAACTGGCGGCTGTCGCTGCGTGAAGAGTTCAAACGCACGCCGTCGATCATCACCATCATTGAACGGCCACGCAGGTTCATGCCGTAGTTGGTTCGGCCCTGACCGCTGACGTCCATCCCCGGGATCAACTGCGCCAGCATGTCCTTGATCTCTTTGCCGCCCTGTACCTGTTGCTCAATTTCCTGGCTCTCAATCACCCAGGTGGTCTGCGCCATTTCTGCTACGGTACGGTGCGCACGGCTGGCGGAAACCACCATTTGCTCTTCGCTTTTTTGTTCTTCTGCCCAGGCTGCTGCTGGTGCGATCATCGCCAGCAGACAAGGATTTAATACCCAGAGGTGTTTGCGCTTCATCATTATCTTCCAGTGTTTCCCATCATTGGTGTGTAGTTAAAACTCGGTGTAATTGAGCATGGCGTGTGTCGCTCGGGCTGGGGTGCCCGGTTGCTGGCTGCGCCATTGGATCACCGCCGGGGTGGACGTTAAATCGAACTGGTCGCGTCCTAAAGCCCGGTTGAGAATACGAGCCGAACGCCAGGCCATCAGGCTGAGCTGGGGTTCGGCGATGCCGTGACTGTGCATACCGGCGTTCACCGCAAACAGGCAATTTTCGCTGGGGCCTTGCCACTCCAGGGTGAAGTCGGGGGCCACGCGGTACTGGTCATCGGCGGTGGTTAACAGACGGTCCGCCAGCGGCTCAAGGAAAGCCGGACGATCCTGCTGATAGCCGGTGGCGAAGATCACCACATCGGTATCGAAGGTTTCTTTGCCCTGATCGAGATGATGGTGGGTCACTAACTGCCAGCCGTTGCCTGCGGCCTGGATCGCCGCCAGCGAGCGGCTGGGTAACAGGTGCGCCCAGGGCTTTTCGCGCAGCACTTCAAACTGGTGGTACATCGCCCGGTAAATCGCTAACAGCGAGTCGCTGGTGATGCCGTCAGAAGTCATCTTCTGCTCGGTCAGCATGCGCTGTTTGGCGCTGTCGTTCAGGCCATAGAAACTGTCAACGTAGTCCGGGGTGAAGTACTCGTTGGCGAAAGCGGCTTCATCCAGGGCGTTATAGTTGTTGCGACGCGAGATCCAGTTCAACTGCGCCGGCTGGCCCCACTCGGCGCGGAAGATGTTCAGGAACAGATCGGCACCGCTCTGGCCGCCGCCGACGATGGTGACGCGCTTGCCGGTCAGATCCGGGTTACGCAACGTCATCTCGCTGGCATGGAAGCAGCGATCGTTTTGTTCGGTAACGCAGTCCGGCAGCTTGATGCGTTTGCCGATGCCCAGACAGACGTGGCGTGCCCGGTAGGTGGCGCGCTGGGTGGTGACGACAAATTGCCGCTGCTGGTCGTCAAAATCCACGCTTTGAATGTCCTGGCTGAATTCGAGCGACTTCAGGCCATTGGCGGCCCAGTCGAGGTAGTCGGCAAACTCTTCGCGCGACACCGTGCGCAGCTCGGTGGTCAGGAAACGGTAAAATTTCTTCCGTTTCACCAGATAGTTAATAAAGCTGTAGGGATTGGTCGGCGATACCGCACTGACCAGATCCTTGAGGAAACTGGTCTGCATATGGCAATCCGGCACCATCATGCCGGGGTGCCAGGAAAAGTGCGGTTTGCGCTCGAGAAATTTACTGTTAAAACCGGCAACTTCACTGCCGAGAGCGGCAATACTGAGGTTGAACGGACCTACGCCAATGCCGATGAAATCCAGGGGCTGATTCATTGGGCAAACTCCTTGGTGACCAGGTAAAGAGGGTTATCCAGATCCTGCAGATAGTTTGGCAACATACGGCTGCCGCCATCCTGCTCCGAGTAGGTGAGTTTCACCGGGTTGAGCACCACGCGAATGATTTGTGGTTTAAACAGATCAAACAGGGCAAAACGTTCCGCCATCTCCGGGTGCCGTGCCATATAGCCTTCCAGCACCTGCGCCAGCAGCTGATAGAAACGGGCTTCACTGACTCCGCAGGCCTGCATCAGCGGTGAGATAAAGCGCAACACGGTGACGAAATGCCCGGTTTGCAAGTCATGGATCAGGTAGTCGGCGGACAGACGCACGGTGACGTCCTTGACGACTTTCGGCAGCGTCGCCGCTTCGGGGAAGTCCTTATCCACCAGGCGCATATCTCCCTGGAAGTCTTTAAGCAGCACGCGTTGCGGCACGTGGTCTTTCATCACCAGCGTGATGTTCTGCCCGTGGGCGATCAGCGCCACGCCGTAGCGGCACATCAGGTGATACATCGGCAACACCACCACGCTGAACATCTGTTGCAACCAGGCTTCAGCGCTCAGGCCGGAACGAGCAATATAGGCGGCGATCAGCGGCTGGCCTTGGTTGTCGGTTTCCATCAGCGTCGCCATCAAAATGGCCTGTTCGCCCTCCTGCAGATAGCAAGAAGGGTTCTCACGCCAGATCACGCCAAGCATTTCCTGATAGCGGTAGGGGGCTTTGGCCAGGGATGCGTAGGTTGGGTGGGTCATATAACCCGCCGCCGGTTCACCCAGGATTTCGGCGCCGCTGGCGCGCAGCGTGCTGTCTTCGGAAAAGATCTGCTGCAGCCAGCGGGAAGCGGCCGGCCCGGCGCTGATGTACTTGCCCGGAATACCGCGATAACACGAAGTGTTGTAAATGGTCAGCGGCAGTTTGATGTCGAACGCGGAGCGGCGGCTGATATTGGTCAGGGTACGCAACGATTGCTGTGCCAAATAGTTGTCACCAAATTCCCCCAACTCCACCAGTTCACCTTCGGCCAACTGCGGCAGGAAGTGCAGCGCGATCTTTTGCTGCCACTGCCACGGATGCAGGGGCACCGGGATCCAGTCATGGGTCAGTTTCAGCTCGCGCCAGCGCTGGTCGAAGCGCTGGCGTTCGGCGCTGTCCATGGCGCTATCGAGCAACTGGGTCAGCGGATATTCTTCATCAGCACACCAGACGAAGCTGCTACGCTTGGCCGCCACCCAGTGCAGGCGAAACTGGCCCTGGTATTCCGGGGCATACTGCTGCAGCGCGGTCAGGCCCCAACCACGACGACCTTTATTAAAGATAAACTTGGGATGTCCGGCCAGCAGGCATTGCAGCGCATCGGCGTCCAGTGCGATCAGATCCTGCGCACTCATACCGTGACGGGCAGACAGCAACTGCATATCGCCGCGCAACGTGGCGTACAGGTCTTCCAGATGTTCTGCGACCTGCGCATCGTCCATCTTCAACACCTGTGCCAGTTGGCGCAGCGTTTGGTCGGCGGCTAACGGCGATTGATCGCAGGCCAGGGTAGCCGGATCGATGTGCAGCCAGCCCCAGATGCCGCGTTCGGCGCTGAAGCGGTAGTGGGCGTCGCCCAGCGCAATGTGCCATTGCCCGTCGTGATGTTCAGCCTGCAGCGCGCGCTCGTATTCCAGCTCGGCGAGGATCTTGGCGATCATCTGGCGGTTAACGCGCTGCCAGTCGGCGTAATCTGGCGTCATCATACGCAGGTCTCCTGGAAGAATTCGGCACGCTGATTCACTATCAAACGCGAACGCTTATGTGGGAAATCAAACTCTTTAAGGGTGTGATAACCGGCGGCTGGCAGGTGACGGAACAGGCGTTGGTTGTCGGCTCGCGGCTCGGCGACCACCCGCGTGGTGCGGGGCTCATCCAGATACAAGTAATGCGTCAGGCCGCGCAGCCAACTGCGGATGTACTGCGCACCGCGACAGTCTTCTTCACCCACCAGCATGTGCAGCCCACGATCGAAGGGTTGCCAGCGATAGTGGCGGCCAATGCGATCCTCCGGCGCCCAATAAACTTCGAAATAGCCGAACGGGCGATCGTCAAAGCAACCCAGCAACGGGTAGCAGTAGCTGGAATCCAGTTGACGCTGCAGGTAGGCGGCCTGGGTTTCGAGCGGGCCGCTCATTTCCCAGAAGGCGTCAACGCGCGGTGAATTCATCCAGCGGGTGAACTGTTCGGCGTCGCGTCCCACTTCCGGCAGGCGGAAACTGAGGGTTTTCTTCAACTGCGGATCGTAACGGCGGTACACCTCACCGTTGGGACGCGCCGGGCGCTGTGGGTACCACAGGCTGCGTTCGGCGTCATACTGCATCTGGCCGGAGGCGCGGTTGCGTTCAGCCATCAGCCACAGCGGCAATTGATAAAAGGTTTCGCGTGCCAGATAGTCACCGCTGGCCAACGCGAACAGCGCCTGCGCCTGCGGTTCTTCACGCCATTGCGCGTAAGGCAGCGTGACACCGCTGAGCTGCGGCGCGGCCACCAGTAACTGGTCTAACGCTTGAACCAGCCAACCCTGTGGCAGTGGGCCTGGATAGTGCAGCACGGCGCTACCGTCGAGACCGAGGCCAAGCTGCAACTCCCGTTCCAGCCGTTCGCAACGAAAACCGCTGCCGGCATGCATCAGTTTGGCGTGCGGCATCATTGGGCGGCTCCCTGGCGCAGCGGGTTAACGAAATCAAAGTAAATCACCGCCGGATCAACGATGGTGTTTTCGTTATGGTCGTGCAGGTAACAGAAGAAGTTGCCTTTACAGTTCCAGTGGCTGCTGTCGAGCACGTAGTCCAGGCACAGGGTGTTTTTGGCGTTGGCGCGCAGGCCGCTCAGTGCGTCGCGTACCCGGGCCATCAATGCCTCTTCACTGTCGAAACCGGCCGCGGCCAGTGCGGCGGTGACCGCCAGGCTGGAGTTCACCAGCAGGTAGTAAGGGAAGTAGCGCAGCAACTGTTGCTCGCTGAAGCGGTTTTCCGCATCGGCTTCGCCAATTTCTTCCAGCCAGGGGCCGGCGTCACGGGTAAAACCACTGCCCTGACAGTCGCGATACAGCATGCCGATCGGCAGGTCCTGCTGCATCTCTACCAGAATGTTTTGCTGGTGAGCCAGCAGCACCAGCCCGTAATCGGCTTCGGTACTGAACAGCGGCAGCAACACCTGTTGGCAGTAGGCATCCAGCCAGGTGTGGGCGGCTTGTTGCAACGGCAGATTCAGGCGGCTGGCCAAACGGCGTACCGCTGCAGCCAGCAGGCTGTCGCCGCCATCCGGCGCGGCCTGGGTCAGCGTCACCAGCACGTTGGTCTGGCTTTGTGGCTGGTCGAACAGCAGGTTATCGCGCAGCGCCATCAGGCTTTCTTCCTGGACGGTGCCGTCTGCCGAGCGAAGACCGGCCCAGCCGTCTTCCTGCATTACGCGGAAGGTCGGATAGCGCGCCTGCAACTCTTGCCAGCGCGGGGTTTGCGCCAGACGCGCCAGGCGGATCCCGCGCTTCACTTCTTTTACCGACAGGGTGCGCACCGAGTTGGTCAGGCGGACGCTGAGGGAGAATTTGATCATGTCACGGTTACTGGCGCTGTACAGCGAGCGTGAAGAACTGGTAGGCAGCCAGCGTTCGCCGGCTTCGCCCAGATCCTGCAGCAGCCCCTGGGTCACCAGATCCTGGCACCAGTTCTGCGTCAGTAAATGGTCGGCCTGCCACGGATGCATCGGTAGCAGCCAGACGTTATCGCTAAAGTGTGCCAACAGCTGCGGGGCACTTTCGGCGGCAAAACGTTGCAGGCGCTGCTGCAGCGTCAGATTCAGGCTGTCGCCGCACAGTTGGCGTTTATCGACGGCAAACCAACGCAGCGGGAAGCTGGCGGCAAAATCCGGCAGATAGCGGTGCGCCTGCTGATGGTTGAATGGCTCATGCGACTTCGGTGCCGGGTGGAAGGCGTGACCGACCAGCAGCCCCTGTTCCGCCTGGGCGAAGTTCAGCGGCTTGTCGCGCAGCGCAGGCCAGTCCAGACGGATATTGATCGCCTGCTGGGTATTTTCATGACTTTCCAGTACACGCTGGCGGAAACGGGCCACCACGTCATCCGACAGTTCGCCTTTCACCGCCGGTTTTTCCAACAGCAAGGAGATAAGCTGTTCCACGCTCAGCGCAACCCCTGCACCGTCATCCTGCTGATACAGATAAGCGGGGAACAGGTACTGGTGATGCTGAGTGGGGGAGGTATGGCGTAAAGCGATGCGAATAGCCTGAGAAGGCGAAAGTGGAATGTGCAGTTGCGGATACTGTTGGTGGCTGGCCGCCGGAACGATTTGCCAGTCCCGGGTTTCACGCATCAATGCGTTGAGAAAACATTGTGCAGCCACGTCGGTCGTCGCGGTTTCAAACTGGATTGTCATGATCCCATTTCACTGTTGAATCAATTGAGAATGATTCTTATATCAATAATATTTATTGTTATCAATCATCCTATGATACAATTTTTCAATGAATTGAACATAACCTTATAATTTTATTAACGGTAAATTTACGTTTGATGCATATTTCTTCTCCCCCTAAATCACCGACAATTGGGAATACGTCTCCTTCCAACTGGCCACTGGCGCTTTGTGCCGGGTTGTTGGGCATCGGGCAAAACGGCCTGCTGGTGGCATTGCCGGTATTGGTCAGCATGACTCATCTTTCGCTTTCCGTCTGGGCCGGGTTACTCACGCTCGGCTCAATGCTGTTTCTGGTCGGCTCGCCGTGGTGGGGCAAGCAGTCCGAAATTCGCGGCTGCAAGTTTGTGGTCACCATGGCGTTAGCAGGATATTTGTTCAGTTTTGCCTTGCTGGCACTGGCGGTTTGGGGGCTGGCGGCAGGCTGGCTTTCGCCGATGGCGGGATTGGGCGCCCTGATCGTGGCACGGATTATCTATGGCTTGACGGTGTCCGGCATGGTGCCTGCCAGTCAGACCTGGGCCCTGCAGCGGGCCGGTTATGAGCAACGTATGTCGGCGCTGGCGACCATCAGCTCCGGGCTGAGCTGCGGGCGGCTGCTTGGCCCCCTGTGCGCCGCGTTGGCGTTGTCGATTCATCCGATGGCACCGCTGTGGCTGATGGCGCTTGCGCCATTAATCGCCCTGCTGGTGATATGCCGTCAGCATAACGATCCGCCTTTGCCACCGGTGGCCCATCAGCAAAACCGACTGCGCCTCAATATGGTGCCTTATCTGCTGTGCGCGGTGCTGTTGGCGGCTTCGGTCAGCCTGATGCAACTCGGGTTGGCGCCGCATTTGAGCCGTTTATTCAGCCACTCTGCCACCAGCGTTAGCCATCATGTGGCGGTGCTGTTGAGCGTAGCGGCGGGTTGTACCCTGTTGGCACAGTTTCTGGTGGTGCGCCCACAGCGCTTTAGCGCGTCACAACTGCTGCTGCTTGCTGCGGTATTGATGGTGGTCGGATTGGGCCTGATGTGCGCTGAGCCGCTGGCGTTGTTCTATGCCGGTTGTGCGTTGGCTTCCTTTGGCGCGGCTATGGCGACACCGGGCTACCAGCTATTGTTGAATGATAAATTGTCCACCGGCAAAGGGTCGGGAGCCATCGCCACCAGCCACACGCTGGGTTACGGTCTGAGCGCGCTGATGGTGCCGGTGGTGGCCAGGTTTTATGGTGAGTCGCAGCTGATTGCGGCGGCTCTGACGATGGCGGTCCTGTTGGGCGGTATCAGCGGCTGGCTGTGGTGCCAGCACCGTGTCAGGGTAAATTCTGCGGGAGAGTAACAGCTATGTCCGGCGCATCAAGCTACAGAGTTTTTGATATCACACTGAAAGTAAAAGAAAACGTATCGCCTTCCTTACTGCGCTGCGTTTTCGAAGGACCGGACGTCCACCGCATGAAGCTGGAGGCGCCGGATCAGCGCATCAAACTGTTGTTCCCGGCCGAGAATGGCCAACTTTCCTGTCTGGAAAATAGCGACGACTGGTATCGTCATTATATGGCGATACCCAAAGAACAGCGCCCGGTGATGCGTACTTACACGCTGCGCGCATTGCGCAGTGAACAGAATCAGATGGACGTCGAGTTTGTGTTGCATGGCGTCAACGGCCCGGCTTCCGCCTGGGCGACCGAGGCCAAACCGGGTGATACCCTGCAGGCGGTTGCACCCAATGCCGATTTTGACGGCGACAGCGGCGGTTATGAATGGGCACCGCCAAGCGCATTGCAACAGGCACTGCTGATCGCCGATGAAACTGCGGTGCCGGCGGCAGTGGGTATTTTGGAACAGCTGGCGCAGCAGGCCAATCCACCAAGAGTGCAGGCGTTCTTTGAAGTGCCGGTCGCGGGTGACTGCCTGAATATGGACCGCTTCCCGTTTGCCGAGGTGTATTGGTTGCCGCGTGACGTGGGGCATCAGCAGATGCACGGCACCTTGCTGGTGGAATCGGTGCGCCAGCGGGTGAATATTCCAGAGTCGGCGCGTACGCAGTCACAGTCGCTGACCGAAAACAGCCTGGGTGGCGACCTGCTGTGGGAACGGGCCGAAGGGGCGAAAAGCTTCTACGCCTGGGTCGCGGCGGAGTCTTCAGCGGTGAAGGCGTTGCGCCGTTACCTGATTGGCGAACGCGATTTGGACCGCTCCACCGTTAACTTTATGGCCTATTGGTGTTGAGCTAATCCTTCAATAGCCGGCTTCACTTTGGTGGCGCACCGCCAGCAGTACTGCGGTGTGGCCATCAAAATGATATAGCGCGATATAACCACTGTTGCCGAAATCGATCGGCCATTCTCTAAATTCCGTATCCATCTCTTCAACCGGGCGACCTACCTGCGGTTGGTGAGCGAGGATATTGACGCTGTGACGGATGGTGGCAACGGCCCTCTTTGCGGAGTTGAGGTCTTTCTCCGCCAGAAATCGGTACAATCGCTGAATATCTTGTAGCGCTGCAGGCGTCCATATCAGTTGTGGCACTCCGGGATCTCCGTATCATCACCTTTTTCCAGGCTGATGAGCCAATTATCGGCCTCTTCCTGAGACAGATGTTTACCATTTGCCTGATAGACTTCCCATGCCTGTAACGCATCTTTGCGCAGCGCTTCGCGTTTTTCTTCTCGTTCGACATATTCGCGGATCGCCTCGCGCATTATCCAGTGCGCGCTGCGCTGGCGTGTAGCCGCAATTTGCTGCACCCGCTGCTTCAGTTGTTCATCAATTTTAATCGATGTTGCACTTGTCATTGGTCGCCCCAGTTAGCTAAAGGTAATACCTTTGGCTACTATACGGCGGACTGAGTATGGCTGTCCAATTTTTGTGCAATCGCGATTATTCCGCCATCAAACTCACATGCGCGGCGACGATGCGCCAGCCGCAGGGCAGTTTGACCCAGGTTTGCATCTGCCGGCCGACACTGTCGCTGCCGGGACGACGGAATTCGGTGCTGGCGGCGGCCATATCATCACCGTAGGTGGTGATAACGGTGTTTTCCAGTACGCGATCCAGCCCTTTTGATGGCCGCTGTTGGCGGAAGTCGCGGATCTGTTCGATACCGTACAAATTCTCCGTCGCACCATAACGGACGGTGCGCCCATCGTGCCAAAACAGCTCGTCCAATACCTCAATATCATTGCCAGTCAACGCCTGTTCGTAACGGTAAAAGGCGGCATTCACTTCTGCCAGCACTGCCGGCCGATCGATATATTCACTCTTCATTAGTTAATCCTGTTTCCCTGGTAAAACACAGGTAGCTACGCCGCGTTGTTCCAGCGCATAGGCGGCTCGCAGTGCCAGATCTTCACGCCATGGCGGTGCGATAAGCTGCAGCCCGATCGGTAGCCCCGCCGCGGTTTTCAGCGGCACCGTCACCACCGGCAGGCCGAGAAAGGAGATCGGCTGTGTCAGCATGCCCATGCCGGCACGGATCGGCAGGTCGGTGCCGTTGATACGTAGGGTTTCCTGACCAATGATCGTTGCGGCGCACGGCGTGGCCGGGGCGATCAGAATGTCCCAGTGTTCAAACAGCGGCAATACCTGCTGCTGGAAATGGGTGCGGAAACGTTGTGCCTGCAGGTACCAGGCGGCGGGCAGCATGGCCCCGGCAAGCAGCCGCTCGCGCGACAGCGGTTCAAAGCGCTCGGGTTGGCTGCGCAACTGCGGCAGATACTGGTTACCTCCCTCGGCGGCGGTGAGAATAAACGCCGCCGAACGCGCCAGTTCAGCCTGGGGCAGTTCGACTTCGGCGACGGCCTCCAGCGCCTGAGCGACCTGCTGCACCGCCGCTTTGGCGTCTTCATTGCACCATTGCTGGAAATAGCCGGCCAGCACCGCGCAACGTAACCCTTGTTGGCCACGCGGCAGCAGCGACTCGGTTTGGGTGATCGGTTTTTCCGCCTGGAAGCGGTCTTCGATATCTGTGCCCTGCATCACGTCATACACCGCGGCCAGATCGCGTACCCGCCGGGCAAAGGGGCCGACATGATCCAGACTGGCGACAAACGGCTGGCTGCCGCTGCGCGACAGGCGGCCAAAGGTCGGCTTCAACCCGAAGATGCCGCATAGCGAAGAGGGCACGCGTATTGAGCCGTTGGTATCGCTGCCGAGTGAAAATGTTACCAGCCCGGCGGCGACCGCAGCCGCTGAACCCCCAGAGGAGCCCCCGGCAATACGCGTGGTGTCGTGTGGGTTACGCGTCGCGCCGTAGTGGCTGTTTTCGGTGGTGAAACCGTAGGCATAGGCGTCCATATTCAGCATGCCGGAGAGCAGCGCGCCCTGTGCCGCCAGCCGGTTGACCACCCAGGCGTCTTGTTTGGCGGGTGGGTTATCGCAAAACAGGCTGGCACCGGCCAGGGTGGTTTCCCCGGTGACATCGAACAGATTTTTCACCGCATAAGGAATGGCCGCCAGGCTGGGTAGCGCTTGCCCTTTGGCACGGGCACGATCGAGATTGTCGGCCTCCGTCAGCATACGTTCACGGGTGATGTGGGTATAGGCGTTAAGCGAAGGGTTTTGGGTGTCGATATTATCCAGCGTTTGCTGGGCTACCTCGCGGGCGGAAATCGCACCTTGCTGCAGGGCGGCGCGGATCTCGGCGATCGACAGTGCGCTTATTGGATTCATGCTCGATATACCCCGGCAATTTCCAGACGCTGATCGAGCGGCAGGGCCATCAGCGGCTCTGCCATTGCGGCGATGCGGTTGAATTGGATCAGCAGTTCCTGGCGGCGCACGTCATTGAGCTCCAGGGCCAGTATGTTTTCCATCTGGCTGATATAAGCCGCCCAGTCGGTGGCAGGTGGATGGTTCATGGGGATCCCCTTATTGAAAGAGCGGCTAGAAGCCGGCGGCGCTGCCGTTGCTGCGCGGATCAAAAGCGCCTTCGAGCATGCCGTTAGTATGGCGAACAATGGCGCCGGCGTGGCCGACCGCCTCGCTGAAATCCGCTAAAAGTTCTACCTCGTGGCCGCGTTGACGCAGGTAGGCCAAGGTTTCCTGACTAAAACGCCCCTCCAGTTTTAATGAGTCGGAGCTTTCGCCCCAGGTGCGGCCGAGCAGCCAGCGCGGCGCGCTGATCGCCTGTTGCAGCGGCAGCCCCTGCACCACATGGCGGACAAACACCGCTGCCTGGGTTTGCGGCTGGCCGTCACCGCCCATCGAGCCGTACACCAGGGTACGCCCGTCATACAGGCGTGCGGCTGCCGGGTTCAAGGTATGGAAGGGCTGTTTACCCGGCGCCAATGCCAGCAGGTGCGCGGCATCCAGACTGAAAGACGCGCCACGGTTTTGCCACAGCACGCCACTTTGCGGCAGTACCACGCCGCTGCCGAATTCGTGATAGATACTTTGAATAAAGGACACCGCCAGACCGCTGCTGTCCATCACCCCCATCCACACGGTATCACCCGGCCCTTTGCCTTTGCCCCAGGGGGCGGCCTGTTCAGGATCGATGCGCCTGGCCAGCGCGTCCAGGTGTTCGGCGGTCAACAATGCCTGTGGATCCTGAGTCATCTGACGCGGATCGGTGATGAATTGGTCACGCAGGCCGAAAGCCAGTTTGGTAGCCTCGACGATACCATGTACCACCGCGCCTTCGCTGCGGCTGGCAAGTGGCAGACGGTCGGTCAGCCCGAGGATCGCCAGCGACACCAGGCCCTGAGTCGGCGGCGTCAGGTTAAAGATCTCACCTTTCTGATGCTCCAGCCGCAGCGGCGTGCGGCGGCGCGGCCGATAATCCGCCAGATCCTGCGCAGTAAGCGGCATGCCTAGCCTGGCCATATCCGCCGCCATGCTCTCTGCCAATCGGCCACGATAGAAGCTGTCCAACCCCTGTTCGGCCAGGGTAATCAGAGTCTCCGCCAATTGTGGCTGGCAGAAACGCTGTCCGGCGTGAGGAATTTCACCGTGTGGCAGGTAGGTGCGGGCAAAATGCTCCCGATCTGCCAGCTCATGATATTTGCTGCGGGTAGCCGCCTCCTGCGAGGCGGTGACCGGAATACCGTCTGCAGCGTAGCGAATCGCATCTGCCAGCAGGCGTGGCAACGGCAACTGCTGGCCGCCCAGTTCAGCGGAGTAATCCAGCGCTTCCTGCCAGCCCCCGACAGTACCGGCGACGGTCAGCGCGGCTTTTGGCCCCCGATGGGGAATGTGACTTTCCCCGGCGTAAAAATCCAGCGTGGCCAGCGATCCGGCTGCGCCGCTGGCGTCGATGGCCACCGGATCACCCTGCGGCGGCACGATCAGCCAGAACCCATCGCCACCCAGGCCGTTCATGTGTGGGTAGACCACGGCGATGGTAGCGGCGGCGGCGACCATGGCTTCAATCGCGTTGCCGCCTTTGCGCAGTATCGCCAGTGCGCTTTCGCTGGCGAGGTGGTGCGGCGTGACGGCCATGCCCAATGGCGCGGTGTTGCTGTTAATCATTTCTTGGCCCTTGTTTGAGGTCAGCGTCTGCCTCAAACACAAGCAAGAGACGTTCCATGTTTTCCGCCAGGACAATAATCGCTTGCCAGCGGGTGGATTGGCCGTGCTATGTTCCGCTGAAACAAAGGTTACAGCAGGAGTAGCAATGCAGCAGATTGATGAACGCCTGCGCGGGGAATATCCGCAGCTCACGCCGCAGGAACAGCGGGTGGCCGATTTTATTTTCGATCACTTCGATGACCTGATCAGCTACAACAGCGCCGAGCTGGCGCGGCTGAGCGGGGTATCCAAAGCCACCGTCAGCCGCTTGTTCAAACGCCTGGGTTACCCGAGCTACCGCGCGATGCGTGACGAATTGCGCACTCTGCGCCAGAGCGGTATGCCGCTGACCGATAACCGTGACGCGGTGCAGGGCAATACCCTGTTGGCGCGCCACTACAAGCAGGAAATGGCTAACCTTACCCAGTGGGTGAACCATATTGATGCGGAGCAGTTCAACGCAGTGATTGCTGCTTTGGTACAGGCGCGGCGGGTGGTGTTAATGGGGTTTCGCAACAGCTATCCGGTGGCGATGCACCTGCGCCAGCAACTGATGCAGGTGCGAGAGCAGGTGTTACTGGTGCCGCAGCCGGGTCAGACACTGGCGGAAGAGCTGGTGAGTCTGTCCCCGCAAGATGTAGCGATAGTGGTGGCGTTTCGCCGCCGACCGCGCCAGGTGCGGGCGTTGTTGACGCAGTTGCAGGTTCAGCAGGTACCGACACTGCTGGTGTGTGAACCCCAGGCACAGGCGCTAATCCCGCTGGCTAACTGGCATCTGGCGGCACCGCTCGACAGCGTTTCCGCCTTTGACAGCTATTCCGCCGCCATGAGTCTGGCCAACCTGCTCAGCAATGCTCTGCTGCACGAGACGTTGGCGCAAGGGCGGCAACGAATTCACCAAATTGCCGATCTGTATATGGGGCTGGATGAGCTGGAGCAGCGCTGAGCCCAGCGCCATTTTGGTGCTTTCGCACTTTGATGGTGCGCAATTTGCTCACTTTATTCATTCACCCTGTCTTTACGTTGGCAGGGAAATTCCCATCTTAACCCCCTAACTTAGCGACACTAAAGCCGAACGTTCCCGACGCCGCTTATTGGCACATTAGTTGCAGAGTGATGATCAAAGAATCTTTTGTTTCATCATTTCACCATCGGGGATAGTCTATGAACTTCAAGAAAATCGGCGTAGTGGCATTAGGTGCAGTGCTGTTGATGGCTCAGGCCGCTTCGGCGATGGCGGATCAACTGCAGGAAATCCAGCAGCGCGGCGTGTTGCGGGTAGCGGTACCCCAGGACTTCCCGCCGTTCGGCTCCGTGGGCACCGATCTGCAACCACAGGGTTATGACATCGATATGGCGCAGTATCTGGCCGACAAGATGAAACTTAAGTTGCAGCTGGTGCCGGTCACCAGCGCCAACCGCGTGCCTTATCTGCAGACCAACAAGGTTGATCTGGTGATTTCCAGCCTGGGCAAAAACGCGGAACGCGAGAAGGCAATCGCCTTCAGCCGCACCTATGCGCCGTTCTTCCTGGGCGTATTTGGTCCGAAAGAATCGGTGTTGGCGGACGCCACGCAGCTGAATGGTAAAACCATCGGCGTGACGCGCGGTGCGGTGGAAGACATGGTGCTGAGCGACACCGCGCCAAAGGGCACGCAGATCAAGCGCTATGAAGACAATAACACCACGCTGTCGGCCTATCTGTCCGGTCAGGTGCAATACATCGCTACCGGCAATCTGGTGGTGAGCGCCATAGCACGGCAGAACCCAGCCAAGGCACCGGTGGCCAAATTTATGCTGAAAGATTCACCCTGCTATGTGGGGCTGCGTCTGGGTGAACCGGCGTTGCAAGCGAAAGTGGACCAACTGATTGAACAGGCATTGAAGGATAACACCCTTAATGGCCTGTCCGAGAAATGGCTCAAAGCGCCGCTGCCTGCCGACTTCGGCGCATAACGGGGGCGCCTGATGACCTATCAGCTGAACTTTCCCGCCCTGTGGCCTTACCTGCCCGAGTTGCTGGCCGGTTTGTTGACCACCATTGAGCTGACGGCTCTGGCCACGTTAATCGGGGTGGCACTGGGGATTTGCGGTGCGGCGATCCGCAGCGGCAAGGCTAACCTGGTTAGTCGCGTTTGGGGCATTTACGTTGAGGTGGTACGCAACACGCCGTTTGTGGTGCAACTGTTCTTCATCGTCTTCGGCCTGCCGAGCCTGGGCTGGAAACTGACCGCCGGGCAGGCGGCGCTGCTGGCGATGGTGATTAACCTGGGGGCCTACAGTACCGAGATTATTCGTGCCGGTATTCAGGTGACGCCGAAAGGCCAGTGGGAGGCCGGCAGGGTGCTGGGGCTCAGCCGCAGCCAGACGTTTTTGCGCATCGTGCTGCCACCGTCGCTGCAGCGGATTTATCCGGCGTTGGTCAGCCAGTGCATTATCGTCATGCTGGGGTCATCGGTGGTGTCGCAGGTGTCGTTCGAAGAGTTGACCTTCGCCGCCAACCTGATCCAGTCGCGCACCTTCCTCAGTTTTGAGGTGTATCTGGTGACGGCGCTGTTTTACCTGTTGTTATCGATACTGATGCGCCAGCTGTTGCTGGCCGCCGGACGCCGTTTTCTGGGGAGCCAGGGCTGATGCTGACTTTTACCGACTGGGACATTGTGCGCAACCTGCTGTTGGCGGCACGCTGGACCTTACTGCTGTCGCTGACGGCATTTTTGGGCGGCACCCTGGTGACGCTGCCGCTGTTATTGCTGCGCCTGAGTAAGCGTAAGTGGGCGCTGCGGTTTGTTCGCGGTTATTCCGAGCTGTTTCAGGGTACGCCGCTGCTGATGCAGCTGTTCCTGGCCTTTTTTGGGCTGGCATTGTTCGGCATTGATGTGAGCCCCTGGACCGCGGCCGCGTTGGCGCTGACGTTATTCACCAGCGCTTTTCTGGTGGATATTTGGTCCGGCAGCATCGCCGCATTGCCGAAAGGCCAGTGGGAAGCGTCGCGCTGTCTGGGGCTGAGTTTTGGCCAGACGTTGGTGCGGGTCATTGTGCCGCAGGCCGTGCGCATCGCTATTGCACCTACCGTCGGCTTTTCGGTTCAGGTGATCAAGGGGACCGCATTGGCGTCGATCATCGGTTTTGTCGAACTGACCAAGGCCGGCACCATGCTGAACAACGTCACTTATCAACCCTTTAAAGTTTTCGGTCTGGTCGCGCTGGGCTATTTCCTGATGTGTTATCCGCTGTCGCGCTACAGTCATTATCTGGAGAAGAAATTCCATGCCGCTCATCACAATTAATCAGGTTCAAAAATATTACGGTCAGAACCATGTACTGAAGGGCGTGGATCTGGATATCGATATGGGCCAGGTGATTTCGATCATCGGCCGTAGCGGCTCCGGCAAAAGTACATTGTTACGCTGCATCAACGGGCTGGAAGGTTATCAGGAAGGCAGTATCAAACTGGGCGGTATGACGGTGACCGATCGCGATTCGCAGGCGCGTGAAATCAGCCGCTCCATTGGCATGGTATTCCAGAACTTCAATTTATTCCCGCACATGACCGCGCTGGAGAACGTGATGCTGGCGCCGCGTCGGGTGCTAAAGAAAAGCCCGGCCGAATGCCGCGAACTGGCGGAAGAGATGTTGAACAAGGTTGGGTTGGCTGAGCGCATGCATTACTCACCGGCTAACCTGTCCGGCGGCCAGCAGCAACGGGTGGCGATTGCCCGGGCGCTGGCGATGAACCCGAAAGTGTTGCTGTGTGACGAAATTACCTCGGCGTTGGATCCTGAACTGGTGGGCGAAGTGCTGAAAGTGCTGGAACAGCTGGCCAAAGAGGGCATGACGCTGATCCTGGTGACCCATGAAATGAACTTTGCCCGCGAGGTCGGCGACCGGGTGGTGTTTATGCACCAGGGCAAGGTATGGGAGCAGGGCGATAGCCGCACGCTGTTCGCCAATCCGCAAACGCAGGAATTAAAACAATTTATTGCTTCGGTCCGCGGTCTGTCTGAGAACTGATGACATCAAATCTATTAAGTTATTAAGCTGGTAAGGAATTAACATGTTAGATATCACCCAATTCGATCAGATTAATCCACCCGCCCGCCTGTTGATGGGGCCGGGGCCGATCAACGCGGATCCGCGCGTGCTGCGTGCCATGTCGAGCCAGTTGATTGGTCAGTACGATCCGGCGATGACCGGTTACATGAATCAGGTCATGGAACTGTACCGCGCATTGTTCCGCACCGAAAACCGCTGGACCCTGCTGGTGGACGGCACTTCTCGCTCCGGTATAGAAGCGATGCTGGTCTCTTCCATTCGTCCAGGTGACAAGGTGCTGGTGCCGGTATTTGGTCGTTTTGGCCATCTATTGTGTGAGATAGCCCGCCGCTGCCGCGCCGAAGTCCACACCATCGAGGTGCCCTGGGGCGAAGTATTCAGTGCCGACCAGATTGAAGACGCCATTAAGAAAGTACGCCCGCGCCTGCTGTTGACGGTGCAAGGCGATACCTCCACCACCATGCTGCAACCGCTGGATCAACTGGGTGATATCTGCCGCCGTCACGGCGTGCTGTTTTACACCGATGCCACCGCTTCCTTCGGCGGTAACCCGCTGGAAACCGACGCCTGGGGGCTGGATGCGGTCTCCGCCGGTCTGCAGAAGTGCCTGGGCGGCCCATCGGGCAGTTCGCCGGTCACGCTCAGCCCGCAGTTTGAAGAGATTGTCCGCCGTCGCAAATGCGTGGAGCAGGGTATTCGCACCCTCGATCACGCCGATGGTGACGACGAGATGATCTACTCCAACTATTTCGATCTCGGCATGATCATGGATTACTGGGGCCCGGAGCGCCTGAACCACCATACCGAAGCCACCAGCATGCTGTTTGCCGCTCGCGAGTGCGCCAGGGTTATTCTGGAAGAAGGGCTGGATAACGCCATCGCCCGGCATAAGCTGCACGGTGCGGCCATGCTGGCCGGCATTCAGGGCATGGGGCTGGAAGTCTTCGGCGATTTGGATAACCGAATGAATAACGTGCTCGGCGTGGTGATCCCGCAGCAGGTTCATGGCGAGCAGGTACGCCAGATGATGCTGAACGACTTCGCCATTGAGATCGGCACCTCGTTCGGTCCGCTACAGGGAAAAATCTGGCGCATCGGCACCATGGGCTATAACGCGCGTAAAGACTGCGTATTGCAGACGCTGACTGCACTGGAGGCGGTGTTGAACCGGTTGGGTTTCGCCAGCAAACAGGGCGAAGCGCTGCAGGCGGCATGGAATACCTACGACGACGGCAGCCGTTGATGGCCGCGCTGTTAACCGCCCAGGAGGCGGAGCAGGCTGCGGCTCGGGTGATGGCACGCTGCGATGCGCTGGCGGCGATCAGCGCCACGCCGGGCCAGTTGACGCGGGTCTACCTGTCGCCGGAGCATCAGCGAGCCAACCAGCTGGTCGGCGACTGGATGCGCACTATCGGCATGAAGGTCTGGCAGGACAACGTCGGCAACCTCTGCGGCCGCTATGAAGGCCAAACGCCCAATGCCCCCGCACTGCTGCTCGGTTCGCATCTGGATACGGTACGCAACGCCGGGCGCTATGACGGCATGCTCGGCGTGTTGACCGCGCTGGAAGTGGTGGCGCATTTACATCGGCAGCAGCGGCGTTTGCCGGTGGCGGTCGAGGTGATTGGCTTTGCCGATGAAGAGGGCACACGCTTTAGTATCGCCCTGTTAGGCAGTCGGGGCATTAGCGGGCAGTGGCCGGCCGAGTGGTTGGAACGCACCGATGCCGACGGCATCAGCGTGGCACAGGCGTTACGTGAGTTTGGGCTGGATCCGGCAGCCGTCGGTGAAGCGCGACGCGCGCAAAGTGATATTTGCGGCTATCTGGAATTGCATATTGAACAGGGGCCTTGTCTGGAGGCCGCCGATCTGGCTTTGGGGGTAGTGACGGCCATTAACGGTGCCCGTCGGCTTAACTGTACCTTTACCGGCCAGGCTGGGCATGCCGGTACCGTGCCGATGGGGCAACGCAAAGATGCATTGGCGGCGGCGGCGGAATGGATGGTGGCGGTAGAAGCGATCACCTCGGCCAGCGATCGGCATCTGGTGGCGACCGTCGGCCGGATTGAAAGCCTGCCGGGAGCGGTGAATGTGATCCCCGGTGAGGTCAGGCTGTCGCTGGACGTGCGTGGGCCGGAAGATGGCCCGCTGGCGGCGTTGCTGACGCAGTTGCTGGAACAGGCGCAGGCGATCTGTACCCGTCGGGGGCTGAGTTTTGACAGTGAAGAGTTTTACCGCATAAATGCAACGGCTTGTGATGCAAATTTGCAACAACGCTGGCAGCAGGGCGTGATGGCGGTTCAGGGGCGCAGCATGGCGTTGCCGAGCGGCGCCGGGCATGATGCGATTGCCGTAGCGGCCTGTTGGCCGGTGGGTATGCTGTTTGTCCGCTGCGATCGCGGTATCAGCCACCATCCGGCCGAAGCCGTCAGCCAGTCCGATGTGGCGCTGGCGATCCAGGCTTACTGCCATACGGTTGGCGGTTGGGAGGAGGGCTGATGAGTCTGCAACGATTTAATCAGTTACCGGAGGCGCAAGCGGAGCTGTTACTGCGGCCCTGCGTGGATATTGCGGCCTGGATTGCGGCGGTGGTGGTAGCGCGGCCATTCAGCAGTGTTGATGCCGCGCTGGCGGTGGCCTGGCAAGCGGCGTTGCGTTGGCAACCGGAAGAGGTCAGCCAGGCACTGGCCCAGCACCCGCGTATCGGCGAAGGTGCCAAGGGCCAGGGGCAAGAAGCGCGGTTTTCGCAGCGTGAACAAGCGGCGGTCAATGCGCAGGATGCAGAGCTGAGTGAAGCGCTGCGGGTCGGCAATCGACGCTATGAACAGCAGTTTGGTCAAGTATTTTTGATCCGTGCCGCTGGTCGCGACGGCCAGAGCATTCTGCGCGAGTTGCAACGGCGATTGAATAACAGTGCGGAACAGGAACGGCGGGAAACGGCGGAACAACTGCGTGAAATCACGATGCTGCGTTTTAAGGAGCTACTGAGCGATGAGTAATATCAGCACCCATATTCTGGACACCTCACTCGGTAAACCCGCTGCGGGCGTGCGGGTGTGGTTGGAACACGAACAGGACGGGTTATGGCGAACCCTGGCAGAAAGCCAGACCGATGCTGACGGCCGCGCGCGTGATCTAACCTCTGACAGTCTGCTTGCCGGACATTACCGCCTGGCTGCCGATCTCGGCGCTTACTTTACCCGTGACCTGCGTGAAACGCTGTACGCCACGGCAATTATCGATTTCGTTATTCAGGATGCGGCGCAGCATTACCATTTACCGCTGCTCATCAGCCCATATTCCTACTCGACCTACCGGGGCAGTTAGACGCTCGTCAGAAGTTACGGGTGCAGCGAACCGCACCCGCAATGATTAATCGTGGCGCAGGAAACTGTCGGCATCACGCCAGGCCGGGAAGGCGCTGCGGTAGCTTTGCAGGTTTTCCAGCGACAGTTCGGCGTCCAGCCGTGCGGCGGCACCGGGTTCCACCTGGGCCAGTGTTTCCCCCTGCGGGCTGAGGATCAGGCTGTCACCGCTGTAGTTCAGGCCGTTACCGTCTTCGCCGACGCGGTTACAACCGGCCACATAGACCTGATTCTCGATGGCGCGAGCGGCCAACAGCGTTTGCCAGTGTTTACTGCGCGGGGCCGGCCAGTTGGCAACGTACAGCGCCAGATCGTAATCCTGCTGATAGCGTGACCACACCGGGAAGCGCAGGTCGTAGCAGATCTGCGGCAGAATGCGCCAGCCGCGCCATTCGAAAATTTCACGTTTTTTGCCTGCCTGATAGTGCAGGTGCTCACCGGCCATGCGGAACAGGTGGCGCTTATCATAGGCATGCACCCGGCCGTTCGGCTCCACCAGCAGGAAACGGTTAACCGCGCCTTCGGCGGTTTTCAGCGCCACGCTGCCGCCGACCAGAGCGTTACTTTTGCTCGCCCAACCGTGCAGCCAGTCGACAACCTGTTGTTCCGGCAGTGCGCTTTCTCCGGCATCCATGGCAAAACCGGTGGTAAACATCTCCGGCAGTACAATCAAATCGCGGCCGCTTAATGGCGCCAACAGCTCATCAAAATGCCGCAGGTTGGCTTCGCCATCACGCCAAACCAGGGGTTGCTGCAACAGGGTAATTTTTAAAGTCGACATAACCGCTCCGCAGCCGCATCCAGCGTGGCATCCTGTTTAGCGAAGCACAGCCGGATCAATTTATGGGGGAAAGGATCGGCACAGAAGACCGACAGCGGGATCGCCGCCACGCCTACGTGCTCGGTTAACCAATGGCAGAACGCCACGTCGTCCAAATCGGAAACGGCGCTGTAATCTGCCAGTAAGAAGTATGTACCTTCGCAGGGCAAAATTTCCAGTCGACTGCTGGACAGCGCCTGTACAAAACGATCGCGCTTGGCGCGGTAAAATGCCGACAGCTGTTGCCAGTGTTCAGGCTCGCTGCGCAGCATATCCGCCAGCGCCAACTGGGCCGGGGTATTGACCGAGAAGGTCAGGTACTGATGCACCTTGCGCACTTCCGCGCTCAGCGCTACCGGGGCCACGCAGTAACCCACTTTCCAGCCGGTCATGTGGAAGGTCTTGCCGAAAGAGGACACCGCGATGGCGCGCTGGCGCAGCTGCGGGTGAGCCAGGACGCTGGTGTGGCCGCCCCTGGCGAAACAAATGTGTTCGTAGACTTCATCACTCAGCACGTAGATTTCGCGATCGCTAATGGCGTGCCACAGTTGCTGCATATCTTCCGCCTGCCAGGCAGTAGCAGAAGGATTGTGCGGCGTATTGAGGATCACCAGCCGGGTGCGTGGTGACAGCAACTCGCCGAACTGTTGCCAGTCGACGCTGAACGCCGGGGGCTGCAGCGCAATGCGTTTTAGCGTGCCACCGGATAGGGTCACCGCCGGCGCATAGCTGTCGTAGCTGGGATCAAAACAGACAACTTCATCACCGGGGCGCACCAGGGCGCTGATGGCGGCGAACAGTGCCTCGGTGGCACCCGCCGTGATGGTGACTTCGTTAGTGGCGTCCGGTAGCCAGCCGTACAGAGCCGCGGTTTTCTCGGCGATGGCTTCGCGCAGTGGGGCAACGCCGGTCATCGGAGCATATTGGTTCGCCCCCTGGCTGACATGCCAGGCCAGACGTTCTTTCAGGTAGTCCGGGCCATCGAAATCGGGGAAGCCCTGCGACAGGTTGATTGCCTGATGCTGCGCCGCCAGCGCGCTCATCTGGGTGAAAATGGTGGTGCCCAGCGCGGGTAGTTTACTTTCGGGGATCAGTGCTGAAGTGCTCATCGTAGGCTAATACTCCTGGCGCTTATGTTGCCGTCAATATAACACGATGTTAGTATTTGGCAATCAAGACGCTTAGATGGCTAAATGAAGAAAAAGTCTTACCCTTAATCAAATCATTCTAGACATCATTTGCTTATAACCTACAGGTCAAAAAATGTTAATGACAGAAAATCAGCAACTTAAAGCGTTATTGTCGGCCTGTCACTGGATTGGTGAAAAGGGCTGGTGCCCGGCGACCGGTGGCAATATGTCGCTGCGTCTCGATGACCAACATTGTCTGGTCACCGAATCCGGCAAGGATAAGGGCAGCCTGACCGAAACTGACTTCCTGCTGGTGGAAACCGCCAGCAACCATGTGCCGAGCGGCCGCACGCCATCAGCGGAAACCGGTCTGCATACCCTTATTTACCGTTTGTACCCGCAGATTGGCGCGGTACTGCATACTCATTCGGTGAATGCGACCGTGCTGTCGCGGGTTGAACGCAGCGATGGGCTGGTGTTGCAGGGCTATGAGATGCAAAAATCACTCGGTGGGCAGACTACGCATCTGGACAGTGTGGTGATCCCGATTTTCGATAACGATCAGGATATCTCGCGATTAGCGGCGCGGGTGGCGGCCCATGCCGAAGCTACGCCGTTGCAGTACGGTTTTCTGGTGCGTGGCCACGGTCTGTATTGCTGGGGTCGCCAGGTCGCGGAAGCTCGTCGTCATCTTGAAGGGCTGGAATTCCTGTTCCAGTGCGAACTGCAACGCCGTTTACTGGAGGCCAAATGATCCGCGCCATCGTTACCGACATTGAAGGTACCACCAGCGATATCCGTTTCGTTCATCAGGTGCTGTTCCCTTACGCACGTGAACGCATGGCCACCTTTCTCCGTCTTCACGCTGAAGATGCCGAAGTCGCCGCGCCACTGACCGCTTTACGCCAGGAGCTTGACCAACCGCAGGCGGATATTGAGCAACTGATTGCTGCGCTGTACCGCTTTATGGACGAAGACCGCAAATCCACCGCGCTGAAGGCGCTGCAAGGTATCATCTGGCGCAGTGGTTATCAGAACGGCGATTTTCGCGGACATTTGTACCCTGAAGTAGCCGGGCAGTTAGCCGCCTGGCAGCAGCAGGGGCTGAAGCTGTACGTCTATTCTTCCGGCTCGGTAGAGGCGCAAAAGCTGCTGTTCGGCTACAGCGATGCCGGGGATCTGCAGCCATTGTTCAGCGGTTATTTCGATACTCACGTCGGTGCCAAGCGTGAAACCGCTTCGTACCTTAATATCGCGGGTAAAATCGGTATTGCAGCTGATGAACTGTTATTTCTTTCCGACATTCATCAAGAGCTGGACGCCGCGCGTGCCGCTGGTTGGCATACCTGCCAACTGATCCGCGATGAAGCCGATAGCCAAAGCCAGCATCCGCAGGTTAACCGTTTTGATCAAATCGATTTAGGGGAGTTTGCCTCATGAGTGGATTGACCATTTTCAGCGATCAAGAGCCGCAACAGCCGCTGTGGCAGAGCCGTGACGCCCAGGCCATTGGGCAGCAACTGGCACAGATTGGCGTACGTTTTGAACGCTGGCAGGCGGATCGTGAACTGGGTGAAAACCCGGATCCGGCCGTCGTGATCGCCGCCTATCAGCACCAGATCGACCGGCTGGTGGCGGAGAAGGGCTACCAGAGTTGGGATGTGATCAGCATGCGTCCGGATAATGCCCAGCGCGAAGTGTTGCGCAGCAAGTTTCTGTCCGAGCATACCCACGGCGAAGATGAAGTGCGTTTCTTTGTCGAAGGGGCCGGGCTGTTCTGCCTGCATCTGGATGGCAAGATCTTCCAGATCCTGTGTGAGAAGAACGATCTGATCTCGGTGCCGGCCAATACCCGTCATTGGTTCGATATGGGCTCAGCACCGAATTTCACTGCGATCCGCGTGTTTGATAACCCGGAAGGCTGGGTGGCGCATTTCACCGGCGATAACATCGCCGATGCCTACCCGCGTCTCGACTGAGCGCTATAACGCGGGCTTTAACCCAACGCCCGCTGAAAAATCCCTTCACTGACCTGCTGTGGCGTGATCACGCCGCTGTCGAAGACCCAACCGCTAATCAATGCCGCCGGTGTCACGTCGAACGCCGGGTTATAAACCGGGGCATCGACAGGTGCCCACTGACATGAGCCAAAGCTGCCGGTGACACCGGTCACTTCAACTGCGGCCCGTTGTTCAATCGGGATCGCAGCCCCGTTCGGGCAATGCGGATCGTGAGTGGTGTGCGGTGCGGCGACGTAGAATGGAATGCGGTGATAGTGCGCCAGCACCGCCAGGCTATAGGTGCCAATCTTGTTGGCGACGTCACCGTTGGCAGCGATGCGATCGGCCCCCACCCATACGGCATCTACCTGGTCCTGCGCCATCAGACTGGCCGCCATGGAGTCACAAATCAATCGGTAGGGGATACCCAGTTCACCCAGCTCCCAGGCGGTCAGCCGGCCGCCCTGCAATAGCGGACGCGTTTCATCGACCCACACCTGCTGTACCTTGCCCTGTTGATGAGCACGCAACAGTACGCCGATAGCGGTACCGATACCGGCGGTAGCCAGGCCCCCGGTATTGCAGTGGGTCAGCAGGCGGCTGCCGGGTTTCACCAGCCCGGCACCGTGATCGGCAATGCGATCGCACAATTTTCGGTCTTCCTCCACCAACCGCTGCGCTTCTTCCACCATCGCAGGCACCCATTGCGGCTGTGCCAATGCCAGCTTCATGCGATCCAGATTATTCATCAGGTTGACTGCCGTCGGCCGTGAGGCACGCAGGGTAATCAATGCCTGCTCCAGTTCACCACGCGGCAGACCACGCTCTGCAAGCAAGGCCAATAACAGACTGGCAGACAGGCCGATAAGCGGTGCCCCCCGAACTCGCAGGGTAAGGATATGATCGACCAGTTCTTCCACGCTGTCGCAGCTGCGCCACTGTTTTTCCTGCGGTAAAGCCTGCTGATCGAGGATCAAAAGTCGGTTGTCACTCAAGGTCAAACTGGTGGTGTTAAGCGCTTGCATCGGCGGTTAATTCCTTGTTGCGTAGTTATTGCATCTGGAAAGCTATTCTGCCAACATGACTTCCGGATGTATAGACGTCCAAATGCTTTTACGTCTAAAAAATATAATCGCTGGGTCAGTGAGAAAGATTAAAGGGGTTGGGGATGTCACATTATCGTACGTTTACTGCTGCTGATGCCGTTGAATATGCTCGTCAATACGGGCAGTTAGCCGATCCACAGGCGCTGGTAAGCGCTGACGAGATTGGTGACGGCAATCTGAACCTGGTGTTCAAGATCCGCGATCGTGACGGCGTTAGCCGGGTGATTGTAAAGCAGGCGCTGCCGTATGTACGTTGTGTGGGCGAATCCTGGCCGCTAACGCTTGATCGGGCGCGCATTGAAGCGGAAACCCTGTTGATTCACGGCGGTTTTTGCCCAAGGCATACGGTAAAGGTACTCCATCACGATGCCGAATTGGCGGTGATGGTGCAGGAAGATCTTTCGGATCATCACATCTGGCGCAGCGAATTGGTCAAGGGCCACTACTACCCCCTGGCGGCCGGGCAACTGGCGGAGTATTTGGCGCAAACCCTGTTCCATACTTCCGACTTTTATCAGACGGCGCAGGAGAAAAAGGCGGAAGTTAGTCGCTTTAGCAACCCTGAACTGTGCCAGATCACCGAAGATCTGTTCTTTACCGATCCCTATATCGATCATGAGCGTAATCAGTTTGATCCGGCGCTGTTGCCGCAGGTGCTTGAACTGCGTAACGATGCGGCACTCAGGCTGGCGGTCGCCGGGCTGAAGCATCGTTTCCTGAGCAAGGCGGAAGCGTTGTTGCACGGGGATATTCACAGTGGTTCGGTTTTTGTTGCAGAAGGCAAGCTGAAGGCGATAGACGCTGAGTTCGGCTTCTATGGCCCGATCGGTTTTGACGTCGGTACCGCGCTGGGTAATCTGTTATTGAATTACTGCGGTCTACCGGGCCTGTTCGGGCCGCGCGACGCCGCTGCCGGGCGTGAACAACGTCTGCAGGATGTGCGCGAGCTGTGGTTGATTTTCGCCGATCGCTTCCTGGCATTATGCCACCAACAGACCCGCGAAGCGGCATTGGCGGTGCCGGGTTATGCCGAACAGTTCCTGCAGCAGGTGTGGACAGATGCCGTCGGCTACTGCGGCAGTGAGTTGATCCGCCGTACTATCGGTCTGGCGCACGTTGCCGATCTGGACAGTATCAGTGACGCCGAGATGCGCGCCGAATGCCAGCGCAACGCTTTGGGGTTGGGCCGTGCGTTGATTGTGAATGCGCCGCAGATTGAGCATATCGATGCGTTGTTGGCGCGTATTCGCCAGAACGGTTAAATCTCCTGGATACCGTGAAAAAAGGGTGCTCATGGATCCGTCGTCAACAACCAACAGGCGGGGTGAACCCCGCCGTTGGGTTGCCTTACCCTTCGGTTTCGTAAGCCAAAATGGCGGCTACCTCCGTGTCTCCCAGTGTGATGCGCAGTTCACATAGTGAACCGCGGGTGATCCACATCAACGCTATCAGCGTGATGCAGATAATCATCAGCCTTAGAACGACCCGTTCTTGCTGCATTTTTGACCTCCTTATCCTTGCCTTGCGGCGGGGAAGAGGCTAACCTGACGTTGCTTAGACGTTCAGAGTGGCCTCGGGTTGATTACATCGACTCGGGGCCTTTCTCTTTCTATCCGTTACCAATACAAGGCTCCGGACAGAAAGATCCAGAGCACCCACCCGCAGTCTATCCGATTATCCCCGGGGGTAAATTAGCCGTTCTGGTAAGGCTGCGGTGTGCCACGCAGTTTTGAACAGAAGACTGGCAAAATGCGCCGATGACGGGGGAGTTGTGAGTCTGGCAGAGGGGAAGGGTGCTCATGGATCCGTCGCCAACAACCAACAGGCGGGGCGAACCCCGCCGTTGGGTTGCCTTACCCTTCGGTTTCGTAAGCCGAAATGGCGGCTACCTCCGTGTCTCCCAGTGTGATGCGCAGTTCACATAGTGAACCGCGGGTGCTCCACATCAACGCTATCAGCGTGATGCAGATAATCATCAGCCTTAGAACGACCCGTTCTTGCTGCATTTTTGACCTCCTTATCCTTGCCTTGCGGCGGGGAAGAGGCTAACCTGACGTTGCTAGACGTTCAGAGTGGCCTCGGGTTGATTACATCGACTCGGGGCCTTTCTCTTTCTATCCGTTATCAATACAAGGCTCCGGACAGAAAGATCCAGAGCACCCACCCGCAGTCTATCCGATTATCCCCGGGGGTAAATTAGTCGTTCTGGCAACGTTGCGGAGCACTGCGCATTTTTAAGCAGAAATAGAAAAGGGGCGATGATTATCGCCCCTGGGTAAGTCAGTTTTTTGCAGTTACGCGGCTTCGGTGTGTTTCAGGCGCTTATCCTGCTTGAGCGGCTTTTCCGGCTTACTGGCCGCCAGCGCATCCGGCTCGAAGTCATCCACGTTGATGGAACGCAGACGGCTCTCCTCGGCTTTCACCAGGATCTTCGCCTCATCGGCGCTGATCTTGCCTTCTTCCAGTGCACGTTGTGCCAGACGATCCAGTCGGGTGAATGGCAGGTTCTTGCCGGCCGCCTTGCACAGACGGTCGTGAATCGGTTCGGCGGCGATCACGTCAGCCAGTGCGGCTTCCAGCAGACCAACCGGGTTATGCTCGCTGGGTGTCAGATACTGGCCACGGCCCAGACGGCTACGGGTGGCAGACGGCTGTTGGATGATCTTGGCCAATTGGTGATCCAGACGGTCAGACGGTGCAGTATGGACACGGCCTAACGGGAAGACGACCAGGCGCATCACTCCGGCGATAAAGCGGTTCGGGAAGTTGCGCAGCAGATCGTCCAGCGCCTGTTCTGCCTGATGCAGACTGTCCTGTACGGCCCAATGTACCAGCGGCAAATCTTCTTTCTGACGGCCTTCATCTTCAAAACGTTTCAGTGCCGAAGAAGCCAGATACATTTGGCTGAGGATATCCCCCAGACGGGCGGAGATACGCTCACGGCGCTTCAGACTGCCACCCAGCACGCCCATGGAAACGTCTGACAACAGCGCCAGGTTAGCGCTCAGGCGGTTCAACTGTTGGTAATAACGACGAGTCGCGTCTTTGGTTGGTGTGCTGCTGGTGCGACCGTTAGTCAGGCCCAGCCAGAAGCTGCGCACCTTGTTGCTGCCCACGTGGCCCAGATGACCGAACAGCAATTTGTCATAGGCGTTCAGGTCGTTCTTCTGCGCTGCAGCCATTTCGTCCAGCACGTAAGGATGGCAGCGGATAGCCCCCTGACCGAAGATCATCATGGTACGAGTCAGGATATTGGCGCCTTCTACCGTAATGGCGATAGGCGCGCCCTGATAGGCTCGGGCCAGGAAGTTGGATTTACCCAGCATGATGCCTTTACCACCGGCGATATCCATTGCATCAATGATTGCCTGCTGGCCGCGATGGGTACAGTGGTATTTCACGATGGCCGACAGCACGGCCGGTTTCTCGCCCAGCATCAGGCCGCTGGTGATAAGCGTAGCCGCGGCATCCATCACGTAGGTGTTACCGGCGATACGCGCCAGTGGCTCTTCGATACCTTCCATCTTGCCGATTGAGAGCTTGAACTGACGGCGGATATGGGCGTATGCCCCAATCGCCAGTGCCATGGACTTCACGCTACCGGTCGAGTTGGAAGGCAGGGTGATGCCACGGCCTACCGACAGGCACTCAACCAGCATACGCCAGCCCTGACCGGCCATTTTTGGCCCGCCGATGATGTAGTCAATAGGGACGAACACGTCATTACCGCGGGTTGGGCCATTTTGGAACGGCACGTTCAGCGGGAAGTGACGGTTACCGATTTCAACACCTGGGGTGCTGGTTGGGATCAGCGCACAGGTGATGCCCGGTGATTCGTTATCGCCCAGCAGGTGATTCGGGTCATACAGTTTGAACGCCAGGCCCAGCACGGTCGCAACCGGTGCCAGCGTGATATAGCGTTTGTTCCAGGTCAGGCGCATGCCCAGCACCTGTTCGCCTTGCCAATCACCCATGCAGACGGTGCCGACGTCCGGAATGGCCCCGGCATCGGAACCGGCTTCCGGGCTGGTCAGGGCGAAACAAGGGATCTCGTCGCCGCGCGCCAGGCCTGGCAGGTAATGGTTTTTCTGTTCGTCAGTACCGTAATGCTGCAGCAGTTCACCGGGGCCGAGGGAGTTTGGCACGCCGACGGTGATGGCCAGAATACCGGAAACACCGGACAGTTTTTGCAGCACGCGCGCCTGAGCATAAGGAGAGAAGTCCAGGCCGCCGTATTCTTTCTTGATGATCATCGCGAAGAAGCGGTGTTCTTTCAGGTATGCCCACAGCTCCGGCGGCAAATCGGCCAGCTCGTGGGTGATTTGGAAGTCGTTGGCCATGCGGCAGGCTTCTTCCACCGGCCCGTCGATGAACGCTTGCTCTTCGGCGGTCAACTGCGGTTTCGGATAGTTATGCAGCTTGTTCCAGTCCGGCGTACCGCGGAACAGATCGCCTTCCCACCAGGTGGTCCCGGCTTCGATCGCTTCCTTTTCGGTGGTGGACATTGGCGGCATCACCTTGCGGAATGCGCGCAGCGCCGGGGCGGACAGCATTGAACGGCGCAATGAGGTGACGTTCAACGGCAGCAGGATAATCGCCAGCGGCAGCAGCATCCAGAAGCTCCACAGGCCGATAGCGCCCATGGCGGCGGTGTACGCCAGAAGAATAAGGCTACTGAGGGTGAGGTTCACTCGGTGATAAAACACCACACCAATGAGTGCCAGCAAAACAACAATACTAAGAACCATCATAAGAAGCTCCAAAGTGGCAAGAGGTCTGACCTGTTGTGTGTATGTAATAGGTTTTAGTACAACCCCATATTTTTATCAATGCATTTACAGTTTAATTACAACTTAAGTCACAAACTGACCGCATCAATCATCAAAAACCTCATCGCTGCCTCAACCGGGCTGCTGTTTGACTGACAATGCTTCTCGGTTTTTCCCCGATCCGTTACACTGCGGAGCGGAAGATTGACGATAACAAGAGGTTCCTCATGTACCACGACCTTATTCGCAGTGAACTGAACGAAGCGGCCGATACCCTGGCGAAATTTATCAATGACGACGCCAATATCGACGCCATCCAACGCGCAGCAGTGCTGCTGGCCGATTCCTTTAAAGCCGGCGGGAAAGTCATTTCTTGCGGTAACGGTGGCTCCCACTGTGACGCGATGCACTTTGCCGAAGAGTTGACCGGCCGCTACCGTGAAAACCGTCCGGGTTATCCGGCGATTGCTATTTCCGACGTCAGCCATCTGTCTTGCGTCAGCAACGACTTTGGTTACGAGTATGTGTTTTCACGCTATGTGGAAGCGGTAGGCCGTGAAGGCGACGTCTTGCTGGGCATTTCCACCTCCGGCAATTCCGGCAACATTATTAAAGCCATCGAAGCGGCGCGTGCCAAAGGGATGAAAGTGATCACCCTGACCGGCAAAGACGGCGGCAAAATGGCCGGTTCTGCCGATGTGGAAATCCGCGTACCGCACTTCGGTTACGCAGACCGCATTCAGGAAATTCATATCAAAGCGATCCACATCTTGATTCAGCTGATTGAAAAAGAGATGGTTAAGGCTTAACGGCTTTAGGGGGCATATTGCCCCCGTTAATAATGCACCGGGGTGCGGCAGGTCGCGCCCTAATAAACGGTGTCAGTGTGGTTAAGGAGTGCTGGCGATGTGTGAACTGCTCGGGATGAGCGCAAACGTACCGACCGATATTTGCTTTAGCTTTACCGGGCTGGTTCAGCGCGGTGGCCGTACCGGGCCACATAAAGATGGTTGGGGCATTACCTTCTACGAAGGGAACGGTTGCCGCACGTTTAAGGATCCCCAGCCGAGTTTCGACTCGCCGATCGCCCGTCTGGTGCAGGAATACCCGATCAAATCCTGCGCGGTGGTGTCGCATATCCGTCAGGCCAATCGCGGTGAAGTGGCGCTGGAAAATACCCATCCCTTTACCCGTGAACTGTGGGGCCGTAACTGGACCTACGCGCACAATGGCCAGTTGAAAGGCTACCGTCAGTTGGAAACCGGCACCTTCCGCCCGGTGGGCCAGACTGACAGCGAATACGCTTTCTGCTGGCTGCTGCATCAGCTTTCCCTGAAATATCCGCGCACCCCGAGCCGCTGGCCGCCGGTTTTCCGTTATATCGCTTTGCTGGCGGATCAACTGCGTCAGAAGGGGGTATTCAATATGTTGCTGTCGGATGGGCGCTTTGTGATGGCTTATTGTTCGACCAACCTGTACTGGATCACGCGTCGCGCGCCGTTTGGCAAAGCCACGTTACTCGATCAGGACGTAGAGATTGATTTTCAGCAGCAGACCACGCCTAACGATGTGGTCACGGTGATTGCTACCCAGCCGCTGACGGCGAATGAAACCTGGCACAAGATTGCGCCAGGTGAATTCGCACTATTTCACTTCGGTGAGCGGCTTGGTCTGAGCGAAGGGATTGGTACTGACAGTGGGAGCCGTGGTTGACGCATACTGCGTCATCTGGCCGCTGCTCAGCACGGGCTGGCCCAACACGTACTGGCCATTGGCTACGCTGACCATCGGCGGCTGGTGATTTTTGACGAAGTAGTCATAGCCCGGCTTCAGCTGGCGCCAGAAGGCGATGTAGCTCGATGAGCTGTGACGTTTCAGGTTCTTGTCGGTCATGCGGAACGGATAGATACTGATATCAATCCGGCTCTGGCCGTAAGCAAACGCGGCTTCGACGTAGCGATAAATCTCATCCATATAGGTGTTGGTCATTGCATAACACCCAATAGATTTACATTCACCGTGGATCATCAGATAAGCGCCGGAATAACCCTGTGATTTATCGTAATCATTCGGGAAGCCGATATTGATGGCTCGATAATACTTACTGTCGGGTTTCAGATGACGCGCGTCGACGCTATAAAAGCCTTCCGGACTCTTAAAGTCACCTTCACGGCGTTTCGGGCCGAGGCCGCCGGAGAAATTACAGATTTGGAAAGAGTTCACCAGACGGAATTCGTTGCCCATTTTGGCATACAATTCCAGCGTGCGTTCCTCTTTGAAGATCTGAATATAGACCGGTGACCCTACTAATTGCTGCTTAACTACCGGAACCTCGGGAACCTGCTCGCTGGCGCTGCAGGCCGTGATCATCGGCATAGAAAAAAGCATCGCAAACAACAACGCGATTTTGCTCATTATTATTCCTGCTTATATTTATCTGCTGGCTCAATGCACTTGGCCAACATGCCACTGATTATTGTTTTACGGTCTTAAAACACCGTCAGATTACCAGTGTGTTCTTTTTTAGCAATATGTGTTGTGTATAAAAAAACTACAAACTTCGATAAAAGTGAATCGACAGGCAGATTTTAACGATTAGTGGGGCGAAACAGCCGAAATTTAATTGTGTTTGCTTGACTCAGGTCACTGCCTGACACAGAAAAATGTTGTGAAAAATGTTAATATTCCGCCTCGAATTAGCGCGCAAAAAATGGACGCAGGAGTCAATCAACGGAATGTACGTTACCCCATTTTGTCAGTGCGAAAGATTTCATGTTGAGCGTGATGCCGTTTCGCTCAACCCAGAGGCTGCCGAAGCGGCCTCATCATCCAGGCATCGTCAGCACCAGCCTCTGGGGCCGGTAAGACGTGTGAAACTAACCAACATCGTATAAATCCTATGATTAAAATCAGAAAAGGGTTAGATCTGCCCATTGCCGGAGCTCCGGCTCAGGCGATTCAGGACGGCCCAATCATTCAGCATGTCGCCCTGCTTGGGGAAGATTATGTCGGAATGCGCCCGTCTATGCTGGTGCAGGAAGGCGAGAGCGTTAAGAAAGGCCAGGCGCTGTTCGAAGATAAAAAGACCCCCGGGGTTTTCTTCACCGCTCCCGCCAGTGGCCGTATTCTTTCGATCAACCGCGGTGAACGGCGCGTATTGCAGTCGGTAGTTATCGCCGTTGAAAATGGCGGCGATGAGCAACTGGAGTTTGCTCATTATCCGGTTGCCGAACTGGCGATGCTGCCGCGGGAACAGGTTGAAAGCGAATTACTCGCCAGCGGTCTGTGGACTGCGCTACGTACCCGCCCATTCAGTAAAACGCCTGCACCGGGTAGCACTCCACGTGCCATTTTTGTTACCGCCATGGACAGCCAGCCGCTGGCTGCCGATCCGCAGGTGATCATCGCCGAGCAGTTGGCAGCGTTCAACGCCGGACTGGCGGTATTGGCCCGGCTGACCGACTGCAAGGTGCACGTTTGCCACGCCGCGGGCGCGAACCTGGGCAAGCAACCCGATGCGCAGGTGACCTATAACGAATTCGCCGGTCCACATCCTGCCGGGTTGGTGGGCACCCATATTCATTTCCTCGAGCCGGTCAGTTTGAAAAAAACCGTCTGGCATATCGGCTATCAGGATGCGATCGCCATCGGCACCTTGTTCACCACCGGCAAACTCGATACCCGTCGGGTGGTGGCACTGGCCGGGCCGCAGGTGGAACAGCCGGTGTTGCTGCGCACCCGGTTGGGCGCCAGCATCGACGAACTGACCGCCGGGCGTCTGAAAGCCGGTGAGAACCGGGTGATTTCCGGTTCGGTGCTGAGCGGCACCCACGTTGCCGGGTCGAACGCTTACCTCGGCCGTTTCCATTCGCTGGTTTCCGTACTGCAGGAAGGGCGTGATAAAGAGCTGTTTGGTTGGATCGCGCCATCACCGGATAAATTTTCCATCACCCGTACTACGCTGGGCCATTTCCTGAAGAACAAACTGTTCGCCTTCTCGACTACCACCCACGGCGGTGAGCGTGCAATGGTGCCGATCGGCAACTATGAGCGGGTAATGCCGCTGGATATCCTGCCGACCCTGCTGCTGCGCGACCTGCTGGCGGGTGACAGCGACAGCGCACAGGCGTTGGGCTGTCTGGAGCTGGATGAAGAAGATCTGGCGCTGTGCACCTTCGTTTGCCCCGGCAAGTATGAATACGCTCCGGTGCTGCGCGATGTGCTGACCAAGATTGAGCAGGAAGGATAACCGATGGGCCTGAAGAACTTTTTTGAAAAAATCGAGCATCACTTCACACCGGGCGGCAAGCTGGAAAAGTGGTACCCGCTGTTTGAAGCGACTACCACGGTGTTCTATACCCCTGGTTTGGTGACGCGCGGGGCTTCGCACGTGCGCGATGCCATCGATCTGAAACGTATGATGATCCTGGTGTGGCTGGCGGTATTCCCGGCGATGTTCTGGGGCATGTACAACGTCGGCCAACAGGCCATTCCGGCATTGCACCACCTTTACAGTGGCGATCAACTGCAGCAGGTGCTGGCGGGGGATTGGCACTATCGGTTGGCCCAATGGCTGGGGGCATCACTGGCGGCGGACGCGGGCTGGATCAGCAAAATGGTGCTGGGCGCCTGCTATTTCCTGCCGATTTACGCCGTGGTGTTCCTGGTCGGTGGTTTCTGGGAGGTGCTGTTCGCGGTCATTCGCAAACATGAGATTAACGAAGGCTTCTTCGTCACCTCAATCCTGTTTGCACTGATTGTGCCGCCCACGCTGCCGCTGTGGCAGGCCGCGTTGGGTATCACCTTTGGCGTAGTGGTGGCGAAAGAGATATTTGGCGGTACCGGACGCAACTTCCTTAACCCGGCCTTGGCGGGGCGCGCGTTCCTGTTCTTTGCTTATCCGGCGCAGATTTCCGGTGACCTGGTGTGGACCTCCGCCGACGGTTTCTCTGGCGCGACGCCGCTGGCACAGTGGAGCGCGGGCGGGGCACACAGCCTGAGCAACGTGGCTACCGGCCAGTCCATCAGTTGGATGGATGCGTTTCTCGGCAACATTCCCGGCTCGGTGGGTGAAGTCTCCACGCTGATGATCCTGCTCGGCGGAGCGATAATCCTGTTTGGCCGCGTAGCTTCCTGGCGCATTGTCGCCGGCGTGATGCTCGGCATGATGGCTACCGCCTTCCTGTTCAACAGTATCGGTTCAACCACCAACCCGCTGTTTGCCATGCCGTGGTATTGGCACCTGGTGTTGGGCGGTTTCGCCTTCGGCATGATCTTTATGGCTACCGATCCGGTTTCCGCCTCGTTCACCAACAAGGGGAAGTGGTGGTACGGCATTTTGATTGGCGTGATGTGCGTGCTGATCCGGGTGGTCAACCCGGCCTATCCGGAAGGCATGATGCTGGCGATCCTGTTCGCCAACCTGTTCGCGCCGCTGTTCGATTACCTGGTGGTGCAGGCCAACATCAAGCGGAGAAAAGCCCGTGGCGAATGAATCTAAAAACGACAGCATCGGTAAAACGCTGCTGGTGGTACTGCTGCTGTGCCTGGTGTGTTCTGTGGTGGTGGCGGGTTCCGCCGTCGGCCTGAAGTCCAAACAGCAAGAACAGAAGTTGCTCGACAAACAGCGCAATATTCTCGACGTGGCCGGTTTGCTGCAGCCGAAAATGGAAGGCGAGCAGGTCAAGGCGCTGTTCACCCAACGTATCGAACCGCGCCTGCTGGATTTGAACAGCGGTGAATTTGTTGCGGGTAACGCGACGGCGTTCGATCTGCCCGCAGCCCTGCGTGATAACGCCAAAAGCGTAGCGCTACCGGCGGCTGACGATCCGGCCGGTATCAAACGCCGTAGCAACCAGGCGGAAATCTACCTGGTGCGCGACGACAGCGGTGCGGTCAACAAAATCGTGCTGCCAGTCTACGGTACCGGCCTGTGGTCGATGATGTACGCCTTTGTGGCGCTCGATAGCGACGCCAATACGGTGAAAGGCATCACTTACTACGACCAGGGCGAAACCCCTGGGCTGGGCGGCGAGGTTGAGAATGCCGGCTGGCGTCAGCAGTGGATCGGTAAAAAGCTGTTTGATGACAGCGGCAAACCGGCGATCCGCGTAGTGAAAGGCGGGGCGCGTCAGGGGGATGAGCATGGGGTGGACGGTTTATCCGGTGCCACGCTGACCTCCAACGGCGTGCAGCATACTTTTGACTTCTGGTTGGGCGAGCACGGCTTTGGCCCGTTCCTGCAAAAAGTTCGTGAAGGAGCGCTGAAAAATGGCTGATTCCAAAGAGATTAAACGGGTCCTTTTAGGACCGTTGTTCGACAACAACCCGATTGCCTTGCAGGTGCTGGGTGTCTGTTCTGCGTTGGCGGTGACCACCAAGCTGGAAACGGCGGTGGTGATGACCATCGCAGTAACGCTGGTCACCGCGTTCTCCAGCTTCTTTATTTCGCTGATCCGCCACCATATCCCGAACAGCGTGCGCATCATCGTGCAGATGGCGATTATCGCCTCGTTGGTGATTGTGGTCGATCAGTTGCTGCGCGCCTATGCGTTCGAGATATCCAAGCAGCTGTCGGTGTTTGTCGGCCTGATCATCACCAACTGTATCGTGATGGGGCGTGCCGAAGCCTATGCCATGAAATCGCCACCGATCGAGAGTTTTATGGACGGTATCGGCAACGGCTTGGGCTACGGGGTGATCCTGGTGTTGGTCGGTTTCCTGCGTGAGCTGTTCGGTTCCGGCAAACTGTTTGGCATTCCGGTGCTGGAAACGGTGCAGAACGGCGGCTGGTATCAACCGAACGGCCTGTTCCTGCTGGCACCGAGCGCGTTCTTTATCATCGGCCTGCTGATTTGGGCGCTACGCAGCCTGAAACCAGCGCAGATCGAAAAGGAGTAATGGCCGATGGAACATTATATCAGCCTGTTTGTACGCGCGGTGTTCGTTGAGAACATGGCGTTGGCGTTCTTCCTGGGGATGTGTACCTTCCTGGCGGTATCGAAGAAGGTATCGACTGCCTTTGGTTTGGGCATCGCGGTGACCCTGGTGCTCGGGATCTCCGTGCCGGTGAACAACCTGGTCTACAACCTGATCCTGCGTGATGGTGCGCTGGTGGAAGGTGTTGATCTGAGCTTCCTCAACTTCATTACCTTTATCGGCGTGATTGCGGCGCTGGTGCAGATTCTGGAGATGATCCTCGATCGCTTCTTCCCGTCGCTGTACAACGCACTCGGTATTTTCCTGCCGCTTATCACCGTGAACTGCGCCATCTTCGGCGGCGTGTCCTTCATGGTGCAACGTGACTACAACTTCGCTGAATCAGTGGTGTACGGCTTCGGCTCCGGCACCGGCTGGATGTTGGCGATTGTCGCGATGGCGGGGATCCGCGAAAAACTCAAGTATGCCAATGTCCCCGCAGGGTTGCGCGGCCTGGGCATTACCTTTATCACCACCGGGCTGATGGCGTTGGGCTTTATGTCCTTCTCCGGTGTTCAGTTGTAAAGGCGGGAAGAATTTATGGAAATTATTTTAGGCGTCGCGATGTTTACCGGCATCGTTATGGTGTTGGTGTTGCTCATCCTGTTCGCCAAATCCAGGCTGGTGAACACCGGTGACATTGCGGTAGAAGTTAATGGCGATCTCGACAAGAGCTTTACCGCTCCGGCGGGTGACAAGCTGCTGAACATGCTCTCCAGCCAGGGGATCTTCGTTTCGTCCGCCTGTGGTGGCGGCGGTTCTTGCGGCCAGTGCCGGGTGGTGATCAAAGAGGGCGGCGGCGATATCCTGCCGACCGAACTGTCGCACATCAACAAGCGTGAAGCGAAAGAGGGCTGCCGACTGGCTTGTCAGGTGAACGTGAAACAGAACCTGAAAATCGAGCTGCCGGAAGAGATCTTCGGGGTGAAAAAGTGGGAGTGCGAGGTTATCTCCAATGATAACAAAGCCACTTTTATCAAAGAGCTGAAACTGAAAATCCCTGACGGGGAAGACGTGCCGTTCCGCGCCGGTGGGTTTATCCAGATCGAAGCGCCTGCACACGACATCAGCTACGCCGATTTTGACGTGCCTGACGAGTACCGGGGCGACTGGGACAAGTTCAACCTGTTCCGCTACCGCTCGGTAGTGAATGAAACCACGGTACGTGCCTACTCTATGGCCAACTACCCGGACGAAAAGGGCATTATTATGCTCAACGTGCGTATTGCCACGCCGCCACCGCGCGATCCTGACGTGCCACCGGGCATCATGTCCTCTTATATCTGGTCGTTAAAGGCCGGGGACAAGGTGACCATTTCCGGGCCGTTCGGCGAGTTCTTTGCCAAGGACACCGACGCGGAAATGATCTTTATCGGCGGCGGTGCCGGTATGGCACCGATGCGTTCGCACATCTTTGACCAGCTCAATCGCCTGAAGTCGAAGCGTAAAATCACCTTCTGGTATGGTGCGCGTTCACTGCGTGAGATGTTCTACGAGGAAGATTTCAACCAACTGCAGGCAGAGAACGAGAACTTTACCTGGCATGTGGCGCTTTCCGATCCGCAGCCTGAGGATAACTGGACGGGTTACACCGGCTTTATCCATAATGTTCTGTTGGAGAACTATCTGCGGAACCATCCGGCCCCGGAAGACTGTGAGTTTTACATGTGCGGTCCACCAATGATGAACGCTGCGGTGATCAAGATGCTGAAAGACCTGGGCGTTGAAGACGAAAATATCATGCTTGATGACTTTGGTGGCTAAATGCGCGCATGGGCAATGAAGGGGTTGATGACGACGGTGGTGCTCAGCGCCACTCTGTTATTGACCGGCTGCGGACCGGAGCAGGTCAATCTCGATGGCAAAACCATGGGGACATCGTATTCAGTTCGCTACGTTACCGGGGACGACACGCCGTCTGCCACCAAAATGCAGGCGGAGATCGACAAGCGTCTGGAGTTGGTGAATGACCAGATGTCCACCTACCGGCCGGGCTCTGAACTGAGCCGCTTCAACGCCAGCCGCGCAGTGGATAAACCCTTCCCGGTATCGGCAGCGACCACCGAGGTGGTGCTGGAAGCGCTGCGCATTAACCGCGTCACCGACGGCGCGCTGGACGTGACCGTCGGGCCGCTGGTTAATCTGTGGGGCTTTGGCCCGGAAGGGCGACCGGACAAGGTGCCGAGCGCTGCCGAACTGGAGCGCCGCCGCGCCTGGACCGGTATCGACAAACTGTCGGTGCAGGGCAATGCATTGGTAAAGAGCATTCCTGAGCTGTATGTCGATCTCTCCTCGATCGCCAAGGGCTACGGGGTGGATGTAATTGCCCAGTATCTGCAATCGCAGCAGGTCAAGAACTACATGGTGGATATTGGCGGTGAGGTCCGTACTCGCGGCCACAACGGTGAGAAAAAACCGTGGCGTATCGCCATTGAACGGCCGACGGCCGGCATGGAGCAGAAGGCGCAACTGGTGATCCAGCCGGGCGAGATGTCGATCGCCACCTCGGGGGATTATCGCAACTACTTCGAACAGGACGGCGTGCGTTATTCGCACACCATAGATCCGGTTACCGGCAAGCCGATCCATCATCATCTGGTGTCGGTTACGGTGCTGAGCCCGACCTGTATGGCCGCCGATGGTTTGTCGACCGGGTTGAACGTATTGGGGCCGGAGCGCGGCATGGCGTTGGCGAACCTGATGGGGATCCCGGTGTTCATGATTGTGAAAACCGCCAAAGGTTTTGAAGAGCGCTACTCCGAGGCGTTCAAACCCTATTTGAACAAGAGCTTGTGAGGTCGCTATGTTGACAGTATTTGTCGCCAGCTTTGTGTTGTTTCTGCTGATTGTCGGCGGGATGTCGTTGGGGTACGTGTTCAAGCGTAAAAGCCTGCAGGGCAGCTGCGGCGGGATTACGGCGTTGGGGATGGATAAAGTCTGTGACTGCCCAGAACCCTGCGATGCGCGTAAAAAGCGTCTGGAGAAAGAGGCGTTGCGCCAGCAACAGTTGGAAAAACACCGGATTATCTGAATAACTGGGGCGCATACAGCGCCCCTTTTTACAGCGTTTTAAATCGGTTATTTGGCCTTGGCAAAGTCCCTGGCTTCAGCCGGTGAGTTAACCATAACCCCGTCGACTCCCAGCGCCAGCGCCTGCTGGTATTCAGCCGGAGAGTTGATGCCGAACAGAATGATGTGCGCCGGGCCTTGCGAACGGAAGCAGTCGATCGATTCTTTATCCCAGGTCAGAAACGCCTTGGAGCGCCCTTCACCCAGGGTAAATTTCTCCACCACTTCCACTTCTCTTTTCAGTTCCAGCCCGTACCAGCGCGGTTGCTGATGGTCTGGCTTCAGCTCACACAGATGTGACAGGCTGATATTCGCCAGCAGATCGCGGGTTTCATCGCGGGTTTCAAAACGTTTGATCGTGGGCGGCAGCGCCTGCAGATATTTGGCATCGGTGGAGTACACGCGGGTGCGGTTCAGGCTGTTGGTTTTTTCCAGCGTTGCCAGCAGGGCTTTGCCGAACTGGGCCGGGTCTGCGTCTGGGGATTTGATATCCAGATAGAAGTTAACCTTGGGGAAGGCATTGAGGATCTCATCCAAACGTGGAATGCCAATGCCTTTACCCCGGAACGGATGGGTTTCACCTTTGGCAAATGACCAACCGGCGTCAACTTTCGCCAGTTGCGCAGCGGTAAAGGCGGAAACCAATCCCTGCCGATCGGTTAGCGCTTTCAGATCCGAAGGGCGGTAAAGCACGATCACGCCGTCTTTGGATTCCTGCAGGGTGATCCAGATGGCGTCGGCGCCGTTTTTCAGTGCGGTTTCAATGGCGACGCGGGTATTTTCAGGAGCGTCGGCGGTACCACCACGGTGAGCGATAATGGCGGGAGCGGCGGTAGCGGCAAGGGATATCAGGGATAAGGCTGAAGCTAACAAATAGACCGATAATGTTTTCATGTAGGGCACCATCCTGTGCGTAGAGTTATTGTTGTCAGTAACTGTGGCGACTAATTTTCCACAGCGTACTATTGAAAAATTACGCTTTTTTAACAAGTCGAAGATAATTGGGTGAAAGCCTGTTTTCTCCGAGTAGAGCCGAGGCTTGAGCTTTCCATCGTTGCCTGTATACTTATACAGTGCTATTGGGAGGCGCGATGCGTAAAATCATTCATGTCGATATGGACTGCTTCTTCGCGGCGGTAGAAATGCGCGACGATCCCAGCCTGCGCGATATTCCGTTGGCGATTGGCGGCAGTACCGACCGGCGTGGGGTGATCAGCACCGCCAACTATCCTGCACGCCGCTATGGTGTGCACAGTGCGATGTCGACGGCGATGGCGCTCAAGCTTTGCCCGCACCTTAAGCTGCTGCCTGGGCGCATGGCGGCGTATAAGGAAGCCTCGCAGCATATCCGCGAAATCTTTGCCCGCTACACCCCGCTGATTGAACCGCTGTCGCTGGATGAAGCCTATCTGGATGTGACGGACTGCAGCCAGTGCAACGGCTCGGCGACGTTGATCGCCGAGCAAATCCGCCAGACTATCTCCGATGAACTCAACCTTACCGCTTCTGCCGGTATCGCGCCGATCAAGTTCCTCGCCAAAATTGCCTCAGAGTTGAATAAGCCGAACGGACAATACGTCATCACCCCGGCGCAGGTGCCGGCTTTTTTACAGCAGTTACCGCTGAGTAAAATCCCCGGCGTGGGCAAAGTAACCGCCAAACGGCTGGAAGAAGTGGGGCTGATCACCTGCGCCGACGTACAGCAGTACGATCTGGCAGCGTTGTTAAAGCGCTTCGGCAAATTTGGCCGGGTGCTGTGGGAGCGTTGTCAGGGGATCGATCTGCGTGAGGTTTCGCCAGAGCGGTTGCGTAAATCGGTGGGGGTGGAGCGAACCTTGGCGGAGGACATCCATGACTGGGAAGACTGCGAAGCGTTGATTGTCGACAAACTCTATCCCGAGCTGGAACTGCGGTTGCGTAAGGTGAAACCGGATCTGCACATCGCCCGGCAGGGGGTAAAACTGAAGTTTCAGGATTTCCAGCAAACCACCCAGGAACACGTTTGGCCGGTACTCAATAAAGACGATTTAATCAACGTGGCACGGCAGGTATGGCGTGAGCGGCGCGAAGGGCGCGGGGTGCGACTGGTCGGGTTGCATGTGACGCTGCTGGATCCGCAACTGGAGCGGCAACTGCTGCTACCCTGGGAATAACAAGGGCGCAATGCAGTATTGCGCCCTTGGTTTAATCACTAAGTCATCTGTAATATTACGCGCGCTCTGGGATAGCCTTCAGCAGTGCCGTCAGCAACTTCCAGTACAGGCCCACGCTTTCGATATGCACCTGCTCATCCGGCGAGTGTGGCCCGGTGATGGTTGGCCCAATCGACACCATATCCATGTTTGGGTACGGTTTTTTGAACAGACCGCATTCCAGACCTGCGTGGATCACCATGATGTTCGGCGTCTTGTTGAACAGATCCTGATAAATCTCGCGCACCAGATGCATCACCGGTGAGTCTGCGTCCGGCTGCCAGCCTGGGTAGCCGCCTTTTGGTGCCACTTTGGCGTTGGCCAATTGGCCCAGCGCGGTCAGCATGCCGACCACGTAGTCTTTACCGCTGTCGATCAACGAGCGGATCAGGCAGATGATTTCTGCTTCGCTGTCGCTGGTGGTGACCACGCCCACGTTCAGTGAGGTTTCCACCACGCCTTTCACCGCGTCGCTCATGCGGATCACACCGTTTGGCGTGCCATTGAGCAGCGCCACGAAGCGCTGTTGGCTATCGCTGGTCATCGCCTGCGAGGTGCTGGTGACAGGCTCCAGCAAGACGGTAATGTTCTTCTCTTTGGCAGCCAGCTCGTTTTGCAGGGTAGCCAGGAACGCCTGGCTCAGCGCTTTCAGCGCATCGGCTTTCTCGGCCGGCACGGCAACCACCGCAGAGGCTTCACGCGGAATAGCATTGCGCAGCGTACCGCCGTTCAGATCCAGCAGGCGAAGGTTCAGCTCAGCGGTATGATCAAACAGGAAGCGTGCCAGCAGTTTGTTGGCATTGCCCAGCCCGACGTGGATATCCGCGCCAGAGTGGCCGCCTTTCAGGCCTTTGATCGTCAGCTTCAGGGTCTGATAACCGGCAGGCACGGCTTCGCGCTGCAGTGGCAGGGTGGTGATGAAATCAATACCGCCGGCGCAACCCATGTAGATCTCGCCTTCCTCTTCTGAGTCGGTGTTGATCAGGATATCCGCTTGCAGCCAGTTAGCCTGCAGGCCAAATGCACCGTCCATACCGGCTTCTTCGGTCATGGTCAGCAGCACTTCCAGCGGGCCGTGTTCGACGCTGTCGTCGGCCAGCACGGCCAGTGCGGAGGCCATGCCGATGCCGTTGTCGGCACCCAGCGTGGTGCCGCGCGCCTTGATCCACTCACCGTCGATGTACGGCTGAATCGGATCCTTGGTGAAGTCGTGCACGGTGTCGTTATTTTTCTGTGGCACCATGTCCAGGTGCGCCTGCAGGGCAACCGGCTTGCGGTTTTCCATGCCTTTGGTGGCCGGCTTACGCAGCAGGATGTTGCCTACATGGTCACGCTCGGCGTGCAGGTTTTTCTCTTTGGCCCACTCGAGGATGTGCTGTGCCAGCGCTTCTTCATGATAAGAAGGATGCGGAATAGAGCAGATTTTGGCAAAAATATCCCACAGCGGCTGTGGCGAAAGTTGAGACAATTCAGACACTATAAGTCTCCTGTAACAGCATTCTCAGCAGTGCGGGAATGCCGCTCGGTTAGGGTTAGGGGCATCTGTGCGGCTTTGGCACGATCTCCAGAGAATATCACTTTATTCCGGGCGGTGCCCGTCCCGTATTGTGCTGTTTAAGCGCTTGATCACACTAGTTTGGTTGGTCGTTGCTCATTTATTCAGCATCAATCACCAGGCGAAATACTTATGAATTCCAAGGTACAACTGGCATTTGGTGCGGCCAGTCTTTATAATCTCGCGCAACCTTTTTTCCCCTGATTACTGAGTAAGCCGCACCACTGCTGGCTGGGACACCATTCTATGAGCGAAAAATACGTTGTTACCTGGGACATGCTGCAAATGCAAGCGCGCAAACTGGCTCACCGCCTGCTGCCTGCTGACCAATGGACGGGCATTATTGCCGTAAGCCGCGGCGGGCTGGTACCGGCTGCCTTACTGGCGCGTGAGCTGGGTATTCGCCACGTGGATACCGTCTGCATTTCCAGCTATGACCATGACAATCAACGTGAAATGAAAGTGCTCAAGCGCGCTGAAGGCGACGGTGAAGGCTTTATCGTTATCGACGATCTGGTGGATACCGGCGGCACCGCGAAAGCGATCCGTGAAATGTACCCGAAAGCGCACTTCGTCACTATCTTCGCCAAGCCGGCAGGTCGCCCGCTGGTAGACGATTATGTGGTTGATATCCCACAGGATACCTGGATCGAGCAGCCATGGGACATGGCGGTGACCTTCGTGCCACCGATCGGCGGTCGTTAAGTTCGCCACGCCGATTTGCCAAAACGCCCGGTTCCACCGGGCGTTTGCATTTCTGATTTCTGCCCCACAGATCCGCTTCAAGTATGACGGGTTTATCGCGCCAGACTTAGGTACACTACCTCCAGTTGATTAGGCTGTTTGCGGCCTATTACCAGATTTACGGAGGCTGTTGTTACCATGGCACAAGCCAACCTTTCTGAAATCCTGTTCAAACCCTCATTTAAACACCCTGAGACCTCAACTCTGGTACTGCGCGCGCGCAGTAAAATCAGTGCCGAGCTGCATTCCACGCTGGAGGGCAATACCGTCAGCAATTGGTACCGCATGCTCAACCCACTGTTGTGGGCCTGGCGCGGTGTCGATCCCATTGAAATCAACGAAGTGCTGGCCCGTATTGCCGTTGCGGATGTGGAACACACCAACGACAAATGGCTGGATACCGTGGTCGGTTACCGTAATGGCAACTGGATCTACGAATGGGTGCATCAGGGCATGCTTTGGCAGCAGCGAGCGCTGGAACAGCAGGATCCGCTGACCGGCGGCCAGTATTGGCTCAACGCCGCCAACTTTTACAGCATTGCCGGCTACCCGCATCTGAAAGGTGACGAGTTGGCCGAGCAGGCGGAGGCGTTGTCCAACCGGGCTTACGAAGAGGCCGCGCTGTTACTGCCGTACCAGTTGAAAGAGCTGGAGTTTCGCATTGAAGGTGGCAGCAGCATCACCGGCTTCCTGCATTTGCCGGAGAAGGGCGAAGCGCCGTTCCCGACGGTGCTGATGTGCGGCAGCCTGGATACCCTGCAGACCGACTATCACCGCCTGTTCCGCGATTATCTGGCACCGCATGGCATCGCCATGCTGACCATTGATATGCCTTCCATCGGTTCTTCTTACAAGTGGAAACTGACGCAAGATTCCAGCTTCCTGCATCAGCAGGTGCTGACCCAGTTAACCACGGTGCCCTGGATTGACCATCAGCGCGTCACCGCGTTTGGTTTCCGCTTTGGCGCCAATGTGGCGGTGCGTCTGGCCTATCTGGAGCCACAGCGGTTGCGTGGCGTGGCCTGCCTGGGGCCGGTGGTGCATCGCCTGCTGTGCGACAGCAGCACCCAGAAGCACGTGCCGGACATGTATATGGACGTGCTGGCCAGCCGGATGGGCATGGCCAACGCTTCGGATCATGTGCTGAAGGTCGAATTGAACAGCTATTCGCTGAAAACCCAGGGGCTGTTGGGCCGCCGTTGCCCGACGCCGATGCTGGCCGGCTACTGGGAGCAGGATCCGCTCAGCCCGAAAGAAGAGTCGCAGCTGATCGTTTCGTCCTCGATGGACGGCAAACTGATCGCCATACCGCGCAAGCCGGTATACAGCAGTTTCCACAAGGCGCTGCTGCAAATGTCCCATTGGATGAAAGATAAAATGCGTTAATTAGTTGCTAAATTTTAACAGTTTGTTAAAAAGAATGGTCTACATTGAGGAGCTTAAGAATGACGTTACCGAGTGGTCACCCTAAAAGCCGACTAATGAAACGTTTCGCCAGCTTGGGGCCGTATCTGCGTGAAGGGCAATGTGAGAACGACCGTTTTTTCTTTGATTGTTTAGCCGTCTGCGTCAATGTTAAGCCTGCTCCAGAGCTGCGAGAGTTTTGGGGTTGGTGGATCGAACTGCATGCTGAAGATACGCGTTTTACCTATTCGTATCAGTTTGGCCTGTTTGATAAGAAAGGGCAGTGGACGCCGGAAAAGATTAAGGATACTGAAGTCAAAACCAAGCTGGAAACCACCCTGCGTGATTTCCATCGTCGCCTGGGCGAACTGCTGGCCACCATGGAGCTGACGCTTGAACCCGCCGCTGATTTCAAAGAAAAACTGATTAAACTTTCCGCCTGACCCCGTTTGACCGCAAGTATTCTGCTGATTTCGCGTTGTGCCTGTTGGCATAACGCGTCTCTCCTGTTACAAAGTCCCTAGTATTATTCTTCTCATCTTACACGGCAGAAACACTATGAACGGCAGCCAGACACTGGTTGTGAAATTGGGCACCAGCGTGTTGACCGGCGGATCGCTGCGTCTTAACCGTGCCCATATTGTCGAACTGGTTCGCCAGTGCGCACAACAGCATGCAGCGGGTCACCGCATCGTTATCGTCACCTCCGGCGCGATTGCCGCCGGGCGCGAACATTTGGGTTACCCCGAACTCCCCGCCACCATCGCCTCCAAGCAGTTGCTGGCGGCGGTCGGGCAGAGCCGGTTGATCCAACTGTGGGAGCAGCTGTTCTCCATTTACGGTATCCACGTCGGGCAGATGTTGCTGACGCGTGCCGATCTGGAAGACCGCGAACGCTTCCTCAATGCGCGTGACACCATGACGGCGTTGCTGGACAACCGTATCGTGCCGGTAATCAATGAGAACGACGCGGTAGCGACCGCAGAAATCAAGGTCGGCGACAACGACAACCTGTCGGCATTGGCGGCAATCCTGGCCGGGGCCGACAAACTGTTGTTGCTGACCGATCAGCAGGGGCTGTACACCGCCGACCCACGCAACAACCCGCAGGCAGAGCTGATCCGTGAAGTGCACGGCATCGACGACGCACTGCGCGCCATCGCCGGCGACAGCGTTTCTGGCCTGGGCACCGGCGGTATGGGCACCAAGCTGCAAGCCGCCGACGTGGCCTGCCGCGCCGGTATCGACGTAATCATCGCCGCCGGCAGCAAGCCGGGCGTGGTGGCCGACGTGATTGAAGGCAAACCGGTGGGCACCCGTTTCCACGCGCTGGAAACCCCGCTGGAAAACCGCAAACGCTGGATCTTCGGCGCACCACCGGCCGGTGAGATCACCGTCGACGACGGTGCGGTCGACGCCATTATGGCGCGTGGCAGCTCACTGCTGCCGAAGGGCATCCGCGAGGTGAAAGGCGATTTCTCCCGTGGTGAAGTGATCCGCATCCGCAACCTGACGGGGCGCGATCTGGCGCACGGCGTCAGCCGTTATAACAGCGACGCGATGCGCATGATTGCCGGTCACCACTCGCAGGAAATCAGCGAAATTCTCGGTTATGAATACGGCCCGGTGGCAGTTCACCGCGACGATATGATTGTCAGCTAAGGAGTGAGCATGCTCGAGCAGATGGGGAAGGCCGCCAAGCAGGCCTCCTGGCAACTGGCGGTGCTGAGTACGGCGAAGAAAAACCAGGTGCTGTCGGTGATTGCCGACAAACTGGAAGCCGAAAGCGAAGTGATTTTACAGGCTAACGAACAGGACATGGAGCAGGCACGCGCCAGCGGAATGAGCGAAGCGCTGCTCGATCGCCTGTTACTGACCCCGGCACGTCTGGCGGCGATCGCCAACGACGTGCGTCAGGTATGCCGCCTGAACGACCCGGTCGGCCACGTATTGGACGGCAGCCTGCTGGACAGCGGGCTGAAACTGGAACGTCGCCGGGTACCGCTCGGGGTGATTGGCGTGATTTATGAGGCGCGGCCGAACGTCACCATCGACGTCGCCAGCCTGTGCCTGAAAACCGGCAACGCGGTGATCCTGCGCGGCGGTAAAGAAACCCACCGTACCAACCAGGCGACGGTGAAGGTGATCCAGCAGGCGCTGGAACAGTGCGGCCTGCCGGCTGCAGCGGTACAGGCGATTGAAAGCCCGGATCGCGCACTGGTGAATGAATTGCTGCGCCTGGATCGCTACGTCGACATGCTGATCCCACGCGGCGGCGCCGGCCTGCATAAGCTGTGCCGCGAACAGTCGACCATCCCGGTGATCACCGGCGGTATCGGCGTTTGCCACACTTATGTTGATGACAGCGTTGATTTCGACAAAGCACTGACGGTGATCGAGAACGCCAAAATTCAACGACCAAGCGCCTGTAACTCGCTGGAGACGCTGCTGGTGAACCGCAATATCGCTGCAGAGTTTCTGCCTGCCTTGAGCAGCAAAATGGCGGTGGTCGGCGTCACCTTGCACGCGGCGGAGAACGCCATGCCGCTGTTGCAAGACGGCCCGGCAACGGTGGTGGCGGTCGCGGCGGAAGATTACGACGACGAATGGCTGTCGTTGGACTTGAACGTGGCGCTGGTGGATGACATCGATCAGGCCATCGACCATATTCGCACCCACGGCACCAGCCATTCCGACGCGATCCTCACCCGTTCACTGAGCAGCGCCGAGCACTTTGTGCGTGCGGTGGATTCAAGCGCGGTGTACGTCAACGCCAGCACCCGCTTCACCGACGGCGGCCAGTTCGGCCTTGGCGCAGAAGTGGCCGTCAGCACCCAGAAACTGCATGCCCGCGGCCCAATGGGCCTGGATGCACTCACCACCTACAAGTGGATCGGTTACGGTGATGATTTGGTTCGTAGCTAAGTTTTAGTTCGGGGCTTAAAAAATGCAGGGGCGCAGTTCATTGGACTGTGCCCTTTTTACATTTGGGGAGTCTTAGCGTTGCTGGCCTAAGCGGAAGCTTATCTGACCGTCGGCTTTGTGCCAGAAGCGGATGTTGCTATCGACAAGATGTAATAATCACTGGAGAGCAGATCATATCCTCTTGACACCACTCAATGAATGATCTGATACATTGGTACTAAATTGATAAGCTATTTTCAGTAAAAGTAACAAATTCTGTTTCTACTTGGAAAGTTGAAACACTAATGATTGAGAAGATATAGTTAGGATGACGCCCAACAAGAGAATGAAGATGCAACCAAAATTACTATATGCCACGTTCCGAAGAAATGACTTACCAAGTTGGCGATGCCCTACCTGTCTTAACGAGACATTGGAGATCGTACCTGATAGTTTTAAAACAGCTGAGACCAGCGATACCGCTACTTGCCGAGACGAATTTTGGTTTGATGAAGAAATGGCTAAAGGCGTTTTTAGTTGCCTGCTGCGCTGTAGCCGCCAAGCATGCCGAGAACATGTGGCGCTATCTGGACAAGTCATTTCTTTAGAGGAATTCAATGATGAAATGACGGAACGTTGGTATCAATCAGGTTACCGTCCAATGAATTTTTATCCTCCTCTCCCGCTATTCCTGCCACCAGAGAAATGCCCTGCAGAAATTTTTGATATGTTGGCTGAAATTTCTGCGCTCATTCCTGCTCACTCTGCATCAGCGGTAAATATCATGAGAACTGTCCTGGAGATGATGCTCGATAGCATTGGGGTACCGAGAGAGAAGGCAGAACTCAATAAAAAAGGTCAAAAAATTCGGCTAACTACACATCAGCGAATTAGTGGCTATTCAGCCATGTTGGAGCCAAAAAATGAGGCGTTCATGGCTCTAAAGTGGTTGGGAAATCACGGTAGCCACGGGGGCTCGAAGGTTACAAGGTCGGCTATTGATGATGCTTGCGTAATTATTGGGGATTTGATTGAGTTTTTATTCTCTGAGAGTCCTGATGTAAAAGATAATATTGCACGTATTAATTACGCGTATGCTCCAAAATAGAAATCGATTAAATAAAATTAAACCATATCACCAAATCAGCAGATGGAGGGTGTAAATGGTTGAAAGTTGTGAGTGATGGTGGATCCTTCTCGGCCAGTCTCAGATGCTCGTGGCTACCTTAAATAGCGACATGTATTAGCCGCATCTGGTAATACTTTTGAAGAACCAGGTGGGTTGAGATTAATCTGGCATCATCAAGAACTTTGACCTGTTCCCCTTGCTTAACACACAGCAATGTTAGTCATGGAGTTGCGAACTTCCGCTGTTCGCTCATAGCCGCCGAAGTCCTCTACGGGAGTTTCAGCCCAACTATAGGGCAGGTTCGTCTACCGGTGCGGAGTCAGCCACCAATGGCTAGGAAGTGCCTAATTTACCCGTGGTGACTTGATATGCATTGATATTGGCTCTATATCTGCATTCATAATCTGAAGGCCAAAGGTTCAGTCCCTAGCTAACACAATACCGCAACCCGCCCACCAATCATTCCCAGCACAGCCCCGGCATCAACCCCAAGCAACCGGGCGATCAAAGCAAACTCCACCACATCCAGCTTGCGCTCGCCGTTCTCAACCTTGGCGATAAACGACTGCGGGCGACCCAGTGCTTCGGCCAGTTTGGCCTGAGTGATGCCTTTTTCTATGCGAGCATCCCGAAGTATTCTTATAACTAATTGATACTCGGTTGAATAAACTGAAGTCATGGCGTTTTCCGCGAGTGATATCCTAAAATCGAATATCTGCCATTATCCCAAAAAGGGATTGTTGAGCAATAAGTTAACAAGGATGATTAATCATTATGGATAAACGCGGCTGGTACCTGGCGGACGTTATCGTCTTATTAAGTAAGGGGCCGCGGTAGTGAATGCTATCCGCAACCCCCATTATTATTTAATACATATTCTAAATTATTTCTTAACCATAAGGTGTTTACGTTCCTCTTTACTCATCGCCTTGTTTGAGCTGGAAATAACGCAATTGTATTCCTTCCCTTTATTAATAATCATAAAGGTACTAACGGGGTTTTTAAAATCCTTGCCGATGGTGAAATAAACATAGTCCTGCGGCAGAACATTGGGTTTGAAGGCACCAAAGGCATAAACCCCTTCAAGACCGAGTGGGGATAAATCAACCGTCAACTCCAGCGGTTGCGTGGCCATCGGGGAGGGCAGCATAGATTTCGCGGACATCATCATCGAGCTGGGGTTAACGGTGTATTCGCTGGTGACTTTCATCCCGACATACTTGGACGTCGGCATAGAAAGCTCCTTCATACAGGCCGCGTCGTGTTGTGGCGCGGGGCTGCCATTCTCCTGCACGGCATGCACGTGTTCCAGGGTAACCGTCTCTTTGCCGGTCACCGGTTGTTTGCTGTCTGCTGCGTGCGCCATGCCGGCCATCGCGATGGCGGCAACCGTAGGTAAAATAACGCCAGTTATTATTTTCATTACTTTGCTCCTGACTTTTATGTTTGGAAAAGTAATATTAACTTTCCCGTGTGTGTAGCCGATGGAATTTAATTAATGAAATCATAGGGTGCTCTGCGTCGCCTTGTGTTGCCACAGGGCATGACACCGCTCTCCCGAAAAATAACTGGCGTTTTTTAAGATGAATATAATCAGTGGTTAATAAGATTGGTTACGGATCTTCGTCAGCCCATGGGCTTATGATTTGTATGAATAACCTTAGTCAATAACTGGAATAGATACAAATCGCCGGATATAAATTTATTTTTAATAGTCATAATCTATAAAAATAATAAGCCAATGGATTATATCTATTGGCTTATATATACATGCTTATTATTACGCTGTTGGTATTGTCACCTATAGCTAAGGCTTTTTCAGCCACGGAAGCATGCGCACCAGCGCGTTGTCCTTAACGATATAGTGATGGAACAGCGCGGCGGCGGCATGCAGCCCAATCAGCCAATAACCTAAGGCCGCCAGCGTCTTGTGCCAGCCGATAATCATCCGCGCCTGCGGCCGATCGGCGACCTCGGCAAAGGGCATCGGCAGGCCAAACAGAAACCACTCTTTACCGCCCAGATAGCGGGAATAAACCCCCAACACTGGCAGCGTCAGCAGCAACAGATAAATCAGGCTGTGCACCAGATGCGCCGCGCCGGTTTGCCATTTAGCCGGTTTCGGGTTGATGGCAGGGCTGGTGTGGCGCCAGCGCAGGAATAGACGGGCGATCATCAATACAAAGACCGTCACCCCACAGCTGAAGTGGGTCACCACCAACACGTACCATAACGGGGTGCCCGGTATGGTAAATCCTCTTAGCTCAATCGTCGTGCAAGTGATGATCAACAGGATCGCCACCAGCCAGTGCAGACGGATCTGCATCGGCATATAAGAGTTCTGCACCGGGTTGCCTTTGAATGTTAAATCACAGTGCTGATGAGAGTAACCAAATGTTACAGAGGAGGAAAGCGCCGGATGTGAAAATCATCCGGCGCGTGTTGTGACTCAGTTAGCCTTGGCTTTGGCGAAGTCACTGCCGTTAACGTCAACCACATAGCCGCTGACGTTGCTGCGGGTGGCGTAGAACACTTTGCCGTTAGCCAATGGCAGCAGTGGGAGCTGTTTGGCAAAAATCACCTGCGCCTGCTGGTAAAGCTTGGCGCGTTCGGCCGGGGCGCTGACCGAAATTGCCTGCTGGATCAGCTTGTCATAGCTGCTGTCGCACCAGCGGGCCGCATTGGCACCGGTCTGCACGCCGGCGCAGTTGAGCAGCGTGGCGAAGTTGTCCGGGTCGCCGTTATCCGACATCCAGCCGTACAACGCGCTCTGCTGTTCCCCTTTGCGCAGCCCGGCCAGGTACTGGCCCCATTCCCAGGTGACGATTTTGGCCTTCACGCCCACTTTTGCCCAGTCGTTTTGGATCATCTGGGCGATGCGGCGTGAGTTAGGGTTATAAGGGCGGGCTACCGGCATCGACCAGATATCGGTCTCAAAGCCTTTTTCCAGCCCGGCCTGTTTCAGCAGTTCACGCGCTTTGTCCGGGTTGTAAGCGTATTCCGGCAGCTTGTCGTTGTAGCCCAGCATGCCCGGCGGCAGTATCGAGTTGGCCGTGTTGCCACTTTCTTTAAACACCGCCGCAACGATGGCCTTTTTGTCCACCGCGTAGCTCAGCGCTTGGCGCACCAGCACGTTATCAAACGGTTTCTTCTGGGTATTGAATGCCAGATAGCCGACGTTCAGGCCGTCGATACTGTGAAGCTGCAGGTTTTTGTCGTTCTTGATGGCGTCAAACTGTTCTGCCAGCGGGGCAGGGATAATCTGGCACTCGTTGGTTTTCAGCTTCGCCAGCCGGGTTTCCGGGTTTGGCGTGATGGAGAAGATCAGGTGCTTGCTGGCCACTTCGCCCTGCCAGTAATGCGGGTTGGCGATGTAGCGGATCAGTGAATCCTGTTTGTACTGTTGCAGCGCGAACGGACCGGTACCGATCGGCCAGTTATCGACGTTCTCCGGCGTGCCTTTTTTCAGCATGGCATCGGCATATTCAGCGGAAAGGATCGAAGCGAAGTCCATGGTCCAGTCCGCCAGGAAGGCGGCGTTAGGCTGGCTCAGCGTAAAGCGCACGTGGTCGTTATCCACCGCCTCCACTTTGGTGATCAGTTTGTCCAGCCCGGTGTCGGTAAAGTACTCGTAGTTGCCGCCGGACACCTTGTGATACGGATTATTGGCATCTTTTTGGCGCATCACGGTGAACACCACGTCCTCGGCGTTGAAGTCACGCGTTGGGGTGAAGAACTTGTTGCTGTTGAATTTCACGCCCTTGCGCAGCGTAAAGGTGTAGGTCTTGCCGTCCGGACTGATGGTCCACTCGGTCGCCAGTGAGGGAGCGGGGGTTTTATCGCTTTCACGCAGCGTCAGCAGGCGGTTGTACAACACCTGCGAGGTGGCGATAAAGGTGGTTCCGGAGCTCGATAGCTGCGGGTTGAAAGACTCCGGCGAGGCCACGGTGCAGTAGACCAGGGTATCGCTGGCGGCCAGGGCATGGCCCGCCGTCAACAGGCCGGTTCCCGCTAATAACAGACCCATAGTGCTTGGTTTTAAACGCATAAAATGGATGGCTCCCTCAGGTTAATTGAGGACACTGCCGCCGCATTGGCATTCAGGCAGCCCTCAAATTAAATATAAGTGATTGATAGCAGATATGGGAACTGGGGGATGAGAGTTCTCTCCCGATCTGTTGCTTCGTCATGCGCCGGTTGGTCAGGCAAGTTTGCGGTATGAACAGGTTGTTCTATATTCATGAAAATGATAATAAGTGTTATTATCATTTTCATTTGTAACTGAATCGAAACATCTTCAGTGCGCTGTGGCCGTTTTTTTAGTGGCCCACGCCGTCTCGTTTTTACCTGAACCAGGGAGGTCAGGCACGCCAACCACAATAAGCAGGAACACGCCGGGCAGTCTGCCAACGGGTCGCCCAGCCGTGCCCAGCATTCATCCCGCTTTGGCCGCTATCAAACGTAATTTGCGGCGGCGGGGTTTTGGCTTGTGTTGTTTCAACATTTGTTTATGGCTTTTCAAAGGTAGGTAACATGTCGGGAACTGTTTTAGCTACTGAATGGCTGCCGCTGACACCGGCGCAGTTAGACTTCTGGGACGAATTTACCTTGCACCCCAGGCAGCCCTTTTCCACCGTCGCCCACGTCAGCGAACTCCGTGGCGCGGTGGATGAGCTGGCGCTGGCTCGGGCAATCACGCTCACCATGGCGGAAACGCAGGCGTTTGCCTTGCGGTTTAGCGCCGCTACTGGCGATAGCCCGCCGCTGCAGCGTTACGACCCTCAATCGGTGCCGGCCTTGCAGCAAATTGATCTGCAGGCGCAGGCCGATCCTTATCAGGCGGCGATGCGGCTGATGCAGGCGGATGTCGAACGGCCAATAGATTTACGCAGCGAACCGGTGGCGGCCGTATGGTTGATCAAACTGGAGCCGTCGCGCTACCTCTGGTATCTGCGGACCCATCATATTGTGATCGATGGCTTCGGTATGGCGTTGGTCGAACACCGCTGCGCCACGCTATACGCGCATTTCCTTGGCAACGGCGCAGTGGGGCAGGCTCTGGGCAGCTTCAGCGCTTTCCAGCATCATGAACTGGCCTATGCCGCTTCTGAACGTTGCTCAAAGGATCGGCTTTTTTGGCAGAACTATCTGCCGCCGTCGCAGACCTTGCCGACGGTGCGCAAAGGCGGCCGGGAGTACGGCGTGAAATGCCTGAGCACCAGCACGGCTCTGCCGGAAGAGATTTCGCTGCGGTTGCGTTGGCTATCGGAGCGCAGCGGCATTGGCTGGCCCGATCTGCTGCTGGCACTGTCCGCCGCCTGGTTGTTCTTTACTTTACCGCCGTTGCCGCATGATAAAGGCGATACGCGCACCCTATGGATGCCGGTGATGAACCGCCGCAGCAGCCAGGCGACCAATACTCCGGCGCTGGCGGTCAATACGCTGCCGTTGTTGGTATCACTGCGCGGGGAGGAGACGCTGGGGTGTTTTCTGTCAGACATGGCGCAGAGGCTGCGCGAGCTGCGCAGTCACGCCGGTTATCGCTTGCGGCAGATTGCTGCCGATCGCGGCGTGACGCCGGCTTCGCGTTTGTTTATCTCTCCGTTTATCAACGTTCAGCCGTTTGATCCGGCCGGTTTCAGCGGTTGCACCAGCACGCGTCGGGTACTGGCCGGCGGATCTGGCGACGGCGCTAACCTGACCTTCCGTGGCCGCACCGATGCCGGCGATCTGTATCTGGATATTGATATTTACGTGCAGCAGTTCCCCACGGCTGGGGTTGCCGACTACGGCAATGCCCTGCAGGAGTTTTTACTGCGTGCGTTGCAGGAAGAGGCGTTGGAGACGGCGGTCGGTGAACTGGTGGCGGTGCCCGCCTGATGCCGAGCAGGTAGGGGTCGAACACGTTCGACCCGATTTACCCTTGGGTGATGTGAGAGGGCGCAGCATGCAGCGCCCCTACGTTTAAACAGTGTTAACGCGCCAGTAGCGCTGCGACCTCCCGGGCATTTTTGCAGGGGATCAGCAGCGTGGGTGGCAGACGGGTGCCGAAGGCGTCGTTGAGCTGTGCGGCCACCTGCCGAATGTGCGGCAGTTTCAGCCCCATGCTGATAAAGGCGGTTTCATCTCCCCATTCCGGGCGCGGCGTTGCGCCGATGGTCTGCAAATAGATAGCTAAAATCTTGCCGCTATTGGCCGGTGCTGCGCCTGGCAACGGTGCGGCGCAGGCGTTTAACCCCGGTGCCGCCCGTTCGGCGCTGAAGGCGGCGCGGATGCGGTGGCGGTCTGTCTTGCCATTGCCCGAAAGCGGCAGCGCTTCGGCGTGGATAAAGCGCGTCGGGATATGAGTGCAGGGCAGGTAACCGGTTGAGAACGCGCGGATCGCCGCCAGCGACAGCGATTCGCCGTCGTGAGTGAGGTACATCGCCCCGAGCGTGGCTTCGCCGTTATCTCCGCCGGGGTAATCCACCACCACGATGTCGAGGATCGCCTCGTGTCCACGCAAGACGTCTTCAATCTCCGGCAGCGAGACGCGCACGCCACGGATTTTCACGTAGCCGTTCACCCGGCTGGCGAACAGGATATTGCCATCGGCACGGTAGTAACCCTGGTCGCCAGTGCGGAAGGCGCGCAGCGGTTGGCCGTCTGGCCCCTCCAGCGTGACGAAATCATGCTGTTTTAAATCACCGTCTTCCAGATACCCCAATGCCAGATTCACCCCGGCAGTGTGGATGCGGCCGACCACACCGGCCGGGCAGTGGCTGCCGTCGTCATGGCAAATAAAATACTGGTTGGCCGGCAGTGGCTGGCCATAGGGCACGGTTCCGGTGTCCTGCGGTGCTATCGGGTGCCAGATGCTCCAGATGGTGGTTTCGGTTGGCCCGCCGAGCGAGAACAGGCTGATATCCGGGCGCAGGCCACGCAATTGCTGCACCGTGGCCGGTTTGATGTAGTCGCCGCCCTGAGCCACCAGCCGCAGCGAACGCAGGCTGTCGTCGGTTTTACAGGTCAGCAGCATCTCCAAAATGGCCGGTACCGAACACCACAGGCTGACGCGATAGCGCTCCACCAGTTGGTTCCAGCTGATGGCGTCTTTTTCCTGATGCGGTGCCGGTAACACCAGGGTCGCACCGGCGCTGAGCGAGCCGAACAGATCAAACATCGACATATCATGGTGCGGTGGCGTGACCGAGATCATCACGTCATCGGCGGTGACCGCCCAGCGTTGCAGGGTCTGGCCGATAACGTTAGCGGTGGCGCGGTTGTTGAGCACCACGCACTTCGGCTTGCCGGTGGTACCGGAGGTATACAGGTAATAACTGGCCTCGCTGCTGGCGCTGCGCTCGGTCAGCGTCTGGCGGTCCGGCAATGCTGCGTGGCTTGCTGACGGGGCGAGCAGCTCTGCCGGTGTTACCCCGTTCGGTGTTTCCAGTTCACCACGCTGTACCACCAGATCCGGCCGACAGTTGGTCAGCAAATAAGCGGTGCGTTCCGGCGGCGAGTTAATGTCGATCGGCACCCAGATAATCCCCAACAGCGCACAGGCCAGCGAGATAGTGACATGCTCCGGGCTACGCGCCAGATACAGCGCCAATACGCTGCCAGGCCCCAGACCACGCTGTTGCAGGTTGGCCATTACCGCGGCGACCTGCTCGCCTAGTTGCGGGTAAGTCAGGGTTTGTTGATCGCAGATCAGCGCCGGTCGTGGCTGCGGATCGTTAAACAGTCGTTCCGCCAACTGAGCAAGATAAGGGGAGGCACTGAATGCCGCCTCGTCGTGGTTATGGCGGTAATGTTGATAATCGATAAATTGCGCCGGGGCAATTTCCAGATCACCGTCCCGGCACATCAGCATCACCCGGCGCTGCAGCGCGTCCAGCATCGCCTGCACCTGCTCGCCGTCCAGCGCTTGCTCGGCGTAGTCAACGCACAGCAGCAGGTTTTTGTCGGCATCCTGCGTCAGCCGGATATCTATCGCCACCTGCGGCGTCTGGGTTACGCCGTCAAAATAACGCACCGGTGCATGGGCCGGCAGTGTCTCCCAGCCCAGACAGTTGGTGAGGATCACCGGCAGCGCAGGGGATCCCTGACTGTGGCTTTGTAGCTGCCGCGCCAGATCAACGCCGGAAAACGTCAGGTGGTCGAGCGCGCCCAGCACGTCGTCCTGCAGCGCCTGCGCGCGGCTGACAAAGCTGCCGCCAAGGCGGGTATAACGTACCGCCACGAAGGTGGAAGCGTTACTGAGTGAGCCATCCGCCGCAGGAAATGCCACCGGCACCCCAACGCAAAGCTCGCCGTCGGTGGTCCATTGCGCCAGCGTATCGAGGATCAGCGCCGAAAGGCTGCTGTTGCGCAGCAGGGCATGGGCGGACCCCAGGCGTGAAAACTGTTTCAGTACCTCGCGCGGCAGGGTCAGGTTGGCACGGCGGTAACGCGAAGATTTGATATTGGCCAGCGGAGTGCGCCACGGCAACGCCGACGGGGTGGTAATGTCCTGCAGCTTGGCCTGCCAGTAGGCGGCGTCGGCCTGACGCTGCTCTGCCGTGGCGATGGCCGGTGGGCTGGTGGGGGCGATGGGCGGCAGCGTGGCGTCGTCAAACAGCCGGGCGATCACGCTGGAGATGCCCTGACCGTCGAGAATTAGCGCGTCGAAGCTGGTGAAAATCACACTGTCGTAAGGGTTGCCTGCCACGTCCTGCATCTCTGGCAATTGAATGGCGACAATACGCCACAGCGGCTGCGCGGGATCGTGGCGCTGGTGCGAATATTGCTCACGAAGGTCGGCCAGACGTTGTTGTGCAGCCTGATGATCGAGCGCCCGCAGATCCTGTCGATCCAGGTTCAGCGTGGCTTCTGGCCGAACATGCTGAGTAAAGCGCTGGGGATCGATGCAGGTGCGAAGCGCCGCGTAATGTTGTACCAGCTCCCTCAGCCGGGTTTCCAGCCGTGCCAAATCCAGCCGCAGGCCGTGATATTCGCGAAAGTCGTGCATTGCCACGCCGCCGAGCGGCCATTGTTCGCTGCGGCCGAGCAGATAAGCCTGCTGCAGCGTGGTTAATGGTGTCTCCATGGTATTTCCCTATTGTCGCTAACCAACGAAAAGAATGCGGAGCGCGTGAGGCTACGCGCCCGTCACTGATATCAGGCTTTGGGTGTCAGTACCTTCAGCAGCATTTGCGCCCCCTCGGCGGCGTTGGGCGCCTGCCGGCAGATCAGCGCAGCAAGGGCCGCCGGGGATGGATTAGCCGCTACGTCCGCTGGGGTCAGCGCCACCGACAGATATTTGTTAACCACCGCCAGTAATGCCGGCAGCCCGTCCTGCGGCAATGGCAGGGCGTTGATGTCGTCGTCATCACTCAGTCTGGCGTCCGGCACCACGCGTGCCAGCAAACGATGCAGCAATTGGCGCACCGGCATTTGGCGGGCCAATGCCGCTGTGGAACACTCTGCCAGCCACTGCGCCAGCGGCAGATTGAAGCTGCCCGGTTGGTTGGCGGCCTGTTTCAGCAAGGCGCCATAGGTGGCAAACAACTGTGGCAGCAGCCCATCCGGGAAGGCATCCAGTCGCACGTCCCAGTTGATCAGAATGCCACCGTTGGCGTGCGCCACCTGGGCATCCAGCGCCACCTGCGGTCCCTGGGAAATCACCCATTCCAGCGGACCAAAGGTGCGGGTGACATTGTCTGAGAACAGCGCTTTGCCGCGAATGCCGAAACCGGCGGTAAATACCACCGGCGAGGGCTGCATGCTGCCCTGCAGGCGCGACAGATCGCGCATCACGCTGACGCCCGGATAGTCGGCATGGGCGATCAATTCTGCCAACTGCGACATCAGGCGTCGGCAGAAGGCGGGCAGGTTTTCTGCCGGATCCAGCTCCACGCCGAGCAGCACCAAATTGGAGAAGTCACCAATCAGGTTGTCGACGCTCTCTTCGGCACGATGGAACAGCGGTACGTTCAGCCGAAAGCGCGACAGCTTCCAGCCGTGGCCGACGGTGACGGCGAACAGCGCTAAAAACAATGATGAAAGCGTGATGCGGTGCGCTTTGGCGACGTGCTCCAGGGCTTTGGTTTCTGTGGCGCTCAGTTGCAGCGCCAGCCGATCGCTACGGCAGCGATCCGGGGTACGCAGCAGGTGCGGTGCGGGCGGCAACTGGGCTAGCCGCTCACGCCACCAGGCCTGCGTGCGGGTGCGGTGTGCCTGAAGCTCGGTGTTAGCTTGCTGCCGCTCCAGATAGTCAAAGTAGGCAAAGCCATTGTCGCTCGGTGCCACCGGGCATTGATGATAAAAACGCGCCAAATCCTCCATCAGCACGCGAAAGCTCATGGCATCACCGGCAATCATATCCAAATCGACATGCAACCTGCTGTGGCCACCCGGCAGCAGACTGAGGCTGATATCACAGGGGATACCCTGTTCCAGCGGCAGCATTTGGCTGCTTTTCGCCAGCCGTTTTTCGGCAAGCCTGTGGGTAACATCGGCAGTGTCCGCGTGGCTAAAATCGTCCAGATGCAGGCCATGTTGCGGGCCGCAGGGGGCGATAGTTTGTTGGCCATCGGCGGTGACCTGCAGGCGTAACATGGGGTGATGCAGGTAAAGAAGGGCAACGGCCTGTCTCAGTCGTTCGACATCCAGGTCGCAGCAGTTAAATTCCGCATACAGGTGGGCACTGACGCCCCCCAGTGGTGCTGCGGATTGCCGGCCCACCCAGTAGGCGGCCTGCATCGTGGTCAAGGCTTTCATCGGGTTTCCATCAAGATTTAGAGACTGTAAGAATATATTGCAATGTTAATGGGAATGAAAATTATTACTATTAATATTTATTATGATAACGCAGAGGAATAATGTGGTTAATGCTGGGCGGTACTCAGGGGGATAAATTATTAACTCTGATATGGTTATGTTTTATATTCATTTTAAATGAAATTATTGATTTTTTAGTGATGTGATTCTTTTGCTTTACCGATCTCCTTTCTGATTGTTTTTCCTGGCATTCATTCACTCAAGTGATAATGATTTGCATTAAAATATGTAAAATATTATCATTATTAACAATTCTTTACGTTTCCAGACAAAAATCAGCCTCTACCCGCTGCGTATCGGGGGTGGGGCGTTTGTCTGCGGCAAGGATATGCAACAGCAAGGTCAGGAAGGCCGCAATGCCATTGTCAGTGTGAAAAGCAGCGTCGTTACCTATGTGAAAACAATTAAATTTTTGTGCATCTGGGATGAAAGGAGAATACATCTATGAGCAAGCATTCAGCGGCTCAAAGGCATAAAATCGTAGGAAACAAGGAAAAAGCAGGCTTACAGGTCATCGGGGCATTTTCCTCACTCTTTCTGGGTCTTTGCTCTCTGTCTGTCGGCAGCGTTAACGCCGCCGCCGTGGACGAGAAGGTTCAGGAAACCGCAGACAGCAAACGTAACGACAACTGGCAGGACTCCGAGAGCCTGCTGGTCACCGGCGAAAAAATCAAACGCAGCATTTTTGATACCGGCTCCAGCGTGCAAGTGTTCGACAGCGAACGCATTGCCTCTATGCCCAATGCGTTGCAGGTCCCTGATTTACTGAGGATGACTGCCAACGTCATGGATGTGGGCATCGGTAACGACCTTCCGACCGTGCGCGGTATCGATGGCTCCGGCCCGAATACCGGTGCCAATGCCTTCCTCAGCGGCACCCGCCCACGTCTCAATCTGTCATTGGATGGGCGTTCATTAACCTATAACGAGCAGGCCTACGGCCCGCAGTCGCTGTGGGATCTGGATCGCGTAGAAGTCTTCCTCGGGCCGCAGAGCTATATTCAGGGGCGCAACGCCATTGCCGGCGCCATCGTGATGGCCAGTAAGGATCCGACCTTTGACTGGGAAAGCGCCTTCAAGGGGGGCGCGGGAAACCAGCATTCTTCACAACTGTCCGCCATGGTCTCCGGCCCGCTGGTGGAAGACCAACTGGCGTTCCGCGTCAGCGTCGATCGTCAGCGCCGCCGTAGTGACGTCGACCTGCCCGCCTATGAACCGGTGGGCGATCCGCGCGAGGTTGAAGCCACTACCGCCCGTGCCAAACTGTTGTTCAACCCGGCAGGCATGCGCGAGTTGACCACCAAGCTGACCTTTAACCATTTTGGCAGCACCTCACCGCAAAACGAGAGCCTCAACCCGTTGGTTCACCCGACCAGCCTGCGTCACGATCCGCGCCGTGCGGTATTTAAAAGCAACACCAACAGCGGCGTCTGGGATCTGGCCTGGGAGCAATCCGACAGCCTGACGCTGGAAAACCGGGTGATCTACACCGACTTCAATATCAACCGTCCTACCGCTTATGCCTTGCCGTACGCCGATATCGGCGGCAAAGAGGTGCATGTGGAGCCGGTGGCGCGCTTTGGCGGGCCAGGCAGCCGCCTGCACGGGCTGGCGGGGTTGCGTTACTTCCACGCCAAGCAGGATGAGTTCGTTAATATTTTCGGTGGTTCCACCTTCAAGGATAAAACCGACACTAATTCGGTGTTTGCCGAACTGACCTATGCCATCACGCCACAGGTGGACCTTACCGCCGCCAGCCGCCTGGAGCGAGAGCACCGTCAGCGTACCGGTGGCAGCAAGGCCGTACGTATCGACTTCGACGAAACCTACGACGTGTTCCTGCCGAAGCTGGATCTGGCCTGGAAACCGACGGATACCCAGACCTACGGCGCCAAGGTGGCGCGGGGTTATAACGCCGGTGGCGCGGGCATCACTATCGGCACGCCGGTGGTCAACTACACCTACGGTTCCGAGTATGTCTGGAACTATGAGCTCTACACTCGTCACCACCTGAAAGACGCCAACGTCATTCTGACCAGCAATATTTTCTACAACGACTACAAAGACATGCAGTTGCCGTACTCCCTGGGGCCAAACTCATCGGTGATCCGCAATGCCGACAAGGTGGAAACCTACGGTGCGGAGATGGGGGCGACCTGGCAGCCGCGCTGGGACTTCGAGCTGTTCACTAACGTTGGCCTGCTGAAGACCAAAATCAAGAAGTTCTCGGGCAGCGGCGTCGATGGGCACGAACTGGCGCGTGCGCCGGCTTATACCGCCAACATGGGCGCCAAGTACCAACTGATGGCCGGGTTGGAACTGAGCGGCAACGTGGCGTTCTCGGACTCCTACTACTCGCAGTACGACAACGACTCACGCGGGCGCATCGGTTCTTACTGGTCGGCGAATACCCAACTGGCGTACACCTTCGCCTATGGGCGCGCCACCCTGTATGCACAGAACCTGTTTGACTCGGAGCGTCGCGTGATGGTCAGCGGCAACGACGTGTACACGGCGACTCAGCAGCGCCCGCGCATGATTGGCGCGGCACTTGAACTGACATTCTGATGCGGTAGCAGCCAGTCTGCACAAGGGGCGTACCAACGCCCCTTTTCATGACTCGCGTTCCCCGATGTTCCGGCGTGGCCGGGCGCAAGGAGATAGAGCAGTGAGCGGTTATTTTGACAATATTCTTAGCGATGACGAAGCCCAGCGTTTGGATCTGGCGTTCCAGACGCTGGGTGCGCGGGCGGCGGATGCCTCTCAACCCTTGAGTGAAGCGGAAGAGCTGGCGTGGTTCATGCACCAGCAGCGGGGCGATGGCAGCAGCCAGCAGGCAATGGCCTGGCGTCTGGGTGGCGAGCCGGATATCGGCCGTTTGGTTAGCGCGCTGGAAGCCCTGACGCGGCTGATGCCTGAACTGGACGTTCGTTATGACTTCGATGACGAACAGGGCTTACGCAAACTGCGCGGTAGCGCGACGCTAAACCCGGTGAGCATTCAGGCGGTGCTGGACGAACGACAGGCGGTTAGCCGTTTGCTGCAGGCGCAGGCCGCTCCTCTCGAACTGGCGCGAGAAGCACCGATACGCTTCCTGCTGTTCACCGGCACCGGAGCGATATTAGGCGTAGTGGCGCACGATATTTTGGCTGAAACGCTGTCCTGTCGGCAATTATTGACCACGCTGTCGGCGCTGTATAACGGCATTGAGCCGACGCCGAGTTTTGCCATCATTCCTCCGGTGGCGCCCCTGGCGGAAGACACCGAGCTGGCGCTGCCGTGGCCGCGTCAGGCGTTGGCCCTGCGCGATTACCAGACTTCCGTCCCTCAGGATGAGCTGCTGGCTCAGGCCGGGGTGCGTATAGCGACCCGCGTAGCGCGCAAAATCTTGCCGGCTGCAGACAACCCGGCGACGCTGCTGGCGGCGATTGCCGTGCGTTTTGCGCGTTTTATCAGCGCCCAGTCTGGCGGGCAACCGGTGCAACTGAGTGTGCCGCAGGGCGATGCGCAGCAGGCGAGCGGTCTGGACGCCTGGATGAGCACTGCGCAACTCAAACGTCTGACCCTGGGGCCTGTGGATCCTGATGCGGAAAGTCACCTGCTGGCACAGCAAACGGCGGAACGGGCTAATCCCCAACTGGCCCAACTGTTGGTGACCTGGCTGGCGGACTCGTCGGTGGCGTTGCAGCTTGACGGTGTCAGCGCCGAACGACTGTTGCTGCCACCACTGCATACGCCGTTTGAAATGGTGCTGGCCCTGAGCCTGCCGGATCCGGACTCGGTGGTGCTGGAACTGGTTACGGATCCCCGTTTAACCCCACATGCCGCGCCTTTCCTGCTGGAGCAGTTTGTTGCTTTCCTCGCCGGACGGTTAATAACCACGGCGCTGCTTCCTGCCGCTGAGCAGCCGTCAACCTTGCACGAGAGCGTTTTGGCGACGCAAGACGCGCAAGCAGAAAATGCCGAGATTACCCAACTGATCCTGGCGGAATTCCGTGACGCGCTGGTCGCACCGGAAATGACTGCCGATGAAGATTTCTTCGATCGCGGCGGGCACTCGCTGGTGGCTACCCGGGTTATCGGCCGTTTACTCAGCCTGCACCGCATCGAACTCAACATTAACGATCTGTTCAGCCACGCGACCGCCCGTGGATTGTCGGCCTATGCCAAACGTCAGGCAGTGGCGGAACCGAGCGCACCGCAACTTGCCGCGCAACCACAGGGGGAGGCGGTTCAGGCGCCGTTGTCTCTGGCACAGCACTCCTTGTGGAAGGTCTACGAGGCCTTCGGCCACGACGAAATCTTCAACCTGCCATTCGCCATCTGTTTCCTTGATCCGGTGGATGAAACCGCGCTGCGTCAGGCGTTTATCGACGTGATGACCCGCCACAGCGTATTGCGTTCGCTGTTTATCGACCACGACGGCGAGGTATATCAACAGGTGGTGCCAGCCGCTGACCTGCTGGATTACGGCTGGTTTTATTTCTCCGATGAAACACCGGCCGGTAATGCCAGTGAGTTGTTGGCCAGGGCGGGGGATCACCGCTTTGATCTGACCGCCGAGCTGCCGCTGCGCGCGACCTTCCTGCGGGATGCCGCCACCGGTCAGCAGTTGCTTTCGCTGCTGTTCCACCATGTGGTACTCGACGAGTGGTCGCTGAACCTGATGATGGACGAATTGGGGGTTGCCTATAGCCAGCGCGTGGCGGGGCAAGCGCCGCAGTGGAAAAGTGCCGTGCCGCAGTTTCACGCCTTTGCCCGGCAGCAGCAGGCGGGCGGCGTAGTACAGCAGCACCTGGATTACTGGCTGGATAACCTGCGCGACGCACCGGTCGGTCAGCCGTTGTTCCAGCAGCAACCTTCGCACCATCCTGCGGTACCGGCCGACGCCGATGTTGACGGTGGCTGGCTGGAGTTTGACGTCGACCCGGCGGTGGCCGATGGGCTGTACGCGCAGGCCAGAAAGAACAACGCCTCACTGTTCAACGTGGTCTACGCCGGGATTACCTCGGCCCTGCGCCTGCTCGGTGGCCCGGCGGATCTGCTGGTGGGCACTTCCACCTCAGGCCGTAACGACGCCGAGTTTTTCGACACCATCGGCTACTTCACCACTGTGGTGGTGCACCGGGTACGTTTCGCCGAACAGTTGACGGTGGCGGGCCTGATTGATCAGGTTAAAAACACCATCAACGGTTCCATGCCCTACACCGATATCCCCATCGATCTGGTGGAAGAAGGGCTGTTTGGCGTTGATGCCGATCGCAAGAATCACATGTTCGAAGTGTTCATTCAGATCCACAGCCGCATCAAGTTGAATGGGGCATTCACCCTGCAGGATGGCAGCAGGGTGGCCTACCGTCAGGTAGAGCCGGAGAAAACCGCATCGCTGCTCGGTTTGCAGTTTGAAGTGATGGAAGAAAACCTCGATGGCGCGAAATCCCTGCGCGTGATGATGACCTACCGCACCGATCACTACACCGCGCAACAGGCTGAGCTGATCGCCGGCAGCATTCAGCACGTGTTTTCACATTTTGCCCAGTTGGCCGACGGGGATATGCCGCTGGCAGCCCTGCCGCCGGTACCACGGCAATGACACTGTTCACCCTAACTGACTTTATTACTTTCATGGAGATAAACGGATGTCTGGAACTTTAGGAACACCCCGCGCTTTATTGTCATTGTTGATCGCCACGTCGTTGGTGGTGGCCGGTGCGGCACAGGCCCGTGATGCCGGGATTAAGCCAGAAGATATCAAGCGTCAGCCTTTATCGTCGGCGGTGGTGGAAATGGCCTTCAGCCCAAGCCAGCAGGCACTGTTTGTCAGTGCGCCGGACTGGAAGGAAGAGGCGAAATCCCGCGTGCTGCGTCTGGATCCGGCCACGCTGGCGGTGCAGGCGGAGATCCCGCTGCAGGTGAAGGGCTTCGGCGTGGCGCTGGATGATGCCGGGCATCGGCTCTATCTGACACAGGGTTTCAACGGCTCGGTCGGCGTGGTCGACACCACCACTAACCGAGCACTGGCCAGCATCCCGGTGACCGAAAAGAGCATGCTGAAAAAAACCTACAAAGACGCCGGTATCAGCGGTAAACGACTGGAGTTTTTGCTCGAAGAGCTTAAGCGCTTCAAGATAACCGAAGACTATCAATACCGTATCCGCGAGGTGAAATATGACGCGCAGACCGGTCGCTTGTTCCTGCCGGGGCTGGGCTTCGGGGTGGATAGCGTGCTGTTTGTGGTGGATACCAAAACCAAAAAACTGGAGAAAATGATCCCAGGGTTTGGCTACAACGCGGTAGGGATCACCCTCGACGAAAAAGGACGGCGCGTATTTGTCTCTAACATGCAGGGACAGTTGATCACCCTGAATGCCGACACGCTGGCGATCACCTCCACCAAAGAGATCCAGGCGGATCAGTTGCTGAATCTGGTGTATGACGGCAAGAACAACCGTTTGTTAGGCGTGGATCAGGGGATCGATCGCGATAACTATCGCAACACTCATCTGGAGCGCGACTACGTGAAGCGCAGCAGTGGTCACCGGGTGTTTGCACTGGACGCGGACAGCGGCAAGGTATTGGCCAGCGAACTGACCGATGAAGTGCCGATCGGTCTGCTGCTGGACGATCGTAATCAGCGGGTGTACGTCGCCAACCGTAATGGGGTCCGTGTCGACCACGGCGCGGGTACGTTAACGGTGTTCGATTCGAAGACCCTCAAACGCCTGCAAACGCTGGATTTGCCACCGCACCCTAACAGCCTGGCACTGGATACCAGTAACAATGTGCTGTTCGTGACGGTGAAAAATGACGGTGCCAGCACCAAGGCCGGTAAACCAGAAAGCGTGGTGCGTATTCAACTGCCGAAAAACTAGTTTTATCCTGCTGCGTCAGTGAAGGCTGACGCAGCGTATTTCTGCCCGACCTCAATACGCCGCCAGCTCATGCATACACATTCTGTGCTTCTTCACGGCCAACGCAATTGATCCCCACTGCAACGCAGATCTACACTGCTGGACGGAAGGCATCGCCATTCCCCCCGATATTTGATCAGCCAAATACCTCCATTAAGGGCTTCCCATGAATCATTTTCGACCCGTTGCACTGGAACATGCCAGCCGTTTACTTAACCATGGCCCGACGGTGTTGATCACCAGCAGAAGTCAGGATGGCGCACGGCGCAATGTGATGGCGGCCGCTTGGTCGATGCCGGTTGAATTTACGCCGCCGCGAATTGCCATTGTGGTCGACAAGGCGGCGTATTCCCGACAAATGATCGAAGAGAGCGGGGTGTTTGGTATCTGCATTCCGGCTGCGATGTTTATCGACACCACCTATGCGGTGGGCAATATCTCGGGGCAGGAGGTGGAGGATAAGTTTTCCCGTTTCAATATTGCCACGATCTCCAGTGCGACGTTGAATGTCCCCTTGATAGAACAGGGCTGCGTGGCCTGGCTGGAGTGCCGTCTGTTACCGGAGAGTGGCGCTCAGCAGAAATATGACACCTGTTTCGGCGAAGTGGTCGCCGCTGCCGCAGATGAACGGGTATTTCAGGGTGGCCGCTGGAACTTTACCGACGCCGATCCGCAGTTGCACTCCATCCATCATCTGGGGGCCGGCAATTTTATTCGCAGCGGCGATACCCTGCGGGCAAAAAGCCTATAAATAATTTTCAGCCACTCACACCCGCGGTAAGAGCGTGGGTGTGAGCTTTCCGCATTTAAATCATCGCTGACTCAGTCACCGGCATTAATTGTGGTGAGCGGGGCGAGCTTCTGGCGCACGTTTTCCTGGCGTTTTTTTATATGGTTTCTTGAGCGCTTGTTTATTTTGATGTGATTTTGGTTGCATTTTATTGCTGTGCGGATTTTTATTATTTTGATGAACTACCAGCCTGTCATTATATTTATTAACCGGTGCTGCAGCGAATACCGATGTGCAATTTAGCGCCATTACGGCGGTAATAATGAGTATCAGTTTTTTCATTATGATGTCCTGATTTATTTCAGTGGTGTTTTCGGTCAGCCCCAGACAAGGGGCTGACTCCTTAACGTGGGCCGTTAAAATGGTAGCCAGGGCCACCGCGCCCACCGCTGCCACCACCGCCTGGAGGCGGGAATATACAGCCGGAAAGCATTGCGCTAATCGCCAGCGCGCTGATGAACATCATAATACGACGCATAATATAACCTTTAATCTCTAAATTAAGATGGCTAGTATCATCTTCCGTCGTTGGTATTAGCAATATGGAAAGAGTAGGCAAACCGAAAAGGTTCTGTAAGTAAGAATATTCTAATCGGGGTGTGAACTATTACGGTAGTAGGAGGGGTTAATATCCCGCCCTGAGCATTTCATCTCGCAATAAATCGATTATCGCCGGCTCTATGTCAGGGAATTGCCGCGTAATATCGTTTATGGCTTCCTCGACGGAAGGCGCGACAAAGGTTCCGGAGAAGGGCAGCAGAGGAAGGCTGGCATCGCTGTCCGGGAATTCGCCGCTGATGGTGCCGGTGATCATGCCCGCTCTCTTTTCCGCAGTGAAATCGTATTCGCCAATATTTTTATTAATGGGTGTCATTTTAACCTCGGTATCCGATTTCCTGGTGCTGCTACGCACCGGTCAACGCCTTCTTTTAAGCATAGTGCCTGGGTCGGAGAACACCACCAAACGTCTGGCCCACGCCTTTGATATGGGTCAATCCCACATAAACATAAGGTAATAAAAACTGGTCTTGTCCCGATAATTTGATTATAAACACCGGCGTTAGGGACAATGTTCTCATCTGAATTGGAGTAGTTATGTTGGCTAAAGTTAATCGTCTGCTTGCCGGTGCGTTACTGGTGTTATTGCTGCCTGCCGCTGCTGCGGCGGCGGATTACCGCGCGGGCGAGCAATATACTCGCCTGGATAAGCCGGTGGCATCCGCCCCTGCAGTGGTGGAGTTTTTCTCTTTCTATTGCGGCCCGTGCTATCAGTTTGCCGAGACTTACCATGTGGGCAGCACCGTCAGCCAGGCATTGCCTGAGGGCACCAAACTGACCAAATACCACGTTGGTCTGATGGGCAAACTGGGGAATGAGCTGACCGAGGCCTGGTCGGTGGCGATGGTGATGGGCATTGAGGACAAAATCGAAGGCATGCTGTTCGACGAGCTGCAAAAGAAGCGTGCCATCAACAGTGAACAGGATATTCAGCGGGTGTTTGCCGCTGCCGGAGTTGATGCGGCCACCTATGAAAATGCACGTCACAGCCTGCTGGTGAAGGGCATGATCGCCAAACAGAATGAAGCGGTCAAAGCGCTGGACGTGCGCGCCACTCCATCGTTTTATGTTTCCGGCAAGTACAAGATCGACAATGCCGGAATGGCGAGCCAAAGCGTTGACGGCTATGCCAAAGAGTACGCCGCCGTGGTCCACTATCTGCTGACCACCCAGCCTTAAGATTTTCCCCTTACTCTTGTTTTTACCTACCCGGCTGCGGCCGGGTTTTTCATATCGGGTGGCTCAAGACGCAATCTGTGATCTCGGCGCCAGATCCCGGCTCCGGCATTGCTTGTATGTTATCGGGTTGTTATGTTGATTTTCTGTTCATCGCTGATGTGTGAAGGGGTAAAGCATGGCAATTTCCGCGCAGGTCAGGGAGGCCGGTTTCGAGGAGTGGTTGGCGAAAATCAACTCCGCCTGCGGCCGCTTTTGCGCCAGGACATTGGGGCCTGGCTTTAGCGGTGCTATGCAGGAATTCCGTGCCCACGCGCTGCGCCTGAGCGTGGTGGATGCCGCTCAAACCCGGTTGTATCGTACCCAACAGGAGATTGCCCGCAGCGACGGTTCGCACTTTTTCACGGTATTTCAGCTACGTGGCAGCTCATTGATGGAGCAGGGCGATCGGCAGGCGGTGTTGTCCGCCGGTGACGTCACGCTAATCGACGCTTCGCGCACCAGCAGCTTTACCTTTCAACAAGACTCCCGCCAAATTTCATTGCTGATGCCGCGCAGCTATCTTGAGCAGTCTGCGTCCGATGTACAGTGCGTGCGGCGGCTGGATGCGCAAAGCAGCGTGGTGCGCCTTAGCCGGCAACTGGTGCTGGGGTGTATGCAAGACTCACAGATGAGCGCTCCAGAGAGCGAGGCGATCCTGAACGCGGTTGCGACGCTGTTGCGTCCGGCGCTGGTCGATCGCGTAGTGGGGGAAGACAGCCCTCCGCGCAGCTTCAGCCGTACGCTGGCGTTTATCGATACGCATATTCAGTCGCCGCAGTTACGGCCGGAGTGGATCGCCGATGAGCTTGGCGTTTCGGTGCGCAGTCTGTATCGGATGTTTGCTCGTCAGGGGCTGGTGGTGGCGCAATATATCAAGCACCGCCGCCTGGATTTGTGCGCACAGGCGTTACGCAGCGCGCCGGAGCGACAGAAACTGGCCACTATCGGCTATGACTGGGGGTTTGCCGATCACAGCCACTTTTCCACCGCCTTCAAAAGCCGTTTTGGCGTTTCGCCGAGCGAATATCGCAAGCAGTATCAATAGCGCCTTCTGCGGCGCTATTGATGATGAAGGCGCTCTTTAGTAACGAATGCATACCGATTTGGATTCGGTATAGGCATCCAGCCAGTCCGGGCCGAAGTCGCGGCCGCTACCCGATTGTTTAAAGCCGCCAAAAGGCATGTTGGCATCGATCAACGTATGGGTGTTGACCCAGACCGTACCGGCCTGAATGCGTGGCGTATAAGCCATTGCTGCCTGCAGGCTGGTGGTCCACAGGCTGGCGGTCAGGCCGTAATCGGTGTCGTTGGCTTTGCTCAGCGCTTCTTCGGCGTCCGCCACCCGGATCAGATTCACCACCGGGCCAAACACTTCTTCGCGTGCCAGATTCAACTGATCATCCGGGTTTATCACCAGCGTCGGCGGAATATAGAACCCTTGCGAGTCCGGCCCGGCTGCGCCGCTGATCAGTTCCGCATGCTTGGATCTGGCGTCGTCCAGATAGGCTGCCACTTTATTCCGGTGATCGCTGGAGACCAGTGGGTTGATCTGCGCATTGGCATCCATGCCCGGCCCGACGGTCAGTGACTTCACCGCCTGCTCGAACCCGGCGACCAGGCTGTCGTAGATTGGTGCTTCAATATAAATTCGTGAGCTGGCGGCGCACACCTGGCCCTGATTGAGGAAACTGCCCGCCATCAGGCCTTCGATAACCTGTTGTTGATCGGCGTCTTTCAGCACGATGGCCGGGTTTTTACCGCCCAGCTCCAGCGTGACGCGGGTCAGGCGATCTGCCGCCGCCCGCGCGATGCCTTTACCCACCGGTGTGGAGCCGGTGAAGCTCACTTTGGCGATCAACGGGTGTTCGGTCAGTGCCTTGCCACAGCCGGTGCCTTTGCCGGTTACCACGTTAAATACGCCCGGCGGAATACCGGCCTCGCTGGCCAGTTCGGCCATGCGCAGCAGGGTGAGCGGGGTGGTTTCCGACGGTTTGATGACGATAGAGCAACCCGCCGCCAACGCCGGCATTACCTTCCACATGCCGATCATTAGCGGGAAGTTCCACGGCACGATACCGGCTACCACGCCAATCGGCTCTTTACGGGTGTACACCTGATATTTGGCGCCCGGCGGCATCGGGATTGACACGTCCAGGGTTTGGCCGGTGATTTTGGTGGTCAGCCCGGCGGTGTAGCGCATCCAGTTCAGCGTGCAGCCGACCTCGAACATGCGGGCAATATTGATAGACTTACCCTGTTCCAGCGTTTCCAACTGGGCCAGCTCTTCGGTGTGTTGTTCAAGCAGGTCGGCATAGCGCAGTAGAATGCGCTCGCGCTCGGCGGGTAAACGTTGGGCCCAGACTCCGGAGGTGAAAGCCTGGTGGGCAGATTGTACGGCACGCGCGACGTCCTGTGCGTTGGCGTCGGCGGTGGAGGAAATTTGTTTTCCGTCAGCGGGGTTAAATACCGCCAACCGATGTTCGGCACTGGACTCGCACCATTGGCCGTCAATATACAGCCCATGATGACGATCGAGAAAACGCGAAACGCTGTCCATCACTGCTAGGGTGTTGTCAGGCATACGCCCTCCTGTCAGACAAAAAAGGTCGCTATCATTAACCTTAAAAGTCTACAGCAGGCCCAGCGGCAGGACTTTTGTCTGCCTGACAATCGGTTTGCTCTGCGTGACATAACGGCTGAATGAGTCAGCCGTTAATCGGCGGGATCAGGAGCTGAGGGTCGCCAGGCGGGTGGCGAAGCCGAGGAACAGCAGGCCAATCAGACCATTGCCCAGTTTTGCCAGGCCTTTCTTGTGGTTAAAGAAGTGCGCCAGCATCGCGCCGGAAAAGATCAGCGTGGTCATGTAGATAAAACTGACCGATTCGAGGATCAACGCCAGAATGGTGAACGACAGACCGGTGTGGGCATAGTTGAAATCGATAAACTGTACGAAGAACGACACATAAAACAGGATCGCTTTCGGATTGGTCAGGCTGAGCGTCAGCGATTTGCGCAGAATGCTGTGGCTGCCTTCAATCTGTTGATGCTGCTCGGCATTTTTCTGGATAAAGGTGGCGTAGAGAATCTTGGCACCCAGGAACAGCAGGTAAATCGCGCCGAGAAAACGCACCAGGGTAAACAGAAACGGCGTGGTGCGGATCAGCGAGGCCACGCCAATATAGGCGCAGAAAATCAGGATTGCATCACCGATAAACACGCCCAGCGCGGCGGTATAGCCGGCCCGCACACCGCGTGTTACGCCGGTTTTCAACACATACAACGTATTCGGGCCCGGCAGGATGATGATAAAAATCACCCCGGCCAGATAGGTCCAAAGATTCAGGACGCCAAAACTTTCTAACACAATAACCTCTCCATGCGCGGAACTGACAGCCAATAACACTGGCTACACCCGTAGCCGGGCGCGATCCTAACGCCGCGGGGGCGGGTTGGCAACGTAATAAACTTCATGTTGATTGCCGTATTTCGCCATCAGTTACGCGCAGGCAGACAGGGGTTATGGCTTACGTGCCAGCAGCGTGGCGAAACGCAGCGAAATGCGATTACCGGCGGCATCGGTTTTGTGCAGTTGGCCAACGTCCTCGTTGTACTTAAGCACTTCCCACCCGGCGTAATAGTCTTTCAACTCACCCGGTTTAAAAGTGAATGGGAAGGGCAGGCTGCAAGGGTAATCCGGGGTATCCATCGCCGCGACGATCAGGTTGTAACCGCCGTCGACGGTACTGTCCTGCATGTTTTTCACCAGCCGCGGGATCTGCGCCGGGTTGAGGAACATCAACACCACGGTAGAAAGGATAAAGTCGTATTCGCCGCTGAAAGTATCAGTATTGAGATCCTGCACGCTGGCGCGAATGTGCGACAAACCTTCGCTATCGATGATGCCGTTGAGGTTATCGATCGACGGGCCATGTTTGTCCCAGGCGGTGACGTCAAAGCCTTTCAGGTTGAGATAAAGCGAGTTGCGTCCGCCGCCGCAGCCCAGATCCAGCATCTTACCGGGCGCGATCTGCTGTACGGCCTCAATCACTTCGGAGTGGGTACGCGTCAGCTGGTATTTCTTGTGATAGTAATCTTCCGGCGAGCAATAGAAAGCCAGTTGGCAGGTCATATCATCGGAGAATGAAACGATGCGGTGCCATTGCTGCGGCTCGATAAACGGCGGTTGGCTCTCGGGGCTGAACTGCCAGGTTTCGGTAGTTTCGCCCTGTTCGTTCATCAGTGCGAAGGTCAATGTCCCGCTCAGTAGCCTGAGTTTGGCCCAGGTACCGCTCTGGGTGTTGTGCTTTTGCTGGAAGCTCTCTGGCAGCGTAGTGCTGTTCCATTCAGGCAGGGTTTTATAACAAAGCAGTTGGTTCATCTATCACTCCTTGGGTTCTGCGTTGCCGCATTACGATTCTATATGTTGCATATAAAATACATGTTTAAGGGCGCTTTGAACATGCCTGAGATCATCAAAGTGCATTTTCCTGGTGGCCGTACGAGAGGATTGGCATATTTAAACTGGATCACGGCCCCGGCCTGGGCTAACGTCAGTGCAGTTTATGCTAAAAGATCAGGGAAAAGATGCTAATTCGCCATTTTATCAAGCCATTGAGCCTGGGCGCACTGTTGGTGCTGGCCGGTTGTAGCACCAAAACCACGACCACTACGCCGGTGCAACGTCCGGCAGACGTCAAAGCCCAACTGGTGCGGTTAATGCCGGCCAACACCGCAGACCGTCAGGGGTGGGCCACCGATATCACCGCCGCTTTTGCCGCGCAGGGCATTGAACCCAGCGACCAGAACCTGTGTTCGGTGCTGGCCGTCACCGAGCAGGAGTCGACCTTCCAGGCCAACCCGTCAGTGCCAGGGCTGCCAAAGATCGCCTGGAAAGAGATCGACCGCCGCGCCGACCAGCTGCATATTCCCAACTTCCTGGTGCATACCGCCCTGATGATTAAATCACCAAACGGCAAGAGCTACAGCGAGCGGCTCGATAAGGTGCGCACCGAGAAAGATCTGAGCGATATCTTTGATGACATGATTAATTCGGTGCCGATGGGGCAAAAACTGTTTGGCAGCCTCAATCCGGTGCATACCGCCGGGCCGATGCAGGTGAGTATTGCCTTCGCCGAAGCCCATGCCAAAGGCTATCCATACCCGATTGACGGCACCATCCGCCGCGAAGTCTTTAGCCGCCGTGGCGGCATGTATTTCGGTATCGCTCACCTGTTGGGCTATCCGGCCAACTATAGCCAACCGATTTACCGCTTTGCCGACTTCAATGCCGGTTGGTACGCCAGCCGCAATGCGGCCTTCCAGAGCGCAGTCAGCCGCACGTCGGGCATTCCGTTGGCGCTGGACGGCGACTTGATTAACTACGGTACCGATAAGCCGGGCACCACCGAACTGGCGGTACGCACCCTCGGCAAGCGGTTGGACATGAGCGACTCGTCGATTCGTCGGGCGCTGGAGAAGGGCGATTTGCCTGAGTTTGCCGACACCGATCTGTATGAGCGAGTCTATGCCCTGGCGGAGAAATCCACCGGCAAGAAACTGCCACGGGAAATGCTGCCGGGCATTCAACTGGAAAGCCCGAAAATTACCCGTAAGTTGACCACCGCCTGGTTTGCCAAACGGGTGGATGAGCGGCGCCAACGTTGTATGACCCGCGCCTCGGCGGGTTAAACCTGTGGGGTGCTGATAAATGCAGGATGCCGCTCGGCCTGGGCGGCAAATGCCGCCAGCGTCGGGTGGTTATCGGCGCTAATCAATTCGGGCAACATGAGTTGAGTGAAGCTCCAGGCCACCGCCACGCTGACCTCAGCGCTGCCGATCACCGCGAGTGCAGTGCCGGCTCGCGCCAACTGTTTTTCCAGTTCGGCATAGGCTGCCAGCAACTGGCCCTGAACGCGATCCAACCAGGGCTGATGCTGTTTCTCCTGCGGCCGTAACTGTTGTTCATAAACGATTTGCACCGTTTTTTCGCAGGCGGCCAGCGCCAGGCCATTGAGTTGCAGGGCATAAAGTCGCGCAGTACCCTCAGTCGGCAGCAGAGCCTTACCGCTGGGGGCTATGCCGGCGGCGTATTCCAGGATCAGTGAGGAGTCCATCAGGATTTGATCGTCGGCCAGTACCAGCGTCGGGGCTTTTACCACCGGATTAATGGCTTTGAATTGCTCAAAACCGCTGAATACCGAAATTGCGCGGTGCTCAAACTCGATCTCCAATAATTTCAGACAAATAGCCACCCGGCGTACATAGGGTGAATCCAGCATGCCAATCAGTTGCATCATGTTCTCCTGAGCCTATTCGCCCGATTTAAGTGAATGAATAAACGTCACCAGCCGTTGGGCTACCGTTTCCGGCGCGTCTTCCATTAAAAAATGGCCCGCCTGAGGGATCACCTGCAGCCTGGCACCGGGAATGTCGCCCTGCAAACGATAGGCGTAACTGACCGGTTGCCACTCATCGTCCTCACCCCACAGGATTTGCACCGGCAGGCGTAGCTCAGGCAGGCGCTGGGCGAAGTCTTCAGTATAGCGCGCGTCGTAATGGGCGATTTGATGTTGATAAAATGCCGGTTGACCGACCACGCCGACGATCGGTGCCAGATAGTGCTGTAATAGCTCTCCGGACATCCGCGATTTGTTGAACACCGCCATTTTCAGTTGGCGAGCCAGGGTTTGCTCATGTTGTGAGGCGTCCATAACGGCGTACTGATGATAATTATCGCGGATGCCGCGCCAGCTTGGCGAAGGCCAGGAATCATAACTGCAAATATCCGCGATGGTCAGCGAGCGAAAGCGCCGGGAGTGCCCAAACGCTGCGCGTAGCGACAATGCGCCCCCAATATCGTGACCAAACACGTGGGTGGACTCCAGTTGCCAATGGTCAAGCAGGCCGATCAGTAAATCTGCCTGTGCAGCAATTGAAGTGTCAGCCGACAATGGGCGTTCTGATGCGCCGTAACCCAATAAATCGTAGATATGGACTCTAAAGCCCGCCGCCGTCAGGCTGGGCAGCAAATCCCGCCAGATGATCGAGTGGGCAGGGGTGCCGTGTACCAATACCAGGGGGTTGCCGGTGCCATGTATGCCGGTGGCAATACGATGGCCATTAACAATAACCTGCTGATTAAGCACAGATGTTAAGCCGTTCATGTTGATTATCCGGTTGCCGTGTTGTACGCAAACCATACTCATCGTCTTCCTATGACGCCAATGACAAGTTATGGTGAGTAAATCCGATTTTTGTCATGAGGTGTCTATGAACCAGCGCTTATCCATTGATGCTTTACGGGCGCTTCAGAGCGTTATCGATACCGGTAGCATGACGCGTGCGGCGCAACAGCTAAATCTCAGCCAGTCGGCGGTAAGTTGGAAAATCAAACGGCTGGAGGAACAGTTGGGGCGCATGCTGGTCAATCGTCAGGGCATGACGTTGACTGCCACAGCGGATGGCGAGGCACTGTTGTCGCATGGACGGCAGATTCTGCTGGCTCACGATCGGGCACTGGCGCATTTTTCTCCTTCATTATTGCAGGGTAAGGTGCGTTTTGGTGCCACGGAACAGATGTCTTTACCTCAGTTGGCTGCCTTGCTGGCGGCATTCACCCACCAACACCCACAGGTGGATGTGCAACTGGTCATTGAGCAAAGCCAGGTGTTGCGTAATGCACTGGAGCAAGGAACGCTGGATCTGGTGCTACACCAACAGTTTTGCGATGCGCTGAGCGCAGAAGATGTGGTGCTGGCAACGGAGCGTATTCACTGGTGTGTACCACCGGGTTGGCGCTATCAGCCCGGAGACAGGGTGAAACTGGTCAGTTACGGACCGGACTGTTTTTACCGCCGCCTGGCGCAAGAGCGCCTGAGCGCCGCGGGTATTGCCTGTCAGGTGTCGGTGGAGTGCCCGTCGGTGGCGGGGATGCTGGCGGCCATCTCTGCAGGAATGGGCATTGGTCTGCTCAATCAGCAGTCTGTCGATCGGCGAGTACAGATCGAGGCCAACTTTGAGCGCAGTCTGCCTTTGCCACCCGTGGCGCATGCGTTACGTCTGGGGGCCAGGCGGCACCACCCAATACTGCAAACCTTGCAGCAGCAGGTGGTGCAAGCTCTGGGTAAATCCGCCGTTACCTGAGCAACGGCGGATGGAGCTAAGCGCGGCGCGGGTTGGTCAGGCCGAAGTTAAAGTTATTGCAGCGGTTGCAGAACTCCTTCATCACCGGCGGTGTGTCCATCATCGGCACCTTTATTTCGATAAAGGTCAATTGATCCTGTCGTGAGGCGTGCTCGAGCGCCAACTCCAGCTGTTGGGTGGTTTCTACCGCCACGCAAAACGGTGTCGCCTGGGTGTTGAGCACGGCAGGCAGCTTGGCGTAGTCCCACGGCCCAATATCGTTGTACGACGAATTTTCGCCGAGAATGTAACGCTCGATGGTGTAACCGTCGTTATTAATCAGGAAGATAATAGGCTTCTGATCGTAACGCAGCAGGGTGGAAACTTCCTGCGCGGTAAGCTGGAACGAGCCATCGCCAATAAACAGCAGGTGCCGCCGTTCCGGGGCGGCCATCATGGTGCCCAGCAGCGCCGGTAAGGTATAACCGATCGAACCCCAAATCGGCTGATTGACCACCTGGACGCCGTCCGGCATCCGCATGCCGCCAATCGCCGCGCCCGAGGTGCCGTTCTCTACCACCAGCACGTCATCGGCCCGAATAAAGCGTTGCAGGCGCTGCCATAAATAAGCCTGATCGATTGGGGTTTCGCTCGGCGTCGCCAGCCGATGGCGCGCTTCGGGTAGCACGGCCGGCTGATGATCTGCCACGCCTTCACCCAATGCCAGCAGCGCCTGTAGCAGGTCTGTCGTCGCCACTGCCGGATAAGATGTCTCTCCCAGCTTCACTGAAAACGGCTGAATATCGATTTGCGCGTCGGACGGGATGCGATGCGAGAAATAGCCGGTGGTGGAGTCCACCAACCGTACGCCGAAGCTCAGCACGCAGTCTGAGTGCGCCATGTGTTCATAGAGTTCGGGGCGTGACAGATTACCGCTGTAACCGCCGATCCAGCCCGGCGTGGTTTCTGGAATAATGCATTTGGCCGTCGGCATGTTGGTGAGCGGGATGGCGAATTTATGCGCCACGTCGATCACTAATTGTTGTAGCTGAAAGCGGTCCACCATTTGGTCGACCAGAATAATCGGTTTTTTTGCCAGTTTTAGCCGCGCAAGCAACGCCATTGCCGCCAGTTGAACATTATATTTGTCGCTGGCGGGTAATTGCGGTGGTGCCACCGCCTGAGTGATTTCAATTTCTACATCACAAATATCAGAAGGTAATTGCAAATAAACCGGTTTCTTTTCCGTCCAGGCGCGGGAAATAACGCGGGGAATTTCCACTGCCGCATTTTCCGGCGTAATTAATGCCTGGGCGACGGTGAATTGTTTAAAACAGTTCATCACGTTATCAAAGTTACCGTCCGCCAGCGTGTGGTGCAGCAGCAGGTGATTTTTCATGGCATGCAGCGGCGGGGTACCGGACAGGCAGACCACCGGGGCCGATTCGGCGTAGGCACCGGCAATGCCGGACAGTGCGGCCAGGTCGCCGACGCCATAGGTAGTGATTAGCGCTCCGGCGCCTTTTAGCCGTGCATAGCCATCGGCTGCGTAGGAGGCATTGAGTTCATTACAGTTGCCAATGAACTCCAGCTTGTCATCCTGTTCAATCAGTTCCAGCAGCGCCAGATTATAGTCGCCGGGTACGCCATAAATACGATCGATGTTCAGGGTGCGGAGCTGTTGCAGGATAAAGGCTCCAATAGTGATTTTCATGTATTTCTCCGGATTTCTTATCTTTCTTTTATCAGGCAGAGAACGGCAAAGTTAATTGCCGGTGATGTTGTGTCGCGAACCATGAAATAACGCTGAACCCGTATGAGCAGGGCTTCGCTGGTTAGCTTTAACAATTATTTAAACTATCGGCTTGTTCAAGTTGCGGTGGCGGTATCGGGAGCCGGTGGCTTGTATTCGGGGGTTTACGTTGTGACTAATCGCCATCAAATGTAAGGTTATTGATGTTGGTATTTTTCATTGAATGTAATAGATATGTAAAATTTGGCGCGTGTAGCCAAATCATGGGCCGCTGGTTGAACGTTCGGTACTTTTGCCTGCGGGTTAAATTGCTGCCTGCCATCCACCCGTTATCGACGACATTGGCCTCTATTGCAGCGATGTAACTGCTTATTTACAGCGGCGCTGCCCGATGGGGGCCTGAGCTGGATGGGATCGCCGATATAACGGGTTTTCAGTCCCGATTAAAAACGTGACCGCCGTTACATTTGCTTGCCGGTCGGCAGTAAACATTTCGCTACACCCAGAGTAGAAAAGAAGTTTTCCCACAGGTTTTATAACCGCCAGAACCCGCCAGCGTGGCGGGGCGATTGCGGAGTATTCTGACAGACGCTGTCCTGAGGGAAGGATAGCCTGAGCGCCCGAAATCGGCTCTCGCCCCTGATGACGGCTAAACTTAACCAAGTGACAACAGGGTGGAGAAACAGGCTGGATAAATAAGATACAGCTTGATCTTGATGGGGTGATGGGTAAGAATCCCCGGCCTTATTTTTTACAGGAATTTATGATGTTTTTTAAACGGACAATTTTGGCTTGCACACTGGCGCTGCTATTTCCTGCACTACCTTCTTACGCTGAGGTTGGTGCAGAAAATGGCAATTCCGCGCAGGCTGAAAAACCGGGGTTGTGGAAGCGTTTCACCAGTAACGTGGCGGAAACCTGGAACAACTCGCCGAATAAAGACCTCTATGTGCCGGCAATTACCTGGCACAACCGCCTGACTTACAGCCAGGAAAAAATCGACTCGTACAACGAGCGGCCGTGGGGCGGTGGCTATGGTATCTCGCGTTACGACAGCGACGGCGACTGGCATGGCCTCTATATGATGGTATTCAAGGATTCGTTCAATAAGTGGGAACCAATCGGCGGTTACGCTTATGAGAAGATCTGGCGGCCGCTGGAGGACAAGGATTTCCGTCTTGGCCTGGGCTTTACCGCCAGCATCACCGCGCGTGATAACTGGAATTACATCCCTATCCCGGCACCCTTGCCGTTGGCCTCTATCGGCTACAAACAACTGACCTTCCAGGCCACCTATATTCCCGGCACCTACAATAACGGGAACGTGTTCTTTGGCTGGTTCCGCTGGCAGTTCTAATCACCGGCGGGTCGTTCGATCTGCCCCCTGTTGCTGATTATTCAGCCAAAAAATTACCTCAATTCTGAAAAATTCGCGGCATTGTCAGTTAAAAGGAACTTGTCGCCGGTGGTGGCGTCCGAAGATGTGACCCAGCGCATTGCGCTTATTGCACCGGATAGGCCCGCCTGATTTCCCCTGCCGTACAGGGCAATGGAAGCAGGCAGGAATGGCGAGATAACAGGAGTTTTACCCTAATGAACACCAAGCAACGTTTACTGCTGGCACTGACATTGACCACCGCTATGACCTGTGGCGCGGCTCAGGCTGCCGGACTGATGGATTCTCTCAGCAGCGCCGCCGGTGAACTGAGCAAGTCAGGCGGCAACACTGGCGGCACGTCACTGTCTTCACTAACCGGTTTGTTGAACGGCGGTGATAAAGCGCTGAGTTCCAACAGCATGACCAATGCCGCCGGCATCCTGCAGTACTGTGTGAAAAACAACGTACTGTCAGGCAACAGCACTGAAGCGGTACAGGACAAGTTGTTGAGTAAGCTGGGTATCAGCAGCCCTGAGAACGCCAAGAGCCAGGACTACCAGCAAGGGCTGGGCGGTCTGCTGCAAACCGGCGAAGGCAAGAGCCTGGATCTGAACAGCCTGGGCACCTCGCAAATTACCGAAAAAGTGAAGCAAAAGGCCTGCGATCTGGTACTGAAGCAGGGCACATCCTTTATTTCCTGATAGCGTAAACGGCGGCTAACAACAGTTACCGCCGTTTTAATTTGTATAAGCATGAAAACATGAAAAAAATTCTGATGATCTCGCTGTTCGCAGGGATGGCGATGCTACAGGGCTGCACCATGAACTCCAACGATGCGCCACCCCCACCTAAAATGAAACCGATCGGCATGGCCAATCCGGCAGACGTTTATTGCACCGAGATTGGCGGCAAATTGAATGCCAAACAAAATGCCAACGGCCAGTATTCCACCTGTACCCTGCCTGATGGCCAGGAAATTGAAAGCTGGGAACTGTTTCGCCGCGATCACCCGGTGAAGAAATAAGCGCTCGGGTTAAAACTCACGATCGCTGATCGGCTGTAGCCGCACGCTGCCGTCCGTTTGCGGGGTTAGCGGCAGCCGCCAATTCTGCTGGCTGTTGAGGGTGAAAGGCCGGGAGCGGAAGTTACAGCCGCTTTTGATATTTCTGACCTTCAGGACATACTCGCCGGCCGGATTGGTTTTGAGATGGAAACTGCCGGCCGCGGGAATAAACACTTCGGCCAGCTGTTGCGGCTGGCCGGGCGTTTCCAGTTTGACCAACACCGGAAAATCGTTGTTTTGATTGTCCAGCGTCAGTTGCTGCAGGCGCCCGTTGGCCTGGTGTTCCGCCTGGTGCAAGAAACCGGCTGAGGTTGGCCAGGGTTGTCCTGCATTGTCATGCAGGGGCCCACCGCACTGTTCGCGTGCCTCGCGCAGCGGCATTTCACGCTGAATAGCCCGGTTGTAATCAGTGGGGATGACCGAGACAAACTCATCGTCATTTTGATGAGCGCGCAGATAGCGCTTGGCGCTGAACACCCCAACGGCGATCAGCATAAAGAAGATAAAAATCGTCAGGCGACTCCTGAAAATTCCCCCAAACAGCCTGCCCGGCAATTGAAACAGCCACTTCACCACTTTTGACAGCATCTTTTTCCCTTAGCGCCCAAGCCGTTACGTTCTGCGGTAACGTTGCTTGCCTCAGTATAGTCAAATCATTCGGACTGAGGAGAGCGTCTGATGAAATTCCCGTGCTTACCCGATCCCTTATTCCAGTAACAGCAGCAGTAAATGTCCACCACGACGGCAACCACAAAACCCGCCAGCCCCGTTTTCGAATTATTTGTACGTTTATGTACATTTGTGTACATTCATGATCACTTGTTCGCCACCGAGAGACAGAATGTCCAAACTGCTCCCCAACCAACGCCATGAAGCGATCCTGACCCTGCTGCAGCAACAGGGGCAGGTGCTGGCGGTCGAAATGGCCGAACGCCTGAACACCACCGAGGCCACCATTCGGCGCGACCTGCGCCAGTTGGCGGCTCAGAACCTGTGTAAGCGCATTTACGGCGGCGCACTGGCACCGACACCGGCAACCGGGCCGATCGAGGCACGACTGCATTTGAGCGGTGATGAGAAGCAGGCGCTGGCGTTGGCCGCACTGGCGTTGATCAAGCAGGATCAGGTGATTTTCCTCGATGCCGGCAGCACCCACCTTTACCTGGCCGATCTGTTGCCATCTGACCAAGGGCTGACAGTGGTGACCAATTCACTGAGTATCGCCGCCAAAATGCTGGAAAGGCCGGGGATCCGCACTATTTTAATCGGCGGTGAGCTCGATGCCGACATCGGTGGTTGCGTGGACGCTAAAGCGGTGCAGGAAATTGACGGTTTTCATTTCGACATCGCCTTTACCGGCATCTGCGCCTATGAGCCGGGCAGCGGTTTTTCGGCGCTGAATTATCAGGATGCCCAGTTCAAGAAACGCCTGCTGACGCGTTCCGGTAACGTGGCGGTGCTCTGTACCGGCGACAAACTTAATACCTATGCCCCATACAGCTTCCTCGATGCCAGCCGCGTTGATTACCTGGTGACGCCTCCCGGCAGACACCCACAGCTCGAACAGCAGGTGACCCACAGCGGTGGCAAGGTGTTGTACAGCGATTCCCCTATTGGAGAGTGAAATGAAAATAGCCCATGTTGCCCTGTGGACCCGTGATATTGATGCGCAGGTGGCGTTCTGGCAGCGTTACTTCAACGGCGTGGCCGGAGAATTGTACGTCAGCAAGAATCGCCCGGGTTTTGTTTCCCGTTTTGTCAGCCTGGCTAGCGGCCCAACGCTGGAGATCATGAGTTTGCCGGAGCTGCTGCCGACGGAGCAGGCCAATGAACGAGTCGGTTGGGCGCATATTGCGTTGTCGGTCGGCGACGAGGGCCTGGTCGATCAACTGGCGCAGCGTGCGCAGCAGGAGGGGATCCTGCAAGCGCCGCCACGCTGGACCGGCGATGGTTTTTACGAAGCGATCATCCGCGATCCGGACGGTAACGCCATCGAAATCACCGGTTGATCACTCTTCTTCGATAGTCGCGAACTGCTGCGCCAGATAGTCGAGCAGCAGCCGTACCGCGGGCAATAGCCCACGGCGTGACGGGTAAACCGCATGTACCACGCCGCCCTGTGGCTGCCAGCCGGGTAACAGTTGCACCAGCTCGCCGCGCAACATGTCGTCGCGCATCATCATCGACGGCAGTTGCACAATACCGGCGCCGGCAATCGCCGCGGTACGCAACATCAGCATATCGTCGGTAACCAGTCGTGGCCTGTGTTCCCATTCCACTTTTTCGCCGTCCGGCCCGGTCAACTGCCACAGGTGTTGTGCGCGCGCAGGCCCGAGATCGAGCGTGGGATACTTATGCAGATCCTCCGGTCGTTGCACCGGACCGAGGGTGCGCACCAGTGCCGGGCTGGCGGCGATACACCAGGTGCGCTGCGCGAGGATCTTCAGCACCAGATCGCTGTCTTCCAGCGGCGGTGGCCGCACGCGGATCGCCAGATCCAGCCCTTCCCCCACCACATCTACCCGGCGGTTGGTGGCGTCCAGGTGTACCGTGACTTTCGGATAATCGGCCATAAAGGCCGCCACCATGCTGCCGACACGGGTATGCAGGATCGCCACCGGGCAGGACATGCGCACCGTGCCGCAGGGTTCGGCACGGGTTTGTTCGATCGCCTGCTGCGCCGCATCGGCCTCCACCAACATGGCCTTACAGTGTGCATAGTAGTTCTGGCCGACGTCGGTGACGGAGAAACGCCGCGTTGAGCGTTGGATCAGGCGCACGCCCAGACGTTCTTCCAGCAGTGCCACACGGCGGCTCAGTTTGGACTTGGGAATGCCCAGTGCACGGCTGGCGGGGGCGAATCCCTGGTGATCGACCACGGCGGCGAAGTAAAACAGATCGTTCAAATCAGTGAACATCGTCTGTCCTTATCGTTCCATTTATAGAACGCTGAGTGTACATCTTGCCTACTACTGCAGCAAATAGCGTTGGATTAAACTTCTGGCATCAACCTAAGGTCGTGAGACCTGAAACAGGAGTTCAAGATGAAAAAGATCCTCGGTATTTACAACAGCCCTGAAGCCCACTGGGTCGGCAACGGCTTCCTGGTGAATTCGCTGTTCTCCTATAACGATCTGGGGGCGGAAATGAGCCCGTTCCTGCTGTTGGATCACGCGGCACCAACCAAGTTCCGCTCTGCCTCCGGCACCCGTGGCGTTGGCCAGCACCCGCATCGCGGGTTTGAAACGGTAACCATCGTCTATCAGGGGGAAGTCGAGCATCGCGATTCCACCGGCAGCGGCGGGGTGATTGGCCCTGGTGACGTGCAGTGGATGACCGCCGCTTCGGGTATTTTGCATGAAGAGTTCCATTCACGGGACTTCTCGCGCAACGGCGGCACCATGGAAATGGTGCAGTTGTGGGTAAACCTGCCGGCCAAGGACAAAATGGCTGAGCCGGGTTACCAGACGCTGCTGAATGCGGATATCCCGGTGGTTCCACTGGCGGATGGCGCAGGGCAGGTTCGGGTGATTGCCGGTAGCTTCGGCGACGCAGCAGGCCCGGCACGCACCTTCAGCCCGCTTAATGTCTGGGACATGAAGCTGAACGCCGGCCATACCACCACGTTGACGGTGAAAGAAGGCCATACGCTGGCGCTGGTGATACTGCATGGTGCCATTCATGTTAACGGCGAGGAAGTGGTGCGCGAAACCCAAATGGTCAGGTTTGACCGTGCGGGGGATTCAGTCACTATCGAAGCCAATAACGATGTCAGCTTGCTGGTACTGAGCGGCGAGCCGATCGACGAGCCTATCGTCGGTTATGGCCCGTTCGTGATGAACAGCGACGCGGAAATCCAGCAGGCTTTCCAGGACTTCAACGGTGGTAAGTTCGGCAGCATGGCAGCTGAGCACCAGGCTGGTTAAGCGCTTATCCACACTTTAGAACCGATCCGGAAAAACAGCTCCGGATCCGGTTCTACACTTTAAGACAATCTCTGCGCTCTGGCCCTATCGGCCAAGGGCAACTTTAGCCGCAACAATCAAAACCCCACAGGAGTAAACCATGACTGCAAATTACAAACGCCTCGACAAGGATCAGGCCGCCGTATTGCTGGTGGATCATCAGGCAGGACTGCTTTCACTGGTACGAGATATCGATCCCGATCGTTTCAAAAACAACGTACTGGCATTGGGTGATTTAGCGAAGTATTTCAACCTGCCGACCATCCTGACCACCAGTTTTGAAGATGGCCCCAACGGCCCGCTGGTACCGGAGCTAAAAGCTCAATTCCCTGATGCGCCCTTTATCCCTCGTCCTGGACAGATCAATGCCTGGGACAACGATGACTTCGTCAAGGCAGTGAAAGCCACCGGTCGTAAACAATTGATTATCGCCGGGGTGGTTACCGAAGTGTGCGTGGCCTTCCCGGCGCTGTCAGCTCTCAGCGAAGGTTTTGAGGTGTTTGTGGTCACCGACGCTTCCGGCACCTTTAACGAACTGACTCGTCAATCGGCCTGGAGCCGGATGGAAGCCGAAGGCGCGCAGTTGATGACCTGGTTCGGCGTTGCCTGTGAGCTGCATCGTGACTGGCGTAACGATGTGGAAGGGCTGGGGGCGCTGTTTGCCAATCATATCCCTGATTACCGTAACCTGATGACCAGTTACAGCACGCTGACCAGCGGCAAGTAATTTCTCTGGAGCGCAGCTTCTGGCTGTGCTCCATTTGATTTGAATCAGACGGAGTTATATTGATTGGCTGAACAATTTTAGTAGATAAATCCATCTGTTATACCCATCTTCTTGCTGTTTACCTCGTTCTATCCCACCAGAGAAATACAAAACATATAAAAGCGAGATACTGAAATTTAATTGTGATTGCAATTATTTAATTTCTATAAGTTTTCTTCTGGTTATGAATGCTGACCGATTATTTTTGAACTATGTATTAATATTGAATTGATGCCTTTGATCAAAGCTTGCTTGTTCTGCTATATATTTAATGTTTAAGGTTAATATTATTTTATTCAATAAATAAACTCAGCCAGTTGCTGATACGGTAACGTTGGTGAAATTAGTAAACCTTTCTGTAGGTATGACTTTAAGAAATGACCAATTTCTAACACAGCAAGAGGGATGTTTGATGAATGCATTCAGAGACAAGCTTAAAGCGCATGTACATCATGTCGCTGCGGTAGGCCAGCATTGCAACACGGAAGAAACAACAAAGCAGGCATTAATTTTACCATTATTGGAAATTCTTGGTTTTCACCCTTATGACCCCACTAAAGTAAAAGCAGAATATGGCGCTGATTTTCCAGGGGTTAAAGTGGGTGAGCGGGTTGATTATTCTCTTTTCTGTCATGCAGTACCTGTCATGTTTATTGAGGCGAAATCCTTCAGCCAAAACTTAACAAACCACAGCCCACAGCTATCACGTTACTTTAATGCCACCCCAGAAGTCACCGTATCAGCAATCACCAACGGCAAGGAATGGCGGTTCTTTACCGATCTAAAAGATAAAAATATTATGGATGATACGCCCTTCCTTAAGATAGATTTTAATGATTTGAATGACTCTGATATTGAACAGCTTTATAGGTTTAGGCACGATCAATTTCAGCCGGAAGCGTTGAGAACCTTGGCTGAAGAAAGCATTTATCTGACTTCATTTACCAAGACCATCAGTGCCAGCCTAAGAGATGTGGACGTGGATTTTGTCAGATATGTGGCGAATCGATCTAACGTCCAACGTCAACTTAACCAGCGTTTTCTTGAGACGATCACCCCTTTGGTGCGCCTGGCCGTGGAGAAAGCGGTTAGTGCAATGGTTGTTTCAGGGTTGTCTGTGACTTCTGAAAATAAAGCGCCGTCTGAAGAGTTTGGTGACGTTAAGAAAAGCAACGAAATCGATCCGCTAGCGCCGATTATTGACCCAGAAAACAGTAAGATAGTTACCACTTTTGCTGAGCGGGCTTTATTTGAAAATGTGGCAATGATCCTGGGTGAAAGTGCAGATTTAACAGCAAAAGATACGGAAAGTTATTTCAGTATTTTGGTTCAGGGGAAGACTACCCGATGGGTGCTACGCTATTTCGACAATAAGCAAAGACCTACCGTATTACTCCCTTTGGAAATCAATGAAGAGAGACATGCCGAAATTATCCGAGCGGGTTTAGAACTTGCGGCTGGAGGGCATATTATTATTGACCGACCTGAGAATATCTTGCGGCTAACAGGTCTGATTATCGACTCCTACCATTATTGTATTGATGATGAAAACTTCAGACAGAAGAAAAAAACGCAGTCGTAAAAATGGTTAGGCTGAATGCCTTCCATATTGTACAGCCGTGTGTTCTCAACAAAAGTTTCTTCATGATCTTTACATAATCCTTAAGCTTTCATCACGTTAGCGGTGGTATGTAAGCAAAGATCATCGGGGGTGAAAAGGTCGTGAAAAGCGACTTTCTCATGGGCCGGGGGCGGAGTAGGTTAAATCCAATCCCGGCAAATGAGGTCAATAACATGAAAAATACCGTCAAATTACTGGCACTGCCTTTTCTGGCTGGCGTGACGCTGTTCAGCGTCAGTGCGCTTTCCGCTCCGGCTCCGGCCGATAAAAATGTCCCACCGCCTGAGCAAGGCTTCCGCTTGCCGCCATTCCCTGGCGGGCATATGCCCAAACCGGGTTTCTGCCACGGGGGCGAGCTATTTTGCGCGACTTCCGCCAGTGATAATCCAACTGAAACCATCAATAAGCTAACGTCGGTGATCCCGGCTGGCAGTGCCAAACATTATGAGGTGCGTATCTCTGTGGTGGCATTACCGGATAACCCTCCGGCCCCGCCTGCGCCTTAAACGGGCCTGCTGGCACTGAGGGGAAATGCGCGTTAGTCTGGTGGCAACCCCTCAGGAGGCAGGATGAATCGGCCAGGACTCCCCCCTTATCTGCAACCCGGTGATCGGGTGCTGTTATTCGATGGTGAATGTAATCTGTGCCACGGGCTGGTGCGATTTTTGATCCGTACCGATCGGCAAGGCAAGATCCTGCTGGCCACGGTGCAATCCGAGGAAGGGCAGGCCATTCTGCGCTGGCTGGCGTTACCTACCGATCGTTTTGACTCTATTGTTTACCTGGCACAGGGCCAGCATTGGCTGCGCTCGGCGGCGTTCTTTCAGGCACTGCGGCAGCTTGGTTGGCCATTTCGCCTGCTGGCGTTGGCTCGCTTTCTGCCGCAACGGCTGGCGGATGCGTTATACAATGCGGTGGCGCGTAACCGCTATCGGCTGTTTGGGCGCAACGACGGCAGCGCCTTGCCTGGGCTTGAGTTGCCGGAGCGCTATCTGCATCGTCGTGGCGAATAAACTCGCTGAGCTTTACGCTTCTTTACCCTTTAATCGATTGAAATATCAGCGTTCCGGCCCCATATAATGGAACGTTCAGCCAATCGGGAGAGAGTATGGGAATCAGTGAAGAAGAGCACATCCGCCGTTTAAGTCAGGAAAAGAATACGATGGGGAATACGGCGAAATGGGTAGCGATTGTTTCTGCCATTTACTTTGCCCTGATGGTGTTTTACGGCCATCCGATCGGCGTGCTGACCATGTCCGGGCTGATTTTTATCGTATCCACCACCACCTGGCTGAAGAAACGCCAGAAGGTGAAGTCCTACCGCCGGGAACTGGCGAAAATCAACGACGAACCTCCGGTTCAGTAGCCCTGATAGTCCCTGCGCGTGATGCTGTAGACCAGGCTGGGCGTATCGCCGGGCACGTCATCGAGGGTATCAACCCGACGTAAACCTGCTTTTTCCAACACGCGGCACGAGGCCAGATTTTTTTCACGAACAATCGCGGAAATTTCTGCCAGCCGTAGCTGTTCGAAACCATATTCCAGCGCGGCTTGTGCCAGTTCCGTAGCCAATCCTCGGCCCCAAACCTGTGTGTCAAAACGATAGCCCAGATTCACCGTACGTTGGGCCCCCAGCGGCCGCCAGGAAATCCCGCCAAATCCAATAATCCACCCCGGCCGTTCATGCAGCGCAATCGCCCAGGAACCATAGCCGTGCTGCCGCCAGCTTTCGATCCGCTCCGACAGCGCCTGCTGTGCCAACTGCTCATTGGCGACAGGCCCGGCGGGGTTAAAGCGTTGCGTTTCCGGATCGCCAAAAATAGCGTAAAAGCGGGCAACATCGTCGGCTACCGGCGGACGCATCAGCATGCGGGCGCTAACAAAAGGGGGAGTAGAGGGAATTTGCGGCATGGTTTCTCGTCACTTGCGGTCATTGGCAAGGGTTAACTGTAGACCAGGATGCGCGGAACAAGAAACATTAAACCCCTCCCCAGGCGGAGAGGGGGCGGCATCAGATAAACGAATCGTCGTCGCTGTAGTCGTCATCAGAGAAGTCGGTATTATCATCGTTTTGATAATCCGCGTTCTGGAAACCGTTGTCCTGATTGAGGAAGCGACTATCGCCACCGTTGAAGGTGTCGAGGTTGTTGGAGGCGTCGAAATTGCTCATCGCGCTGTCATCCACTGGCGTTGCCGGGGTCTCGTCGATAATGTTCACAATCTCTTGCGGTTGCGAGTGACGGAACATGCCGGTCAGCATATCGGCCAATACCACCCCGCCTGCCACGCCGGCAGCGGTCTGCAATGCTCCACCAAGGAACCCACCGGCGCGTGATGGTGCTGCCTGTTGTGGCTGGCTGTAAGCCGGTTGCTGCTGTTGCTGAGCATAGCCCGGCTGTGTCTGATTGTTCCACGCCGCATTATTTTGCTGTTGTGCCTGATACTGCTCGCGCGGGCTTGGCGTGCTGCGGTTACCGCCGCCGAACAGCCCGGCCAGAAAACCGCCGCTGCTTGGCTGGCTGGCGTTATTTTGCTGCTGTTGGGCAAGTTGGCCCTCCAGATCTTTCACCCGCTGATCCAACTGTTTGAGCGCCGCTTCCTGAATGATCATCGCCTGCGCCATGTAATAGGGCGCGGAAGGCTGTTCACGGATGTGCTGGTTGATTTGCTGCTCTGCCTGGAGATCCCTCTGGCCCGTCTTGGTCTCGGCTTCTTTCAAGCGGCCAAACAGACCATCGATAAGACGTTGTTCTTCGGATTGCATAGGATTACCTCAAGGAGATGAATAACGTTACTGGATGATGGATATCATCGGTAGCTATCACCCTAGCGCGTTTATATGAACCAATAAATAAATGGCAGGTAAACCTGTTTATGAATTTGTTACCAGTTACGGCAGAGGGATCAGCATCACCAGCTTCAACCCGCTATTTTCCGCCGGGTTAAACGTCAGTTGCCGATAGCGCAATGCCCCCTGTTGCAAGTGGGTAAACGCACGCTCGCCACCTTCTCGTGCCAGCACGTCCTGCTGTTTCCACCAGTGGTTAAAGGCCTCACTGTTGTGCGTCATGTTACGCACGAAAGCACGCATTTCTTCCGTGTTCTGATGGTGACTGGTTTCGGCCCGAAACTCGGCGACCACGCGTCGCGCGCGGTCATCCCAGTCGCTGACCAGGGTTTTGGCCAACGGATGGAAGAACATAAAGTGCAACAGGTTGGGGGTAGCGGCCTGGCCCAGCCAACCGCTGAACAGGCTTTCCGCCTGCGGGTTCCAGGCAACGACATTCCAGGTGATATCCAGCAGGTAGCAAGGCCCCGTTACCTGGTGAACGCTTTGCAACACGGCGCTATTCGCCGTTTCCTGATGCTGCTCCTGTTCGGGATCGGCTACCCGAGCCAGGGTAAACAGGTAGTGACGTTCGGCTGCTCCCAACCGTAGCGCTTTGGCAATGCGTGCCAGCGTATGGGGGGATATGGAAACTTCGCGCCCCTGCTCGATCCAGGTATACCAGGTGGCGCTGATACCGCTGATTTGTGCCAGCTCTTCACGGCGCAGGCCGCTGGTGCGACGGCGTGGGGCGCTGGGTAAACCCAACATTTCCGGTGTGATGCGTTCCCGGTGCGCACGCAGGAAGGCCCCCAGGGCTTTAGGGCCGGATAAGGCTTCTGATTGCATAGACTGGTACCTCCTGATACTAGGATAACTGCTTATATTGTACCCGTATAATAAGCCAATTATAGTCATTGAAAGCCATCCGGCACAGGCGCAAGCCATACAATAAAGGGAGCACCTATGAGCATCAGCAATAGCCATAAAAATGCGGTCGACCGCCAGTTTGGTGAGCAGGCCAGCGCCTACCTGACCAGTGCAGTGCATGCACAGGGAAAGGATTTACAGCGGCTGGCACGACTGCTGGAACCCCATGCCAACGCCAAATTACTGGATCTGGGTTGTGGCGCAGGGCATGCCAGCTTTACTGCTGCGGCTAAAGTGGCGCAGGTGGTGGCCTATGATTTATCGGCGCAGATGTTGGATGTGGTAAGCCAGGCGGCGCAGGATAAAGGTTTCAACAACATTCAGGTGCAGCAGGGCGTGGCAGAATCGCTGCCGTTTGACGATGCCAGCTTTGATGTGGTGATCAGCCGTTACTCGGCGCACCACTGGCATGACGTCGGCCAGGCGCTGCGCGAAGTTCGCCGGGTATTGAAACCGGGCGGCAGGGCCATCTTTATGGATGTGGTTGCACCGGGGCATCCGCTGTTGGATATCTATCTGCAAACCGTAGAGGTACTGCGTGATACTTCACATGTGCGCAATTACGCACCAGGTGAATGGCTGAGTCTGCTGACAGAGTCTGGATTGTTGGTTCGGGAGGTGACGTCGGATCGGCTTTATCTGGAGTTCAGCAGTTGGGTGGAGCGCATGCGAACGCCAGAGCATTTCGTCATTGCGATTCGCGCGTTGCAACAGGGGCTCTCTGAAGATGTGCTGCAGCATTTTGCCATCGAGCCGGACGGTTCATTCACCAGCGACATTATGATGTTTGAAGTCGTCAGAGGTTAAATAATTCAGGGCAGCCGATATACCCTTCATTTTCCCGATGGCAATCGGAAACACACGGGATATAGCGGCTGCCCTGACAGAATACTGCCAGGTAAGAAATTACTTCTTGTCTTCCAGCAGGCAGCGATAAATCAGGCCGCCGATAACACCGCCCACTAATGGCACCAGCCAGAATACCCATAGTTGTTGCAATGCCCAGGTTCCCTGGAATATTGCTACGCCGGTACTACGCGCCGGGTTAACGGAAGTATTGGTAACCGGAATACTGATCAGGTGAATCAGGGTTAACGTCAAACCAATGGCCAATGGAGCAAAGCCCGCAGGCGCACGTTTATCTGTTACACCATGAATAACGATCAGGAAGAATGCGGTCAGGACCAATTCGATTACGATTGCGGACTGCAGAGAATAGCCGCCCGGTGAGTGTTCACCGTAACCGTTGGAGGCAAAGCCGCCGCCGGTAGCGTCAAAACCTGCCTTGCCGCTGGCGATCAAATACAACACCGCCGCTGCAGCAATCCCGCCAATAACCTGAGCAATCACATAGGGGATCACGTCTTTAGCGGCGAAACGGCCGCCGGCAAACAATCCCACGGTAATCGCCGGGTTAAAGTGCCCGCCAGAAATATGGCCAACGGCATAAGCCATGGTGACCACGGTCAAACCAAAAGCGAGCGCGACACCAAGAAAACCAATACCCAGCTGTGGAAATGCTGCTGCTAATACAGCGCTACCACAACCACCGAACACCAACCAAAATGTGCCAAAAAATTCGGCAAAAAGTCGCTTTGACATAGACTCCATCCTACGGAAAATACTAACGGGCGTTAGCACTAAAAACTATAGAACACCTTTTTCAATTAATGCAGGTTTCTATCAGGATTATTCTTAATGAACCTTGAATAACGACAGATATTAAATCCCTGCTAATTAACTTTGTCTATGCGAATGCGGCTATATATGTGGCTTTGCAGTGCGTTTGCTGATTTTTTTATCGCTGTTATAAGAATTTACCCTAAGCTTAAGCGGTATAGGTATTTCTGGCGGAAAATAGCCATGGCTATTTTCGATTTCTCATATGATTTTTCCATTGGGTTTATCAGGGTTAATTGTTAATTCCTATTTGCTATATTTAATTTTCACGAAAATTCAGGGCATTAGGTCTGTCTTGTCATCAAATCGTCATGCAGGACTAATACCTTAGCAAGCTGCCAACTTCATCCCCTTAACTCTGAGCCATAACCATGAAAATAAAATCGGTTTCGCTGTTAATCAGTTCGTTGTTCCCTCTGTTTTCTTATGCCGCCACCGACGTTGAGGTGGCGCGCTACGTGGTCAGCTTCCCCGGCGGCGAGCATGTGAGCTATCAAGGCGCATTCGCCAGGAATTTCCCTCAGGGGTTGCCTGTAGGCATTGGTTCGGGCCTGGTATTCAATGGCCGTGAAGGCCAGGATCTGCTGCTGACCACCCTGACCGATCGCGGCCCCAATGCCGATGCACCTGCAGTGGGTGAACAGGAAGCGAAAATTTTCGCCAATCCGGAGTTTGTTCCGTTGTTGATGGATATTCGCGTCGGCGGCGGCAAGGCCGTTGCCGGCAATTCACGCCCGCTGCATGACCAGCAAGGGCCGATCAGCGGGTTGCCGCTGCCGGCGGGCCTGATTGGTTCCACCAACGAAGTGGCGCTGAGCGATACGCTGAAAACCTTGCAGAGCGACCGGCGCGGGCTGGATACCGAAGGTATCACTGCGGACGGCAAGGGCGGTTACTGGTTGTGTGACGAATACGGTCCGTTCCTGATCCATATCGACAGCCAGGGCAAAATCCTTGCCAAATACGGCCCAACGCCGGAGCAGGGCGAGCAGGCGGTGGCCGGTGGGTTGCCGAATATCATCAAGTGGCGCCAGCCGAATCGCGGCTTTGAGGGCATTACCCGGATGCCGGACGGACGGATTTTAGCGGCGGTACAGAGCACGCTCGACGTTGAGGGTAAAAGCAAGAACAAGGCGCAGTTCACCCGCCTGGTCAGTTTTGATCCCGCCAGCGGTAAAACGGCGATGTACGGCTATCCGATCGATATCGACAGCTATAAAAAGGCTAAAGACGCCAAGGTCGGCGACATTGTGGCGGTCGATGATCAGCACATCCTGTTGGTTGAGCAGGGCAGCGACAAAGACAAGCAGATGATCAACAAGATCTACCTGGTTGATCTCAGCCAGGCAACCGACCTGACGAATTTTGACGGCAAGGGTAAGGCGTTGGAATTTGACGATGCGAAAGATCTCGCCAAACGTGGCGTGAAATTGGCCCAGAAGCGTGAAGTGGTGGATCTGCGCAAATTGGGCTGGCAGCAGGAGAAAGTGGAAGGTTTGTCGTTGATTGACGATCGCACGTTGGCGGTCATCAACGATAATGACTTTGGTCTGCAGGCCAAGCTGGTAGACGCGCAGCCGAAGGCCAGTAAAATCGGTGATTATCAGTTGGATCAACAGGGCAAGCTGAGCCTTGATGGCAAAACCGTCTCGACCCGTATCGAATTGCAGCCGCTGGAAAAACCGGAGTCGCTCAGCGAACTCTGGGTCTTGACGTTGCCGCAATCGCTGAAGTAAACACCACGGCCGGGGGTGAGGCCCCCGGTCAGACTACTGACAAAGCCCGTTATTAGGGAGAGCGTGCCGAAGGGGTCGTAGCGGCTTTAGCTGCCGACCAATTTGCCGGGAGCAAATTGGAACGACTTCCAGTCGGCCCGAAGGGTGGGACACATGGACGTGTCCCATAATGGCCCCTCGGTGCGCTAGGCCCGGGTATCTCGGATTCAAAGACAACTTTGCCATCAAACTCACAGGGGCATGGCCCCCTGCTTCTTTCCTTATATGATAGCGTCGCGGTTAGCCTGTGACGCTTTGCCACGCGAGATGCTTTCCCATACCGCCACGGCCACCATAATCAGCGTGGTCAGGCCGTTCACCATCAATAAATCGGTGAGATAGGCAATCGGTGCCAGCACCGCCAGCGCGATCAGCCCCAGTAAGTGCGACAGCGGGAAACGGCGATACACCAGTCTCTTGTACAGCGCATTGGCGAGCAGATAAATTGCCGGGCCCAGCAGTAGCACCGCTGCCGTCACGTTATTGATGTGGCCGTCAGGGTGGGCGATCACCAGTTCATTGGCGACGGCGCAGACGATGATCGCACCCACCAGTACCACATGGACATAATGGAAATAGGCACCCAACTGGCCAGGGTTTGCTGCCTGACTGATGGCATGGCTGCCGGCTTTGCTGCTGGTATCGAAATAAACCCACCACATCGCCAGACTGCCGAGAAAGGCCACCAGTGACGCAATCAGCACCGGCGCTGTCCAGGACTCCATTTCGCTGAGGGTGGAACCGGTGATCAGAATGGTTTCCCCCAGTGCCACAATGACAAACAGTTGGCAGCGCTCTGCCAGGTGATGGCCTTCAATCGTCCATTCGCTGCTGCTGTCGGAACGGCCAAGCACCGGTAAGCGGAAACCGAACATCGGCGAAACGTATTCACACAGGACCGCCACGGCCCACAGCAGCAGTCGATGGTTGCCCTCCGTCAGGCCACCGAGGATCCAGAAAATCGCCGAGATGCACATCCAGCCGAGAATGCGCTGGAAGTTTTGTTTTAGCGGATGGTGGGCCGGTAACAGATTCAGGACTACCAGTGAACGGCCAACCTGGATTGCCACGTAAAATAGTGCGAACGTCAGTCCTCGTTCACCAAATGCCTGCGGCAGCGCGGATGAGGCGAACAACCCCAACAGCATGATGGCGAACAGCAGGATGCGAATCGGGCGAGTATCCGGGTTAAACCAGTTAGTGACCCAGGCCGTGTATTGCCACGCCAACCAGACGGCGAACCATAACAACAGGGTTTCCAGCGCACCGGTTAACGTCAGGTGGTGCAGCAGATAGTGGGAAAGTTGGGTAACGGCAAAAACGTAGATCAGATCGAACAACAGTTCCGAGAACGAAACCGAGGCCCCATGGCCATCGCGTACACGTAGTAAGGTTTGTGACATAGAGAGTCCTTCCAAAATGGTAACCTTCAGCAATAGCGTAGTTCAGCCACCTGCAGGTGGGAGAGAAATCTTAAAAGTGAGGTTTTTATCTTTTGATTGACCAAACGGACTTTTAATTGTCATCCGCCGAGAGTAGAGTCGCTGTGTAGAGCGCTATTATTCCCTGTAAGACATATCTGCACTCACCTTCTCCTTATTTTCGTCACAATGATTGATGTTCTTTACATTGGATTACGTCCATTTTCACTGCCTGGCGGATAATTAACTCCACTGATACGACGAAATAAACAAAAACACCTGGAGTTAATCATGAAACTATTACCTGGCATCGCAGCAGTTCTGTTGGCAGCCGCTTCGTTTTCTTCCTTTGCAGCGCCGCTGTCATCGGTAAAACAGGTCAACACTGAACAAGCCAGTGGCCTGCAGAGCCTTGGCGTAGTATCGGTTTCCGGTGTCAGTGGTTCACCGGCTGATGCGGTTCACGCGCTGAAAGAAAAAGCTCAGGCGGATGGCGCCAGCCATCTGCGTATTATTGGGCTGGACACCCCGGGGGACTCCAGCAACTGGCGTGGTAATGCGGAAATCTATCGGTAATTATCAGGCAGTAAATTAAAATCGGTCACTTAAATAAGTGGCCGATAAAATAAACGGTTGTGGATAATAATCTGACCGGAAAGGCCATTATTGGCTAACCCGATGATCATTATCCACAGCCGTTTTTTTCGGTTGTCAGTTGCATTTTATTACAACTGTGTCGGTGGTTTTAGGACACATGTTAATGAATACTTAAGGAATTGAGTTCAGATTGGTGGCTACTCAACCTAAGGAGGCCCCAATGTTAAATGCGACACGGCTGCAACTGAAGAACCACTTTTCCTATCTCCAGCAGTTTATGGCTTCGCCACGCACCATTGGCACCCTGGCGCCTTCTTCCCCCTGGCTGTGCCAGGCGATGCTCAATCAGATTGAATGGACAGGCGCATTGTCGATCGCGGAGCTGGGTGCGGCGGACGGCGTGCTGACCAAGCGCATATTGGGACGCATGCGCGCCGATGCTTCGCTGGAAGCTTTTGAAATTCAATCAAACTTTGTCCATCAATTGCGGAAAATCGACGATCGCCGCCTGCAGGTAATGGACCGGTCGGCGGAACAGATGGCTCGCGATTATGACGTGGTGTTCTCCTGCCTGCCGCTGCTGTCAATTCCGCTTAAAATCAGTATTCGTATTTTGCAGCAGGCGCAGCAGTGCCTGCGTGCACGCAATGGCACGCTGGTACTGTTCCAGTACAGTCACCTGTCGGAAAAATTACTGTCCCGCTACTTCCACTGGAAACGACTGCGGGTAGTGCGTAACTTCCCGCCGGCGCTGGTGTACGTCTGTACTCCGCGTTAGCTAAAGCCTTTTCTCCATCACCACCACCTGGCCATCATATTGCTGCCGACGTTCGATAGTTTGCCAGCCCCAACCCGTATATAGCGGTTCTGATTTATCGGTAATCAGGTGCAATACGGGATGGTTGCGTTGGCGTGCCAGTTGGACAATGGCGGCCTCCAGACGCTGTGCAATGCCCTGACGGCGATGGTCAGGATGAACAAACACCCCAGCCAGCCAGGGGGAAAGGTCCATTCGGTGATGATCGTCACTCGGCCACAGGCTGGCCATGCCCAGCGGGCGTCCGTCTTCAAGCATCAACAAGGTGGTGTAGTCTTCACTCGGTTGCGCGCATTGGGCAAAGCGTTGACGCGTGCGTTCCAGAGAACCGCCGCGCTGCGAACCCCATTGGCCAAAGGCCCATGCGGCACAAACGTCGCTAAACTCTGGGCACTCGGTCAGTGGAATAATCTGTTGAGTCATCTCTGCCCCTCCTTTTAATTATCAGCCAATCTGGCTCACCCGCTAGCGGACTATCGACCGCTTTTTTAACTTAATAAAACCGTATTTATAGCGGTTTTGCACGCATCAGTGACGAAACTGCGTAATTCAGCGGATTTGACTCGCTCTTTGCCTGTTGTGATTGAAAGTGCTAATGAGAGTGATTATCATGCGCGCATATTTTGGCTAATCCGGCTCACTGATGCGCAATTCCCTCATTTTTCTGCTGCTTTCCCTGCTGTTCGGCTTTTTTGGCGTTCAGGCAAAAATGGTCACTGACATTACGGGGCGTCAGGTTGAGGTGCCGGACAATCCGCAGCGTATTGTGCTGGGCGAGAGCCGCATGTTGTATACCCTGGCGCTGCTCGAACCGGGAAACCCCGCCCAACGTATCGTTGGCTGGCCGGAAGATATGGCGCGTTTCGATGCGCAAAGCTGGCAACTCTACACGCAGAAATTTCCGCAGATCAAAGCGATCCCCTCTATCAGCAAGGGCAATTTCCGCCAGGTAAATATTGAAAACCTGATCCGCTTGAAGCCGGACTTAGTGATCCTCGCGCGCTATGCGCGGGAAGAGGGTGACAGTGATTTATTGCTGAGTGCGTTGAGCAAGGCCGGCATTGCGGTGATCTACGTCGATTTACGGGTCGATCTGCTGAACAACACCGTGCCTAGCGTCCGCCTGTTGGGCGAAGTGCTTAACCGTCAGCCGCGCGCAGAGCAGTTCATCAACTTCTATCAACAGCATATGGCGGTGATCCAGCAGCGGCTGGCCGGTTATCAGGGGCCGAAACCCAAGGTGATGTTGCACCTGCACCTGGGGCGGCGCGAAACCTGCTGCACCACGGCGGCCCATGGCAACCTCGGTGACTTGCTGACCTTTGCCGGCGGCGACAATATTGCCAACGCCAGTATCAAAGGCGTCTACGGTGAGCTGAACCCGGAAACCATTCTGACCGCCAATCCTGACATCTACATCGCCACCGGCATGGCCGGGCCGCAGGGCAAGCATTTTTCCGATCTGCGCCTTGGGCCGCTGGTCACCCAGCAGGAAGCCGATGAGAGCTTTAGCCGGGTGATGCAAAAACAACCGATGCTCGTCAATCTGAAAGCCATAAAAAATCACCAGGCCTGGAGCATTTGGCACAACTTTTATCTCAGCCCTTATCACGTTGTCGCGGTTGAGATGTTCGCCAAAACCTTCTATCCGGATCTGTTTGCAGACATCAACCCGCAGCAGACCTTTAAGCAGTTATATCAACAATTTTTGCCGTTACCTTTTTCAGGGACCTATTGGAGTCAGTTAAATAATGAATAACACCCAACGTGGCTGGTGGTGTGCACTGCCTCTGGCGGCCTGCGCCTCTGTACCGGCGATCGGTGCCGACAAAACCGCAGAGAAGGGCGAAACCCTGGTGGTGGTTGGCCAGGCACAGGCCGATGGCGTACAAAGCTATCAGCCGCTGACCAGCGTGACCGGCACCCGCACGGAAACCAGCCTGCTGGACGTGCCGCAGGCTATCGACGTGGTGCCGCAGCAGGTGATTACCGATCAGGCGGTCAGCAGCCTGGATGAGGCGCTGTATAACGTCAGCGGCATCACCCAGGCGAATACGTTGGGGGGAACTCAGGACGCGGTGATGAAACGTGGTTTTGGTGATAACCGCGACGGCTCCATTCTGCGCGACGGCGTGCGCTCGGTGCAGGCACGTAACTTTACCCCAACCACCGAACGGGTTGAGGTGCTGAAAGGCCCGGCCTCGATGTTGTACGGCATGGGTGAACCGGGCGGGATGATCAATATGATCACCAAAAAGCCGCAGTTGCAGCAGCACACCCATGTGGAAGGCTGGGGCAGCAGCTTCAAGGGCGGTGGCGGCCAGTTGGACGTGACCGGGCCGCTGGGGACTTCAGGATTCGCTTATCGGATGATTGTCGATCACGACGAGACCGACTACTGGCGCAACTTCGGCCGCAACCGTCAGACGGTGATCGCACCGTCGCTGATGTGGTTCGGCGAGAGCACCACGGTGCGCGTTGCCTACGAGCATATGGAGTATTTGGTGCCGTTCGATCGCGGTACCATCATCGATTCGCGTACCGGCAAACCGGTGAATACGCCGCGCGATCGTCGCTTCGACGAAAGCTATAACGCCACGCGTGGCGATCAGGACAGCGTTACCCTGCAGGTTGATCAGGTGTTGAACGAGAGCTGGAAAAGCTCACTGACCTACGCCTACAGCCGCAACAGCTACAGCGACAACCAGGCACGTGCGCTGGCTCTGGATCCTGAAACCGGCGTGCTGTCGCGCCAGGCCGACTCCACCGCCCATGCGGTCAGCCATGCCAACGCGGTGCAGTTGACGCTCAACGGTGACGTCGACTGGGGCAGCATCAACCACCAAATGCTGTTCGGCTTTGATTTTGAAGATAATCGCACCTATCGCGGTGATATGATCCGCGGCAAGAAGAACAGTGATTTCAATATCTACAACCCTGTTTACGGCCAGATGCCTACCTCGAACGCCGTCAGCGCCAAAGACAGCGATCAGCGTGAAAACCTCACCAGCTACGGCTGGTTTATGCAGGACTCCGTGCAGCTGACCGATAAATGGCTGGTGATGGGTGGATTGCGTTACGACGCCTTTGACGTGTTTGCCGGCAAAGGGCGGCCGTTTGTCACCAATACCGACAGCTCCGATGGCAAACTGGTGCCCCGCGCCGGGATGGTTTACAAGCTGACGCCGTATGTGTCGCTGTACAGCAGCTATACCGAGTCTTTCAAACCAAACTCTTCCATCGCCAGCCAGATTGGTTCGCTACCGCCGGAACAGGGCAAGGCCTGGGAAGTGGGCAGCAAGGTTGAGTTGCCGAACGGTGTCACCGGGACCCTGGCCTTGTTCGATATCACCAAACGCAACGTGATGGTCAGCGAACTGGTGAATGGCGAAACCGTGACCCGCACCGCCGGGCGCGTGCGCTCGCAGGGGGTGGAGCTGGATGTCGCAGGCAATATTACCGACTCGCTGAGCCTGATCGGTTCTTATGCCTATACCGATGCGCGGGTGGTGGACGACCCGGACAACAAGGGCAAGGAAATGACCAACGTGGCGCGCCACACGGCTTCACTGTTCCTGACGCAGGATTTGGGCTCCCCAGGGCTATACAGCGGAGACAACCTGCGCATGGGAGCCGGTGCACGTTATGTGGGCCGCCGCCCTGGCGATGCTGCCAACAGTTTTAATCTTGATAACTACACCGTTGCCGATGCCTTCGCCGCTTACATCATGCCGGTCAATGGCTACCGGGTGAAATGGCAGTTGAACGTGAAGAACCTGTTCGACAAAACCTATTATCCTTCCAGCGGCGGCAATTTGCGTGTGGCGGTGGGGGAACCACGTGAAGTGGTGCTGCGTGCCAGCGTCGACTTCTAATTTGGCGGGCCGGGAAGCCAGTCCGGCGGCGGGTATCTGCCGTCGGATAAATCTGGTTAAATAGCCGGCCTGTTGTTAAGGAGGATCCGATGAGCCTGAAAATTCGTTTGGCGCAACTGCAGGACATTGCTCAACTGATCGCCGTCGAACGGTCGGCTGCGCAGTTATTTCATCAACAACCGGCCTGGGCTTTTATTGCCGAAGGCCCGGTGATGGATGCGCAGCAGCATACTGATTTTATTCAGCGGCGGCAGGAATGGCTGGCGGAAAGCACCGCGGGTGAGGCGGCCGGGTTTATCGCGGTGATGGCGCAACAGCAGGATTGGCATATCGCTGAACTGTCGGTTGCCGCCAACTGGCAACGTCAGGGCATTGGACGCCGGTTGATTGCCGAGATCGCAGCACAGGCCAGGTTGCAGGACGCGCAGCGCCTGACGCTGACCACCTTTATCGATGTGCCCTGGAATGCACCCTATTACCAACGGCTGGGGTTCCGGCCGATAGCCCCTGAGCGGCTCAGTGCATCATTGAGCTCTCGGTTGGCGCAAGAGGTGGCGGATGGCTTCGCCGTCGGCAGTCGCTGTGCTATGGAATTTACACTATCGTAAATATTGAAATACAGAGTGATGGCGGTATGATGCAGCAACCACGCCATCGCAGGATTTAGCACGCCGGGTTCTGGCGAGCAAATGCACTCAAGTCACCGTATAAGGGACAACCCGTAATGACACAAACCATTTTCATGGTAGGCGCGCGCGGAGCCGGTAAAACCACGGTGGGCAGCGCACTGGCGCTGGCGCTGGGCTATCAATTCGTCGATACCGATCTGTTTATGCAGCAGACCACGCAGATGAGCGTGGCGGAAATGGTCGAACAAGAAGGCTGGCTGGGATTTCGTCGCCGTGAAAGCATTGCTCTGCAAACGGTCACTCAACCGTCAACTGTAGTTGCCACTGGTGGTGGTGCGATCCTGGCGGAGGAGAACCGCCGCTTTATGCGTCAGAACGGCAAGGTCATCTACCTGCGTTCACCCGCCGAAGTATTGGCACAGCGGCTGGAAGAGTACCCGCAAGATACACAGCGCCCTACGCTGACCGGCCGTCCGATTGCCGAAGAAATGCTGGAGGTGCTGGCCGCGCGTGAAGCGCTGTATCAGGAGGCCGCTCACTACGTGATGGACGGCACCGGTGGCCCGCAACAGGTGGTTGAGCAGATCCTCTCCGCCCTGCAGTTGGAAACGGTAAAATAAGCTCTCTCTTGGGGCTCCGTCAATTGCGCCTGACGGCTGCCTCGTTTTTCTCCCGGACATGAGTCTCGTGCTGAACAAAATACAATCCCGGTGTGGTACCAAAACGCTGACGGAAAGCGGCAATGTAGGCGCTGACATTGTCATAACCGCAGTCGCCGGCAATCTGATTGACGGCTTCACCGCGTGACAATGGCTCCAGCGAACGGAGCACCCGAGCCTGCTGGCGCCAGCGGGCGAAAGTCACGCCGGTTTCGCTGATGAAATGCCGGCTCAGGGTGCGGACGCTCAGCCCGGCCCAGGCGGCCCATTCACTCTGGCTGCGTTCGCTGGCCGGCTCATTGAGTAGCGCACGGGCGATTTTCAGCAGTCGTGCGTCCTGCGGCAGAGGCAGTTGCAACGGGGTACCTTCCTGCGCGCACATCTCATCGAGCAATACCTGTAGTAGTCGCCGTTGCGGCGCGTTCAGCCTTTGGCCTGCGAATTGTGCAAGGCGTTCCACCAACGCCAAAATCAACCCGGAAGCCGTGCTCAAATGAGGTTGTTTCGGTAGATCTGCACATTGGGATCCAGGCAGATACAGGCTCCAGCCGGCGACGTTGCCACAGGCCAATGCCTGGTGCGCGCAGTTCGCTGGCAGCCAGCCGATACTGCCGGCGGTCATTGCCCATTGTTGCTCCTGAGTTTCCAGCGCAATCATGCCGTGGGTTAATAAATAGAGCTGTCCGCGGGTATGTTGATGCCAGGGCGTTAAGTGCTTTTTTTCATGCCACAGTCGTTCGCTTTGCAGGATCATCTTGATTGGCCGATTTACCGTATTGAATGTCCAGTTGCGGTTATTATGCCATCCTCTGCCTGATCTATGCTCTCCTCAACGTTTAACTTTGGAGATAAAAATGAGCCTGCAAACCCCAACCGCCCTGGTGCTCGAGGCCCTGCAACGGGTCGTCGCGGCACCACAACACCAGCCGCTGGTGATTGCTGAGTTTTTCAGTGAAGATTACCTCCAGCAGGTGGACGGCAACACGCTGGATTACGCCCACTTCATGCAGCATATGGCGTTACTGAAACAACTCACCCGCAACATGACGCTGGAGATAGTCGCCGTAGCCGGGCAGGGGGATTCGGTACTGACCCACCACCAGGTTCGGGTGGAAAAGCGTGACGGAAGCCGCAGCCTGGTTAAGGTATTGGCACATTTCACCGTGCGTGACGGCAAGATCTGCGCCTGCGATGAGCTGACGCAGCTGCTGGAAGGCGAACACGGCGATCGCGATTTGGGGTCACGCGTGTCGGTATAGATACCGCTGCTATACTTAAACTTGTGGAATCACACGGGAGATCAGCATGCGCGAAAATAACCGACCTGGCTATCCGAGAACTGCCCGAGTGGTCGCCGTTGACCGGGGCGACCCAAGCTTGCATATGCACCGTTTTGAGGTGCGCACCGATGACATTGAGCCCAATACGCTACTCAGTGAGCATCCTACCGAGCAGGAAGCGCTCGATGCCAAGCATCGTTATGAAGATCCGGCGCTGGAAGATTAAATAATATCCCTCTGAAACCGGCATCAGGCCGGTTTCTTTATTCATTCCGTTTACTGCTTTAATTACCTCACTCGATAACGATAAATTAGCATGACATGCTGGTTTATACCGCCATGGTCGAATAACTGCGTGGTAATCGGCCTATTTTATCAGCGTTAGCCGTTGCATTTAATTTAGTGAAGCATCATCCGCTGCGATTAATAGGCAGAATAAAAAATAAACTGCTTGACGATAAGTTGTACGAGTTTTAGTTTCTAATTATCAAACAGGAACTGAGTTCCATATAGTGGAACAAGGCGTGCGATGACAACTCTGGAAAATGCCGCTGCGGTATTAAAGTTATTTTCACAACAGCGAATGATGCACGGCCAGGCCGGTATTTCATTCAGTGATGTGGTGAGTCAATTGGCGCTGCCAAAAAGCACGGCCTCTCGCCTGTTACAGACCATGGAAACCCAGGGCATGCTGGAGCGCGATCCTGACAGCAAGCTGTATAAAATCGGTCGTTTGCTGCTATCGGTCTCCAGCCACTATCTGTCGACGCCGTTGGTCGACAGCGTGGCGGCCAGTATGGTGCAGCTCAGCCAACAGACTAACTGTACGGGTTATGTTTCAGTGCTGGAAGCGCAGGAAATTATGGTGATGCGCATGTTCCCCGGTCGCCATTTTCTCCAGGTGGTGACGCCGGCGGGCAGCCGCTCACCGGTGGCGGAAACCTCGGTAGGCCGGGCGATATTGGCGCGTGACAGTGATGAGCAGGTGATAGCGCGTTTTGCCGCAGGCTACCGTGCGGCTTCACCCAACGCTCCGCAAACGCTGGAAGCATTGTTGAGTAAGCTGGCACAGGTCCGGCAGCAGGGCTGGTCTCTGGCACGTAATGAGACGTTGCAGGGCATCAGTTCGCTGGCGACAGCGGTGACCAACAAACACCGCAATGAGACGGTCGGTCTGTGCTTGTCTTTTCCTACGCAGGCGGAAGAACAGCCATTTTCACCCGCTGTGCTGGAAGCATTAATGACAGTATCCCGGCAATTGGCGGAAAAACTCGGTGATGATTATTGGCAACAGATCAAATAACGCACCGGAACACTCTGTCAGTATCTGATAATTAACGAAAACCAACACCAGGGAATTTCTTAATTATCTATCTTGGATTTATGGGCAATAAATACTTAATGGCACTCACAGTTCCAATATTCGGAACTGTGAGTGACGCCTCATGCCGAAATTAACGTTGCCAGACGCCAGGGAATATTCAGGGAAATGAAAACTATGAAACCAAAAAGCAGCATAAATCCTTTGAAAGATATCGGTACTCTGCTGGTGATGGTGCTGCTGTCCATCGTCGGCGCAATTATCGGCGTGCAGTTGATCACCACGCTGGGCGTGACGCCCAACACGTCGATTATTGGCGCGTTGATCGCCATGCTGTTGGCGCGCATTCCACTGCAAATGTTCCAGCGTTACCGTTCGGTACATACGCAAAACCTGGCGCAAACGGTGATCTCTTCCGCCACCTTCGGCGCGGCCAACTCGCTGCTGATGCCAATTGCCGTGCCTTATGTGATGGGGCAACCGCAGCTAATTCTGCCGATGTTCTGCGGGGTGGCGGCCGCGATGTTGCTCGACGCCTACCTGCTGTACCGCATGTTCGACACCAAAATATTTCCTGCGGCCAATGCCTGGCCACCGGGTGTCGCGGCGGCGGAAGCCATTAAGGCCGGTGACCGGGGTGGCAAGCAAGCCTGGCTGCTGGTGGTGGGCGTGGTAGTCGGCATCGCCGGTTCGATGCTTAAAATCCCGATGGCGGCGTTCGGCACCGCGTTTATCGGCAATATCTGGGCATTGGGCATGTTTGGTGTCGGCCTGTTGCTGCGAGCCTACGCGGAACCCATGGCAGGCTTTGATATCAATGCGAATTTCATTCCTCACGGAGTGATGGTTGGTGCCGGACTGGTGGCGTTGATCCAGGTGGTTCAGGTGATCCGCAGCAAGCGCGCGGATACCAGTGGTTATAGCCAGGCCGACAGTGAAGTGCGCAAAGCGCTCGGGTTGGGCGCGGTGGGATATATCGTTATTGCCGCGCTGTTGGCGTTGGCCGCTGGACTGTACAGCGAGATGTCGCTGGGCATGCTGGTGCTGTTTGTGATTTACGCCGCGTTTGCCGCCTTTGTGCATGAACTGATTGTCGGCATCGCCGCGATGCACTCGGGCTGGTTCCCGGCCTTTGCGGTGGCGCTGATTACCCTGATTATCGGCATCCTGATTGGCTTCCCGCCGCTGGCGCTGTGCGTGCTGACCGGGTTTACCGCCGCCACCGGCCCGGCGTTTGCCGATATGGGCTTTGATCTGAAAGCCGGATTCATTCTGCGCGGCTACGGCAAAGATTTACAGCAGGAGCTGCTGGGGCGCCGCATTCAGTTGTTTGCTGCGCTGATCGCCTTTGTCATCGCCATCCCGGTGGTGTACTTCGCTTATACCAGCTACTTCCTGCAGGACCTGATCCCGCCGGTGGCGCGGGTGTACGCCAAAACCATCGAGGCAGGTGCACAGCCGGGCATTGCCTACAGCCTGCTTGTCTGGGCTGTCCCAGGAGCCATTGTGCAGTGGATTGGCGGGCCAAAACGTCAGCTTGGCGTGCTGTTGGCCACCGGCCTGTTGATCAACAACGCGTTGGCGGGTTGGGCGGTGATCGTCGGTATCGCGCTGCGCATCCTGATTATTCGCCGCTGGGGCGACAAGGGCCGCACGCCGATGGAGATCATGGCGGCCGGTTTTATCGCCGGAGACGCGCTGTATAACTTTTTCAATTCCATTTTTTCCAGCAAAGGGAAATAACCCATCCGGTTAAATTGTGAGGTCAGCCGATTATGAGTTTGCAACAAACGCTGCAGGTTTTTGAATTAATTGATAGTGCCTATGTGAACGGTCAGCAGGTTGTCGATCTGTTCACGTCCTATCCCGGCATCCGCGCCAGCACGCTGCGTGCCAGTGGGCCGAAGGGCGCGACCGACTTCGTGCGCATTGAGATCCCCGGCAGTGCCGGCAAAATCCAGGGTGGGGAGGCGCCGACGCTGGGTATTATCGGCCGCTTGGGCGGTATTGGTGCGCGGCCAACGCGGATTGGCCTGGTGTCCGACGGCGACGGCGCTATCGCCGCTATTGCCAGTGCGTTGAAGCTGGCGGAAATGCAGCGCAAGGGCGATGTATTGGCGGGCGATGTGATCATCACCACCCATATTTGTCCCGATGCGCCAACCCGTCCGCACGACCCGGTCGACTTTATGGATTCGCCGATCGACGACGTGACGATGAACGATAATGAAGTGGTGCCGGAGGCCGATGCGATTTTGTCCATCGACACTACCAAGGGCAACCGCATCATCAATCACAAAGGCTACGCGCTGTCACCGACGGTGAAAGAAGGCTACATCCTGCGGGTGGCGGAAGATCTGCTGCGGATTATGGAGATGACCAGCGGCCGTCCGGCGGTGACCTTCCCGATCACTACCCAGGACATTACGCCGTATGGCAACGGGGTACACCATCTGAACAGCATTCTGCAGCCCTCTACCGCGACCTCTGCGCCGGTGGTTGGCGTGGCGATTTGCACCGAGTCGGTGGTGCCGGGCTGCGGTACCGGCGCTAGCCATGAAGTGGATATTGCGCTAACCGTTAAGTTTGCGGTGGAAGTGGCGAAAGAGTTTGGCCGCGGTACCTGTCATTTTTATCAGGCTGACGAATACGCACAGTTGCTGGCGCTGTACGGCAGCCTGAGTCATCTGCAAAAAAGGAAATAACCGGATGAATGCTTCATTTGCCACGCTGACTATCGGTCAGGCACCGCGCAACGACATTATGCCGTTGCTGTCTGCCTATCTGCCTGCGGAACAGGTGAGGCATGTCGGGTTGCTGGACGGGCTGAAGGCCAGCCAGATTGACGAGCGTTATACACCGCAGGCCGGAGAGAAGGTGTTGGTTTCACGCCTGCTGGACGGCACACAGGTGAGATTGGCGGCCTCGCGGGTCGAACTGGGGTTGCAGCAGAAAATCAATGCACTGGAAGCGGAGGGCTGTGAGGTGATCCTGCTGTTGTGCACCGGCGAGTTTGGCCAGTTGCATGCACAACAGGCGCTGTTGCTGGAGCCGGACCGCATTATTCCGCCGCTGATTTCTGCCATTGTCAGCCAACACCGGGTGGGGATTGTGGTGCCGGTGGCGGAGCAAATCAGCCAGCAGGCGAGCAAGTGGCAGTTACTGGCGACGCCACCCTGTTTTGCCGTCGCCAGCCCTTATTTGGCGGATGACGCGGTGCTGGAGTTGGCCGCAAGCGAGCTACAGCGGCAGGGCGCGCAGGTGGTGGTGCTCGACTGCATTGGTTATCACCGGCAGCACCGTGATTTCCTGCAGGCACGGCTGGAAATACCGGTGCTGTTGTCCAATGCGCTGGTGGCCAAGCTGGCTGCTGAGCTAATCGACTGATTAAAAAGCCAATAAAATCTTATATGGCGGTGTGTCGGGGGCGGTGCTGCGTGTTTTTGGGCGTGCACCCAGAACGGCAGGCTGACGGTCAATCGCTTGGCAGCGTTTTACTCTGCGCCACGATCGCATTTCGCGAGAAAAACCAGTGACAGATCAACCGCAATCCCCCAATATGGATTTCCCATAAAGTTGATTACGCGGGTGTCAGTCTATGCTGAAAGTAAACGAGTATTTTGCCGGGAAAGTGAAGTCTATCGGTTTCGATAGTAGCAGCATCGGCCTTACCAGCGTCGGTGTCATGGAAGAGGGAGAGTACACCTTCACCACCGCCCTGCCGGAAGAAATGACCGTGATTACCGGCGCGTTGAAAGTGTTGCTGCCGGGCTCGCCGGACTGGCAGGTGTTTATGCCGGGTGAGAAGTTCTTCGTACCGGCACACAGTGAGTTCAACCTGCAGGTGGCCGACGCGACCGCCTATCTGTGCCGTTATTTAAGTAAGTAACTCATACCCTTCTTACTTGAAGCTGCAGCGTTGTTGGCTGCGTGCGCTCACCCCAGTCACTTACTTGAGTAAGCTCCTGGGGATTCCCGCACTTGCCGCCTAGCTGCAACTCCAATTAATTTGGGTATGCTATCTGTGTTGCAACGCTACTCATGTGGAACAAAGGCGCAGCGATTTGCGCCTTTGTGTACTTAGCGCTGGGCTTCGCCACCCAGGGCTTCGATGGTGTTCTTGATTAACGCCGCCAGTTCGCTGGTCATCAGGATAAAGTCGGCGTCAAAACGCTGGGCAAAGTCGTCACGATCGATATCGTCGTTCTGCTCGCGCAGCGTATCGGCGAACTTCAAACGTTTCAGCGAACCGTCGTCTGCCAGCACCAGTTGAATGCGCTCCTGCCAGTCCACCGCCAGCTTGGTCACCAGCTTGCCGGCTTCGATATGTACCGCAATCTCATCGCTGATCAGGTTCTGTTTCTTGCAGCGGATCACGCCGCCGTCTTCCAGAATTGCCTTCAACTCTGCTTCGTCCTGAATGATAAAGCCGGCCGGCAGCTCGCCAGAGCGTACCCACTCGGTCAGCGTCAGTTCGATCGGGCTTTCCATGGTCAACGGCACTACCGGCAGTGAACCCAGGCTTTTGCGCAGCAGCGCCAGAGTGTCTTCCGCGCGTTTGGCGCTGGCGGCATCAACCATAATCAGGTCATTAACCGTGTCGATCCACATAAAAGTCTGATTAAAGCGGCTAAAGGCGCGTGGCAACAGGCTGTGCAGCACTTCGTCTTTCAGCGCGTCTTTCTCGGTTTTCTTCAGCTTACGGTGTTGTTCACCTTCCAGGCGTTCAATCTTGGCCTGCAACTCTTGTTTGATGACCGGCGACGGCAGGATTTTTTCTTCCTTGCGCGCGCAAATAACGATCTGGCCGTTAACCGCGTGTGTCAGTGACTCGCTGTGGGAACCCATCGGAGAAACCCAGCCGGTTTTCGCCATGTCCTGGCTGCCGCACGGGGTGAAAGCAAAAGCGCTGAGTTGTTTTTCCATTTCATCCGCGTTTAACGCCACTTCGCGGCTCAAACGGTAAACCATCAAATTCTTAAACCACAGCATAATGTTATCCCTGGCTGGGCGTGCGTCTGGCACGCTTATTCATCAAAAGCAGGGCGGCATAATAACGAATCAGGGGCGAAAAATCGCCTCATTCCCTCCGAATTGCGTCAGCGGCCGCGTTTGAGCGGCGTGCCCGTTGCAGTGCCAACGCCAGTTGCCGCTGGCTGAAAGGCTTGCGCAGCAGTTCAACGTTGGGCAGTGTGTCTTCGTGGTGGCGACGTATATCCTGACCGCTGATCAGCAGCGCGGTAAGGCGCGGATTAATCTCCCGCGCCAGCCCAATCACCTGCACGCCGTCCAGTTCGCCCGGCAGCATCAGGTCACTAACCAGCACCCCAATATCCGGCGTCTGGCGCAGCAGCGCCAGCGCTTCATGGCTGTCTGCGCAGTCCAGCGTCAGGTAGCCGAGCTGATGCAGGTGTTCGCACAGCGTATGGCGCACGTCATTTTCATCTTCCAGCACCAATACCAGACTGTCGGTGCCGTCGCTTTCTTCGAGCGGCAGGGGCGGTGCTTGGGCGATTGCCGGTGCCGGGGCGCGCGGCAGTTGCAGGCGCACCAGAGTGCCTTCTCCCGGTGCGGTTTCAATCTGCACCCGGCCGCCGGACTGGCGAACAAAGCCGTAGACCATCGACAGCCCCAGCCCACTGCCGCTGCCCACTGCCTTGGTGGTGAAGAAAGGTTCGAACACCTGCGCTTTCACTTCCTCCGACATGCCGCAGCCGGTGTCGATCACCTCCAGCGCCACCATGTCCTGTTTTTTGCCACCGCTGCGTACCACTCGTTGGTTGTAGATACGGATCTTGACCACGCCGCTGCGGCCTTCCATGGCATCCCGGGCGTTGACTACCAGGTTGATCAGCGCGTTTTCCAACTGATTGGCATCCACCCACGCCGGCCAGCCGGGCCGCTGAGTCTCAATGCTTAGCGACAACGTCGTGGGCAGTGAATGACGCAGCAATTCCTGCAGGTTTTCTACCAGCGTCTGTAGCGTGATGGCCTGCGGATGCAACGCCTGTTTACGCGAAAATGCCAGCAGCCGCTGGGTGAGCTGTGCACCGCGTTCGGCGGCCTTCAGCGCCCGGGCAATACGCTGTTCGGTTTGGGCGTCCTGAGTCTGTTGGGTGGTTAGTTCCAGGCTGCCGATAATCACCGCCAGCAGATTGTTAAAATCATGCGCCAGGCCGCCGGTGAGCTGACCGACCGCCTTCATTTTCTGGCTGTGCAGCAGCGCCTCTTCCAGCGCTTTGCGCTCGGTGCGTTCCAATACCACGTTAACTACGCCGCGATTGGGCACCGGACTGAAGCGCAGCTCGACGGTGCGGCCGTCGCTCAGGCGCAGTTCCTGCGGCTGCGGCAGTTCACTGGACAGGTTGGCCAGCACCGCTTCCCAGCGCTGACCCGCCGGGGGCGTCACGTGTTGCAGCAGTTCACGGTAGTGTTGGCCCCGGTGCAACTGGTGTTCGTTTAGCCCCAGCAGCAGCGGATATTGCGGGTTCCATACCACCAGTTGGCCGTCGTTATCAAACAGGGCAAAGCCGTCGCGCATTGCCAAAAAGGTAGTTTCCAGCTGGGTGCTTTTCTCTTTCAGCAGGCGAGAAGTTTGCTCCAGCGAGGCGGTATTGCGTGCAAAGACGTTGAATGCCCGCGCCAAATCGCCCAGTTCGTCACGGCGCTGCAGCGCAGGCACACTGACCTCACGTTCGCCGCGCGCCAGCCGCGTCATGGCACCGGCGATCGCCGTCAGGTTCGATCCCAGATTACGGTAGATATACCACCCGGCGAAGCCGGTAATCACCAGCGCCAGCAGGGCGAACAGGCCGATAAACCAGCTGATGGAGCTGAGTTCGCGATGGGTTTGATGGGTGCGCAGCTCCGATTCGTCTGCCACCTTCTGTACGTAGAGATTGATGTCGTCATTGAGCATCGCTACTAAGGCTTTGATATGGTAGGTGTAATAGGCCAGGGCCAGATCGCTTTGCTCCAGCTCCAGCGTTTCGGGCAGCAGGCGTTGTTCGCTGTCGCGAAACTGGCGCATTTTCTCGTCGACCAAGGCATCCGGGCTGTGCTGCGGCCAGTAAGCCATCACGCTGTCGAGTTGCTGGGCGGCGGCCTTGGGCGTCGGGGTTTGAATGGCGATCGCCAGCAGCCGGTCGATCTGGCTCAGCAGCGGCAGCGAGGGCGGGTTCTGATTATTACGTTGGTTGAGGCTGGCAATATGCCGCAGCGTGCTCTGCGCCTGATACAGCCCACTGAGCAGGATATTGCGTTGCAGATGCCGTGCGTGACCGAGATCCAGCATGCGGGTCACGCTGGTTTCCAACGCGTTGCTGCGGCTGATGATGCGTTGAACCAGCTCCGGCTCGCTATGTGCCAGCGGAGCGTCCGCCAGTCGGCTGAGCGAGGCCTGCAGCGCCAGCTGGGTTTGCTTCAGCCGGGCTGACTCGCTCTGATACTCCAGCGCACCCACCACCTGCGATAGCCGAATGGCGGCGGTCGCCACGTTCGAAGTATCCCGGCTCAGCGCCATGCTGCCGTTCATCTCATTTAGCGTTTGCGCCTGAACTTGTTCCTGCAGCTTGCCCGCATGGTTAAAGCCGACGATCGCCACGCCGCTGACCATCAGCGTCACCGCCACTACCAACAGGTTGAACATCAGCAGGCGCCCACGTGCACCGGCAAGGAAAGGCAGTCTGCGCATTGGATCCCCCGTAACTGACTGTCCGCATTATAAATCCCCGTCCCATTAACAATATGACAAAGATGAACGGCCGCTGACATTTTGCATTTATTTATGCGTGGTTAACTGCACTCAATCCGAACCGCAACCCGAGGTATGACGATGAGCGCGACCCCGATCCTGGAAATGCACAACATCGCCAAGAGTTTTGGTCAGTTTTACGCGCTGAAGGGCGTCAACCTGACGGTTTATAGCGGTGAGATCCACGCGCTGATGGGTGAAAACGGCGCGGGTAAAAGCACCTTAATGAAAATATTGGCCGGCGCTTATATCGCCAGCAGCGGGGAAATTTTTATCGATGGGCAGCCGTTTGCCATTAAAGGGCCAAAAGATGCCCTGGCGGCGGGCATCACGCTGATTTACCAGGAAATGAATCTGGCACCGAATCTGACGGTGGCGGAGAACATTTTTCTGGGCAGCGAGATCCAGCGCGGCGGCCTGGTGAAGCGCCAGCAGATGTTGCTGGAAGCACAGAAAGTCATCGATCGTTTGGGCGCGCAGTTCAGCGCCGGCGATCGGGTGATGAAATTAACCATTGCCGAACAGCAGCAGGTGGAAATCGCCCGCGCGTTGCACCGCAACAGCCGCATTCTGGTGATGGACGAACCGACGGCGGCGCTTTCTTCGCGTGAGACGCATCGGCTGTTTGAGTTGATCAAACGCCTGCGCGATGAGGGGATGGCGATCATTTACATCAGCCATCGCATGGCGGAAGTCTACGAGCTGTCGGATCGCGTTAGCGTGCTGCGCGACGGCCAGTATGTTGGCAGCCTGATGCGCGACAAACTGTCCGCCAGCGAATTGGTACGCATGATGGTGGGGCGCCCGTTGAGCGATCTGTTCAACAAGGAGCAGGGTATTGCGGTGGGCGAACCACGTCTGACGCTGCATGGCCTGACCGACGGCAAGAAGGTGAAACCGGTCAGCCTGCAGGTGCGTGCCGGTGAGATTGTCGGCCTGGCTGGGCTGGTGGGCGCCGGCCGCTCCGAACTGGCGCAGCTGATTTTCGGCGTGCGCAAGTCCAGCGGCGGTACGGTGGAAATTGACGGTAAGCCGGTCAATATCCGTTCACCGCGTGACGCCATCGCGCTGGGCATCGGTTTTCTCACCGAAAACCGCAAAGAGCAGGGCCTGTTTCTCGATCTGGCAGCGCATGAAAATATCGTGATGGCGACGCTGGAGCGTGACGGCCGTTATGGCCTGCTGAATCGGCGTAAGGCTCAGAGTATTTCCAGCGACGCCATCGGCCTGCTGAATATCCGCGTGCCGCATGCTCAGGTACGGGCCGGTGGGCTGTCCGGCGGCAACCAACAGAAGTTGCTGATTTCACGCTGGGTGGCGATCGGCCCGCGTATTCTTATCCTCGATGAACCCACACGCGGCGTTGACGTGGGTGCCAAAAGCGAAATTTATCGCATCATGAGTCAGATGGCGCAGCAGGGAGTGGCGATCCTGATGATCTCCAGTGAACTGCCCGAGGTGGTTGGCATGAGTGACCGGGTTTATGTGATGCACGAAGGCAGTATCGCCGGGGAATTGAGCGGCGCAGAGATCAGCCAGGAGAGCATTATGACGCTGGCCACCGGCGTCGAACCCGCCCTGGAGGCGGCCAGCCATGAATAATTCTATCCCTACGCTCAAGGAGCCTGTCATGACTTCGAACCCGCTGCCACCCGCCGCAAAAAATCCCACGCTGAAACGGGCATTGTTGGGCGATATGATGCAAACCGTCGGCATTTTGCCGATATTGATCCTGATCGTCGCCATTTTCGGCTTTGTTGCACCGAATTTCTTTACCGACGCCAACCTGCTGAATATTGCCCGGCAGGCGTCGATTAACATCGTGCTGGCGGCGGGTATGACCTTCATCATCCTGACCGGCGGTATCGATCTTTCTGTTGGCTCGATGCTGGGCACCACGGCGGTGGTGGCGATGGCGGTTTCACTGATGCCGGGCCTGGCCGGGCTGTCGATCCCACTGGCGCTGCTGGCCGGTTTGGGCATGGGATTGTTTAACGGTTTTCTGGTGGCCTACGCCGGTTTACCACCCTTTATTGTCACGCTAGGGACCTATACCGCACTGCGCGGCGCGGCTTATCTGCTGGCCGACGGCACCACCATCATCAATTCCGATATCAGTTTCGAATGGATCGGCAACTCGTATCTGGGGCCGATCCCCTGGCTGGTGATTATCGCCTTTGCCGTAATTGCGCTGTGCTGGTTCATTCTGCGCCGCACCACGCTGGGGGTACATATCTACGCGGTGGGCGGCAACATGCAGGCGGCACGCCTGACCGGGATTAAGGTCGGTGCGGTGCTGCTGTTCGTCTACGGCATGAGCGGTTTGCTGTCTGGGCTGGGGGGAATAATGAGTGCTTCACGGCTGTATAGCGCCAACGGCAACCTCGGCATGGGCTATGAGCTGGATGCGATTGCCGCGGTGATCCTCGGCGGCACCAGCTTTGTCGGCGGCATTGGCACCATTACCGGCACGCTGGTGGGGGCGCTGATTATCGCCACCCTGAACAACGGCATGACGCTGATGGGCGTCTCATACTTCTGGCAATTGGTGATCAAGGGGGCGGTGATCATCATAGCTGTGCTAATCGACAAATATCGCACCCGCAATTACCAACACTAACTTACCCGGTGTCTTTCAAGCTGCAGCGTTGTTACCTGCACTAGCCCACCCCAGTTACTTAACTTTAGTAAGCGCCTGGGGATGAACTAGCTGGGCGCCTAGCTGCAACTTGAAATTCATAGGGTAAGGTTGAGTGATAAAGAAAGGTCGGCGCCCACCGGGGCAGGTTTTCGTAGATCGGAAAATAATGAGGAAAACACTATGCGTTTCAAGCCATTGATTACCGCTTTGCTGGTTACTGCCGCGCTCGGCAGTGCCACGTTGGTGCAGGCAAAAGAGTTGAAATCGATTGGGGTGACGGTGGGCGATTTGGCCAACCCGTTCTTCGTACAGATCACCAAGGGTGCAGAAATGAAGGCGCGCGAGTTGGCCGGCGATAAGGTCAACGTGACGCTGGTGTCGAGCGGTTACGATCTTGGCCAGCAGGTGGCGCAGATCGATAACTTTATCGCTGCCAAGGTTGACATGATCATCCTGAACGCCGCGGATTCCAAGGGTATCGGCCCGGCGGTAAAACGCGCCAAGGATGCCGGTATCGTGGTAGTGGCGGTTGACGTGGCGGCCGAAGGTGCCGATGCCACCATCACCTCGGATAACACCCAGGCCGGCGCGATGGCCTGTAAATACATCAGCGACCGACTGAAAGAGAAGGGCAACGTGGTGATCATCAACGGGCCACCGGTGTCCGCGGTACAAAACCGGGTCGAAGGCTGCATGACCGAACTGAAGAAACACCCGGAGATCAAGCTGCTGTCCTATAACCAGAATGCCAAGGGCAGCCGTGAAGGCGGGCTGGAGATCATGACCGCGCTGTTGGCGGCCAATCCGAAGATCGACGGCGTGTTTGCAATTAACGATCCTACGGCGATCGGCGCAGATCTGGCGGCCAAACAGGCGCAGCGCAGCGAGTTCTTTATCGTTGGCGTGGATGGATCGCCGGACGGGGAAGAGGCGCTCAAGCGTGGCGGGAAATCGTTGTTTGTCGCGACGCCAGCGCAGGATCCTCAGGTGATGGCGGCCAAGGCGGTCGAGATCGGTTACGACATTCTGCAGGGTAAACCTGCGCCAACCGCGCCGGTGCTGATCCCGGTAACCATGATCGATAAAAACAATATCGGCAGCTACAAAGGCTGGACGGTGAAATAACCTGTTATCGGCGGGGCCTGCCAGACTGGGCCCCTCATTCCTCATTCCTCATTCCTCTACCGCTTGCGGAGGTACCATGAACCGTTCCGCCGTGAATCAAATTCTGCAGCAAACCCAACACTTTTTTGCCCGTTTCGACGTCCAGCTGCCGCCCTTCGCCCATTTTAGCCCCTCGGCCTGGCAGCAGCTCGATCGCCAGCCGTGGCAGGAGGTGTTTGACCTGAAACTGGGTTGGGACGTCACGGCGTTCGGCGATGATGACTTCGCCCGCAAGGGGCTAACGCTGTTTACCCTGCGCAACGGTTCACCCGGCGGGCAGCCTTATGCCAAAGGTTATGCGGAGAAAATCATGCATTGCCGCGAAGCTCAGGTGACGCCAATGCATTTCCACTGGCGTAAACGGGAAGACATCATCAACCGCGGCGGCGGCAACCTGATCGTTGAACTGCACAACGCAGACTCTCGGGAAGGGCTGGCCGAGACCGCCGTGACCGTGACGCTGGATGGCTGTCGCCAGACCCACGCCGCCGGTTCGCGCCTGCGCCTGGCGCCGGGAGAAAGCATCTGTCTCACGCCGGGTATCTATCACAGTTTCTGGGGCGAAGAGGGCTTCGGAGACGTTTTGGTAGGGGAAGTCTCGACGGTAAACGATGACGATAACGACAACCGTTTCCTGCAGCCTCTCAGCCGCTTTAGCCAGATTGAAGAGGACCAGCCACCGCAGTGGTTGCTGTGTCATGAATACTTGCGCTTTATCGCTTAAGGAGAACCAGCATGGCATTGATTTCATTGGCGCAGGGGTTGGCGCAGGCTCGCCAACACGGCTATGCGCTGGGCGCATTCAACGTGCTCGACAGCCATTTCCTGCGTGCGTTGTTTGCTGCGGCGCAGGCGGCGCGATCGCCGTTTATTATCAATATTGCCGAAGTGCACTTTAAGTACGTCTCGCTGGAGTCGCTGGTGGCGGCGATTAAAAGTGAAGTGGCGCAGCATGATATCCCGGTGGTGTTGAATCTGGATCATGGCCTGCATTTCGAGGCGGTGGTGCAGGCGCTGCGGCTGGGATTCAGCTCGGTGATGTTCGACGGTTCCGGCCTGAGCTACGAAGAGAACGTGCGTCAGACGCAGGAAGTGGTGCGCATGTGTCACGCGGTCGGCGTCTCGGTTGAGGCTGAACTGGGGGCGGTCGGCGGTGACGAAGGCGGCGCGCTGTACGGCGAGGCCGACAGCAATAAATTTACCGACCCGCAGCGGGCGCGCGAATTTGTCGAATTGACCGGCATTGATGCGCTGGCGGTGGCGATTGGCAATGCGCACGGCAAATATAAAGGCGAGCCGAAGCTCGATTTTGAGCGGTTGGCGGCTATCCAGCAGCAGGCGGGGATCCCACTGGTGCTGCATGGCGGTTCCGGCATCAGCGACGCCGATTTCAAACGCGCCATTGGCCTGGGAATTCACAAAATCAATTTCTATACCGGCATGTCGCAGGCGGCGCTGGGGGCGGTGGAGCAGCGGATAACGCAACGCCACGCGATTTACGATGAATTCGCCGAAGTGTTGCTGGCGGTGGAGCAGTCGATCAGCGAAGTGGTGCAGCAGCAAATGCATATTTTCGGCAGCGCCGGGCGGTTGTGATGAGCCGGCGTGGCATTGTTTCGGCCGGCAATATGCTGGTGGATCATGTGCATCAAATTGCGCACTGGCCGCAACCGGGCTGGCTGGTTGAGATAGAACACAGCCAACGTGCGACCGGCGGTGCGCCGCTCAATGTGCTGCTGACGCTGGCACGTATGGAGACCGGGCTGCCGCTGGCGGCGCTCGGGTTGATCGGCTGCGACGCAGACGGTGACTACATTCTGCAGATGCTGGCGCAGCACCGGGTCGACAGTGGCCTGGTCAGACGCAGCGAAACGGCGATGACCGCCATGTCGCAAGTGATGACCGAGCCGGGCGGCCAACGGACGTTTTTTCACGCGCCGGGGGCCAACCGGCAGTTGGATCTGGCCGATTTCGACCAACTGCACAGTGAACATAAAATTTTCCATCTGGGTTATCTGCTGCTGCTCGACAGCCTGGATCGCCCGGATGAAGAGTTTGGCACCCGCAGCGCCCGCCTGCTGGCGCAAATGCAGCAGCGTGGTTATCAAACTTCATTGGATTTAGTGTCGCGCCAGGGCGATCCGCGCTATCGACCGCTGGTGCTACCGGCGCTGCGCTGGTTGGATTATCTGGTGATCAACGAGCTGGAGGCCGGTGAGTTTACCGGGCTGGCATTGCGTGCGGCCAATGGTGCGGTACAACCGCAGTTGATGGCCGAGGCCGCAGAACAGCTATTGCTGGCCGGTGTGCGGCGGCGAGTGGTGATCCACTGCCCGGAAGGTGCATATGGACTGGAGAAAGGCGGTAAAGCGCGCTGGCAACCGTCGTGGCAGGTTGGCGAAACTGAAATCGTCGGCAGCGTCGGTGCCGGGGATGCCTTCTGCGCCGGGGTGCTGTACGCCAGCCATGAAAACTGGCCTTTGGCAGAGACGCTGCAATTGGCGCATGCCTGTGCGCGATTCAATCTACTGCGCGCCAACGCGATCGATGGCGCACGCCCCTTGTCGGAACTGCAGGATTATATCAGGCGGCAGCCACCGGCTGGCTGACGTCGGCGGCGAAAACATAGCCCAGCCCGCGAATGGTGCGGATCAACTCGGGTTGATGCGGGTTGATCTCGATCTTGCGTCGTAGCCGCATGATCAACACGTCGATGGTGCGATCGAACACCTCCAGCGTTTCGCTGTGGGTCAGCTCAAGCAGGCGATCGCGGGTCAGTACTTTGCGCGCGTGCTGTACCAGCGCCAGCAGCAGGCCGTATTCGCCCTGGGTCAGATCGACTGGTTGTCGCTGCGGGTTGTGTAGGGTGCAGCGGGCAGTATCCAGACACCAGCCGTTGAACTGCCAGCCTTCGGGTTTGTTCCGACCGGCGGTGGCCGGCTCCAGCGCCAGCGCACCGGTACGGCGTAACACCGCCTTGGCGCGGGCGACCACCACGCGTGGGTTAAAGGGTTTGGCAATGTAGTCGTCGGCCCCCATTTCCAGACCGACCACCACGTCGGACTCGGAGCCCAGGCCGGTCAACATCACCACCGGCAGATCCGGGCGCAGACGGTGGATCTGCTGCAACACCAGCAGGCCGTTGGTGTCCGGCAGGATCAGATCAAGCAGCACCAGAGCAATATCCGGTTGCTGGCTGAGTAAGGTTAACGCCTCGCTGCCCCGGTGGCAGGCATGCACGCTAAACACATGCTCATTGAGGACGTCGCAGAGCAGGTCACAAATGGCAGGATCGTCGTCGACGATCAATACGGCAGGTTTCATCGCTGCTCTCCGGATTTTAGGATGCGGAAAATGTTATCAACAAGTTAACTGGTTAAATGCAGTGTACCCGATGGCTAATTAATAAGCGGCAGCCGGTGTGAGTCTGATGCGGAAATTGCCATCACCGTCACACTCGGCGCTGATTGAGTGATCCTGGCAACCGAATATATTAGGCTGTGGCAACGTTGTTGTGCATTGAGGAGAAAAATCGTGCGCATTGGTATCGACCTGGGTGGCACCAAAATTGAAGTGATCGCGTTGGCCAACGATGGGCAGGAACTGTTCCGCCATCGCATCGCCACGCCGCGCCATGATTATCAGCAAACGCTGGATGCGATTACCGGTCTGGTAAAATTGGCAGAAGAAAATACCGGCCAGCAAGGCTCGGTCGGCGTCGGCATTCCCGGCACGCTGTCGCCCTATACCGGGCTGGTCAAAAACGCCAACTCGGTCTGGCTCAACGGCCAACCGCTGGATAAAGACCTGTCGGCGATGCTGGCCCGTGAAGTGCGTATTGCCAACGATGCCAACTGCCTGGCAGTGTCGGAAGCCACCGATGGTGCAGCCGCCGGCAAGCAAACCGTGTTTGCGGTGATTATTGGCACCGGTTGTGGCGCCGGGGTGGCGATTAACGGCCAGGCGCACTCGGGGGGGAACGGCATCTCTGGCGAGTGGGGGCATAACCCGCTGCCGTGGCTGGATGATGACGAGCTGCGTTTTCGCGCAGAGGTTCCCTGTTATTGCGGTAAGCAGGGGTGTATTGAAACCTTTATCTCCGGTACCGGCTTTGCCACCGACTATGCTCGCCTGAGCGGTAATCCGCTAAAAGGTCATGAAATCATGACGTTGGTGGCACAAGGGGATGCGGTGGCGGAGCAGGCCATCAGCCGTTACGAGCTGCGGCTGGCGAAATCGCTGGCGCACGTGATCAATATTTTTGATCCGGACGTGGTGGTGCTGGGCGGGGGAATGAGCAACGTGGATCGGTTGTACCAGCGGGTGCCGCAGTTGGTGAAATCCTGGGTGTTCGGTGGCGAATGCGAAACCCCGATCCGCAAGGCGGTACACGGCGATTCCAGCGGCGTGCGCGGCGCGGCGTGGCTGTGGCCGCAACTTTAATTACCGTTGCAAAAAAGCGCGGGCCTGCTCGCGCTTTAATCAATCCGCTGTACAAAAACTGGACTCCCCTCTATGCTTTAGCTAACTTAGCTAAGGAGATCGCGTATGCCTATTCAGGCCAATATGCACGAAGCCAAATCCAACCTGAGCCAACTGGCGGATAAAGCCGCACAGGGAGAGACCGTGATTATAGCGAAAGCAGGGAAGCCTTATGTTCAGCTGGTGGCCATCAAGGGGCAAACCCGCAAGCCGGGTGTTGCCAGGGGCCAATTCACCGTACCGGACAATTTTAATGATGGCGATGCAGACATCACCGCACTGTTTGAGGACGACGAGTGAAACGTCTGCTGCTGGATACCCATGCGCTGTTGTGGTGGCTGATAGACGATCCCAGCCTGGGGGAGAACGCCAGAAGGCAGATCGCCGATCCCGGCAATGTGGTGTATGTCAGCGCGGCCAGCATTTGGGAAATTTCGATTAAGCGTGCGCAGGGCAAGCTGACGCTGCCGGAGGATATCTTCGAGATAATTGAGGCAGAAGATTTTTTGCCGTTGCCGATGGCGGCCTTTCACGGTCAGCAGGCGGGCCAGTTGCCGCCGCATCATCAGGATCCTTTTGATCGCATGCTGATCGCCCAGGCGCAGGCCGAAGGGCTGACGTTGGTTTCCGCCGACGCCGCTTTTCCGCAGTATGGCATCAGGGTGTTTGACGCCCGGCGCTAAAGCGGGTTAACCCTGGGATTCACTAGGCACCGGCTCCCTTTCGCCGGTGCTGCAACCCTCTTTCTCAATCAGAGCTGGGTTATTCCAGCCGGAACTGTGGCTCCAGCCGGCTGATGCCGAGCCCGTTGACCTTTTTCACCTTAATTTGTACCGGGATCCGTTCTTTCATGGCTTCCACGTGGCTGATCACGCCAATGGTTTTCCCGGAGGCGTTCAGGCTGTCGAGCGCATCCAGCGCGGTATCCAGGGTTTCCGCATCCAGCGTGCCAAAGCCTTCGTCGAGGAACAGCGAGTCGATACTGGTCTTGTGGCTGACCAGATCGGACAGCGCCAGTGCCAGCGCCAGGCTCACCAGGAAGCTTTCACCGCCGGACAGGGTGCGGGTATCGCGCAGCGCGTCCGCCTGCCAGGTATCCACCACCTGTAGCTCCAGCGCATCGCTGGTTTTACGTTGCAACAAATAGCGCCCGTGCAGCCGCCCCAACTGGTTATTGGCCAGATACACCAGGTGATCGAGCGTCAGCCCCTGGGCAAACTTACGGAATTTATCCCCTTCTTTGGAGCCGATAAGCTGATTGAGATAGCTCCAGTCGTCGTATTGGCTCTGGCTCTGGCTGATTTGCTCAAACAGCGACTGCTGGTTGATGCGGCGGGCAGTGTCGCTTTCTAATTGATTGCGCACTTCGCCCTGGCGCAGCTGCAAGGTTTTTAACTGCTGCGCCAGCGCTGCCAGACTCTGGCTCAGGGCCTGGGGATCGGTCTGATGCTCATCCAGCCCTTCGGGACGCTGTTGCAACTGCTGTTTCAGGCTGTCAACGGCCTGTGCCAGCAGGGCGCTGGCTTCAACCTGGCGTTGTTGCAGCTGCTCTTTGCGCTGTTGCAGCTGTCGGCGCTGGTCGTCATCCAACAGCGCGGCGCTGAAGCTGGCTTCGTCGCTGAATTCACTGGCGGCCAACGCCTGTTGCCACACTTGTTCCGCCTGTTGCAGCCGCTCGGTCTGTTGCAGCAGTTGCTGTTGTAACCCGGCCAACTGGCCGCTCAGCCGATCGCGTTGCTCTTGTGCCTTCTGCCACTGTTCGGCCGCCTGCTGGCTGGCCTGCTCGCAGGCCGTTTGCCGGGCGCGTAACTGTTCGCGCACCTGGGTGATTTGCTGTTCACCAAACAGGGCCAGACGCTGCGAACGTTGCTCGCCAAGGACTCGTTCGCCGTCCTGCCACTGCTGCTGCAGCCGCTGCTGTTGCAACTGGGCTTCGGCGTGGTTTTTCTCCAGCAGGATGTAACGCTCGTCCAGCCGCGCTTTCTCTTGGTGCGCCTGCTGCTGTTGCGTTTGCAGTGCGGCCAATTGGTCTTTGGCCTGCTGCACGGCGTGCGATGCCTGTTCGTGTTGCAGCAGGGTGGCCTGACCCTGACGTTCTTCGTTGTCGCAGGCGTTCAGCCATTGGCTCAGGCGGTCGGCGTCTTGCAGGGTAAAGTCAAATGCCAGCGGTGTACTGAGGGTTTGCCACTGCTGCAGGTGAGTAGCCAACTGTTGCTCGTCTTGCGTGATGAGCTGCTGTTGGCGCTGTTGCTGTTCTTTCAGGCTTTCGCAACGGGTGCGCAGTTCGGTGCCCTGAGTATACAAAGCCTCGGTTGTGGCGCGCATCTGGGCCAGGCGCAATGCGGTTTCAGAAGGTTTTACCGCCTGATACTGCTCAATGGCCGGGTGGCTGCAGGAGCCGCACAGCGGACAGGGTTCACCGGTTTGCAGGCGGGCGCGCTCGGCTTCCAGGCTGACGATGCGCTGTTCCAGCTCGAGGGCTCTCTCCACGTCTGCCTGGTGGGCTTTTTGCTGTTTATACTGCTGCCGCGTCTCTTCGAGCTGTTTTTCATGTTCGCCGAGTTGCGTCTGGTGGGCGGCAAACTCCCTGCGCTGCTGCTCCAGCCGTTCGCTGACCTGGCTAAACAGGGAAGACAGGGTAAATAACTGCTGGCGTACCGGGCGCAGCTCGGCCAGTTCGGTCTGGCGCTGGCGCAGTACCATCAGGGGCGACTGGGCTTCCAGCGTATTTTGTTGTTGCTGTTGCGCCGTCAGCGCGGCGGTGAGGCCGTTAAGTTTTTCCTGATGCTGCCCGGCCTGTGCGGTCAACTGGCTTCGCTGAACCTCGAGTTGTTCCAGCGCTGTTTTTTGCTGGGCATACTGCTGTGCAGCGCTATCGCACGCCTGTTGCAGCTCGGCCTGCGTTTTCTGTAACTGGGCAATCTGGTGATCGAGCGGGACGACTTGCTCGTCGATCAGCCGCTGTTGCGTCTGCTGATGTTCAACATGCGCCTGCAGTTGCGCACGGGCCTGCTCCACCGCCTGTTGCAACGGCGCCATCTGGGCTAGCTGTTGCTCTTGCTGTTGCGTTAATTGGCTTATCTGCTGTTGCAGCGCCTGTTGATCGTTGCGGCAGCGGTTACGTTCATTCAGCAACGGCCGCAGTTTTTCTGCCGGCTCGCTGCGCGCCAACTGCTGCAGTTGCGGTTCGGCCGCCGCCTGTTCCTGCTGGGCCGCGTTCAGTTGACGTTGGTATTCCTGTTGTTTTTGTTGTGTTTGTTGCCACTGCTGTAACCAGTTCAGCGCCTGCTGCTGCTGGCGGGCCTGTTCGCCAAGGGTATTTTCCTGCGTTCCCAGCTCAATTAATTGGTTTTCAAGCTGCTGACGCTGTTCGTCATTGAGCAGTTCAATGCCGCTGGCGCGTTGATGCAGCGCATCCAAATCGGCCCTGGCCTGCTTATGCTGTTCGAAAACCCGCTCGGAAAGCTGGCCGTAGATCTCGGTGCCGGTCAGTTCTTCCAGCAGTTCGGCACGATCGTTGGCATCGGCATTGAGGAAGGCGGCGAACTGCCCCTGGGATAACATCATCGATTTGGTGAAGCGGCCGAAGTCCAACCCGGTGATCGCGGCGGTCATATCCAGCTTGTCGCGTACCTTGTCCGCCAGAATTTTTCCGTCTTCACGCAGCGCCAGCTCCACCTTCGGTGCCTGCAGGTTGCCGTCCGGGGCATTTTTGGCGCGGCGCTGGCTCCAGAAGGCGCGATAGCCGACCCCTTTAACTTCAAATTCGACCTCCGCCAGCGATTCGGCGGTGTGGCGCGTCATCAGCTCGTTCTGGCTCGGCGTGACGTTAAGGCGCGGCGTCTGGTGGTACAACGCCAGACAAATGGCGTCCAGCAGGGTGGTTTTGCCTGCCCCGGTAGGCCCGGTGATGGCGAATAACCCATTGCTGGCAAAGGGCTCGGCGGTAAAATCGATCTTCCATTCGCCCTGCAGGGAATTGAGGTTTTTTAATCTCAGGCTGAGGATTTTCATTGGCTTGGTTCCTGGTCGTTGTGCCGCACGGACTCGACCACCTGCTGGAACATTTGGCTCATTCGTTGCCGACGTTCTTCGGCCATTTCAGGCTCCTGCGCCAGCCGCCGTTCGAACACCTCGTTGACGCTCAGTTCATTGAGCGTTTCCTTGTCCTGCTGTTCAATGGCCTGGCGCCGCTGTTCTTTGCTACGGCGCAACAGCACCACTTCTACCGGCAGTTGATCGGCCAGTAACTGGATGCGGCGCTGAATGTCGCTAAGGTAGTCCTGTGTTGCCACTTCAATGTCCAGCCACACCGGTAGTTCACCCTGATAATCGGCGAACTGCTGCAATTGTTGTTCGATCTGCGCCAAATCACCCTTGATAAGCTGCATCGGCTGGAAGCTGGGGATCTCCAGCGCAGTGACCTGTTGCAGAGCGCCCGCGCTGAAATCCACCATAAACACGCTTTTGGCTTTGCCCAACTCGTCAAAACTGAGTGGGATCGGCGAGCCGCTGTAGCGAATATGTTCGGATTTGGCGACGTTCTGCGCGCGGTGTATATGCCCCAGCGCGATGTAGTCGGCCGGCGGGAAGGCCTGGGCCGGGAAGGCGTCCAGCGTGCCAATGTAGATATCGCGCACCGAATCGGAGGTGGTGACGCCCACGGTGGTCAGGTGGCCGGTGGCAACAATCGGCAGTGGCAAGCCCAGCGCATCGCGACGCGCGCAGGCCGCTTGGTACAGCCTTTGATAATGGTCGGCGATAGCCTCTTGCAGCGCCTGCTGTTTTTGCACTCCGGAGTCGCCGGCGCGGCTGGTGAGCAGATCGCGTGGGCGCAGGAAAGGGATGGCACAAAGTACCGCACCCGGCTGGCCGTCGCGCTGGTTCAGCACCAGAATTTGTTGTTCGCTTTCGCTCTGTGCGTTGGCAATCACGGTGGTATTCAGGCAGGAAAGCAATTCACGCGACTCATTCAAGGTTGCCACGGAGTCGTGGTTACCGCCCAGCACCACCAACTGGCAGCCGGTGCGCTGCAGATCCACCACGAATCGGTTATACAGCTCACGGGCGTAGCTTGGCGGCGAGCCGGTATCGAACAGGTCCCCGGCGACGATCAGCGCATCCACCTGCTGTTGTTCGATCTGTTCGATCAGCCAGCGCAGAAAAGCCTGATGTTCGGCGGCGCGGCTTTTAGTGAAAAAATACTGGCCAAGATGCCAGTCAGAGGTGTGGATCAGGCGCATGACACTCCCGGGGCGATAGAGTAATGGCAGGGATTATAAAGGGAATATGATGTTTCTGTATTATTAGAAATAATCGCTATGCTTACTGCCTATGACACCCGGTTTATTTCATGGCTATTTATTTCATAAATCTGTCACAAAACTGACGCATAATGGCGCCCGCAATCAACTGTGATCGCTAACACATTGGCAGGATTGACGATGGCAAGACGCATACTGGTGGTGGAAGACGAAGCGCCGATCCGTGAGATGGTGTGCTTTGTGTTGGAACAGAATGGTTACCAACCGTTGGAAGCTGAGGATTATGACAGCGCAGTGACGCGCCTGTCTGAGCCGTTCCCTGATTTAGTGTTGCTCGACTGGATGTTACCCGGAGGTTCCGGCATTCAGTTTATTAAACATATGAAGCGTGAAGCGATGACCCGCGATATTCCGGTGATGATGCTGACCGCACGCGGTGAAGAAGAAGACCGTGTCCGTGGGCTGGAGGTCGGGGCGGATGATTACATCACCAAACCCTTCTCGCCGAAGGAGCTGGTGGCGCGCATCAAGGCGGTAATGCGCCGCATTTCACCGATGGCGGTGGAAGAAGTGATTGAAATGCAAGGGCTGAGCCTGGATCCTTCTTCACACCGGGTGATGGCCAACGAGCAGGCGCTGGATATGGGGCCGACCGAGTTCAAATTGCTGCACTTCTTTATGACTCATCCAGAGCGTGTTTATAGCCGCGAACAGTTGCTTAATCACGTCTGGGGCACTAACGTTTATGTGGAAGACCGCACCGTTGACGTGCATATCCGTCGGCTCCGTAAGGCGTTAGAGACCAGTGGTCATGACAAAATGGTTCAAACCGTTCGGGGCACCGGCTACCGATTCTCAACGCGCTACTGATCGCGACGCGCTGGAGAATATGCCGTGCTAGAACGTCTATCCTGGAAGAGGCTGGCCCTGGAGCTGGCCCTTTTCTGCTTGCCTGCCTTGTTGCTGGGGCTGATTTTCGGTTATCTGCCCTGGTTGCTGCTGGCCTCCGTGCTGGCGGCGCTGGTATGGAATTTCTACAACCAACTCAAACTTTCCCACTGGCTGTGGGTTGACCGCAGCATGACGCCACCCCCTGGCCGCTGGAGCTGGGAACCGCTGTTTTACGGCCTGTACCAGATGCAGCAGCGTAATCGCCGTCGGCGGCGTGAACTGGCGCTGTTGATCAAACGCTTCCGCAGCGGCGCGGAATCGCTGCCCGATGCGGTGGTGATGACTACCGTCGAAGGCAATATCTTTTGGTGTAACGGTTTGGCGCAGCATCTGCTGGGTTTCCGCTGGCCGGAAGACAATGGTCAGCACATCCTTAACCTGCTGCGTTACCCGGAGTTCAGCCACTATCTGCAACAGCAGGAGTTCACCCGGCCGTTGACGCTGCAGTTGAACAATGAGCACTACGTCGAATTCCGCGTGATGCCTTATTCCGAAGGGCAATTACTGATGGTGGCGCGTGACGTCACCCAAATGCGCCAGCTGGAAGGCGCGCGACGCAACTTCTTCGCCAACGTCAGCCACGAGCTGCGTACCCCGCTCACGGTGTTGCAGGGCTACCTGGAGATGATGAGCGACGAAGAGCTGGATGGTTCGCTGCGCGGCAAAGCGCTGGGCACCATGCAAGAGCAGACCCGGCGTATGGATGGGCTGGTCAAACAGCTGCTGACGCTGTCGCGGATTGAGGCGGCGCCTAACGTCGAGATGAACGAACGGGTTGATATCCCGCTGATGCTGCGGGTGTTGCAACGGGAAGCGCAGTCGTTGAGCGGCGGCAACCATGAGATTAGCTTCCGGGTGAACGAACAGCTCAAGGTGTTCGGCAACGACGACCAACTGCGCAGCGCGGTATCAAACCTGGTGTACAACGCCGTCAATCACACGCCAAAGGGCACCAATATTGAAGTGAGCTGGCAACAGACGCCCAACGGTGCGCAGTTCCAGGTCAGTGATAATGGGCCGGGCATCGCCGCCGAGCATATTCCGCGCCTGACCGAACGTTTCTATCGCGTCGACAAGGCCCGTTCACGCCAGACCGGCGGCAGTGGGCTGGGGCTGGCGATCGTCAAGCATGCGCTCAGCCACCATGACGCGAGATTGGAGATCCTCAGTGAGCAGGGGATTGGCACCCGATTCATCTTTACCTTGCCTAACCGGTTGATTGTTCCCGCAGCTTTATCAGAGAATGCGGTGAAAAATTAACGCGCGAGAGGCAGGTATGATCCGAATGACCCGAGGGCTGTTGCTTTGCCTGGCGCTGCTGGTGAGCCGTGGCGCGTTAGCGCAGCCGGACGGCATGCTGTCCGGCAACCTGTCGAGCGTCGGTTCCGATACGCTGGCGAATCTGATGGCGCTGTGGGCGCAGGACTTCAGCCAGCATTACCCCAACGTTAATTTGCAGATCCAGGCCGCGGGCTCCTCAACTGCGCCGACCGCTTTGGCTGCGGGGGCCGCGCAGCTGGGGCCGATGAGCCGACCGATGAAGGCGGCGGAAGTGTCGGCATTCGAACACCGCTATGGCTATGCGCCGCTGGCAGTGCCGGTCGCCGTCGATGCGCTGGTGGTGCTGGTACATCAGGACAACCCGCTGCGCGGTCTTAATCTGCAGCAGCTTGACCGAATTTTCTCCGCTACCCTGCGCTGTGGCGAAAATCAGCCGGTGACGCGCTGGGGTGAACTGGGGTTGAACGGCGATTGGCAGCAGCGCGCGCTGCAACGCTTTGGGCGTAACTCGGCATCCGGCACCTACGGCTATTTCAAACTGCGTGCGCTGTGTGGCGGTGACTTTATGCCACGGGTCAATGAACTGCCCGGTTCTGCCTCGGTGGTGCAGGCGGTGGCCGGTTCGCTGAACAGTATCGGTTACGCCAGCATTGGTTTTCGCGCCAGCGGCGTGCGGCTGTTGCCCCTGGCCGAGTCCGGCGAAAACTATGTCACCCCCAACGATGCCAACGTGCGCAACGGTAGCTACCCGCTGTCGCGCTATCTGTATATTTACATTAACAAAGCGCCCAACCAGCCGTTGGAGCCGCTGACCGCCGCATTTCTCGATCGCGTCCTGTCCGACACCGGACAAAACCTGGTGAACCATGACGGCTATCTGCCGCTGCCTTCTGCTACTTTGCAGAAAACCCGCCGGGCGTTGGGTCTGCAATAAATTCCCCTCGGGGCGTTGATTCGCCCTCAACATGAATTTCTCTCACTACCGATGAAATTTCTTCTATTGCTGCCCGGCAGTGGGTATGACAGCATGCTTCTATCTTTTTTAGACGTCTGGATGTCCATAATAACCTGGCGTAATAATTCAAACTGTCAATTACTGAGGTAAAGGCCCGATCTTTTACCTGCTACCGGGAGTCATAATATGTGCGATTGCAACCACGCTTTTCACGCTGACGTTGTCGGCAGTCTGTTGCGCCCTGCAGCGCTGAAAACCGCTCGCCAACAGTTTCAGCAAGGCGACATTGACGCTACTGAGCTGCGGGCGGTTGAGGATCAGCAGATCCGTCTGGCGGTGGCCAAACAGCAAGAGCTCGGCCTGGCGGTGGTGACTGACGGCGAATTCCGCCGGGCGTGGTGGCACTTTGATTTTCTGGAAGGGCTGGACGGCGTGGAAGGCTATGACGCGGAGCAGGGGATCCAGTTCAACGGCGTGCAAACCCGGGCGCGCAGCATCAAGGTGGTCGGCAAGTTGGGGTTTAACCCGCAGCATCCGATGCTGGCAGATTTCCGCTTCCTGAAGGCGATCGCCGGTGATACGGTGCCGAAAATGACCATTCCAAGCCCGAGCGTGCTGCACTTTCGCGGTGGGCGCAAGGCCATCGACAGTCAGGTCTACCCGGATCTGAACGTCTATTTCGACGATCTGGCCCAAACCTATCGCGATGCGATCAAGGCATTTTATGATGCCGGTTGCCGCTATCTGCAGCTAGATGACACCGTCTGGGCCTATCTGTGTTCAGACGAACAACGCCGGCAGATCCGCGAGCGCGGAGAGGATCCGGATCGCCTGGCGCGTATTTATGCCGATGTGTTGAATGCCGCGATCGCCGACAAGCCGGACGATCTGACCATTGGGTTGCACGTTTGCCGCGGCAACTTCCGTTCCACCTGGATCTCCGAAGGCGGCTATGAGCCGGTGGCGGAGATCCTGTTCGGTCAGGTGAATATCGACGCCTTCTTCCTGGAGTATGACAATGAGCGGTCCGGCGGGTTTGAGCCGCTGCGTTTTATCAAACCAGGTAAACAGCAGGTGGTGCTGGGGCTGATCACCACCAAAAACGGTGAACTGGAGAATCCTGAGCAGGTGAAACAGCGTCTTGAGGAGGCCGCGCAGTTTGTCGACCACAGCCAACTTTGCCTCAGTACCCAGTGCGGTTTTGCCTCGACCGAAGAGGGCAACAGCCTGAGTGAATCACAGCAGTGGAATAAACTGCAAAGCGTGGTGAATATTGCCCGGCAGGTTTGGTAACGGCGAAAAACCCGTTCAGACTGCGCGAAAACTGGCTGTTTATTGGCGTTTTCGCGCGGTCATTAGCCAAAGCCTTCACGTTTTGTGAATCTGTCGCTTAAAAATTATACAAATCATGTATTGTATATTTATTGATAGCCACTATGATCGACTGGCCTCGAAAGATTATCTGGTCTATAACTCTGCTTTTTGTCATGCGTCTTGCCTTTCAACGCTATAAACGTTTAACTTAGCCCCCGTTGTCGGACTAAACCTCCATTTATAACTCCTAAAACTCTGCCCATCATCATGAGTGGTCACTTTCGAATAAGGACAAAACGCCGGACGTTATGCGTTTTCTGCTCTTATTTGGTCTCGCGATGAAATGGCAAGCCGGCAACCGGGTGGGGCATAACGCCACCACGTATCGGACACTTTTTTTCATTTGAACAGGCAACACGACATCGTATGAGTCATCGTTTAACGTCAAAAGATATTATTGCACTGGGTTTTATGACCTTTGCCTTATTCGTCGGTGCCGGGAATATCATTTTCCCGCCGATGGTCGGTTTACAGTCCGGTGAACACGTCTGGACTGCAGCTATCGGCTTCCTGATCACAGCCGTCGGTCTACCGGTGATGACGGTGATCGCGCTGGCTCGTGTCGGTGGCGGCATTGACGCCCTGAGTACGCCAATTGGGCGTCGCGCCGGTCTGCTGCTGGCGACCGTCTGCTATCTGGCCGTTGGCCCGCTATTCGCCACCCCGCGCACCGCGACCGTTTCCTTCGAAGTGGGCATTGCACCGCTGACCGGTGACGGCGCCATGCCGCTGTTTATTTACAGCCTGGTGTATTTCGCGCTGGTGATAGGCATCTCTTTGTATCCGGGCCGCTTGCTCGATACCGTTGGCCACGTACTGGCACCGCTGAAAATTGTTGCGCTGGGCGCATTGGGTATTGCCGCGCTGGCCTGGCCTGCGGGCACGCCAATTCCGGCCACCGAGGTCTATCAGAACGTTCCATTCTCTACCGGCTTCGTTAACGGCTATCTGACCATGGATACGCTGGGCGCGCTGGTCTTCGGCATCGTCATCGTTAACGCTGCGCGTTCCCGCGGTGTGAAGGATGCCAAATTGCTGACGCGTTACACCATTCTGGCGGGCCTGATCGCCGGTGTCGGTTTGACGCTGGTTTACCTGAGCCTGTTCAAGCTGGGTTCCGGCAGCGGTGTGCTGGTGCCGGATGCCACCAACGGCGCGGTGATCTTGCATGCTTATGTACAGAACACCTTCGGTGGGTTGGGCAGCTTCTTCCTGGCCGCGCTGATCTTTATCGCCTGTATGGTGACTGCGGTTGGCCTGACCTGCGCCTGTGCCGAGTTCTTTGCCCAATACCTGCCGTTCTCTTACAAGACGCTGGTGTTCATTTTGGGTCTGTTCTCGATGCTGGTTTCCAACCTGGGCCTGAGCCATCTGATCCAGATCTCTATCCCGGTACTGACCGCGATTTATCCGCCGTGTATCGTGCTGGTGGTGTTGAGTTTTACTCAGCGCTGGTGGAACAGCGCGCCGCGTATCATCGCGCCGGTGATGTTAGTCAGCCTGTTGTTTGGTATCCTTGACGCGGTGAAAGCGTCCACCTTCCAGCACTTCCTGCCGGAGTGGACCAATCACCTGCCATTGGCGGATCAAGGGTTGGCATGGTTGCCGCCGTCGCTGCTGATGCTGGTGCTGGTCGCAATTTATGACCGGGTTTGTTCGCGCTCCGAAGTGACCGCGCACTCCTAATTCCCCGGCTAAATTTTGGGCCACGGACTTGTCCGTGGCTTTTTTACGTTTAAAAAACACGGGTTATCTTCATGCAACAACAGTCACCCGCCGCTCCTGCGGCCAATAAGCTGAAACGCGGTCTCAGTACGCGTCACATTCGCTTTATGGCTCTTGGCTCGGCTATCGGCACCGGTCTGTTCTACGGTTCGGCGGACGCCATTAAAATGGCCGGCCCGAGCGTTTTGCTGGCCTACCTGATTGGCGGTATTGTCGCCTTTATCATCATGCGCGCGCTGGGCGAGATGTCGGTCAACAACCCGCAGGCCAGTTCGTTTTCACGCTACGCGCAGGACTATCTTGGCCCGATGGCCGGCTATATCACCGGCTGGACCTACTGTTTTGAAATCCTGATTGTCGCGATTGCCGACGTGACGGCGTTCGGTATCTATATGGGGATTTGGTTCCCTGAGGTGCCGCATTGGATTTGGGTGCTGAGCGTGGTGCTGGTGATTGGCGCCATCAACCTGATGAGCGTGAAGGTGTTCGGTGAGCTGGAGTTTTGGTTCTCGTTCTTCAAAGTGGCCACCATCATCATCATGATTGCTGCCGGTATCGGCATCATCATCTGGGGGATTGGCAACGGCGGACAGCCGACCGGTATCCATAACCTGTGGTCTAACGGCGGCTTCTTCAGTAACGGGTTTATCGGCATGATCCTGTCGCTGCAGTTGGTGATGTTTGCCTACGGCGGCATCGAAATTATCGGTATCACCGCCGGTGAAGCGAAAGATCCGAAAAGCTCGATTCCCAAGGCCATCAACTCGGTGCCGTGGCGTATTCTGGTGTTCTACGTCGGTACGCTGTTCGTCATCATGTCGATCTACCCGTGGAACCAGGTGGGCACCAATGGCAGCCCGTTCGTGCTGACCTTCCAGCACATGGGGATTACCGTGGCGGCAGGTATCCTTAACTTTGTGGTGATCACCGCATCATTGTCTGCGATTAACAGCGACGTGTTTGGCGTTGGCCGCATGCTGCACGGCATGGCTGAACAGGGCCACGCGCCGAAGATATTCAGCAAGGTCTCCAAACGCGGTATTCCGTGGGTCACGGTGGTGGTGATGATGCTGGCGCTGCTGCTGGCGGTGTATCTCAACTACATCATGCCGGAAAACGTGTTCCTGGTGATTGCCTCCCTGGCGACCTTCGCCACCGTGTGGGTGTGGATCATGATCCTGTTCTCGCAGATTGCCTTCCGTCGCAGCCTGAGCAAAGAGCAGGTGAAAAACCTGGCCTTCCCGCTGCGCGGCGGCGTGTTCACCTCGGTAGTGGCGATCATCTTCCTGGTGTTTATCATCGGCCTGATTGGCTACTTCCCAACCACCCGCGTATCGCTGTACGCCGGTCTGGTCTGGGTGGTGGTACTGCTGGCGGGCTACTACTTCAAGCTCAACCACCAGAAGAAGCTGGCGGTGCTGGCGCAGCAGCAGGATTGAAAATGAAAACACCGGCCATGCGCCGTAATGCTTGTAAGTTAAGGTGATCTTGTTCCCTCTCCTTTGGGAGAGGGTTAGGGTGAGGGGATACAAACCAACGCGAAAGCCCCTCACCCCGGCCCTCTCCCTTGGGAGAGGGGGACGCCCACTTAAACAACGTCGTACATTCTTATTCAGAATTTTGCTTAACTAACGGCATTACGGCCATGCGCCGGTGTTTTTTTAATGCTGTTCCTCTGGCTCATCGTCACCGGAGGAGCGAGCTTCGATGCGCAGGCTGCTGTCGTTCAGCCGTTCTTCCTTCCCTTCTCCTGCTGCGCGCGCCAGCACTTCGCGGATATCCTGCATATTGCTGCTCAGGGCGCTAAGCGCCGGCTGCAAGGTCCGACTCATATGGCTTTCGTCCAGCGAAGCGCTGTGCAGGCAGCCAATAAACAGCAGCGTGGCCAGCAGGGTAAACAGCCGGTGGCGTAATGATTTCAGCAATCCTCTTTTCCTTCTGCGGGCGATAATCAACGCATTAACGCGGTTTTTTTGCCGAAAGAGAAGCGGACCGAGACATCCGTTGTCCATAGGTTGAGAGTCATTACCGGCAGAAACAGTTACGTCAACCTGCGTCAGGAAAGGTCGGGCGCCTGGCGCATTTGGCTGAGCATGCTGCGCATATCGTTGCCGGTTGGCGTTTGATGTACCCGCAGGTCGAATTCGTTAATCACCGCCAGAATATGGTCGAAGATATCCGATTGAATGCTTTCGTATTCCGCCCAGACCGTGGTGTTGGTGAAGGTGTAAATCTCAAGCGGCAGGCCCTCCGGCGTTGGCGCTAATTGGCGCACCATCAGCGTCATATTCTGATGAATATTCGGGTGGGCGCGCAGGTATGCCACCAGATAAGCGCGCAGCGTGCCAAGGTTGGTCAGGCGGCGGCCGTTGAGGGGGGAACTGAGATCTACGGCAATCTGCTGATTATGTTGGCTTAACTCCTGCGTTTTATCGTTCAGATAGCGTTGCAGCAGCGGGTTGCGGTTCAGCCTCTGCTGTTCCTCATCCGACAAAAAATGCACGCTGGTGGTGTCGATATTGATGCTGCGCTTGATGCGCCGCCCGCCGGATTCCGACATGGATCGCCAGTTTTTAAAAGAGTCGGAGATCAGCGCGTAGGTCGGGATGGTGGTGACGGTGTTATCCCAGTTGCGCACTTTTACCGTGGTCAGGCCGATGTCGGTGACCGCACCGTCTGCGCCGTATTTCGGCATCTCCAGCCAGTCGCCGATGCTAAGCATATCGTTGGCGGAAAGCTGAATACCGGCCACCAGACCGAGGATCGGGTCTTTAAACACCAACATCAGCACCGCGGTCATCGCCCCCAGTCCGCTGAGCAGCAGCAAGGGTGACTTACCCATCAGCAAGGAGACGATCATGATGCCGATCAGGATGGCGGCTACCAGCTTCAGCCCCTGGAAAATGCCACGCAGCGGCAACTGGTTTGAAATCGGGCTTTGGCGCAGCATCGCCAACAGCGTATCCAACAGGGAAAACAATGACAGCAGGGCGAAGCCCATGATCCACACCTGGGCGGCGGTGACGATAACCGCCTGCGTCTGGCCACCGGCGTGTAACCACAGCACCGCCTGCAGATTAATGATCACCCCCTGCAATAACAACGCCATACGCTGGAACAGCTTGTATTGGGTGATTGCCTGTTGCCATACGCGTTGCGATTGCTGGCCACGGCGCTGGATTGCCCTCAGCACTACGCGGTGCAGCACCAGATGGATCACCACCGAAATCAGGACGATCAGCCCCAGCACCATCAGCAGAGACATCACCCCGCTAAATTCCAGCCCGAACTTCTCCAGCCACAGGGTTATCTGTTGTTGCATTGCCGCTCCTTTAAAAAATGTGCAAAAAATATCCAATAGACTCAAAACACGTTAGCCTAATGGCTGCGGGCCACAATGTGCGTCTTTTTACCATTTTTTACATAGGCTTGCCGCTGACCAACTATCTCCACCCCCCGGCTCCTCCCCGAGTTTACCGGCCAGAGAGGAGGGGGACTGGCACTCAACGTGGCATTGTTCGTGGCATTGAATAACGTCGTCGATTTCGTTTTGTACAGCAGGAGGAAAGTCATGCTTAACGCCTGGCATCAACCGGTCCCGCCCTTTGTGGTGAAGAAGGGGCAACGTCTTGATATCACGCTGTGGTTACAGGGTGATGATGTGCCCGAACGGGTGTTTTTACGCGCCGAGCCGGATAATGAAGAATGGTTGCTGACGATGAAAGTGCAGCATATTGACGGGCTGCATCGCTATCAGGCCAGTTTGACGCTCAATGAGGGTGAGCCAACCCGTCGTTACTGCTTCAAGTTGGTTTGGGCCGCCTGTCAGCAATGGTTCGGCCCCCAGGGTTGGTCGCTGACGCCGCCGGGGCAACTGGCGCAGTTTGCTGTCGACGTGCCCGACCGCAGCCCGGCCTGGGTGGCGGATCAGGTTTTCTATCAAATTTTCCCCGATCGCTTCTCCAGTAGCGGGGGGGAACATTGCATTCAAAGTGGCAGTTATCGCCATCATGCGGCCGGTTGCGATATTGTACGCCGCGATTGGCAATATCCGCTGGAAGATCGGCATGCCGCGTCCACCTTCTATGGTGGCGATCTGGATGGCATCAGCCAAAAACTGCCTTATCTACAGCAGCTGGGCGTGACGGCACTGTATCTGAATCCGATTTTCACTGCGCCCAGCGTACATAAATACGATACCGAAGATTATTACCAGGTCGATCCCTATCTCGGCGGCAACGCCGCCCTGCAGCGTTTGCGAGTGAGTACTCACAAGGTGGGGGTGAAACTGGTGCTGGACGGGGTGTTTAACCATACCGGCGATTCGCATCCGTGGTTTGACCGCCACCAGCAAGGGGATAACGGCGCTTGCCATCACCCCGATTCACCTTACCGTGGCTGGTTCAATTTCTACCCCGATGGCCGCGCGCTCGACTGGAAAGGGAATGCCAGCCTGCCGAAGCTTAATTTCGCTGAACCGCAGGTAGCGGAAGCGATTTATCGCGGTGACGCCAGTGTGGTGCGCCATTGGTTGCGGCCGCCGTACAACATCGACGGTTGGCGGCTGGATGTGGTGCACATGCTGGGTGAGAACGGGGGCGCTACCGGCAATTTGCAGCATCTGGCGGGCATTTATCAGGCGGTTAAACAGGAAAACCCGCAGGCCTACGTGCTGGGCGAGCATTTTGGCGACGCGCGTCGCTGGCTGCATGCCGGCGTGGAAGATGCGGCAATGAATTACATGGGCTTTGCCCTGCCGGTGCGGGGGTTCCTCGCCGGACTGGACGTGGCGCACCACCCGGTGCAGCTGGATGCGGCGGACTGCGCCCAGTGGATGGACGGTTATCGGGCCGGGCTGCCGCATGGCCGTCAGTTGATTCAGTTCAACCAGCTCGACAGCCATGACACTGCACGTTTTCTGACGCTATTACAGGGCAATCAGGCGCGGATGCGCATGGCGGCGGTGTGGCTGATGAGCTGGATCGGCGTACCCTGCCTATATTATGGCGACGAGATTGGTCTGGATGGGGCCAACGACCCGTTCTGCCGCAAGCCTTTTCCGTGGGATGAAAGCCAGTGGGATCAGAACCTGTTGGCCCTGTACCAGCGCATGGCGGCGCTGCGCAAACAGAGTCTGGCGCTGCGCCGCGGCGGTTGTCAGGTGCTGCATGCCGCCGCTGAAACGCTGGTGTTTGTGCGTATTTACCAACAGGAACAGGTGTTGGTGGCGTTACAGCGTGACGGCAGCGGCAGCGTGACCCTGCCACACGGCCCGTTGCTGGCCGCAGGCCAATGGCAACGGCTGGAAGGGGATGGCGAGTTAAATGACACGCAAAACGCGATCTCGCTGCAACTGGGTGAAGAGTCCGTGACTCTGTGGCGACGTGTCGGTTAGTTCTGTAAAGGGGCCAGTATACCGGCCCCTTTATGGGTTAGTGGGTGTTCGGATGGCCAGTCAGATCAATAACCTACGGCGGAGCCGGCCGGGCGACGAACGTCATTGGCGCCGTACAGGTAGCCTTCGCGCACTCTGCCGGAAACCGCGGAGTCATTACCGGAGTTGGCCGGGCTGACGCCTGCGGCACCTGGCAGGCCGACCAGAATCAGTTCGGCGGCGCCCCATGGCGTTTGCTCAACCATCTTGTAACCCATGCCGCCGAGAATTTTCAGCGTATCGGCAGAAACTCCGCGCTGTTCGTAGTAAACCTCATCCGGTAACCACTGATGGTGGATACGCGGTGCATCTACGGCCTCTTGCGGCGCCATACCGTGGTCGATCACGTTTAAGGCGGTTTGCAGAGTGATGGTGATGATGCGCGATCCGCCCGGCGAGCCGAGAACCATAAAGATTTTATTGTCCTTGGTCACCAGCGTCGGGCTCATCGACGATAGTGGGCGCTTACCGGGGGCTATGCTGTTGGCGGTTCCCTGCACCAGCCCATAAAGATTTTTCTCGCCGACTTTGACGGTGAAATCGTCCATCTCATCGTTGAGGAAGAAGCCGGTCCCCGGGGCTATCACCACGGCACCAAAGCGACCGTTGACGGTATAGGTGGTGGAGACGGCGTTGCCCTGATGATCGACAATCGAGTAGTGGGTGGTTTCCGGCTTCTCGTGGGGTTCCATGCCCGGCTGCACGTTCTCTGACGGCGTGGCTTTGTCCGCGACGATTTTCTTGCGGATCTCTTCGGCATAGCTCTTGCTGACCAGCCTGTCGATCGGGTTCTTGATGAACTCCGGGTCGCCGAGGTAAGTGTTACGGTCCATATAGGCGTGGCGCATCGCTTCGGTCATGGTATGGATGGCCGCCGCCGAATTAAAGCCCATGCGCTTGAGATCGTAACCTTCAACCACGTTGAGAATTTCGCACAGCGTCACGCCGCCAGAGCTTGGCGGGGGAGCCGAAACAAACTTATAACCGCGATAGCTGCAGGTAATCGGCGGGGTTTCGGTGACTTGGTAATTGGCGAAATCGGCTGCCGTCAGAATGCCGCCGCCCTGTTTGGCTGCCGCCTCTACCGCCTGGGGAATTTTGCCTTTATAGAAGGCGTCCGGGCCTTCTTTGGCGATGGCCGCCAGCGTATTGGCCAGGTCGCTCTGCACCAGGCGATCGCCCGGTTGCAACGGCGTGCCGTCCGGGCGCAGGAAGATTCGGGCAGATTCCGGATCCTGTTTAAAGCGTGCGATGGTGGTATCAAGGATATCGGTATCGGCGCGGGTCAGCACAAAGCCCTCGCGTGCCAGTTTGATTGCCGGCTCCATCACCTGCTCGCGGCTCAGTTTGCCGTATTTTTTGCGCGCGGTTTCCATGCCCAGCACGGTGCCCGGCACGCCTGCGGCCAGATAGCCGTACAGACTGGCACCTTTCTTCACGTTGCCGGCGGCATCCAGATACATGTTGGCGCTGGCCGCTGCCGGCGCAGTTTCGCGGAAGTTGATGAAGGTGTCGGTGCCATCGGCCAGGTGCACCGTCATAAAGCCGCCACCGCCGATGTTACCGCAGCACGGGTTGACCACCGCCTGCGCATAACCCACGGCGACGGCCGCATCAATCGCATTGCCGCCCAGTTTCAGGATATCCACGCCGACCTGCGAGGCCAGATGTTGCGATGTCACCACCATGCCGTTTTTGGCTTCGACCGCCGGATTGGAGGCGGCATACAGGCTGCTGCTGACCAGCAGCGCCGCCATGGTCAGCGGCTTGCTCCATTTTTGTAAAAACATAGTTATTCCTACCCTGTCAGTTTTCTTATTGTGTTTGGCTTGCCCCTCCTGACGTGCAAAGAGCGGGCCAGCGTTATTGATACTAGCCAGAGTTAAGGGATTGTGCGGAAAATAGCCGGGTAAATGTGAGCGGAAACAAGCAAATGAAGCACGCAATGGGGGCGATGTGCCCTAAAAAAGAGCAAAAAAAACCGGCCGCGAGGGCCGGTTGATACACTTGCAGGCTGAAATTACAGCTTGGAAGCGTTCTCAGACAGGTATTTAGCTACGCCGTCCGGAGATGCGCCCATACCTGCTTTGCCTTTTTCCCACTGAGCCGGGCAAACTTCGCCGTGTTGCTCGTGGAATTGCAGCGCGTCAACGGTACGGATCATTTCGTCGATGTTACGGCCGATTGGCAGGTCGTTAACAACCTGAGCGCGAACCACACCTTCTTTGTCGATCAGGAAAGAACCACGCAGGGCAACGCCTGCTTCTGGGTGCTCGATGCCATAAGCTTTCTGAATTTCACGCTTAATGTCAGCAACCATTGCGTATTTCACTTCCCCGATGCCGCCATTCTCGACAGGGGTTTTACGCCATGCGTTGTGGACAAATTCTGAGTCGAATGAAACGCCAACCACTTCAACGCCACGCTTCTGGAATTCTTCATAGCGGTGATCGAATGCGATCAGCTCAGAAGGACATACGAAGGTGAAGTCCATCGGCCAGAAGAACAGGACGGCTGGTTTGCCGTTCAGGTGCTTCTTGAAGTTGAAGTTTTCTACGATTTCGCCACTGCCAAGTACGGCAGCTGCAGTGAAGTCAGGGGCTTGACGAGTTACCAGGACCATAATTACTCCTGTAATAGGTGTTAAGGGGTTGATGTAAAAGCAAGGGCCAGTATAGGGGCCACGACTTGGTGAAGAAAGGGTAAAAGACCAATCAATGAGATAGCTTTCACCTATCAAAGTCGGTGATTAAATTTAGCAGTCTTTAAAAATAACCTTTTCCCATAAAAGGGCAAGGCTTAAAAAGCAATTTCTTGTAAAGCATCGCATTTTCAAAGGCTTTGGCTTGACCTTACAGCTGCTTGTCTTTGGCCTGCTGCATCATCTGTGGGTAAAACTGCCAGAATTGTGTTTCAAGCTGATGATAGTTGCGCTCCACGTCGGCGAAGGAGCCGGCCAATGCGGCCAGACGCGGACGACGGCTGGCCATGCCTGCCAGCACGTTACCGATAAACGGCAGTTCGGCGTAGCGCTCCAGCCAGCGTTCCGGCCATATATAGCCGTTCAGATTCTGAAAGCGTGGCGGCGTCAGCGGCAAATGCGGCAGGATTTGGCTCTGGGCTTGCTGGGTAAAACTCGGCAGGCTGAGGGAGGGTTCCAGCTGTTGCCAGTGGCGCGCCAGAAAGTGATCCCATACCACGTCGAGCGTAATGGGGGCCACGCGTCGGTGTTCTTCAGAGAAATAGGCGCGGCAGGCTCTTACCTGCGGCAGGTTGTCGGTCAGTACATCGACGCGACGGTGCATCATAATGCCGGCCACCACGGCGGGATCGTACTCGCCGGCAGGGTTGCCGCGCACGAAGTCGGCCAACAGATTGCCCAGCAACGAGCTTTCCGCCAGTGAGGCTAAATGGAGATGAGCGAGATAATTCATCCGGCAACTATACCTGAAGTCATGCAAATCCTCCTTATTTCTTGCCGCTGACCGCCCGCAGCTTTAGACTAGGCCGCCTGTTTTTTACCAACCAGTCCTATATTGAAGAAGTGAATAGCCATGCGCGTCGCCGATTTTTCGTTTGAACTTCCCGAGTCCCTGATTGCCCACTATCCCCAGCCTGAACGCAGCGGTTGCCGTTTGCTGCAGTTGGACGGGCCGAGCGGGGAGCTTAAGCATGGCGTATTCACCGATCTGCTGGATAACCTGGAAGCCGGCGATCTGCTGGTGTTCAACAATACCCGGGTGATCCCGGCACGCATGTTTGGCCGCAAGGTCAGCGGCGGCAAGATTGAAGTGTTGGTCGAGCGCGTGCTGGACGACCATCGGGTATTGGCGCACGTTCGCGCCTCGAAGGCCCCGAAACCGGGCACCGACCTGCTGCTGGGTGACGACGAAAGCATCGCCGCCACTATGGTCGCGCGCCACGATACGCTGTTCGAACTGCGCTTCAACGATGAACGCGACGTCTTTACTATCCTTAATGCCGTTGGCCATATGCCGCTGCCGCCGTATATCGATCGTCCGGACGAAGACGCCGACCGCGAACTTTATCAGACGGTCTACAGCGAAAAACCGGGCGCGGTAGCTGCACCAACCGCCGGGCTGCATTTCGACGAGCCGCTGTTGGCTGCGCTGCGCGAGAAAGGCATCGAGATGGCGTTTGTCACCCTGCACGTGGGTGCGGGCACCTTCCAGCCGGTGCGGGTGGAAACCATCGAAGAGCACGTCATGCATGCCGAATACGCAGAGGTGCCGCAAGAGGTGGTTGACGCCGTATTGGCCTGCAAAGCGCGCGGCAAGCGTGTGGTGGCTGTCGGCACCACCTCGGTGCGTTCACTGGAAAGTGCCGCCAACGCCAGCAAAGAGGCATTGATTGCGCCGTTCTTCGACGACACCAGCATCTTTATCTTCCCGGGTTACCACTATCAGGTGGTTGACGCACTGGTGACCAATTTCCACCTGCCGGAGTCGACGCTGATTATGCTGGTTTCCGCCTTTGCCGGTTATAAAAACACCATGCATGCCTATCAGCAGGCGGTGGCCGAGCAGTACCGTTTCTTTAGCTATGGCGATGCGATGTTCATCAGCCGTAACCCGCTGGCGGAGCAAGAATCCGTCGGCGCCTGATTTCCTGGGCTGCGCATCTGGCGCAACCCTGTTTTAACGACATCAGACTGTTTCTCTGATGCTGGAGGCTTTGTGAAGTACGAATTAGACACAACCGATGGCCGCGCTCGCCGTGGCCGCCTGATCTTTGAACGTGGCGTGGTGGAAACCCCAGCCTTTATGCCGGTCGGCACCTACGGCACGGTAAAGGGCATGACGCCGGAAGAAGTGAAAGAGACCGGTGCGCAGATCCTGCTGGGCAACACCTTCCACCTGTGGCTGCGCCCAGGGCAGGAGATCATGAAGCTGCATGGCGATCTGCATGATTTCATGCAGTGGCATGGCCCGATCCTCACCGATTCAGGCGGCTTCCAGGTGTTCAGCCTGGGCGCGATGCGCAAGATTAAAGAGGAAGGCGTACATTTCCGTAACCCGATTAACGGCGATAAAGTGTTCCTCAGCCCGGAAAAATCGATGGAAATCCAGTATGACCTGGGGTCTGACATCGTGATGATCTTCGACGAGTGCACGCCGTACCCGGCAGACTGGGACTACGCCAAAAGCTCGATGGAAATGTCTCTGCGCTGGGCGCAGCGCAGCCGTCAGCGTTTCGACGAACTGAATAACAAGAACGCTTTATTCGGCATTATTCAGGGCGGTGTTTACGAAGATTTACGTGATGTATCAGTAAAAGGGCTGGTGGATATCGGTTTTGATGGTTACGCTGTGGGCGGCTTGGCAGTAGGTGAGCCAAAAGAGGATATGCATCGCATTCTTGAACATGTTTGCCCGCAAATTCCGGAAGATAAGCCACGTTACCTGATGGGCGTTGGCAAACCGGAAGATCTGGTTGAAGGCGTGCGTCGCGGTATCGATATGTTCGACTGCGTGATGCCAACGCGTAATGCCCGTAACGGCCATCTGTTCGTGACTGACGGTGTGGTAAAAATCCGTAATGCCAAGCACAAGGATGATACTTCTCCGCTGGATAAAGACTGTGATTGCTACACGTGTCGCAATTACAGCCGCGCCTACTTGCATCATCTCGATCGTTGCAACGAAATACTCGGTGCCCGATTGAACACCATTCATAACCTGCGTCACTACCAACGCCTGATGGCGGGTTTACGCGAGGCCATTGAACAGGGTAAATTAGAGCTGTTTGTTGCGGATTTCTACGGTCGGATCGGTAAACCGGTTCCACCTTTAAACGCTTGAATTAATAATTGATAACTTAATGAGGGAATTTCAATGAGCTTTTTCATTTCTGACGCCGTCGCATCCGCAGGAGCTCCGTCTCAGGGAAGCCCGTACTCTCTGATCATTATGCTGGTGGTTTTTGGCCTGATTTTCTATTTCATGATCCTGCGTCCACAGCAGAAACGCGCTAAAGAGCACAAGAAACTGATGGACTCGATCGGCAAGGGTGATGAAGTGCTGACCACCGGTGGCCTGATTGGTCGCGTGACCAAAGTGGCTGACACCGGCATCATCGCTATTGCGCTGAACGACACCACGGAAGTGATGATCAAGCGTGACTTCGTGGCGGCCGTTCTGCCGAAAGGTACCATGAAGGCCCTGTAATTTTGTTTTCCCGAAGGGAATTGCCGTGCTAAACCGTTATCCTTTGTGGAAGTATCTGATGCTGATCGTAGTGATCATCATCGGTCTGCTTTATGCGCTTCCCAACCTCTATGGTGAGGATCCGGCTGTACAGATCACTGGCGCGCGCGGTGTCGCCGCCAGTGAAACTACGCTGGACCAAGTCCGTACCGTATTAGAAAAAGACAAGATCGCGAGCAAGTCGATTGCGCTGGAAAATGGCGCCATCCTGGCTCGCTTTAGCAATCCTGATATTCAGCTGCGCGCGCGTGAAGCCTTAATGGCTGAGCTGGGCGACAAGTTCGTGGTGGCGCTGAACCTGGCCCCGGCCACGCCGGCCTGGTTGGCCATGCTGGGCGCCGAACCGATGAAACTCGGTCTGGACCTGCGCGGTGGCGTGCACTTCCTGATGGAAGTGGACATGGACACTGCGCTGAGCAAACTGCAGGAACAGACCATGGACACCCTGCGCAGCGAGCTGCGTGAAAAGGGCATTCCTTATGCGTCTATCCGCAAGCTGGACAACAACGGCGTGGAAGTGCGTTTCCGTGACGATGCTGCCCGCGATCAGGCTATCAGCTACCTTGGCCCACGCCAACGTGACATGGTGTTCTCTGCCAACGGCACCAACACCCTGAAAGCCAACCTGACGGATGCCCGCCTGAGCGAAGCGCGTGAGTATGCGGTGCAGCAGAACATCACTATCCTGCGTAACCGTGTTAACCAGCTCGGCGTTGCCGAACCGCTGGTACAACGCCAGGGTTCTGACCGCATCGTGGTCGAACTGCCGGGTATTCAGGATACCGCACGTGCCAAAGAGATCCTGGGTGCTACCGCGACGCTGGAATTCCGTCTGGTTAACACCAATGCGGATACCACTGCGGCAGCCAATGGCCGTGTGCCGGGTGACTCCGAAGTAAAAGACACCCGCGAAGGCCAGCCGGTTGTGCTGTACAAGCGCGTGATCCTGACCGGTGACCACATTACCGACTCCACCTCCAGCACCGACGAATACAACCAGCCGCAGGTTAATATCTCGCTGGACAGTGCCGGCGGTACCGCGATGTCCAACTTCACCAAGGACAATATCGGCAAGCCGATGGCGACCCTGTTTGTGGAGTACAAGGACAGCGGCAAGAAAGACGCTAACGGCCGTGCAGTCCTGGTGAAACAGGAAGAAGTGATCAACGTGGCGAACATTCAGTCGCGTCTGGGCAACAGCTTCCGTATTACCGGCATCGGCAACCCGAACGAAGCACGTCAGCTCTCGCTGCTGCTGCGCGCCGGTGCGCTGATTGCGCCTATCCAGATCGTGGAAGAGCGGACAATCGGTCCGACCCTGGGGCAACAGAACATCACCCAAGGTCTGGAAGCCTGCTTGTGGGGCCTGGTGGCATCCATCGTGTTTATGGTGGTTTGGTACCGTAAGTTCGGCATGATCGCTACCACGGCGCTGGTCGCCAACCTGGTGCTGATTGTCGGCGTGATGTCCCTGTTGCCGGGGGCGACGCTGACCATGCCGGGTATTGCCGGTATCGTGCTGACGCTGGCGGTGGCGGTCGACGCCAACGTACTGATCAATGAACGTATCAAGGAAGAGCTGAAGAACGGACGTTCCGTTCAGCAGGCGATCCATGAAGGCTATAAAGGCGCGTTCTCCAGTATCGTTGATGCCAACATCACCACCCTGATCACCGCGATTATTCTGTACGCAGTGGGCACCGGTTCGATCAAAGGCTTTGCGATTACCACCGCAATCGGTGTGGCGACGTCCATGTTCACCGCGATTGTCGGTACCCGTGCCATCGTCAACCTGCTTTACGGCGGCAAACGCATTAACAAGCTGTCTATCTGAGGAGTGCGTTGTGGCACAGGATTATACTGTTGAACAACTCAACTACGGCCGTAAAGTCTATGACTTTATGCGCTGGGATTACGTGGCCTTCGGCATCTCGCTGTTGCTGCTGATCGCGTCAATCGCCATTATGTCGGTGCGTGGTTTTAACTGGGGTCTGGACTTCACTGGCGGTACCGTCATTGAAATCAGCCTGGAACAACCGGCCAACCTCGATCTGATGCGCGATACGCTGGAAAAAGCCGGGTTCCAGGACCCGATTATTCAGAACTTTGGCAGCAGCCGTGACGTGATGGTGCGTATGCCACCGGCGATCGGCACCGCAGGCCAGGAACTGGGTAACAAAGTCATCAGCGTGATTAACGACTCGGTCGATAAAAACGCCACGGTGAAGAGGATTGAGTTCGTCGGCCCGAGTGTGGGCACCGAACTGGCGCAAAACGGCGGCATGGCGCTGCTGGTGGCGTTGATCTGTATTCTGATTTACGTCGGTTTCCGCTTCGAATGGCGCCTGGCGCTGGGGGCGGTTATCGCGTTGGCGCACGACGTGGTCATCACTCTGGGCGTGCTGTCGTTGTTCCATATCGAGATTGACCTGACCATCGTCGCATCATTGATGTCGGTTATCGGTTACTCGTTGAACGACAGCATCGTGGTTTCCGACCGTATTCGTGAGAACTTCCGCAAGATCCGTCGCGGCACGCCTTACGAAATCATGAACGTGTCTTTGACCCAGACGCTGAGCCGTACCTTGATGACTTCCGGTACCACCCTGATGGTGGTTCTGATGCTGTACATCTTCGGCGGCGCGATGCTGCACGGCTTCTCTCTGGCTATGCTGATTGGTGTGTCTATCGGTACCATATCCTCTATCTACGTGGCGTCCGCGCTGGCGTTGAAACTGGGTATGAAACGCGAACACATGCTGCAGCAGAAAGTGGAAAAAGAGGGCGCAGATCAGCCTTCGATTATGCCGTGATTTGCCCGTGAGTTGAAAATATCATGCCGGTCGGCTTATCCCGACCGGCATTTTTTTTGCCTACAGACGGCTGACTCCGCTCTCTGAGGGTTCGGTTAACGTCAGTTGATTGAGTGAATTCACCAGCTCCGCCAGGCTGGCGGCCTGCATTTTTTCCATCACTCTGGCCCGATGCACTTCAACGGTACGCACCGCGATAAAGTGACGATCGGCAATCAGTTTATTGGTCATTCCCGCAGCCACGGCGCGGGCTATTTCACGCTCACGCGGCGTCAGCGCACTGAAACGCTGCTGTAGCTGATAGCGTTCCAACCGGTTTTGAGAATGGGCGATCCCGCGATCCAGCGCTTCGATCAGCGGCGCGGCGGCAATCGGTTTTTGCAGGAAATCCACGGCCCCCAGCTTCATCTCCGTCACGGCCATGGCAATATCACCGTGACCGGTGACGATCACCACCGCCAGGGTACTTTCCTGCCGACGCAGTTGTTGATGAACCTGTTGCCCGTCCATGCCCGGCATCCGAATATCCAGCATCACCACACCGCATTGATAAAGACTGACCTGGTCGACGAACTTTTGGCTGTCGTGCCAGATCTGCACCCGATAGTTCAGCCCCTCGAGTAAAAAGCGGCAGGCGTCGGTAACGGCTAAATCGTCATCGACCAGATGTATTAACGCCATGGCAGGTTTCCTGTTGGATCACGGGGAAGTACAGGGTCACGCGCAACCCTTGCTGTTGAGAAGCGGAAAAATAGTTTTCCAGTGTCAGATCGCCGCCCTGGTGCTTCAGCAACCGCTGGCAGATCACCAGCCCCAAGCCGAGGCCTTCCGGTTTGCTGCTGCGAAACGGGACGAACGGCAGCGTCAGCTGCTCGGCGTTCAGGCCGCCGCCGTCGTCCTCAACGATCAACCGTTGCTGATGTTGGTCGACTTCCAGCCGCAGAGTGATTTGTTGGGCACCTGCTTGCAGGCTGTTACTCAGCAAATTAGTGAGCACTTGCTCCAATAACGTCGTCTGGCTATACAACTGGCTTTGAGCCGGGATGGCCAGGGTTATGTGGCACAGCGGATACTCTTGTTCTATTTGCATCAGTTTAATCAGGTGTTCCACCAGCGGACGCAACAGCAGGGGGCGTGTGCTTTCATGGTGCGGCGTTTTGCTGGCCCAGCGTCGCAAATTGACAATGCTTTCCGCACCACGTTGCGCCTGCTGGCCAATTTGTTCGAGGATCGGCAGCAGTTCGTGCTGTCGATCGCTGCGCTCAAGACGAATACGGCAGCCCTCCGCATAGTGCCGGATCGCCGCCAGCGGCTGGTTAAGCTCATGAGCAAAGCCGGACGCCATTTCGCCCAGAGTGCTGAGACGTTGTGCCTGAGCCAGCGCAGTTTCTCTGGCGCGCAGCGTCTGATGCATCTGTTCGAGTTGGCGTCCGCGACGGCGCACCAGATGGCCGATCCACAGGTGGTTAGCGCCGAGCAACAGCATCCCCCCGAAGATGCCACCGAGCAACAGCAGGTGTTGCTGTGCCCAAAGGGTCACCTCCTGCCAGAGTGAGCGTTGGCTTGGGTGGATATTCAAATCTCGCAGTAGCTGATTAACCTGGCGGGATGACGCCGGGGCGCCCCAAACCGGCAGGCCGGGAGCGTTCATCTGCAGTAACTGGCGGGTTAACTCATCTGCCAGCCGATCCGGGACGTGGTTCAGGGCGGCAAATGACCAGTTGGGATACAGCTCGGTGCTGGTCAGGCAGGGCTGGCCACTGTGTTTTGCCAACAGGGCGCGGTAATCACTGGCCTGCAGCAACCCTTCCGCCTGCATTTTTTCCAGCAGGCAAACCGGCACAATCACCGCATCCAGCGCCCGATCGCGCAGCTGATAAAGCAGGGCATCCGCCGGGTAACCGCTGAAATGCAGTTGCAAGTCTTTCTCCGGGTCAAGGCCCGCGCCAAGCAGTTCTTTATATCCCAGCAGGTAGCCGCCAAAGGCGTCCGCGGCGACGGCACCGACCTTTTTACCAACTAACTGGCTGGCCGTAGTGGTTGGGCTGTCGTGGCGCACCAGTATGACGCTGCCGACCACGTTGCCTGAGGCCTGCTGCGGCTGTTGGGAAGAACGCAGCGAAACCAGCCAGCGCAGCGGGTAGCGGTTATCCAACTGGACATATTGCGCCGGGTTGGTGAGCAAAAAGTCCACGCGTTCATTACGGACCGCCTCATCCATACCGGCCAGGCTTAGCGGCGACAGTTGGAAATGATCGCCGGGAAACTGGCGATTAAGGTGATCGACCAAGGGTTGCCACTGGGCCAGTGCATGGGCGTCGCCGCGCAGCGCCAGCACCGCGATGGTCCATTGCCCCGCCCAGGCAACGTTTAACCAACCCCCCAGCAACAAGATTAGCGCTGCTCTTTTCACCTCTTCTCCACTTTTATGATCCGCATCACCGGGTTGAATTGTCCTGGATCAAGCCGCCGTGGGGAATGTGGTAAACCACAATATTGGCGGTCGGTCGCTGTTTTTACACTCCTTTGTATCAGTTCCCCGGCGGATACTTATTGGGAGAAATCAATGGACAGTGGGAAACGGCAGTTTTTACAACGACTCGGTGCATTGACCGCCGGCGCAGCTCTGGTGCCGCTGGCGCAGTCAGGCTGGCAGTTGCAGCCGGCTCGGCGAGAAGGTGACAGCAAAAAGCGCATGGCGATGCTGATCGACCTGCGCCGCTGCATTGGCTGTCAGGCCTGTACCGTTAGCTGTGCGGTGGAAAACCGGCTACCGCAGGGGCAATTTCGCACCAGCGTACTGCAATATCAGGTCAGCCTGACGGGGCAGGACTCGACCACCAACGTGCTGCTGCCACGGTTGTGCAACCACTGTGACAATCCGCCTTGCGTGCCGGTCTGCCCGGTGCAGGCGACTTTCCAGCGTCAGGACGGCATTGTGGTTGTCGACAATACCCGCTGCGTCGGCTGTGCCTATTGCGTGCAGGCCTGCCCTTATGAGGCTAGGTTTATCAACCATGAAACCCAGACCGCCGACAAGTGTACTTTCTGCGTGCATCGGCTGGATGCCGGGCTGTTGCCCGCCTGCGTCGAGTCCTGTGTCGGTGGTGCGCGGATGATTGGCGATCTTAACGATCGGCAAGGTGCATTAAGGCGGGCTCTGGATGAGCATCAGGCACAGCTCAAGGTACTGAAACCCGAACAGGGGACACATCCTCAGGTGTTCTATCTGGGGCTTGATGAGGCATTTGTCAGTCACGTCCGGGGACAACCGGCACTGTGGCAGGAGGTGCATCCATGATCCGCGAAATTATGGCTCGCCCGCAGGAGATCGCCTGGTTGCCCTGGGCAGTGCAGTATTTTTTCTTTATTGGCCTGGCATGCGGCAGCATCATGATTGCCGTCTGGCTGCGCTGGCGCGATCCACAGAATACGTCACGCCTGGAGCTGGCCGCCGTCTCACTGGCGGTGGTGAGCGGCACCGTGGCGCCGATGGCCCTGAGCGCGGACTTACATCAGCCCGCCCGCATCTGGCATTTCTATGCCTACTTTACCCCCTGGTCGTGGATGTCGCTCGGCTCGCTATTTTTACCGCTGTTTACCCTGCTGGTGGTCAGCTATTTCGTTCTGCTGCTACGGGGGCAATTACGCGCGAAGACCTTGCCGTTTTGGGCGCGCTGGTTACAGTTCCGCCCGGCATGGCGTGAAGAAAAATGGCTGCGTTGGGTAGCGTTGGCCACTTTACTGTCTGCGGTCAGTATCCTGCTTTATACCGGACGCGAAGTTTCGGTGCTGCGGGCGCAGCCACTTTGGTACAGCCTTTGGTTACCCTGGCTGCTGTTGCTTACCGCCATGCAGGCCGTCCCGCCGCTGTTGGCCTGTTGGTTGCGCCAGGAGCCACAATGGCAGCCGCGTCTGGCTCGCTATCAGGCCGCCAGCCTGCTGTTGCTGTGCCTCTCCGGTCTTGGCTGGTGGCTGGATGGCAGCACTTCTTCCGTCGCGTTGCGCTCGCTTTCGACTCAGGGGGCGGTCTGGTTGTGGGCCGGTATCGCCTTTGTCGCCTTAACCCTGTTGCTGTTGGCGCTGGCGTGGCGCACCCGCCATCGGCCGTTGGGCACCAAAGGGCTACTGGCGCAATCTACCGCGGCGTTACTGCTGTGCTGGGGCGTGCGCTGGATGCTGCTGATGCAAACACAGACGCTGCCCAAGTTCAACGTATTGACCAATCCCTATGTGTTACCGCTCGGTAGCGAAGGGCTGTTGGCGATCCTGGGCACCCTGGGTTTATGGATGGCTTTAATCATTGGAATTCGTGAATTACAGCATGGGCTGATGGAGAAAAAACACTATGGCTAATTCAACGCGGCGTCAGTGGTTGAAAGGTGGGCTCGCCCTGGGTGGATTGGCAGTGTTTGGTGCCAGTTACAGCGAGATGGTGCAGAAAGTGTTTACCGGCCTGCGTGACGGCAGCAGCGGTAAATTGACGCTCGACCGGATCAGCGCCAACTCGCTGCCGACAGAGGGCCATCGGCACCCGGATGGCTGGCAGGCCAATCCGCAACAGGCGGTGTCCATGACCCAGTGTTTTGGCTGCTGGACGCTGTGCGGCCTGCGGGTCAGGGTGGATCGCGACAGTAATCAGATTTTACGCGTGGCGGGTAACCCATATCATCCGTTGTCGCACGATCATCACTTTCCTTATCCTTTGCCGGTGAGTGACGCACTCAACCGTCTGGGGGGCGATGAAGGCCTTGAACAGCGTTCCACCGCCTGCGCCCGCGGTGCGACCTTGCTGGAAGGGCTGACCAGCCCTTACCGCGTGCTGGAACCGATGAAGCGGGTAGGGCCACGCGGCAGCGGGCAGTGGCAGCGCATCAGTTTTGAACAGTTGATCCACGAAGTGGTCGAGGGCGGCGATCTGTTTGGTGAGGGGCCGGTTGAGGGGCTGCGGGCGATCCGCGATCTCGAAACGCCGCTCGATCCTGAACAACCTTCGCTGGGGCCAAAGGCCAATCAGTTACTGGTCACCAATGCCGGTGATGAAGGGCGGGACGCTTTTATCAAACGCTTTGCGCAAAACGCCTTTGGGACACGTAATTTCGGCCATCATGGCGCTTATTGCGGGCTGGCTTACCGTGCGGGATCCGGGGCGTTAATGGGGGATTTGGAAACCAATGCGCACGTTAAACCGGATTGGGACAATTTGCGTTTTGGCTTGTTCCTCGGCACTTCGCCGGCGCAGTCCGGCAACCCATTTAAACGTCAGGGGCGTCAGTTGGCCAACGCCCGTCTGCGTGATGAATTCCGGTATGTGGTGGTGGCACCGGCGCTGCCGTTGACCACTACGCTGGCCAACGATCACAACCGTTGGGTGCCGGTGTTGCCGGGCACCGATTCCGCGCTGGTGATGGGCATGATCCGCTGGATCATCGAACAGGAGCGTTATAACGCCGACTACCTGGCGCTGCCCGGCGAGACGGCTATGCAGGCGGCCGGTGAAAAGAGCTGGACCAATGCCACGCACCTGGTGGTGATGAATGACGATCATCCGTTGTGCGGCCAGTTTTTGCGTCAGGTGCATTTGGACGGCGGCACAACCGGAGAGGCCGAAAGCCCGCCTTTGGTCTGGGATACGCAGCGGGCTGAACCGGTGTCGGCTAACCAGGCGCTACAGGGCGCGTTGCGGGTGGAGCAACAGCTGCGGCTGGCCGACGGTTCACAGGTCGAGGTTCGTTCGAGCTTTCTCTGTCTGCAGCGGGCGGCTGAGCGCTTCACGCTGGCTGAGTACAGTACTCGTTGTGGCGTCAGTGCCGAGACCATTGCAGCGCTGGCCAAAGAGTTTACTTCCTATCAGCGGCAAGCGGCGGTGATCGCCCATGGCGGCATGATGAGCGGCAACGGTTTCTATAACAGTTGGGCGGTGATGATGCTCAATGCGCTGATCGGTAACCTGAACCTTAAGGGCGGCGTCTCGGTCGGCGGCGGTAAGTTCAAAGAGTTTGCCGATGGGCCGCGCTATAACCTGAAGACATTTCCCGGCATGGTGAAACCGAAAGGGCTGGTGCTGTCGCGTAGCAAACAGGCGTACGAACAATCGGACGAATATCGCCGCAAGATTGAGCAGGGTGACAAACCTTACCCGGCGCGTGGGCCCTGGTACCCGTTTGTCGCGGGCCAGTTCACCGAGCAATTGGCCCCGGCGCTGATGGGATATCCCTATCCACTAAAAGCCTGGATCAGCCATATGGGTAACCCGCTATACGGGGTTGCCGGTCTGCGAGAGGTGGTCGAAAGCCGGTTGAAAGATCCCCGGCAACTGCCGCTGTTTATCGCGATAGATGCCTTTATTAACGAAACCAGTGCGTTGGCGGATTATATCGTGCCGGACACTCACAACTTCGAGAGCTGGGGTTTTACCGCTCCCTGGTCCGGTGTGATGGTGCGGGCGAGTACTGCGCGCTGGCCTATTGTCCCGGCGCGTACCGCGCTCACGGCCGATGGGCAGCCGGTAGCGCTGGAAAGCTTTGTTATTGCGCTATCGAAGGCCATGGGGCTGCCGGGATTTGGCGATGCGGCACTGCAAGATACGCAAGGCAACACTTTTGGATTACACAGCGCCGAAGATTATTATTTGCGTGCTGCGGCCAACGTCGCCTTTGCCGGTGAGCCGTTGCCCGAAGCGACGAAAAGCGAACTGCGACTGACCGGTGTTGATCGCCTGCAACCGGCGCTGGATAAGGTGCTGAAAGCGGATGAACGGTTGCGGGTCGGCTATATGCTGGCTCGGGGTGGGCGTTTTGCACCTTATGAGCAGGCCTGGCGAGGCAATGAAACCGGACCGCAGTGGAAAAAAGGGCTGAATATCTGGAATGAAGAGGTGGCGCGCCATCGCCATGCCATGACCGGAGAGCGTTATAGCGGCTGTCCGACCTATTATCCGCCGCGTTTTGCCGACGGCTCCGATGTTGGGGAGCACTATCCGCCAGAGGCATGGCCGTTCCGTTTGATGTCGTTCAAGTCGCATCTGATGAGCAGCTCTACGGCGCCCATTGATCGCCTGCGCGCAGTGAAACCAGTCAACCTGGTGGCGCTCAATCCGGCCGATGGTGAGCGTTATGGACTACAACATGGCGATCGGGTGCAGTTGCAAACCCCAGGTGGCAGCGTTGAGGCGCAGATCAGTTTGCTCGACGGCGTGATGCCGGGTGTGATTGCTATTGAGCACGGTTATGGCCATCGCGAAATGGGGGCGCGTGCGCACCTGCTGGATGGTCAGCCACTGGCTGCCGATGCGCGCATTGCCGCCGGAATCAACTTAAACGACCTTGGGTTGCCGGATCCGACCAGAGAAATCAGCAATAGCTGGCTGGATTGGGTCAGCGGGGCGGCGGTGCGCCAGGGGCTACCGGCAAGGTTGCAACGGCTGGGTTAAACAGGTGGCCCACTTTCTCTAAGGGGGGAGCGTGGGCCTGGCCTGGTTAGTTTTGTGCGGCGGCTGCCGTTGTGGGTTCTACGCTGTGCAGTCGCACATAGCCCAGTTGATCCGGTGTCAGGCCGCTGAAACGCAGCTCAAAACTGTATTCCGTTTTGGGCAGCAATGAGTCCTGGCTCACGATCGGCTGCGAAAGTGCTTCAGCCGTCAGTGGATTGCCGGTGGTCGCATCCAATTGGCCCCATTCGACAATGGCCTTGAACGCCGGCAGGGAGGCCTGCGATAGCGTGCGAACGTGCAGTATGGCCTGGGTGCCGTTAGCCTCGCTTTTCACGTGGCTGAGTGACACGCTCAGTTCACCGAGACTGCTTTGCAAACGTGCGGCGTTATTGGCTGCCGGCAGCAGATAGACGCCGCTGGTGGAGTTCTTGTTCAACTGGTTTTGCTGTTCCAGCGCCGTGGCCTGGTTAGTCAGGGTGGTTAATTGCTGATTTAGCTCAACCACCTGATTATGCAGCTTGGGCACTTCGCGAGTTTGCGCGCAGCCTGCCAGCAGCACCAGTGTGCTGAGCAGGAAAATCTTGGGGTAACGGGTTGTCATGGCGGGGATTTCCTATTCAACTTCTCCTGTTATCAGCTTAGTCCGCCTGATGGGGAAAGTCATGTTGATTGTCCTTTCGGGGCGTCGTTCATAGGGGCGCTCCGCAACAAATAGCCGACGGCCTTTGTTGTAACCGTACTTCGGGGTAAACTGTTCTTAACTATGAAAACGTTTATCAGGACGTGTTATGCATTGCCCTTTCTGCGCCGCCGTTGATACCAAAGTCATTGATTCCCGCCTGGTGGGTGATGGTTCGCAGGTGCGCCGTCGCCGCCAATGTTTGGTTTGTAATGAACGTTTCACCACCTTTGAAGTGGCTGAACTGGTGATGCCACGGGTAATCAAAAGCGATGAAGTGCGTGAGCCATTCAACGAAGACAAGCTGCGTCGCGGCATGCTGAAGGCGTTGGAAAAACGCCCGGTCAGCTCCGACGACGTGGAGAACGCGATCAACCACATTAAATCCCAGTTGCGCGCCACCGGCGAGCGTGAAGTCCCGACCAAACTGGTCGGTAACCTGGTGATGGACGCGCTGAAAAAGTTGGATAAAGTGGCCTATATTCGCTTTGCCTCGGTTTACCGCAGCTTTGAAGATATCCGCGAATTCGGCGAAGAGATCGCCCGTCTGCAGGACTAAAGGGGCTTTGATGCATAACGACGAGTTTTATATGGCTCGCGCCTTTGAGCTGGCGCGACTGGGGCGTTTTACTACCGCACCGAATCCCAATGTCGGCTGCGTTATCGTGCGCGATGGCGAAATCGTCGGCGAGGGTTTCCATCTGCGCGCCGGTGAACCGCACGCGGAAGTCCATGCGCTGCGCATGGCGGGCGAAAAGGCGCGCGGTGCCACCGCTTATGTCACGCTGGAACCCTGTAGTCACCACGGCCGCACGCCGCCCTGTGCCGATGCGTTGGTCGCCGCCGGCGTAGCCCGTGTGGTGGCGGCGATGCAGGATCCCAACCCGGAAGTTGCCGGACGTGGCCTGTATAAACTGCAGCAGGCGGGGCTGGATGTGCGCCACGGTTTGATGCTGGCCGAAGCTGAATCGGTGAATCTGGGTTTCCTCAAACGGATGCGCACCGGTTTCCCTTATGTGCAACTGAAGCTCGGCGCCTCACTCGATGGCCGCACGGCGATGGCTTCCGGCGAAAGCCAATGGATCACTTCACCGCAGGCACGTCAGGACGTGCAGCGTCTGCGGGCGCAAAGCGCCGCTATTCTCAGCACCAGTGCCACCGTATTGGCTGACGATCCGTCACTGACGGTGCGCTGGGATGAACTGGACGCCGAAACGCAAAGCATTTACCCGCGTGAAAACCTGCGTCAACCGTTGCGCATTATTCTGGATAGCCAAAATCGCGTCACCCCACAGCACCGGGTGGTACAACAACCGGGGCAAACCTGGCTGGCGCGCCTGCAGCCGGATGAGCAAATTTGGCCGCAGGATGTCGAGCAACTGACCTTCCCGGCACACGGCGGTGGCGTTGATCTGGTGGTGATGATGATGCAACTGGCGAAACGCCAGGTGAATTCCATCTGGGTCGAGGCCGGCGCGCAGTTGGCCGGTGCCTTGTTGCAGGCCGGGCTGGTTGATGAGCTCATTTTGTATATCGCGCCAAAACTGTTGGGTGATAATGGCCGCGGTTTGTGCCATTTGCCGGGCCTTGAACACCTGACCGATGCACCGGAATTCGTCTTCAGCGAAGTGCGGCAAATCGGCCCTGATTTGCGGCTGCGGCTGAAAGCAAAATACTGATTTTAAAACCTGCGTGCCGGGTCGGCTGTCGTTTTACAAAACCGCCGCGCAGGCAGATAAAGAATGTGATAGAATCCGCCCCCCTGCGGGGTATTGAACCCATTTTTAAGGAAAGCCCATGAAAGTTATCGAAGGTGTTGTTGCTACTCCAAATGCCCGTGTGGCGATTGCAATTGCACGTTTTAACAATTTCATCAATGACAGCCTGCTGCAAGGTGCTATCGACGCACTCAAGCGCATTGGTCAGGTTGCTGACGACAACATCACCGTTGTCTGGGTCCCGGGCGCTTACGAGTTGCCGTTGACTGCACGCGTGCTGGCTAACACCGGCAAATACGATGCAGTGATCGCACTGGGCACCGTTATCCGTGGGGGCACCGCGCACTTCGAATATGTCGCGGGCGAAGCCAGCTCCGGCCTGGGCAGTGTTTCTCTGAACACTGAAATCCCGGTTGCCTTTGGCGTGCTGACGACCGAAAGCATTGAACAGGCTATCGAGCGTGCCGGCACCAAAGCGGGCAACAAGGGCGCTGAAGCGGCTCTGACCGCACTTGAAATGATTAATGTTATCAAAGCTATTAAAGCCTGAATTTAGTTAAGGGGAATTCCGTGAAACCTGCTGCTCGTCGCCGCGCTCGTGAGTGCGCTGTTCAAGCGCTTTACTCTTGGCAGTTGTCTAAAAATGACATTGCCGATGTTGAACACCAGTTCCTGTCGGAGCAAGATGTCAAAGATGTAGACATCGTCTATTTTCGGGAGCTGCTGTCCGGCGTGGCGGTGAATGCAGGTCTGCTGGATAGCCTGATGGCACCTGTCCTGTCGCGTCAGCTCGAAGAGCTGGGCCAGGTAGAAAGAGCCGTTCTGCGTATTGCGCTGTATGAGCTGAAAATGCGTGAGGATGTGCCTTACAAGGTGGCAATTAACGAGGCGATCGAGCTGGCGAAAACCTTCGGCGCTGAAGACAGCCACAAGTTTGTGAATGGCGTGCTGGATAAAGTGGCACCAAGCATTCGCAAGAAAAAATAAAAAATTAAGGCCGGTATCCCCGGCCTTAATTTCTTCTATTGGAATATCGACCATGGCATGTGGCGAATTTGACCTCATTGCCCGCTATTTTGACCGGTTTAAGAGTCTGCGCCGGGATGTACAGTTGGGCATTGGAGATGACTGCGCACTTCTGACAGTGGCAGAAAAACAGCTTTTGGCCGTCAGTACCGACACTCTCGTTTCGGGCGTTCACTTCCTGGCGGATATCGATCCCGCCGATCTCGGCTACAAAGCACTGGCAGTTAACCTGAGCGACCTGGCAGCCATGGGCGCCGATCCCGCCTGGCTTTCACTGGCGTTAACCCTGCCGGAGGTGAATGAACCCTGGCTGAAGGCGTTCAGCGATAGCCTGTTCGAACAACTTAATTATTACGGTATGCAATTGATTGGCGGTGATACCACACGCGGCCCGTTAAGCATGACGTTAACCATTCACGGCCTGATCCCGGCCGGGCGGGCATTGACCCGCAGCGGTGCGCGTATCGGCGACTGGATCTACACCACAGGCACGCTGGGTGACAGCGCCGCCGGTCTGGCTGTGCTGCAGGAACGCTTGCAGGTAGCGGACGCCGAGGCACGCAATTACCTGATTGGCCGTCATCTGCGGCCTCAGCCACGGGTATTGCAGGGGCAGGCACTGCGCGATCTGGCCAGTTCGGCGATTGATATTTCCGACGGCCTGATTTCTGACCTGAAACATGTGCTGAAAGCCTCTGAATGCGGTGCGCGCATCAATCTCGATGAGCTGCCGTTGTCGCAGGCGTTAAGCAGCCATACGGATGCAGATCAGGCGCTGCGCTGGGCATTGACCGGCGGTGAAGATTACGAACTCTGCTTCACCGTACCGGAAATCAACCGTGGTGCACTGGAGGTGGCGTTAAGCCATCTGGGCGCTGACTATACCTGTATTGGTCAGATTGGCCCGCTTTCCGAAGGCATCAAATTCTACCGCAGCGATGAAGTGGTGGAACTGCCGTGGCACGGTTTCGATCATTTCAGCGAAGGGCAGGCGTAACATGGATGAAGCTAAACGCCGCTTGCGGATGAGTAATCCGTGGCACCTGCTGGCCACCGGCTTCGGTAGCGGTTTGTCGCCGGTGATGCCGGGCACCATGGGTTCACTGGCGGCGATCCCTTTCTGGCTGCTGTTGATCCAACTGCCATGGCAACTGTATTCGCTGTTGGTGATGTTCAGCATTTGTATTGGCGTCTACCTGTGCCATCAGACCGCCAAAGATATGAAGGTGCACGACCACGGCAGCATCGTCTGGGACGAGTTTGTCGGGATGTGGATCACGTTGATGGCACTGCCGGTCAACGACTGGCAGTGGGTTGCGGCAGGTTTCGTGATTTTCCGTATTTTGGATATCTGGAAGCCATGGCCGATCCGCTGGTTTGATCGCAATGTGCACGGTGGCATGGGGATCATGGTCGACGATATCGTCGCCGGGGTCCTTTCCGCCGGTATCATCTACCTGATTGGTCACCATTGGCCGCTTGGGTTGTTCTGATTTTGAGGGCGCAGTTCAATGCTGCGCCCCTGAACCCTCCAGGTTATTCAAATCCTGTCACGTGGTGCGGCACATAAGCCGTTTCCAGCTCGGCAATCTCTTCCGGTGTTAACTCAAGATCGACGGCGGCGACGGCGTCTTCCAGATGGTCATGGCGTGACGCACCGATAATCGGCGCGCTGACGACAGGCTTGCTCAACAGCCACGCCAGTGCGATTTGCGCACGGGGCACACCGCGTTCTTCGGCAATACTGGCCACGCGTTCGGCAATGATGGCGTCGATGCCCTCGGTTTCATCGTACAGATTTTTACCGACCTGATCGGAGACCAGACGCGCAGTGGTTTCCCCCCAGGGGCGGGTTAAGCGACCCCGCGCCAACGGGCTCCAGGGCAGCACGGCAATGCCTTCGGCAGCGCACAGCGGTAACATCTCACGCTCTTCTTCACGCTGGATCAGGTTGTACTGGTTCTGCATGCTGACAAAGCGCGTCCAGCCGTGCAGATCGGCGGTGTACAGCGCCTTGGCGAACTGCCAGGCGTACATTGACGATGCGCCGATGTAGCGTGCCTTACCGGCTTTCACCACATCGTGCAGCGCTTCGAGCGTTTCTTCCAGCGGCGTTTCATAATCCCAGCGATGGATCTGCAACAGATCAACGTAGTCGGTGCCCAGCCGCTTGAGGCTGTCGTCAATGGATTGCATGATTTTGGCGCGCGACAGTCCCTGCTGCAGATTACTCAGGGGGAAATAGACTTTGGTGGCGATCACTACCTGGTCACGGCGGGCATAATCGCGCAGTGCCTGGCCGACGATCTCCTCACTGCTGCCGTCTGAGTAGCTGTTGGCGGTGTCAAAGAAGTTGATGCCGGCATCCAGCGCCTGTTTCAGCAGCGGTCGGCTGCTTTCCTCCGGTAACGTCCAGGCATGGTTGCCACGGCTGGGTTCGCCGTAGGTCATGCAGCCCAGACAGATACGTGAGACGTTCAGGTCGGTGTTACCCAGTTTCAGATACTTCATGCTTGCCTCCCGGTGTCAGCACAGAACTTTAACTGTAGCGGATTTTCGGATGACAGAAATAAAAACGCCCCCGCAAAGCGGAGGCGTCGATCGAGCGGGCGCGACGATTATTGCGCCAGCCAGACCTCAATTTGCCGCTGGATGCCGGCGGCGTCCAGGCCGAGATCGCTACGGACTTCTTCCTGGCTACCCTGGGAGACAAAGAAGTCCGGCAGGCCGATATTCAGCACCGGTACCACACGGCGCCTGGCCATCAGCAACTCGTTCACGCCGCTGCCGGCACCGCCCATAATGGCGTTCTCTTCCAGCGTGACCAGTGCGTCGTGGCTGGCTGCCAGTTCCAGTATCAGCTGTTCGTCCAGTGGCTTCACAAAGCGCATATCCACCAGCGTTGCGTTGAGCGTTTCCGCTACCTGCGCGGCTTCCGGCAGCAATGTGCCGAAATTCAGGATCGCCAGCTTTTCACCTTCACGGCGGACAACGCCTTTGCCGATCGGCAGAGAGTTGAGAGGTTCCAGCGGTGCACCGGTACCATTGCCACGTGGATAACGCACGGCGCTTGGGCCTTCGTTATAGTGATAGCCGGTGTACAGCATCTGACGGCATTCGTTTTCATCACTTGGCGTCATGATCACCATGGTCGGGATGCAACGCATAAATGACAGATCAAAGGCTCCCTGGTGAGTCTGGCCGTCAGCGCCGACAATACCGCCGCGATCGATGGCAAACATCACCGGCAGCTTTTGAATGGCGACGTCGTGGATCAACTGATCGTAAGCGCGCTGCAGGAAGGTGGAATAAATTGCTACCACCGGCTTATAACCGCCAATGGCCAGACCGGCAGCGAAGGTCACCGCGTGCTGTTCGGCAATCGCCACGTCAAAGTATTGTTGCGGATAGTCGCGAGAGAACTGCACCATGCCCGAGCCTTCACGCATGGCCGGGGTGATGGCCATCAGCGAGCTGTCCTTGGCGGCGGTTTCACACAGCCAGTCGCCAAAAACTTTTGAATAAGTTGGCAAGCCGCCGGCGCTTTTCGGCAGGGTACCGCTGGCCGGATCGAATTTCGGCACCGCGTGGAAGCTGATCGGGTCTTTTTCCGCCGGGGCGTAACCGCGGCCTTTTTTGGTCATGATGTGCAGCAGTTGCGGGCCTTTCAGGTCACGCATGTTTTTCAGCGTGGCAACCAGCCCCTGGACATCGTGGCCGTCGACCGGGCCGATATAGTTAAAGCCCAGCTCTTCGAACAGCGTGCCCGGTACCACCATGCCTTTCAGGTGTTCTTCGGTGCGTTTGACCAGCTCTTTAATCGGCGGCAGGCCGGACAACACTTTTTTACCGCCTTCGCGCAGGGTGGAATAAAGCTTGCCGGACAGCAGCTGCGCCAGATGGTTGTTCAGCGCGCCGACGTTTTCCGAAATCGACATTTCGTTATCGTTCAGCACCACCAGCATATCCGGATCGATATCACCGGCGTGGTTCATGGCTTCAAACGCCATGCCGGCAGTGATCGCGCCATCGCCGATCACGCAGACGGTACGGCGATTTTTGCCTTCACGCGCAGCGGCTACGGCCATGCCGAGACCGGCACTGATCGAGGTGGAAGAATGACCGACCGACAGGACGTCGTATTCACTTTCTGCCCGCCACGGGAAAGGGTGCAGGCCATTTTTCTGGCGGATGGTGGCGATTTTGTCGCGACGACCGGTCAGAATTTTATGCGGGTAGGCCTGGTGGCCAACGTCCCATACCAGATGATCGAAGGGGGTTTGGTAAACATAGTGCAATGCCACCGTCAGTTCGACGGTACCCAGCCCGGAGGCAAAGTGGCCGCTGGAGCGGCTGACGCTGTCCAGCAGGTATTGCCGAAGTTCGTCACACAGCTTCGGTAGGCTCTCTTTTGGCAGCGAACGGAGTTCATCCGGATTTTCCGCTAGCGCCAAGGTCGGGTATTTGGCTATATCAAGACTCATTCGATACTCATATCAGAGGAGTTAACGTCACACGTTAATTGTCGCGTTCAATAATGAAGCTGGCTAACGCTCGCAATGGCGCTGTGTTATAAGATTGTGCTGCCAAAGTGTCTAATGCAGCTAAAGCTTCCTGATAGAGATCCCACGCTTTTGCTTTCGCGCTGTCAAGCCCGAGCAAAGCTGGATAGGTGCTCTTTCCGTGTTGCTGGTCCGCCCCCTGGCGTTTACCGATTTTTTCGGTTTCGCCGACCACGTCCAAAATATCATCCTGTACCTGGAACGCCAGGCCAATCGCAGCGGCGTAGCGATCAAGCTGCACCAGTGCGGCGCGGCCAGGCTCACCGGCGGCTAACGCCCCAAGGCGAACGGCTGCGCGAATCAAGGCGCCGGTTTTGTGTCGATGGATTTGCTCCAGCGCTTCCAGACCAATCTGCCGGTCTTCGGCTTCCAGATCCAGCGACTGGCCGCCACACATGCCGGCAACGCCGCTGGCGGTTGCCAGTTCGGATATCATCGCCAGCCGGTCGCGCAGTGCCACGTCGGGCATCTCGGCATCGGCCAGAATGGAAAATGCCAGCGTTTGCAGGGCATCGCCGGCCAAAATGGCGTTGGCCTCACCAAATTTGATGTGGCAGGTCGGCTGACCGCGACGCAGATCGTCGTCGTCCATCGCCGGCAGATCGTCATGGATCAAAGAATAGGCGTGAATGCATTCTACCGCAGCGGCGGGCGCATCCAAATTATTCAGTGATACGCCAAACATCTGCCCAGTGGTATACACCAGGAACGGACGCAGACGTTTACCGCCCAGCAGCGCGCCGTGACGCATTGCCGCCACCATGTTGCCATCATTGAACGGCAGTGGCGCGATAAAATTAAGCAGCGTGCGGTCGGCCCGCTGGCGTAAAGCCTGCAACTGGTCAGAAAAGGCGGTCTGTTGGACAGTCTCGGACATGGTGATTACTCGGCATCCGGTGTGAAAGGCGTCAGCGCGGCATCATCGGCGCTGTCGTTAAGCAAAATTTGTACGCGTTGCTCCGCCTGCTGCAGTTTCTGCTGGCCCTGGCGTGCCAACTGTACGCCGCGTTCGAACTCATTGAGCGCGTCTTCCAGCGGTAACTCACCCGATTCCAGACGCGTGACGATGCTTTCCAACTCGCTAAGGGAGCTTTCAAAGCTGACGCTTTGCTCTGTACTGTCTGATTGTGCAGGTTTTTTTGGCATAATTTTCTTTTTACATCATCATGTGAACAGTGGCGCCAGAGCCTATCTTAGCGGGTCTTGATTGGCAAATCATGGCGCACAAGTGTGGTTTTGTGCACCGAGCTCCACCAGATAGTGGTATACTCGGCGCCGCAAATGCGATTGATAAAACATTCGGCAGCCCCGTTGGTTTTATCAATCGCATATACATTGTAAATCCTTTTCCCTCGTAATTCTGACAATAAAGACCGCCATGAAGTTTATCATTAAATTGTTCCCGGAAATCACCATCAAGAGCCAATCTGTGCGCTTGCGCTTTATCAAGATCCTCTCGACCAGTATTCGCAACGTCCTGAAGCAGTATGATGAAACACTGGCGGTTGTCCGTCACTGGGATCATATCGAAGTTCGCGCTAAAGATGAAAACCAGCGGCCGGTGATTGCCGACGCGCTGACGCGCATTCCCGGTATCCACCACATTCTGGAAGTGGAAGACCGCGACTATACCGATATCCACCATATTTTCGAGCAGACGCTGGAAGCCTACCGCGAGCAACTGGAAGGCAAGACCTTCTGTGTACGCGTTAAGCGTCGCGGCAAGCAGGACTTCAATTCGCAGGACGTGGAGCGTTACGTCGGTGGCGGTCTGAACCAGCATATTGAAAGCGCGCGCGTTAAGCTGTCGCATCCGCAGGTGACGGTTAACCTGGAAATCGAAAACGACAAGCTGATGCTGGTGAAAGCCCGCCGTGAAGGCATCGGCGGCTACCCGGTAGGCACCCAGGAAGACGTACTGTCGCTGATTTCCGGTGGTTTCGACTCGGGTGTTTCCAGCTATATGCTGATGCGCCGCGGTTGCCGCGTGCATTATTGCTTCTTCAATCTGGGTGGCGCGGCGCATGAAATTGGCGTGCGCCAGGTAGCTCACTACCTGTGGAACCGCTTTGCCAGTTCGCACAAGGTGCGCTTTATCGCTATCGATTTTGAACCTGTGGTTGGCGAGATCCTGGAAAAGGTCGAAGACGGCCAGATGGGCGTGGTGCTCAAGCGCATGATGGTGCGTGCCGCTTCGCAGATTGCCGAGCGTTATGGCGTGCAGGCATTGGTGACCGGTGAAGCGCTGGGGCAGGTATCCAGCCAGACGCTGACTAACCTGCGCCTGATCGACAACGCGTCTGATACGCTGATCCTGCGTCCGCTGATCTCCCACGATAAAGAGCACATCATCAAAGTGGCGCGCGAGATTGGTACCGAGGACTTCGCCAAGACCATGCCGGAATACTGCGGTGTGATCTCGAAAAGCCCGACGGTGAAGGCGATTAAAGCCAAGATCGAAGAAGAAGAAGGGCACTTTGATTTCAGCATTCTTGATCGCGTGGTTAGCGAAGCCAAGAACGTGGATATTCGCACCATCGCCGAGCAGACTCAGGAGCAGGTTACCGAAGTCGAAACCGTGGCGGAGTTCGATGCTGACCAGGTGATTCTGGATATTCGTTCTAACGACGAGCAGGAAGATAAACCGCTGAAGCTGGATCAGGTTGAGGTGAAACCGCTGCCGTTCTACAAGCTCAGCACCCAGTTTGGCGACTTGGATCAGAGCAAAACCTACCTGCTGTACTGTGAGCGCGGCGTGATGAGCCGCCTGCAGGCGCTATATTTGCTGGAGCAAGGCTTCACCAATGTTAAGGTTTACCGCCCGTAAGTCATTTAGGGGGCGCACTGCCGCCCCCATGATTTAGTCGCGGAAGTCGTACATTCCAGGTATCAATACCAGCTGAGCGGCGATCTCCGCCGCTTTGGCTTTCCCCAGCAGCAAATCAATCAGCTTCAGCGCAAACTCCATTGAAGTTCCCGGCCCCTGGCTGGTGAGCAGGTTAACGCGCGGATCGAACACCACACGTTTTTCTATCCATTTGTCGGCCGGGATCTGTTCTTTCAGCCCCGGGAACCCGGTCATATTGCCAATGGGGAACAGATCGTGGTGTTGCAGCACCAGCGCCGGTGCTGCGCAGATGGCGGCGACGATATTGCCCTGCAGGTGCATCTGACGCACTTTCTCCACCAGCAGCGGGCTGTCGCGGAAGCACTCGGCACCTTTCAGGCCACCGGGCAGCACTATGGCGTCGAAAGGCTCGTCCACAATCGACACTAGTGGTGCATCGGCCAGCAGTTTTACCCCGCGTGAACAGACGATGGTCAGGTCGCCATCGCCCGCTACGCTGGCGGTAGTCACTTTAACGCCCGCCCGCACCAGCAGATCAATGGTGGTGACGGCTTCGATTTCTTCGCTACCAGGTGCCAGGCAGACCAGCGCCGATACGCTCATATTCATTTTCCTTTCGCTTAATCAATTCAAACAGACGTGCGTTCTCTGGCAGAGTCACGCCGTGGCTACGCGCGCGGCGCAGCAGGTAACCGGTAATGTAGTCGATTTCGGTGTGTCGCTGGGTGCGGATATCCTGCAGCATTGAAGAGACGTTGTCCGCAGTGCTTTGGATCACTTCCATGACGTACTGCTGCAAACCCTCGCATGAGGTGTGGTAGCCCTCCATTTCCATCACGCTGGAGACCTCGCGGCAGATAAGCTCGATTTGTTCGGGATAGCGTTGCAGATCGCCATTACGGCAGTTATACAGCGCCGTGAGCGGGTTGATCACGCAGTTGACCGCCAGCTTGCGCCAGTTCGCCGAGGCGATATTATTGTGCCAGGCGACGTCAGGCAGGGCCTCGTGCAGCACTTCTGCCAGGTGGCTAAGTGATTGCGCTGCCGGGGAGGTCGGGCCGATATGGGTGGTGCCACCGGCGACATGGATAATAGTGCTGCCGTCATGACGCGCCGCATGGGTAGTGGTGCCCTGCAATATCGGTTGGTTGTTCGCCGGCAGTTCGTCCTGGGTGCCCATGCCGTTATGCAGCAGCAGGATCGCGCAGCGTGGGTTCAACTTTGGCAGCAGCGTGCTGACCGCACTCGATACCTGCCAGGCTTTCAAGGTGACCAGCAGCAGTTCGCTCTGGGCTAAATGTTCGGGGTCGTTGGTGGGTAAATTACGGTTGAACGAAGCGCCTTGCGGCTCAATCACGTTCACTGCGCAGAAGGGTTGTGGCACCCGTAGCCATCCCTGTACATCGTGACCCTGCTGATAAAGCCGGGAGAGCCACAGTTGTCCGAGCGCGCCGCAACCAAGAATAGTTATTTTCATCCAGACTCCTTGGGGTAACGGGAATATCGCTCAATGACTGTCTTATAATTATAGACTTTTCTGCTGTTCGGCGGCTTATCCGCCGGTAGCTTCAGCCGATTTTGCCTGAGACGCTAAAGCGGTTATCATGCTCGGCATCGAAATCGCCTATCCCATTAGGCTCTCATTCAGGAGGAAGAAGTATGCCATCTTTCGACATTGTTTCCGAAATTGATATGCAGGAAGTGCGTAACGCCGTCGAGAACGCCACGCGCGATCTGGGCACCCGTTGGGATTTCCGCAACGTGCCGGCCAGCTTTGAGCTGAACGAAAAAGACGAAAGCATTAAAGTTGCCAGTGAGTCTGATTTCCAGGTGCAGCAGTTGCTCGATATTCTGCGTGAAAAGCTCAGTAAACGCAGCATTGAAGGCAGCGCACTCGAGATCCCGGAAGAAATGACTCACAGCGGTAAAACCTACAGTGTGGATGCCAAGCTGAAGCAGGGGATTGAAAGCGCCCAGGCGAAGAAACTCGTCAAGCTGATCAAAGACAGCAAGCTGAAGGTCCAGGTACAGATTCAGGGTGATGAAGTGCGGGTGACCGGCAAATCACGCGACGATCTGCAGGGCGTGATGGCGCTGGTGCGCGGTGCCGATCTCGGACAGCCGTTCCAGTTCAAGAACTTCCGCGATTAAGGTTTTTGCGAAGGTGACGATCTTGAAGGGCCAGCTTGCTGGCCCTTGGGTTAGATGACAAAGTTGTCTTTGAGCCCGAGATACTCGGGCCTAGCGCACCGAGGGGCACTCCGGCGGGCAAGCCGCTACGACCCCTTCGGCACGCTCTCCCTAATAATGGGCTTTGTCAGCCGTCTGAAGGGCCAGCTTACTGGCCCTTTTCTTTACAGTGAATTCACCAGCGCTTCCAATTGGACTCGGTTGGTTTGTTTGGTATCGACCTTCACGTAGGCGCTGCGCTCTTCCGGCACCACTATTGCTTCCGCCACGCCCGGTTGGGCTTTCAGGCGGCTTTCCAGTGCCGAATCCTTCACGGCCAATTCCGACAGCGTAATACGCAGGCTGCTGACGTAAGGCGGTTCTTGCATGGTACTGCTGACCAAAAACCAGATTGCCGCCAACACCGCCCCGGCGATAAACACCAGGCCCGCACCCTGCAGGCCATACAGCAAACCACCCAGGCTGCCGCCGATCGCCACGCCGATAAACTGGCTGGTGGAGTAAACCCCCATCGCCGTACCCTTGTAGCCGGCCGGAGACTCTTTGCTGATCAGCGAAGGCAGAATGGCTTCCATGACGTTAAACGCCATAAAGAACAGCTGCACGCCGGCAATGATGCCCCACAGGTGCGCGCCGGACAGCCACAGCAGCACTTCCGCGCAGAACAACACCGCTACGCAACCCATAAAGACCTGCTTCATGCGGCGCTTCTTCTCGGCATAAATGATAAAGGGCACCACTGCAGCAAAAGAAACCAGCATGGTGACCAGATAGACAATCCAGTGTTCGCTCGGCGCCAGGCCGGCTTTTTCCATCGCCAGCGGCAGCGCCACGAAGCTGGACATCAGCAGGATATGCAGACACATGATGCCGAAATTGAGCTTCAACAGCCGGGAGTTGCTCAGCACCTTGCTGAAGCTGCCGCGTACGATGCTCGATTCCCGGTTCAGCACGTGGTGGCTGGCGGAAGGAACCACCGCCAGAGTGATCACGATGCCGGCCAATGCCAGCACAGCGATCATCCAAAACAGCGCATGCAGGCCGTAGGCGTGTGTGACGATCGGGCCGACCACCATGGCAATAGCGAAGGTAATACCGAAGCTGACGCCGATAAACGCCATTGCCTTGGTTCGGTTTTGTTCCCGGGTCAGGTCTGACAGCAGTGCCATCACTGCCGCGGCGATAGCGCCGGAGCCCTGTAATGCCCGGCCGAGGATCACCCCCCAGATAGAGTCGGTCGCGGCGGCAATGACACTGCCCAGCGCAAAGATCAGCAGCCCGCCGACAATCAACGGTTTACGGCCGATACGATCGGATATCAGGCCGAAGGGGATCTGAAACACCGCCTGCGCCAGGCCATAAATACCGATGGCGATACCGATCAGCGTTTCGCTGGCGCCGTTCAACGCCATACCGTAGGTGGTCAGTACCGGCAACACCATAAACATGCCCAGCATGCGCAGTGAGAATACCGTGCCTAATCCCCAGGTCGCTCGTCTCTCCAGCGGGGTCATTGCATTATCGTTCATTAAAACCTCATTAAAAGCCATTCCGTCAGGTTATCGGTGATAACGCCTGAGGGGATAGCTTCTGTGAAAGAAGCGTCATTTTAGTGTGAAGGGCAGGGGGGGTAAATCTAATGTTGTTTAACAGATATTACAGTTCGTCGGCTTTTGGGCGAGACAAATAAAATGGGCCGCTAAAGCGGCCCATTCACAGACGATTTGGCTTACCAGACGTACGTCATCAACGCTTCCGGCGCGGCTGTCGCACTGAAGTCGATAGACATCATTACGCTCAGCGAAGTGATGGCAACAATCGAGAACACAAACAGCTTGCGTGCCCAAACGCTGTCATTTTCGGTTTTGTAACCACGCAGCGCCATGCCCAGCCACCATACGCTCACCGCCGCAGCGACAATCAGGTATTTGTAGCCAGCGTAGCCGCCCAGGGTCAACATCAGGGTGGCAATCATAAACGCCACAATGTAGACCGTGATGTGGTTCTTCGCCACCGAAATGCCTTTCACTACCGGCAGGACCGGAATGTTGGCTGCCTGGTAATCTTTAAAGCGGAAGATGGCAATCGCATAGGAATGCGGCATCTGCCACAGGCTAAAGATAGCCAGCAGGATCAACGCGCCGGCATCGAACTCGTTGGTGACTGCGCAATAACCGATAACCGGTGGCGCAGCGCCCGACAGGCTACCGATCAGCGTGCCATAGACCGAGTGACGTTTCATGTACAGGCTATAAACACCGACATAAACCACAAAGCCCATCACCGCCAGCCACATGGCCAGCGGGTTGGCACCGATATACAGCAACGCAAAGCCCGCAATACCCAGAGCGGTAGCGTAAACCAGGCTTACACTCGGCGCGATCAGGCCCTTAACCAGCACCCGATTCTTCGTTCTCTCCATTTTCTTGTCGATGTCGCGGTCAATGTAGTTGTTAAATACACAGCCCGAAGCGACAACCAACGAGACCCCCACCAGGGTGGCGAGAAACAGGGGATAGTCGATGCTCCCTTTAGAGGCGAGCAGGAATCCCCCGACGACAGAAATTAAATTGCCGAAAATAATTCCTGGTTTAGTTACTTGCAGGTATTGCTTAATCATCACGTCCAGCTCTGCTCTTAATCGACCATCATATTGATGTTGAGGTTGTACATAATCCAGAGTGAACCCACAACAACGATACCGATGATCATAGCGGTGAACAGCAATGCCACCAGGTTCCAGCGCTCTTCCGATGAGGTATTCATGTGCAGGAAGTAAATCAGGTGAACAACTACCTGAATTACCGCCATGCCGACTACAACCGCCAGGATAGTTGAATGAGAGGCGGTGCCGCTCATCACCATCGCAAATGGAATCACCGTCAGGATGATCGACAGAATAAAGCCGATCAGATAGGTCTTGACGCTACCGTGGCTTGCGCCGCCGTGAGAAGTTTCATGGGATGAATGACTCATGACATAACCCCCAGCAGGTAAACAACGGTAAATACGCAGATCCAAACCACGTCCAGGAAGTGCCAGAACAGGCTCAGGCACATCAGACGGGTTTTATTGGTTGAAGTCAGGCCGCGCTTGCTGACCTGAATCATCATGATAACGATCCAAACCAGACCGGTAGTCACGTGCAGACCGTGGGTAGCAACCAGTGCGAAGAAGCCGGACAGGAACGCGCTGCGATCCGGACCATAGCCTTCAACGATCAGGTGATGGAATTCATAGATTTCCATCGCTACGAAGCCCAGACCAAACAGGAAGGTCAGGAACAGCCAGGTATTAACGCTGCCAACCTTGCCTTTGTTCATGCCGATCATCGCCATACCGTAGGTGATGGAGCTGAACAACAGCAGGAAGGTTTCAACCAGAACAAACTTCAGATCGAAGATGTCTTTGCCAGAGGGACCGCCAGCGGTCCCGTTCACCAGTACTGCATAAGTCGCGAACAAGCTCGCAAACAAAATACAGTCGCTCATCAGGTAGATCCAGAATCCGAAGACTTTGGTCTCACCTGCGTCGTGGTGCCCATGCTCTGCATGGGCTGCGTCATGGTTAGTCAGAGTATCAGTTGACATGTTTCACGCCTGCTTTGCTGATTTGTTCATAGTGTTGGTTTTCAATGCGCTCGATTTCATCAACCTGCACATAGTAATCAACATCTTCATCGAAGCTCTTGGCAATCCAGGTCACGATCATACCTACGAAGGCAGCGATCGCCATCCACCAGATGTCCCAGATCATCGCGAAACCAAATACCAGGCTGAAGCCAGCAATAATCACACCGGCACCGGTATTTTTCGGCATATGAATCGGTTCGTATTTCGCCGGTTTCTTATAAGCGTTGCCTTTTTCTTTCATGTCCCAGAATTCATCACGGTCATGAATCTGCGGCACTACGGCAAAGTTATAGAACGGCGGTGGAGACGAAGTAGACCACTCCAGCGTACGAGCGCCCCATGGGTCACCGGTCAGATCACGGTTCTGCTCACGGTCACGCACACTGACGTAAATCTGAATCAGTTGGCACAGGATACCGCAGGCAATCAGAGCCGCGCCGCCAGCCGCTACCAGCAGCAGTGGGTGGAACTCTGGGTTGATGTTCTGGCTGATACGACGAGTCATACCCATAAAGCCCAGAGCATACAGTGGCATAAAGGCCACGAAGAAACCGATGATCCAGAACCAGAACGCACGGATACCCCAGGTCTCGTTCAGCGTGAAGCCGAAGGATTTAGGGAACCAGTAGGTCAGGCCGGCGAAGCAACCAAACACCACACCACCGATAATCACGTTATGGAAGTGGGCAATCAGGAACAGACTGTTGTGCAGCACGAAGTTCGCGCCCGGTACTGCCAGCAGAACGCCGGTCATCCCACCCACGGAGAAGGTGATGATGAAGCCGATGGTCCACAGCATTGCGGAGTTGAGCTGAATGCGGCCCTGGTACATGGTGAACAGCCAGTTGAAGATTTTCACCCCGGTAGGGATGGAAATGATCATGGTGGCGATACCGAAGAAGGCGTTAACGTTCGCGCCGGACCCCATGGTAAAGAAGTGGTGCAGCCATACGATGAACGACAGAACGGTAATCGCGATGGTTGCCCATACCAGTGAGGTATAGCCGAACAGGCGTTTTCTTGAGAAGGTCGCGGTGACTTCAGAGAACACACCAAACACTGGCAGAACCAGGATATACACCTCTGGGTGACCCCAGGCCCAAATCAGGTTGATGTACATCATCATGTTGCCGCCCATATCATTGGTAAAGAAATGGAAGCCCAGGTAGCGATCCAGGGTCAGCAACGCGATGGTAACAGTCAGAATTGGGAAAGAAACGATGATCAGGACGTTAGTACACAGCGCCGCCCAGGTGAACACCGGCATCTTCATCAGAGGCATGCCAGGAGCACGCATCTTCATGATGGTGGCGAAGAAGTTCACACCGGTCAACAGGGTACCCAGACCGGAAATCTGCAGACTCCAGATCCAGTAATCGACCCCGACGCCAGGACTGTATTCCTTACCCGACAGTGGCGGATACGCCAGCCAACCGGTCTGCGCAAACTCACCCACCCCCAGAGAGATGTTGATCAGGACGACACCCACCACGAAGAACCAGAAGCTCAGGGAGTTCAGGAACGGGAAGGCAACGTCGCGCGCACCGATTTGCAAGGGTACAACCACGTTCATCAGGCCGACCACGAAAGGCATCGCCATGAAGAAGATCATGATTACGCCGTGGGCGGTAAAGATCTGGTCGTAGTGGTGCGGCGGCAGGAATCCGGCCTCACCGGCGGACGCAAGCGCCTGCTGGCTACGCATCATGATGGCATCGGCAAAACCACGCAGCAACATAACCATTGCCACGATGATGTACATGATACCAATTTTCTTATGGTCGACCGAAGTCAGCCAATCGCTCCATAGCCATTTCCACTTGCCGAAATAGGTTATCAGAGCCAGCAGAGCCAGACCCCCGATAACAATTGCAGCAACGGTGACCATGATGATCGGTTCGTGGTACGGAACCGCATCAATCGTTAATTTTCCCAACATCAGTTATTCCTCGGCTCCGGCGTGAGCTGCATGTTCACCCATGTCCATACCCTGGCTCATGTCCATACCTTCGTGCGTGGTAGCGCCCTTGTGCATGTTCATGTCGCCCATAAATTTGCCAATAGTTTCTTTGAACAAATTCGGTTTGACACTGGAGAAGTACTCAACCGGGTTATTTTCACTCGGCTCTGCCAGTTTGTTAAAGTCGCTGGTGGCGTTAAGGTTAGTCGGCGATGCTTTCACCTTGGCAACCCACTGATCGAAGTCGCCTTCGGTTGGGGTGACAATGGCGGTGAACTTCATGCCGGAGAACCCGCGACCGCTGAAGCTGCTGGAAATACCGTCGTATTTGCCTGCTTCATTGCCGATCAGGTGCAGTTTGGTCTGCATCCCGGCCATCGCATAAATCTGCCCACCTAACTGAGGGATAAAGAACGAGTTCATTACCGAGTTAGAGGTGATTTTGAATTCAACTGGAACGTCTTTCGGGAAAGCCAGTTCATTAACCGTTGCGATGCCTTGTTCCGGGTAGATAAACAGCCATTTCCAGTCGAGCGACACCACTTCGATAGTCATCGGCTTCTTGTCAGTGACAATCGGCTTGAACGGATCGAGTTCGTGGGTAGTCTTCCAGGTTATGGTGCCAAGGATGGCGATGATAATGATAGGAATGGTCCAGACGACCGCTTCGATTTTGTTGGAATGTGACCAGTTCGGACTGTATTTGGCATCTTTGTTGGAAGCACGGTACTTCCAGGCAAAGGCGAACGCCATAAAGATAACTGGTATCACCACGATCAGCATTAATGCGATAGCAGTGATAATCAGTGTCCGTTGCTCAACACCAATTGCTCCTTTGGGATTCATCAATACCATATTGCAACCACTGAGCATTACAGTGGAGGCAATTAATGACAACATCCCAATACTTTTATTGTATTTCTTAAGTCTCATCTAACGACCTCAATTACAAAGGCTCTATTGTCGTTTCATGTGTGCGGGCATTTTACGGGAAGGTTGCAGTACTGTAAACATGCTTAAGGGAGTGTCAGCGCCTTGTTGACACTTTCTGTTAAGGGGGTCACAGATGTCACGTTGCGTGACAATTTACTAATGGCAACAAAGCGTTGGCACGCTGAATCGTGCCGGGCAATTCGTATGTTAAGGAAAACTAAAGGTATGATGAATCCAGCAGGTAAAAACGCTTTTTGGAAATACGAATGAAAGGTTTATTTAATGTAAAAGAATTGTGTCTTAAAGGTGAATTTAATTTTATTTCCCGAGCGCCACACTCGGATAAAAAAATAATTTGGACGGGAATTATATTTTTTAACTAAATAAATACATCACACTGATGCATTTTTGCCGACCGGTGTTACCACCGGCCGACGATATCAGGCCAGCCGGGTACGCCGCAACGCCAGATAGTCCAACAGGCTGCCCATGACAATGCCCACCAGGCTGAGCGCTGCACCCATCTGCAGTAACCGATCGGCCAGGTTTGGCAAGGCGCTCCAGTCGAGTGCGTTGGTGATAAGCAGAATCAGCCACAGGCCCAGCAATGAGCAACCCAGGGTCAGCATACGCAACGCCCAGCGGTAAAACTGCCGGAATTCGGTGCGCGGCATGAAGTTATCCGTGCGCTGGGTATATTCCAGCGTCTGTCGACACAGGCGCAGCAGCAACAGACCGGGCAGGGCAGCAGCTATCGAGAATAAATAGAACAGCGGCCAGCCGTGCGCTTCGACAAACCAGCCGGCAATCGGGCCAACATAGACTCGGCCGACGGCGGATAACGCCGACAGCAGGGCAAACTGGGTGGCGGAAAATGATTTGTTGCACAGCGTCATCAGCAGCGCGACGAAGGCGGCGGTGCCCATGCCGCCGCACAGGTTTTCCAGGAAGATAGCGCTGCCCATCGTCATGATGTTTTTATCGGTAACGGCCAGTATCCAGTAACCGAGATTAGAGACCGCCTGCAGGATGCCGAACAGCATCAGGGCGCGGAACAGGCTGAGGCGTTGCATCAGCACGCCGCCAAACAGCGCCCCGACGATAGTGGCGAACAGGCCGAGAGTTTTGTTCACCAGCCCCACTTCCCCGGCATCGAACCCAACGCCGCGGATCAGGAAGGTGGTGCTCAGGCTGCCGGCAAAGGCATCGCCCATTTTGTACATCACAATCAGCAGTAAAATCAGCCAGGCATTGTTACGTGCGAAGAAATCACGCAACGGGGCGACTACCGCCTGTTCCATGGTACGCGGTGCCGGAATGCTGTCGTCCGGTTCCGGTGCCAGCAAAGTAGCGGCGATGCCGATCAGCATCAGTCCGGCCATCAGCCAGTAGGTTGACTGCCAACCGAAGTAACGATCCGCCAGCCACAACGCCAGCCCGCCGGACACCAGCATCGCCAGGCGGTAGCCCAGAACCGAAACGGCGGCACCGGTGCCGCGTTCTTCAGCGCTCAGCAGATCGGTTTTATAGGCATCGAAAACAATATCCTGCGACGCAGAACAGAACGCCACCAATACCGCCAATGCTGCCAGCCACCACAGATGCTGTGCCGGTTGCATAAAGCCCATCGCCACAATCGATACTACCAGCAGCACCTGGCTGATCAGTAGCCAGCCGCGTCGGCGACCGAGGAATGGCGGGGTATAGCGGTCCATAAAGGGCGACCACAGGAATTTGAACACATAGGCCTGACCGACCAGCGAAAAAATGCCGATGGTTTTCAGATCGATGCCTTCGACGGTCATCCAGGCTTGCAGCGTGCCGGAGGTCAGCGCCAGTGGCAGACCCGAGGCAAAGCCCAGCAGCAGCAGGATCGCGGAGTTACGCTGGGTGAAGAGGTTCAGATAGTGTTTCGACATGAGTTCCCTGTCTGCACCGCCCGACTGTCCGGGCGGTGCAAGGCGTTCGCGGATTAACGCGCGTTTTGCTTGATAAAGTCGTTGACGCTGGTGTCCTGCGCCATATCGGCAATAACGTCACCCAACACGCTATTGACCGCGTTAGTAATTTTATCGTTGGTTGCCGTGAAGGCGCCCTGGACGTTATAAGTTGAGCGGTAGTTTTTCACCTGCTTATTGCCGTTTTTCGCCTGAGCGATGATCGAGATATCGGCCTTGGTGGTGATGTTGTAGCGCAGGTTGCCTTCGGAGACGTCTGCGTACAGGTTATTCACCACGATTTGCAGATCAACGGCGCCGTCGGCACCGATCATATAGCCGCGTGCGCCCATTTGTTTCTCTAACACTTCCTGCAGCAAGAAGCGCAGGTCGCGTGATGGCGTCAGCGTTACGAGCTGGCCGTCGCGGTTAACTTTGGCCAGGGCCTGATCTTTGCGCTGATCCGCGCCGTTAATGCTGATGGTGACGCCTTGCAGAGTCGGGTCCTGCTGCGGCAATACGATCTTTGGAGTCACGTTCAGGGTGTTGCTGCTGGTAGCACAGCCGGCCAGCAGCAGTGCGGCCAACAGTGGAAGGCAAAGTTTCTTTAACATAGTTACTGTCTCATTCTCGATGGATTTTAAGCTGCCCAATCCCAATATAGAGAGGCTGGCTTGAGCAAGCTTTCTGTAATAATCAGAGCGGGATAGCCAACAACAAATTGTCGACATCATAGCATTGCCGCCGGCCGGAGGAAGTGCAGAACGCACCGGAGTGACAAATTTTTACCTGCCGTTGATAAAAACATGCTTTTTTGACCGTCTCAATCAGAAAAACCTCAAGCGGCGGCGGATGTTGGCCGTTTTTTGTCCGCAAAGAAGAGAAATTTACCTGCGCAATGGTCTAAAAGGGGAGAAAGAGGCTAATATTGAAATAGATGGGGACGGTCCTCTGCCGGTGTAGTAAGGAGATCCTATGATTCGCGAGCAAATAGAAGCAAAGTTAAGGGCGGCATTTGAGCCCGCGTATCTGGAAGTCGTTGATGAAAGCTATCGTCATAACGTTCCGGCGGGTTCAGAAAGTCATTTCAAGGTGGTGTTGGTCAGCGATCGCTTCGTTGGCGAACGTTTCCTGACGCGGCATCGCTCGATTTACGGCGTCCTGTCGGAAGAGTTATCCGATGGTGTACATGCGCTGGCGTTGCACACTTATACCCTGAAAGAGTGGGAAGGGCTGCAGGATACCGTGCCGGCTTCCCCCCCTTGTCGTGGTGCCGGAACCTTGGCCTGACGGCTAAATTTGCGGTATCAGTGGAACTTTGACCACGATTTGGGGTATTACTACAGACGAATTTTGGAACGGCCTGCGGGCCGTTTCTGTTTTTGACGACGACACAGCCGATGCGCAATGCAGCCAAGGCCGGGTCGGCTTCGGCGGCCTTTTGGCGATCAAATCGGCAAAAGTGTGAGTTTTAGCGCGCCGCCGCTGCCTTGCTTTCCTCGACTCGCTCCGCTTGCGCCGCTATAATGTCGCGTCTTATTTTTCCGGAATGGTTTCGGGACACTTCTGTCATCAGGAAACTCGGTTCTGTAATGTAGCCGTCCTGGTTCTTCGAACGGAGTTGACCGAGCACTGTGATTTTTTTGAGGTAACAAGATGCAAGTTTCAGTAGAAACCACTCAAGGCCTTGGGCGCCGTCTCTCTATTACTGTACCCGCTGATACAATCAAGCAGGCTATTAAAAAAGAGCTGATCAACGCTGCAAAAAGCGTTCGTATCGATGGCTTCCGTAAAGGCCATGTACCGATGAACATCGTTGAGCAACGTTATGGCGCTTCCGTTCGTCAAGACGTACTGGGCGATGCGATGCAACGCAGCTTCGTTGATGCGATCATCAAAGAAAAGATCAATCCGGCTGGCGCGCCAAACTACGTGCCGGGCGAGTACAAAGAAGGTGAAGACTTCACTTTCGCCGTTGAGTTCGAAGTGTATCCAGAAGTTGAGCTGAAAGGCCTGGACGGCATCGAAGTTGAGAAGCCGGTGGTTGAAGTTAACGACGCTGACGTTGACACCATGCTGGACACCCTGCGCAAGCAGCAGGCGACCTGGAAAGAAACCGATCGCGCAGCTCAGGCTGAAGACCGTGTGACCGTTGACTTCTCTGGTTCTATCGACGGTGAAGAGTTTGAAGGCGGCAAAGCCTCTGACTTCGTACTGGCTATGGGCCAGGGCCGCATGATCCCAGGCTTCGAAGAAGGTCTGGTCGGTCATAAAGCCGGTGAAGAGTTCACCATCGACGTTAACTTCCCAGAAGATTACCACGCTGAAAATCTGAAGGGCAAAGCGGCTAAGTTCGCTATCGTTCTGAAGAAAGTGGAAGAGCGTGAACTGCCAGAGCTGACTGAAGAATTCATCAAACGTTTCGGCGTGGCTGATGGTTCTACCGAAGGCCTGCGTGCTGAAGTGCGTAAAAACATGGAGCGCGAGCTGAAAGGCGCAGTGCGTAACCGCATCAAGACTCAGGCAATCGACGGCCTGGTCAGCGCTAACGAAATCGACGTTCCTGCTGCGCTGATCGACGGCGAAGTTGACGTTCTGCGCCGTCAGGCTGCACAACGTTTTGGCGGCAACGAGAAGCAAGCGCTGGAACTGCCACGCGAACTGTTCGAAGAGCAGGCCAAGCGTCGCGTAGTTGTCGGTCTGCTGCTGGGCGAAGTGATCAGCACCAACGATCTGAAAGCTGACGAAGATCGCGTTAAAACGCTGATCGAAGAAATGGCTTCCGCTTATGAAGATCCAAGTGAAGTTGTTGAGTTCTACAGCAAAAACAAAGAGCTGATGAACAACATGCGCAACGTTGCTCTGGAAGAACAAGCGGTTGAAGCCCTGCTGGCAAAAGCGAAAGTGACTGAGAAAGCCACTACCTTCAGCGAGCTGATGAACCAGACTCAACAGGCGTAATGTCTGTACGCCAGAGCGCAACTTGTTGCGCTCTCAGGGCCGGCTTGCCGGCTCTGGCGTTAAAAAAGCCCGTAACCTTCGGTTGCGGGCTTTTCTTTTTGCCACGTTGCTGATTAATCTCAGGTTAAGCGTGACAATATGCACTATATTTACACTGTTGCTCTTGGCACAGTCTGGCATGATGGTTATCACCTGCAGTCAGGGTGTGCAGGATAACCGCTAAAAATACTCTGCCGGGCTTGAAATTCTGTCTGTGGCCCCAATCTGTAAAAAGTATATGTATACCCTATAGCTTTCAAGTTACAGCTAGGCGCCCAGCTCGCTCATCCCCAGGCGCTTACTCGAGTAAGTAACTGGGGTGAGCGAGTGCAGGTAACAACGCTGTGACTTGAAAGATGACGGGTATAGGCTGTTTGCCAGAGTGCGCGGGATAAAAAAACCGTCGGGTACGTGTGGCGTGGGTCGAATGCTTGAGCATAGTCATCATGACCGTTCTCAAGTAGAATCGGTGTAATAGGGTGTAACCCTGGCCGCCAAGGCAATTTCTATTAGGAGACGGTAATGTCATACAGTGGCGAACGAGATCAATTTGCACCTAACATGGCCCTGGTGCCGATGGTGGTAGAGCAGACTTCACGCGGGGAGCGTTCTTACGACATCTATTCCCGCCTGCTGAAAGAGCGCATTATTTTCCTGACCGGCCAGGTCGAAGATCACATGGCCAACCTGATTGTGGCGCAGATGCTGTTCCTCGAAGCAGAAAGCCCGGAAAAAGACATTTTCCTCTACATCAACTCCCCGGGTGGCGTGATCACCGCAGGCATGTCAATCTATGACACCATGAAGTTCATCAAGCCGGACGTCAGCACCATTTGTATGGGCCAGGCGTGCTCGATGGGTTCCTTCCTGCTGACTGCGGGTGCCAAGGGCAAACGTTTCTGTCTGCCGAATTCACGTGTGATGATCCACCAGCCGCTGGGCGGCTATCAGGGCCAGGCGACGGATATCGAAATCCATGCGCGTGAAATCCTGAAGGTGAAGGCGCGTATGAATGAGCTGATGGCAGAACACACCGGCCAGACACTGGAGCAGATCGAACGCGATACCGAGCGCGATCGCTTTATGACCGCGGAAGAAGCGGTAGAATACGGTCTGGTTGACGGCATTCTGACGCACCGCAAGTAACACCACGCGGCTGGCGAGGTAATTGTGCGAGCCGATAGACTATAGTAATCAGAGCGGGCGTGGCTCGCTCTGGTGAGCATTATCGGCATTCCTGGTATGAATTCGGGGCGCACGGCCGCCGTGATTTTCCTGCGGGACAAAGACTAAAGAAGAGGTTTACTGATGACAGATAAGCGCAAAGACGGTTCAGGAAAGCTGCTGTACTGCTCTTTCTGCGGCAAAAGCCAGCATGAAGTGCGTAAGCTGATTGCCGGTCCGTCAGTGTATATCTGCGATGAATGTGTTGACCTGTGTAACGACATTATTCGCGAAGAGATTAAAGAAGTTTCACCGCATCGTGAGCGCAGCGCGCTGCCGACGCCGCATGAGATCCGCCACCACCTGGATGACTACGTCATCGGTCAGGAACCGGCGAAGAAAGTGCTGGCGGTAGCGGTGTATAACCACTACAAACGCCTGCGCAACGGCGATACCAGCAACGGTATCGAGTTGGGCAAAAGCAACATTCTGCTGATTGGTCCTACTGGTAGCGGTAAAACCTTGCTGGCGGAAACGCTGGCACGCTTCCTGGATGTGCCTTTCACCATGGCCGATGCCACCACGCTGACCGAAGCCGGTTATGTGGGTGAGGACGTGGAGAATATTATCCAGAAGCTACTGCAGAAATGTGACTACGACGTGCAGAAAGCCCAGCGCGGCATCGTCTATATCGATGAAATCGATAAGATTTCTCGTAAGTCAGACAACCCGTCCATTACCCGTGACGTTTCGGGTGAGGGCGTGCAGCAGGCGCTGTTGAAGCTGATCGAAGGCACTATTGCTGCCGTTCCTCCTCAGGGGGGCCGCAAGCATCCGCAGCAGGAATTCCTGCAGGTTGATACCTCGAAAATCCTGTTTATCTGTGGCGGCGCATTTGCCGGCCTGGATAAAGTGATCGGTCAGCGCGTTAATACCGGTTCCGGTATTGGTTTTGGCGCCACCGTGAAGGGTGAGTCTGAGAAAGCGACCGAAGGCGAACTGCTGCTGCAGGCTGAACCGGAAGATCTGATCAAGTTTGGCCTGATCCCTGAGTTCATCGGTCGTCTGCCGGTCGTGGCCACGCTGAGTGAGCTGAGCGAAGATGCGCTGATCCAGATCCTGAAAGAGCCGAAAAATGCCCTGACCAAACAGTATCAGGCATTGTTCAATCTGGAAGGTGTGGAGCTGGAATTCCGTGAAGAAGCACTGAACGCCATCGCCAGAAAGGCGATGAAACGCAAAACCGGTGCACGTGGCCTGCGTTCTATCGTGGAAGGCGCGCTGCTGGACACCATGTATGACCTGCCTTCAATGGACAGCGTCGACAAAGTGGTGATCGACGAGTCGGTCATCGCCGGCCAGTCCAAACCGTTGCTGATTTACGGCAAACCGGAAGCACAGGCTTCAGGCGAATAATTCGCCAGTCAAACCAGAAAGTTAATGTCAAAATGGGGGATTTTATCCCCCATTTTTATTTCCTGCGTTCTTGCCGTTGAATGTAAGAGATTCATCCCCATATACTCATTAACCAGATTTTATGAAACGTTTGATGCTTGCGTCTCATGAGATTCCCCCTCAACCTGGCGGAAGTTAAACTTAAGAGAGAGCTCTATGAACCCTGAGCGTTCCGAACGCATTGAAATCCCCGTGTTGCCGTTGCGCGACGTGGTGGTTTATCCGCACATGGTGATCCCGTTATTTGTTGGCCGGGAAAAATCGATTCGGTGCCTCGAAGCAGCAATGGATCACGATAAAAAGATCATGCTGGTGGCACAGAAAGAGGCCTCAACGGATGAACCTGGCATTAATGATTTGTTCTCAGTCGGCACGGTAGCGTCGATCCTGCAAATGCTGAAATTGCCTGATGGCACGGTAAAAGTGCTGGTCGAAGGCCTGCAGCGGGCGCGTATTACTACGCTTTCCGACAGCGGCGAGCATTTTGCTGCCCAGGCAGAATATCTTGAGTCACCCGCGATTGACGAGCGTGAACAAGAAGTGCTGGTACGCACTGCAATCAATCAGTTTGAAGGCTACATCAAACTGAACAAGAAAATTCCACCGGAGGTGCTGACGTCATTGAACAGCATCGACGATGCTGCGCGCCTGGCGGATACCATCGCCGCGCACATGCCGCTGAAGCTCAGCGACAAGCAGTCGGTACTGGAGATGTTCGATATCACCGAACGTCTTGAATATCTGATGGCGATGATGGAATCGGAAATCGACCTGCTGCAGGTTGAGAAACGCATCCGCAATCGCGTCAAAAAACAGATGGAAAAAAGTCAGCGCGAGTACTATCTGAATGAGCAGATGAAGGCGATTCAGAAAGAACTGGGCGAGATGGACGATGCGCCGGACGAGCATGAAGCGCTGAAGCGCAAGATCGAAGCGGCGAAAATGCCGAAAGACGCGCGTGAAAAAACCGAAGCGGAACTGCAAAAGCTGAAAATGATGTCGCCAATGTCTGCGGAAGCAACCGTGGTGCGCGGCTACATCGATTGGATGCTGCAGGTGCCGTGGAATGCACGCAGCAAGGTTAAAAAAGACCTGCTCAAGGCGCAGGAAGTGCTCGATATCGATCACTACGGCCTGGAGCGCGTCAAAGACCGTATTCTTGAGTATCTCGCAGTACAGAGCCGCGTAAGCAAAATCAAAGGGCCGATCCTGTGTCTGGTAGGGCCTCCTGGCGTGGGTAAAACCTCGTTGGGCCAGTCGATCGCTAAAGCGACCGGCCGCCAGTATGTGCGTATGGCGTTGGGTGGCGTGCGTGACGAAGCGGAAATCCGTGGTCACCGCCGTACCTATATCGGTTCAATGCCGGGCAAACTGATCCAGAAAATGGCCAAGGTCGGGGTGAAAAACCCGCTGTTCCTGCTCGATGAGATCGACAAGATGTCTTCCGACATGCGTGGCGATCCGGCCTCTGCACTGCTTGAGGTGTTGGATCCGGAACAGAACGTGGCGTTTAACGATCACTATCTGGAAGTGGATTACGATCTGTCCGACGTGATGTTCGTGGCGACCTCGAACTCGATGAACATTCCTGCGCCGTTGCTGGATCGTATGGAAGTGATCCGCCTGTCTGGCTATACCGAGGACGAGAAGCTCAACATTGCCAAGCAGCACCTGTTGCCGAAGCAGCTCGAGCGTAACGCCCTGAAAAAAGGTGAACTGACGGTCGACGACAGCGCCATTACCGGTATTATCCGCTTCTACACCCGTGAAGCTGGGGTGCGTAGCCTGGAGCGCGAAATCTCCAAGCTGTGCCGTAAGGCGGTGAAAACGCTGCTGATGGACAAGAAGCTCAAGCATATCGAGATCAACGGCGACAACCTGAAGGATTACCTGGGCGTACAGCGCGTTGACTACGGCCGTGCGGATACCGAAAACCGCGTGGGTGAAGTTACCGGCCTGGCGTGGACTGAAGTGGGTGGCGATCTGCTGACCATTGAAACCGCCTGCGTACCGGGCAAAGGTAAGCTGACCTACACCGGTTCGCTCGGTGAAGTGATGCAGGAATCTATCCAGGCTGCACTGACCGTGGTGCGTGCGCGCGCGGATAAATTGGGGATTAACCCTGATTTTTACGAGAAGCGTGACATCCACGTGCACGTGCCGGAAGGCGCTACACCTAAGGATGGCCCAAGCGCCGGTATTGCGATGTGCACCGCGCTGGTTTCCTGCCTGACGGGCAACCCGGTTCGTGCCGATGTGGCGATGACCGGTGAGATCACGTTGCGTGGTCAGGTTCTGCCGATTGGTGGCCTGAAAGAGAAACTGCTGGCGGCGCATCGCGGCGGTATCAAAACCGTGCTGATCCCGTATGAAAACAAGCGCGATCTGGAAGAGATCCCGGCCAATGTTATTGCCGATCTGGTTATTCATCCGGTGCAGCGAATTGATGAGGTTTTGGACCTTGCGTTGCTCAATCCGGCCTTCGGTGCACTGCCGGTAGCGGCAAAATAGTGATGTATCGCAAAAACCATTGATAAAACTTATGCTGGCAAGTCATTTCGGACTTGCCAGTCTTTTTTTGTACCGCTAAGTTAGACAGCTGTCGGCCCGCGTTTTGTCACGCTTACGGTGGCTTGCCAAGGCACGATGGGATTGATATAACAGCTGCGCTGTCGCAACCGTAGGGATTTTTCGGTGCGACGATTGAATTCTAGAGGGGATGATAGAGTGAATAAGTCACAACTGATCGACAAAATTGCCGCAGGTGCTGATATTTCCAAAGCGGCAGCTGGACGTGCTTTAGATGCAGTGATTGCATCTGTTACTGACTCCTTGAAGGAAGGGGATGACGTGGCCCTGGTGGGTTTCGGTTCCTTCACCGTGCGTGAACGTTCGGCCCGTACCGGTCGTAACCCGCAAACCGGTAAAGAGATCAAAATCGCGGCAGCCAAAGTTCCGGCCTTCCGTGCAGGGAAAGCGCTGAAAGACGCAGTAAACTGATTGTTTGCGTCTAACCGTTTAGCGTTACAGGGCTTTGTAATAAACAATCACCTGACGCAACGGTGCTGGTAAGGTAAGATATAAGGCGCATCAGATTGATGCGCTTTTTTTATTTTTGTCGCAGGGAACGCGCCTGCACAAGGGTGTTTTTAATCCACATCACAGCGGAGTGTTGTCACACTATGATGGACAATTTACGCGCGGCAGCTAATCACGTCGTGCTCAAAATCATCCTGGGCTTGATCATTTTGTCATTTCTTTTGACAGGGGTGGTCAGCTATCAGGGGAGTGCCGGTGATTATGCAGCGAAGGTCAATGGCCAGGTGATCGAGCGTGCTCAGCTGGAACAGGCTTTCCAAAGCGAACGCAGCCGCATGCAGCAACAGTTGGGTGACCAGTTCTCCGCACTGGCGGGCAACGAAGGCTATATGCAGCAGATGCGCCATCAGGCACTGTCACAGCTGATCGACAACATGCTGCTGGACCAATATGCCAAGAAATTAGGCCTGAGCGTCAGTGACGATCAGGTGAAAGAAGCTATCCGTAAAGCACCTTACTTCCAGACAAACGGCCAGTTCGATAACGCCAAATATCTCGATCTGATTAGCCGCATGGGTTACACCGCCGATAACTTTGCACAATCAATGCGTCAGCAGTTGGTTAACCAGCAGGTGATCCAGGCCTTTGGCGGTTCGGGCTTTATTCTGCCTGCCGAAGCTCAGGACATGACGGCACTGGTGCTGCAACAGCGCGATGTGCGCTTGGCTACGCTGGATCTGAAAGCGTTGCAGGCCAAGCAGACCGTGACCGACGACGAGCTGAAAGACTACCACAGCCAGAACAAGAACAGCTTTATTGCGCCAGAACAGGTCAAAGTAAGCTACATCCCAATGGACGCCGCTGCTATGCAAGACAAGGTGACGGTAGCCGACGCGGATATCAGCGCCTATTACGACCAGCACAAAAGCAGTTACGGCCAGCCTGAACGCAAGAACTACAGCGTGATTCAGTTGAAAACCGAGGCGGAAGCCAATGCGGTACTGGATGAACTGAAGAAAGGCGGCGATTTTGCCACCCTGGCAAAAGACAAATCCACCGACATCATTTCACGCCGTACCGGCGGTGAACTGGGCTGGCTGGAGCCGGACACCACTGCAGACGAACTCAAGCAGGCTAACCTGACCGAAAAAGGCCAGCTTTCCGGCGTCGTGAAGTCTTCAGTAGGCTATCTGGTGATCCGTCTGAACGACATCGCACCGGAAAAAGTGAAGCCGTTGAGCGAAGTGCGTGACGCTATCGCCAAGCAGGTTAAGCAGGAGAAAGCGGTAGACGCTTATTACGCACTGCAACAGAAGGTGAGTGAAGCGGCTACCAGCGATAACGAGTCTCTGGCATCGGCCGAAGAGGCCGCCGGCGTGAAGGCGGTGCAGACCGACTGGTTTACCCGCGACAACATCCCGGCAGCGCTGAACTTCAAACCGGTCATTCAGTCGATTTTCGACGGTTCCCTGATTGGTGAAGGCGGCTCTCCGGGCAGCAACTCCGACGTGATCACCGTTGATGGCGACCGTGCCTTCGTGATCCGCGTGTCTGGCCACAAGCCAGAGGGCATTGAGCCGTTCGACCAGGTGAAAGATCGCGTGGCAGAACTGGTCAAGCGCAACAAAGCGGAACAGGAAGCCAAACTGCAGGGCGAGAAGCTGCTGGTTGAGCTGAAGCAGGGTAAGGGCGACGAGGCGATGAAAGCCGCCGGCCTGAGCTTTGGCAGCGTACAGAAGATGGCGCGCGCGCCGGAAGACAGCCAACTGGTGCAGAGCGTGTTCGCGCTGCCGCATCCGCAGGAAGGCAAGCCGGTTTATGGCATGTCGCAGGACCGTCAGGACAACGTGGTACTGATTGCGCTGGATGCCGTGAAGCCAGGCACCTTGCCGGCTGAAGAAATGAAAACCTTCGTCAGCAAGATGGAAGAAGGTGCGACTGGCGTGTCCTTTGACTCTCTGCTGGCCAGCCTGCGCAAAGAAGCCAAGATCACCATGGGTGCCGCTGAGCAGCAGCAGCCTCAGTAAAGCGCCGCAGTTTTCTGCAACGCAATGTAATCCTCAAAGGCCGCTTTCGCGGCCTTTTCCATATCTGAAATCCGCCAATTGCTGAAGTTTCTTCGCTGCGGCAAGGTGAGCTTGCTGTTACACACAAGGAGGATACAGCATGCAACCTACAGTAATAAAAGCGGTAAATGAGAGTGGTTTTAACTTCAAAGCCTTGCTGGCCGTAGCACTGCTCTGCCTGACCGGACCATCTTTGGCCGCGGAGGAAAAAGCGCTTACCGGGCAACCGGTGCTATCCGTGACGGCGGCTAACGCCGGGCAGGGTGCAGAGGCCGTGGCGACTGCCAATGATGAAGCATCGGTCAGTATCAATCAGGCCGATGCCGAACAGCTGGCCAGCATACTCAAGGGAGTTGGATTGAAAAAAGCGGAGAGCATTGTGCGCTACCGCGATCAGAATGGTCCCTTTACGCAGATTGAGCAGCTTCAGGAAGTACCGGGCATTGGGCCAGCACTGTTTGAAAGGAATCGCGCGCGGCTCAAAATGTGATTTCGATCACGGCTGCGTGGCAAAGTGATAATGCAGCCCTTTTTCCTCTGCTACATTTTACAGGTCTTACCAGTTTGACACCTTGACCAAATGGGTGAAGGAGTCGCTTGCGGCTCCTTCTTTCTGTAATCACCAGGCAGGAGCGATTGTTACCTATGCACCAGACCTTTATCAAAGTCCGTGGTTATCATCTTGATGTTTATCAGCACGTGAACAACGCCCGCTATCTGGAATTCCTGGAGGAGGCGCGATGGGATTGGCTGGAGAACCAGGAAAGTTTCCGCTGGATGACGGAAAACAACATCGCCTTTATCGTGGTGAACATCAACATTAACTATCGCACCCCAGCGGTATTGGGCGACAAGTTACGTATTGACAGCCAGATGGTACAACTAAACGGTAAAAGTGGCGTGTTGAGCCAGAAGGTCTCGCAGGATGCCAGCGGGGCTCCGGTAGCGGATGCACTGCTGACCTTTGTTTGTGTCGATCTGAAAACCCAGCGGGCATTGCCGATCGAGGGGCAACTGCGCGAACACCTGCAGGTGCTCACGCCGCTTGAAGATAGGTAAAGCAACGAGCGGCAACCTGTGCCGCCGTTATTCAATCAGACCAGCCCGGTCTTTTGCTTCAGGCTCGCCATCACTTCGGCCTTGTTGATTTGGTACTGCTGCAGGCCGTTGGCGCGCAGATGACAGGCCGCACATTCACCGCAGCCATTGCCTTTGATACCGTTGTAGCAGGTCAGAGTGTCCTGCTGCACCAGCTCCAGCTGATGGTAGTAATCTGCCAGTGCCCAGGTTTCTGCCTTGTTCAGCCACATCAACGGCGTTTCAAAGCGGATATCGCGGGCGATGCCCAGAACTATTGCCTGGTTCAGCGCTTTGACAAACTCGTCGCGACAGTCTGGGTAGCCGGAGAAGTCGGTTTCACACACGCCGGTGATCACCGCTTCAGCTTCGACCTGATAGGCATAAATCGCCGCCAGCGTCAGGAACAGAATGTTGCGCCCCGGCACAAAGGTGCTCGGTAACCCATTGCTCTGCGTGCTGTCGTAGGCGGGAACCGGAATGTTGTCACGGGTCAGGCTGCTGATCGCCAGCTCATTGAGCAGGCCTACGTCCAACAGCTTATGCGCCTTGGCCCCCAGGGCCACTGACAGTTCCTGAGCCACCTCAATTTCGGCGCGATGACGCTGGCCGTAGTCGAAGGTGACGCAATGAACTTCATCATACTGTTTCAATGCCTGAATCAAGCAGGTCGTGGAGTCTTGTCCACCGCTGAAAACGACAACCGCGCGCTTCATAAAATAACCTCAATTTATTGCTGAGACCCTACCCGATACACATTCGGGCGGTAAGATAAAAATGCGTTGCGGCAGCAATGGTAGCAGAAATGATGGCATACCGCTGGGCCGGGCAAATTCAGTCGGTTGATGGAGGCGTGGTATTTTCTACCGGCGGTGGCAGCCAGGCCTGACAGAAATCGAACCAACCGTGGGCCGTCAGGGTGACGCCATGAATGCGCGGCGGCGCGCTGATTTGATACTGATAGTGAAACAGCGGAGTGATGATCGCCGCCGCCATAAGCTGCTGATAATAGTCTTTCAATTGCTGGTAACGCGTTTGCTGCGCCGGGAGCTGCTGGATCTGTTGCAGCGTTTGTTGCTGGTGCTGCCAGCGAGCGTCGGGCAGGATACCGCGCCACAGCGTATCTTGCCGTAGCCAGCTTTCCAGCGTGGCCTCCGGTGACTCTCCAATCAGATTATCCGCCAGCAGCAGGTCGGCCTGTTCGATTTGTTCGGCGCTTTGCCAGCGTTTACCTGCGTAGTAGCGCAACTCCAGCTCGCAGCCGTGTTGCGCCAACAGTTGCTGCAAGGCCACCGTGACCGTCTCCAGTTCCACCGGGGGCCGATACAACAGCGTCAATTTAGCGGGCAGGGCAATATCCTCAGCGGCCTGATGTTGTGGAATTGCCCAGCCGGGCAGCATCTCACTACTAGGGGTGATGACGCTGTTGGGCACCGGCAGATTGGCCAACAGGCCGGATTGCTGGATCAGCATCAGCAGTTTTTTTCCCTGAGCCTCGCTGAGCACGCCGTGCTTCAAATTTACCGCCAGATAGCACCAACCCAGACTCATGCTGCGCTGTACCGGCCGCGCTAATGCCATCTCTTCCTGCTGACCGAGGGTAATGCGTACCGGATGCTGGCAACTGGTATAAGCCTCACCGGTGTTCAACTCGGGTGTGATCCAATACTCGATGCTCTCAAGAAAAGGATGTTGCAAATGGTAAAACGGGTGTTGCTCCAGCCGGACCAGGTGCGGTTGGTTCAGCGTCAGCTTAAACGGGCCGGCTCCCATGCCCGAAGCCTCCGGATGGGTCAGCAGACAAGGCAACTCCGCCAGCCGGTGCGCCAGCCAGTAGTCCGGACACTGTAAATCAAACTGCAGGCACAGCGCATGGGGAAGGCTGATAGCGGCAACGTTGGCCAGGCTCGGTTGACTGCGAGGATGGTGCTGCAGTTTTTCCAGCGTTTGCAGCAGTTGCTGGCCGGTCAGCGGCTCACCGTTGTGCCAGCGCAATTGGCTGCGCAGAAAGAACTGCCAGCGCAGGCCGTCATGGCTGATTTGCCAATGATGGGCCAGATCTGATTGCGGCTCGGAGTTACCGGTATTAAAGCGAGTCAGGCCGGCATGCAGGGTGGCGACCAAATGCTGTTCGGCGCGCCCGGTCAGGGTCAGCGGATCCAGCGATTCGAGCGTGCGGTAGTAGGGGATACGCAGCGTTGGGCTGCCGGCTTGCCATTGCCCCCCAAGATGGGGGCTGAGCAGCTCCTGCAAATGTTGCGGATCCAACTGCGCCATTTCCAGCGCTCCCTGATGATCGCCTTCCTTCAGCAACCTTTGCAGATGGGCTGCACGTAGTTCATCCGGCGTTTTCAGGCAGTGCAGGTGCGCACGTTTACCGCGCCCGGGCTGTGACTGCCAGCTCAGCCAGCCCTGATCCTGCAGTTGTTGCACCAGCGTGCGGGCATGGCGTTCGCTGCAATAGAACATTGCCGCCAGCTCGCCAACGGTAATGGCGACCGGCGTGCCGCCGAGCTGCTGGTACAGGCGTTGATACTGGCTGAGGCGGTGGGTCAGGCGCATGATGGGAAATCCGGAACAGTTTTCCAGAATTGTTCACTATTACTTCCGTAAATACCATCCCATACTGCATGGACTGTAATCGCGTTCACATTCACGAGGTTTTTATGTATCGCCTGGCGGCTTTTGATATGGATGGCACTTTGTTGACACCGGATCACCGGGTCGGGCCGGAGACTCTGGCGGTGCTAAAGCAACTTGTTGAACGGGAAATGGTGGTGACTTTCGCCACCGGGCGCCACTACCTTGATGCACAGCCGATCATGGCGCAGCTGGGCCTGCAGGGTTATCTGATTACCGGCAACGGTACGCGGGTCTATGACGACCGGGGGCAGCAACTGCAGGCTACCGATTTGCCGGCCGATATTGCCGAAGAGGTGCTGCATACTCACTGGCATACCGACGCCAGCATGCACGTGTTCCGTGATGAAGGCTGGATGACCGAGTTTGCGGTGCCGGAGGAAATGTTGCAGGCCCACCACCTGAGCGGTTTCCATTATCAACTTACCGAACTGCGGCGTTTACCTGCGTTCGGCAACAGCAAGGTTTGTTTTGCCGGGCCGCATGAGGAACTGCTGAAACTTCAGGTGCAGCTGCGCCGGCACTTTGCTGCGCGGGTTGATCTCTGTTTCTCGGCCTATGAATGCCTGGAGGTCTTGCCACTGGGCTGCAACAAGGGCTCGGCGCTGGATATGCTGAGCCGCCATCTGGGGCTGAAGATGGCGGACTGTATGGCGTTTGGTGATGCGATGAACGACAAGGAAATGCTGGCGACGGTAGGGCACGGGGTGGTGATGGGCAATGCTCTGCCACAATTGAAGTCGCTATTGCCACAGCTACAGGTTATCGGCCACTGCGAACAGCAGGCGGTGGCCCACTATTTGCAACATTGGCTGCGTTCACCTTACCTCACCTATTCCCCCGAATTATGAGGCTTTATTGGCAGCCGGCCGGGTATGACTTACCCGGCTTTTTTTCGTCTAAACCTGCTGATTACAAATCTGCCAACTGCGCCAGATAAGGCGTCAGATCACCGATATTGTTTCTGACCCATTCCGGGTTGTAATAGGTGTCCAGATAGCGCTCACCGCTGTCGCACAGCAGAGTCACAATCGAACCCTGCTCGCCGTTTTCCCGCATTTGCTTCGCCAACTGCAGCGCACCCCACACGTTGGTGCCGGTGGAGGCCCCTACCTTGCGTCCGAGCACCGTTTCCAGCCAGTGGATAGTGGCGACGCTGGCGGCATCCGGCACGCGGATCATGCTGTCGACCACCGACGGAATAAAGGATGGCTCGGCGCGTGGGCGGCCAATGCCCTCGATACGGCTGCCGCAACTGCCGATAAGGGTGCGGTCATGTTGGTGGAAGCAATCATAGAACACCGAATTTTCCGGATCGACCACCGTCAGGCGGGTGTCGTGCCCCTGATAGCGGATATAGCGGCCCAGGGTCGCAGAGGTGCCACCGGTACCGGCGCTCATTACGATATGCTTGGGTACCGGGAAAGGTTCGCGTTCCATCTGGCGGAAGATGCTGTCGGCGATGTTGTTGTTGCCGCGCCAGTCGGTGGCCCGTTCAGCGTAGGTGAACTGATCCATATAGTGGCCGTTCAGCTCTTTCGCCAACTGCTCGGAGACGGCATAAATTTGCGCCGCATGGTCGACGAAGTGACAGCGACCGCCGTAGAACGCGATCTGCTCAACCTTGCGGCGTGCGGTACAGGAAGGCATGACGGCAATAAACGGCAGGCCAATCAGCCGGGCAAAGTAAGCTTCGGATACCGCGGTACTGCCGGATGAGGCCTCGATAATCGTGGTGTTTTCGGTGATCCAGCCGTTACACAGACCATACAAAAATAGTGAACGTGCCAGACGGTGCTTCAGGCTGCCGGTCGGGTGAGTGCTTTCATCTTTCAGGTACAGGCAGATGCCGGGAAATTCCGGCAGGTTCAGGCGGATCAGGTGAGTATCGGCGGAGCGTTGAAAATCCGCTTCTATTTCACCGATAGCATATTTTACCCAAGAATTTGTCATCATCTGGCCTCAGAATAGGGGGCTTGTTTGTTGCATAATATAGCCTGCCGCGAGGAAAAAAGGATTGCCATTTTTCCTGTTTAATCGCCTAATGAGAGAAAATTATTCTCCTGGTTGACGATATGTTAGATAAAACAGACCGTAAATTACTGTGCATGCTGCAGCAGGACTGTACGCAACCGCTGCAGGTGTTGGCCGACGCGGTCAATCTGACGTCAACACCCTGCTGGAAAAGGCTCAAGCGGCTGGAAGAAGAAGGTTATATCCGTGGGCGAGTCGCGCTGCTGGATAACGAAAAGCTCGGCCTGGGCCTGACGGCATTTGTGCTGATCAAAACTCAGCAGCACAGCAGCGAGTGGTATCAACAGTTCGTGCAACTGACCAAGCAGATGCCGGAGGTGCTGGCCTTCTATCGCATGGCGGGAGAGTACGATTACCTGATGCAGGTGGAAGTGGCGGATATGAAGAGTTACGACAGCTTTTACAAGCGCCTGGTGAACGGCGTACCGGGGCTGATCGACGTCACTTCCAGCTTCGCGATGGAAAAAATCAAATACACCACCGCACTGCCGGTTCCTGAGTGAAAAGTTCACCAAATTGGCAAAGTAACGGTGGTATCCTACTCTGCTGAGGCAGAACGAGAGAAAAAACCATTACATCCTGGAATAAAACTGCGTGAGACTATTTGCTCAAATCGGCTGGTATTTCCGCCGCGAGTGGCGCCGCTACCTCGGGGCGGTGGTGCTGCTGATCATCATTGCCATACTGCAACTGTTGCCGCCCAAGCTGGTGGGGATCATTGTGGATGGCGTCACCGAAAAACAGATGTCCGGCGGCGTATTAATGGCGTGGCTGGGGCTGATGCTCGGCACTGCCGTGGTGGTCTACCTGCTGCGCTATGTGTGGCGGGTTCTGCTGTTTGGCGCATCCTATCAGCTAGCCGTGGAGCTGCGTGAAAACTTCTACCGCCAGCTTAGCCGTCAGAATCCGGCCTTCTATCTGCGCCACCGTACCGGCGATCTGATGGCGCGCGCCACCAATGATGTCGACCGGGTGGTTTTCGCCGCCGGTGAAGGGGTGCTGACGCTGGTGGATTCGCTGGTGATGGGATTAGCGGTGCTGGTGGTGATGAGTACCCAAATTAGCTGGCAGCTGACCCTGCTGTCGCTGATCCCCATGCCGATCATGGCGATCGTCATCAAGTACTACGGCGACCAGTTACACCAGCGTTTTAAATCGGCGCAGGCGGCGTTCTCCAGCCTCAACGATCAGGCGCAGGAAAGCATGACCAGTATCCGCATGATCAAGGCGTTCGGGCTGGAAGATCATCAGTCCAATCAGTTTGCCGAAGTGGCCGCCCAGACCGGTGCCAAAAACATGCACGTAGCGCGGGTGGATGCCCGTTTCGACCCGACGATTTATATCGCTATCGGTACCGCCAATCTGCTGGCTATCGGCGGCGGCAGCTGGATGGTGGTGAACGGTACTCTGACACTGGGCCAACTGACCAGCTTTGTGATGTACCTCGGCCTGATGATTTGGCCAATGTTGGCGCTGGCCTGGATGTTCAACATCGTTGAACGCGGCAGCGCGGCCTATAGCCGTATCCGCAGCCTGCTGGATGAAGCGCCGGCAGTGACGGATGGCGATCAAGCCTTGCCGGCAGGGCGTGGCAATCTGGCAATCGACATTCGCGCATTTCACTATCCGGGCAATACCCACCCGGCGCTGCATGATGTGGTGCTGAAGCTGGAGCCGGGGCAAATGCTCGGCCTGTGCGGCCCGACCGGTGCCGGTAAATCGACGCTGCTGTCACTGATCCAGCGCCAATTTGATGTTGATGACGGCCAGATCAGCTATCAGGGGCTGCCGCTGACCCAGGTGAAACTCGACGACTGGCGTTCGCGGTTGTCCGTAGTCAGCCAGACACCGTTCTTATTCTCAGACAGCGTGGCAAACAACATCGCGCTCGGCAACCCAGGGGCGACGCAGGAACAGATTGAGCGTGCGGCCCGCCTGGCCAGCGTGCACGAGGATATTTTGCGCCTGCCGCAAGGCTATGAAACCGAGGTGGGTGAGCGTGGCGTGATGCTTTCCGGTGGTCAGAAACAGCGTATTTCCATCGCACGCGCCCTGTTGCTGGACGCGGAAATCCTGATCCTCGACGACGCGCTGTCGGCGGTGGATGGCCGTACCGAACACCAGATCCTGCATAACCTGCGCAGTTGGGGGCAAAACCGCACGGTGATTATCAGCGCGCACCGGCTTTCGGCATTGACCGAAGCCAGCGAGATTTTGGTGATCCAGCACGGCGGCGTGGCTCAGCGTGGTGAACATGCGTCACTGGCGGCCCAACCGGGCTGGTATCGCGATATGTACCGCTATCAGCAACTGGAAGCGGCGCTGGACGAGGCACCGGAAAGCGGCGAGGAGATACTAGCCAATGAATAAGATGCAAAAGCTGTGGCCGACGCTGAAACGGTTGCTGGCTTATGGATCGCCGTACCGCAAACCGCTGGGGCTGGCGGTGTTGATGCTGTGGGTCGCGGCGGCGGCGGAAGTCGCCGGGCCGATCCTGGTCAGCTACTTTATCGATAACTATGTTGCCAAAGGGCAGTTGCCGCTGACCATCGTCTGCGGGCTGGCGGCGGCCTATATCCTGCTGGAGCTGTTGGCGGCGGCGCTACACTATTTCCAGGCGTTGCTGTTCAATCAGGCGGCGGTCGGGGTGGTTCAACGTCTGCGAACGGACGTGATGGATGCCGCATTACGCCAGCCGCTGAGCGCTTTTGATACTCAGCCGGTTGGGCAGTTGATCTCCCGGGTGACCAATGACACCGAGGTGATCAAAGATCTGTACGTGATGGTGGTGTCTACGGTGCTGAAAAGCGCTGCGCTGATTGGCGCTATGCTGGTGGCGATGTTCAGCCTCGACTGGCGCATGGCGCTGGTGGCGATCTGCATCTTCCCGGCGGTATTCGTGGTGATGGGCATTTACCAATACTACAGCATCCCTATTGTACGCCGGGTGCGTAGCTATCTGGCCGACATCAACGACGGTTTTAACGAAGTGATTAACGGCATGGGCGTGATCCAGCAGTTCCGCCAGCAGATCCGCTTCGGCGAGCGCATGAGCGCTGCCAGCCGTTCCCACTATACCGCGCGTATGCAAACGCTGCGGTTGGACGGTTTCCTGCTACGTCCGCTGCTCAGCCTGTTTTCGGCGCTGGTGTTGTGCGGCCTGCTGATGCTGTTCGGTTTCAGCGGCGAAGGGGCGATCGGCGTCGGTGTGCTGTATGCCTTTATCAACTATCTGGGGCGTTTGAATGAGCCGTTGATTGAGTTGACGTCGCAACAGTCGATTTTGCAGCAGGCGGTGGTGGCCGGTGAGCGTATTTTCGAACTGATGGATCGCCGCCAGCAGAGCTACGGGACGGATGCTCGTCCGCTGGAGAGCGGCCGTATTGATATTGACGACCTGAGTTTTTCCTACCGTGATGACAAAAAGGTGCTGCAGCATATTTCGCTGTCGGTGCCTTCACGCGGCTTTGTGGCGCTGGTCGGCCATACCGGCAGCGGCAAGAGCACGCTGGCCAATCTGCTGATGGGCTATTACCCGGTCGATCAGGGGGGAGTGCGTCTCGACGGACGGCCTCTGTCCAGCCTTTCACACGCTACCCTGCGGCAGGGCATCGCTATGGTGCAGCAGGATCCGGTGGTGATTGCCGAATCGGTACTGGCCAACGTCACTCTGGGGCGCAATATCAGTGAAGAGGCGGTCTGGCAGGCATTGGAAAGGGTGCAACTGGCTGAGTTGGTTCGCTCTTTCCCTGAAGGCATTCACACCCGGCTGGGCGAGCAGGGTAATAACCTGTCGGTGGGTCAGAAGCAGCTATTGGCGATGGCCAGGGTACTGGTACAGGCACCGAAGATCCTGATCCTCGACGAAGCCACCGCCAACATTGACTCGGGTACGGAACAAGCTATTCAGCGGGCGCTGAGTTTGATCCGCGAGCACACCACGCTGGTAGTGATCGCTCACCGTTTGTCGACCATTGTTGATGCTGATTCGATTCTGGTGTTGCACCGTGGTCAGGCGGTCGAGCAGGGTAACCATCAGCAACTGCTGGCGCAGCAGGGGCGTTACTACCAGATGTATCAGCTACAACTGGTGGGTGAAGAGCTGGCAGCCGCCAACCGCGAAGAAACACAAACTGCATGATCTATGAGGCCGCTTGAGCGGCCTCTTTCTTTTCCCGCCACGCACCATAAACAGGCATCGCTGCGTTTTAAATCCCTTTCTCTGCACTTTTTCGACGCGTCACGCACCAAAATAGTGCGCAATATTTAATCAATTCCCTGTGCGATAGCCTGCCATTGGCTAGCGGCGTTGCGTTACGCCCCAGCCTGGTCGGTTAATTTGCTGAATTAGCGTACCAATCCATTTATGGCATAGCCTTTGCTTTATAAGACTCGTACCAGGGGTGAGTTTGGGCTTAATTCGTGGAGGGGCAATATGAAGCTGGTGACCGTGGTGATTAAACCATTCAAGCTGGAGGACGTGCGTGAAGCCCTATCCTCTGTGGGTATTCAGGGGCTGACCGTAAGCGAAGTAAAAGGCTTTGGTCGCCAGAAGGGGCATGCTGAGCTCTATCGTGGAGCCGAATACAGCGTCAACTTCTTACCTAAGGTAAAAATCGACATCGCTATCGCCGACGATCAGTTAGACGAAGTGGTCGATGTTATCAGTAAAGCGGCCTACACCGGCAAAATCGGTGATGGCAAAATTTTCGTTGCCGAATTGCAACGTGTCATTCGCATTCGCACCGGCGAAACAGACGAAGCAGCACTGTAATCACTGGCTCAGTAAAGTAATGGGGATGGATTGATAATGAAAAAACTTTTATCCATGTTGGGCCTGAGTACGGTAACCATGGTTCCTTCTTTGGCACTGGCCGCTCCGGCGGTCGCAGACAAGGCGGATAACGCCTTCATGATGATTTGCACCGCTTTGGTGCTGTTCATGACCCTGCCGGGTGTCGCTCTGTTTTACGGCGGTTTGCTGCGTTCCAAAAACGTGCTCTCCATGTTGACCCAGGTCACCGTTACCTTTGCCTTGGTCTGTGTGCTGTGGGTGCTTTATGGCTACAGCCTGGCTTTCAGCGAAGGTAACGCCTTCTTCGGCGGTTTCCAGACGGCGATGCTCAAAGGCATTGGCATCGACAGCGTCACCGGGACCTTTAGCCAGATGATCCACGTGGCGTTCCAGTGTTCGTTCGCCTGTATTACCGTTGCGCTGGTGGTGGGCGGCTTTGCCGAGCGTATCCGCTTCTCTGCGGTGGTGATCTTCGCAGCCATCTGGTTCACCATTTCTTACCTGCCGATTGCCCACATGGTGTGGGGCGGCGGCTTCCTGGCCGCTGATGGCGCGTTGGACTTTGCCGGCGGTACCGTTGTGCACATCAACGCAGCGAGTGCCGGTCTGGTTGGCGCTTACCTGCTGGGCAAGCGTGCCGGTTTCGGTAAGGAAGCTTTCAAACCGCACAACCTGCCCATGGTGTTTACCGGGGCTTCCATCCTGTATATCGGCTGGTTCGGCTTTAACGCCGGTTCTGCCAGCGCGGCTAACGGCATTGCGGCCCTGGCGTTCCTGAATACCGTGGTGGCGACTGCCGGCGCGATCCTCTCCTGGACCTTTGCCGAGTGGATTGTTCGTGGCAAGCCTTCCCTGTTGGGCGCCTGTTCCGGCATGATCGCCGGGCTGGTTGCCATCACGCCGGCTGCAGGCACCGTGGGTATTGGCGGGGCGCTGATTATCGGCCTGATTGGCGGTATCGCCGGTCTGTGGGGCGTGGTCACGCTGAAGAAATGGCTGAAGGTAGATGATACCTGCGACGTGTTCGGTGTGCATGGCGTGTGCGGTATCGTCGGTTGCCTGCTGACTGGGGTATTCACCTCGGCCTCGTTGGGCGGCACTGGGTACGCCGAGGGCGTCACCATGGGCCATCAGGTGTGGATCCAGTTGTTGAGCGTAGTGATTACGCTGGTGTGGTCTGGTGTTGCTGCCTTTATCGCCTTTAAAGTGGCAGGGGCCATCGTCGGGCTGCGCGTACCGGAAGAGCAGGAACGCGAAGGTCTGGACGTCAACAGCCATGGCGAGAGTGCCTATAACCAATAAGCCTTGAAGAAGGGCAGTGCGCTAAAATAACTCGAAAAATAATGATGATGCAAAAAGGGCGATGTCACCATCGCCCTTTTTCTTTGGCCAGCGTTTATCAGGCTTCGCGCTGGCGGATCACGCCTTCCTGCACCGTGGTGGCAACCAATACGCCGTCACGGGTATAGAATTGACCGCGTACAAATCCACGGGCGCCGGAGGCGGACGTGCTTTCCACCACGTACAGCAGCCAGTCATCCAGGCGGAATGGGCGGTGGAACCACATTGAGTGATCGATGGTTGCCACCTGCATGCCCGGCTCCAGGAAACCGACGCCGTGCGGCTGCAGCGCCGTCGGCAGGAAGTTGAAGTCAGACGCATAACCCAGCAGGTACTGATGGATGCGCAGATCGTCCGGCATGGTGCCGTTGGCGCGGAACCATACGTAGCGGTGCGGTTCTTCCACACTGCCTTTCAGCGGATTGTGGAATTTGACCGGACGCATCTCAATCGGTTTCTGGCCGATAAACTTCTCACGCACCTTGTCCGGCAGCATATGCGACAGTTTTTGGGCAATGTCTGACTCAGACATCAGCCCTTCTGGCGGCGGCACGTCCGGCATGGTGTTCTGGTGTTCAAAGCCTTCTTCAGGACTTTGGAAAGAGGCGGTCATGTAGAAAATCGGTTTACCGTGCTGAATGGCACTGACGCGACGGGCGCTGAAGCTGTTGCCGTCGCGCAGAATTTCCACGTCATAAATGATTGGCTTACTGCTGTCGCCCGGACGCAGGAAATAGCTGTGGAACGAGTGAACGCTGCGTTCAGCCGGCACCGATTGCTTGGCGGCATACAGCGCCTGACCCACCACCTGGCCGCCGAAGACCTGGCGTAATCCCAGATCTTCACTTTGGCCGCGGAACAGCCCTTCTTCAATTTTCTCCAGATCCAGCAGATCGAGGAGGTTTTGCAGTGCCTGGCTCATAAAGTTACTACCCTTTTAATAATCATTTTGCGCAGTGTGCGGAATATCACGGCAAGACGTCAATATATTGCGTTATGGCACAGAGAAAATTGACTGAATGCTGAGCATTATTAGAGGGCTAAGTGATTAATAGGCAGGACTAAATGGATTTTTCAGTGTTTTGTGCTAAGTTTAATAGGTGCGGTGGTGAAAGCCACCAACATGTTGATAATAAAAAAGGAGAGCGATCCATGAAACTCTGGCAAATCGTAGGTGGAGCAGCTGCATTGACCCTCACCCTGGCGGGCTGTGCCCAAAAGAGTGCGAATGTGCCTGTACCAACAACGGGAAACCCGGCGATTGCGCAAAATCAGATTCAGGGCCCAGCGGTGACTGGCTCGGTTAACATTCGCCAGCGCATTGCGCTGCCGCCGGATGCAGTACTGACCGTCACGCTCTCTGATGCCTCGCTGGCGGATGCTCCGTCTAAAGTCATTGCCCAGCGTGCGGTTCGCACCGAGGGTAAACAGGCACCGTTTAATTTTGTCCTGCCGTACAACCCGGCCGATATTCAGCCTAATGCACGCATCATCCTGAGTGCGGCAATTACGGTAAATGGGCAGATGACCTTTATTACCGATACGATCCAGGAAGTGGTAAACCGTAACGGCACCCGTGCTGACCTGGTAATGGTCCCGGTGCAGGGCGTTGCGGTTCAGGCAGCCCCGGCAACCATGCCGTAAGCTGGCAGCACTGAAAGAGTAAACCTTCAACAGCCTTTGCGCTTCGGCCAAAGGCTGTTTTGTTTATTACCAGCGCCAGCCGTAAACCAGCAGATCCACCGTGCTGTGCGTGCCGAAGATAATCCCCTCCGCAAGCAACGCCTGTCGCTGGCGCTGGAAGTCCTCTCCCTGCTGTGAAATTTGGCCGTGCCGGTTAATCACCCGATGCCAGGGCAGGCTGCTACCTTCTGGCAGGCGCCTTAATACGCCGCCGACCTGACGTGCGGCGCGTGGTGAACCGGCCAGCCGCGCCACTTCGCCATAGGTCGTGACCTTGCCATAGGGAATAGCGGCTATCACGTGGAACACGCGTTGGCTGAATGAGGCATCTTCTGGCTCCATTTCTGTTTTCCTGCTGCGGCAAAAACCAAGGGTGAAAGTGTGCCACAGTCGAGGTGGGTAAGAAAACAGCGGTTGGCCCCGGTTGGCTTGCTATTTGGCTGGTCATCACCGATAATGCCCACCGCTTCAGAGTACAGAAGCCGTCAATGGGGGCCCTGTTGGTTCTCCCGCAACACTAACTTGTGAACTCGGTCAGATCCGGAAGGAAGCAGCCGTAGCAGGTGACGTGTGTGCCGGGATGTAGCTGGCAGGGCCTCCACCAATTTCTGCCTTTCATTGCTTTTTCTTACCATCCCCTCAAGTACTCTTTCAGCGCTCAATAAAGTAAAAATCAACCTAGAAAAGTAGGGCTCCAGAAACGGGTGATGAACTGCTGGAAAATCTCTGGATACCAAAGCAGGGCGGGAGCATGGCAATGCGGCGTGCGGATTTCCGATATGTTCGGATTTACCCTGCGACGTAGAAAGCCGCAGGGTATGGGTGTTACGGAGTTACAATGTTGAACCAGAATTCAAAGTTATCCATGTAGCCTAACATTTCGTCCATTTTCGCCCCGTTCCCCGTTACCTTCACTTCTCCCTTATCTTCCGCCTGTTTTAGCGTTTCCTCCTTGAGAATGATTTTATTCAATGTGTCGCGGTTAAGGGTGAAGGTGGCATCGGCATCTTTGGCTTCGGCGTTGGCGGTGTGGTTTAGCACGCCGTTTTCCAGTTCCAGCTTGTACTTGCCGCCATCGCTACCAAGATCAATGTTAAACACGGCTTTGGCCTTGCCGGCCTTTTCTCCGTTGATATGCACCGCCAGGAAGTCAAAGAACATTTCCGGCGTCATCGCTCGAACGGTATCCGGGCTGGCGGTATTCGGGGTTGGCCCTTTCACCACGCCGTTACGCAGTTCCTGAGCGCCGGTGAGGTAGAAGTTACGCCATGGGCCAGATTCAGCCTGATAGCCCAGCTGTTCCAGGGCGTCAGCTTCAAGATTACGCGCGTCCTGATTATTCGGATCGGCAAAGACTATTTTACTGACAACCTGAGCGACCCAACGATAGTTGCCCTGATCAAAGTCGGTTTTGGCTTTCTTGAGGATCGCATCGGCACCGCCCATGTAATCGACGAATTTCTTCGCGGCTTCTTCCGGTGGCAGTTCATCCAGCGTGGCCGGATTGCCATCAAACCAGCCCAGATAGAGCACATAAGTCGCTTTAACATCATGGCTCACCGAACCGTAATAACCCCGGTTGGCCCAGGTTTTCGCCAGGCTGTCCGGTAGTTTGAACTTCGCTGCTATTTCATCACGGGTCAGACCCTCATTCGCCATGCGAAGGGTCTGGTCATTAATATAACGGTAAAGATCGCGCTGGCTCTTGAGCAGGTTAACGACGTTCTCGTTACCCCAGGTTGGCCAGTGGTGCTGAGCCATAATGATTTCCGCTTTGTCACCCCAGCGAACTATCGCTTCGTTAATATATTTTGACCAAGGGAGGGGTTCGCGGATTTTTGCGCCACGCAGCGAATAGGTATTGTGCAGCGTATGGGTCACATCTTCTGCCGCTTCGATGAGTTTCTTCTCTTCGATAAACCACAGCATTTCTGATGGTGCTTCAGAGCCTGGCGCCAGCATGAAATCATAGGTAAGGCCGTCGATGACCTCTTTTTGGCCATCTTTCTCTATGATGTGGGTTGGGGCAATCAGGGTGACAGTACCCGCCGAAGTGGTGGTGCCCAACCCCGCACCCACCTGGCCTTTGGCATCCGGTTTCAACAGATTGCCGTACATATAGCTGGCGCGGCGGCTCATGACGTTACCCGCCATGATGTTTTCTGCCACGGCGGCCTCCATAAAGCCGGCGGGGGCATAAACCTTCACTTTGCCAGATTTGACATCGGCTTCATCGACTACACCTCGCACGCCACCATAATGGTCTACGTGGCTATGAGTGTAGATAATAGCGACAACGGGCTTTTTACCTCGATTTTTATAATAGAGATCCATACCCACTTTGGCGGTCTCTGCCGAAACCAAAGGGTCAACCACGGTAACGCCTTCTTTCCCCTCAATGATGGTCATATTGGAGAGATCCAGGTTACGGATCTGGTAAACACCATCCGTGACCTCAAACAGGCCGCTGATGTTAATCAACTGCGACTGGCGCCACAGGCTTGGGTTCACGGTATCCGGTGATTTTTCGCCTTCCTTGATGAAGGCATACTGTTGGGGATTCCAGATGACATTGCCTTTTTCACCTTTGATAATTTCGGTGGGCAAGGCAGCTATGAAACCTTTATGCGCGTTGGCAAAATCGGTGTTATCTGAGAAGGGGAGCTGATCGTACAGCGCATCATTGGCTTGTTTGGTTGCGGAGGCTGCTTCTTTCGGCGCAACTTCTGCCCAGGATGAAATAGCAAAGCCGGATAGCATTCCCGCTAACGCCAGCCCTCTCATGATTGGTGTTAATTTCATTAGGATCCCCGTTGGTTGTTAGATGGAGAATGATGAGTAACAGTGATTTCCCTTGTAACGATTTGTAACTCAAGTATTAAATGTAATAGATGATTGAGATTCGGCAAGTTTAAATAAACAAAGTGTTGTGCTTAGGCAAAATAGCGTTGGTTTTTATATCAGGAATGGGGTTTTAGTTTGGTCGGTTTTGGTTTTGTAATGTAATCATTTAAAATCAAATGGTTATTATTTTTGTTGATCTGATTTTACGTTTTTATGGGTTTATGTATTATTTGGAGTGGTTGATGGGATTTTTCGTAAAAGAAGTGTTTTTATATCGGTTATCTCCCTGTGTGGTCTATTTTACAGGGCGACAGAGAATATATTTCTGTACTCGAGTTATTAAAGTGGTGCGCTGACAGAATATCAGTGCACCACTTTTAGATCAGTGCCTGACCAGCGTGGCAAAATAGTACGCCAGTGGGATCGCCAACAGATACAACCCGGCGGGTACTTCGCGCCACTTACCGGCAATCACCTTGATAATGATATAAAACAGCAATCCACCAGCGATACCGGTACCAAAGCTGTTGGCGATCAGGGTGATCATTACCATCATCAGTACCGGCAGGCCGTCGGTGAAGTTGGCCAAATCAACTTTGCGTAGTCCGCTGAACATATTCAGACCGATCAAAATCAGCGCCGGGGCGGTGGCTTCTTTCGGGATCATCAGCGCAATCGGTGTGAACAGCAGCATCAGCAAAAACATCACCGCAGCGGCCAAGGCGGTTAGCCCGGTTTTTCCACCGGCTTCTGCCGCCGCAGAGGATTCAATCAGGGCGGTGGCGGCAGGAATACCGACTATAGGGCCAAGCGCGGCTGCGATAGAGTCCACCATAAAGGGCCGGTTGATGTGCGGCATATTGCCGTGTTCGTCCAGCAGGCCGGCTTCACCGCCTACGGCCAGCGTGGTGCCCATGGTGGAGAAAAACTCCGAGGCGAAAAAGACGAACAAATAGGGCAGGAAGGCGATATTCAATGCACCTATCAGATCAACATGGCCAAGCACCGGGGCCAATGAATGCGGCATCGCCACCAGGCTGGTTGGCAGATGGGTGACGCCGAACGGGATGCCGACCAGAGTAGCGAACAGGATGGCCCACAAAATAGCACCGGGAATACGTCGGGCCTGCAGGGCGATCGCCAGGAACAGGCCGCATAGGGCGATCAATGCACCGGGCGCGGTGAAGTCACCCAGCATCAACGCGTTGGATTTTGCATTGGCCAGCACCAGCCCGGCATTGCGGAACCCCAGTATTGCCACGAACAGCCCGATAGAGGCCGTCAGCCCCAGCTTGATCGATTGCGGTACCGAACGGGTAACGACCTCACGTAGCCCGAGCCGCGTCAGGGCGAAAAACAAAATACCGGACCAGCAGGCGATACCCAGGCCAATCTGCCAACTGATACCTTCACTGCCCGCAAGAGTTACGCCGACCAACACCGAGCCGCCGATGCCCGGTCCGACGATAAACGGCAGGTTGCCGTATAACGCCATCAGCAAGCTACCCAGCACAAACACCAGAATGGTGCCGGTAGTGGCCGCCCCCTTATCCATGCCGCCGACGGCTAACAACCCTGGGATCACCACCAACAGATAAGCGGCCGCCAGAAAACCGGTGATACCGGCCAGACATTCGGTTTTGACATTACTTTGCCGCGCATGCAGTTGAAAACGCCGTTGCAGCCAGCCCCCTGGTGTTGGAGCAGGTACTGAATTTTCAGCCATTTAAATTCTCTCCGTCGTTACCCGTCGTATTTTAAGCCGCAACTTGAAATCCATAGGGTACATATTGTTATTATGATTATTTTTAGGCCGGGGTTTCCCAGCAGGCGATCAGCGGATCGACAATCTGACGTGTTGAGCCGTCGGTCAGGCCGAGATCGGTCAGGTGCGGCCCGGCGTTACAAGCCAGGCAGGTGCCTTCAATCGCCTTGAAAACCCGGTAAGGCGGCTCCCAGTCGGCGATTCGTGCGCTCAAATCGCGCAGGTTTTTGAACTGTTGTGCCAGCTCTGCGGCGGGCAAGTCAGAGAGCATACCGGCAATCGGCATTGCCACCTGCGCCAGAATTTCCCCGTTTTGACTCAGGGCCATGCCGCCGCCACTGGCAATCAGGGCGTTGGCGGCCAGCGCCATATCGGCGGCATCACGACCCAGCACTACCAGATTATGTGAGTCATGTGAGTAGCTGGTGGCAATGGCACCCCGCAACTCACCCCAGCCCTCCAGCAATGCCAGTTGTGGTGTGGCCTGATGGCGGCCATGGCGGTGCTGCACCCAGATCAGGCTAAAGCCTTGCGGGATCTGCACTTCACCGTTACGCACTTCGACCGTGGTTTCGTTCCACTGGGTAAAACGCGCGCCCTTTATATGGCGCAGTGTGGCTTTGCCGTGACGGATCGCCGGAACCTTCAACACAAAGTCCCCGGCAGCCAAAGGTTGCAGCCGCAGGGTGTCACGCGGTGCCGCCACGTTAGGGTTGGCCTTGAGCGGCTTTTGCATCTTGCCTTGCTGTGCCGTCAATTTACCTGCGACGTAGACCTGTTGCGCTCTAAGCTGAGTCAGCGAATCAAACACCACCAGATCGGCAACGCGGCCTGCGGCAATCAGCCCGAGATCGTTGCGCTGCAAACGAATGGCGGCATTGAGCGTGGCCATCCGCAGCACGTCGGTCGCCGGCAGGCCTTGTTCGATCAACATATTGAGTAACGCTACTATGCCGCCTTTTTCCAGCAGCATATCTGGCGGGACATCATCGGTGCAGACGGTGATTTGTGAGGACAGGTGCGGCAGCGTTTTCAGCGCCGCGACAATCTCCGGCAGCAGATAAGGGTGGGAACCTCTGATTTCCAGCGTCAGACCGGCGCGTAATTTCTCCAGCGCATCGGCTCCGGAGGTCAGCTCATGGTCGGAGGTGACTCCCGCCGCCAGATAGGCCTGCAGGTCGGCGCCGCTCAGCCCGCGCGCATGGCCTTCGATCAATTTGCCGCTATTGAGCCCGGCATTGAGAATTTCCAGCATGCGCTCGCTGCCATTCAACACGCCGTGCATGTCCATGACCTCGGCGACGCCGCCGACTTCTGGCCACGCCAGCATGGTTTCCATTTCCTGGCCGGCAAAATCGGCACCGGACATTTCCAGCCCCGGAGTGGAGGGGACGCTTGAAGGGGCTGCGCAGATCACCCTGAGTGGCAGGCCGCGGCTGGCGTCTACCGCATAACGCACACCGGCAACGCCGAGCACGTTGGCCAACTCGTGCGGATCCCAGAAAATGGTGGTGGTGCCTTGGGCGACGACAATCTCGGCATAGCGTTCTGGCGGCAGGTGTGAGCTTTCAACATGTACGTGGGTGTCGATCAGTCCTGGGCTCAGATAAGCACCGGCCAAGTCCTGCGTCTGCAAGGCTTCGGTCAGGGTGCCGCAGGGATGGACGCTGGCGATCAGTGCGCCGACGATGCCGACGTCGACGTTACGGACTTCGCCGGTTGCCATGTCAATTAACGCGGCGTTGGTCAGCAGCAAATCAAAGGGAAGTTGGCCCAATGCGGCCTTCACCGCACGTTGGCGTTCGCCCGTGCTGATGCAATGAGTGGTCATGGTAATTACCCGGCATGATGACAGGGTTGTTACTCTAGGGCGGCGGACTGGCTTTGCACAGATGATTTAATTTATCGCCTGATAAGAAACGTTTATGCTGTCGCAAACGTTTACTTTTTAGCGGACGGAAAGCTGACATGTCTGAACCCTGGCGCCGATTACCCGCGCTTTCTCTAAAGCAGATCCAATATTTCGTCACCCTGGCGCAGCTACGGCATTTTACCGATACCGCGAACCGTCTGGCGATCAGCCAACCGGCATTGAGTAGCGCATTACGGCAGATAGAGACGGTGCTGGGTGGCAAGCTGGTGAACCGTACCGCTTCAGCAGTGACGCTGACTGAACAGGGTGCAGCTATCTTGCCGCATGCCGAACGACTGCTGAATGTGGCGCAGGCGGCTTTTGATGATATGCAGCGCATCATGCTGGCAGGCGGGGATGGTACTGTACGTATCGGGCTGGTGCCTTCGGTCAGCGGGCTGTTGTTTCCGGCCGTGCCGCAATTGCTGGCGGCAAATTTTCCGCGTTTGCGGATAGAATTTCACGATCAAACCAATGACTCATTGTTATTGCAATTGGAGAACGGGTTGATCGATTTTGGCATTGGCGCGCTCGACAGTTCGGTGCCGGAATCGCTGGAGATATATCCGTTGCAGGAGGATCCGTTCGTGGTGGTTATGCGCCGTGACGATCCGCTGGCTGAATCTCATCATCTGCCATGGCGTCAATTAACCCGACGAGATATCGCGGTTTTCTCCAAGGGGAATATCAGTCGTTTGGTTTTGGCGCTGGCGGAAAGCCATCGTCTGAATTTAACCGCACGCTTCCAGGTGGATTTTTTGGAGACGTTATATGGGTTGGTGCGTTCGAAATTGGCGGTGGCTATTTTACCACAACTTTACACCACACATTTGAACGATGATGAATTAACCGTGGTTCAACTACAGCAGCCGATGCTTAGCCGCACCGTGGCGTTAATGCGCAGTGCGCATCGGAACCATCCGGCGTTAATTGAGGATTGTTTCCAATTGTTATTACAAGATTTTCAACAACGAATGAAAGTGCAGTAAGTCAATGAGAAAAATAGGAAGATAGAGGTAACATTGAGGCCGACGAATGTATCGGCTCAACGCGTTTTTAGCCTGGATTATCTTACGAATTTCCAAACGGCAGTAGGGATTTTATCGTAGAGTTTATTCATGGTGAGCTCGGCCAGGCGATGGTCGGCTGCAGAGTAAAACAGCTCCAGTTCGTCATCTGAAAGCTCATACTTGTTTTTTTCAATAACGCGTTCCAGTGTTTCGATCGTGGTGCATTTACGTAAACGCATCAGATAATCAATTTTAGTCATGATAACCTTTGGTGTTATAAACCGTCGAATAGAATAGTTTGGGGATAATTATCCCCTAAGTTTTCATTGTCGTACAGATGTCCTCTCCTGAGAACATTCTGAATAATCGCGCCTTGGTTTTCTGCCAACGACGCAGATCGGAATCATTTATACCGTAACTGCTGAACAGCGTGTAGGTATCATCGAGATACTCTTCGACAAGTTCCGATAAATCACTTTCGTCCATGTATTTAATTTTATAACTCATCACAAACGAAGCAATATGTTCGATCAACTCATTAAGCTGGAGGTTGACGGAAGACGTCGGATCGTTCACCCAGCCATGATGGCTGTCGCCCAGCGTGGCGATACCTTCATCATACAGGTTTTCACACAAGAATTTCAGCTGAGCAATATCGTGCCTTTTAGGCGAATACTCATCCATATCATCCCCTCCGTAAGTCTTAATTTCGGTGTTGATAACACTCTGTGAGTAAGCTGATTTACATCATGGACAGAGGTAGCTTAAAGATGATGATAAAATAAACTTCCCGTATAATGAATATAAATCATTTCTTCGCATCTGGCCTGCTGTTATTACGTAAACTTACAATTCATCTGCGGTAGATGGGCGGGAGTTATCAATGAGGTCAAAGATAAGTCCTGCTTCGGCCAGGCTGAAAGTGACGCTGTCGCTGATGTATTCCTCGGCGCTGATATCCAGACAGGCATTGAAAATTGTCCATTTATAGCGGTAACTCATTGAATACTGGCTGCTGCTCAATTCCTGAATATCAAGTATTTCTAATGAACCTTCAGCATAACGCGCGCTTTCCGAATAAAAACTCAGGCCGCTGGTCAATGCTGGTGCCAACTCTGATATTTTTTCGTTAATCACTTTCTTTAGTTTTTTAACAGAAAGTGCTTCCGTCATTGTGTCGCAGCGAAGAGTGACTTGCATTTAATGCCTGGCAGTATAGCGATCCTATCTATTAATCTTACTCCTTTTTTATCAATTCGTCGGTAAACTTTTCGTTAACAGTAGGCTTTTTTTACAGAATCTCAACGTTGTTTATCGATTAATAACCCTGATATTTCTCGGTATATCCCGGAAGGAGTAGCGCTGACGTTGTCAAAGCGGTGAATTGCCAGCGAAAGTAACGCATCCCTTGTTACGTTCAGTTGCATTAATCGTAGTGTGGGGGCTTGAGTCAGTGAAATGTTTGTGATGTTATAATGTAACACTTAACTTTCCTTCCGTCTGGCCATGAAACTGACATCCACACCGCAAGATGGTGCCATACCGTCCTTGAGTTCATTGTTCACCGCCTCTGCCCGATTGCGCTGTGGCATCGCCATTTTATTGCTGGCGATACTCTGGGCAGGCATCTACTGGGCGGCGGCACTGCCATGATTACCTTACAACAGGCTGTCGTGGGCTACGGTAGTACCCCGCTTTTTCCGCCGCTCAGCGGTCACTTCACCACCGGCTCTTTGACTGCCGTCGTCGGAGTGAACGGTGCCGGCAAGTCAACACTGTTGAAAACGTTGGCCGGGCTTTTGCCTCTGCAAAGTGGGAGCCTGTCTTTTAGCGGAAATAAATTACCGCGTATGGCTTATTTACCGCAGCAGGCCGAGTTGGATCGCCAATTCCCAATGCTGGTCAGCGATCTGGTGGCGATGGGCAGTTGGCCGCAGATCGGTATGTTTCGAGGGCTAAATAAGCGAGCTGCACTGCAGATAGCCGAGGCGCTGGATACCCTGGGGATGACTCCGATGGCCCGTAGCCCGGTCGGTGAGCTTTCCGGTGGCCAACTGCAGCGGGTACTGTTTGCTCGAATGTTGGTTCAGCAGGCGCCGCTGATTTTACTGGATGAACCTTTTACCGGTATCGACAGCGCCACTATCCGGCTATTGCTGCAAGTGATCGCTCAGTTGCATCGACAAGGCAAGACGGTCATCGCGGTGCTGCATGATATGTCGATGGTGGCGAACCATTTCCCGCAGGCCTTGTTATTGACGCCACAGTGTTGCCACTGGGGGGCGGCAGATCGGGTGCTGGAACACATTCCAGCGTTGAATATTGCCAGCTCGCCGCTGTGTCGAATGGCGGTGACGCAATGATGTTGGTTGATCTCCTTGTCGATCCTTTTGCCTCGTTCGGCTTTATGCGTCGTGCGCTGGTGGCTTGCTTTGCCCTGTCGCTCAGTGCAGCGCCGTTGGGCGTTTTTCTGCTGTTGCGGCGCATGAGTTTGGTCGGCGATGCGCTGTCCCATGCGGTCTTGCCCGGTGCAGCGATAGGCTATCTGATTTCCGGTATGTCGATGGTGGCGATGGGCGTCGGTGGCTTTATTGCCGGGCTGGCGGTGGCCATGCTATCCGGGCTGGTCAGCCGGCGAACGCCGCTGAAAGAGGATGCCAGCTTCGCCGGTTTTTACCTGGGGTCACTGGCGCTGGGCGTCACTTTAGTCTCGCTGCGTGGTTCCAGCGTTGATTTGCTGCATGTGTTATTCGGTTCGATTCTGGCGGTGGATATTCATGCGATTGTGATGGTGGGGGCGATAGCCAGCTTGTCGCTGCTGGCATTGGCCGCACTGTACCGTGCGCTGGTGATTGAATCTTTCGATGCCACCTTTTTACGCGTCAGCGCACCGCGCTGGCTGGCGCTGATACATGGATTGTTCCTGGCGTTGGTGGTGATCAATCTGGTCGCTGGTTTCCAGATCCTCGGCACATTGATGTCGGTCGGGCTGATGATGCTTCCCGCCGCCAGCGCGCGATTTTGGGCGCGTAATTTGCCGCATACGTTGGCGGTGGCTATGGGGATCGGCATGCTTTCAAGCCTTATTGGGTTGGAATGGTCGTACTATGCATCATTGCCTGCAGGGCCGGCGATCGTGCTCAGTGCCAGCGTGATTTTCTTTGGGTCAATTTTGTTTGGGACGCGTGGGGGGATTTATTCCCTGGCGCGCCGTTGAGAAGTGCCAAGTGCAAGGAGAAAGTATGAAACGTTTACCTATATCGCTGGCAGTCGCTGCTCTGCTGTCCAGCCCATTGGCTATGGCGAAGACGGTTGACGCTGTCGCCAGTTTTTCTATCCTCGGCGACATCGTCAAGCAGGTGGGGGGAGAACATGTCAATGTCTCTACGCTGGTGGGGCCGGACGGCGACCCGCACAGCTTCGAACCTTCACCGAAAGACAGCAAGCTATTGTCGCAGGCTGACGTGGTGTTCGTCAGTGGCCTGGGCCTGGAAGGGTGGATCGATCGCCTGGTCAGTGCCTCGGGTTACAAAGGGCAGGTGATTACCGCATCGCAGGGGATCAACTCACGTCAGATGAATGAAGACGGCAAAGAGGTCACCGATCCTCATGCCTGGAACAGCATGAAGAATGGCGTGCAGTACGCCACCAACGTGATGAACGCGCTGATTGCCGCTGACCCTGAGGATGCCAACTATTTCCGTCAGCGCGGCGCGGAATATATCCAGCAGCTGCAGAAGTTGGATCTGTGGGCCAAAACGCAGTTTGCCGCAGTGCCGCAGCAAAAACGCAAGGTGCTGACCAGTCACGATGCTTTTGGCTACTTTGGCCAAGAATATGGCGTCACCTTCCTTGCCCCGGTCGGCTTCTCTACCGAGGCTGAGGCGAGTGCCAGCGACGTGGCCGGGCTGATCAAACAGATCAAGCAGGAGAAGGTTAATGCCTACTTTATTGAGAACCAAACCGATCCGCGCCTGGTGAAGCAAATTGCCGCCGCCACCGGTGCCAAGGCAGGGGGGGAACTGTATCCGGAAGCCTTATCCAAAGCTAATGGTCCAGCAGCCACTTACGAGCAGGCATTTAAGCACAATGTCGATACTCTACTCGGCAGCATGAAATAACGCATTCGCCCTGTCTGTCAGGCAGGGCATTTTTGGTGTTTCAGCTTTCTCCATAAAAAAAGCCCCGTTGAGCAGCAACGGGGCTTTGCGACAGACAGATGGCACTGCTTTACTTAGCGCTTTTTCTTACGTCCCTGTACCGCTTTGAAGCGTGGGTTAGTTTTACAAATCACATAGATACGGCCTTTACGGCGTACGACCTTGCAATCCGGATGGCGGTTCTTCGCCGAACGCAATGAACTCAAAACCTGCATGTGGATCCCCTGTTACTTATTGCCGGTAAAGAAGCGGCCAAAACGTTGCTGGAAGCGCGCAGTGCTGCCTTCTTTAGAGAACTCTTTCTGCTTGCCGGTGTAATACGGGTGCGAAGCGGAAGAGACGTCGAGAGTGACATACGGCCAGCTTTCACCTTCAAGCTCAATGGTGCGATCGGTGTTAATGGTCGAACCCACCTTAAAGTAGGTATCGGCACTGAGGTCGTGGAACACCACGGTACGGTAGTTTGGGTGGATGCCTGCTTTCATGATGCGCTCCAATGTAATGTTATACTATAACAATAATTATGCGCCGCACGGCAAGGCGGATCAAGTACAAAATGCATCTGCCGATAAATTAATGAGAGTGGTTTGCATTAAGCCGATGAAGCCAAAGAAAAAGGCCGCATAAGCGGCCTTGGTATTCAGAGGTTCGGGATCACTACTTTAATCAGTGATGATCAACCGGGTGGCTGTGTTCCACATCTTCGGACTTCTTGCTGAAGCGGCGGCGAACCACCACGAAGAAGACCGGAACGAAGAAGATGGCCAGCACGGTCGCGGTAATCATCCCGCCCATAACGCCGGTACCTACCGCGTTCTGTGCGCCGGAGCCTGCACCGCTGCTGATAACCAGCGGCAGAACCCCGAGGATGAATGCCAGAGAAGTCATCAGAATTGGACGCAGACGCATACGCACCGCTTCCAACGTGGCTTCTATCAGACCCTTGCCTTCTTTATCCATCAGGTCCTTGGCGAATTCCACAATCAATATGGCGTTCTTCGCCGACAGACCTATGGTGGTCAACAGCCCCACCTGGAAGTAAACGTCGTTGTTAAGGCCGCGCATGGTGGCCGCCAGCAACGCACCGATAACCCCCAGTGGCAGAACCAGCATGACCGAGAACGGAATTGACCAGCTCTCGTACAATGCTGCCAGACACAGGAACACCACCAGAATCGAGATGGCATACAGTGCTGGAGCCTGGTTACCGGACAGACGTTCCTGATAGGACATACCGGTCCAGTCGTAACCAATGCCGCTCGGCAGCTTGGAGGCCAGTTCTTCCATCAGGTTCATGGCTTCACCGGTACTCTTGCCTGGCGTTGCCTGACCCAAAATTTCCATGGAAGGCAGACCGTTATAACGTTCCAGACGCGGTGAACCGTATTCCCATTTCGCCGAGGAGAAGGCGGAGAACGGAACCATCTGGCCGCTGGTGCCGCGGACAAACCATTTATTGATATCTTCCGGCAACATACGGAACGGCGCATCAGCCTGTACGTACACTTTCTTCACACGACCACGGTCGATGAAGTCGTTAACGTAAGAGCCACCCAACGCGGTGCTCAGCGTGCTGTTAATGGTGGTGATGCTAACGCCCAGAGCCTTGGCTTTTTCCTGGTCGATAATCAGTTTGAACTGCGGCGTATCTTCCAGACCGTTAGGGCGCATGCCCACCAGCATGTCCGGATGCTTGGCAGCCATGCCCAGCAACTGGTTACGTGCTTCGGTCAGTTTTTCATGCCCCAGGCCACCCTGGTCAATCAGCTGGAAGTCAAAACCGGTCGCGGTACCCAGTTCGATAATCGCCGGCAGGTTGAACGGGAATACCAGGCCATCTTTGATTTGCGAGAACGCGCCCATTGCGCGGCCTGCAATCGCCGGTACCTTATTCTCTTCACCTTTACGTTCAGACCAATCTTTCAGGCTGACGAATGACAGACCGTTGTTCTGACCGTTACCGTTAAAGCCGAAGCCCGCAACGGTAAACACCGAAACCACGTTGTCTTTTTCTTTGGTCATGAAGTAGTCGGTGACTTCTTCCAGAACCTTAGAGGTACGCGCTTCGGTAGCACCTGCAGGCAACTGCACCATGGTCAGCAAAATACCCTGGTCTTCGTCCGGCAGGAACGAGGAAGGCAAGCGCAGGAACAGCAGCGCCATGCCGACAACGATCAGCAGGTAGATCACCAGATAACGACCGGTGCTGCGCAGGATGTTGGCTACGCTGTCGGTGTAGTGATGGGTGCTCTTTTCGAACATGCGGTTAAACCAACCGAAGAAGCCGGTTTTAACCCCGTGGTCGCCTTTCGCTACGGGTTTCAACAAGGTGGCGCACAGTGCAGGCGTCAGAATCAACGCTACCAGTACCGACAGTGCCATCGCAGAAACGATGGTGATGGAGAACTGACGGTAGATAGCACCGGTCGAGCCGCCGAAGAACGCCATAGGGACGAATACCGCCGACAGCACCATGGCAATACCGACCAACGCGCCCTGGATCTGTTCCATCGATTTCTTGGTGGCTTCCTTCGGCGGCAGTCCCTCTTCGGACATTACACGCTCGACGTTCTCTACCACCACGATGGCATCATCCACCAACAAGCCTATCGCCAGCACCATGCCGAACATCGTCAGGGTGTTTATCGAGAAGCCGAAGGCCGCCAAAATGGCAAAGGTCCCCAGCAACACCACCGGTACCGCAATGGTCGGGATCAGGGTTGCGCGGAAGTTTTGCAGGAACAAATACATCACCAGGAATACCAGGATGATGGCTTCGATCAGCGTTTTCACCACTTCGTTAATCGAGATTTTAACGAACGGCGTGGTGTCGTACGGATAAACCACTTTCATCCCTTGCGGGAAGAAAGGCTGCATTTTGGTCAGCGCGTCTTTCACACCTTGTGCAGTGTTCAGGGCGTTGGCACCGGTAGCCAGTTTGATACCCAGGCCTGCCGCCGGTTTGCCGTTATAACGTGCGGTCACCGCATAGCTTTCAGCTCCGCGCTCAATGTGTGCCACGTCGCTCAGGCGAACCTGAGAACCGTCGGCATTCACCTTCAGCAGAATTTTGCCGAACTCTTCTGGAGAGGTCAGACGGGTCTGCGCGATGATCGAGGCGTTAAGCTGTTGACCCGGCACCGGTGGCATCCCACCCAATTGCCCTGCGGCGATTTGGTTGTTCTGCTCGGTAATGGCGGACGTCACATCAGTAGTGGTTAATTGGAAGTTATTGAGCTTATTTGGATCCAACCAGACACGCATCGCGTACTGGGCACCAAACAGCTGCACTTCACCCACGCCGGATGAACGGCTGATCGGGTCCTTGATGTTAGAGGCCACATAGTCCGCGATGTCGTCCTGAGTCATGCTCGGATCGTCGGAAATGAAGCCGGCTACCATCAGGAAGCTGCTGCTGGACTTTTCAACTTTCAGGCCCTGCTGCTGTACTTCTTGCGGCAGTAACGGCGTAGCCAAAGACAGTTTGTTCTGTACCTGAACCTGCGCGATGTCAGGGTCTGTTCCCGAGTTAAACGTCAGTGTAATGGTAACGCTACCAGAAGAATCACTGGTGGAGGACATGTACATCAGATTATCGATACCGTTCATGTTCTGTTCGATAATCTGAGTCACGGTATCCTGCACCGTTTTTGCATCTGCGCCCGGATAGTTTGCGGAAATACTGACCGCCGGTGGTGCAATAGTTGGATACTGCGCAATCGGCAGTTTCATTATTGACAGCACACCCGCCAACATGACGATGATGGCGATTACCCAGGCGAAAATAGGGCGATCTATAAAGAACTTAGCCATGTCTTACCGGCTCCTTTTTATGACTTCTGCGCTTCAGACTGCGGCTGCTTTTGCGCCTGAGTGTCAACTTCCTGCACTTTTACCTGAGCGCCTGGGCGGACTTTCATCAGGCCAGTGACAATTACGCGGTCGCCGGCTTTCAAGCCGTCGGTAACCAACCATTTGTCACCAATCGCCTGGTCCGCTTTCAGCGTGCGCATTTCGACTTTATCGTCAGCGCCCACCACCATCGCGGTAGCTTCGCCACGCGGGTTACGTGTTACACCCTGCTGTGGCACCAGCAATGCATCGCTGCGCACGCCTTCGTCCAGACGGGCGCGAACGAACATACCTGGCAGCAGCGTATCGTTCGGGTTAGGGAACAGGGCGCGAATGGTGATTGAACCGGTGGTTTCATCCACGGTGACGTCAGAGAATTCCAGCGTGCCTTCCTGAGCGTACTGCGCGCCGTTCTCCAGCAGCAGTTTCACCTTGGCCTTGCCGTTTTCCTGTTTCAGCGCACCGCTGGCCAATTCTTGCTTCAGGCGCAGAAAGTCGTTGCTCGACTGAGTGACGTCGACGTAAATCGGATCCAACTGTTGCACGGTAGACAGCGCCGTGGTTTGACCGTTGCTGACCAGCGCGCCTTCGGTTACTGAAGATTTGCCGATACGCCCGGAGATTGGGGACGTCACTTTAGTGTAAGCCAGGTTGATACGCGCAGTTTCAACCGCCGCTTTTGCGGCTATCACAGCGGCGTCTGCCTGCTGCAGGTTGGAAACGGCTGTATCGTAATCCTGCTTGCTGATGTAGCTGGTGCCCAGCAAGGGCTTGTAGCGGTTGACCGTCACGCGCGCGATAGAAGCGCTGGCCTGTGCTTTGGCCAGATCGCCTTTGGCGCTGTCATAGCTTGCCTGATAGGTAGCAGGATCAATCTGATACAGGGAAGTGCCTGCCTTGATATCACTGCCTTCAACAAAGTTGCGTTTCAGGATAATACCGCTGACCTGAGGGCGAACTTCGGCGATACGATACGCAGCGGTGCGGCCAGGAAGATCGGTAGTCATATTGAGAGGCTCGGCCTTCAAAGTCACTACACCCACTTCGGGAGCCGGTGGTTGGGCGCCTTGCTGTTGGGTTTCTTTATCGTTACATCCTGTAAGCATTAAGCTGCCTGAAAGCATCAGAACTGCCGCCAGAGGCGTTAACCCTCTGTTTTTGTTCATAGAAAAACCTCAAGTGTCCGATTTCAAAATGATCAATGGATCACAAGCTTTAAAACCCATTGCTGCGTTAATTATATGTGCGTGCTATGGTACATACATACGCGAATGTATGTAAATCACACTCCCCCGAAAAAACAACGTCATGGCACGAAAAACCAAACAGCAGGCGCTAGAAACTCGACAGCACATACTTGATGCTGCGGTGCAAGAATTTTCTGAACGTGGCGTTTCTGCAACGTCACTGACAGATATTGCCACTGCTGCCGGAGTTACGCGTGGTGCAATTTATTGGCACTTCAAGAACAAGGTAGACCTGTTTAATGAAGTTTGGGAATTATCAGAGTCAAAAATTGGTGATCTGGAACTAGAGTATCAGGCAAAGTTCCCCGAGAATCCACTGCGTATTTTACGGGAAATTCTGATTTACATTCTGACGGCTACGGTCGATGACAGCCGCCGACGAGCGCTGATGGAAATCGTTTTCCACAAGTGCGAATTCGTCGGTGAGATGATGCCGCTGCATGAGGCGCGTAAAGTCTTATACCTGACAGGTTATGAACGCATTGAGTCGGTGCTGCGTGACTGTATGGGCCACGGCCAACTGCCCGTTGATTTGCACACCCGCCGCGCGGCAATTATCCTGCATGCTTATATTACCGGCCTGATGGAGAATTGGCTGTTTATGCCGGAGAGCTTTGATCTGAAAGCCGAAGCGACGGCGCTGATCGACTCCTTCCTCGAAATGGTCCAATTCAGTCCCGCCTTACGAATCAAGCCGGAAGAACTGGCGACGCAGCCACACAGCGTCGAAATCCATCCTTTATAGGAGAAATACCATGTCATCCGTAGTGTTGATTGCCAATGGCGCCGCCTATGGCCATGAATCCCTGTTTAATGCCCTGCGTCTGGCCATTACCCTGAAAGAGCAGCAAAGCGATCTCGATCTGAAACTGTTTCTGATGTCCGATGCGGTGGTGGCCGGGCTGGCAGGCCAACAGCCGCGCGAAGGTTACCATTTGCAGCAAATGCTGGAAATTCTCACTGCGCAACAGGTGCCGGTGAAGCTGTGCAAGACCTGCGCCGACGCACGTGGCGTGAGCCAATTGCCACTGGCGGATGGGGTAGAGATCGGAACCCTGGTCGAGTTGGCGCAGTGGACGCTGGCGGCAGGAAAAGTGCTGACGTTCTGATCCTGCGACATCTGTACATCACCAGCAATGCTTTTCTTATTCTTTGGCTATCTGCGATCGTGATAATCTTTAGGCTTCTTTATTATTGATTCGAAGCCAAATCATGCATCGCAGGTTAGCTAAAGGTTCTTTTCTGGCGTTCCCCTCGTTCCTGAGTGTGGGCCTTTCCCGCACCCTTGCCCTGTTTTTACTGATCGCGGTTTGTGCGGTGTGCCAACCTGCGGCCTATGCGTCCCTGAATGGCGACCTGCCGTCCCGTAGCGAAATTCAAGGCCAGATTGAAGCCTTGAACAAGCAAAAGACGCTGACCCCGGTCAATAAGCTCACCCAACAAGATTTGGCCCGCACGCTTGAGCTGCTGGACGCGATTGAACGCACTAAACAGGATGGCGCTCAGCTTAAGCAGCAGTTGCAACTGGCGCCGGGCAAATTGCGTCAGGTAACCGCCGATCTCGATGCACTCAAGACGCCGGTAGACGGCACGGCCGCCAGGGCCGAACTGCTGCAGCTTTCACTGCGCCAGTTGGAAACCCGCCTTTATCAAACCCTCGACGACCTGCAGATTGCGCAGGAAAACCTGTCGACCTATAACAGCCAACTGGTTTCACTGCAGACCCAGCCGGAGCGGGTGCAGAGCAGCATGTACACCGCTTCGCAGCGTCTGCAGGAGATCCGTAACCAAATCAACGATCAGACGCCGGGCCAAAACTCACTGCGCGACAGCCAGCTAGTGATGCTGGCAACCGAACAGACGTTGCTCAATGCGCAAATTGATCTGCAGCGCAAAAGCCTGGAAGCCAACACCACCCTGCAGGATCTGCTGCAGAAACAGCGCGACTACACCACCGGGCATATTGATGCTTTGGATCACAGCGTGCAGTTGCTGCAAGAAGTGGTCAACAGCAAGCGCCTGACGCTGTCGGAAAAAACTGCCAAAGAGGCGCAGAACCCGGAAGATGCGACTGACATTCAGCACGATCAATTAGTCAGTAAAGAGCTGGATGTTAACCGCCAACTCAGCCAACGGCTGATTGCCGCCACTGAAGAGAGCAACGTGTTGTTCCAGCAGAATATTCGGGTGAAGAACTGGCTCGATCGTGGCCTGCAGGCGGAACGTAATTTAAAAGAACAGATCCAGGTGCTCAAAGGCAGTCTGGTGCTGTCACGCATTTTGTATCAGCAACAACAGAGCCTGCCGCAGGGGACGCTGGTGGCAGACATGGGCACGCGCATCGCCGATCTGCGTCTGGAACAGTTTGATATCAACCAGCAGCGCGACGACCTGTTCAAAGGCGACGATTACATCAATAAGCTGGTTGCCGACAGCAAAGAAAAAGCCAGTGCGGACGTGCTGGACGCTTTAAACGAAATCGTCGATATGCGGCGTGAGCTGTTGGATCAGTTGAACAAACAGCTTAGCAATCAGTTGGCGCAGTCGATCAACCTGCAGATCAACCAGCAGCAGTTGACCAGCGTTAACAGCTCGCTGCGGGATACGCTGACCCAGCAGATTTTCTGGGTTAACAGTAACAAGCCGGTTGATTTGGCGTGGTTGAAAGCTCTGCCGGGGGCGGTCAGAGATCAACTCGCCACCCTCGATTTCAAATTAGACCTTGGAAAAATAGTGCAGGGCGGTTTGAACTCGCTGGTGGTGCTGATCCCGCTGTTGCTGCTGCTCGGCCTGTTACGCTGGCGCTACAAGCTGATCGACAGCCATTTGCAACGGCTGGCCAACGATGTCGGGCAGTTAAAGCGCGATGGCCAACTGCACACACCCAAAGCCATCTTACTGACCTTGCTGAAGGTCGTTCCCGGCTCGGCGCTGCTGCTGGGGGCGGGGTTCTGGGGGGATCGTGCCGAAATTGGCCTCAGTGATTTCATTTGGGCGCTGTCGCAGCAGCTGGCGCTATTCTGGCTGATTTTCGGCTTCACCTACCGCATGCTGGCAGTGGGCGGCGTTTGTGAGCGGCACTTTAATTTTGCCCCTGAGCTTTGTGCGCATTACCGTCGTCAGACGGTGCGGCTGGGCCTGGCGTTGCTGCCGTTGATCTTCTGGTCGGTGCTGGGCGAGAAAGCGCCGCTGCGGCTGGTGGAAGACGTGATCGGCCAGGTGGTGGTCATGCTGACGCTGGCACTGCTGACCGTGCTGGTGTTCCCGATGTGCCGTGACAGTTGGCGAGAGAAAGGTTCGCACGCGGTGCGATTGGTGATTGTTACCGCGATTGCCGCCACGCCGTTGATCCTGCTTGGGCTGATGTTTGCCGGTTACTTCTACACCACGCTGCGGCTGGCCGGCCGCTGGATCGACAGTTTGTACCTGTTTTTCCTGTGGAATATTGTTTATCTGACTGCGATCCGTGGGTTGAGCGTCGCGGCGCGCCGTCTGGCCTACCGCCGTGCGCTGGCCCGTCGCCAGAGCCTGGCGAAAGAGAAAGAGGGAGCCGAAGGGCTGGAACCGGTTGAAGAACCTCCTTTGGCGCTCGATCAAATCAACCAGCAGTCGCTGCGTCTGACCACCATGGCGCTGTTTATTATCTTCGCCAGCGCTTTTTATGCCATTTGGTCCGATCTGGTGACGGTGATTTCGTATCTGGACAGCATCACGCTATGGCATTACACCTCTACCGTTGCCGGCAGCAGCGTGGCGCAGGCGGTAACGCTGGGCAACATGATGGTAGCGATAGCGGCGGTTATCGTCGCCTACGTCATGACTCGCAACCTGCCTGGTTTACTGGAGGTAGTGGTGTTGTCGCGGCTGCAGTTGCGGCAGGGGACCTCTTATGCGGTCACCACCATATTGACCTATCTGATTACCACCGTGGGGGCAGTGACCGCACTGGGATCGCTGGGCGTATCCTGGGATAAGCTGCAGTGGCTGGCGGCCGGTTTGACCGTTGGGCTGGGCTTCGGTTTACAGGAGATTTTCGCCAACTTTGTCTCCGGTCTGATTATCCTGTTTGAACGGCCTATCCGTATCGGCGATACCATTACTATCGGCAGTTTCTCAGGCTCGGTCAGCAAAATCCGCATTCGTGCCACTACCATCACCGACTTTGACCGCAAAGAAGTGATTATCCCTAACAAGGCGTTTGTTACCGAGCGGTTGATCAACTGGTCGCTGTCAGACACCATCACCCGCGTATTGATCAAGGTTGGCGTAGCCTACGGATCTGATCTGGACAAGGTGAAAGCGGTGCTGTTGCAGGCGGCGCGCGATAACCCGCGGGTGATGACCGATCCCGAGCCGCAGGTATTCTTCCTTAATTTCGGCGCCAGCACGCTGGATCACGAACTGCGCCTTTACGTGCGTGAATTGCGTGACCGCAGCTATACCGTTGACGAACTGAACCGCTCGATCGAACGCCTGTGCCGTGAGAACGATATCAATATTGCCTTCAACCAGCTTGAGGTGTATTTGCACAATCAGCAGGGCAACGAGGTGCAGGAAGTGAAACGGACATTATCGCCGGATGAAGGCGGTACGTCGGCAGGATGATAATGGAATGAGAAGCAAGGGTTCAGCGCAGGCTGAACCCTGTTTACTGGCCGACAGGCAGGTAAGGGGAGGTTACGCCGTTGCGCTGCAACTTTTCCTGGTAGTCCCGTTTGACAATATCCAGCGCCGCCAGCGCGGTGGCCGGATCGATCTCATTGCATTCCAGCAGGTAAATCAGATCTACCGCCAGTTGCAATTCTGCTGAGGCATTTTCTAGAGACATAAAACCCACGTTTAAATTGAGATGAATGAGTGATGCTTCGCTTCGGCTGAGTATAGTGAACAAGATCCGCGGAGGGGAAGAATCATTAAAATATTGTGATAAATCTTCAAAAACCGTTTTCTTTACGTTCAATACTGCGTTCGATTCGTGCCAACGCCTGGCGGCAACGCATCAATCGGCCTTCCAGCGCCGCCAGCTCATGCTGCAGTTTTTGCTGTGCTGCCAGCGTGGTCTGTCTGCCCAACAGGCTTTCCCGATCCTGGATCATCGAAATAATCCGACGCTCATAATCCTGATGCTCAGCCAGCTTATGGTACAAATCGGCCGCCACCACTTCCTTGGGCTGATTTTTCCGGCGCAGCGCCTGGGTCGCCAATTCGCGCTGCAGGGCGGTGATCTGCGCCACCAGTCTCTCGGCCAGAAAGGCCACCTGGGTGGTGCGGCTGTCGTTGGCTGCGGTCTGCAACTGGGCGAAGTTCTTTTGTACTTCTGTCAGGTAATCGCGCAGCCGGGTGCCGCGGTTGGAAAATAACGCAGCGTCAAAGCGTGCCTGAGGGATCGGTGCGTCGCCTTGTGGTGTGATTTCGCCGGCTAACACCGTGATCTGTTGTTCTAACACTTGTAAAAGACGCTGAGTACTCACGTTGGCTCCATGACGAGGATAGTGGGCTCAGCTTGCACGCGTTCACACCGTGAAACAAGCGCTGCACGCATATTCCGGCCGTTGCGACTGGTGACGCTGGGGAGGCTGGTGATAAAGTGACGTCAGACAGATTGATGGACAAGGATCCCCATGACGCGTTGGTTATTGATAATCCTCGGTTGGCTGGCGGTGGTACTGGCGACGCTGGGCGTGGTATTGCCGCTGCTGCCCACCACGCCCTTTCTGCTGCTGGCCGCCTGGTGCTTTGCCCGTTCGTCGCCGCGATTTCACGCCTGGTTGCTGTACCGTTCATGGTTTGGCCCCTATCTGCGCCATTGGCAACAGCACCGCGCCTTGCCGCCGGGGACCAAATGGAAGGCCGTATTGATGATTGTGCTGACGTTTGCGGTTTCGCTGTGGTTGGTGAAGCTTTGGTGGGTGCGCAGCTTACTGTTAGTGATGCTGGCCGTTCTGCTGATCTTTATGTCACGGCTGCCGGTTGTTGACCTGCCACAACAAAAACAGCGCTGATCGCACACCGTCGGTTGCATTTGTCCGCCAGTTTGCATAAATTTGACCGTTTTCGTGTGCGGGTTAAGATGACCTGCGCGCAAGTCATCAGGCAGTTTTATCAGGCAACAATTATGACCGCTACTGCGCAGCAGCTTCAGTTTATTAAAGACAGTATCAAAACCATCCCGGATTACCCTAAGCCGGGCATACTGTTCCGTGACGTCACCAGCCTGCTGGAAAATCCGCTGGCCTACGCCGCCAGTATTGAATTGCTGGTTGAGCGTTTCCGCGAAGCGGGCGTCACCAAAGTGGTTGGCACCGAAGCGCGTGGCTTCCTGTTTGGCGCCCCGGTTGCGTTGGCGCTGGGCGTGGGTTTTGTACCGGTGCGCAAACCGGGCAAGCTGCCGCGTGCCACCCTCAGCGAAAGCTATGAGCTGGAATACGGCACCGACAAGTTGGAAATCCACACCGATGCTATCAGCGCCGGTGATAAAGTGCTGGTGGTGGACGATCTGCTGGCAACCGGCGGCACCATCGAAGCCACAGCAAAACTGATCCGCCGTCTGGGTGGTGAAGTGACCGACGCCGCCTTCATTATCAATCTGCCGGATCTCGGCGGTGAAGCGCGTTTAAACACCCTGGGTATTGAATGCTACAGCCTGGTCAACTTCTCCGGCCACTGATCTGCATTACCACAACGGCCTCGCGGATCGCCGCGGGGCTGTGTTAGCATGACCCTCCAGATTACTCGACTTTTCCGGTATTAATGAGCTATCAGGTTCTAGCCCGTAAGTGGCGCCCTCAAACGTTTGCAGATGTGGTCGGACAGGAACATGTCCTGACGGCACTGGCTAACGGCCTCTCGCTGGGGCGGATCCATCACGCCTATCTGTTCTCGGGTACGCGCGGCGTGGGTAAAACCACCATTGCGCGCCTGCTGGCCAAAGGCCTGAACTGTGAAACCGGCATCACCGCCACGCCGTGCGGTCAATGTGATAACTGCCGCGAGATTGAGCAGGGACGTTTTGTCGATCTGATCGAGATCGACGCCGCGTCCAGAACCAAGGTGGAAGATACCCGCGATCTGCTGGATAACGTCCAGTACGCTCCCGCCCGTGGCCGCTTCAAGGTTTACCTGATTGACGAAGTGCACATGCTCTCGCGTCACAGCTTCAATGCGCTGTTGAAAACGCTGGAAGAGCCGCCTTCGCACGTCAAATTCCTGTTGGCAACCACCGACCCGCAAAAGTTGCCGGTAACCATTTTGTCCCGCTGTCTGCAATTTCATCTGAAGGCGCTGGACGTCGATCAGATCCGCAGCCAGTTGGAAACGGTGCTGCAGGCAGAGCAGATCACCAGCGATCAGCGTGCGTTGCAGCTATTGGCGCGTGCCGCCGATGGCAGCATGCGTGATGCACTGAGCCTCACTGACCAGGCGATTGCCATGGGACAGGGGCAGGTGACTACCGCCACCGTCAGCCAAATGCTGGGCACGCTTGACGATGAACAGCCGCTGGCTATTCTCGAAGCGCTGGTCAGTGCCGATGGCGAAAAGGTGATGGCGCAGGTCGCGCAGGCCGCTTCGCGCGGTGTCGATTGGGAAAATCTGCTGATCGAGACGCTGGCGTTGCTGCACCGTATTGCGATGGTGCAGTTGCTGCCGTCGGTGTTGGATAATCATTACGCCGCCATTGAACAGCGGCTGCGTGAGCTGGCGCGTACCTTGCCGCCGACTGACGTACAGCTCTATTACCAAACGCTGTTGGTTGGCCGCAAAGAGCTGGCCTTTGCGCCGGATCGCCGCATGGGGGTTGAAATGACCCTGCTGCGCGCGCTGGCGTTTCATCCGAAGGCGATGATCCCCGAGCCGGTAGCCATGGTGCAGACTGCACCTGTGCAGATGGCTCAGCCACAGGTTCAAGCGGCCCAGCCGCCACAGTTTCAGGACGCACCGCCGCCGTTAGGGCAGGTTGCACCGCAGAACAATCAGCAAGCGAATTTACCGGATGCCACCGCGCAATTATTAAAGGCGCGTACCCAACTGCTGAGGCAGCAGGGAGCATCCACAACAAAAAAGAGTGAACCGGCGGCGCCTGGAAAAGCGCGGCCGGCGAACTCGGCACTGGAGCGATTGGCTTCCGTGACTGAGCGCAGCCAGCAGCGCCAGGCGGAAAAGATCGTGCAGGAAAAACCGGCCAAGCCGGAGGCTTATCGCTGGCGCGCACTGACCGAGCCGGAGGCCGAACCGGAGCCGCTGGCTACGCCGAAAGCGTTGCGCACCGCGCTCGAGCATGAGAAAACGCCCGAGCTGTCGGCCAAACTGGTGGTTGAATCGCTGGAACGCGACGCCTGGGCGGCGGAAATCGATAAGCTTAAAATTCCAAAACTGGTGCAGCAACTGGCATTAAACGCGGTTAAACAACAGTTGGAACCCGGTAAGATTTGTCTTCACCTGCGGTCGTCGCAGCGTCACCTGAATTCGCCTTCGGCGCAGAAGGTGCTGACCGATGCGCTCAGCGAGCTGTACGGTAGCCCGGTTGAGTTGACCGTGGTGGAAGACGATAATCCGGCGGAGCGGACTCCGCTGGAGTGGCGACAAGCCATTTATGAAGAAAAACTGGCGCAGGCGCGCCAGTCGATCGTTACGGATACCCATATTCAGACCCTGCGCCGTTTCTTCGACGCGGACCTGGATGAAGAGAGTATTCGCCCCATTTAAACGCTGCGTAAAGTGCGCGGCCCTAGCGACGAGAGACGACTATGTTTGGTAAAGGCGGTCTGGGCAACCTGATGAAGCAAGCCCAGCAAATGCAAGAAAAAATGCAGCAGATGCAGGAAGAAGTCGCCAAATTGGAAGTGACTGGCGAATCCGGTGCCGGCCTGGTGAAAGTCACCATCAATGGCGCGCACAACTGCCGTCGTGTGGAGATCGATCCGAGCCTGATGGAAGACGATAAAGATATGCTGGAAGACCTGATCGCTGCTGCGATCAACGACGCCGCACGTCGTATCGACGAAACCCAGAAAGAGAAAATGGCGTCTGTGTCCAATGGCATGCAACTGCCACCTGGCTTTAAGATGCCGTTCTGATGCAAACCAGCCCGCTCCTTGAAACATTGATGGAGGCGTTGCGTTGCCTGCCGGGCGTTGGCCCTAAGTCGGCGCAGCGCATGGCATTCCAACTGTTGCAGCGCGATCGCAGCGGTGGCATGCGTTTGGCGCAGGCGCTGACCCGCGCCATGTCGGAAATCGGTCACTGTGCCGATTGCCGCACCTTCACCGAGCAGGATATCTGCACCATCTGCGCCAATCCGCGCCGTCAACAAAACGGCCAGATCTGCGTGGTGGAAAGCCCGGCTGATATTCACGCCATCGAGCAGACCGGCCAGTTCGCCGGGCGCTACTTTGTGTTGATGGGCCACCTGTCGCCGATGGACGGCATTGGCCCAGGCGATATCGGTCTGGATCGGCTGGAGCAACGGCTGGAAAAAGAAAGCGTTACCGAAGTGATCCTGGCGACCAACCCGACGGTGGAAGGTGACGCAACCGCCAACTACATCGCCGAGATGTGTGGTCAGTATGGCGTAGTGGCCAGCCGCATTGCCCACGGCGTGCCGGTGGGTGGCGAGCTGGAGATGGTCGACGGCACCACGCTGTCGCATTCCCTGGCCGGTCGCCACGTTATCAAGTTCTGATGCTTAGCGGGGCCATCACGGCCCCGTTACTTTGCCAAAAAAATTCCCCCAGTCGCTTGAAAAACAATGCTCTGACCCCCACTTGATCCTCATTGTCCGATTTTGGTAGCTATATCTTTGAGGTAATCAATGAGTATGAAAGGTCAAGAAACCCGTGGTTTCCAGTCTGAAGTAAAACAACTGCTTCATTTGATGATTCATTCGCTGTACTCCAATAAAGAAATTTTCCTGCGCGAGCTGATCTCCAACGCCTCAGACGCCGCCGACAAGCTGCGTTTCCGCGCGCTGTCCGCGCCAGAGCTGTATGAAGGCGACGGCGAGCTGCGTGTGCGTCTTTCCTTCGATAAAGACCAGCGTACGCTGACCATTGCCGACAACGGCATTGGCATGAACCGCGAAGAAGTGATTGAAAACCTGGGCACCATCGCAAAATCAGGGACTAAAGCCTTCCTGGAGTCTATCGGCTCCGATCAGGCCAAAGACAGCCAATTGATCGGCCAGTTTGGCGTGGGCTTCTACTCCGCGTTCATCGTGGCGGATAAAGTCACCGTGCGTACCCGCGCAGCCGGTGCCGCCGCCGATCAAGGCGTGTTCTGGGAGTCCGTCGGTGAGGGCGATTACACCATTGCCGACGTCAGCAAAGAAGATCGCGGTACCGAAATCACCCTGCATCTGCGCGAAGGCGAAGATGAATACCTCGACGCCTGGCGTCTGCGTTCGGTGATCGGTAAATACTCCGACCACATCGCACTGCCGGTTGAGATTGAAACCAAAAACGAAGAAGACGGCACCGTCACCTGGGAAAAAATCAACAAGGCGCAGGCCCTGTGGACCCGTAGCAAGGCTGACGTCACCGACGAAGAATACAAAGAGTTCTACAAACACATTGCTCACGACTTTACCGATCCGCTGAGCTGGAGCCACAACCGGGTGGAAGGCAAGCAGGAATACACCAGCCTGCTGTATATCCCTGCCCAGGCCCCGTGGGACATGTGGAACCGCGATCACAAGCACGGTCTGAAACTGTATGTTCAGCGCGTGTTTATCATGGACGACGCTGAGCAGTTCATGCCGAACTACCTGCGTTTCGTGCGTGGCCTGATAGATTCCAACGATCTGCCGCTGAACGTCTCGCGTGAAATTCTGCAAGACAGCCGTGTGACGCAAAACCTGCGTGGCGCGCTGACCAAGCGTGTGCTGCAGATGCTGGAAAAACTGGCCAAAGACGACGCGGAAGGCTACCAGAAGTTCTGGCAGCAGTTCGGTCTGGTGTTGAAAGAAGGCCCGGCGGAAGACGCGAACAATAAAGAAACCATCGCCAAATTGCTGCGTTTCGCCTCTACCCAGAGTGACAGCTCGGCGCAGACGGTTTCGCTGGAAGAGTACGTTGGCCGCATGGCCGAAGGGCAGGAGAAGATTTATTACATCACTGCCGACAGCTATGCCGCCGCCAAGAGCAGCCCGCACCTGGAGCTGTTCCGCAAGAAAGGCATCGAAGTATTGCTGCTTTCTGACCGTATCGATGAATGGATGATGAGCTACCTGACCGAATTTGACGGCAAGCCGTTCCAGTCGGTCAGCAAGGCGGACGACGCGCTGGACAAACTGGCGGATGAAACCGAAGAGCAGAAGGCCGCTGAGAAGCAGCTGGAGCCGTTCGTTGACCGCGTGAAGACCCTGCTGGGCGATCGTGTGAAGGATGTGCGCCTGACGCACCGCCTGACCGATACGCCGGCTATCGTCATCACCGACGCCGATGAAATGAGCACCCAGATGGCAAAACTGTTTGCCGCTGCGGGCCAGGAAGCGCCGGCCGTGAAATACATTTTCGAACTGAATCCGGAACATGCGCTGGTCAAACGCGCATCCGATGTGGGCGATAACGAACAATTCGCCGAGTGGATTGACCTGTTATTGGATCAGGCGCTGCTGGCCGAACGCGGCACGCTGGAAGACCCAAATCAGTTTATCCGCCGCATGAATAAGCTGTTGTCCGCATAATTTCGACCTTATACGCCTCTGACCTAAAGGTTGGAGGCGTTTTTTTTTGCTTTTCTCACTGATTTTCAGCGTTTTACCCTCTTTTTTGCCCTTTCTGCTCCGCAATCGATTTCCTCGCGTACCTTGAGCCAGCCCCCCCTGAAATGGTATGGTTGAGCGTTTTCGCAATTTTATAAAAACTACATAGCAAGGGGATTTACGCAATGCGTATCATTCTGCTGGGCGCTCCGGGCGCTGGTAAAGGTACTCAGGCTCAATTCATCATGGAGAAATACGGTATTCCGCAAATCTCTACTGGTGATATGTTGCGCGCAGCCGTGAAGGCCGGCAGTGAACTGGGCAAGCAGGCGAAAGAAATCATGGATGCCGGCAAGCTGGTAACCGATGAACTGGTCATTGCACTGGTTAAAGAACGCATCACCCAGGAAGACTGCCGTAACGGCTTCCTGCTGGACGGTTTCCCACGCACTATTCCACAGGCTGACGCGATGAAAGAAGCCGGCATCAACGTGGATTATGTGCTGGAATTCGACGTGCCGGACGAACTGATCGTTGATCGCATCGTTGGTCGCCGCGTGCATGCGCCATCTGGCCGCGTGTACCACGTTAAATTCAATCCGCCGAAGGTGGAAGGCAAAGACGACGCAACCGGCGAAGACCTGACGACCCGTAAAGACGATCAGGAAGAAACCGTGCGCAAACGTCTGGTTGAATACCACCAGATGACGGCACCGTTGATTTCCTACTACAGCAAAGAAGCTGCAGCAGGCAACACCCAATACCGTAAAATCGACGGCACCCGTAAAGTGACCGAAGTGAGCGCTGAACTGGCGACCATCCTCGGCTGATCGGTTTTTCATTGCGGTGTATAGCGCCAGGCCTTATCGGTCTGGCGTTTTTTTTGCTATTTTCCAGCCGAACTGTGATCGCCGTGGCTTGTTGAGCCAGTGCGCTTTAATCACCCGCGATAAATGACGTATAACTGCCTCCATAATCACCCATGGGGACTCTCCTGATGCTCAGAACCACCAATTTGCTGGCAGAATCCACCGCGCGCCAGATCGTGCAGCGGGCGATGGGCATCATCAATCATTCCGTCAACGTTATGGACAGCAACGGTGTCATCATTGCCTCCGGTAATCCCTCACGCCTGTTCCAGCGCCATGAGGGCGCGGTGCTGGCGCTAACCGAGAACCGGGTAGTGGAAATTGATGCGGTGACCGCAGCGCATCTTAAAGGGGTACGGCCAGGCATTAACCTGCCATTTAGCTTTCGCAGCCAGCAGGTGGGGGTGATCGGCATTTCCGGCGAACCCACCCAGGTGCGCGCCTATGCCGAACTGGTAAAAATGGCGGCTGAGCTGATGGTGGAGCAGGCGGCATTATTGAGCCAAAACCAGTGGGAAAAGCGTTATCGCGAGGAACTGGCGAATCAGTTGTTGCAGCCGCAGCCGGCATCGGCCTCGCTGGAGTCGATGGCTGCCTATCTGGGCCTGGATCTGCAACTGCCGCGTATCGTCTGGATCCTGGAGTTACAGGATCCTCAGCCGAATTTATTGCGTGAACTGCTGGCGGAACTGGAACACAGCCAGCGTGAGGCGCTGCTCGCCATCACCGGCCTCAACGAAATGGTCCTGCTGCGGCCCGCCAGTCTGGTGCAGGGGGAATGGAGTTTGAAACAGGAGCGCAAACAGGCGCAGCAGTTGCAAAGCCAGCTCCAGTCGCGTTTCAACCTGCGTTTGATTATCGGCGGCTTCTTTAGCGGTGAGGCGGGGTTGCACCGTTCTAACCTGACCGCCCGCGCCACCCAGGCAATGGCGCAGCGGTTGAAACTGCGCCACAAGACGCTGTTCTACCAAGATTACCCGCTGCCGTCATTGCTGTGCGATTTGGGGGAAGACTGGCGTGCGCAGGAGCTTTCACGCCCCTGGCAGATCCTGGGGGCCAGTGATGAAAAAGGCGTACTGCGCAGCACCCTGCGGCACTATTTTTCGCGGAATTGTGATCAGACGCAGACTGCCACTGAGCTGCATATTCACGTCAATACCCTGCGCTATCGCCTGCAGCGCATTGAGGCGATTACCGGATTGAAAATCAATCAGTTAACTGATGCCTTGCAGTTATACATCGGCATGCTGATGCACCACTGAGTTGTGTAAAACCACAACTTTCCGGCGCGCCAGCCGGTGGGTTTTTGTGGCTTCCTCTCACGCTAATGTTCGGCGCTCAGGATATGTTTTCCCCACACCAACAACGGGGAAAACAATAATGACAACGGTATCCACATTGGGGGCGCTGGTGGCATTGGTCGTCGCTATCGTTCTGATTTTACGCAAGGTTCCGCCAGCCTACGGCATGATTGCCGGTGCGCTGGCCGGTGGATTGTGTGGCGGCGCCGATCTGGTACAGACCGTGACGCTGATGATCACCGGCGCTCAGGGCATCACCAACGCCGTAATGCGCATTCTGGCCGCGGGGGTATTGGCCGGGGTGCTGATTGAGTCCGGCGCGGCGCACACCATTGCTGAAACCATTGTCCGCAAGGTCGGGGAAACCCGTGCGCTGCTGGCGCTGGCGATAGCTACACTGATCCTTACGGCGGTTGGGGTATTTATCGACGTGGCGGTGATCACCGTAGCGCCGATCGCTCTCTCCATTGCCCAGAAGGCCGGGATCTCGCGCGGTGCCATCCTGTTGGCGATGATCGGTGGCGGCAAGGCCGGTAACGTGATGTCACCCAACCCGAACACCATTGCGGCCGCCGATAACTTCCATGTGCCGCTGACCTCGGTAATGATGGCCGGCATCGTGCCTGGCCTGTGTGGGCTGGTGGTGGCCTATCTGCTGGCCCGGCGCTTGAGCAACAAGGGGGACAAGGTGCTGGCAGAGGAACTGACGCAGCATGCTGAGGGTTCTCGCCCAGGCTTTGCGGCGGCGATCAGCGCGCCGTTGGTTGCCATTGTGCTGCTGTCACTGCGGCCGATCGCCGGTATAGCCGTCGATCCGCTGATTGCGTTACCGGCCGGCGGATTGGTGGGAGCGTTATTGATGGGACGCATTCGCCAGTGTAATCAGTTTATGGTTTCTGGCCTGAGCCGCATGGCTCCGGTGGCGATTATGCTGCTCGGCACCGGTACGCTGGCGGGCATTATCGCCAACTCGGCGCTGAAGGACGCGTTGATTAACGGATTGACCCACACCGGTATGCCGGCCTGGCTGCTGGCCCCGCTCTCCGGGGCATTGATGTCGATGGCAACCGCTTCCACTACCGCCGGTACCGCCGTGGCATCCGGCGTATTCAGCAGCACCTTGCTGGAGCTGGGCGTCAGCGGGTTGGCGGGGGCGGCGATGATCCATGCCGGTGCCACGGTGCTGGATCACCTGCCACACGGCAGTTTCTTCCACGCCACCGGCGGCAGCGTCAATATGGTGGTGCATCAACGGCTGAAATTACTGCCGTATGAAACCCTGATAGGCTTCACCATTGCCGCCGTCTCGGCGTTGATGTTTGGCGTATTTAATCTGGCAGGATAAGGAATACTGATGAAAACGCTGAAAAAAGTGGTAATTGCCCCAGACTCGTTTAAAGAGAGCCTGAGTGCGATGGCGGTGGCTGAGGCCATCGAGCTCGGATTCCGCCAGATTTACCCGCAGGTGCAGTATGTGAAATTGCCGATGGCGGACGGCGGCGAAGGCACGGTGGATTCGATGGTGGCGGCCACCGGTGGAGAAATTGTCAGGGTTGAGGTCACCGGCCCGTTGGGCCAGCCAGTTTCTGCCTTTTACGGCTTGCTGGGGGAGGGGGAAACTGCCGTTATCGAGATGGCGGCCGCTTCCGGCCTGCATTTGGCGCCCAAGGGACAGCGCGATCCGCGTATTACCACCAGTTACGGTACCGGTGAACTGATCCTGGCGGCGCTGGAACGCGGCGTGAAGACGATTATTCTGGGTATCGGCGGGAGTGCCACCAACGACGGGGGGGCCGGTATGATGCAGGCGCTGGGGGCCAGGCTGCTGGATGACCAACAGCAACCGCTGCCGCCGGGTGGCGCGGCACTGGCCCGGTTAGCGCAAATTGATCTTTCAGCGGTAGACCCTCGCCTGCAGCAGGTGAGCGTAACGGCTGCCTGTGACGTGGATAACCCGTTATGTGGCCCTCACGGGGCTTCGGCGGTGTTTGGCCCGCAGAAGGGCGCCACGCCGGAGATGGTGACGCAGTTGGATGCGGCACTAAGCCATTTCGGCAGTTTGCTGCAGCAGGCCACCGGCCGCGAGGTGCTCAACGCACCGGGCGCCGGAGCGGCGGGCGGAATGGGGGCGGCCTTGCTCGGCATGCTCAACGCTCGCTTACGGCCAGGAATTGAGATCGTGATTGAAACTTTGCGGCTGGAAGAGGCGCTTCGCGACGCCGATCTGGTGATCACCGGAGAGGGGCGACTGGATAGCCAGTCGATCCACGGCAAAACGCCGATTGGCGTGGCAAGGGTAGCCAAACGCCATGGCTTGCCGGTGATCGGCATCGCCGGCAGCCTGTCGAAAGATTATCAGGTGGTACACCAGCATGGCATTGACGCTGCTTTTTCGGTGCTTGACCGTGTCGTCACGCTGGAAGAAGCCCTGACGGACGCGGCCGATAATCTTGAGGTCACGGCCCGCAATGTGGCGGCGGTCTGGAAGCTGGCGCAATCCTGAGGTTCATACCCTTCACCTGTTGCTGATATCGGTTCCGATGAGGCGCTTTTCCGTTACAATAGGTGCCATTAATTGACGTTAACCCCCTGACCCAGAACGGGGGGTTAGCTTGCAAGGAACCAAGGGGAACTGTGATGAAGCAAGAGAAACACGGAGTATTGCTGGTGAACCTGGGCACGCCGGATGCTCCGACCTCGTCGGCGGTAAAACGCTATCTAAAGGAATTCCTCAGTGACGACCGCGTGGTGGATACGGCCCCGCTGATTTGGTGGCCGATCCTCAACGGCGCCATCTTGCCGATCCGTTCACCGCGGGTCGCCAAGTTGTATCAGTCGGTATGGATGGACGAAGGTTCTCCGTTGCTGGTTTACAGCCGCCGCCAGCAGCGCGCGTTGGCCGCACGTATGCCCAACACGCCGGTTGAACTGGGTATGAGCTACGGCTCCCCAAGCCTGGCCGAAGCGATTGACAAGCTGCTGGCGCAAGGCGTGACCAATCTGGTGGTGTTGCCGCTGTACCCGCAATACTCCTGCTCGACCAGCGCCGCGGTATGGGACGGAGTGGCCCGGATACTGAAAGGCTACCGTCGCCTGCCGTCAGTCAGCTTTATCCGCGACTATGCCGAGCACCCGGCCTACATTGCCGCGCTGCGCCAAAGTGTTGAGCATTCGTTTGCCGAGCATGGTCAGCCGGATCGACTGGTGTTGTCATTCCATGGCATTCCCAAGCGCTATGCGCGTCTGGGCGACGATTATCCGCAGCGTTGCGAAGACACTTTACGAGCTCTGACTGCCACGTTACCGCTGGCACCGGAACGGGTGATGATGACTTATCAGTCGCGCTTTGGTCGTGAGCCCTGGCTGACGCCTTATACCGACGAGACCCTCAAAGGCCTGCCGGCTCAGGGTGTTAAACATATTCAGCTTATCTGCCCCGGTTTCTCTGCGGACTGCCTGGAAACGCTGGAGGAGATCAAAGAGCAAAACCGCGAGATCTTCCTTAAGGCCGGCGGTGAGAAGTTCGAGTACATTTCAGCGCTCAACGACGAGCCGGCGCACATTGATATGATGCAGCAACTGGTGGCACAGCGCTTCTGATCCTCAGAACGCAAAATGGTGACGGCCATCATCAATCGGGCAGGAATGTGCTAACATTCTCTGCCTGTTAACTGCCACTGCCGCCAATTAAATGAAATTTCCTGGTAAACGTAAGTCCAAACACTATTTTCCGGTGAACGCCCGCGATCCGCTCTTGCAGCAGGCTCAGCCCGAAAATGAAATCAGCACCTCTTATGTCGTCGGTATTGACCAGACGCTGGTGGATATCGAAGCCAAAGTGGACGACAGCTTCGTCCAGCGCTATGGCCTGAGTCTGGGGCATTCTCTGGTGATCGAGGATGACGTCGCCGAGGCGCTGTATCAGGAATTGATCGACAACAATTTAATCACCCATCAGTTTGCCGGCGGTACCATCGGCAATACTTTGCACAACTATTCAGTGCTGGCGGATGACCGCTCGGTGCTGCTCGGCGTGATGTGCAGCAATATCAAGATTGGCAGCTACGCCTACCGCTATCTGTGCAATACCTCCAGCCGTACCGATCTTAACCATCTGCAGGCGGTTGACGGTGCTATTGGTCGCTGCTTCACGCTGATCGGTGAAAGCGGTGAGCGCACCTTCGCCATCAGCCCAGGGCAGATGAATCAACTGCGGCCGGAAAGCGTGACGGAAGAGGTGATTGCCGGTGCCTCGGCATTGGTGCTGACGTCCTATCTGGTGCGTTGCAAGGAAGGTGAGCCGATGCCGGCGGCGACCATGCAGGCGATCGAGTTTGCCAAAAAGCACGATGTACCGGTGGTACTGACGCTCGGCACCAAGTACGTGATCGCCGACAACCCGCAGTGGTGGCGCGACTTCCTGAAACAGCACGTTTCTATTCTGGCGATGAACGAAGATGAAGCGCTGGAGCTGACCGGGCTGAGCGATCCGCTGACCGCTTCTGACATGGCGCTGGAATGGGTCGATCTGGTGTTGTGTACCGCCGGGCCAAGTGGTTTGTATATGGCGGGTTACACCGAAGAGGCCAACAAGCGAGAAACTCAGCATCCGCTGTTGCCGGGGCATATTGCCGAATTCAACCGCTATGAGTTCAGCCGCGCGATGCGTCGTGAAAGCTGCGAGAACCCGTTCCGCATCTATTCGCACATTGCACCCTATATGGGCGGGCCGGAAAAAATCATGAACACCAACGGTGCCGGTGATGGGGCGCTGTCAGCGCTGCTGCATGATATTGCCGCCAACGGTTTTCACCGCAATAACGTGCCGAACTCCAGCAAGCACGTTCGCAGTTACCTGACTTACTCCTCGTTAGCGCAGGTGTGTAAATATGCCAACCGCGTCAGCTATCAGGTACTGAACCAGCATTCACCGCGTCTGACGCGTGGCCTGCCGGAACGAGAGGACAGCCTGGAAGAGTCTTACTGGGAACGGTAAAAACAAAAAGGTCCGGCTCGCCGGACCTTTTTTACATCGCTTGTCACATCAAATCGGGCAGCCGCCCATTTTCTCTTCTTCAGTCAGCGTATCCAACTTAAGGATATTCAGCATGCTGTTGGCGATTTCCCGTTCTCCCATCACCACCTGATTCGCCCCACGATCTGAGATATAGGATACTTCGTCATCGTAGTGCGCCCGGGCGATAATTTCGATGTTGGGCCGCTTGGTTCGCGCAGAGGCTACGATCTCACCGGCCTCGTAACCATTGGGGATGGTCAACAACAGCCAGCGTGCGCAGTCCAGCCGTGCCAGATCCATCACTTCCGGATTGGCGGCGTTACCCAGCACCGTTTTAATGCCCTGTTCACGCAATGCTTCAACCCGTGGCCGTGAGTTTTCGATTACCACCAGCGGAATACCGGCTTCGGCCAGCTTGGCCCCAAGCAGACTACCGACGCGGCCATAGCCAACCACCAACGCGTGGTTGCACATATCGACCGGGATCTGCTTCTCGTCCTCTACCGCTTCTTCCAGGATTTGGTCTTCTATGGTCTCGGTCTTGGCCAGATAACGTTCGAGCAGGGTGAACAGCAGCGGGTTAAGCATGATCGACAAAATAGCCCCGGCCAGCACCAGATTACGGCCGTGCTCCGACATCATGCCCAGCGTGATCCCAAGCCCTGCCAGGATGAAGGCAAACTCGCCAATCTGCGCCAGGCTGGCGGAGATGGTCAGCGCGGTGCGTTTGGAGTGGCCGAACATTTTCACCAGCAGGAATGCGGCCGCCGATTTACCGAACACGATAATCGCCAGCGTTGCCAGCACCGCCAGAGGCTCATTGATCAGGATCATCGGATCAAACAGCATGCCGACCGAGACAAAGAACAGTACGGCGAAGGCATCGCGCAGCGGTAAGGTGTCGTGGGCCGCTCGATGGCTCAGCTCAGACTCATTGAGCACCATACCGGCGAAGAATGCCCCCAGGGCAAAGGAAACATCGAACAGTTTCACCGCGCCATAGGCAATACCGAGTGCCAATGCCAACACCGCCAGGGTAAAGAGTTCACGTGAACCGGTACTGGCGGTTTTCGCCAGGATCCACGGCACCAGGCGACGGCCAACCACAATCATCAGCGCGATAAAGGCGATGACTTTACCAATGGTCACTGCCAACTCAATCAGTAACTGGCCGCTGCTGGCGTTGTTATTGCCCAGCATATTGCCGAACGCCGGCAGCAATACCAGCGTCAGCACCATCGCCAGGTCTTCTACGATCAGCCAGCCGATGGCGATTTGCCCACGCTGGCTATCAATCAACTGACGCTCTTCCAGCGCACGCAGCAGCACCACGGTACTGGCGGTGGATAAGCAAAGCCCGAACACCAGACCGGAAATCAAATCCCAGCCGAGCAGTTTTGATAACCCTATACCCAGCAAGGTGGCAACGGCAATCTGGGCCACGGCACCGGGAATGGCGATATGTTTTACTGCGAGGAGGTCTTTAAGAGAGAAGTGGAGGCCAACACCAAACATCAACAAAATCACGCCGATTTCCGCCAGTTCCGGAGCCAGCGAGGTGTCGGCAACAAAACCGGGGGTAAAAGGGCCGGCGAGCACGCCTGCGGCAAGGTACCCGACCAGCGGGGAGATGCGCAGGCGATTCGCCAGCATTCCGAGGAGGAAGGCGAGGACCAAGCCTCCGACAATGGTGGTGATTAGCGGTGTTGAATTATGCATCCAAACTCCTTCTAGCTATGCATTGCAGCAGAGGGGAAACGCAACAGAGTTACGAAAAGATACATTTAGTTTATTGCATTTGTTCGCGACGTGCTTAGCTAAATATAGCTATTTTGCGAAAAAGCAGAGGATTCCGCTTTTGGTGTGCCAATGAGGAGATTTAACACTTAATAAGCCAAATAATATGGATTTATGTGGGGGATGACCCGGTTTGGCGATGAATTCAAACCGGGCCTGTAGCAGGGTTATTGTGAGTTATGCTCCATATTGGGCAGCAATGCGGTAATAATGCCGATCAGTGGCAGGAAAGCACAGATTTGGTAGACCAGCTCGATACTGGTCAAATCTGCGACATAACCAAGAACTGCCGCACCTAATCCGCCCATGCCAAAAGCAAAACCGAAGAATAAACCGGAAACCATGCCCACTTTGCCTGGGATCAGTTCCTGAGCGTAAACCAGAATGGCAGAAAACGCCGAAGCGAGTATTACCCCTATAAACACCGTTAAAATGCCGGTCCAGTACAGAGATGCATAGGGTAAAACAAGCGTAAATGGTGCTGCACCAAGGATTGAGCCCCAAATAACACGTTTTCGACCTATCTTGTCGCCCAAAGGCCCGCCGATAATGGTGCCTGCGGCCACGGCGAACAGGAAGGCGAACAGATGGAATTGGGCATTTTGCACTGAAACACCGAACTTGTGCATCAGATAAAAGGTGTAATAACTGCTAATGCTGGCCAGATAGAAGTATTTGGAGAAAATCAGCACCAGCAGGATGCCAATAGCATAGGTAACCGTACGTTTCGGCAGCGGTTTCACCAAAGAGGCCGTTTTAGGCTGGCCTTTTGTTGCCCGATGCTGTTGTTGATACCATTTACTGACCTGCAATAGCACCACAATCGCCAGCAGCGCAGCCAGGGAGAACCAGGCGACGTTACCCTTGCCGTAAGGCGCGATAATCAGCGCCGCCAGCAGTGGCCCGAGGGAGCTGCCAAAGTTACCGCCCACCTGGAACAGTGACTGTGCCAGGCCATGTCGGCCACCGGAAGCCATCCGCGCCACTCGGGAGGATTCCGGATGGAATACCGAAGAGCCGGTACCGACCAATGCCGCCGCCAACAGCACCAGCGGGAAGGTGTTGGCCACGGACAGTAGCAGCAGCCCGCACAGGGTAAAACCCATGCCGATGGGCAGCGAATATGGCTGCGGATGTTTATCCGTGTAGTAACCAATCAGCGGCTGCAATAAGGACGCCGTGAGCTGGTAGGTCAGAGTAATCATGCCGATCTGCACGAAGCTGAGGCTGAAGTCAGCCTGCAGGATTGGGTAAATCGCCAGGATCAGCGATTGAATCATGTCGTTGAGCAGGTGAGAGACGCTGATGGCACCGAGAATCGAGAAAGCAGTCCCTTTAACCGCACTGCCCTTGGCCTGTGGCAGGGCGGTTTCGCTACGGTCGGTCATTTTATTATTAGCCTGGTAAGTTTTAGAGGACAGAGCAGATATCTTAGGCAAGTTGTTCAATATTTACCATATCCGACATAATTTGACGCACATCGCAAAAATTTGAAATTAGTTGCCATTGTTTCGCGCTACAATTTCGGCCATCTCAAAAAAGCAGTTAAATATCATATGGAGTTCCGCCATGCGCTTTTCGTTAAAGACCACCGCATGCGCTTTGGCCGTGTCCCTGACTTTCCTGTCGGGAGCCGCCAGCGCCTGGGAAAAGGATAAGACCTACGACATCACCATTTTGCATACCAACGATCACCACGGCCATTTCTGGCAGAACGACCACGGTGAATATGGTCTGGGCGCACAAAAAACGCTGGTGGACAGCATTCGCCAGGAGGTCGCGGCCAAGGGCGGTAGCCTGTTGCTGCTGTCGGGCGGTGATATTAATACCGGCGTACCGGAATCCGATCTGCAGGATGCCGAGCCGGACTTCCGCGGCATGAATCTGGTGGGCTATGACGCGATGGCGATCGGCAACCATGAATTCGACAATCCGCTCAGCGTGTTGCGCCAGCAGGAGAAGTGGGCCACTTTCCCGCTGCTGTCGGCCAACATCTATCAGAAAAGCACCCAGCAGCGCCTGTTCAAACCCTATGCCTTGTTCGATAAGCAGGGCATCAAGATCGCGGTGATCGGCCTGACTACCGATGACACCTCCAAGATTGGCAACCCGGAATATTTCACCGACATTGAGTTCCACGTACCGGCGCAGGAAGCCAAACAGGTGGTGGAGCAACTGCGCAAGGAAGAGAAACCGGACGTGATCATCGCCGCGACCCACATGGGCCATTACGATGACGGCAACCACGGCTCCAATGCGCCCGGTGATGTAGAAATGGCGCGCAGCCTGCCTGCCGGTTATCTGGATATGATCGTCGGTGGCCACTCGCAGGATCCGGTTTGTATGGCCGGTGAAAACCACAAGCAGGTGGATTATGTGCCGGGCACCCCGTGCTCGCCGGATCGTCAGAACGGCACCTGGATCGTGCAGGCGCACGAGTGGGGCAAGTACGTGGGCCGTGCCGATTTCCAGTTCCGTAACGGTGAACTGAAGCTGGTGCATTATCAGCTGATCCCGGTCAATCTCAAGAAGAAGGTAGAGAAAGCCGACGGCACCAGCGAGCGCGTCTATTACACCCAGCAGATCGCGGAAGATGCGTCGATGATGAAACTGCTGACGCCGTTCCAGGAAAAGGGCAAGGCGCAGCTGGAGGTGAAAATTGGCAGCGTCAACGGCAAGCTGGAAGGCGATCGCAGTAAGGTGCGCTTTGTTCAGACCAACCTGTCGCGCGTGCTGCTGGCAGCGCAGATGGAACGTGCCGAGGCCGACTTTGCCGTAATGAGCGGGGGCGGGGTACGTGACTCGATTGAAGCCGGTGACATTACCTATAAAAACGTGTTGAAGGTACAGCCGTTTGGTAACACGTTGGTCTACGTCGAAATGAAAGGCAGCGAGGTGGAGAAATACCTGGCGGTGGTGGCTAATATGAAAGTGGATTCCGGCGCCTACGCGCAGTTTGCCAACGTCAGCCTGACGGCGGACGGCAAGCAGGGCGTCAGCAATGTCAAAATCAAAGGCGAGCCGCTGCAGGCGGATAAAACTTACCGTATGGCCACGCTGAACTTCAATGCGCTGGGCGGTGACGGTTATCCGAAGCTGGATACTTTGCCAAGCTACGTCAACACCGGCTTTATCGATGCCGAAGTACTGAAACAGTACATTGAGAAGCATTCACCGCTGGATGCGGCGGCCTATGAGCCGAAGGGCGAGATTGTGTATCAGTAAGTCGTCAGCGGGGGAGGCGTAAGTCTCCCCCTATCGATTCAGTCGCGCTTGGCGATATCGGCGAAGCTGCCGGCCAGCAGCCGACAAAGATCCTCTGCCGCCAGCTCAATGTCCAACCCGCGTTTGCCGCCGGAGACGTAAATGGTGGCGAACTGCTGTGCCGGGCTGTCAATCACCGTAGGCAGGCGCTTTTTTTGCCCCAGCGGGCTGATGCCGCCCACCAGATAACCGGTGACGCGCTGCGCCAGTACGGGATCGGCCATTTCGGCCTTTTTCGCCCCCAGTGCGCGGGCAACCTTCTTCAAATCCAATTGCCCAGCAACCGGCGTGACGGCCACCGCCAGATGTTTGGCATCGCCGTTCAGCGCCACCAGCAGCGTTTTATAGACGCGGTCGGCATCCAGTCCGAGCTTTTTCACCGCTTCATCACCGAAATTGGTTTCGGCACTGTCGTGATGATAGGAATGAAGAGTAAAGGCGACTTTTTGTTTCTCAAGCAGGATCACTGCGGGTGTCATTTGTTTTCCTATTTCTCCCGCTGCTCAAGGTTGCAACGGGATGCAACAAAATTACAAAAATATAACGGTAACAGCAACCTGAGCAACGGCAGCGTAATGCGGGTTGCCAAGATGTTCACTCGGTTGCTACCCTGTCTATTGTAACCGTTAACAGGGTTACAATGCGTATAACTACAATACAAGAAATTCCTCTTTGACTGGCCAGTAGCGATATTGGCCACTTTTTTACTGCCCCTGCAGCATTGCCGGCAGATTATCCTCGCCGTACAGATGCAGCGCACCCACCGCTACCACATAGTTGCCGGCCGGTAACGCCTCCAGTTTTTGTCGCCAATCGCGATTGCGCTGATGCATCAGCACGTCGTAAAGATCGGCACTGAAAGTGGCTGGCAGGGTTTCCAACATACCGCTGGGTTTCGCGTCCAGCCACCAGCTCACCATGGTTTGCAGCAGCCGTGCGTTGGTATGCCAGTGTTCCAGCGTATCACGCAGCAGGGCCATGCCCCCTTCCGGTAACTGCTCCAGCATCGCCATTTGCTGCTGCGCGCCTTCCAGCTCGATCACCTTTTTATGCTGTGCTCTGGCCGCTTGCAGCAGTTGATAATCCACCCCGTATTCAGCGCGCAACCCCAAACGCTGAGCCTGGCGGGCCTGCATCATTAGCGCCACCTGCCAGCCGGGCAGGGTTGAAAAGGTTGCTGCATCGGTGCCCAGTTCCTGACACAGCGTCAGTAACTGCTGAAATTCGGGTTCAGAGAGACGTTGATCAAGTTCTGCTTGCTGTTCTATATGGTCAAACGGCGAGGCGGAGCCGGTAATATCGGCTTCAACAATCAAGGCATCTGCCTGCTTGAGGCGTGCGGCCAGTTTGGCCGGCAGCGGAGACATATCTACCGTACCCATATGAATGCTGCCGACCAGATGGAACTGACGATCGCCAGGCAGTCGAATATCCAGCGCCGGATAGGCGTAGGTCATGGGAGAGATCAGACCGAGAAAGGCGGCGATGCGGCGTAACAGTTGACCCATACAGCGTGGCTCCTGAATAACTTGTTCGCCTTTCAGCTTGAAAGGTGAGGGGCGTAACATTTACCCCATGCTAAACGCTATCAGGCAGACAAGAAAGTCTGAAGAGTGAAGGAATTATCCCAAAGAAAAAAGGGCGCATTGATGTGCGCCCCGTGGTCTTGGCTCGGCCTATGGGGAGGTTAGGCAAGGGTGGCTTGATAACCGGCCTGTTCCACCGCGTTAATCAGCATTTGTGGCGCGACATCGCCGGTCACTTTGGCGCTATCAAGGGCGACTTCCACGGCGGTAACGCCAGGCACGGCTTCTAAAGCTTTACGTGTGCTACCAACACAATGCATGCAGGTCAGCCCCTGCAATGCCAGTACGGTAATTTGTGACATGGTTCGATTCCTCTCAAGAACGGTGTTTAAAGGTTGACCGCTTTGCCTGTTTTCACTAAGAATGAAGGATAAACCTTCCAGCAAGGGGAAGGTCAAGGAGTGAAAATGAATATTAGCGACGTAGCGAAAAAAACCGGTTTAACCAGCAAGGCCATTCGCTTTTATGAAGAGAAAGGGCTGGTGACTGCGCCGATCCGTACCGACAACGGCTATCGCAGCTACAGCCCGAAGCACATCGAAGAACTGACGCTGCTGCGCCAGGCACGGCAGGTGGGATTTAATCTGGATGAATGTCGCGAGCTGGTGGCGCTGTTTAACGATCCGGCCCGCCACAGCGCCGATGTGAAAGCGCGCACGCTGCAAAAAGTGGCGGATATTGAAAAGCACATCGCCGAACTCGGTGAGATGCGCCAGCGTTTGGTGGCGCTGGCAGATCAATGCCCGGGTGATGACGGAGCCGAGTGCCCAATCATTAACAACCTGGCGGGCTGTTGCCATAAGCATTAACGGGCAATGGCGCGGATCACCAAAGTTATGCCTTCGACGGCAATGACTTCTACTTCGGTGCCCACCGCCAGGTCTTCACTGGCCTGCGCGCGCCAGCTGCTGTCGCCGATGTTAATACGACCCATACCGTTGTGCATGGGTTCGGTCAGCGTAGCGCGGGTGCCAATCAACTGACGATTGCGTTGGTTAAGCACCTGCGAACCGCTGGAAGCCGCTGCCGGGCGTTGGCGTAGCCAGTACCACCACAGGTAGGCCACCACCACGGTCAGTACGGCAAAAATCACCCCCTGCCACTCCCAGGCCAGCTGCGGCAGCAGCCAGACGATGGCGCCGACCACCACCGCCGATACGCCACTCCATAACAGGTAACCGCTGGCACCGAGCATTTCCGCCGCCAACAGCAACCCGCCAAGGGAAAGCCAAAACCAGTGCGGGTTTGCTGCAATTTGTTCGAGCATGATTACTTGCCTTTGTTGTCTTTCAACAGTTCGGCAATGCCACCAATGGAACCGAGCAGGCTGCTGGCGTCCAGCGGCATCATGATGACTTTACTGTTGTTGGCAGAGCCGATTTTTTGCAGCGCATCGGTGTATTTTTGTGCCACAAAGTAGTTCACTGCCTGGATATTACCGCTGGCGATAGCGTCGGAAACCAGTTGAGTGGCTCGCGCTTCCGCTTCAGCGGCACGTTCACGGGCTTCGGCCTGCAGGAACGCCGACTGACGTTCACCTTCCGCCTTGAGGATTTGCGACTGTTTGTCGCCTTCGGCACGCAGGATGGCGGCCTGACGCACACCTTCGGCCTCCAGAATATCCGCACGCTTGGTTCGCTCGGCCTTCATCTGGGCGTTCATTGCCGAGATTAACTCTGCCGGTGGACGTACGTCACGGATCTCGATACGGGTGATTTTAATGCCCCACGGATTGGTGGCTTCGTCGACGATATGCAGCAGGCGGCTGTTGATGCTGTCACGCTGCGAGAGAATTTCGTCCAGCTCCATGGAGCCGAGCACGGTACGGAAGTTGGTCATGGTCAGGTTGACGATCGCCAGTTCCAGATTGCTGACTTCATAAGCGGCACGTGCCGGATCGACGACCTGGATAAAACACACCGCATCGATGGCCACGTTGGCGTTGTCGCGCGAGATAATTTCCTGTGAAGGAATATCCAGCACCTGCTCCATCATATTAATTTTTCTGCCGATGCGGTCCATAAAGGGCACCACCAGGTTTAAACCGGGCATCAGCGTTTTGGTGTAGCGGCCGAAGCGTTCCACCGTCCATTGGAACCCCTGCGGAACAATTTTGACGCCGGCGAATACGATGATCAGTGCGACGACAATCACGATGGGAATAAGGGTAAACATGGCAAACCTCCTGTCAGACATATGTAAACAGATATTACGCCAGCTAGAGTGCAAAGACTAATATACCCGTCATCTTTCAAGTTGCAGCGTTGTTATCTGCACTAGCTCACCCCAGTTACTTACTTGAGTAAGCGCCTGGGGATGAGCGAGTTGGCCGCCTAGCTGCAACTTGAAAGCTATAGGGTATAATCAGAGGCGTTGTGCCATTAACATTCCAAATTGGCATGTTTCCAATAATTTTAATTCATTTCATGACGTTGTCCGTCTTGGCTAGAGTAAAAAGCATTGCCGCTTTTCACTTCGAATATTTGTCATTTTTATTTGCGACTATGCTTTTTGAAATGACATTTCTCCAAGGATTGTTATGGACTCAATCAGTGTTGATGAACTTGCCCCAAAAAAAGATCGTTGGTATCGCATTGTGGAGGAATTACTGTCCGCTGCCGGTATTGCCATCAATGGCAACCGTGCCTGCGATATCAAGGTACACAACCCGGCGTTGTTTAAACGTATTTTGCAGGAGGGGTCGCTCGGGTTCGGTGAAAGCTACATGGACGGCTGGTGGGACTGCGAGCGGTTGGACGCATTATTTACCCGCGTCCTGCAGGCCGGCGTTGATGAACGCTTGCCAAAAAATCTGAGCGACATTGCGCGCATCGCCTATACCCGGCTGTTCAACCTTCAGTCACGCAAACGCGCCTGGCAGGTGGGTAAAGAACATTACGATATCGGCAACGATCTGTTCCGTGCGATGCTCGATCCCTATATGCAATATTCCTGCGGTTACTGGAAAGAGGCCGATACGCTGGAGCAGGCGCAGTTGGCCAAGCTGAAAATGATCTGCGAGAAACTGCAGTTGAAACCGGGCATGTCGTTGCTGGATATCGGCTGTGGCTGGGGTGGGCTGGCGCAGTATGCAGCGGAAAACTACGGCGTAACAGTGCATGGTGTGACCATTTCGGCCGAGCAGCAAAAACTGGCGCAGGAGCGCTGCGCCGGCCTTGAGGTCGAAATTGTGCTGCAGGATTACCGTGACTTGAACCGCCAGTTTGATCGTATTGTTTCAGTCGGCATGTTTGAACACGTGGGGCCGAAAAACTACGACACTTACTTCCGTGTTGCCGCGCGTAATCTTAAGCCCGACGGTTTGTTCCTGCTGCACACCATTGGCGCCAACCAAACCAATCTTCACGTCGATGCCTGGATAAACAAGTACATCTTCCCCAATGGCTGTCTGCCTTCGGTGCGCCATATTGCCCAAGCCAGCGAAGGGCGCTTTGTGATGGAGGATTGGCACAATATCGGCGCCGATTACGATCGCACGCTGATGGCCTGGTATGAGAATTTCAAACAGGCGTGGCCGATGCTGTCCGAGGGCTATTCTGAACGTTTCGAACGGATGTTCACCTATTACCTGAACGCCTGCGCCGGAGCATTCCGCTCGCGTGATATTCAACTGTGGCAGGTGTTGTTCAGCCCGAAAGGCGTTGAAGGTGGGGCACGGGTTTACCGTTGAGAAGGGAGGGGCGCAGCGGACTACGCCCCGAACTATCAGTACAACAGCGAATACAGCTGACGGCGGTATTTGGCGGCCAGCGCATCGCCGGTGCCCAGTGCGGCCAGAATATCCATCAATGTTTTACGCGCGCTGCCGTTGGCGGCGGCGAGATCTTTCTTCAGATGCCCGATCAACAGCTCCAGCGCTTCTTCATTGCGCCCAACCTGATGCAGTTGCAGCGCCAGCTGCACGGCTAAATCGACGTTCTCCGGCTGTTGATCCACCTGCTGTTGCAACAGCTGAATTTCCGGCGTATCAGCGGCCTGTTTCAGCAGTTCAATCTGCGCCAGCAGGCCCTGATAACGGGTATCTTTATCCTGCAACGGAATGGTTGCCAGCACGGCTTCGGCCTCTTCAGTGCGGTTCAGCGCGATCTGGGTTTCCGCCAGCGTCAAACCGATATCACTGCGTTGCTGGCTCGCTTGCCAGGCGTCTTTCAACAGCGGCAGCGCTTCTGCCGCATTGCCTTCTGCCAGTAACTCGGTCGCCTGCGCCAGTTTCAGGTCTTCTTCCTTCGGCAGGAAACGCTGCAGGAATTCACGGATCATCTCTTCCGGCTGCGGGCCCTGGAAACCGTCGACCGGCTGGCCGTCTTTGAACAGATATACCGTCGGCAGCGAGCGCAGGCCGAATTGAGCGGCGATGGCCTGCTCGGCGTCACAATCCACTTTTGCCAGCAGGAACTGGCCGGCATATTCCGCCGCCAGCTTATCGAGTATCGGGGTGAGTTGCAGACAGTGTTGGCTGCGATCCGACCAGAAGTAGAACACCACCGGCATGGACATTGACTGTTCCAGCGTCTGGTGCAGGTTTGTTTCGTTAATATCAACAACAGCTTGAGCTAGCATGTAATTTTCTCTCTGATCTTGCGGAGCCATTGGCTTTTAGATGGGGGCGGGACGGCATTCTTCAACCCCAGGCAGCCAAATTAACCGTTGCTGCGTAACACCCAGTCCAGACAGCGGCCGGGCAGGATGCGGCGTAATACGCTGAGCGCGTGCGCCAGCAGGGTCACCGGATACCGCAGCTTGGCCCTTGGGCTTTCCAGCGCGTGGCGCAGTTTGGGCAAAATGGCTTCCGGCGGTAGCGTGAGGCGCTTGGCAATGCCGGGGTTGTGCACCGGTTTATCGCTCTGCGCCTGATTAACGTTCTGGGTAAAGTGGGTGGTGAGCGGACCGGGTTCTATCAGGCTGACCTGAATGCCCGTGCCGTGCAGCTCCATCCGCAGCGCGTCGGACCAGGCTTCCAGCGCAAACTTGCTGGCGGCGTAGGCACCACGCCCGGCGCTGGACACCAGCCCCATCACCGAACTGGTCTGAATAATACGCCCCTCGCCGTGCGGCAGCATCGCCGGCAACAGCAGCTGGGTTAATTGATGGGTGCCGAACAGATTGGTGGCGAATTGGCGTTCCAATTGCTGCCGCGAAATGCTGCTCAGCGGGCCGTAAACGCCAAAACCGCCGTTGTTGAACAGGCCATACAGGCGGCCGCCGGTCAGTTCGATCACCTGTGCGGCGGCGCGTTCGACGCTGTCACTGTCGTCCAGATCCAGCTCAATGCCTTCCAGCCCAAGCTGACGCATATTTTCAACGTCCTGCGGCTTGCGACAGGCGGCCAGCACCCGGTAGCCACGGTTACGCAGATCCTGCGCGGCAATCAATCCAATCCCGCTGGAACAGCCGGTTATCAATACTGCTTTTTGCATAACTTTACCTAGTGTACAACCCTATTTAGTTAGACTCATGTTTTACTAGAGGTTCCAGGCGTTCCGCCATCCAGGTGGCGATAAACGGTTGGGCATCCTTATTGGGATGCAACCCGTCATCCTGCATCCATTCCGCTTTCACCACCACCTGTTCCATATAGAACGGCAGCAGTGGAATGTCGAATTGTTTGGCAAGCTGCGGGTAAATCGCACTGAAGGCCTCGGTATAGCGGCGGCCATAGTTGGGCGGAATACGGATTTGCATCAGCAGCGGCTGCGCGCCGGCTTGTTGTACCAGCGTGATGATTTGGCTGAGGTCGCGTTGCAGATCCTGCGCCGGGAAACCGCGCAGACCGTCGTTGGCACCCAGTTCAATCAGTACCCAGCGTGGCTGATGTTGTTTCAGCAGCTCGGGCAGACGTGCCAGCCCCTGAGCGGCGGTATCGCCACTGATGCTGGCGTTGACCAGTTGCGGGTCATCCGGTTTTTTCTGCCATTGGTCGGCCAGCAGCGTCGGCCAGGCTTGCGCTACCGGCAAGCGGTAACCGGCGCTTAAACTGTCGCCTAATATCAATAAGGTATCGGCGGCGACAGCGCGTAAACTGAATAATCCCAACAGCAAAAGGAAGGGAAGATGCCAGCGGAAAACGTTCTTGAAGTTCATCATCTTAGTAAACACGTTGGTCAGGGTGAGCATCAGCTCTCCATCCTTACCGGAGTCGAGCTGGTTGTCAAACCCGCACAGACAATTGCCCTGATTGGCGAGTCCGGCTCGGGCAAGTCAACGCTGCTGGGGATCCTCGCCGGGTTGGACGACGGTAGCGAAGGGGAGGTGCATTTGTTGGGCGAGTCACTGACCGCGCTGGATGAAGAGGGTCGCGCCGCGCTTCGCGCCAAAAATGTCGGCTTTGTGTTTCAATCCTTTATGTTGGTACCGACGCTCAATGCGCTGGAAAACGTCCAGTTACCGGCGTTGCTGCGTGGGGAAAGCGATCGCCAGAGCCGCGAACAGGCGGTGCAGCTGCTGGAACAGCTTGGGCTGGGCAAGCGCCTTGACCACTTGCCGGCGCAGCTTTCCGGCGGTGAGCAGCAGCGCGTAGCATTGGCGCGGGCGTTCAGTGGCCGACCACGGGTGCTGTTTGCCGATGAACCCACCGGCAACCTCGATCGCCAGACCGGTGAACGCATCGCCGATCTACTGTTTTCCCTCAACCGCGATTTCGCCACTACGTTAATCCTGGTCACCCATGACGAAACCCTGGCGGCTCGCTGCCAGCGTCGGCTGCGCCTGCGTGAAGGCCAGCTGTGGGAGGAAGCATGATCTGGCGCTGGTTTTGGCGTGAGTGGCGTTCACCGTCACTGCTGATCGTCTGGCTGGCGCTGACGCTGTCGATGGCCTGCGTATTGGCATTGGGCAGTATCAGCGATCGTATGGACAAAGGTCTGAGCCAGCAGAGCCGCGATTTTATTGCCGGCGATCGGGTACTGCGCAGCGCCCGGCCGGTGCCGGAAGGCTGGCTGCTGGACGCGCAACAACAGGGGCTGAAAGTCAGTCGACAGTTGTCGTTCACCACCATGACCTATGCCGGCGATCGGCCCCAGTTGGCAGACGTGAAGGCCACCGATCTTGCCTATCCGCTGTACGGCAAGCTGGAGACCCGCCCGGCCAACGTCAAACTGACGCCGGGGAGCGTGCTGGTGGCGCCACGTTTGTTGGCGTTGTTGAACGTGAAGGTCGGTGACAGGCTGGACGTGGGCGATACCAGCCTGCGCATTGCCGGTGAAATTATTCAGGAGCCGGATTCCGGCTTTAACCCTTTCCAGACGGCACCGCGCATCATGATCAATCTGGCGGACGTGGACAAAACCGGGGCGGTGCAGCCGGGCAGCCGTCTGACCTACCGTTATATGTTTGCCGGGGCTGCGGAGGATATCCAGCGTTATGAAGATCGCCTGACGCCACAGCTTGGTCCCGATCAGCGCTGGTTTGGCTTGCAGGAGTCCGGTAGTGCATTGGGTAAATCGTTGCAGCGTTCGCAGCAGTTCCTGTTGCTGTCGGCGCTGCTGACCTTGCTGCTGTCGATTGCCGCCGTCGCGGTGGCGATGAGCCATTATTGCCGTAGCCGTTATGACTTGATCGCGGTGTTGAAAACTCTGGGGGCCGGCCGCAGCGCATTGCGTAAGTTGATTGTCGGCCAGTGGCTGGCGGTAATTCTGCTGGCCGCCGTCGGAGGGGGCATTATCGGGCTGGGGTTTGAAGCGCTGTTGATCCGCCTGCTGGCACCGGTGCTGCCGGCGGAACTGCCAGCCGCCGGGGCCTGGCCGTGGCTGTGGGCGGTCGGCGCATTGCTGATGATTTCTCTGTTGGTGGGGCTGCGGCCGTATCGGCAGTTACTGGCGACCCAGCCGCTGCGGGTGCTGCGCCGCGATGTGGTGGCCAACGTCTGGCCGCTGCGTTATTTCCTGCCGCTAACGGCGGTGATTGTGGTGGCGCTGTTGACGGCATTGATGGGGGCCAGCACGCTACTGTGGTCGATCCTCGCCGGTATTCTGGTGCTGGCGCTGCTGTTGGGCGCTATCGGCTGGGGCAGCCTGTTATTGCTTCGGCGAATTACGCTGAAGAATCTGGCACTGCGACTGGCGGTTAACCGTCTGTTGCATCAACCCTGGGTCACGGTCAGCCAACTGGCGGCTTTCTCGCTGTCGTTTATGTTGCTGGCGTTACTGCTGGTGCTGCGTGGCGATCTGCTTGAGCGTTGGCAGCAGCAACTGCCACCGGACAGCCCGAATTACTTCCTGCTGAACATGACTGAGGCGCAGGTACCACAGGTGAAAACCTTCCTGCAACAGCATCAAGTTAAACCGGAAACCTACTATCCCATTGTCCGCGTGCGCCTGACCGAGATTAACCAGCAGGTGGCGACCGAACGGGTGCATGAGGACGATCCGGGCGGCGAGGCGGTGAATCGTGAGCTGAACCTGACCTGGCTGGCAGAGCTGCCGGCGCACAATCCATTGCTGGCAGGCAGTTGGCCGCCGAAAGCCGGCGAGGTGTCGATGGATCAGGGCATTGCCGGACGACTCAAGATCAAACTGGGCGATACGCTGACCTTCAGCGGCGATACCCAGTCGTTCAGCGCCAGGGTCACCAGCCTGCGCCAGGTGGATTGGGAAAGCCTGAAACCGAACTTCTACTTCATCTTCCCGCCGGGTGCGCTGGATGGCCAGCCGCAAACCTGGCTCACCAGTTTCCGTTACGACGGGGACGGGCAGATGCTGACCCAGCTTAATCGCCAGTTCCCGACGCTCAGCCTGCTGGACATCGGTTCGATCCTCAAACAGGTGGGCGGTGTGCTGCAGCAGGTGAGCCGCGCGCTGGAAGTGATGGTGGTGCTGGTGGTGCTCTGCGGCGGTTTGTTGCTGATGGCGCAGGTGCAGGTGGGTATGCGTCAGCGGCGTCAGGAACTGGTGGTGTACCGTACGCTCGGCGCCGGCAAGCGCCTGTTGCGCAGCACGTTGTGGTGTGAGTTTGCCCTGTTGGGGCTGGTGGCGGGCATTGCCGCCGCGGTGGGGGCAGAAGCGGCACTGTGGTTGCTGCAAAGCCAGGTATTTGACTTCCCATGGGCGCCAACACCGGTGCTGTGGTGGGCACTGCCGCTACTCAGTGCGTTGTTGCTGTCGCTGTGCGGTGGTTGGCTGGGCGTGCGCTTGCTGCGCGGGCAGGCGCTGTTCCGCAGTTACGACGGTTAACTCACATATCAAGCTGGCCCAGGTTACCGGGCCAGCCGAACAACGATCGCTATTTCCCTCTTATCTGACCTTCGCTTCCCCCCAATCACCAGTCTTTTATCCACGGCGTTCGGACGTTTGTGGTGTGATATCGGTTACATTTAATTGAGGGTTATTAAAATGGACGCCCTGCGATATGGTAATAATATGTTGCGGTTGTCTTCATTTTAAAGCAGTGAATGAGATTATTATCTTTCTTAATCAAGGGTTTTTTACTGTTTTGTGGTGATCTGGCTTTTATGCTGATTAAGATAAAGTCGTGTAATCGTTTCCACTAATGTGATCGCACTCACTTACCTCTGACGGATTGCCTCCTATCATAACGGCAACTTAAGAACGTTATCGATTGGAGGCAGTATGAGTACTACCGTCAAAGTGTCGGCGGCTGAGAAAAGCCAAAGCAATGCAGGCATGACTTTCTTCGTCTGTTTTTTGGCCGCACTGGCCGGGCTGCTGTTTGGTCTGGATATCGGCGTTATTGCGGGGGCTCTGCCGTTTATCACCGATTCGTTTCATATGACCAGTTCCCAGCAGGAGTGGGTGGTCAGCTCTATGATGTTTGGCGCTGCGGTCGGTGCCGTGGGCAGTGGTTGGATGAACTTTCGCATCGGGCGTAAATACAGCCTGATGATTGGCGCCGTGCTGTTCGTGCTGGGATCCTTATGCTCAGCGGCTGCGCCTAACGTTGAAGTCTTGTTGGTGTCGCGCATTCTGCTCGGGCTGGCGGTGGGTGTCGCATCCTATACGGCGCCCATTTACCTGTCTGAAATCGCGCCGGAAAAAATTCGCGGCAGCATGATTTCCATGTACCAGCTGATGATTACCATCGGCATCCTGGCGGCTTATTTGTCGGATACCGCGTTCAGTTACACCGGCGCCTGGCGCTGGATGCTGGGGGTGATCACCATTCCTGCCGTGCTGCTGCTGGTTGGGGTGTTCTTCCTGCCGGATAGCCCACGCTGGCTGGCTTCGCGTAACCGCCATGAGCAGGCGCGTCAGGTGTTGGAGAAACTGCGTGACAGCAGCGCCCAGGCACAGCATGAACTGAATGAAATTCGTGAGAGCCTCAAGCTGAAACAGAGCGGCTGGTCGCTGTTTAAAGACAATAAAAACTTCCGCCGTGCCGTTTTTCTCGGCGTATTGCTGCAGGTGATGCAACAGTTCACCGGTATGAACGTCATCATGTATTACGCGCCGAAGATTTTTGGCCTGGCGGGTTTTGCCAGTACCGCACAGCAGATGTGGGGTACGGTGATCGTTGGCCTGGTTAACGTGCTGGCCACCTTTATCGCCATTGGGCTGGTTGACCGCTGGGGCCGTAAACCGACGCTGACGCTGGGCTTTATCGTCATGGCGGTGGGCATGGGTGCCCTGGGGACAATGATGCATGTGGGGATGAGTTCGCCTGCCGAGCAATACTTCGCTGTTATCATGTTGCTGATGTTTATTGTCGGTTTTGCCATGAGCGCCGGCCCACTGATTTGGGTGCTGTGTTCTGAGATCCAACCGCTGAAAGGCCGTGACTTTGGTATCACCTGTTCCACTGCCACCAACTGGATCGCCAACATGATCGTCGGGGCGACCTTCTTGACCATGCTCAATTCGCTGGGCAGCGCCTATACCTTCTGGGTCTACGCGGCGCTCAACCTGGTGTTTATCTTCATCACGCTGGCGTTGATCCCGGAAACCAAAAATATCTCTCTGGAACATATCGAACGCAATCTGATGGCCGGTAAACCGTTACGTAACATTGGTTCACGCTGAGCGGTAAGCCAGGCACGCGAGGCCCGCTGATACGGCGGGTTTTCGCTCCTGACACTGATTAAGGGGAAATTATGTCTATTCTGGTGACCGGCGGCGCCGGCTACATTGGTTCACATACGGTGTTGGCTTTGCTGGAACGTGGTGAAGATGTGGTGGTGCTGGATAATTTGATCAACGCGTCCGAAGAGTCTTTGCGCCGCGTGGAGCAACTGACGGGCAGGGCCGCGACGTTTTATCGGGGAGATGTACAGGATGCCGGTTGCCTGAAGCGTATCTTTGAGGAAAACAACGTTACCTCGGTGATCCACTTTGCCGGCCTGAAGGCGGTGGGGGAGTCCACCCAAAAACCGCTGGAGTATTATCAGAATAACGTGGCCGGTACCTTGGTGTTGCTGGAGGCGATGCGCGAGGCGGGAGTCCATCAGTTTATCTTCAGCTCTTCCGCCACGGTGTACGGCGAACATGCGCCGGTACCTTACCGGGAAGATATGCCGATTGGCGGCACAACCAGCCCTTACGGCACCTCCAAATGGATGGTGGAGCAGGTCCTGCAGGACTTTGCCAGGGCTGAACCGGCATTTTCGATTATCGCGCTGCGCTACTTCAACCCGGTAGGCGCGCATGAGTCGGGCCTGATTGGCGAAGACCCGAGTGGCATCCCCAATAATCTGCTGCCTTATATCGCGCAGGTGGCCATCGGTCAGCGGGAAACTCTGAGCGTGTTTGGCGGCGATTATCCAACCAAAGACGGCACGGGCGTGCGCGACTACATTCACGTGATGGATGTGGCGCAGGGTCATCTGGCGGCGATGGATCATTTAGCGCAGATTGCCGGGTTTAAAGCCTATAACCTGGGTTCCGGGGTCGGTTACTCGGTGCTGGAAATGGTGCGGGCGTTTGAAAAAGCCTCGGGCGTGACCATTCCTTATCAGATTTTACCGCGCCGTGCGGGCGACCTGCCTGCCTTCTGGGCCGATGCCGGGTTGGCAAAACAGGAGCTGGGCTGGCAAGTGCAGCGCGGGCTTGACGTGATGATGCGTGATACCTGGAACTGGCAAAGCAAAAATCCGCAGGGCTATCGCCGTTAACAAACCTGCATAAAGGCTAAACCGGTAGGGGGCGAACATGTTCGCCCCGACTTAACCCGTTGATTATATGATAGGGCGCGGCATGCAGCGCCCCTACCATGAAACAACTTTTGGCAAGGGGAAACGTTTAAGCCAGCTTTTGCTGCGCCCAGGCCAGACCGCTTTGGTATTCGCTCGGCAGCAGCGGTGCCAGTGCCTGCAAGGTCTGCAGCAGCGCAGCGGCGTCAGGATCGTTCAGGTTCAGGTGCCCGACCTTGCGACCTTCACGCACCTCTTTCTCATACCAGTGCAGATGCACCAGCGGTAACGCCAGCCACTGCTGATTCACTGCGGTGCCAATCAGGTTAACCATTACCGACGGTGTGCTCACTACCGGTTTTGGCAGCGGCAGGGCGAGAATAGCGCGCAGATGCAGTTCGAACTGGCTGATAGACGCGCCGTTCTGCGTCCAGTGGCCACTGTTGTGTACCCGGGGAGCCAGCTCGTTAATCAACAATTGATCGCCAACGATAAAGCACTCCATCGCCATCACACCGACGTAGTTCAGCTCATCAAGGATGGCCGTCAGCATTTGTTCCGCCTGCTGTTGCAGGGCAGAGTTGGGCTGCGGCAGCGCCACGCTGGTGCGCAGAATGCCTTCTTCATGCAGGTTATGGGTCAGCGGATAGAACACCGACTGGCCGTCATGCCCGCGTGCGCCAACCAGTGACACCTCACCGGAGAAGTTAATCCCTTGCTCGACGATACATTCGCCATAGGCATCGGCCGGCAATTCGGCTTCTTGCCCTGGGCGTAAACGCCACTGGCCGCGGCCGTCGTAACCGCCAACGCGACGTTTGACGATCGCCAGTTCACCCAGAGTAGCGAACACCTGTGGCCATTCGGCGGCGTCAGCCAGCAGTTGCCACGGCGCGGTGGCCAGACCAAGTTGGTCGAGCAACTGCTTTTGCGTCAGGCGATCTGCCAGACGCGGAAAAATATCACGGTTGACGAAGCTGTTATGGGTTGCCAGTTCGCGCGTCAGCGCGGTTTCCGGCCAGCGTTCGATTTCGGCGGTGATCACGCTGTTCTGGTAGGGCACGGCTTCCGGTTCGGCGTCGAGGCCTACCGGGTACACGGCGATGCCCAGCGGTTCACCGGCCTGGCGTAGCATGCGCCCTAACTGGCCGTTGCCCAGTACGCAAACCGGCTTCATGCTTCCTCCCGCGGATCCGGGTGGTTCAGCACCTCGTCAGTTTGTGCCTGCCGCCAGTCGGCGAGGCGTTGTGCCAGCGCGGCGTCGTGCAGCGCCAGAATTTGTGCCGCCAGCAGGGCAGCATTGGCGGCACCGGCTTTGCCGATGGCCAGCGTACCCACTGGAATACCGCGCGGCATTTGCACGATCGAATACAGGCTGTCTACACCGCTCAGTGCGGCGCTTTGCACCGGAACACCCAGCACCGGAACCAGCGTTTTCGCCGCCAGCATGCCCGGCAGGTGCGCAGCACCGCCTGCACCGGCAATGATCACGTCAAAGCCATTATCAGTTGCCTGCTCGGCAAAGCTGAACAGCTTGTCTGGCGTGCGATGAGCGGAAACGACTTCGACATGGAACGGGACATCGAGCGAGGTCAGGACTTCGGCGGCAAACTGCATGGTGGCCCAGTCACTTTTCGATCCCATTACAATTGCGATTTTAACCCCAGCGTGGGTGGCTGAAGCGGCGTTGGCTCCCATGGGTGTAAGGCTCCTGTATTGTACAAACGACGGCCGGTTGCCTGCGGCGGGAGGCCGAATGAGGGCACAGAGCATACCATGAGCGCACGGCGAGGAAAACGGTTGCGTCGCCGGTTTTCATTGCCAAAAGCGTGAATTTTTTTACCTGTGCGACAAGTCAGGAACTTAGAACGGGAATTGGATCAGTTCGACGGCGTCGGCACTGACTTTGATCATGGAGCCTTCAACGTGCCAGGCTCCCAGCACCACGCGGTGGGCCTTGCCGTTGCTCAATGCCAATTCATGCACCGCCGGACGGTGAGTGTGGCCGTGGATCATCCAGTGAACCTTGTGGCGCAGCATCGCCTGCTCAACCGCCTGTGGGTTGACGTCCATAATAGAGTCCGACTTGTACTGATTACTCTGCTGGCTGCGGGCACGCATTTTGGCTGCGATCTTAAGACGCCAGCGCAGCGGCATGGCCAGAAACAGTTTTTGGATCAGCGGATTGTGTACCTTGCGGCGAAACTGTTGGTAGGCCTGATCGTCGGTACACAGCGTGTCGCCATGCAGGATCAGGATTTTTCGGCCATACAGCTCCAGCACCTGCTCTTCCGGCAGCAGTTGCATACCGCTGGCACGGGCAAAGCGTTTGCCGACCAGAAAATCACGGTTGCCGTGGATAAAGTAGCAGGGCACGCCAGCCTGTTGCAGCGCCTTCAGCGCCGCAGCGATTTCGCCGTGCAGTGGCTCGGGATCGTCATCACCGATCCAGGCTTCAAACAGGTCGCCAAGAATGTACAGGGCGTCGGCGTGAATGGCATCTTGCCGCAAAAAACGCAGAAAACCGGCAGTGATTGCCGGTTCCTGTGCGCTTAAATGCAGATCTGCGATGAACAGCGTGTTCATGCAGCCGCGATTACTCGCTGACGGTAACGCTAGTGACGATGACGTCTTCTACCGGTACGTCCTGGTGCATGCCGCTACGGCCGGTTTTCACCGCTTTGATCTTGTTAACCACGTCCATGCCTTCAACCACTTCAGCAAATACGCAGTAGCCCCAGCCCTGCGCGTTTTCGCCGCGGAAGTTCAGGAAGTCGTTGTCTGCCACGTTGATGAAGAACTGTGCGGTCGCAGAGTGTGGATCGTTGGTGCGAGCCATTGCCAGGGTACCGATGGTGTTTTTCAGACCGTTGTTGGCTTCGTTCTTGATAGTCGCTTTGGTGTCTTTCTGGGTCATGCCTGGCTCAAAACCGCCGCCCTGAACCATAAAGCCATTGATAACACGGTGGAAAATGGTGTTATTGTAGAAACCTTCACGGCAGTAGTTCAGGAAGTTTTCAACGGTAACCGGCGCTTTGTCAGCAAAGGTGTTGATAACGATATCGCCGTGATTAGTGTGGAAAGTAACCATAGTTTTAGTCCTAACAAGATGAATTGAGATGTCACAAGGATCGAGTGAACAATCAGACCGCCGTTATAACATATCTCCTTTAATCAGTCAGCAGCGGGTAAACCGCACGCTGGCTGTGGTAAAACGATAGTTGTTATATTATAACACTGGTGGCGATCGCTGATTTCTCACCGTTTTCCACCCCTCAGCTTAGCAAAGCGCGGCCTTAACCTTGCATTAGATCAGGCTTCGGGTTTCAATACGCTGCTGGGTGAATCGCCTAATTACTATTTTTGTTATCACGCACACCACGGAATGTCCCGATGCTAAAGATTTTTAATACCCTGAGTCGTCAAAAAGAGGAATTTAAGCCCATTCATGCCGGTAAAGTTGGCATGTACGTGTGCGGGGTAACCATCTATGACCTGTGTCATATCGGCCACGGGCGTACCTTTGTTGCTTTCGACGTCGTCGCGCGTTATTTGCGTTACCTCGGCTATTCGCTGAACTACGTGCGTAACGTTACCGACGTTGACGATAAAATTATCCGCCGTGCGACAGAGAATGGCGAAAGTTGCGATCAACTGACCACGCGCATGCTGGCAGAGATGCACGCCGACTTCGATTCTCTGCTGATTGAACGCCCGGACATCGAACCGCGCGCCACTCAGCATATCGCCGAGATCGTTGAGATCACCCAGCGCCTGATCGATCGCGATCACGCCTACGTGGCCAGCAACGGCGACGTGATGTTCTCTATCGACAGCGATCCGCAATACGGCTTGTTGTCACGCCAGGATCTGGATCAGCTGCAGGCCGGTGCGCGGGTAGAAATCGATGATGTAAAACGCAACCCGATGGATTTCGTGCTGTGGAAGATGTCCAAGCCGGGCGAACCTAGTTGGGAATCGCCATGGGGCGCAGGCCGTCCGGGCTGGCACATTGAATGTTCTGCGATGAACTGCAAGCAGCTGGGCACCCATTTTGACATTCACGGCGGCGGTTCCGATCTGATGTTCCCACATCACGAGAACGAAATTGCCCAGTCTAGCTGTGCGCACGACGGCCCGTACGTCAACTACTGGATGCACTCCGGTATGGTGATGATCGACAAAGAAAAAATGTCAAAATCGCTGGATAACTTCTTCACCATCCGCGACGTGCTGGGTTACTACGACGCCGAAACCGTGCGTTACTTCCTGATGTCTGGCCACTATCGCAGCCAACTGAACTACAGCGAAGAGAACCTGAAACAGGCGCGTACCGCACTGGAGCGTTTGTACACCGCGCTGCGCGGTACCGACGTTAACGCTCAACCGGCCGGTGGCGAAGTGTTTGAAGCTCGCTTCCGCGAAGCCATGGATGATGACTTCAATACCCCGGAAGCTTACTCGGCGCTGTTTGACTTGGCACGCGAGGTTAACCGCCTGAAAGCGGAAGATCTGACTGCAGCCAACGGCCTGGCGGCGGAACTGCGCAAGCTGGCGAAGGTGCTGGGCTTGTTGCAGCAAGAACCGGAACTGTTCCTGCAGGGCGGCGCACAGGCGGACGACGGTGAAGTGGCGGAGATCGAGGCACTGATCAAACAGCGTAATGACGCGCGCAAAGCCAAAGATTGGGCGCTGGCGGATGCCGCGCGCGACCGTTTGAACGAGATGAACATTGTGCTGGAAGATGGTCCGCAGGGAACCACCTGGCGCCGTAAGTAATTCGCTTTAGGCTGAAAAGCAAAAAAGGCGCTGAGGGTTAACTCAGCGCCTTTTTCTATGGAGCACGGCTTATGGTTTAACTACAACCTTGCCGCCGTTAAACTCCACCACCTGATCGGCGACGATTTTGCAGCGCTTGCGCGTTTCTACTTTGCCGTTCACTTTCACCTGCCCATCGGCGATGACTTCTTTGGCGGCACCGCCACTTTCACACCAGCCCTGGAACTTGAGCAGGTCGCACAGTTCGACGTGCGGGTGATTATCCAGATTAAAAGTTTCCATACTGCCTTACTTATTTAGGTTGAACGTCGTGATAAACCTCGCAGGCCTGCAAGGTATTTTGGATCAGTGTAGCAACGGTCATTGGGCCAACGCCACCCGGAACCGGAGTAATATAGGCCGCGCGTTCGCTGGCGGCATCGAATTCTACGTCGCCGACTACTTTACCACTTTCAAGACGGTTAATGCCGACATCCACCACGATCGCGCCTGGTTTGATCCAATCACCCGGAATAAAGCCCGGTTTACCGACCGCGACGATCAGCAGATCGGCATTTTCAACGTGATGACGCAGGTTCTTGGTGAAACGGTGGGTCACGGTGGTGGTGCAACCGGCCAGCAGCAGCTCCATGCTCATCGGGCGGCCAACGATGTTGGACGCGCCAACCACAACGGCATTCAGGCCATAGGTATCGATGTTGTAACGCTCGAGCAGGGTCACGATGCCGCGCGGGGTGCATGGGCGCAGTTTAGGCGAGCGTTGGCACAGACGGCCGACGTTGTAAGGGTGGAAACCGTCGACGTCTTTATCCGGATGAATACGCTCCAGCACTTTGACGTTATCGATGCCGGCAGGCAGTGGCAACTGCACCAGGATGCCGTCGATCTCGCCGTCGGCATTCAGCCGGTCGATCAGCGCCAGCAATTCGGCCTCACTGGTGGTGGCAGGCAAATCGTAGGAGCGAGAGAGGAAACCCACCTCATCACAGGCGCGGCGCTTGCTGGCGACGTAAATCTGTGAGGCCGGATTCTCGCCAACCAGCACGACTGCCAGGCCCGGCGCGCGTTTGCCGGCGGCCAGACGTTGTTTAACTTGCTCAGCCACTTCGTTTCTAACCTGCTGCGCAATCGTTTTACCATCAATAATCTTTGCTGACATCAGTGAGGAAATCCATCAATTAAGAAAAGCGGGGATGGCGCTATTTTGTCAGAAGCGGAGCGCGCTGTCAGGCGCTGAATCGTGTTCGACGCTGTTTGCCGGAGGGGATTTACGCTTTTTTTATGCCAACAGAATGATCCTCTACGCCTTTTTTATCTTGCGCTACTTAAGCTGTGGCTATTCACACTGCGGTATTCGCGCCAGCCGCAGGCACTAACGGAGCCACAATCATGATGATCATCACTCGGCTACACCCATGGCATCAGCAGATTGCCAGCCCGATTAACCCGCCCAAACACGTGGGCGAAACGGTGTTCGACTCATCAATGCACCCGGCGGACGTGGCGCAGTTGATGGCGTTGCACCAGCTCGCCGCGCACAAAGCGCTGCCTTCCTGGCGAGCACGCCTGCGCGCGCTGTGCCGGAGGTTGCACGTATGAGATATATCAGAGGGATTGGTTTTATGCTGCTGGCGTGGATGCCAATGGGACATGCCTCGTTGAATGCCACGCCGGTCAGCGCCGCGCTAAACCAACCGTTGGCGACCGCCTGCAACCTGCTGACTACCGAGCATGCCGACTGGGGAAATATCAATGCGGTAGTGCGCTCGGCCCGCATTTGTCTGCAGCGCCCGGCAGGGCAACAGCAATCGGAACGGCTCCCCGAACAGGCCGAATCCGGCCTGGTTCACTACAGCGGGAGTCTGTTGCCGGAGCTAATACAAGGGAAATAAAGACGTTTTGCCGAGGGACGGCGGCAGCAATGGCTGAAAAATCACCATAAAGCACGGCTGACGCCGTAAGGTCATGAAAAGGCATTGACTCAGTAACCCCTGACCGTATAATCGCACTCCGCAACTCCGGTTGCCGCATCCCAATGCGCCCTTAGCTCAGTTGGATAGAGCAACGGCCTTCTAAGCCGTAGGTCACAGGTTCGAGCCCTGTAGGGCGTACCATTTAGAATCAATGACCTACGCTATTCTCAGCCCTGCCTGATTTCCTTCTTGTGTCGTTAACGCCCAATAGTGCATCAGTGCGTCAATTTTTCGTACGTGCTCGGTTAGATGGTTGGGGGCCAGATGCGCATACCTGCGTACCATTTCAATTGATTCCCAGCCCCCCATTTCTTGCAGAGCTGAAAGTGGGACGCCAGATTGGATTAACTGACTGTATTAAAATGTGGTTCTAGGAACTTCTAGCCGTAGGTCACAGGTTCGAGCCCTGTAGGGCATAAACTGGTAATCAAAGCCTCTCCTTTTCGGTCATCTAACTCGCTTACTCTGTCTCGTAAGATAAAAACAATGTCTCGTTAAATCAAGAAGTGAATTGAAATCAGAAGTATGCTTTTTGCAGTTGAGCAGAGCAAAAGTTTCAGAAGAAATTTAATAGAATAAAATGTAACAAGTAATGGGCTGAAAAATCCATCGGAATTTATTGTTCTAGAGCCTATTTAAAAAATAGGCTTGTTAGATTTTCAAGTTTTTGGTGATATATTATTTCTTTAAATAATATTCATCAGTATTTTCTTAATTAAAATAGATTTCTTTAACTCTTACCTTGAATTTTTAAGTCGACACCACTCTTTAATTAACTTCGGTGGTTGCTGGGTGAGAATAAGCCGTCTGAGCACTTTTCAATAGTGAGTTTTATAATTTATATCAAAATAAATAGGCAGATTATTATTGATTGTTTTAAATGTTAATAATCATTTATTTATTTGAATGAAATTGAGTTGATTTATTTTTTTTAGTGTGAAGTAGAGTCTGGAAAACAATGGTAAGTGTAGGGTAAATATATCAGAGGAAATTGAAATGATAAAAGCTATAGCTGCTGTGACCGAATCTGCTGATACACCTTTTACTGTTTGCGATATTGAACTTGAAGATCCACAGGATTATGAAGTTTTGGTTCGCATCAAAGGTGTAGGTATCTGCCATACTGATTTGAGCTTCAAGCAAATAGGTCACTATGCTCCAGGAGTTCTTGGGCATGAAGGTGCGGGAGTGGTTGAAAAAGTGGGAGCTGCCGTAACCCGCCTGGTTCCCGGTGACCATGTTGTCCTTAGTTACTTTGCTTGCCACCATTGTGAGACTTGCTTGGATGGACATCCTGCATACTGCGATAATATGGAGGCTGCCAATATAAGTGGGGGGCGTGTTGATGGATCTACTCCTATTCAAATCAACGGTAAGCCTGGCAAAGGTTCTTTCTTTTATCAATCCTCTTTCGCAAACTATGCCATTTCCCACGAGAACAATACGGTGAAGATAGACAAGACTCTACCGGTTGCTTTGATGGGACCATTGGGCTGTGGTTTGCAAACGGGGGCCGGTGCCGTTATTAATGCTCTTAAAGTTGGGGAAAACTAGGGTATCGCTATTTTTGGTTTAGGCGCGGTTGGTCTTGCTGCAGTGATGGCTTCCAAGATTTCTGGTGCTAATCCTATTATTGTTGTCGATATCGTCCCGGAGAAACTCGAACTAGCAAAACAACTTGGAGCAACTCATATTATAAATGGTGCAACAAGTGATGCGGTTAGCGAAATAAAACGTATCTCCGAGGGGGGAGTCGCATTTTCTCTTGAATGTGTTGGCGTTCCGAAACTCCTTGAACAAGCCGTAGAATCCCTGCGTCCTACCGGCGTGTGTGGTTTACTTGGCATGAGCAGCACTGAAGCTACGGCATCAATAAAATTATTAGATTTACTGGGTGGTCGTACCGTCAAAGGGATTATAGAAGGAGATGTCGATCCTCAGGAATTTATTCCTAAATTGATTGAGTTCTATCGCTCGGGGCAATTTCCCTTTGATAAACTGCTCAAAACTTACCCGTTAGAAGATATAAATATTGCCATTGATGATATGAAAAATGGCGTGGTCGTTAAGCCAGTATTAATACCATCTTGATGTTTTATTTTTAATGAAAATAAGGAGCCTGCCATGAATTTTCAAGAGGCGATCAATACCGGTAAGGTTACGCAAGAACAGGCATTCCAGATATTTGACAGCCTTTCAATTGTCCAGCCGGAAGAGATATTCGGGAATTGGAAGGGCAGTGAGTTAATTTCTGGGCATCCTGCCGATGGAAGCCTAACAGCCACCGGTTGGTTTGGAAAGCGTTTCACAGATGTTGAAACGGTTGATCCATTGCTTTTCTATACTCATGACGGAGGCGTTTTTGCTGCTGATCCGATCAAACTGCGTTCAGGTGGTGGTTCACAGCAAAAAGCGGCAGATCGCCAACAAGAAATAGAAACAGACCAACCAACAGCCAGGCTGCGGTTGGTTAACTACCGTGGTAAAACTTCCGCAGCGATGATTTACGATCAACTTCCTATAATCGACCACTTTCGTCGAGTTGATGCAGAGACGATTTTGGGCGCTATGGATGCGCGGAACGATATGTTCACATACTTCTTTGTTCTACATAAAGTTGAATAGTTAAACTGAAATAAAATTTACTTTATGCGTATTTATTGAAATATGCGGAGCTTGCTAAGGCAATGAGTAATATTTTTTTTTGCATTACTCTAAGTTCACATTACACCTGTTAAATTAAGGCGTTATTTTTATTTTATATAGTCGGAAATATAAATTCATAGAGGTCAGTCATGACAAATAAAAAACTATTTAGTCCATATAAGCTTGGTCAGATCACCCTTTCCAACAGGATTGTCCTTGCACCTCTTACCCGCAGTCGGGCTGGTAAAGGTTTTGTCCCTGGCGAATTTGCGGCAACTTATTATAGTCAGCGTGCATCTGCCGGCCTTTTAATAGCGGAAGCCACTCAGATTTCTCAACAGGGGCAAGGGTATCAAGATACGCCAGGAATATATACACAGGATCAAATTGAGGGTTGGCGAAAAGTCACTGATGCGGTACATGCCAAGGGAGGTGTTATTTTTCTGCAGATTTGGCATGTTGGCCGAATCTCACATGTAGAGCTTCAAAAAAATGGTGCGGCGCCGGTAGCACCTTCTGAAATTCAGGCAAATGCGAAGGTGTTTATAAATAACAGTTTAGTGCAAACTTCAATTCCGCGAGCTCTGAGTATTGATGAAATACCCGGTATCGTGGATGATTTCCGGCAAGCCGCTGCAAATGCGATCGTTGCTGGATTTGACGGTGTTGAGGTTCACGGTGCTAATGGTTATTTACTTGATCAATTTGTTCGCGATAATGCCAATAACCGTGTTGATGCTTATGGTGGTTCAATTGAAAACCGTGCCCGTTTGTTGCTAGAGGTGACGAAGGCCGTGATTGAAGAGGTTGGTGCTGATCGTACTGGGGTTCGTATTTCTCCCGTCTCGCCTATTAATGATGTTGTTAGCCGTGAGCCTCAGGCTCAGTTTAATTATATCGCTACTGAACTCAGTAAGTTAGGCGCCGTTTATCTTCATGTTGTAGAAGGCGCAACTGGCGGGGCACGTGATGATGTACCGTTTGATTTTGACACCCTGCGTCAAAACTTCAAAAACACTTACATTGCAAATAACGGGTATGATCTGAATTTGGCAAATATATCTCTTGCAGAAAATAAGTCTGATTTGATTTCCTTTGGTCGGTTTTTCATCAGTAACCCAGATTTAGTAGAAAGATTTAAAAGCGGTTCCTCTTTATCTGAAATTGACGCTGAACACCTCTACGGTGGGGGGGCAAAAGGCTATACCGACTATCCAACCTTGAGTTAAGTCCAGCAGCGGTATTGACGTAGCCCGACTGTTTTTTATTCAAACGGTTGGGCTTTTTTGCTTAATCGTACATCTTACATATGGCATGCTTCTGATGTTTTAATTAATGAAAATTAGATAATGTCAAGTTTACAGGCTAGTAAACATCTGCATAGTATAAAATATACTTTTCTTTTTATCGGCCTTCCGACATCGTACTATCTTTAAGGATTGGTTTCCCTTATCTGTGGCTGTGCCATTCGAGTTGATTTTTTTATATGCAATATGCACTGACTTGAGTTAAACATTATATGGTGCCAATTTATCCTTGAATGCGGCCTGTTGGCTATTTTCAAAAAGTGTCCGATTATTTTTGGTTATTTGATTTACGCTTCTTTTTCGATAGCTGGCTTTCTCCTCTCGTACTATTCCTGAATCCGCGATGAAGTGTCTCGTAAGATAAAAATAATGTCTCATTAAATCAAGAAGCAAGTTGAGTTGAAACGTATGATTTTCGCAATCAATTAAGCACAAAGGAGTCGAAATTATGCGTATTGCTGTACACGAATCTCTGGGTCAGCCAGAACAGGTTATGAGTATTCAAGAGACCTCTCGTCCAACACTGAAAGCTGGTGAGGTGTTGTTACAAATGGTTCTCTCACCTATCCACAATCATGATCTGATGCAAATATCTGGTACCTACGGCACCAAGCCAACGCTACCTGCCAGGGCAGGTACCGAAGCTCTCGGCCGTGTCCTTGAGGTTGGGGAAGGAGTGAAGGATCTGCAAATTGGCCAGAGAGTTGCTGCATCGGGGGCATTTGGTACTTGGGCTGATGCTTTTGTGGCGCCTGCGGATCAACTACTGCCTATTCCTGATGGCATCAGTGATGAATTGGCTGCCCAACTGCTGGTTATGCCAGCAAGTGCAACTGTAGTACTGGACGATTTAGGAGTAAAAAGCGGTCAATGGATGGTGCTGAGTGCAGCGGCAGGCGCCGTAGGTAAAAACTTGGCACTGTTGGCAGCCTCCCGTCAGATACGTGTTATTGGCCTGGTCAATCGGGACTCTCAGGTTAAAGAACTTAGAGCTCTTGGTGTGGATTTGGTAGAAAACACAGAAAAGGACGGTTGGCAGCAACGCATAAAAACTGCGTTGAACGGCGAGGCACTACTTTATGGTCTGGACTCAGTTGCAGGGGAACTCACCGGAGAGATGCTGAGTGTCATGAATGATAACGCCACGGTGGTCGTCTTCGGTGCATTGAGCAACCACCCCCTGCGCATTGATTTTCAGGATGTCATTTTCAAGCAGGCTACAGTTCGCGGTTTCTGGGGGCTGAGGAAATTCGCTGCCTTGAACAACGAATATAAATTACGAATGATATCGGAGATTATGACAATGGCTTTACGGGATGGGTTTAGCCTGCCAGTAGCTGCCATCTATGATCTAGATGATATTGAGCAAGCGATTGGTACTAAACATGGCCCAGGTAAAGTGCTTTTACGCGGAAAAAATATAGAGGCTTAGCCCGTTTACTCATATTTATTGCTGTAATCAATTAATAGATGCAGTCGTTGCTGCAAGGAGATACCAAGATGAAGATTGATATTTGGTCAGATGTTATTTGTCCATTTTGCTATATCGGAAAACGCAAACTGGAAGCCGCTCTGGAGCAAACCGGCATTGAGGCGCAAATCGAGTGGCACAGTTTCGAGCTAAATCCAGATTCTCCTAGGTACTATGGGGTTCCATTGCAAGAATTAATGAGTCAGCTTTACCGAATCAGCCCGGATCGTGCTCTGGAGATTTTGAACCATGAAGAGCAGGAAGCTCGCCGTGTAGGGTTAGATTTCCAGTGGCGTATAGCGAAACCAGGCAACACATTTGATGCACACCGCCTCATTCATTTAGCCAAACATTACGGGCTTCTTGAAAATGAGGTAAAAGAGCGTTTTCTTCGAGCCTATTTCACGGAAGGAAAAGATATTGGGGACCCGCAGATTCTTCGTGCCCTAGCAATCGAGACAGGTTTGCCTCCTCAAGAGATTGATGGGGTTTTGAGCAGCGACCGTTTCGCCGATGAGGTTCGCACCGACGAATTGGACGCACGCAACCGGGGGATTCGTGGCGTACCATACTTTGTGTTCAACGATCAGGCTAGCATATCAGGGGCGCGTGATGTCGAGGTATTTATTAATGTTTTACGCGAACAAGCAGATTTGCTGGCTATGCAAACTGGCATAGATACAGGACCAGAGCCTGCATCGGAGGATGACGAAATGTGCAAAGACGGTTTTTGCGAAATAAAAAAATAATGATGCAAGCTCTTACCAATGAACACAGAGTATCCGCTCCAGAAGATTTTCCCTTCTCGGGCATTTGGAGATTGCAACCCGAGCTTTCGAATTATGAGTTCGGGATCTCTCCTCGTGATGGAACTTACGAAGTTTCTCTGGATAGCGAAGATTGGTTGGTTATTACTTCTCGGTGGTCAAATGTCACTGGACGTTTTCATGAGGCGAATTTTGAGGGGGTTTTGGGCGGAGGACTATTCCCTTATTATAGTTACGAGGCTGCAGATGAACTCTATTTTGAGTTTGTTCAACCTGATATACTTCGTTCCGCTGCATTCAAAAATGGGATTAAAGTACACTGGGCGGAACGTAGATTGTGCGATAGTGGTAATCTAATGACAATCAAGGTTTTTGGTTTACGTGCAGGCCGAGTATATGGCAACGCTGATGTATATAAACGGGTGTGTTCTCCTCCGCTAGAATATGCAAAAAAGATTAATAAAAATGTTTTTTGAAACATTATTTCATATATATTAATGAATAAAAAAGATAGATGGTAAAGGGGATCAGGTTATTTACGGCTGTCGTTGATAAGAATAAAGTTCACTTCTCCGAAGAGAACGCTATGACTGTGCTTACAGTCGAAGTGATGACTTCGCAGCACGGACTTTTGAGGGGGACATGCCGAACCATCGCCGAGACGAAGTAGTAAGAACAGATTGATCGGAAAAACCCAGAATGGCCGCCAATTGCGCCAACGGGATACGTGTTTGTGTGAGGAAGCGTAATGCGATTTCCTGTCGTACTCCATCACGGATCCCTTCAAACGTCGCTGATTCTTCAGCCAATTTGCGCTGCATCGTACGAGGGTGTAAAAACAATAATTCAGCAATTGATGATTTACTTCCTCCCATTGCCCCTATAGTGCAGTGCAATGCGCGACGTACACGACTGGTCATTGATAATTCAGGATTTCCATAATGCCTCTGCAGGTAGTCCAGAGCGATGTTTTTTAGCAATGAACTAACATTATCTAGTTTGCTGTTCAGCGTTTTCGGCGATAGGTGTAATCCGCTAAATTCGTGTTCCAAACAAACTTGAGCGGGTCCGAAAAATCGTCGGTAGTCACTAAAATTAGAAACATCTCCGTAAGGAAATGTTATTGCTAGCAAGTGATAATTATCTTTTGCAAAAGATTTTAGCAAATAATGAAGGCGGCTTAAACAGTGCTCGATAGTCTGCCGAAACAAAGGGGCATTAGGTACTGCTTGCTCGAGGCGAATTTCAACAGCGCCTGGAATTAAGGGACTGGGATCAATAATCGAAAGCTGTACTGCGGGGCTGTGTACATACAGAAACCGCGAGGCTGTGTCCATCGCTTCACGCACATTTTTCGAATGTTGGATGGCCATAGCAAGAGGCCCTATAATATCAATCCCTTGTCGCGCCGCCAATGTTAGACCAAAATCGAGATGCTGCGTTACCAAGGCACTTTCTTCCATTAGCTGCATTACCGGTATTATCGGTACAACAGCATCATCCACCTCTCCTAAATCTACAGGCAGTCCGTGTTTACGTAACAATGGCAATGGATCAACGCCAAGCTCATTCATGAGCCCGGAATAACCTTTAAAACCAGTAGAGTTTATCATTGTCGCCATGTCCGATAACATAAAAAAATTGCCCTGTGAAATCAAGAGAAATACACATTTAATGACCTTGATACGGCATGCTCACAGAGTACAAATATCAATCACTACAGGAAGCTACAAGCGGATAGTTGCTAGAGATGCCCTGCCAAGCTCTGATACTCGCTTATAGGTGATGCTGGACGTCGGCGCAATGACATCCGTTTTGCCAGCATGGCGACAGCATTCTGGCGGTGCGATCCCTCAGCATGCTGTTTGGCGTCGTTACGGTGGCGCTGGTAATCAAACTAACCCGTTGGCTGGACAATGAAAGTGGCGGTAGCCTGATGCCGATGGCGGTGCGCTACAGTCAGGAAGCGCGCATGTATGCGCTGATGGGGATGTTGATCATCGCTGCGACCATGGCACTGGTGATGTACAAAATGCCGGCCCCTGAGTTGACGATCCATTTTGATGTGAACCAGCAGCAGGCAGTTCAAACCCGAGAGCGTATTCTGGCACAGGTGGCGCGCGAGGGTGATTGGGGGGCCGCAGCCCATATCTCACTCCCCGGGCTGGGGCACGTGAACGCCGAGGGCAACGGCTATCGCTGGGTTGCCGCCAACTATACCACTCAGCTTTCGCACTAAAGGCGGTGAGGCGTTGCAGGCACTACTTTTCGTCAGGAAGGAAATAGTGGCCGCATTTAGGGCAAATCAGGGTGATGTTTTTACGCACTTTGCGGCTATTTTGTTCAAACATGTGAGCGCATTCTGGACACTTCACTTTAACCGTTGTGCTGCTGAACATCTTAAGGGCATCAAAGATAGACATATCTTTCACCGGATAGATGTAGGGAACCTCATTCTACCATTCGGCACCGGTAATAGCCCTTTATTGATTGTTTATTAATCATTTTTGTGAGCGCGGCGCGGGGATTATGGTGGCCTGGAGTAAGGAAGTACGCGGTAAAATGTCACATTTCCATCCGGCGTTACATCTGCCGGAGCAAACTTACTCAGGGATGACAGTTCTATACATTGAGATTGGTAGTGTAGTCCTACCCGATGATGTTGTGTGTTATCCATTCCCTGTAGTGTATTACCCCATCCCTGTTAAGTTTATCCCGCCTCGTGCGGGATTTTTTTTATCTGCGCTCAATCGTCAAACCGCCAAACATAATGTCGCGCGTAACTTGTAGCGCCAGAAAATCATGGGGGAAACCCAGTTCAATGGCGCTTGCCGTATCCAGACGCCGCCACTGCTCTTCTGTCAGCCTGACCTCCAGCGCTCCCAGGTTATCTTCCAGTTGTGCCAACGTGCGTGCACCGATGATCGGGGCCGTCACTGCCGGGTTACGCAGCGTCCAGGCCAGGGCTACCTGAGAAGGGCTAAAATCCGTCTCCCTGGCCAGTGTCAATACCGTTTCGGCAATGGTAATATTGCGCTCGGTCAGCATACCCTTGTCGCGAACCATGGCACGTCGGGTACCGTTCTCTTCCTCCTGCACCTGCAAATCCTGCCGACTGTATTTTCCGCTCAATATGCCACCGGAAAGCGGTGACCATGGAATGACGCCAAGGCCCAGCTCTTGCGCCATCGGTATCAGTTCTCGCTCCACGGTACGTTCCAGCAGGCTGTATTCAATCTGCAGGCCAATCAACGGTGACCAACCGCGTAAATCTGCCAGTGTCTGCATTCTGGCGGCCTGCCAGGCGGGCAGATCCGAAACGGCCAGATATAACACTTTGCCGGCACGCACCAGATCGTCCATGGCGCGCATGATCTCTTCCGTCGGGGTGGTGGCGTCCCAGGCGTGCAGATACAGCAGGTCGATATAATCGGTGTTCAGGCGTCGCAGGCTTTCTTCCACCGAACGCACCATGCTTTTACGGTGGTTGCCGCCAGAGTTTGGATTATCGGGCTGCATGGGTAGCGTGTATTTGGTGGCGATCACCAGACGGTCGCGGCGTCCGGTGGCGAATTCTCCAATAAATCGTTCGGAACTGCCTTCGGTATAGCGGTTGGCGGTATCAATAAAATTGCCGCCACGTTCTACATAAACGTCAAACAGCCGACGAGCTTCCGCTTGTTCTGCGCCCCAGCCCCAATCGGTGCCAAAGGTCATGGTGCCGAGCGCCAGCGGCGAAACGCGCAGGCCAGAGCGGCCAAGCAGGCGGTAATGGTTCAGGGCCAGTGATGTCAGCATGGGGTATTTCCTCTGTGGTTTTGTTCAAGCATAGGCCCCACCGGGAGTGTAATGAATACGCTATAATCTTCATGAATTATTAAGTGCAGGGGGCATAATGAGAGGAAGTGATTTCGCGGAATTACGCGCTTTTGCCGTCATTGTTGAGCATGGCAGCTTTACCCGTGCCGCAGCGCAATTGGGTATCTCCGCCTCAGCGCTTAGTCAGACGCAGCGCAATCTGGAAACCCGGCTGGGTACGTCTGCTGAATCGCACCACGCGAAGTGTCGCGCTGACCCAAGCGGGGGAATTGCTGTTGGCGCGTTTGTCACCGGCAATGGCCGAGATTGAAGCCGCCGTGACGCAGACCGCCGCGCTGCGTTTGCAGCCGGCGGGCACCCTACGGCTTAATGCATCCGGCCTGGCGGCGATCCATTATTTGGCTCCGCTGTTAGCTCCGTTCAATGCGCATTATCCCGATATTGTTGTGGATCTGAGCGTGGAGGATCGGCTGGTGGATATGGTAGCCGCGGGTTTTGACGCGGGTGTGCGGCTGCATGAGCGACTGGAGAAGGATATGGTGGCCGTCGCGCTGGGGGGCGAGCAACGAATGTGCGTGGTAGCCTCGCCAGCCTATTTGGCGCGTTATGGCACGCCGCAAACCCCCGATGCGCTACGTCAGCACCGCTGCCTGAATACTCGCTGGCCAACCAATGGCAGTATTTATCGTTGGGAATTCGAGCGCGGTGGCGAAAAGCTGGAAATCGCGGTGGAGGGGCCGTTGATTGTGGATGAACCGCAGGTGCGTGCCGCTGCGGATGGATTGGGGATTGCCTATTTGTTTGAGAGTCAGGTGGCAGAGGCATTGAACGACGGCCGATTGCTGCCGTTGCTGGCGGCCTGGACGCCACCGTTTCCCGGTTTCTATCTTTATTACCCCGCCAACCGGCAAATGCCGCGTCCGCTGCGTGCGTTTATTGATTTCGCCCGGCAGCAGGGCCCACAGGCCATTGGCGCATGAGTGCTGCCCGGTTTTTTTGAATAACTCTGTCAGATAAATTTGGTATTCACCCCAGGGTCAGTTGATTAGATTGGATAAGAATATCCTCGGGTGCCGTCGGCACTCTACTGCAACGATCTGGGAGTTCCTAATGGCGAAGACAGTGGTTATTTTTCATTCCGGCTACGGCCACACCGAGCGTTTGGCAAAGGTTGTTGCCGAAGGCGCGGCAGCGGAACTGATCGCTATCGATCAGGAAGGCAATATCAGCGATGAAGCCTGGCAGAAACTCGATGAGGCGGATGCTATTATTTTTGGTTCGCCGACCTATATGGGTGGCCCGTCCTGGCAGTTCAAAAAGTTTGCCGATGCCAGTTCTAAAGCCTGGTTTGGCCGTAAATGGCAGGACAAGGTTTTCGGTGGGTTCACCAACAGCGCCAGCCTGAACGGTGACAAGCAGGTTACGCTGATCGCTCTGCAAACTCTGGCCTCGCAGCATGGCGGCCTGTGGGTCAGCCTGGGGCTGATGCCCGCGAATACCAAGTCGGCGCAGCGTACCGATATAAACAACCTGGGCGGTTCGGTAGGATTATTGGTGCAGACACCCGCCGATGCCGGTGTGGATGAAATGCTGTCGGGTGATTTGGAAACCGCCAGCCTTTACGGCCAGCGCGTGGCGGGCTTTGCTGCCAAACTGGCTTAATAGCCATTCCCCATTCGCTCATTTTTTCTACACAATTGCAGCGTAAAGTGTGGAATGTTATTAGCCTGCTTGGGCTAACACTGCATTTCGTACAAACATTCCCGGTTCCTAGACCGGGTTTTTTGTTGCCTCTAATTGCTGTCGAACATGACTTACCAGGAAATAATAGCCGGCAGACCAGTTTTGGGCAGCAAGTAAAATACCCTTTATATAATTATGGCCTTTGCGTGGTGCTGATGAGTGCTGCTTTACGCTATGCTGTTAGATATCCTTGAATATTATTTTCGCAAAGATGAAAATTCGTTTCATCATGAAGCATCTCGTTGACGACTTGAGTTAAGAACATTCCGTTAAATAAAAGTGAATGTATCTTTGTGATTGATCTGCCTGTATTTTTTAAGTCTGCCTCTGGTTTTTATGTCATTTTCATTATGCCGGGCGAGGGAATATGCATAGAATTGCTCTGGTTATTATAAATATATGGGTAAGGCGATGAACGCCAGAATAAGCGACAAACATGGCTTGCCTGTGGCTATCCAGCTGATTACGCTTTTTCTGCTGGCATTTTTGCTTTCCCTGCTGGGTATTTTTACCCGCCCAATAGGATCGCTTTCTCTGTTTTGGCCGGTGAATGCGATTTTACTCGGTCTGCTATTACGCAAACCCGCCTATGCCAGTCCGACCGGTTGGCTGGCTATCTATATTGGGATGATCGCCGCAGATTTGGCCAACGGTGAGAGTCTGTCGCTGGCGATGTGGTTGAACGCCTGCAATATGTCGCTGATTGCTACCGGTTACGGCGTGATGTCGCTGCTGCCAAAGTCGCAGCGCCGGATGGGTAAACCCCAGACTATCCTTTATATGTTTACCGCCAGCCTGAGTAGCGCGGCGGTGGCGTCGACCTTATCGATACTGCGTAATGACAGCCTGTACAACAACACGGCCGTTATCGCCTGGTTAGCCTGGTTCAGCGAGCAGTTCTCGACCAATCTGCTGTTGTTGCCGGTGCTGCTGGCGGCACCGCGTCTCAAACAGCTGTTGCGTATGCAGATCAACTGGCAACTGCGTGCCGGTATGCCACTGCTGGCGTTGCTGTTTTCACTGGTGTTCAGTGTGTATATCGGCGGTCCGGGGGCGATTGCCTTCCCCATTCCGGCGCTGCTGTGGTGCGCGGTGCGCTACCAACTGTTCACGGTAACCTTGTTGACGCTGCTGACCGGGATGACCGAGATCAGCAGTATCTCCGCCAATCTGATGCTGTATGAAACCCCCAACAACCACATTGCCTTCCTCGACACGCTGATGTCAGCCCGTTTGGGGATCGCCATGCTGGTGATGGGGCCACTGATCCTTGCCAGTTCAATTGCCGTTAACCGTAAGCTGCTGCGGCGGCTGGAGCACAGCGCCAATCACGATTTTCTGACCGGTGTACTGGCGCGTAATGCACTAACGCGTAAGGCTGGCGAACTGCTGGAGCACAAGCATAAATCGAAGGAGGCGGTGTCGCTGCTGCTGATCGATATCGATCATTTTAAACAGATTAATGATACCCATGGGCATCTGGTGGGCGATCAGGTACTGGCTTCATTCGCCCATATTGTGCGGCGCGAGTTGCGTCACGATCAGCTGTTTGGCCGTTTGGGTGGGGAAGAGTTTGCCATTATGCTGCCGCGGGCGCTGGCGGCGCAGGGGGTGGCACTGGCAGAGCATTTGCGGCAATTGGTACAAAAAGCCGATTTGCTCCCCACTGGCAAGGTGCCGTTGAACATCACCATCAGCGTTGGCGTCGCCAGTCTGGGGATGAACGAAGTTAAATCGCTGGAACAGTTAATGAATATGGCGGATATCGCGCTTTATCGCGCCAAGTCGCAGGGGCGCAACCGGGTGGAGTCGTTTAACGCGGTAAGTGGCAACAGCGTTGGCCACATCATGTTTAAATAAGGGTATCAGTTCTGCTTGGGTTCAAACTCGGTACCGCAGTTTGGGCAGATCAGCATGACATTTTGCCGCAGCATCGAGCATTTTTGAGTGGTGACGTAGGCGCATTTGGGGCAGGCGATTTTGGTGGAGCGGTTGATAAAGCCTTTAACACTGCTGGTATCAGACATAATAAAATGGCCTGTGTCAGGTGAAAACCCACGCTAACACAGGTGGTATCAAATTGCTTAGAATGTTTTATACCCGTCGCCTTTCAAGCTGCAGCGTTGTTACCTGCACTATCTCCCCCCAGTTACTTACTGAAGTAAGCGCCTGGGGATGAGCTAGCTGGTCGCCTAGCTGTGCTGTACAGGGATGTACAAATGCCGCGAGCGCATGGACGCGCCAGAGCGGCCAACTCGAAATTCATCGGGTATATGCGGCTGGCGGTGGTTGTGATTACAGGCTTTTCAGCACTTTCAGGGTTTCATCCATGTCGATCTCATGTTCTGAGAAGGTATGGGTGTCGTTCTGAAAGGTGGTGATGGTCAGCATGCGCAGCGTCTGCATGGTTTGCGGCGCTTCTTCGGACTGCGGGCGAATGCGATTCATCAACAGGCCGACCGACAGCACGGTATTTTCTTTATCCACGTCCGCTTTCACCGGCACTTCTTTGGTGAAGGTGTTGAAGGATTTGATGCTGGTGATCTTGATTCTTTCGTTGGCGATGATGATGTACTTGCTCGACGCCAGCACCTTGACCGCAAACGCCGATGGGCCTTTAGTGTTGTTGGTCGGTTCGAAAGTCACCGCCGCGTTTTTCTTAATCAGCTCCGGGTTCTGCACTTTAATCACGTGAAAATAACGATTTTCCCCGTTCTCATCGGTAATAAAGCCGAAGCCTTTGTCTTCAAAAAAAGTCGTTATCTTGCCGTTCATCATCATTCTCATAAAGTCGCTCAATACAGTGCATATGATAGCGCGGAATGCCTTGCAGTGACAGATTGCGTGCCCGGCATTTGATAATGCGATTACGGCATTTAGCGGGGTTGTCGCCACATGCTATTTTCTTTCTGACTTTATTCATTTCTGAAAGGGACAACCGATGGGTATTAAACGGCTAAACCATGCGGTGCTGTATGTCAGCGATGTACAGCAGAGCGCGGATTTTTATCATCAGGTGCTGGGATTTAAGCTCAAGCCCTCAGGCAGCCCCGAGAAAGCGGTGTTTACCCAGGCGGCCGATTCGGATAACGATCACGATCTGGCGCTGTTCAGCAAGAACCTGGGGCAACAGCGGGCCGGAGTGTTTCGCGCCAACGGTGAGCCACCGGCGGAAAACGAGCCGCCGGCCGGGTTGTACCATTTGGCTTGGGAGGTCGACAGCCTGGACGAACTTGAGCGCATTCGCGACCAGTTGGCGCAGCGCGGCATTCTTGGGCTGGAAGAAGATCATGGCGTGCACAAAAGCATCTATGGGCACGATCCGGATGGGTTACTGTTTGAAGTGACCTGGTTTATTCCTCCCGAGCTACTGACCGAACAGGATCGTAATCAGCGAGGCATCAAACCGCTGGATTTTACCGCTGAAAAACGCCGTTTCGCGTTGCTCTAACAGAGCGGGGCGCCGCTGACGCCCCGCTGATCACAGCACTTTATTGAGGAAGTTGATGGTGCGGGGGTGTTGCGGGTGGTTCAGTACCCGGCGAGCATCGCCCTGTTCGACGATTTGCCCATCGACCATAAAGACAATCTGATCGGCTGCCTCACGGGCAAAGCCAATTTCATGGGTGACCACCACCAGCGTTACGCCAAGATCTGCCAGCCCCTTGATGACGTCCAATACTTCACCGACCAGCTCTGGATCGAGCGCCGAGGTCGGCTCATCAAACAAAATCACCTTCGGGTTCAGCGCCAGCGCGCGGGCAATGGCGATGCGCTGCTGTTGCCCGCCGGACAGATGGCGCGGATAAGCATCAGCCTTGTGGCGCAGGCCGACGGTATCGAGCAGTTGATAAGCCACCTCTTTGGCCTCGGCCCGCGAGTAAATTTTATGCACTATCGGGGCTTCAATAATGTTCTCCAGTACCGTCAGGTGAGGGAACAGGTTGAAGTTCTGGAACACATAACCGACGTTGATACGCTGCTTGAGAATAGCGTTCTCTTTTAGCTCATACAGCTTGTCACCTTTGCGCCGGTAGCCGACATAGTCGCCGTCGATGCGGATAAAGCCTTCATCGACACGCTCCAGGTGGTTAATGGCCCGCAACAGGGTGGACTTGCCGGAACCGGAAGGGCCGAGGATCACCGTGACGGTGCCCGGTTGCAGCGTCAGGCTGACATCGTCCAGCGCCTTGTGCTTACCGAAAAATTTGCTGACGTTGCTGATTTCAATCAGGCCGCGCGCCGGTACTGGCACGATGCTGTGTACCGCCGCTTCGCGCAGGGCATAGTAATCAATGGCTTCGGACATGGGATCCTCCTAACGTTTTAACCAGCCGGCCAGTTTCTGCCATGGCGTTGGCGGCAGTTCGCGCACTGCGCCACGGGCGAAATAGCGCTCGATGTAATACTGAATGACCGACAGTGCGGTGGTGATGAACAGGTACCAGACGGTGGCGACCATCAACAGCGGTATCACTTGCTGGGTGCGGTTGTAGATCACCTGAATGGTATAAAACAGCTCCGGCAGCGCCAGCACGTAGACAATCGAAGTGCCCTTCGCCAGGCTGATAATTTCATTGAAGCCGGTCGGAATGATCGAGCGCAGCGCCTGGGGCAAAATAATGCGGAAAGTGCGGCGATAGCCCGGCAGCCCCAGTGCCGCAGCCGCTTCATGCTGGCCGTACTCGACCCCGATAATGCCGCCGCGGATGATTTCTGCGGTATAGGCCGACTGCACCAGCGTCAGCCCCAGCACCGCCACCGAGAACTGGCTGAGGATATCGATGGTCGGATAGCTGGCGAACACCAGCGAGGTAAAGGGGATGCCCAGTGAGATGGAGTCGTACAGATAAGAGAAGTTATACAGAACGATCAGCACCAGGATCAGCGGCAGCGAGCGGAACAGCCAGATATAACCCCACGCCAGCGAAGCCAACAGGTAGGAGCGCGATAACCGCGCCAGGGCCAGCAGCGTACCGAAGATGATACTGAACAGCGTGCCGAGCAGCGTCAGCAGCAGCGTTTTTCCCAGACCCGACAGCACCGCCGGGGCAAAGAACCATTCGGCGAATACCCCCCATTCCCAGCGTTCGTTGGTTGCCACAGACTGGAGGATCGCCGCCAGAATAAACACCGAGAACAACGCACCTGCCAGCCGCAGTGGGTAACGTGCGGGAACCACTTTTAAGACTTCTTGTTTGGACATCACTACTCTCCTGAAACAGATAAAAGGGTGAGAAGGGGGAACATCCCCTAGGCAATCTTCCTTTCCGGTGCGCAACAGAATGCGTCCGCTGTTATCAGGCTTTTGCGAAATGGCAGCCGGCCATCGTAAGGGGGGCGGCTGTAGACTTCAGTATCGACGCTGGTATCGAACTGCGGCTGGTAGCCGTTGCTCAAATACAAGCCCACCGCCTCTGGCTGGCGAAAGCCGGTGGTCAGGTAGAGCTGACGATAACCCTGTTGCTGCGCCAGCGTTTCCAGTTGCTGCAATACCCGTTGTGCCAGGCCCTGGCGGCGTAAATCGGTTCGTGTCCAGATGCGTTTCAGCTCGGCAGTTTGCGGATCGTAGCGTTTGAAGGCCCCCATGGCGATCGGCTCCCCGGCGCGTAACAGCACGATAAAGGCGCCTTGCGGCGGGGCGTACAAATCCAGCGCTTCCTGTTCCTGGTCACCAAAATAGTCGCCGTAGCGTTGGCGATATTCACCGAATAGCCCTGCGATCACCGGCTGGACCAACGGATCGCTTGGCAGCGTTTGGATAAAAACGTCGTTTGCCATCTGTATGCTCCTAATCGCCCAGATCGTTACGTTGGCTGGGCAGGACGCTAAAGGTTGTTCGCATAGCGGATATCCCTGAGAAATTATTGTTGTTATTGAGTGAATTGATTGGCAGGCAGCTTGAGGCCCAGGTGGTCACGCAGCGTGTCACCGCTGTAATCGCTGCGGAACAGGCCGCGCTGCTGCAAGATCGGCACCACGCGATCGACAAAGTGGCCGAATGAATTTGGCGTGCCGCCGCTGATGATGAAACCGTCCGCCGCCTGGGTGTCGAACCAGTTTTGCAGGCCGTCCGCCACCGCTTCCGGCGTGCCGCCAAATACCGGGCGAGGTGAGGCGGCTTCCAGCGCGACTTCCCGTAGCGTCAGATTGCGTTCGCGGGCATTGCGCTTGATGGCGTCGGTGGTGCTGCGGAAGCTGTTTTGACCCAGTTCACCGACGTCCGGGAAGGGTTCATCGAGCGGATGACGGGCGAAATCATAGTGCTCGAAATAGCGGCCAAGGTAGTTGAGTGCGTTTTCGATACTGACCAGGCGGGCGGTTTCCCAATACTGACGCTCCACGTCTTCATTGTCGTCACCGACAATCACGCTGACGCCCTGAAAAATCCGCAGGTCATCCGGTTCACGGCCTTGCTCAACCAACTGTTTTTTAACGTCCTGATAAAAAGCCTGTGCCTGTTGCTGGCTCTCATGGTGGGTGAAAATGGCGTCGGCGTGTTTGGCTGCCAATTGCTTGCCGTCCTCCGAGGCGCCGGCCTGGAACAGAATGGGCCGCCCTTGTGGCGTGCGACCAATATTCAGCGGCCCCTGCACCGAGAAGAACTCGCCCTGGTGATTCAGGGTATGCAGTTTACCGGCGCTGAAAAATTCACCGCTGTTCTTGTTCCGCACAAAAGCGTCGCTTTCCCACGAGTCCCACAGTCCTTTGGTGACGTCGAGGTATTCGCTGGCAATGCGGTAGCGCAGGCTGTGCTCCGGATGTTCGGTGCGGGAGAAATTTTTTGCCGACCCTTCCAGTGGCGAGGTCACCACGTTCCAGCCGGCCCGGCCTTTGCTGAGGTGATCGAGACTGGCGAACTGGCGCGCAACGGTAAAGGGATCGCTGTACGAGGTGGATAAGGTGCCCACCAGCCCGATTTTATCGGTGGCGGCGGACAGTGCGGCGAGCAGGGTTAAGGGTTCAAAACGATTGAGAAAATGGGGAATGGATTTCTCATTGATATATAAGCCGTCGGCCACAAACACGAAATCCAATTTACCCTGTTCGGCTTTTTTTGCCGTGGCAATATTAAAATCGAGGTTAATACTGGCATCGGCAGTGGCGTCCGGATGTCGCCAGGCAGACATATTTCCCGATGCGCCATGCAAAATGGCGCCAAGGCGCAATTGTCGTGGTTCTTTCGCACTGTTGCTCATTGCTTTCACCCTGTTAAGTGCCGGTGTGGCGCTATCTTTAGAGCCCCCACTATTGACGAGCACCATCAGGATGTAAAACAACAAAACAGCATATTCTAATGTTGAAATTGGCAAATATAACCGAGGAGGAAATAATAACTCGCAGCGCAGAATACACCGCGCCGCGAATAATAACCGGGGAGCTCTATGCCTTGCTGGTGGCTTTTTCCGGTGTGGTGACTAATTGCTGCAGCGTGCGCTCAGCCAACAGTTCGAAATATTGCGAGGCCGGGAAAATCGCCTGTTCATCCGGGTTGAAGCGCGGGTGATGCAGACCAAATTCACTTGCCGAGCCAATACTGACAAAGACGCCCGGCACGTGGTGCAGATACAGTGCAAAGTCTTCCCCGCCCATCTGTAGCTCAGCCTCTTCCACCCGGTAACCGGCTTCGGCGGCGACGGTTTTACTGAAGGCTGCCCAGCGTGCGTCATTGACTACCGCCGGTGGGCCGGCCTGCCAGCGTAGCTCCGCTTGTGCGCCAAGGGATGCGGCGACGCCGTTAATCACCTGGCGGATTTTATCCGGTACCTGGCGACGAACCTTATCGCTATGGGTCCGGACCGTGCCCTCCAGCTCTACGGTCTGTGGCAGAACATTCCAGGTGTTACCGCCCTCAATGCGCGTGACGCTCACCACCAACGACTCCAGCGAACTGAAGCTGCGGCTGGGCAGAGTTTGCAACGCGTTGACAATCTGGCTGGCGGTGACGATGGTGTCCACCCCTTGCTCCGGTTTGGCGGCGTGTGCCCCCTTGCCGGTGATCAGGATCTGGAAGCGATCGACGTTGGCGTAAAACGCTCCGGCGCGGGTGGCAAAGGTACCGGTCGGCAGCTCCGGCGCGTTGTGCAGACCGAATACCGCCGCCACGTTATCCAGGGCTCCGGCGTCGATCAGGTGCTGGGCGCCGTTGAAGGTTTCCTCCGCCGGCTGGAAGAAAATGCGTACCGTGCCGGGCAGGGTGGCTTCGCGTGCTTTCAACAAATGCGCCGCGCCCAGCATCACCGAGGTGTGAAAATCATGTCCGCAGGCGTGCATCACGCCGCTGTTTTGCGAACTGAACGGCACGCCGGAAATTTCTTCTATCGGCAGGGCGTCAATATCCCCGCGCAGCGCAATGACAGGCCCCTTGCCACTGCCGATTTCAGCCACCACGCCGGTCTTCAGCGCCAGCGGAAGAATACGGATACCGGCCTCTTCCAGCCAGCGGGTCAGGCGGGCGGTAGTGGCAAATTCGTGGTTGGACAGCTCAGGGTTCTGATGCAGTTCACGGCGGTAGGCGACGATTTTTTCGGCCAGTTGGCTGGTCATAGTCTTGGCTCACAGTGGTTAGTAAGCTCTAACCCTAGTGCAGGGCGGCCGGAAGCAAAAAGACTATCTGGTTATATTTCATAGCGATTTTGTCTGCATCACGCCGGCAAGGCAGGCTGACGGCGGGTGAAACAGGCGTTCGACCGTTGTTCGCCGGAGTTTGAAGAGGATTGGACTACCTGCAGAGACAATGGCAAGGGGGGCAAGCGATTTACACCGAAGGACACGGATTTTTTCACTCTTTATCGATTTTATGTGATCCAGGTTGTGGACAAAATCCCGTCTAATTGCTGTACTGTATTGGACACATGTTTAGTGTCTTTCATTCACGTTAAAGGTAAGTTTGATGTCTAAGATTAAAGGTAGCGTTAAGTGGTTTAATGAATCCAAAGGCTTCGGCTTCATTACTCCGGAAGATGGTAGCAAGGACGTTTTCGTTCACTTCTCTGCCATCGCTAGCAATGGTTTCAAAACTCTTGCTGAAGGCCAGCGCGTAGAATTTGAAATCACGCAAGGTGCCAAAGGCCCATCTGCTGCTAACGTTATCGCTATCTAATGCTACAGCCGAAATTCTTAAAACCCGCTCACTGAGCGGGTTTTTTATTGCCTTTTTTCCGTCGCTTTATGCCTGAGCTTTGCGTACCAGCAGTTTAAACAGTGTGATGGCGACGGCGTAACAGCCGACGATGGTCAGTGCCATTGATACGCTGGAAGTGCCACCCAGCCCCGTCAAGGGCACGCTACAGGCACCGAGTGCGAACATGCTCACGCCAATCAGCGCAGAGGCGCTGCCCGCCTTGTCGCCCTGGCTTTGCATCGCCAATGATGATGCCGTCGGGCCGACAATACCGATCACGGCCACCGAGAAGAATAGCGGCACCATCAACAGTGCCAGCGGCGCGTGCAGGCTGGCTGCCAACAGTAACAGCAGCGAAGAAACCGCTGCCAGGGTCAATCCGCCTTTCAAAACCTTCCTTTCACCAAAATGTATGCTCAGGCGGCTGGCGATCTGCGCGGAAATAATCAGTCCGACGCCGTTGATGGCGAAGCACAGGCTGAACATCTGCGGGCTGAGGCCATAAATCTGCTGCAGCACGAAAGGCGAGGCGCCGATATAGGCGAACATCCCGGCCATCACAAAACCTTGCGTCAGACACAGGCCCATAAACTGACGCTGGGTCAGCAATCCGCCCAGTGACCGCAACATGGCAAAAATACCGCCCTGGCTGCGGCGTTCGGCAGGCAATGACTCATCTAACTTCAGGCTGGCGAGCGTGAACAGCAGCACGGCAATGGCCGCCAGTACGCCGAAAATCCCGCGCCAGTCCATAAACTGCAGCAAGGCGCCCCCCAACACCGGCGCAATGATCGGTGCCAGGCCGTTGACCAACATCAGCAGGGCAAAGAAACGCGTCAGTTCGTGCCCGGAATAAAGGTCACGGGCGATGGCGCGAGAAATGACGGCACCGCCGGCACCGGCCAGCCCTTGCAACAGACGGGCAATCAGCAACTGATCGATATTGGGGGCCAGGGCGCACCACAGCGAGGCGGCCAGCAGCAGCGTCAGCGACAGTAACAGCGGGCGCATACGGCCGAGCTTGTCGCTGTAGGGGCCAAAAATCAGCTGGCCGACGCCCAAACCGAGCAGGCCGGCGGTCAGGCTGAGCTGCGCCGTAGCGGTAGAGGTGTTCAGATCGCCGGCCATTTCCGGCAGGGCGGGCAGGTAGAGGTCGATGCACAGCGGCCCCAGTGAGGCTAGCAGGCCAAGCACGAGCGCGTACACCAGACGTTGTCTGGCAAGTTGTCTGGTCATAGGGATTAAGGTTTCCTGAACAGGTGAGAGATAGCTTGTTGGTATAGGCCGTTCAGCAGGCTGACGTCGGCTTTTTGTGTGGTCAGTATGCGGTAACCGGTGCCTTCGCTTAATACGGCGATAAACTCTACTCTGGCGGCGATTTCCTGCTCGCTGAAGTGAGGATAGATCCGCCGCAGGTTTTGGCAAACATGGTGGAATAACCGCGTTTCGGCATCGCTGAGCATTTTGGCCACTATCGGGTTACGTGTGGCCTCGGCGGTGACCTCCAGCATCAGCATATGGTCGGTTTCGCTTTCACCCGGCTGTTGAAACAGGGCGCGCGCCGCCAGGGTACCGGCGATCAGGTTGATATGATCGCCAAGATCTTCCAGCCGCCGCATTTTACTGGCGATGATGCGGTTAACGATCTCTTCGATGATCGCATCTTTATTGTCGAAGTAGCGGTAGATCTGACCGACGCTAAGCTGGGAACCCTGCGCGATTTCCGCCATGCTGGCGGCGTGAAAACCGTGCTGACGAAAACAGAGTTTTGCGGCGTCGACAATCTGATCGCGGCGGGCCTGTGCTTTGGCCTGCCTGCTGTCGCTGGTGGATATCATGTCCCGATCCTTTGCCAAGTGAAATGCGGTTCGCTTTCTGGGTGCGAACGTTCATTCTCAATTGTAATGCAACAATGGCAATTGGCAAGAGCTCAACGGTAAAGATGGTTTTTGCAGGGGCGGACTTCAGGCGAACAGATAAACCCTGATGAAGGCACCAACAATCAGCAGGCACAGCAGGGTGGCGGCCACTTCAGCGGCAGTTTTTGGCAGGCTCAACATCTGAGTTCTCATCCAGTGGGGTACTGGATGAGATTATGCTCAGGGCAGATTAAGGAAACATTAAGACGCCGAAATTAAATTATTGGCCGTTAATCCACACCACCAGCATAAATGCCAACAGGGTCATCACCAGCGATCCCGCCAGATTAAGCAGCATATTGGCCAACGCCCACATGAAACGCCCATCCTGCAGCAAATACACTACCTCCAGAGAGAAGGTGGAAAAGGTGGTTAACCCACCGCAAAAACCGGTGGTGATCAGCAACTTCCAGGTGGGATCCAGGTGCGTCAAACGGCTGAAGATGGCGATAGCCAAACCGATAATAAAGCCGCCCAGCAGATTGACTGCCAGCGTCCCCAACGGGATGTGCGCGTTAAGCGGATTCATCTTCATGCTTATGGCCCAGCGCAGAACGCTACCCATACCGCCGCCAATAAAAACTGCCAGTAAAGAACTCAACATGGTCGAAACTGCCTTTCATTAAATGGGGGACAAGCTCAGAAAGGTTCAGGCGCAATGCTACGCACCTCTCCGAGAGGTTACGTAGACATCATCAGCCCGTGAAGGCGGTTAAGGAGGAATGTCATCTCCGTCGTTCGACGCCGCTGTTTGCCGCGCAGACGGGATCTTACACCCGGCGCTGCCTATTTTGTAGTATCAAAAGTGGCTGGAAACTGAAATTGTTCCTCCGGTCTCAGTGGCCGGGTACCGCCAGCTCCAGGCGATTGCGACCGTTGTTCTTCGCCCGGTACAGCGCGTTGTCGGCGGCTTTTAACCAGTCCAGATAGCCGCTCATGTCGCCGTGATAATCCGCAATGCCGGCGCTGATGTTCAGCCGTAGCTGCGGCGCTTCGCGGAAAACAATCTCGTTCAACCGTTCCTGAATGCGCAACAGCGCTATGCTGGCCTGTTCGGCACTGGTGTTGGGCAACACGGCACCAAATTCGTCGCCACCGTAGCGTCCGACAATATCCACGGCGCGCAAACCGATTAGCAATTCCTCTGCCAGTACCGCCAGCGCCTCGTCACCCAGCGCATGGCCGAAGGTGTCGTTAATGGTTTTAAAGCGGTCGATATCCATCAGGATCAGCGTCGCGCTGTGCTGATAGCGGCGGCAGCTGTCAAATTGGTGATGCAGCAAATGTTCCCAATGGCGGCGGTTGTACAGCCCGGTCAGGCCGTCGCGCATGCTGATGCGCAACAACTCCTGTTTTTTTTCCGCCAGCCGTTTGGCGGTGCGGTAGGTCACCAATCCCAATAGGATAGGGTAGAAATAGATCATCGGCAGGCACAGATAGATCTGCAGCGGTGTGCTTTGCGGTTGGAAAGGGAAGCCCAGCAGAGCGCTGATTGCCAGGGCGCTGAGTACCTGTACCGCCAACCCTTTAAAGAACAGAGATTTGCCGGCAGAAGCCATGTTATTCATGCTCATCATCGACAGGATAACGACTGACGGTAAGGCATTGAATGCCATCATGGCTACCCACAACCCGCCGAAAAACGAATCGATCAGCAGGTTGCGAATTTCAGCCTTGAAGGGCATGGCGGAACGGCGCGCCCATTGATAGGCAAGGTGTGGCCAGATAAAACCGTGGAAAATCAGCAGGCCCCAGACCCAGTATGAGGTTTTTTGCGTATAGAATACTGAGAACACGCAGATAAAACCGATCCCCAGGCCGACGACACGTGGCAGATAAGTGCGTCTGGCGAAGCTAAGGCCGGAACGTCTGGTATCAATCACTGATGGCGTATACATCCGGCAACTCCATGATGAGCAGGGGAACAGCGTATCATGCGGGTTAAAAACTCAGAATAGTCTGAAGCGTAACCAGCCGATTTAAAGTTGCATATTGGCGTGGGATCTTACTCTGTTACATGTTGCTGTTGTTTTGAATCTGGGAAAGTAGGTAAATATCCTCAGGCAAGGTTTGTTTTCTCGCTGCATCCGCAGCGCTATATGAATAAGAAGGTGAGTATGGAAGGGATCAGTATTACCAAACTTCTGGTGATTGCGGTGTTGATCATCTTGCTGTTCGGTACCAGCAAACTGCGTACTTTGGGCGCGGACTTGGGTGCTGCGCTGAAGGGTTTCAAAAAGGCGGTGGGTGACGATACGACTCCGCCAGCGGCAAATACGGCAGAAAGTCAGTCCAACCCGCAGAGCGTCGAAAAGAAAGACGTTTAATTCCGCTTTCTGCCGGGCAATAAAAAACGGATGCCGCAAGGACATCCGTTTTTTGCCGTGTCTGTCACTTTAATGGTAACAATCCATTACCAGAATTACTTCACTTCCATCCCTTTTGCCTGCAAATCGGCATGGTAGGAAGAACGGACAAACGGACCGCAAGCAGCATGGGTGAAGCCCATCGCCATCGCTTCTTCTTTCATCTCATCGAACTCGGCCGGGCTGACGTAGCGCTGTACCGGCAGGTGATGGCGGCTTGGCTGCAGGTACTGGCCCAGAGTCAGCATGGTGACGCCATGGCGACGCAGATCGCGCATCACTTCAACGATTTCCGCATTGGTTTCCCCCAGACCGACCATCAGGCCAGACTTGGTTGGGATGTGCGGATGCGCTTCTTTAAACCGCTCCAGCAGCTTCAATGACCACTCGTAGTTAGCGCCCGGACGAACCTGACGGTAGACGCGCGGTACGTTTTCCAGATTGTGGTTGAACACATCCGGTGGCGTTTCGGTCAGGATTTCCAGCGCACGATCCATACGGCCGCGGAAGTCCGGTACCAGCGTTTCAATCTTGATGGTCGGGTTTTTAGCGCGGATAGCCGCGATGCAGTCGGCAAAGTGCTGGGCACCACCGTCACGCAGGTCATCGCGGTCAACCGAGGTGATCACTACGTAACGCAGACCCATATCGGCGATGGTCTGAGCCAGTTTTTCCGGCTCGTTGACATCTGGTGCCACCGGGCGGCCGTGGGCCACGTCGCAGAATGGGCAGCGGCGGGTACAGATGGCACCGAGGATCATAAAGGTGGCGGTGCCGTGGTTGAAGCACTCAGAGAGGTTCGGACAGGAAGCTTCTTCGCACACCGAATGCAGACCGTTTTTACGCATGGCGGCTTTAATGCCCTGAATGCGCGTAGAGTCGGCAGGAAGTTTGATTTTCATCCACTCGGGTTTACGTAACAGCTCCTGCCGTTCAGTGACCACCGTTTTAACCGGGATCAAAGCCATTTTGTCTGCATCGCGGTATTTAACGCCGCGTTCCATCTGAATCGGTTTACTCATAATCGTGCAGGTTCCAGTTACGAAGCTCGACCTTCGGGTAGCCGAGTAAATGAACAAATTCCTGTACCAGGACTGGGTGTACGTCTTCTATGCCAACACCGGGTGCCAGCGCGCTGACCTGCGCCATCTGCATGCCGGCGTAACCGCAAGGGTTGATACGCTGGAAGGGGCTGAGATCCATGGCCACATTCAGGGCCAGGCCGTGGAATGAACTGCCTTTACGGATCCGCAAACCCAACGAACAGATTTTTTGCTCCCCCACGTAAACACCGGGCGCATCCGGACGGGCGCGCGATTCAATGTGAAAGTGGGCGAGGGTGTTAATAACGGTATCTTCGATAGCCGTGACCAGTTGGCGAACGCCAACCTTGTTGCGTTTCAGATCGATCATCACGTACATCACCTGCTGACCCGGCCCATGATAGGTTACCTGGCCACCGCGATCGCTCTGGACAACCGGAATGTCGCCCGGCATTAACAGATGTTCTGCTTTACCGGCCTGGCCCTGGGTAAATACGGGCTGATGCTGAACCAGCCACAGCTCATCGGGCGTGGTTTCGGTTCGGCGATCGGTGAAGTTGTGCATGGCTTGGGATACAGGCTCATAGGGCTGCAACCCCAGCTGACGCAAAATGATCTTGTCTGGTTGCAAAAGAGTCATCGTCAGGTTACAGAAGTGGTGTCGCCATTATACCGGGCGCTCTGGCCCGCGGCCAGCATTTCGCTGACCAAAAATGCGCAACCCGGGCAGAGGATGCTCTGGCCCGGGCTGAAAAGCAGGGTTTTGTGCTGTAATTACAGAACCATGCGGACAATTTCAATGTTGCCCAACTCATCATATAAGGTTTCCACCTGATCGATATGGGTGGCGGTGATGGTGATGGACACGGAGTGGTAATTGCCTTTGCTGCTAGGTTTAACCTGTGGGTTGTAATCCCCGGGAGCATGGCGCTGCACCACTTCAACCACCTGGTCCACCAGCTCGGGTTGTGCCAGGCCCATTACTTTGTAGGTAAATGAGCAAGGGAATTCGAGCAGTTCGTTCAGTTTAGTTTTCATGTGCGCTCCAGAGTGCGGCTATCGGTATAGCGATTCTATAAATTATAACTCCCGCCGGAGCGGGAGTTAATGTTAATCAGTATATGGGGGCGATTTCGCCCATTTCAACTGTTAACCGAACCAGTGATGGAACATCAGTTTGATGTAATCCACGATACGGCTGAAGAAACCGCCTTCTTTCACTTCGTTCATCACCACCAGTGGGCGCTGATCGATGGTTTTGCCATCGAGCTGGAAGTTGATGCTGCCGACAACCTGGTTTTTCGCCAGTGGTGCATGAATTTCCGGCGTGTTCAGTACGTAGCTGGCTTTGAGATCTTTCATCCGGCCGCGTGGGATGGTCAGGTAAACGTCTTTGTCTACGCCCAACTCAACGCGATCCGCATCGCCGAACCAGACGGGTTCAGACGCAAACTCTTTGCCCACTTTCAGTGGCGCAACGGTTTCGAAGAAGCGGAAGCCCCAGGTCAGCAGTTTCTTGCTCTCGGTCTCACGGCCTTTATACGTACGACCGCCCAACACCGCAGAGATCAGACGCATCTGACCTTCGGTCGCAGAAGCGACCAGGTTGTAGCCTGCCGCATCGGTATGACCGGTTTTGATGCCGTCCACGTTCAGGCTGGTATCCCACAGCAGACCGTTACGGTTCATCTGGCGGATATTGTTGAAGGTGAACTCTTTTTCTTTATAAATCGCATATTCGTCCGGCACGTCGCGGATCAGCGCCTGGCCGATCAACGCCATATCGCGCGCCGAACTGTACTGACCCTGTGCATCCAGGCCGTGTACCGTCTGGAAGTGGGTATTCTGCAGGCCCAGCTTGCTGACGTAGGTGTTCATCAGGTTAACGAACGCGTCCTGGCTGCCGGCTACGTAGTCGGCCATCGCCACGCAGGCGTCGTTACCGGATTGCAGGTTGATACCGCGGGTCAGCTTGGAGACCGGGACGCGGTCGCCTGGCTTGAGGAACATCAGCGAAGAACCCTTGAATACCGGGTTGCCGGTAGCCCAGGCGTCTTGCCCCACGGTAACCATGTCTTCCTGGCCGATTTTACCTGCTTTCAGCGCCTGGCCGATGACGTAACTGGTCATCATTTTGGTCAGACTGGCTGGATCGCGGCGGGCATCGGCGTTCATTTCCGCCAAAACTTTACCGGAGTTGTAATCAATCAGGACGTAGGATTCCGCATCGATTTGCGGTACCCCTGGGATCATGGTCTTGATATTAACGTCATCGGCATGCGCAACGGAGGTTGCACTCATCGCGATAACGGTGCCGAGCGCTATGCTCTTGATTAAGCGAAAAGAAGTTACTTGTTTCATGATCGAGACTACAACATCCATGAGGGTAAAATTAAAAACGAGCCACACTATAACAGATGAGATCCCGGCAGGCATTAGCCAATGCTCTGACTAATCGCGCTTTATTGGCTTTAGCTGAAAGAAAATGTTTCAGCTAAAGGAACGCTTATCAACCGCGTTCGCCTGCCGGATATTTGTTTTAAGGTGCGGCAGTGACAAAAGATTGTTGCTGCGCTTCGCTGGCCAGACGCTGCTGCAGTTCGGCGGCTTGCTGACGGCTGCTGAACGGGCCCAGCTGCACACGATAGACGCTGCCGTTGGCGGCCACTTTACCCGGTACGCCAAACTTTTGGCTCAGGCTTTGTTGCCAGCTCTGCGCGCGTTCGGCACTGCTCAGTGCGCCGACCTGCACCACGTAGCTACCACCAGCAGAAGCATTGGCGGCCACGGCGGCGGAGGCCGCGACCGGTGCGGCAATGGCTGCGGCACTGACGGCAGGTTCAGGCTCTGAGCCTTCCAGCACGCCGGCCGGTACGGCGCTTGGCGCACCCAGGAAACCGCTGCGGCTATTGCCGGTGGTAGCGGCCGGGGCGTTGTCGCCGGTGTTCAAACTGCTGTTGTCAATCGGGTGCACTGCGGCACCGTTGGGGACCGGGACATCCTGTTGCACCGGGGTTCCCATGTTGCTGGAGCCGAGTTCCGGACGTGCGGGCAGGGCGTAGCTTTGTTTGGCAACGGTAGTACCAATGGTGCCAGGGCCGCTCAGAGTGCCGTCCGGGGCCACGTTGATGAAATCAACCTTGACCTTGGTGTTGTTGGACAGGTTCAGGCGGTCGGCGACGGCTTTCGACAAATCGATAATGCGGCCCTGGGTGTAAGGCCCGCGATCGTTCACTCGCACTACCAGTTGGCGGCCGTTGGCCAGGTTGGTCACGCGTACGTAGCTTGGGATCGGCAGCGTTGGGTGCGCGGCAGTTAACCCATTAGGATCGAACTGTTCCCCCAGCGCGGTGGTATTGCCCCGGGCTTCTTCACCGTAGGAGCTGGCCAGACCGGTCTGCGAGAAGTTCTGCGGATCTTTGACGATGCGGTAAGTGTCGCCATTAACCTTATAATCCTGCATGTTATTAGGGTTATAGGGTTCATATTGAGGCTCAACGCCACCGATCTCCACCACGGGGCCGTTATACGGCTGCTGCGGTGGCGCTTGCTGTTCCGTGGTCGGGGCGGTACAGGCGGAAAGTAATACCGCGACAACGCCGACCCAAAGCCATTCCTTACGCATTACTCACCCCTTATAAACTCTTGGACATCATTTTTCGATGCGTGTGGATCGACATGATAATGCCGAACCCAGCCATAAGCACAATCAGCGCCGAACCCCCGTAACTGACCAGAGGCAAAGGTACGCCAACTACCGGCAAAATGCCACTGACCATACCAATGTTAACAAACACATAAACGAACAAAATCAGCATCAGACCGCCGACCATCACCCGCCCAAAGGTGGTTTGCGCCTTGGCGGCAATCATCAATCCACGAATGATAACCAGCAGGTACAGCGCCAGCAGCACCAGTACCCCAATCAGCCCCAGTTCTTCGGCCAGGACCGCGAAGATAAAGTCCGTGTGGCGCTCCGGCAGGAATTCCAACTGCGACTGAGTGCCGTGCAGCCAGCCCTTGCCGGACAGGCCGCCTGAGCCGATGGCGATTTTCGACTGAATAATATGGTAACCGGCGCCAAGTGGGTCGGTTTCCGGATCCAGCAGCATCATTACGCGGTCGCGCTGATAGCCGTGCATCAGGAAGAACCACAGCACCGGGATAAAGGCCGCCAGCAGCACGGCGGCTACGGCGATCAGCTTCCAGCTCATGCCGGACAGGAACAGCACGAACAGGCCGGAGGCGGCAATCAGAATCGAAGTCCCCAAATCGGGCTGCGCGGCGACCAGCAGGGTCGGCAGGAAAATCAGCACCAGCGCAATCGCGGTATTCTTTAGCGAAGGCGGGCAGACGTCACGGTTCATAAAGCGCGCCACCATTAGCGGCACGGCGATTTTAGCGATCTCGGACGGCTGGAAACGCACGAAGCCAAGATCCAGCCAGCGCTGCGCGCCTTTACTGATCTGGCCGAAAGCGTCTACCAGTATCAGCAGGATCACGCAGAAAATATATAAATACGGCGCCCAGCTTTCATAGACCCTCGGCGGGATTTGCGCCATGACGGCCATCACTATCAGCCCCATGACAATCTGGCCGATCTTGCGCTCCATCATGCCAATATCCTGACCGCTGGCGCTCCACATCACGAACGCGCTGTAGACCAGCAGGGCCAGAATTAATAGCAGGAATGTGGGGTCGATATGGATTTTGGTCCAGATCGAGCCCTTTTGTTGGCTTTCAGTCATGTTCTACCTTAATCACCCTCTACGCCTGGTGGCAGTGGGGCTTCAGATGGTAATTGCGTATTGTTGTCGCCCAGCAAAATATGGTCGAGGATCTGACGGGTGATCGTCCCGACCGCCGGACCGGAGCCGCCGTTTTCCAGAATGATGGCGACCGATACCGTTGGATTGTTGAACGGAGCAAAGGCGGTCATCAATTTATGGTCACGCAGGTGTTCTGCCAGTTTGTGGGCGTTGTAGGTTTCGTAGCCGAATACCTGTGCGGTACCCGATTTCGCCGCGGCTTTGTAAGGTGCATCCGAGAAGTACTTACGCGCCGTCCCGTTCGGACGGTTGGCTACACCATACATGCCATCTTTGGCAATTTCCCAGAAGCCTGAATGAATATCGCCGATCTGCTTGCTCTCTTCCTGGGTGAAGGGCACCAGCGCACCATTGATTCTGGTGCTCTGCAGCAGGTGTGGCGTTTTGACGTTGCCGTCGTTAATCAGCGTGGTCAGTGCCTTGGCCATCTGGATCGGCGTTGCCGTCCAGTAGCCCTGGCCGATGCCCACCGGAATGGTGTCTCCCTGATACCAGGGTTTTTTATAGCGCTTGAATTTCCAGTCGCGGGTCGGCATCAGGCCGGAACGTTCTTCGGACAGATCGATACCGGTATAATCGCCGTAACCGAACTTGGTCAGCCAGGTCGACAGGCGATCGATACCCATGTCGTAGGCTACCTGATAGAAGAAGGTATCCGCTGATTCTTCCAGCGCTTTGGTGACGTTCAGGCGGCCATGGCCCCATTTTTTCCAGTCGCGGAAGCGTTTTTCCGAGCCGGGCAATTGCCACCAGCCGGGATCGAACAGGCTGGTGTTTTTGGTGATCACCCCGGCACTGAGCGCCGAGACGGCAATGTAGGGTTTAACCGTAGAAGCCGGTGGATATAACCCCTGCGTGGCGCGGTTAATCAACGGCCGGTTCGGATCGTTGAGCAGCCCCTGATAGTCTTTACTGGAGATACCATCAACGAACAGGTTCGGATCATAGCTGGGGTTAGAAACCATCGCCAGAATGCCGCCGGTGCGCGGATCGCTCACTACCACGGCTGCACGGCTGCCGACCAGCAACTGCTCGATATAGCGTTGCAGGTTGAGATCCAGCGTCAGGTAAACGTCCTGACCGGCGGAAGGGGGTTGTTCATGCAGTTGGCGGATCACCCGGCCGCGGTTGTTGACTTCAACCTCTTCGTAGCCGGTTTTGCCATGCAGGGTTTCTTCGTAATAACGCTCGATGCCCAGCTTGCCGATATCGTGCGTGGCGGCGTAGTTGGCCAGTTTGCCGTCTTTATCCAGACGTTCGACGTCGCGGTCGTTGATTTTCGATACGTAGCCGATGACATGGGTCAGAGCGGAGCCATAAGGATAGTAGCGACGCTGGTAGCCTTTGACCTCGACGCCGGGGAAGCGGAACTGGTTAACCGCAAAACGCGCCACCTGGACTTCGTTCAGGGCGGTTTTCACCGGAATGGAGACGAAGCGACGTGAGCGTTTACGCTCTTTCTCGAAGTTGGTGATGTCTTCGTCGGTCAGATCGACCACCGGACGCAGTGCCTGTAGCGTGGCCTTTAGGTCATCGACCTTTTCCGGCATCAGCTCCAGTTGATAAATGGTGCGATTGAGCGCCAGCGGGGTGCCGTTGCGATCGTAGATAATGCCGCGGCTGGGCGCGATCGGCACCAGTTTTATGCGATTTTCGTTGGAGCGGGTACGGTAATCCTCAAAGCGGACGATTTGCAGGTTATACAGATTGGCGATGAGGGTGCCGGTCAGCACCAGGATGACCAGGAACGCCACCAGGGCGCGGCGTACAAACAGGGCGGATTCAGCCGTATAGTCGCGAAAAGGGTTACGTTCTATTTTCATCCCGCTGCTTTATTTCACTCTGTCACGGTTACCACCGGTTATTCCCGGTGGTAAGGATGATTTGTTGTAATACTCCAGGCGCGATAGAGGCTTTCAGCCACCAGGACGCGCACTAAAGGATGCGGCAATGTCAAAGGTGAGAGCGACCAACTTTGTTCGGCTGCGGCCTTGCACGCCGGGGCCAGCCCTTCCGGGCCACCAATCAGCAGGCTGACGTTGCGGCCGTCCTGCTTCCAGCGTTCGAGCTGCTGCGCCAACTGCGGCGTTTCCCACGGCGTACCGGGGATATCCAGCGTGACAATGCGATTGCCTTTGCCTACCGCCGCCAGCATCTGTTCGCCTTCCTTTTCCAGAATGCGTTTGATATCGGCATTCTTGCCGCGCTTGCCCGCCGGGATTTCGGTCAGCTCAAACGGCATGTCTTTCGGAAAGCGGTGCAGATAATCCATAAAGCCGGTCTGCACCCAGTCTGGCATTTTAGTGCCGACAGCGACCAGTTGCAGTTTCACCGCTTAGCTCCAGAGTTTTTCCAGCTCATACAGACGACGGCTTTCTTCTTGCATCACGTGGACGATCACTTCGCCCAAATCAACCACTATCCAGTCGGAAGCTTCCTGGCCTTTCATGCCATAGAGTTCCATGCCCGCAGAACGGGATTCTTGCACCACGTGGTTGGCGATCGACATCACGTGACGGGTAGAGGTACCGGTGCAGATGATCATGCAATCGGTGATGCTGGATTTACCCTGGACATCCAGAGCGATAATGTCTTGGCCTTTCAGGTCATCAATTTTATCGATGACGAAATCTTGGAGCGCTTTACCTTGCAAAGGTTCCCCCTCGGGAGTGTTCTGTTCATTCGACTGCGGCGGGCAACTGCCCGTTTTGCGGCCTGAATCAATGATAAGTCGGCAGGATGCCGCTGAAAGCCAGCTGGTGACTGCCCGGCCAGCTAAGGTTTCCGGGGTTTTCAGCGAATACCTGAAAAATAGCGGCGCAGTATATCATGCGGCTCTCGCTAGCGATATAAACCCTGTAACTCGATATAGCGCTGTACCGAACGCGGCAGCAGGTCGTCACAGTTGAGGCCCTGGTGGCGGCGCTGGCGGATTTCCGTCGCTGAAATTTCCAGCTGCGGCGTATCGGCCAGGTAGATATAGCCCTGTGGCTGCCGGCTGAGCAGCGCGGCATCGGTCACCTGATGCTGTTCCAGCCACTGCTGCAGTTCCGGCGTGTCCATTCGGTCATTGTAGCCCGGACGGGCCAGCACCAGCAGGTGGCAGGTATCCAGCAGCGACTGCCAGCGGTGCCACTTGTGCAGCGTCAGCAGCGAATCCTGGCCAATGATAAACGCCAGCGGCAATGCAGCGCCACGTTCTTTACGAATGGCTTCCAGCGTCTCTATGGTATAGGAGGGCGTGGTGCGGTGCAGTTCGCGATCGTCAACCGCAAACAGCGGGTTGCCGGCGATCGCCAATTCAACCATCTTCAACCGTTGCTGAGCGTTAGCCTCGGGCTGAGGGCGGTGTGGCGGCACATGATTCGGCAACAGCGTCACCCGGTTCAGGCCTACCTCAGCCGCCAGCGCTTCCACCGGGCGCAGATGGCCGTAATGGATTGGGTCAAAGGTGCCGCCAAACAGGGCGTGCAGGACGGTGGTGTCTTGCGAATTAGTGGGCATCGGAAAAACTCGTGGCCAGAGGTTTGCCGCACAGCAGCATCGACAGGGTTTCCAGTTCCGACCAGACCGACTGGCCGTAATCCTGCTTAAGGGTGATTTCAATCTGCGTCAGCAGATGAACCGCTTGCCGCAACTGGGCACCGGATAACCGCTGCAATGCCTGGGTGACCAGGTTACGGCGGTTTTGCCAGACCTTGTACTGGTCGAACAGCGTACGCAGCGGCACTGACGCCATGCGTCGTTGCAGGTTCAGCAATTGCAGCAATTCGCGTTGCAGGGTGCGCAGCAGGATCACTGGTTCGACATCTTCCTGCTGCATCTGTTGCAGGATATGCCAAGCGCGTTTGCTCTTACCCGCCAGCAGGGCGTCCAGCCAATGGAATGGCGTGAAGTGCGCGGCGTCATTGACCGCCAGCTCGACACGCGGCAGCGTGAGCTTGCCATCCGGATGCAATAACGACAGTCGTTCCAGCGCCTGCGACAGCGCCAGCAGGTTGCCTTCATAGCAGTAACACAGCAACTGATTGGCCGCGTCGTCCAGTTCCAGCTTCATGGTTTTGGCGCGCTGGGCTACCCAGCGGGGTAACTGCGCCTGCTCCGGTGTCTGGCAACTGACGTAAGCGCCATGCGGGCTGAGTGCCTTGAACCAGGCGCTGTTTTCCTGCGCTTTGGTGAGGCGTGGCCCACGCAGCATCAGCAAAATATCGTCATGCAGCAGAGCAGCCAGCTTGATCAGCTGTTCGCCTATCGGGGCGGTCGGCCCGTTTTCAGGGAAGATCAGCAACAGCGTCTGACGGCTGGCGAACAGACTCATCGCCTGACAGATGCTGAAAATGGCGTCCCAGTCGGTATGGGCATCAAGCGAAATGCTGTAGTGCTCGGTGAACTGGTGCTGCTGTGCCGTCTGGCGGATCAGATCCTGACTTTCCTGCAACAGCAACGGTTCATTGCCACTCAATAAATAACAAGCGCGCAGCCCCTCTCGGAGCTGCGCGGCAAGTTGTTCAGGGTAAATACGGATCATTGATCTACGCGACTGGCCGCTTTTTCACCGGCCGCAGCGGCTTTCTGCTGCGTTTCTTCTTCCGCCGCGTGCACCGTCAGCAGTTTACGCACCAGTTGCTGGGCGGCCTGCTCACGCATTTCCTGGCGAATAATTTCCTGTTCGGAATCTTTTGCCAGTGCGGTCAGCGGGTTATCGAAGAACGAACGGAATACTTTCACGTTCAGCGGATACAGATCGTGACCCGGGATCAACACCTGTGCCTGGACCGTCAGCACCATCTGGTACTCAGCGGTTTTACCGTCCTGGAAGATAGAGGCGGTATCCTGGCTTTCGGTGGCGCCAATGATGCGCAGGGAAGGGAGATCCTTGCGTTTTGCATCTTTGACAATGGTCACGTCGCTCAGACGTAATTGCTCACGCACGGCGCGGGTCAGCGGACCATAAGGGTCTGAGCTGTCCAGAATCAGCGTTTTCATTTCCGAGGGTACCTGCGTGGTGCCACGCAGGTGAAAACCGCAGCCGGCGGTGACCAGCACCGCCAACCCCAGCAACAGCGTCAGAATACGTTGTCGCACAATTCCTCCTTGTGTTAACCCACAACCAGGTTAAGCAATTTGCCCGGAACATAGATCACTTTACGAACCGTAACCCCGTCCAGATATTTAGCGACCAGATGTTCCTCAGCGGCGCGCGCGCGCACCTGCTCTTCGGTTGCATCTGCTGCCACAGTAATTTTAGCGCGGACCTTGCCGTTGACCTGTACTACCACCAGCTTGGAGTCTTCGACCATCGCCTGCTCGTCGGCTTGCGGCCAGGCTGCGGTGTCCACATCGCCTTCACCGCCCAACGCCTGCCACAGTGAGAAGCACACGTGCGGGGTGAACGGATACAGCATGCGGACCACTGCCAGCAGGGCTTCCTGCAGCAGAGCGCGATCCTGCTCGCTTTCCTGCGGAGCACGGGCCAGCTTGTTCATCAGCTCCATCACGGCGGCAATGGCGGTGTTGAAGGTCTGACGACGGCCGATATCGTCGGTCACTTTGGCGATGGTTTTGTGCAGATCGCGGCGCAGCGCTTTCTGGTCTTCCGTCAGCGTTGCTACGTTCAGCGGCTGTACAGCACCTTTTTCCAGGTGTTCGTAGGACAGTTTCCACACGCGTTTCAGGAAGCGGTTTGCCCCTTCCACGCCGGATTCCTGCCATTCCAGCGTCATTTCTGCCGGCGAAGCGAACATCATGAACAGACGCACGGTATCCGCACCGTATTTCTCAACCATCACCTGCGGGTCGATGCCGTTGTTTTTCGACTTCGACATTTTGCTCATGCCAGCATAGACCAGTTCACGACCTTGTGGATCGGTGGCTTTGATAATGCGGCCTTTGTCATCGCGTTCAACGATGGCGTCGGCTGGGGAAACCCAGACGCGTTCGCCGCTGTTGCCGCTGTAATAGAAGGCGTCTGCCAGCACCATGCCCTGACACAGCAGGCGTTTTGCCGGCTCGTCGGAATCGACCAGGCCCGCGTCACGCAGCAGCTTGTGGAAGAAGCGGAAGTACATCAGGTGCATGATGGCGTGTTCGATACCACCGACATACTGATCGACCGGCAGCCAGTAGTTGGCGGCGGCCGGATCCAGCATGCCCTTGTCGTACTGCGGGCAGGTGTAGCGTGCGTAGTACCAGGAAGACTCCATAAAGGTGTCGAAGGTGTCGGTTTCACGCAGCGCCGGCTGGCCGTTAACGGTGGTTTTCGCCCACTCGGGATCGGCCTTGATCGGGCTGGTAATGCCGTCCATCACCACGTCTTCCGGCAGGATCACCGGCAGTTGGTCTTCCGGAGTCGGCATTACGGTGCCGTCTTCCAGCGTGACCATTGGGATTGGAGCACCCCAATAACGTTGACGGGAAACGCCCCAGTCGCGCAGACGGTAGTTAACCTTGCGCTGGCCGACGCCTTTGGCGACCAGTTTGTCGGCAATGGCGTTGAAACCGTCCTGGTGGTCCAAACCGTCAAACTCGCCGGAATTGAACAGCGTGCCTTTCTCGGTCATGGCTTCGGCCTGGACATCCGGTTGGCTGCCATCGAGCGCCAGCACTACCGGTTTGATCGGCAAACCGTATTTGGTGGCGAATTCCCAGTCACGCTGGTCGTGAGCCGGAACCGCCATTACCGCGCCGGTGCCGTATTCCATCAGCACGAAGTTGGCGACCCAAACCGGCACTTGCTCGCCGGACAGCGGATGGATGGCGAACAGGCCGGTCGGCATGCCTTTCTTCTCCATCGTTGCCATTTCGGCTTCGGCCACTTTGGTGTTGCGGCATTCTTCGATAAATTCAGCCAGCGCCGGGTTGTTCACCGCGCCTTGTTGCGCCAATGGGTGACCCGCGGCAACGGCCACGTAGGTCGCACCCATAAAGGTGTCTGGACGGGTGGTGTAAACGGTCAGTTTCTCATCGCTGCCCGCCACGTCAAAGGTGATGTCCACCCCTTCGGAACGGCCAATCCAGTTGCGCTGCATGGTTTTCACCTGCTCTGGCCAGCTTTCCAGCGTATCGAGATCGTTCAGCAGTTGATCTGCGTAGTCGGTGATTTTGATAAACCACTGCGGGATCTCTTTACGCTCGACCTTGGTGTCGCAGCGCCAGCAGCAGCCGTCGATAACCTGTTCGTTGGCCAGCACGGTCAGATCGTGTGGGCACCAGTTGACCGCAGAGGTCTTCTTGTAGACCAGGCCTTTTTCGTACAGCTTGGTGAAGAACCATTGTTCCCAACGGTAGTAATCCGGATCGCAGGTAGCGATCTCGCGATCCCAGTCGTAGCCGAAGCCCAGCAGTTTTAGCTGGTTCTTCATGTATTCGATGTTGTCGTAGGTCCACGGGGCCGGCGCGGTGTTGTTTTTAACCGCGGCGCCTTCCGCCGGCAGGCCGAACGCATCCCAGCCGATCGGCTGTAGTACGTTTTTACCCAGCATGCGCTGATAGCGCGAGATCACGTCGCCGATAGTGTAGTTACGAACGTGCCCCATGTGCAGACGGCCTGATGGGTATGGCAGCATGGATAGGCAGTAATACTTTTCCTTGCTCGCGTCTTCGGTAACCTTGAAAGTCTGCTTCTCTTGCCAGTGAAGCTGTACGTTCGATTCTATGTCTTCTGGACGGTATTGCTCTTGCATGGCGGCTGGTGGTCCTGTAGGTGTAAAACAGCTACATCCGTAGCATTCTGTTGAGTACTTATAGATCCGCATAGCATAGCTGATAAGACCTCTCGGCAACAACACCAAGCGCCCGACTCGGCGTATTTAAAAAATCTCCGCCATGATATGACTCACATCTTGAGGATCCCGTGCCTTGCCAAGTGACATCAGCAATTTACGGCTAAAATGATAAGGGATACGTTAAGAGGTAAGCCCTGTCACGTAAGTTCATCGAGGAGATATTATGAACAAGGTTGCTCAGTACTACCGCGAATTGGTGGCATCTCTGACCGAACGCCTGAAAAATGGCGAACGTGATATTGATTCACTGGTGGCGAGCGCTGAAAAACGGCTGAACGAAGCCGGTGAGCTGACGCGCGATGAAGTGGAGCAGGTGACCCTGGCGGTACGGCGCGATCTGGAAGAGTTTGCGCGTAGTTACCAGGAAAGCCGGGAAGAATTTACCGACAGCGTTTTTATGCGGGTGATTAAAGAGAGCCTGTGGCAGGAACTGGCGGACATTACCGACAAAACCCAGTTGGAATGGCGCGAAGTTTTCAAGGACGTCAGCCACCATGGCGTTTACCACAGCGGTGAGGTGGTCGGCCTGGGGAATCTGGTGTGCGAGCAGTGTCATCATCATTTGGCGTTTTACACGCCGGAAGTGTTGCCGCTATGCCCGAAATGCGGCCATGACCAGTTTCAGCGTCGGCCTTTCGAACCTTGAGTTTTCCCGCACCCTGGCCTTTTCCTGTGCGGAAAGGGCCGGGCAGGGAGATCGTGATTAACCGAACAGTTTTTTCATCAGGTTACTGAGGAAACCGCCGCCAGCCGGCGCTGTGGCCAGTTCAGGCTGGCTTGCGAGGGCGGCGTATACCGTCGCAGGCACTTTTTGCGCAACCGCTATGCGGCTGTCCTGCGTTGCTTTTTCTGCCGCTTCCGGCCCGTAAGCAAAACCTTCCGCCAACACGAACTCCACGTCAGTAATACCGATGAACCCCAGGAACAGCTTCAGGTAAGGCGTGATCAGGTCGGTTGGTGTCTCGGCATGGATACCGCCGCGGCTGGAGATCACAATCGCTTTTTTACCGGTGACCAGGCCTTCGGAACCCTCGGAGGTATAACGGAAGGTTTGGCCGGCACGCGCGACCAGGTCGAAATAGATTTTCAACTGGGTCGGGATATTGAAGTTGTACATTGGGGCGCTGATGATAATGGTGTCGTGCGATTTCAGCTCGGCAATCAGCTCATCGGAAAGCGCCAGCGTTTTTTGCTGATGTGGCGTTAAGGGCTTATCACCGGCGCTAAAGCCGCCAATCACTTCACCATCCAGCTCCGGCAGGGTCGGGTTGGCCAGATCGCGGAAGGTAAAACTGTCGCTTGGGTGTGCTTCACGCCACTGTTGAACAAAAAAATCGACTAATTTTCCAGACTGGGAGTAATCGCCCAGGATACTTGATTTCAGGACCAGTATACGACTCATACGGATATCTCCAGGCTTGCTCTAAGGTTGTCAGCGTTCGCTGTGCGTTTAAAGCATCTTAGAGGCAAGCCTGGGCCAGTGATAGCGTAAAAATTCGCTGAGTTAAATCAAAAAAACTGAATGCTGACTATGTTGGTGTCCCAGCGGGTCAGTAACGCGCGACGCGTTCGGCCAGCAGATTGATAAACCCTTCACGATCGATATCGGTCAGCACTTCCACGTTGGCCGCTTTGCCGTTTTGTCCGAAGATATCCACCACCGTCATCCCCTGGGTGTACTCTCCTTTGGTCTCTACACCGACCCAGTGTTCGATACTGCCAAACAGCCGTGGTGCCAACAGCCAGGCGATGGTGCAGGGGTCGTGCATCGCGGCACCGGGCAACCCGCGCGGGTGGCTGAGATACAGCGGCAGGTAGAAGTCGAGCATTTCTGCTACCGCCTGCGCGACCGGGTTGTCAATCTGGCGGATTCGTTCGATATCCTGCGGCAGTACCAGCGCCTGATGGGTGACGTTCAGACCCGCCATGGTCAGCGGCACGCCGGATTTGAGTACCATTTCGGCGGCTTCCGGGTCGACGAAAATATTAAATTCCGCCACCGGGGTGGTGTTGCCGGCGTTCATGCCGCCGCCCATAAAGACGATACGCTCGATGTTGCCTTTCAGCTCAGGGTGTTGAGCCAGCAGCAGGGCGATATTGGTCATCGGACCGGTAACCACCAGAGTGATGGGTTGCGGGCTGCTGCGCAACAGGCTGGCGATCAGTTCGACGGCGCTTTGTTTTACCGGCTTGATGGTGGGCGTTGGCAGATGGGTATTGCCCATGCCGGTTTTGCCATGCACATAGTCGGCAATCACCAGCTCACGCATTAGCGGGGCCGCAGCACCGGCGGCGACAGGAATGTCTTCGCGTTTCATCAGCGTCAGCAGCCCGAGCGCGTTATGCAGGGTTTTCTCCGGCGTCTGGTTACCGGCAGAGGTGGTAATGGCTTTCACTTCAAGTTCCGGTGAACTCAGTGCCATAGCAAGGGCAATGGCGTCGTCGAGGCCGGGATCGCAATCGATAATGATAGGGCGAGACATGTGGATCTCCTTGTAGTTGTGCTCCGAGCATCGGATCAAAACCAGGGAGAAACAAGCGCTTTTAGTGCCGGGAGAGGGGAGATGCGCCCCGAATGGAGCGCATGCATATTGAGGCAAGCGTTGTTTTTTCTCCTGAGATACCCGGGCCTAGCGCACCGAGGGGCGCTCCGGCAGCTAAAGCTGCTACGACCCCTTCGGCACGCTCTCCCTAATAACGGGCACGAGCGCATCAGATAAATCAGTGCAGGATTTTTGCCAGGAAGTCTTTGGCACGCTCAGACTCGGGGTTGTTGAAGAAGTCGTCTTTATTGCGGTCTTCGACAATTTTGCCTTCGTCCATAAAGATCACCCGGTTGGCGACCTTGCGGGCAAAGCCCATTTCGTGGGTCACCACCATCATGGTCATGCCTTCGTTTGCCAGTTCGACCATCACGTCGAGCACTTCGTTGATCATTTCCGGATCGAGCGCCGAGGTGGGTTCATCGAACAGCATGGCGATAGGATCCATGCACAGCGCACGGGCGATAGCCACACGCTGCTGCTGGCCACCGGAAAGCTGGCCGGGGAACTTGTTGGCATGAGCGGTCAGGCCGACGCGCTCCAGTAACTTCAGGCCTTTCTCGCGTGAGGCGGCTTTATCGCGCTTGAGCACTTTTACCTGTGCCAGCGTCAGGTTGTCGATGATCGACAGGTGCGGGAACAGCTCAAAGTGCTGGAACACCATGCCGACCTTGGAACGCAGCTGAGCCAGGTTGGTTTTCTTGTTGTTGACCGGGGTACCGTTCACCAGGATATCGCCCTGCTGGATCGGCTCCAGGCCGTTGACGGTTTTGATCAGGGTAGATTTTCCCGAGCCTGAAGGACCGCAGACTACCACCACCTCACCTTTTTTGACTTCGGTGGTGCAATCGGTCAGAACCTGAAAGTGACCGTACCACTTAGAAACATTTTTCAGGGATATCATCAAACAGTCCTTTTCTTCAAATAGCTTACCAGCGCCGAGGCGGCGAGACTGATAACAAAGTAGACAAAGCCGGCGAACAGGATCATTTCAACCTGGGTGCCGTCGCGCTCGCCGATGGTTGAGGCGGTACGGAAGAAGTCAGCCAGGCTCAGTACGTAGACCAGAGAAGTATCCTGGAACAGTACGATGCCCTGAGTCAGCAGCAGTGGCACCATGGCGCGGAACGCCTGCGGCAAAATAACCAGTTTCATTGACTGCCAGTGGCTCATGCCCAGCGCTAACGCGGCGGAAGACTGGCCGCGCGAGATGCTGATAATACCGGCGCGGATGATTTCCGAGTAATAGGCCGCTTCAAACAGGGAAAAGGCTACCATAGCCGAGATCAGGCGAATATCGGTTTTCGGCGACAGCCCCAGAACTTGTTGTAATAAGCTTGGAACCACCAGATAGAACCACAGCAGCACCATCACCAGCGGCACCGAACGGAACAGGTTGACGTACAGCGCGGCAAACCAGCTGATGGGCTTGAATGGCGACAGACGCATGACGGCCAGAATGGTGCCCCAGAGGATACCGAAGACGATAGCGGTCACGGTGATCTTCAGCGTGATCAACAGACCTTGCAGCAGGTAAGGGAAGCTTGGGACAATTGATGCCCAGTCAAATTCGTACATTATTTACTCCCCAGATTGCCAGGCAACTGCACTTTTCGCTCTACCAGTCGCATAAACAGCATGATCACGGCGTTGATGGCGATGTAGGCCAGCGTAATCGCGGTAAAGGATTCATAGGCATGCGCGGAGTAATCCAGCAGTTTGCCGGCCTGCGCAGCCATGTCGACCAGCCCGATGGTGGAAGCAATGGCGGAGTTTTTAACCAGGTTAAGCATTTCCGAGGTCATCGGCGGCACAATCACCCGATAGGCGTTCGGCAACAGCACGTAGCGATAGGTTTGCGGCAGCGTCAGGCCCATGGCCAGTCCGGCGGCTCTCTGACCGCGTGGCAGTGACTGAATGGCAGCGCGTACCTGTTCGCATACGCGGGCGGCGGTAAACAGCCCCAGGCACAGCATCGAGGAAACGAAGAACTGCACGTTAGGATCGAGTTCGGTTTTGAACCACATGCCCATATTGGCCGGCAGCAGTTCCGGGATCACCAGATACCAGGTAAAGAATTGCACGATCAGCGGCACGTTACGGAACAGTTCGACGTAACAGGTACCGAGGGTGGAAAGAAAGCGGTTGGGTACGGTACGCAAAATACCGAATAGCGAACCGACAAAGAAAGCGATAATCCATGCACAGACGGAGAGGGCTACCGTGACCTGAAAGCCGGACCAAATCCAGCCGAGGTAAGTGGTATTCCCAAACGGGGCCTGCTGCAGGAAGATACCCCAGTTCCAATCTATTGACATAACAAACTCCGTTAAGCGGGCGCAGAGCGCCTAAAGATTGATGACTATTCACGCCGAAAGTACCGCGGCCAGTCGGGCTGACCTGTCTGTGCGGCATCGGTGGTGCGTTAAGGGGAAAATGCGGGAGGGGAACGGCCTCCCGCATTCCTGTCTGTCCCAGCCATCAACAAGACCAGGTTACCCTGGACTTTGTTTTATTAGTTCAGTGCTTTGTCGTTAGGCTCTTTGAACAGTTGCTTCATGTCGTCTGACAGTTCGAAGTTCATGTTGAGGTTCTTCGGTGGGATTGGCTGTTTGAACCACTTATCAAACCATTTTGCCGCTTCACCTGAAGTCTGGGCCTGAGCGATGGTGTCATCGACCAGTTTTTTGAACTCAGGATCGTCTTTACGCAGCATACAGCCGTAGGCTTCTTTCGACTGCGGCGTTGCGATGATTTCCCATTGGTCCGGCTTCTTGGCTTTCGCGCGTTCACCGGCCAACAGGGCGTCATCCATCATAAAGGCGACTGCTCGGCCACTTTCCAGGGTGCGGAATGAATCACCGTGGTCTTTGGCGCTGATGATGCGCATGTTCATTTTGCCGCTGTCATTGAGTTTATTGAGCAGCACTTCCGAAGTGGTGCCGGAGGTGACTACGACCGGTTTGCCAGCCAAATCTTTGAAATCTTTAACATCAGAGCCTTTTTTCACCAGCAGGCGGGTACCGACCACGAAGATGGTGTCGGAGAAGGCGGCCTGTTTCTGGCGTTCAAGGTTATTGGTGGTCGAGCCGCACTCGAAGTCAAAGGTACCGTTTTGCAGCAGCGGAATACGGTTCTGAGAGGTGATCGGCAGCATTTTGACCTGCAGATCCGGCGCGTTCAGTTTTTTCTTAACCGCTTCAACGATTTGGTTGGAGTAGTCCTGGGAGTAGCCCACCACTTTCTGCTGGTTGTCGTAGTAGGAGAACGGCACTGACGATTCGCGGTGGCCGACAACGATCACGCCGTTGTCTTTGATTTTCTTCAGCGTACCGGTCAGTTCTTCCGCATGGGCTACGTTAGCCGCCGTACCGATCAGCAGTAACGATAACGCCAATTTACGCATTTGCATGGTCCAACTCCTTTGCTGTTGTGGTGGCTCAAATTCAAAGAGCATCAGATTCTAAATGGAGATTTATTGCTCAAGTATAAAGATAGTCTTAGAACAGATAACCGTTAGAAAATAGCCGATTGTGAACAGATTGAAACTAAAATGTTTCTTTTTTTGAGACGCCACGCGCACCAAATTAATGCAACAAAACCCCAATGCACCTTGATGGTGCCAGTGATGCTCTCGAGTTGTGCACAAATACGACGAAACGTCAGCAAAAGTAAATCGGCTCTAAATCACGGAGTAAGTAAAGCAAGGAGTGTGCCAGAAGCGTTGATTTGGCAATGATTTTTGACAGGGAGGGGAAAACAACGGGGCGCGCCGATGGCCACGCCCCGGGGGATTATTTACGACGCATGCCGAGGAACAGCGCCAGGCCGCCGAGCAGCAAGGTGATTATCCACAATGGCGTGGAGCCAAAGCGGGCATAAGGCGTAATGCCGGTGGTGGGGGTCATTTTCACCTCCAGCACCTTGCGAGTGAACTGCGGGATCTCTGCAATCACTTCACCGTTAGCATCCACTGCGGCTGTCACGCCGTTGTTGGTGCTGCGCAACAGAGGTCTGCCCAACTCAAGTGCACGCATGCGCGCCATCTGGAAGTGCTGCCACGGGCCGATGGAATGACCGAACCAGGCATCGTTGGAGATGGTCAGCAGGAAGTTGGTGTCCGGGCGGAAGTTATCGCGCACCTGCTGGCCGAGGACAATTTCATAACAAATCGCCGCCGTCAGGTTGTAGCCCTTCACGCTGAGCTGGGGCTGGACGTAATCGCCACGGCTGAAAGAGGACATCGGCAGGTCGAAGAACGGCGCCAGTGGACGCAGCAGGGTTTCCAACGGAACAAACTCGCCGAACGGCACCAAATGGTGCTTGTTGTAGCGGTCTTTGGCCGGATAAAAGTATGGCGTCGGTTCACCCAACACGATGGCGCTGTTGTAGATTTGCTGGCCCTGTGGGGTGGCACGAACGTCAACAATGCCGGTGATCAGGCTACTGTTTTTGGCACGCATCAGATCGTCCATCATGGTCAGGAAGCCGTTCTGGCTGGCTTCGTAATCCGGGATGGCAGATTCCGGCCAAATGATGATCGGCGCTTTGCCCATATAAGGACGGGTTTCATCCAGATAGGTTTGCAGCGTACTGACCAGCGCTTTCGGGTCCCACTTCATCGACTGAGCGATATTGCCCTGCACCATGGCGACGTTGACCGCCTTGTCCGGCTGAGGGATGTACCAATGCAACTGGCGCAGCGGCCACGGCAACAGCAGCAGTGCAACCGCCACCACCGCCGGCGTGATGCGACGTTGATTGACGGCATACACCAGCAACCCGGCAATCGCCATCAGCATAAAGGTGATGGTATCCACCCCCAGCAGTGGCGCCACGCCTTTCAACGGGCCGTTGAGTTGGCTGTAGCCAAATTGCAGCCAGGGGAAGCCGGTCAGCACCCAGCCGCGTAAAAACTCGGTGACCTGCCACAGCACCGGCGCAGCAATGGCCAGGCGATACCAACTGGTGGTTGGCCAAAGACGTGCCAGCAAGCCGGCGAACAGCCCGGTATACAGAGACAGATAGGCGGCGAGCAGCGCCACCAGGAAGATATTGACGGAGAACGGCATGCCACCGAAGTCGGCGATACTGACGTAAACCCAGTTGATCCCGCTACCAAACAGGCCAAAGCCCCAGCAGAAGCCGAGCAGGGCGGACTGTTTGGTGGTGCGGTTCAGGGTCACGGCCAGCAGGCCAATCAGGGAGACAATGGCCGCCGGCCAGATATCGTAAGGGGAAAACGCCAGCGTGCCACTGGCACCAGTCAACAGCGCCAGTAGGGCGCGAACCCACTGGCGATCAAGGTAAGAGGCTTTAGCCATGTTCGATTTATTCTTCCAGTTTCGGTTGCGGAGAATCGTCCGGAATTTTTACATGAACCTGGATGATACGTCGACTGTCGGCCATCGCAACTTTAAATAGGTAACCTTCGATTTCAATGGTTTCCCCACGTGCAGGCAGGTGGCCGAAGGCTTGCATGACCAGGCCACCGATGGTGTCGACCTCGTCGTCGCTGAAGTGGGTGCCGAAGGCTTCGTTGAAGTCTTCAATCGGCGCCAGTGCGCGCACGGTATACATATGACGGCTGAGCTGGCGGATATCCAGGTCGTCCTCGTCGTCATACTCGTCTTCAATTTCGCCGACAATCAGTTCCAGAATGTCTTCGATGGTGACCAGGCCGGACACGCCGCCGAATTCGTCAATGACAATCGCCATGTGATAACGCTGGGAGCGGAACTCCTTCAGCATCCGGTCGACCCGCTTGCTTTCCGGCACCACCACTGCGGTGCGCAGCACCTTGTCGATGCTGAATTCCTCGGACTCTGCGCGCATAAACGGCAGCAGATCCTTGGCCATCAGAATGCCTTCGATGTGATCTTTATCTTCGCTGATCACCGGGAAGCGCGAGTGGGCGGATTCAATAATCACGTCCAGGCACTCTTCCAGCGTTTGGTTACGCTTGAGCGTCACCATCTGGGAGCGCGGGATCATGATGTCGCGCACGCGCTGCTCGGCGATATCCATCACGCCTTCCAGCATGTCTCGGGTATCGGGATCGATCAGGTCGTTTTGCTCGGAATCACGGATCAGCTCTACCAGATCGCCACGGTTTTTAGGTTCGCCGTGGAACAGCTGGTTAAGGATAAGAGTAAAGAACCCCTTCTTGGGACTGGGGCTGTCATTGCTTTGTGAATGGTCGTCGCTCATGGCGTTTTAGTTAATATCACTCATGTCAGAGTTAGGGGAGTCAGCGACAGCCCCATACAGGGGCTGCGGGGAAATCAGCTGACGTCAGAGGGGGTCTTTTTCCGCCAGGTACGGGTCCGGGTAACCCAGTCCGTGCATGATTTCGGTTTCCAAAGACTCCATTTCTTCGGCTTCATCGTCTTCGATGTGGTCATACCCTAGCAGATGAAGGCTGCCATGGACAACCATATGCGCCCAGTGGGCCTCCAGCGCCTTGTCTTGCTCAGCGGCTTCCCGTTCAACCACCTGACGGCAGATGATCAGATCGCCAAGCAGCGGCAGCTCGATACCCGGGGGAGCTTCGAACGGGAATGACAACACGTTGGTCGGTTTGTCCATGCCACGATAAGTCAGGTTCAGTTCATTGCTTTCGGCTTCATCCACCAGGCGAATGGTGACCTCCGCTTCTTCCTGAAACTGCGGCAGCACGCCTTCCAGCCAGCGCTGGAAGGTGGCTTCGTCCGGCAGGCCACTGTTATCTGCACAGGCCAGCTGCAGATCCAAAATCACCTGACTCATGGTGTCTCCTGCTCGGAGGCGAGGGTCGCCTCGCGTTTACGTTGTTCGGCAATGGCGTCTTTGCGCTTTTGTTCGGCGGCTTCCCAGGCTTCATAGGCGATGACCACGCGGGCCACCACTGGATGACGTACCACGTCTTCACTATGGAAGAAGTTGAAGCTCAGCTCTTCGACGTCCGACAGCACTTCCACGGCATGGCGCAGGCCGGATTTTTGGTTGCGCGGCAGGTCTATCTGCGTCACGTCACCGGTAATCACTGCCTTTGAATTGAAGCCGATGCGCGTCAGGAACATTTTCATCTGTTCGATGGTGGTGTTCTGGCTCTCATCAAGAATGATAAACGCATCGTTCAGGGTACGACCGCGCATATAGGCCAGGGGTGCCACTTCAATCACGTTACGTTCAATCAGTTTCTCCACGCGCTCAAAGCCCAGCATTTCAAACAGGGCGTCGTACAGCGGGCGCAGATAAGGATCGACCTTTTGGCTCAGATCTCCCGGCAGGAAGCCCAGTTTCTCACCGGCCTCGACCGCAGGGCGGGTCAGCATGATGCGACGAATTTCCTGACGTTCCAGCGCGTCTACCGCAGCGGCAACCGCCAGATAGGTTTTGCCGGTACCGGCCGGGCCAATACCGAAGGTAATATCATGGTCGAGAATATTGGCGATGTACTGCGCCTGGTTCGGCGTGCGCGGTTTCACCATACCGCGTTTGGTTTTGATGGTGACCGCTTTGCCGTAATCCGGCACGCTGTCGGCAACCTGTTCCAACACCCGGCTTTCTTTGATGGCCAGATGGATCTGTTCCGGGTCGATATCCGGGATCACGCCGCGGATGGGCGAGGTGTCCACATACAGGTGGCGCAGGATATCGGCGGCGGCAACCACGCACAGGTTTTTGCCAACCAGCTTGAAACGGTTATCACGGCGGTTGATTTCAATGCCCAACCGGCGTTCGAGTTGTTTGATATTGTCATCAAACGGGCCGCACAGGCTGAGCAATCGCTGATTGTCTGCCGGCTCTAACAAAATTTCTTGTGTTGCGACGTTCAAACTATTCCTCAAGGCTCATATCGGGCCTGGTTGATTTTCGGTACGCGCATTCAGGGCAAACCCTGAGGTTCTCTACCCTGAATTATTCATGGTGCGACGCATGGGCGCAAGTTTACCCATGATCTATCTGTGCGTCGGCGCTGAATTTCAAGGGTAGGGGGAGGAAAAACGCGGCCAAAACAGCCGCGTAATGACTTGAGAATGGAAGCTGGGATCAGTTCTTTTTCACGAACTCGGACTTCAGTTTCATTTGGCCAAAGCCATCAATTTTGCAGTCGATGTTGTGGTCGCCTTCCACCAGACGAATGTTTTTCACCTTGGTGCCAATTTTCAGCATCGAAGAGCTGCCTTTGACCTTCAGATCTTTTACCACGGTCACGGCGTCGCCGTCGGCCAGCAGGTTGCCGTTGGCATCTTTGACAATCAGCGCATCGTTGTCTTCCGCCGGGGCGCTATCGCTCCACTCATGGGCGCACTCAGGACAGATAAACAGATTGTTGTCCTGATAAGTGTATTCGGAATTGCACTTCGGGCAGTGTGGGAGTTGCATGCTATGTCGCCTCTTCAATCAAAAAAATAAAAAAAAGAAAATTGCCGGGCGAGAGGCCCGACAGAGAAATAATAAGGATCATCGTTATCGTGGCGGCGGGAAGCGCGGCCGCCACGGTTAGCGCCAGGCTAAAACAGCATCAGGGCTGGTAAATGCCGACACCCAGCGCATTCTCTTTGCGGGTACGGGCGATCACCGACTGCGGGGATTCATGTACGCGCAGATCCATCTGCTGTTCGGTACGCACCACTGCGCCACGCAGTGAGTTGGTCAGGACTTCGGTGATTTCCACATCCACGAACTGGCCAATCATATCCGGCGTGCCTTCAAAGTTTACCATGCGGTTGCAGGCGGTACGCCCCGCCAGCTCCATCACGCTTTTACGTGAGGTGCCTTCCACCAGAATGCGCTGAACGGTACCGAGCATCCGGCGGCTGAACTGCAGCACCTGCTGGTTGATGCGATCCTGCAGGATATACAGGCGCTGTTTCTTTTCGTCTTCGCTGACGTCGTCCACCATATCGGCCGCCGGGGTACCTGGGCGTGACGAGTAGATAAAGCTGAAGCTGGTGTCGAAGTTGATCTCGGCAATCAGGTTCATGGTCTGTTCGAAGTCGGCCTGGGTTTCCCCTGGGAAGCCGATAATAAAATCAGAGCTGAGCTGAATGTCCGGCCGCGCCTTGCGCAGTTTGCGAATGATCGCTTTGTATTCCAGTGCGGTGTGCGCGCGCTTCATCATGGTCAGTATGCGGTCTGAACCGCTCTGTACCGGCAGATGCAGGAAGCTGACCAACTCCGGCGTGTCTTCGTATACCGCAATAATATCGTCGGTGAATTCAATCGGATGGCTGGTGGTGTAGCGGATGCGGTCGATACCGTCAATGGCCGCCACCAGGCGCAACAGTTCGGCAAAGGAGCAGATGCCGCCGTCGTAGGTTGCCCCGCGGTAGGCATTGACGTTCTGGCCGAGCAGGTTGACTTCACGCACGCCCTGCGCCGCCAGTTGGGCGACTTCAAACAGCACGTCGTCGCTTGGGCGGCTGACTTCTTCTCCGCGGGTATAAGGCACCACGCAGAAGGTACAGTATTTGTTGCAGCCTTCCATGATGGAGACAAAGGCGGTCGGGCCTTCTGCACGGGGTTCCGGCAGGCGGTCGAACTTTTCGATCTCCGGGAAGCTGATATCGACGATCGGACTGCGGGTGCCCTGCACGTGATTGAGCATTTCCGGCAGGCGGTGCAGGGTTTGCGGCCCAAACACCACGTCGACACAGGGCGCACGGCTACGGATGTGTTCACCTTCCTGCGAGGCCACGCAGCCACCCACGCCGATAATCAGCGCCGGGTTCTTTTCTTTCAGCAGCCTCCAGCGGCCCAACATGGCGAAAACTTTTTCCTGCGCTTTCTCGCGGATCGAGCAGGTATTGAGCAGCAGCACGTCCGCTTCTTCAGCGTTGTCGGTCCATTGATAACCGTGCGTGCTTCCCAGTAAGTCCGCCATTTTTGATGAATCATATTCATTCATCTGGCAGCCCCAGGTTTTGATATGTAGTTTTTTGGTCATTGACTTGCCATTACTCAGTGCGGAGCGAAAGTTGCGATACGCGACATGCAGGGCGCTATTGTAAACATTTGACGCCGTTGTGACCAGCGCGGGGAAAACGGCATGCGACCTGAAGCCAAATTAAAAATCCGTTACACTGATGCCAAACGCCATGCCGGTGGGGATGGCGATAATTAACCAAGAAAAAATAGCCAACAATATGAACACTTCTCAAAAACGGTATGACGCGGTGGTGGTAGGCGGTGGCATGGTTGGCGCGGCCGCCGCGCTGGGGCTGGCGCAGGCCGGTTGGTCGGTGGCATTGCTGGAACATCTGGCGCCGCAAGCGTTTGATGCGCAAAGCCCGCCGGACTTGCGTATTTCCGCGATTGGCTGCACCTCGGTAGGGTTGCTCAAACAGCTCGGTGCCTGGCCGGCGGTGCAAGCGATGCGCACCGCACCGTACCGCCGTTTGGAAACCTGGGAGTGGGCGTCGGCACGGGTGGCGTTTGACGCCGCTTCACTCGGCCTGCCGGAGCTGGGCTTTATGGTGGAAAACCGCATTTTGCAACTGGCGCTGTGGCAGCAACTCGAGCAGTGCGACAATCTGACGCTCTATTGCCCCGCCAGGCTGCGTTCGCTGCAACGGGGCGATGACCATTGGCAAGTGACACTGGACTCTTCTGAGACGCTTCAGGCGCGTCTGGTGGTCGGGGCTGACGGGGCCAACTCGCAGGTGCGTAATCTGGCGGCTATCGGCACCAGCGGCTGGCAGTACCGTCAGTCCTGCATGCTGATCACCGTTGAGACCGGTGCGCCGCAGCAGGATGTAACCTGGCAGCAATTTTTCCCTTCAGGCCCACGCGCTTTCCTGCCGCTGTATGATCAGTGGGCCTCGCTGGTGTGGTACGACAGCCCGCAGCGTATTCGTCAGTTGCAGGCGATGCCGCCGGCGCAGCTTGAGCGCGAAATCGCTGAGGCGTTTCCTGCACGTTTGGGAACGGTGAAAGTGCATGCCGCCGGATCTTTCCCGTTGGCACGCCGCCATGCACAGCGCTATGTGTTACCGGGGCTGGCGTTGCTCGGTGACGCGGCGCACACCATTAATCCGTTAGCCGGGCAGGGCGTGAATCTGGGGTATCGCGATGTGGACGCCTTGCTGGCGGTGTTGAGTGAGGCGCGGGAACAGGGTGAGGACTGGAGCAGTGAAGCGGTGCTGATGCGCTATCAGCGTCGTCGCCGTACCGATAATTTGTTGATGCAAAGCGGCATGGATCTGTTTTACACCGCCTTTAGCAATAATTTGGCACCGTTAAGCGTGGCACGCAATCTTGCGTTGATGGCGGCACAACGGGCGGGCAAGCTAAAGGAAAATGCGTTGAAGTACGCGCTGGGTTTATAACCTGAACGGGTTCAGCTTGCTGGGCCCGGTCATTTGCCGAATGACAGACAGCAAAAAGCCCGCCGAAGCGGGCTTTTCTAAATGTGGCTGGGGTGCCAGGATTCGAACCTGGGTATGCTGGTATCAGAAACCAGAGCCTTACCGCTTGGCGACACCCCAATTGTAAAACAGTAAAATATGGTGGCTACGACGGGATTTGAACCTGTGACCCCATCATTATGAGTGATGTGCTCTAACCAGCTGAGCTACGTAGCCATTTTTTGATATTTTACTTTAAAAGTCAATGATGTTGATGGCTGGGGTACCTGGATTCGAACCAGGGAATGCTGGTATCAAAAACCAGTGCCTTACCGCTTGGCGATACCCCATCAACAAATTTTCAACTTCTTCTTACTGCATCCAACCATTTAAAAAATGGCTGGGGTACCTGGATTCGAACCAGGGAATGCTGGTATCAAAAACCAGTGCCTTACCGCTTGGCGATACCCCATCTGATGCCTGCAACCCGATGATAAGAAATGGTGCGGGAGGCGAGACTTGAACTCGCACACCTTGCGGCGCTAGAACCTAAATCTAGTGCGTCTACCAATTTCGCCACTCCCGCAAAAAAAAGATGGTGGCTACGACGGGATTTGAACCTGTGACCCCATCATTATGAGTGATGTGCTCTAACCAGCTGAGCTACGTAGCCATCTTTTTTCGCGCAACCTTCATCGGCGTTGCGGGGCGCATTATGCGTATATGGCCGTTTTGCGTCAACAAGTTTTTTCCCGAAAAAGCGACCGGATGTGTTGTTTGTCTGGGTTGTGAACAGTATGGCGATAAAATCATCAATTCAGACAATTAATGGTTGAAAACATCAACAAAAAGGCGGACCCGAAGGTCCGCCCAGGGAATAAAACGTCCGGCGATTATTTATAGGCGGACTGGTGAACGCCGACTGCACGACCAGAAGGATCGTCCATCTTTTTGAACGACTCATCCCATTCGATGGCTTTCGCTGAGGAGCAGGCCACTGACGGGCCGCCAGGCACGCACTCGGCCGCGCTTGGCAGTGGGAACAGCTCTTCAAAGATTTCGCGATACAGGTAGCCTTCCTTGGAGCTCGGCGTGTTGTACGGGAAGCGGAAACGTGCGGTTTCGAGCTGTTGATCGCTGATCTGCTTGGCAGCGACTTCTTTCAAGGTGTCGATCCAGCTGTAGCCAACGCCGTCGGAGAACTGCTCTTTCTGGCGCCAGGCCACGCTGGCCGGCAGATAGGACTCAAAACATTCACGCAGGATATGTTTTTCCATTTTGCCATTGCCGCACATTTTGTCTTTCGGGTTGATGCGCATCGCCACGTCGAGGAATTTTTTATCCAGGAACGGCACGCGGGCTTCCACACCCCAGGCGGACATCGCCTTGTTGGCTCGCGCACAGTCAAACATATGCAACGCCAGCAGTTTACGCACGGTTTCGTCGTGGAACTCACGGGCATCCGGTGCCTTATGGAAGTACAGGTAACCGCCGAACACTTCGTCCGCACCTTCACCAGACAGCACCATCTTGATGCCCATCGCCTTGATTTTGCGCGACATCAGGTACATCGGGGTCGAGGCGCGAATGGTGGTAACGTCATAGGTTTCGATGTGATAAATCACGTCGCGAATGGCGTCCAGACCTTCCTGCACGGTGAAATGAATTTCATGGTGCACGGTGCCCAGGTGGTTAGCCACTTCCTGCGCGGCGCGCAGATCCGGTGAACCTTCCAGGCCGACGGCGAAGGAGTGCAGTTGCGGCCACCAGGCTTCGCTGCGTTCTTGATCTTCTACACGGCGTGCAGCGTACTTTTTGGTAATGGCGGAGATCACCGAAGAGTCCAGACCGCCAGACAGCAGCACGCCATATGGCACGTCGGACATCAGGTGGCTTTTCACTGAATCTTCCAGTGCGTTGCGCAGGGCGTTGGCGTCGGTGATGTTGTCTTTAACCGCGTCGTAATCAAACCAGTCACGTTGGTAATATTCGCGGATCTCGCCGTCCTGGCTCCACAGGTAGCTGCCCGCCGGGAATTCTTTGATGGTACGGCAAACCGGCACCAGCGCTTTCATTTCAGAAGCCACATACAGGTTGCCGAATTCATCATGCCCCATGTACAGCGGGATAATGCCCAAATGGTCGCGGCCAATCAGGTAGGCGTCTTTCTCGGAGTCGTACAGGGCAAAGGCGAACATGCCTTGCAGGTCGTCGAGGAAGTCGGTGCCTTTTTCCTGATACAGCGCCAGGATCACCTCACAGTCGGAACCGGTCTGGAACTCATAGCGATCGCTAAGTTGCTGGCGCAGCGCCTGATGGTTGTAAATTTCACCGTTAACCGCCAGAACGTGGGTGTGCGCAGCGTTGTACAGCGGTTGGGCGCCATTATTGACGTCGACAATCGACAGGCGCTCATGCACCAGAATGGCTTTATCGCTGGCGTAAACGCCGGACCAATCCGGGCCGCGATGGCGCATCAGACGGGACAGCTCCAGCGCTTTCTTACGCAGTTCAACGGGATCGGACTTCAGATCGAGCACACCGAAAATAGAACACATATACCGACTCTCCTAACGACTTTTTTAGACTGTGATGTTGTTTTGGTTGTTATAGGCAGCATGGTTGGCTCATCAGCGATGGCGCGGTTTTGCTGCGTTGTGTTTATGAAAATGCGTCAAAAGCGGCAGGGGATGCAAGCGTTTTAGCGCTACGCCGAAAAATAGTTGTTTGGGATAGGGTGAATATTAGCGAATGTTCAGTTAATGGAGGTTTAAATTAACGAATGTGCAATTTTTTTACTGAATAGATGAGTTGCCGGACAGTTTTTCCGGCAACTCATTGCCGCTTATCAGGCGGTCAACTGCCACAGGGTGAAGGCCGCATCCGGCGTCCAACCTGCGTTAGAGGTGTGGGCCTGAAGACAGGTGTACTTCTTGCCTTTATAGGTCACTACATCGCCGGCCTTATAGCTGTGGTTGTTCTGCCACTCGCCTGGGGTAGGATCGGGCGGTGTGCCGCCGTCTGCGGTTTTCACCGCCAGCGCACTGCTCGGCAGTGAGGTGCTGCCCTGGTTATCGGTCGCGGTAACGAAGTAGCTGTATTGCGTTGCCGGAGTCAGGCCGCTGTCTTGCAGCGACAGGCCGCCGGTCTGGCCGATAGCGCTACCGTTACGGTAAACCGTATATTGGCTAACCGGATTGACGCTGCTGGAAGCCGTCCAGTTCAACGTCAAAGACGTTGTGGCGATCGCGGTGGCATTCAACGCCGTTGGCGCGTCAGGCTTTCCCGGTTGCGGAATGACCCCTCCCTGGATCAGGGCTGCGTAACGTGTTTTGAACTCCCAGTTATATGCCACGCCGGCCTTGCTCCGGCCATTGTCCCAGTTTACCGACCAGGTCATCAGGCCCTTGATCGACAAACCTTTGGCGTCAAGACGTGCGAAGGCGTTATAGACCGCCATCTTGTCGACCACATAACCGGTGGCGGCAGCGTCATTGTTGGTTGGTAGACCGATAACGAATTTGGCTGCCGGGATTTTGCTGTAGCCACGGGTGCCGGTAACCAGGCTTTCGGTCAGGTAATACAGGAAGTCTTCTTTCATGGCGTCGTTATTCTGGGTGATCCAGGCGCCTTTACCGCCGTTGGCTTCATCAACCCAGATGCCGTCACCGCCCTGATTATAATATTGCGGCGCGATAAAATCGTAATAGCCTTCGAGCGCGGTAATATAATCCAGGTAAGTGCCGTTGGTGCGTAAATAAGGGAATTCTGGCGCCATGCTGACAATAAAGTTTTTACCTTCGGCCGCATAGTGCGATTTTACTTTTTTCAGTGCGACCGGCAGAACTGTTTTATTATTGGCTGCGCCAATAGCGGCCTGTTCCAGATCGATATCCAACCCATCGAAGCCATAAGTTTCCACCAGGCGGATAATCTCGTTGGCCAGCTTGTCTTCGTCGCCGGTTTTCAATTCGATATGCGCGTCTGCGCCACCCAGTGAAATCAGCACTGCGCGGCCCTGGCTATTGAGCACGCCAACCTGACGGCGGAACTCGGCATCAGACAGGTTGTAAGGCTTGAAGGTTGGGATGCCTTCGCCTTTCATAAAGGCCACGGCGACCACGTTATATTCGGCCGGAATGTCGGTCAGATTCATATTGGCAAACTGGCCTTGCTGATAACCGTCACTGGCACCGGCGGCCCAGTTGTGCCAAAAACCCATCATGATTTTTTTATTGGTCATATCCGGCATGATAGCGGCGTCATCTGCTGCTTGTGCATTGATAATATTATTGGTGCTCATGGTAACCTCGTTATTGTAGGTAAGATTATTTCCACTGACCGTCAATGTTTATTCTTGACGGGGCGTAAATATATAGTGCGACTTTTTAACGAGGCCGGGGTGAAACCTTTGGTGGGCAATAATAAATTTAATTCAAGCTAGTCAAATTAAAGGGTGGCCGTAATGGCCACCGCAGGGATTAGAAAATATTGATATCAGCGACGGACGGGAAGATATAACTCGGGCGGAACGGCATGGTTTCGACATCGTTCAGCGTTGAGACGCCGGACAGCACCAAGACGGTTTCCAGACCCGCCTGGAAGCCCGCCAGGATATCGGTGCGCAGGTTATCACCGACGATCACCGTTTCTTCCGAATGCCCCTGCATTTTGTTCAGTGCGGCGCGGATAATCCACGGGCTTGGTTTGCCAACGTAAAATGGTTTGCGGCCGGTGATTTTCTCGATTGGGGCGCACAGCGCACCGCAGGCCGGCACAAAACCATGGCCGTGGGTATCCGGGTTGGTAGCAATAAAGCGCGCGCCGTTATTCACGAAGTAGGCGGCCTTATGCATCATGTCCCAGTTGTAGGAGCGGGTTTCGCCGACGATGACGAAGTCCGGGTTGATGTCGGTAATGGTAAAACCGGCTTTATACAGTTCATGAATCAGCGCGCCTTCACCGACCACATAGGCTTTTTTGCCTTCCTGGCGGCGCAGGAAATCGGCGGTGGCCATCGCGGAGGTATAAAACGCGCTTTCCGGCACTTCCAGTCCGGCGGCGGCGAAGCGGTTCGCCAGATCCTGCGCGGTCTGCGACGGATAGTTGGTCAGCACTACCAGCGGCATGCCCTGTTCCTGAATGCGAGCGAGGAAAAGATCGGCGCCGGGTACCGGCGTGTTGTCATGCAGCAGCACGCCGTCGATATCACATATAACGTTTTTGATTGTCATTGTTGCTGTTTCTCATGATTTGCGGCAGGCAAAACGCGAAGATAGCACACCTGCCTGAAGCGGCGGATCAGCTTTCCAGCAATCGCTGCAATAGCACGCCGTTGAGCATCGCTCGTTTGGCCAGGGCGAAAGCGCCGATCGCCGAGCGATGATTGAGTTCGGAGGTGACCACCGGCAGATTTTTGCGGAAGTCCTTCAGCACCTGAGTATTGATGCAGCTTTGGATCGCCGGCAGCAGCACTTTTTCCGCCTCGGTAATTTCACCGGCGATCACTACTTTCTGTGGATTGAACAGGTTGATGGCGATCGCCACGGCTTTGCCGAGGTAGCGGCCGACGTGCTCGATCACTTCGCTGGCCAGCAGGTCGCCGCGGTTGGCGGCCTTGCAGATGGCGGAGATGCTACAGTCGTCGAGGGTCAGCTTGCTGGGGTAGCCCTGGGTCAGCAACTGGCGTACACGGTGTTCAATCGCGGCGTTGGCGGCGACGGTTTCCAGACAGCCGAAGTTGCCGCAGTGGCAGCGTTCGCCCAATGGGTCAATTTGAATATGGCCGATTTCACCGACGTTGCCGTTGTTGCCCAGGAAAATCTGGCCGTTGACGATAATACCGGCACCGGTGCCACGGTGCAGGCGCACCAGAATAGAGTCTTCGCAGTCGCGGGTGGCGCCAAAGTAATGCTCTGCCAACGCCAGGCTGCGGATATCGTGGCCAACAAAGCTGGTGACGTTAAAACGTTGCTGCAGGTTGTCGACCAGCGCCCAGTTGTTGACGCTGATATGCGGCATATAACGCACTACGCCCAGCGCCGGGTCAACCAGGCCTGGCAGGATCACCGCGATGGCGATCAGCTCACGCAGCTTGCGCTGATAATTTTCGATAAACTGGGCAATGGCGATAAACAGCGCGTTTTCCAGTGTCTCCTGGGTGCGTTCCGGTAACGGGTAGTGTTCTTCACCGAGCGACTTGCCGCTCATATCGTACAGGGTGATGGTAGCGTCGTGACGACCGAGGCGCACGGCCACGGTGTGGAAATGCCGGGTTTCGGAGACAATGGAAATGGCGCGGCGGCCGCCGGTGGAGGCTTGCTGATCGACTTCTTTGATCAGCCCGCGCTCCAACAGCTGGCGAGTAATTTTAGTGACGCTGGCGGGCGCTAGCTGGCTCAGTTCGGCTATTTGAATGCGCGAAATCGGACCCTGTTGGTCGATCAGGCGGTAAACCGCTGCGCCGTTGAGTTGCTTGACTAAGTCAACGTTCCCTATCTGTGCCTGTCCGCCAGTACTCATCAATAATTTTACTCGCTGTTCATTAAATTAAACCTCGTTACCGTTAACGAGCGTTTTGGTGATTTTAAAATCACGGGTAAAGGCAGTCAGGTTCGCCACTTTACCGGGCTCGATAGTGCCTAAACGGTGGTCCACGCCGATAGCGCGCGCCGGATACAGCGTTGCCATGCGCAGTGCTTCGTCCAATGCAATACCGACATGCTCAACGCTGTTTTTTAACGCGTCAATCATGGTCAGCGCTGAGCCGCTCAGGGTGCCGTTTTCGTCCACGCACAGCCCATCACGATAGTATATTGTTTTACCGGCAAAAATAAATTGGTCGATATCGGCACCTGCCGGCGCGGTGGCGTCGGTGACCAGCACCAATTTATCACCTTTCATGCGTTTGGCGTTACGGATACTCGCCCAGGCTACGTGGTGGCCGTCGGCGATAATCCCGGTATAGACCTCCGGCGTGTCGAAAATCGCGCCCATCAGCCCTGGTTCACGCCCGGTGATATACGGCATGGCGTTATACAGGTGAGTGGCGAAGGTGATACCGGCGGCAAAACCGATACGGGCCTGATCGTAGGTGGCGTTCGAGTGACCGGCGGACACCACGATGCCTGCTTCGGTCAATTGCTTGATAAAGTGCGGCTCCACCATTTCCGGCGCCAGCGTGACCTTGGTGATCACATCGGCATTGGCGCACAGATAGTCGATCATCTCGCTGGTCGGTTTGCGGATAAACGCCGGGTTATGGGTGCCTTTCTTCAGTGGGCTAAGGTACGGCCCTTCCAGATGCAGGCCAAGCGCCTGATTGGGATGTTTCTTCAAATAAGCGCGCATCACTTCGATGCTGTGCTTCATAAATTCGTCGCTGCTGGTGATCAGCGTCGGCAGATAACTGGTACAGCCGGATTTTTCGTTGGCACGCTGCATGATCTCCAGCGTCTGTTCCGAAATGGCCTCCAGCGAGTCGTTAAATTGCACGCCGCCACAGCCGTTAAGCTGCACGTCGATCAAACCGGGGGCCAGGATAGCGCCACCCAGATCGCGCGTTTCAATGCCGGCCGGCAGTTCAGCCAGCGGGCAAACTCGTTCAATCAGCCCATCAGCGATAATAACTGCGTGGTCGTCAAGTACGTCGTGGCCGGTATAAATACGGCCGTGGGTTAAAGCGAACATCGTAGCCCCCTGCAAGAATTAAAGACTCTTAACGCTTTCCGCTTCTAACTCGCGGAAATATTTAACGGTTTTGACTTTCAGTTCCATGGTGGATGGCTCGTCGCACACCACAACGGCCTTGGCATGCAACTGCAGGCAACTGATGGTCCACATGTGGTTGATATTGCCTTCCACTGCGGCTTCCAGCGCCTGTGCCTTGGCATGGCCGGTCACCAGAATCATCACTTCTTCTGCATCAAGCAGCGTGCCCACGCCCACGGTCAGGGCAAATTTAGGTACCAGGCTGACATCACCGCCGAAGAAGCGGGAGTTGGCGATGCGGGTATCTTCAGTCAGGGTTTTGATGCGAGTACGGGATGCCAGCGATGAAGCCGGTTCGTTAAACGCGATATGACCGTCGATGCCAACGCCACCCATGAACAGGTTGATCTTGCCGTAGGATTTGATTTTCGCTTCGTACTGGCGGCACTCGGCGTCAACGTCCGGCGCATTACCATTCAGCAGGTTGATATTTTCACTTGGGATATCAACGTGATCAAAGAAATTACGGTACATGAAGGTATGATAGCTTTCCGGGTGTTCCTGCGGCAGGCCAACGTATTCGTCCATGTTGAAAGTCACCACATGCTTAAAGCTTACTTCACCTGCTTTGTGCATCGCAATCAGATGTTTGTAGGCTTCCAGCGGAGTACCGCCGGTTGGCAGGCCGAGCACAAACGGACGCTCCGCAGTAGGCTTGAATGCGTTGATGCGCTGGACGATATGGCGGGCGGCCCATTTGCCGACTTGTGCAGTATCTTTCAGTGGGATAAGTCTCATCTAACACCTCTTGGGGTAAGTAAACTAAAGCTATACTGGTTCGAGCCTGAACGAGAGTCTTAAGCCTAACCCAGCTTTATGATTCTCACGTGATGTCTCAGGTCCAATGATTTTTTTAATGATAAAATAAGTTTTGTGTGATGGCTAGCAATGTGGCAGCTTAAGACTGCTTTTTGGTGATGTAAATCACAAAAAAGGAGGTTTTAATTTGCGATACGAAATAATTTTTTTACACTCCACGTGTTGTCGTTCGTCCAGAGTTAATCGCAGTGTGTGATGGCGCTTGCGTAAAATATGATAAAGCTCATTAAAGGGCATTAGGGGGAATATTAAGGTGAACATACTCGGCTTTTTCCAAAGATTGGGCAGGTCGTTACAACTGCCAATCGCAGTACTGCCCGTTGCGGCGCTTTTGCTACGCTTCGGCCAGCCTGATTTACTGAATATTTCATTCATCGCACAGGCCGGTGGATCAATCTTCGATAACCTGGCGTTAATCTTTGCTATCGGTGTGGCGGCAACCTGGTCGAAAGACAATGCCGGTTCAGCCGCATTGGCGGGCGCGGTGGGTTACTTCATCCTGACCAAGGCGATGGTCACCATTAACCCGGCGATCAATATGGGTGTGCTGGCGGGTATCATTACCGGCCTGGTGGGCGGTGCGGTCTATAACCGCTGGTCCGGCATCAAACTGCCCGAGTTCCTCTCCTTCTTCGGCGGCAAGCGTTTCGTCCCAATCGCTACCGGCTTTTTCTGTTTAATCCTTGCTGCCATCTTTGGTTATATCTGGCCACCGGTACAAAATGCGATCCACGCAGGCGGTGAATGGATTGTTTCGATGGGCGCTATCGGTTCCGGTATTTTCGGCTTCGTTAACCGTCTGCTGATCCCAACCGGTCTGCATCAGGTGCTGAACACCATTGCCTGGTTCCAGATTGGTGAGTTTACCAACGCTGCCGGTACCATCTTCCATGGCGACATCAACCGCTTCTACGCGGGTGACGGTACTGCCGGGATGTTCATGTCAGGCTTCTTCCCGATCATGATGTTCGGTTTGCCGGGTGCGGCATTGGCCATGTACTTCGCTGCGCCGAAAGAACGTCGCCCAATGGTTGGCGGTATGCTGCTGTCCGTTGCGCTGACCGCATTCCTGACCGGTGTGACCGAGCCGCTTGAATTCCTGTTCATGTTCCTGGCTCCGCTGCTGTATCTGGTCCACGCCATTTTGACCGGTATCAGCCTGTTTGTAGCCACCTTACTGGGTATTCACGCCGGGTTCTCCTTCTCTGCAGGTGCCATCGACTATGTGCTGATGTACAACCTGCCGGCTGCGAGCAAGAACGTCTGGATGCTGGTGTTGATGGGTCTGGTCGCCTTCGCGGTGTACTTCGTCCTGTTCTCCGTCATTATCCGTGCATTCAACCTGAAAACCCCGGGCCGTGAAGATGCGTCTGACGATGTCGTCGCACCTGAAGCCAACAGCAATACCGATGAAGGCCTGCGCGCACTGTCCCGCAGCTATATTGGTGCCATCGGCGGTTCTGACAACCTGACCGGCATTGATGCCTGTATCACCCGTTTACGCCTGACCGTTAAAGACTCTTCTAAAGTGCTGGATGCCAGCTGTAAACGCCTGGGTGCATCAGGCGTGGTGAAACTGAACAAGCAAACCGTTCAGGTTATCGTGGGTTCTAAAGCCGAAGCCATTGCTGACGGCATGCGTGCGGTGATTGCTGCCGGCCCGGTGCCTGCGGCAGAAGTGGCACCGGCTCCAGGCGTGGCTGCGGTTAAATCGCAGGCAGTGCCTAATACGCCGAAGGTGGCCTTCGAGTCGCTGGTGGCCCCGGTGACCGGTGAAGTCGTGGCCCTGGATCAGGTGCCTGACGAAGCCTTTGCCAGCAAAGCGGTAGGCGACGGCCTGGCGATTCGCCCGACCGACAAAACCGTAGTAGCTCCGGCAGATGGCACCATCGTGAAAATCTTCAACACCAACCACGCTTTCTGTCTGGAAACCGACAAGGGCGCGGAGATTGTGGTGCACATGGGGATCGACACCGTGGCATTGAACGGTCAGGGCTTCAAACGTCTGGTTGAAGAGGGGGCTGAGGTGAAAGCCGGCCAGCCAATCCTTGAATTGGATCTGGAGTTCCTGAACGCCAATGCCCGCTCGATGATAAGCCCGGTAGTGGTCAGCAACTCTGACGATTACGCCGGTCTGACGGCGCTGGCGACCGGTTCTGTAGTAGCCGGCCAGACCAAACTGTTCGAGATCCAGAAATAAACCGTTTTACCTGAGTAGTACCCGGGGTGTTTAACGAGTCATGACGGAACGCACCCTACCTTTGGCGGGAAGAGAGCAATCTCTTCCCGCTTTTTTATGGGCAGCGGTTGTCCGGTCAGGGGGCCTTGACCTGTTGTGGTGCAATGCTCCGCATTTTTCGTGAAACAAACGGTTGTTTCCGGGCGTGGCTTGTTGGAACATAGGCGGTTATGAGTAGCGCTTTGCATTGAGGAATAGTGAAATGAGTGAGGCTGAAGCCCGCCCAACCAATTTTATCCGTCAGATCGTTGATGAAGATCTGGCGTCCGGGAAACACAAGTCAGTCCATACCCGTTTCCCGCCGGAGCCAAATGGCTATCTGCATATCGGCCATGCGAAATCCATCTGCCTGAATTTCGGTATCGCTCGTGATTACCAGGGCCAATGCAACCTGCGTTTTGATGACACCAACCCGGTGAAAGAAGACATCGAGTTCGTTGAGTCAATCAAACATGACGTCGAGTGGCTGGGCTTTGAGTGGAGCGGCAACGTTCGTTACTCCTCGGATTACTTCGATCAACTGCACAACTATGCGGTGGAGCTGATCAACAAGGGCCTGGCTTACGTCGACGAACTGTCGCCTGAGCAAATCCGTGAATATCGCGGCAGCCTGACTGCGCCGGGTAAAGACAGCCCGTACCGTGGCCGCAGCGTGGAAGAGAACCTGGCGCTGTTTGAAAAAATGCGTAACGGTGAATTCGCCGAAGGGACCGCTTGCCTGCGTGCCAAGATTGACATGGCTTCCTCGTTTATCGTGATGCGCGATCCTGTGTTGTACCGTATCAAATTTGCAGAACACCACCAGACCGGCAATAAATGGTGCATCTACCCGATGTACGATTTCACCCACTGCATTTCCGATGCGCTGGAAGGGATCACCCATTCGCTGTGTACGCTGGAGTTCCAGGACAACCGCCGTCTGTATGACTGGGTGCTGGATAACATCACCATCCCTTGTCATCCGCGTCAGTACGAGTTCTCACGTCTGAATCTTGAGTACGCCATCATGTCGAAGCGCAAGCTGAACCTGTTGGTGACCGAGAAAATCGTTGAGGGCTGGGATGACCCGCGTATGCCGACCGTTTCCGGCCTGCGTCGCCGTGGTTATACCGCTGCGTCAATCCGCGAATTCTGCCAGCGTATCGGCGTGACCAAGCAGGATAACAACGTCGAAATGATGGCGCTTGAGGCCTGTATTCGTGAAGAGCTGAACGAGAACGCACCACGTGCGATGGCCGTGCTGGATCCGGTGAAGGTAGTCATTGAAAACCTGACCACCGGCGTGGAAATGGTGACCATGCCTAACCACCCGAGCAAGCCGGAAATGGGCAGCCGTGAAGTGCCATTCAGCCGTGATATTTATATCGATCGCGCCGACTTCCGTGAAGAAGCCAACAAGCAGTACAAACGGCTGGTGCTGGGTAAAGAAGTTCGCCTGCGCAATGCATACGTGATCAAGGCGGAACGCATTGAGAAAGACGCTGAAGGTGAAATCACCACTATTTTCTGCAGCTACGATCCAGATACCTTGAGCAAGGATCCTGCCGATGGCCGCAAGGTGAAAGGCGTGATCCACTGGGTGTCTGCCGAGCATGCGTTGCCGGCGGAAATTCGCGTGTATGACCGTCTTTTCAGCGTGCCAAACCCGGCGGCGGCAGAGGACTTCCTCACCACCATTAACCCGGAATCACTGGTTATCAAGCACGGCTTTGTTGAGCCAAGTCTGGCGGCCGCACAGCCGGAAAAAGCCTACCAGTTCGAACGTGAAGGTTATTTCTGTGCTGACAACCGTCACTCTTCGGCCGAGCATCTGGTGTTTAACCGCACCGTGGGCCTGCGCGATACCTGGGCTAAAATTGGCGCCTGAGTGCTGATCAAAAGCTAATGCGATAAAGCGCAACTTCGGTTGCGCTGAGTTTGATGACAAAGTTGTCTTTGAATCCGAGATACCCGGGCCTAGCGCACCGAGGGGCGCTCCGGCGGGCAAGCCGCTACGACCCCTTCGGCACGCTCTCCCTAATAACGGGCTTTGTCAGTAGTCTGAGCGCAACTTCGGTTGCGCTTTTTTTGTCCGCCAGCCCGGTTTTTCTCCCCGTTAATGCTTTTAATTCCTCAATCTATTTTTAATTTTTTATCGAAGGGTTGTTATCAGCAATTTCTTGATAAAAATCATTAGTCATATAACATTGTCTTATATATTCGTGATGCGAATTAATGTCATTTAGAGAGCGCTCTCATGTTTTTTCTTTTGGCTGACCTTTTTGCTTAGGCTGAAACCATTAATCGTCTCTGATTGACCTGATATTAAATTTTATTCTGATTTTATTGAATTTTTTATTCGACAGCCTCTTTGCATAGCCACGTAACATAATCTCATCGATATGTGCTCTTTGTCATACTTTGACAAATCTCTCTCATAATTCATTTGATAATTCGCGTCGCGAAAAATAGTCTGTCTGTAGCAATAAGTGCTGTGGGATTTTAACCCGTCAGCAATATTTTTTACCCGATTGGGTTTTTTATTAGCGGTCGTGCAGGGCAGTGGTGAACACGGGCGACTGCAACTTTTAAAGTTAAGTCAAAGAGGAATTTCATTATGGGTACGCACGGTGCTCAGCGTAAAACGCTGGCGCTCGCAGTCGCGGGTGCGCTGTTGGGAACAGGGTTTGCCATGGCCCCTGAGGCGAAAGCCGCAGGATTTATCGATGATTCCACGATGACCGGCGGTGTGTATTACTGGCAGCGTGAACGTGACCGTAAAGATCTCAACCCGACCAGTGACGATTACAATAAATACACTACCAACCTGTCACACTCGACCGCCAACCTGAGCCTGGATTTCGCCTCGGGCTATGCCTGGGACATGTTCGGTTTGGACGTGGGGGCCTTTACCGCCATTGAGCTGGCCGAATCCAGCGCCAGCGGCCACCCGAATGAAATCGCGTTCTCCTCCAAAAACCGTACCTATGATGAAGACTACTCCGGCGACAAAGGCGGCATCAGCCTGTACAAGGCCGCCGGTAAATTCAAGTATGGCCCCGTCTGGGCACGCGCCGGTTATATCCAGCCAAGCGGGCAAACGCTGATTGCCCCACACTGGAGTTTTATGCCGGGTACCTACCGGGGCGCTGAAGCGGGAGCAAACTTTGACTACGGCGATGCCGGTGCTTTGAGTTTCTCCTACATGTGGACAGATAAATACAAAGCGCCATGGCATATCGAAATGGATGATTTCCGCCAGAACGATAAAACCACCGGCGTTTCTTATTTGCACTCACTGGGTGCCAAGTACGATTTTAAAAACGACCTGGTGTTGGAGGCCGCTTTTGGTCAGGCCGAAGGTTATGTGAATCAGTACTTCACCAAGGCATCTTACAAATTCGATCTGGTGGGCAACCCGCTGACCACCAGCTACCAGTTCTACGGTACCGAAGACCGTATCAGCGACAAGAACGACCCGAACAGCATTTACGACGGCCTGGCCTGGCTGCAGGCGCTGACCTTCGGTTACACCACCGGTCAGTTCAACTGGCGTCTGGAAGGAACCATGGTCAAGGCCGAGGGCAACCAGGGTTACTTCCTGCAACGTATGACCCCAACTTACGCCTCCTCCAACGGTCGTCTCGACGTCTGGTGGGATAACCGTTCCGACTTTAACGCCAACGGCGAAAAAGCGGTTTACGCCGGGGTAATGTACGACCTGAGCAACTGGAACCTGCCGGGCATGGCGGTGGGCGGTTCTTATGTTTATGCCTGGGACGCCAAGCCAAGCACCAACCCAATGTATGACCAGAGCCAGCGCCTGAAAGAGAGCGCCTGGAGCCTGGACGCGTTGTACACCATTCAGGAAGGTCGCGCCAAAGGCACCTTGCTGAAACTGCACTACACCCAGTATGACAACCACACCAACATCCCAAGCTGGGGTGGCGGTTACGGCAACATCTTCCAGGATGAGAAAGACGTCAAATTCATGGTTATCGCGCCATTTACCATTTTCTGATGGGTTCCCCGGCGGCAGCGCCGGGGACAGCGTATTTGACACTTAACGGGAATATAACGATGAAAAAAATCATGCTGATGTTAGCCGCGGTCGTCACGTTGAGCGCCTGCGCACAGCCAACCGCACCACCGGAAGATGCCAAGCTGAAACAGGCCTACAGCGCCTGCATTAATACCGCAGAAGGCTCACCGGAAAAACTGCAGTCGTGCCAGGCGGTGCTGAATGTGCTGAAACAAGAGAAGCAACACCAGCAGTTTGCCGAAAAAGAAACGGTGCGGGTGATGGATTATCAGAACTGCATTCAGGCGGTTCACAGTGGTAACGGTCAGGCTTATGACGCCCAGTGCGGCAAAATTTGGCAAGAGATCCACGATAACAATAATTAAGGATGATGTTAAAAATGAACAAATTCAAATTGAGTACGCTTGCCGCATTAACGGCAACCGTTGGATTATTTGGCAGCGCGGGGAATGCGCTGGCCAATCAGCCGCTGGTGGATCAACTGAGCCAGTTAAAATTGAATTTGAAAATGGTCGATAACCGGGCCGCCGACAGCGGCCTGGATTGCGGTAAGCTGGGTGCCGACTGGGCGGCCTGCAACAAGGTGTTGATCAGCCTGACCAACGATCATCAGGAGATCAAAGGTCACGACTGGGCGATTTACTTCCACAGCGCCCGTCAGACCATGCGGGTGGATAACGATCAGTTCAAAATAGCTCATTTGACCGGTGACTTGTACAAACTGGAACCTACCGATAAATTTACCGGCTTCCCGGCCGGTCAAACGGTTGAGATCCCGATTATTGCCGAATATTGGCAACTGTTTAAAACCGACTTCGTACCACGTTGGTACGCCACCTCTGGCGATGCCAAGCCAAAAATTCTGGTCAATACCGATACCGAAGATCTCAGCCAGTTTGTGACCCCCTTTAGTGGCGACCAATGGAAGCGCATCAAGGATGACAACAATATCCTGATGACTCCGGCCTCCCGCTTTACCAAAAACGCCGAGTTGAAAACCTTGCCTGCAGCTTCGCTGCGCGGCCAGATCGTGCCGACGCCGTTGCAAGTGAAAGTACATCCACAAGATGTGAGTCTGAACAACGGCGTGGCGCTGGAGTTGAGTGCGCTGGCCAAACCGGCAGCGGACGCAGCCATTCAACGTTTTGCACTGTTGGGCATAACCCATAACGCGGCGGGCTACCCGATCAAAACCGATATTCAGCCGGGTAAATTTAAAGGTGAACTGGCCGTGCCGGGAGCCTATGAGCTGAAAATTGGCAATAAGGAAGCGCGAGTTATCGGCTTCGATCAGGCCGGGGTGTTCTATGGCCTACAGTCTATTTTGTCGCTGGTTCCGACCGACGGCAGCGCTAAAATCGCCACTCTGGAGGCCAGGGATGCACCACGCTTCCAGTACCGCGGAATCTTCCTTGATGTAGCACGTAACTTCCATCAGAAAGATGCGGTACTGCGTTTACTCGATCAGATGGCGGCTTATAAGCTCAATAAATTCCACTTCCATCTTAGCGACGACGAAGGCTGGCGTATTGCCATCCCAGGCTTGCCAGAACTGACCGAAGTCGGGGGGCAGCGTTGCCATGACCTGAGCGAAACTACCTGCCTGCTGCCACAGTACGGACAGGGGCCAGAGGTGTATGGCGGGTTCTTCTCGCGTCAGGATTACATCGAGATCATTAAATACGCCCAGGCGCGTCAGATTGAAGTGATCCCGGAAATCGATATGCCGGCACATGCCCGTGCCGCCGTGGTCTCGATGGAGGCCCGCTATAAAAAGCTGCATGCCGCCGGTAAAGAGCAGCAGGCCAATGAGTTCCGCCTGGTGGATCCGACCGATACTTCCAATACCACCTCGGTGCAGTATTTTAACCGTCAAAGTTACCTTAACCCTTGCCTGGATTCGTCCAAGCGCTTTGTCGATAAGGTGATTGGTGAAATTGCCCAGATGCATAAAGAGGCCGGGCAGCCGCTGCGCACCTGGCACTTTGGCGGCGACGAAGCGAAAAACATTCGCCTGGGGGCAGGCTATACCGACCTTACCAAGCCAGAAGCAGGCAAAGGCATCATCGATCAGAGCAAAGAAGATAAGCCTTGGGCGAAATCCCAGGTGTGCCAAAAGATGATCAAAGACGGCAAAGTCGCCGATATGGAACATCTGCCAAGCTACTTTGGCGTGGAAGTCAGTCAACTGGTGAAAGCGCATGGCATCGACAGAATGCAGGCCTGGCAGGACGGCCTGAAAGATGCGAAAAACGCCAAGGCCTTCGCCACCCAACGCGTTGGGGTGAACTTCTGGGATACGCTGTATTGGGGCGGTTTTGATAGCGCCAATGACTGGGCGAACAAAGGCTACGAAGTGATCCTCTCCAACCCGGATTACGTCTATATGGACTTCCCGTATGAGGTGAACCCGGACGAGCGCGGTTACTACTGGGGCACCCGTTTCAGTGACGAGCAGAAAATGTTCAGCTTCGCGCCGAACAACCTGCCGCAGAACGCCGAAACCTCGGTTGACCGCGATGGCAATCACTTTACCGCCAAGAGTGACAAACCGTGGCCGGGTGCTTACGGCATTTCTGCCCAAATGTGGAGTGAAACTCAGCGTACCGACGATCAAATGGAATACATGATCTTCCCGCGTTCACTGTCGGTGGCCGAGCGTGCATGGCACCGGGCGAGTTGGGAGCAGGATTACCAGGCGGGGCGTGAATATAAAGGCGGCGAAACCCACTTTATCGATAGCCAAAAACTGGACCGCGATTGGCTGCGCTTTGCCAATATTCTTGGCCAGCGCGAGTTGGCGAAACTGGACAAGGGCGGCGTGAGCTATCGGTTGCCGGTACCAGGCGCCCGTGTAGTGGGTGGCAAGCTGGAGGCCAATATCTCGTTGCCGGGTCTGGGCATTGAGTATTCCACCGACGGCGGTAAGCAATGGCAGCGCTACGATGCCAAGGCTAAACCTGGGGTCAGCGGCGAGGTGCTGGTCCGTGCGGTCAGTCCGGACGGCAAGCGTTATAGCCGCGCCGAGAAAGTGTAAATCATAAACCACGGCCCGTCTGTTCGCAGGTGGGCCGTTATTGATCGTTAACAGCAGCGACCGGCGGTAATCAGCGATGAATTCGATACGGCTGACCTTTATGGTCGTTGCTTTTTTTTCCGGCATTGCCGGGGCGCTGCAAATACCGACCCTGAGCCTGTTCCTCACCACCGAGGTGCGGGTGACGTCATTATGGGTCGGTTTTTTTTATGCAGTAAACGCCGGGGTCGGTATTATTGTCAGTTTTTTGCTGGCAAAAAAATCAGATCGCCAGCGTGACCGGCGCCATTTGATTTTAATCTGTTATTTATTGGCGGCGGGAAACTGTCTGTTATTTGCTTTTAATCGCAATTATCTGACGTTAATTACCGCTGGCGTGTTGTTAACTGCCATAGCCAATACGGCGATACCGCAATTATTCGCTCTGGCGCGTGAGTATGGGGAGCGGTCATCGCAAAACGTCGCTATGTTTAGCGCCATTATGCGCGCCCAACTTTCTCTGGCCTGGGTTTTTGGCCCACCATTGGCTTTTATGCTGGTGGTGAATTATGGCTTCACGGCCATGTTTATGTTTGCTGCCGGCATATTCCTGCTGGTCACGCTGCTGGCCTGGTGGATATTACCCGAGGTCACCCGCCCGCCTGTGGGTAATGAAATCGGCATACCGCAAAAAACGGTCTTCGATAAAGACGTTAGCCGGTTGTTTTTCGCCTCGGTATTGATGTGGACCTGCAGCGCCATGTATCTGATTGATGTGCCGTTGTATATCACTGCCGAGTTGGGTTTGCCGCAAAGTCTGACCGGCTGGATGATGGGCGTCGCCGCCGCGATCGAAATCCCGATCATGATCCTGGTAGGGCGCTACGTAAACCGGGTGGGCAAGCGCCTGATGATGGCGGGGGCCATGGTGGCCGGCATACTGTTTTATGCCGGGATGCTGTGGTTTACCTCGGCCGCCGGGTTGTTGGTCTGGCAGCTGTTCAACGCGATATTTATCGGCATTATTGCCACCGTCGGCATGCTGTATTTCCAGGACTTGATGCCGGAACGGGCGGGCATGGCCGCCACTTTATTCACCAACAGTATTTCTACCGGTGTGATCCTGGCCGGAATATTACAAGGGATCCTGACCGAATACGGGCCGCATTCCTCCGTTTATCTGTTAGCCATATTACTGCTTTGTATTGCTTTACCTGTCGGTTTTAAAACCCGGGAAGTTTAGGTGGTTTCTGAGTGAATCGTTTATTTTTAAGCATAAACAAGGAAATATGATGGCTATATTGGTGACGGGCGGCGCCGGTTATATCGGCTCGCATACGGTGTTGGCGCTGTTGGAAAGGGGGGAGGAAGTTGTCGTACTGGACAACCTGTCCAACAGTTCGTCAGAGTCTTTGTTTCGGGTCGAGCGATTAACCGGTAAAAAAGTGAATTTTTATCATGGGGATATCCAGCAACACCATTTGTTGGATCATATATTTCGTCAGCATGATGTTCATGCGGTTATTCATCTTGCGGGGTTGAAATCGGTCAGGGAATCTACCGAAGAACCGCTGAAATATTATCAAAATAATATTTCCGGCTCATTGATCGTACTGGACAGAATGCGCCATGCCGGCGTTAAGCAATTTATTTTCAGCTCTTCGGCCACCGTTTATGGACCGGCGGAATATACCCCGCTGACGGAGAATTGCCGTGTTGGGCAGACCACCAATCCTTATGGAACTTCCAAGCTGATTGTCGAGCAGATCCTGGCGGAGTTCGCTTCCACGGCCCCGCAGATGGCGATCACCGCGCTGCGTTACTTTAATCCGGCCGGGGCGCACGAGTCCGGCTTGATTGGTGAGGATCCCGCCGGCATTCCCAATAATCTTCTGGCTTATCTGGCGCAGGTGGCTATTGGCAAACTCGCGGTGTTGCCGGTGTATGGCAACGACTACCCTACCAGCGATGGTACCGGGGTACGTGATTACATTCACGTTATGGATTTGGCCGAAGGGCATTTGAAAGCGCTGGATAACCTGCAGCCAGGTTTTAACGTCTATAACCTGGGCACCGGCAAAGGCTACTCGGTGCTGGAGATTATTCGGGCGTTTGAACGCGCCTGTGGCTTCAAAATCGCCTACCAATTTAATCCCCGGCGTGCGGGAGATATTGCCGAGTGTTGGTCCGACCCATCGCTGGCGGCAGAAAAGCTGGGCTGGCAAGCTAAACGCAGTCTGGAAAAAATGGTGTGTGATGCTTGGTCATGGCAAAGCAAAAATCCGCAGGGTTACAGCCGTTGTGCATCGATGCCATCGATAAGGATGCTGGCCGATGAAGCTTAACGACGGGCATCTGGGTGTTCTGCAGGATGATCTGTTCCGGGCAGAATACGAAGCGCGGATCAGCGAGCTGAAGTTTGAGTTCGCTAAATATCAGCGCCAGACCTCACCGGCACGGCTGGAAAGTTTTCAGCGCGGTGTCGCTCAACTGCGCGAGTGGCGGGCAGCGCACGGGCATTTATTCAATGCCGAACGCTGTTCTTCGTTGTTCTGCGTGCCCACTCGTCCGCTGGCTGCGAGTGAAAAACGGCTGCACCGTATCTGGTTGGGGGGCGCTATCCCTGACGATGCCAGAGAGGTTATCTCCCAGTGGGGCGACGCACAGCAGGTGGTGGCTAGCGCCGAGACGAATGACTGGGTCGGCATGTTATGGGTTTGGGAAGCGCAGCAACTGGCAAGGGATGCGTATTTCATCCCCGTACCGGTGATAAAAGGCGGCTACCTGGGGGAGTATGATGCCGGTAATCATCGCCTGCAGGTGCATTCGTTGAGCGAACTGGCGCAAAAAAGGGTCGGCGACAACCTGCGCTTTATCCATCAACTGCACGATAAGCGCTATTACGCCACGCTTTCCGACTACTTCCGTTTTCTGATTTTGATCGAGATGGGGGGGCTGTACATGGATATCGATACCCTTCCTCATCGATCGGCGACGCTGTTTTTGACCAAGCCAGAATTACCGGATTATCTTCAGTTTCTGCCCGCAGGGGAAGTCAGCCATGTTAGCTGGTTGAATCTGTTTCTCGATGAAACCGGCATGATTATCAGCCGCAAAGGAGATATCTCGCTGTGCCGGATGTTGGCGGGGTTGGATCAGATCTATGCGGCGCAAAGCGGTGAAGTGCCGGACAAGAATTCGGTTTATGAGCGGAAATTGTTCGATCCCTTTTATCAGCTGTGGAGTCGCCACATAGGCCGGTCCTTCCTCAGTCACGACCGCTTCTGTCAGGATTATGGCGTCCATTATGATGCGCACCCACAGGCAGTCACCTGTGGTATTCGTGGCATGCGCCTGTTGGAAGATGTGATCACCAATGAGCGGCTACCGCTGTCGCAGGAGGAACAGTTTAGCTACCAGCAATGCGTCAGCCGCCTGGAACAGCTGGATTGGCAGCTCGAACAGCCGCTGGATCTGGCTCGTTATGCGGAAATATTTACCGTCGATGAAGTACCGCGTATGGCCTATCCAGCGCAGATCCGTTCCGATATTGACCATTACCACTATTATTCCGTGCTTTCCCATGACCGCCGGCTTGATCGGGTAAACCAGCTTTTTGGGGAATACCTGATCGCTGATAACCGACGGCAGATTATGGCGGGGAATTACTGGTGTCCGACCACTGGAATAGGGGAAGCGGTGGTGCCGGAGCCGGGCGGGGCTTTGCATTTTCTACCGGGGCGGCAGGCCAGTGAGGTCGATAAGACTCGTATGGCGAAGCTAATCTTCACCACCAGTTACCTGGAGTACTGTTCTGTTGGCAACCGGGCCGGGCTGGATCTGGTGTCGTTACAGCAGGCGCAAAATATTGAGCCTTATCTGGGGTTGATCACGGTGGCTTACGACCGGCGTGGAGAGTTTGTCGGCTTTTTCAACGCGGCCACCGTTAGCGAACTGTATGGCATAAAAGCGGACTACCTTTATCGCGATGAAATGAGGCCGCTTGATGAGGCATACGATCGCTTTGTGCAAAGCCAGTGCGCTGCTGACGATTATTTTATCTGCAGTCTGGCAATTGAGAGCCAATTCCGCGGGCAAGGGCATTTTAATCAGATGTTTGCCCTGATAAAGCAGCAGGCAGATCGGCAACAGGCGAAAAATATCGTGCTGTGCGTATGGCAAAGCAGTGAGGCCAGCCAAATCTATCTGAACAAGGGGTTCCGTGTCCGGGGTGTGTTCGATCAGGCCTGGTCGTTATTTTTTGATCGGCTGCTGTTTCTTGAGTATGAGCTGTGAAGAGGTTTGCCCATCCGCGTGTCGGCGGGTGAGTTGACGGTGAAGTGAGTGTAAGTGGGAAGCGAGAGAGAAGTGCCGCTGCAATTGTTGTATTTCAAGCTGTGAACTTTCCCCGGACCTGTCCGGGGATTTTTTTATCTGTTCGTCACCGGGCTATGGGCATAAAAAAACCGCCATGAAGGCGGTTCTCAATGCCGGTTGAGGGCATTATTTTTTATCGTGCAGAGTTTCGTCTTCGCGGCAGTCACCGGCTTCACAGTGGCCATACAGGTACAGACTGTGGTTGCTGAGCTTGATGCCGTGCTGCTTGGCGATATCACGCTGACGAACTTCGATAGATTCATCGCTGAATTCGATCACTTTGCCGCAGTCCAGGCAAATCAGGTGATCGTGGTGATGCTGCTGGGTTAGTTCGAATACGGACTTGCCGCCTTCGAAATTGTGACGGGTCACAATGCCGGCATCATCAAATTGGTTCAGTACGCGGTAAACCGTAGCCAGGCCAATTTCTTCGCCCATATCTATCAGTTTTTTGTACAGATCTTCCGCACTGACGTGATGGCATTCCGGATTTTGCAGTACTTCCAGGATTTTGAGTCGCGGAAGCGTGACTTTTAAGCCGGCCTTCTTCAATGCGGTGTTGTTGTCAGTCATGCGGATTCAGTCCTGTTACTATGCTAATCAAGTTGAGGCATTCTCGCCTGTGGCATCGGTCGGCACAAAGAGTTAATTGCGTCTCATTATAGAACCGGTTGACCTAAATAGAAACCGCCGGTTGTTAACAAAGATATAATTGCACTATTGCATGTTACACACGCAACGTCTTGATGGGCGGGATAAACCGATAACTCAGTCTACCTTGACGATGTGGGAAGTTACAAATATGTATCTTCGATTGCAGTAATCAGTACTGCCAATGATGGCCCTGCCGGCAACACTATGCACTTTGCAGGGCTTTTGTTCAACCTTTGGCGTTAGCCGACAATTTCGGCCAAGCTCAGCTCTTCGACGATTTGTTTTACCCAACCTTCAACACGCTCATTGGTCAGTTCAGGTTGACGGTCTTCGTCAATCGCCAGGCCAATGAAGTGGCTGTCGCTTGCCAAACCTTTCGAGGCTTCGAAATGATAGCCTTTGGTTGGCCAGTGGCCGACTATGGCAGCGCCACGCGGTTCAATGATGTCGCGGATGGTGCCCATCGCATCACAGAAATATTCTGCGTAGTCTTCCTGATCGCCGCAGCCAAACAGGGCTACCAGCTTGCCGTTGAAGTCGATGTCTTCCAGCGTTGGGAAGAAGTCATCCCAGTCACACTGGGCTTCGCCGTAGTACCAGGTTGGAATACCGAGCAACAAAATGTCGAAGCCTTCCAGGTCTTCTTTGCTGCTTTTGGCGATGTCGTGAATTTCGCACACATCGTCACCGAACTGTTGCTTAAGAATTTTCTGGATCATCTTGGCAATGTTTTCGGTATTGCCAGTGTCGCTGCCAAAGAAAATGCCTACATTAGCCATATCGCGTATAACCTTTAAATTCAATAAATTGCATTACACGATGTTAGCGCTGACCACGATAACACCGATTAAAATGATGCCATGGCAAGGGGAGCCCTCACCGGTAATTGCGTATCATGCCAGAAATTTACCCCGGGGTTTTATCACGTTTATGCGATACCGGGTGGAATAAAATGATGTTGATCGGGCGTCATCCTTAACGCCGCGCCGCATGTGCGGCTGCAATGATCAATGTTCTGGCTGGTCGTCCGCCAGTTGTGCCAACAGCATTTGCTCAATAAGCTCGCTGCGGCTGATGTTCCGCTGTTCCGCCAGTTTGTTCAGAGCGTCCACCGCATCCGCGTTGATCTTCAGTTCCACACGCCGTAAGCCACGGACTTTATCGCGTCGAAGCTGATTACGCTTATTGATTCTAAGCTGTTCATCTCGGGATAGCGGGTTGGTTTTCGGGCGCCCCGGACGGCGTTCATCTGCGAACAGATCCAGCGTCGTGCGATCCGTTTGTTCTTTTGCCATAGGTAGCGGTACTGCAAGGGAGTTTGCATCTAAAAGCGCGTAGACGCTTCTGGATGGTTCGGTTAACACACTTCGGGCCAATAAACCCTAACCCAAATTCACCCCCAGCCAGGCGTTAATCAACACGCTCGACACGGCGGCAAAATTATAGCGCGCCATATTACCCCAGCAGGTGGAGCAACGACAATGCTTAACTGAGCCGAAAACGTGCTAAGCCGTTATCTTTAGCGCATTTTTTCACCAGATGATTGTTTTAGGCGGCTGTACGCATCAGGCTAAAGGGCTGGTCGACTCAGGCTTCGCCGAGAAAACGGTGAATAGCGCGCAGCACCGCCTCCGGTTTTTCCGCATGAACCCAGTGCCCGGTGCCGGCGACTACGTGCGCGCGAGCCTGCGGGAACTGGCGGGCAATATCTGCGCGGTAGCTGTCCTGCACGTAGGGCGACAAACCACCACGAATGAATAATGTGGGATGTGGCCAGGCGGGAACCTCCTGCCAGCCGGTGATGTTTTCGTATTGTTCGATCAGCACCGGCAGGTTAAAGCGCCATTCGCCCTGGTGGAAGGATTTCAGCAGGAACTGGATCACTCCTTCTTCCTTCAGGTAGCCGCGCATCAGTTCTGCCGCCTGCTGGCGTTGGGTGATACCGGCCGCACTTACGGCTTGTAAGGCGACAAAAATCTCGTCGTGGCGACGGGTTTGATAATCCACCGGTGCCACGTCAATAACGATCAGTTTTTCCACTCGCTCAGGTGCGATTGCCGTCAGCGCCATCGCCGCTTTGCCGCCCATCGAGTGTCCAATCACAATGACCTTGTCCAACTGCAAATCATCCAGCAGCGTCAGCAGATCACGCGCCATTTCCGGGTAGGTCATCACCTCGGAACGTGGCGACAGGCCGTGGTTGCGCAGATCGACTTTAATCACGCTGTGCTGTTGGTTCAGGTCGCGCGCCAGCACGCCCAGATTGTCCAGATTGCCAAACAGCCCGTGGATCAGGACAACCGGCAGAGCATCGGACTCGCAGGCCAGCAGTTGATAATGTAATTTCATGGCGAAGTTCATACTGAGTGAGATTCAGATTAGGGTATCATGATTAAAACACACGATGAAAATACCCGTCGCCTTTCAAGCCGCAGCGTTGTTACCTGCACTAGCTCACCCCAGTTACTTACTTGAGTAAGCGCCTGGGGATGAGCGAGTTGGTCGCCTAGCTGCGACTTGAAATCCATAGGGTATAACGCGGATTTTTCATGATAAGGTGCTGGGTTGGCAGAGCCGATGCCAGGCAGGCTTTAGGTAATTGTCTGCTTTTGCCGTGTTGAGGCACATTGTGATGTTCGCATCTGCGCTTTTAACCTTATAATCCCATGGCTTGAATGCAGGATCTGGCTTCAGGTTCTAAGTAGAAAAAAACAGTACTGGATAAAGATGAAAACTATTGAAGTCGACGAAGAGCTCTACCGTTATATTGCCAGCCACACGCAACATATTGGTGAGAGCGCGTCCGATATTTTGCGCCGCATGTTGAAATTTACCGCAGGTCAGCCGTTACGTGCGGTGCCGGCAGCCAGTGCCCAGAGCGCTGAACAGGATAAAATTGTTGCCGCGTCGCGCCCGCGCGATCGCGTACGTGCCGTGCGTGAGCTGCTGTTGTCGGATGAATATGCCGAGCAGAACAAAGCGGTGAACCGTTTTATGCTGGTACTTTCCACCCTGTATACCCTCGACGCGGCCGGTTTTGCCACGGCGACCGAGGCGTTACATGGCCGTACCCGCACCTATTTTGCCGGCGATCAGCAAACCCTGCTGGCAAACGGAACGCACACCAAACCAAAGCACGTTCCGGGCACCCCTTACTGGGTGATCACCAATACCAATACCGGTCGTAAACGCAGCATGGTGGAACACATCATGCAGGCTATGCAGTTCCCAGCGGAACTGACAGAAAAAGTTTGCGGCACTATCTAATTTAGCGAACAGCCCGTCATGGTGGCCGTGAGCGACATATTGCCAGGCCTCAGGACAGGGATAGGGAGATATGTCGATGGCGAATAATCCACGTGCCGGGCAACCGGCTCAGCAAAGCGATTTGATCAACGTAGCCCAGCTGACGTCGCAGTACTATGTACTGCAACCTGAAGCGGGCAATGCGGCACACGCGGTGAAGTTCGGTACTTCGGGCCATCGCGGCAGCGCTCTGCGTCATAGCTTTAATGAAAACCATATTCTCGCTATTGCGCAGGCGATTGCGGAAGTCCGCCATCAGCAAGGGGTGACCGGCCCATGCTACGTGGGCAAAGACACTCATGCGCTGTCCGAGCCTGCCTTTATTTCTGTACTGGAAGTGTTGACCGCCAATGGCGTCGATGTTGTCGTGCAGGAAAATAACGGCTTCACGCCAACCCCTGCGGTATCCCATGCCATTTTGTGCCATAACCGCAACGGTGGGGCATTGGCCGACGGCATCGTTATTACCCCGTCTCACAATCCCCCGGAAGACGGTGGCATCAAATATAACCCGACCAACGGCGGCCCGGCCGACACCAATCTGACCTCGGTGATTGAAAAGCGCGCCAATGAACTGCTGTCTTTGCAGCTGCAAGGCGTTCAGCGTCAGTCATTGGACAAGGCCTGGAACAGCGGCCGCGTACACGCACAAGATCTGGTGCAGCCGTACGTCGAAGGGTTGGTGGATATTGTCGATATGCCTGCTATCCAGCGTGCCGGCCTGAAGTTAGGCGTCGATCCGCTTGGCGGTTCCGGCATTGCCTACTGGCAGCGTATTGCCGAGCATTACAAGCTGGATCTGACGCTGGTGAACGACTCTATCGATCAGACCTTCCGCTTTATGCACCTGGACCACGACGGCGTGATCCGCATGGACTGTTCGTCAGTGCCGGCGATGGGTGGTTTGCTGGCGCTGCGTGACAAGTTCGATCTGGCGTTCGCCAACGACCCGGATTACGACCGCCACGGCATTGTTACGCCGAAGGGCCTGATGAACCCGAACCATTATCTGGCGGTGTCCATCAACTACCTGTTCCAGCATCGTCCACAGTGGGGTGCCGATGTGGCGGTGGGCAAAACGCTGGTTTCCAGTGCAATGATTGACCGCGTGGTCGCCTCTCTGGGCCGTAAACTGGTGGAAGTGCCAGTGGGCTTCAAATGGTTTGTCGATGGCTTGTACGATGGCAGCCTGGGCTTTGGTGGCGAAGAGAGCGCTGGGGCATCCTTCCTGCGTTTCAACGGCAAACCTTGGTCTACCGATAAAGACGGCATGATTATGTGTCTGTTGGCGGCGGAAATCACCGCAGTCACCGGTGAAAACCCACAAAATCACTACGAAGATCTGGCCAAACGCTTTGGCGCACCGAGCTACAACCGCATTCAGGCGCCGGCAACCTCAGCGCAGAAAGCCGCGTTGTCCAAGCTGTCACCGGAAATGGTCAAGGCCGATACTCTGGCGGGTGATCCGATCACCGCACGTCTGACCGCAGCACCGGGCAACGGCGCATCCATTGGCGGCCTGAAAGTGATGACTGACAATGGCTGGTTCGCAGCGCGTCCTTCCGGTACCGAAGAGGCTTACAAGATTTATTGTGAGAGCTTCCTGGGGGCCGAACATCGCGAAAAGATCGAGCACGAAGCGGTAGAGATCGTCAGCGCAGTGCTGGCTTCCGCCAAGTAAGTTTTCCCCACTCCCGATGAAAGCGCTGTTTTTACAGCGCTTTTTTTATGCCTGCAATTTAGATATATCTATTTTACGAACAGCGCTTGCGCATTTAGATATATCGATCTAGATTAGCTATATCGAAGTCGTTTAGATATATCTAAACCACCTCGTCAACTAACTATCTATTGAGAGGTATAGCTATGTTTCACCGTTTAGATTCACACCGTCGTCACGGCGGTCATCCTGAGCACGAAGAAGGGCACTGTCATCATCATCGCCGCCGCGGCGGACGTCATCACTTTGGCGGCGATCACGGCGAAGAGCATGGCCGGGGCGGACGCGGAGGCCGGGGGGGGCGTCACCGCATGTTTGAACATGGGGACCTGCGGTTGGTGCTGTTGGCGCTGGTGGCACGCAAACCGAGCCACGGTTATGAACTGATCAAGGCCATTGATGAGGCTTCTTCCGGTCTGTACGTGCCAAGCCCGGGGGTGATTTACCCGACGCTGACGCTGTTGGAAGAACAGGATTTCCTCGAGCCAATCACCAGCAGCAACGGCCGTAAGAGTTATCAGATCACCGAACTGGGGCAGAATGAATTACAAAAGCACCAGGCCGTTGTCGACGTGATCCTGGCCCGTTTGGCAGGTGCCGATCGCGGTCATCATCATCACGGCAATCTGGCAGAGGGCATCTCTGATGCCATGAACCGCCTGCGCAGTTTGCTACGCGGCAACGTGATGCGTGCCGATCTTTCCGCGCAGCAGGTGGAACGCATTAATGCTGCGTTGCTGACCGCCGTGGCGGCGATTGAAAGCGAAATGAACATTACCCCGACGGCACAGGAGAATGAATAATGCCAGGCCACCGTTTCCGCATCACCGTTGAAGCCTTAAGCGATCGCAAAGGCGAGCCGGTAGAGAAAGCGCCACTGAGTTTTGAAGTAGAAAACCACGACGACATTCTTGGAATCGTTGAGCGCATCAAAGCGCGTGAAGACCTGAACTTTGGCGAGAACAACAGTGCGGCCTTTGCCGTTGGCCTTAAGCTGTTTTCCGAAGTGATGATCGAAAACCGCAAGCATCCGGTATTTGCACCGCTGCGCGAAGCGTTCAAGGAATTTATGATAGGGTTGAAGAAAGGCCCACAACAGTAGGGGCGCTGCATGCTGCGCCCATTAACCTCAAGGCATAAAGCGGTAACCGACGCCGGTTTCGGTCAGCAAGTGTTTTGGCCGGGCCGGGTCGGCCTCCAGTTTCTGCCGCAGATGGCCCATATAAATTCGCAGATAATGGCTGTGTTCGACGTAGTTCGGCCCCCACACGTGGCTAAGAAGCTGCCGCTGGGTCAACACCTTGCCGGAGTTGGCCAGCAACTCGGCCAGCAGTCGAAACTCTATTGGCGTCAGATGCAAATCTTCCCCCTGGCGCAGCACCCGGCGATTAATCAGATCTACGGTGATTTCTGAGAAGCTGACCAACGGGCTTTCCTGCAGGCTGCCGGAATGACGTCGCAACGCGACCCGCACGCGCGCCAGCAATTCGCCAATACCAAATGGCTTGCTGAGATAGTCATCCGCCCCGGCGTCCAGCGCGGCGATTTTGTCTTCCTCAGCGTTGCGTGCCGACAACACGATGACCGGAATGGCGCTCCATTGGCGTAAATCGCGGATATAGTTAAGCCCGTCGCCGTCCGGCAACCCCAAATCGAGAATAATCAGATCCGGTTTACGCGTGCCGGCTTCAATCAGCCCGCGTTGCAGCGTTTCGCTTTCAAACACCCGCAGGCCTTCACTTTCCAGGGCGGTACGGACGAAACGCCGGATCTCTTTTTCATCTTCAACAATCAGAATATTGGTTGGCGTGTTGCTCACAAGACTCCCGGGACTTGATTAAAGATCAAAGGCTTCGCTGTCTATTTCTGGCGGTTTCTCCAGCGGCAATACAAAGCGGAAACTGGCACCGCCGTTGGCACCGTTTTCGGCCCAGATACGGCCACCGTGCACTTCAATAATGGCACGGCAAATCGCTAACCCCAAACCCACGCCGGGGATCGCCGACTCTTTATTGCCGCGAGAAAACTTATCGAAAATAAGCTGCATTTTCCCTTCGGGAATGCCCGGCCCATCGTCCCAGACTTCGACTTCCAGCCACTCTGGCAGAGTATGGGCACGAATACCGATAGTAGCATCGTAGCCGGCATATTTATTGGCATTTTCCAACAGGTTAGTGAACACGCGCTCCAGCAGGCTGCCGTCGCAATTAACCAATACCAGCTCCGCCGGTAGCTCAACCTTGATTTGATGCTGAGTCATCAGCGGCTCCAGCATATGCAGCGATGCGCCGACGATCTCTTCCAGCGATTGCCACTCTTTGCGCAGGTTGAAACCGCCGGATTGAATACGCGCCATATCCAGCAGGTTGTTCACCAGCCGGGTGGTGCTCAGCACCTGCTGGCGGATCTGACTGGCCTGGGTCGCATGGTTGGAGCCTTCCGCCGCCAGATCGAGCGTCAGAATTTCTGCCTGGCCGAACAGCACCGTCAGCGGAGTGCGTAAATCGTGGGACAGCGCCGCCAGCAGCGAGTTGCGCAGTTGTTCGCGTTCGGCGTCCAACTTGGCTTCCTCGGCGCTGCGCGCCAAATGCAAGCGTTCCAGCGCGCTGGCAATCAATACCGCAAAAGTCTGTAGCAGCCGCTGTTGTTCCGGCACCATCAGCTGACGCAGGTTGCTGGGCTCGATGGCCAACAGGCCAAAGGTTTGTTTCGACGTGGCTAACGGCAACAGTTGATAGGGAACGCCGGGCAGGGTATCGGTACCGGCTCCGGCCGGCATGCCCTTGTCGAAACTCCAGCGCGCAATAGCCTCATCTACCGACAGCAGTCCGCCGGTTTCCCCGACCATTTGCTGCAGCTTGCCGTCTTCCTGTGGCAGCAGCAGCACGGTTTTGGCCTGGAAACTGCTGGAGAGAAAGTGGCGGCTGGTTTTGGCGATGTCTTCGGTGGTCAGCGCCTGGCTCAGCCCGCGGGAGATCTCATACAGATGACGAGCCCGCTGTTCGCGGTAGCGCGCCACCCGCGCCTGATAACGTACGCCGGCGGTCAGGTTACCGATAGTGATGCCGACCGTCAGCATCACGCCGAAGGTCAACAGATATTGCATATCACTGACGGCAAACGACCATTCCGGCTGGACGAAAAACAGGTCAAAACTGGCAACGTTGATCACCGCCGCCAGCACCGACGGCCAGCGGCCGAAGAACAGCGCGACAATGGCCACGCCAAGCAGGTAGACCATCACCAGATTGGCCTGGTCGAACCCCGGCAGCAGCCACTGGGACAGCAGAGTGATCAGGGCGCAGAGTGCGACGGCGACGGCACAGCCACGCAGTTGCATACGCCATTTCTCGCCAAAGTTGCGGCTGTCGTGTTCTTTGCCTGGCTGCGGGGGGCTGTCGTTTTCCAGCGCGACAATCACCAGATCGAGGTCCGGACCCAACTTGCCGAGGCGATCGGCAAAGCTGCCGCGTAGTTTCCAGCGCTGTTCGCTGCGACGGCCAATAATGATTTTACCCAGGTTGTGCTCACGGGCGTAACGCAGCACCGCGCGTTCTTCATCAGGTTCGGATAGGGTGGCGGTTTCGGCCCCCAACTCCTGCGCCAGCCGCAGCGCTCGCAAAATTGCCCGGCGCTGGCTCTCTGGTAAACGGTGCAATTTGGGCGTTTCGACATAGACTGCGTGCCAGTGGCAGCCCAGCCGGGCCGCCAGACGGGCGGCGATACGCACCAGTTTTTCGTTGCCGCTGTTATGGCCGACGCACAGCAGGATACTGTCGCGGGTATGCCACACGCGTTCACGCCCCTGAGTGTCGCGGAAGGCGCGCATCTGGTCATCGACCCGATCGGCGGTGCGGCGCAATGCCAGTTCGCGCAGGGCAATCAGATTGCCCTTACGGAAAAAGTGCTCGATGGCACGTTCGGCCTGACCGGGGATATACACCTTGCCTTCATTCAGACGCTGGCGCAGATCGTCCGGCGGCAGGTCAACCAGCACCACCTCGGTGGCTTCGTCGAACACGTGATCGGGCACGGTTTCACGTACCCGTACCCCGGTCACGCCGCCGACCACGTCGTTCAGGCTTTCCAGATGTTGTACGTTGACGGTGGTCAGCACGTCGATACCGGCATCCAGCAGCTCTTCGACATCCTGCCAGCGCTTCGGATGGCGCGAGCCATGGGCGTTGCTGTGCGCCAGCTCGTCCATCAGGATCAATGCCGGGTGGCGAGCCAATGCAGCGTCGAGATCAAACTCCTGCACCATTCTGCCGCGATACTGAATGCGCTTTTGCGCCAGCAAATCCAGCCCGCCCAGCAGCGCGGCGGTTTCGCTGCGGCCATGGGTTTCCACTACGCCGACCAGCACGTTCAGCCCCTGGGCACGCAGCCGCTGGGCTTCCTGCAGCATGGCGTAGGTTTTGCCTACCCCGGCGCAAGCGCCGAAGAACACCTTCAGGCGGCCACGGGGCTTTTCATTGGCCAGCGCCAGCAGGCTGTCAGGGTCGGGGCGCTGTTGTTCCTCTTCCACCATCGGAGTTCCTTTTTGCAGCAACGTAAAGCGGGTCCGGCACGCCGGACCCGTTACTTATCCTTTAACACGCGGGGCATTATTTCAATGCGTCGAGTGCCAGATTCAATTTCAGCACGTTCACCACCGACTCACCCATAAAGTTGGGGGTGGCCTGATCGGTGCTTTCATCAATCAGTTTGGCGATTTGCTCCGGTGCCAGTTGGCGCGCCGCAGCCACCCGCGCCAGTTGATACTGTGCCGCCGCAAGAGAGATCTGCGGATCCAGACCGCTACCGGACGCGGTCAACAGATCGACCGGGATCGGGCCTTTCATCGCCGGATTAGCCTGGCGCAGCTGTGCCGCACGCTCGGCTATGGCTTTATCCAGCGCCGGGTTGGTGGCGGCCAGATTGCTACCGGCAGACGCCATGGCATTATAGGTCGAATCAGCGGTGGCAGAAGGGCGGCCCCAGAAATACTCGGGTTTGGTAAAGTTTTGGCCGATTAACGCCGAACCTACCACTTTGTCGCCCTGGTACAGCAGCGAGCCGTTGGCCGCGCCGGAGAACAACAGCTGCGACAGCCCGGTGGTCAGCAGCGGGTAGGCGATACCGGTAATCAACGTCAGCAGGATCAACATCACCAGTGAAGGTCGTAAATAAGACATTTTCATTTCCTCTTAATGATTAACCGGCGATATGCAGCGCGACCAGGAGCAGGTCGATCAGCTTGATACCGACAAAGGGCACCAGCAGACCGCCCACGCCATAAAGCCACAGGTTACGACGCAGCAGCGCAGCGGCGCTCATTGGCTTGTAACTCACCCCTTTCAGCGCCAGCGGGATCAGGAACACGATCACCAGGGCGTTGAAAATAACCGCCGACATAATGGCGGAAGCGGGGGAGTGCAGATGCATCACGTTCAGCGCGTTCAACTGCGGATAGGTTGCCGCGAACGCCGCCGGGATGATGGCGAAATACTTGGCCACGTCGTTGGCAATACTGAACGTGGTCAGCGAACCGCGCGTCATCAGCATCTGTTTACCGATATGCACCACTTCAATCAGCTTGGTCGGGTTGGAGTCCAGATCGACCATGTTGCCCGCCTCTTTGGCGGCCTGGGTACCCGAGTTCATCGCCACCGCCACGTCGGCCTGTGCCAGCGCCGGGGCGTCGTTGGTGCCGTCGCCGGTCATCGCCACCAGGCGGCCTTCAGCCTGGTATTGGCGGATCAACGCCAGCTTGGCTTCCGGGGTCGCTTCCGACAGGAAGTCATCCACCCCGGCTTCGGCGGCGATGGCGGCAGCGGTCAGTGGGTTATCACCGGTGATCATCACCGTTTTGATGCCCATTTTGCGCAGTTCGACAAAGCGTTCTTTGATGCCGCCTTTGACGATATCCTTCAGCGCCACCACCCCCAGCACCCGTGGCCCTTCGGCCACCACCAGCGGCGTGCCGCCGGTGCGTGCCACGCTGGCCACCAGGTCGTCTACCGCCTGCGGGAAGTGGCCCTGATTGGACTCCACGTGACGGCGAATGGCATCCACTGCGCCTTTACGGATCATGCGGTCCTGCACGTTGACGCCGCTCATGCGCGTCTGGGCGGAGAAGGGAACGAAGGTGGCGTTCAGCGCCTGCAGGTCACGTTCGCGCAGGTTAAAGCGCTGTTTGGCCAGTACGACAATGCTGCGGCCTTCCGGCGTTTCATCCGCCAGCGAAGACAGCTGCGCGGCGTCGGCCAGTTCCTGTTCTTTCACTCCCGGCGCCGGCAGAAATTCGGATGCCTGACGGTTACCCAGCGTGATGGTGCCGGTCTTATCCAGCAGCAGTACATCCACGTCACCGGCGGCTTCCACCGCACGGCCACTGGTGGCAATGACGTTGGCGCCCAGCATCCGGCTCATCCCGGCCACGCCGATGGCGGACAGCAGACCACCGATGGTGGTAGGGATCAGGCAGACCAGCAGGGCCACCAATACGGTGATACTGACCACCGAACCGCCGTTGGCGGCGTCGACGCTGTATTGCGAGAACGGGAACAGCGTAGCGGTCGCCAGCACGAACACCAGGGTTAGCGCCACCAGCAGAATGGTCAGCGCCACCTCGTTCGGGGTTTTGCGACGTTTGGCGCCTTCAACCATGGCAATCATCCGATCAAGGAAGGTTTCGCCCGGGTTGACGCTACACTGCACCACCAGCCAGTCGGACAGCACGCGGGTACCGCCGGTGACCGATGAGAAGTCGCCGCCGGACTCACGGATCACCGGTGCGGATTCACCGGTAATGGCGCTTTCATCCACCGATGCACCGCCTTCCAGCACTTCGCCGTCGCAGGGAATGGTGTCACCGGCCTCGACCAGCACCACGTCCCCCTTGCGTAGACTCTCGGCGGAGACTTTCTCGGTGGCACCCTCACGGCGCGGTCCGGCCAGTTTCTTCGCCCAACTGGTTTTCTTGGTGCCTCTCAGGCTTTCCGCCTGAGCTTTGCTGCGCCCTTCGGCCAGCGCTTCGGCAAAGTTGGCGAACAGCACGGTGAACCACAGCCACATGGCAATGCTGCCGGTAAAGGCGGCGCTGCCGTCGGTCTGTTTGGCGAGGATCGCCAGCCAGATGGCCGTGGTCAGAATGCTGCCGATATACACCACGAACATCACCGGGTTACGCCACTGGGTACGCGGATCCAGCTTTTTCAGCGCATCGATCAGCGCGGTACGGACCAGTGCCGGTTCAAACAGCGCGCGTTGTTTGCGAGTCATCTTTTATTCTCTCTTCCTATTTCATTCCCTATGGATTTCGAGCTGCAGCTAGGCGACCAACTCGCTCATCCCCAGGCGCTTACTTGAGTAAGTAACTGGGGTGAGCGAGTGCAGGTAACAACGCTGCGGCTCGAAAGGCGACGGGAATGCGTCGGTTATTTGGTCAGCCAAAGTTGCAAATGCTCAGCCACCGGTCCCAGCGCCAGCGCAGGCACGAAGGTTAATGCGCCCACCAGCAGCACGGTGCCGACCAGCAGGCCGATAAACAACGGCCCGTAGGTTGGCAAGGTACCGTTACCCGCAGGCTGGCGTTTCTTGGCGCACAGCGAACCGGCAATTGCCAGCACCGGCAGGATCACCCCGAAGCGGCCGACGAACATGGCAAAGGCCAACAGCAGGTTGTAGAACGGCGTGTTGACGCTCAGCCCACCAAAGGCGCTGCCGTTGTTATTGGCGGCGGAGGACAGGGCATACAGCACTTCGCTGAAACCGTGCGCACCCGGGTTAAGAATGCCGGCGCGGCCTACGTCGGTAGAGATGGCCAGTGCGCTGCCCAGCAACACCAGGGTCGGCGTGACCAGGATCGCCAGCGCGGTCATTTTCATGTCATAGACGTCGATTTTTTTGCCCAGATATTCCGGGGTACGACCGATCATCAACCCAGCGATAAACACCGTCAGCAGCACGAACAGCAGCATGCCGTACAGGCCGGAACCGACGCCGCCGAACACCACTTCACCAATCTGCATCAGCCACATGGGCACCATGCCGCCCAGCGCGGTGAAGGAGTCATGCATGGCGTTGACGGCCCCACAGGACGCTGCGGTGGTGACCACCGAGAACATGCTGGTGGCGAGAATGCCAAAGCGCGATTCCTTGCCTTCCATATTGATGTTGCTGGCACTGCCCAATTCGCTCAGATGCGGGTTACCGGCCAGCTCGGCGTACATCACCACTACGACGGCCACCACGAAGATCAGCGACATCGCCCAGATCAGCGCATGACCCTGACGGTTCTCACCGGCCACCTGGCCGAAGGAAAAGCACAGCGCACAAGGGATCAGGAAGATCGCCAACATCTGCACAAAGTTGGTCAGTACGGTCGGGTTTTCGAACGGATGAGCCGAGTTGACGCCGAAGAAGCCGCCGCCGTTGGTGCCGAGCATCTTGATCGCTTCCTGAGAGGCAACCGGCCCCATTGGCAGCGTCTGCTGCGCGCCTTCCAGCGTGCTGATATGCAGGTAAGGCAGGAAGTTTTGCAGCGTACCCTGGCTGACGAAGAACAGTGCGATCAGCAGCGAGATCGGCAGCAACACGTACAGCGTTATACGGAACACGTCGATCCAGGCATTACCTATGGTGGCGCTGGAACGGCGGGTGAAGGCACGAATCAACGCAAAGGCCACGGCGATACCGGTAGCGGCAGACAGGAAGTTCTGCACGGCCAGCCCGGCCATCTGGCTGAGGTAGCTGAGGGTGCTTTCACCGCTGTAGGCCTGCCAGTTGGTGTTGGTGACAAAGCTGACGGCAGTATTGAACGCCAAATCCCATGACAGACCGGGGAACCCCTGCGGGTTTAGCGGCAACGAGCCTTGCGCCATCAGCAGCGCAAACAGCAGCGCCAGGCCGAGCAGGTTGAACCACAAGATTGCCAGCGCGTACTGCCACCAGTTCATTTCAGCGGTGGTATTGCCACAGCAACGCCAGACGGCGGCCTCCACCCGACGCAGCGCGGGTAAAGGTTCACCTTCGATCAGGCGCGCCAGGAAACTGCCTAACGGTCGGGCCAGCAGCAAAAGCACCAGCATAAAGCTGGCAATCAATAAAAAGGCTGAAGCTGCCATCAGAAATCCTCCGCATTGAACAGGGCATAAACCAGATAGCCCAACAGCAGCAGGACCAACAGCGCACCACCAATAACGCTGATACTCACAGGACACCTCCAGAGGTGTAGTTTTTGATAGAGCGAGTGTAGGGAGGGCGGTAGAAAGAAGATGAAAAAATAGCGCTGGCCGGTGTAAAAAAAGTATAAAAATGGCTGAAATTGCAGCAGAAAATGGCTTTTTAGCCTCGATTTTGGGGGGGCGTAGCGCAGTTGGACTCCTGTTTGGGGGCGTGAAGATGAAGGTTTGCGTAAACAGGGTGTAAATAACCACAATGTAACCGATGGTTAGTTAATTATTAACTTGTGTGTAACAAAATTACGTGGTGACGCATTTAATTGCGATTTTTTGACCAGTTTAGTGGTCGGATGAGTAGTAAACTTTCATCAATTGCGCTAAAATTTTGTCCAGTTACCAAATCATCCCGTTTTAATGGTTTACGCCAGTGCTGTTTGCAAGACAAATCAACGGCCGGGCGTTTTTAAGGAGGTTCGCATGTCTATCTACCCAGCTTATTCATTGCATCGGATTCTCCTGCGTCGCAGCGCAGTGATCCTGGCAGGTGTGTTGGCTTTACCGGTAATGCTTTTCCGCAGTGACCGTGCTCGTTTTTACAGCTATTTGCACCGCGTCTGGTCAAAAACCAGCGATAAACCGGTCTGGCTGCAGCAGGCGGAACTGGCGGCCTGCGATTTCTACTGATTGCCGCCGCTGTCCCCTGAAACCCTCGCTTTACAGCGGGGGTTTTTTTATGGGCGCGGTTCGGTCATTGTGTTGGTAAGGTTCGTCCTGAGAGGGAAATTCCTCTACACTTTTAACATCATCCAACGCTGCGGGAGCCCATGATGAGTGACAAAATTCCGGTCGGGATCAGCGCCTGCCTGCTGGGTGAAAAGGTGCGTTTTGACGGCGGCCATAAACGGCTGGCCTTCGCGGTGGAACAACTGGCGCCCTATGTGCGGTTTGAGGCGATTTGCCCGGAAATGGCGATCGGCCTGTCGACCCCGCGCCCGGCGCTGCGGTTGATCAAAAAACAACATCATGTCGCCCTGCGTTACAGCAACGACGACAGTATCGATGTGACCGACCAGATGCAGCAGTTTTCCACCCAGCGTATTGCTGCTTTGCAGCATCTGTGCGGCTACATTGTCTGCGCCAATTCGCCAAGCTGCGGTATGGAACGGGTGCGGTTGTATGATGAGAGCGGTGCAGGCGCGCGTAAAAGCGGCGTCGGGTTGTTCACCGCCGAACTGCAGCGCCAAATGCCCTGGCTGCCGGTGGAAGAAGACGGACGCCTGAATGACGCAACGCTGCGGGAAAACTTTGTCGAACGCGTTTATGCCTTGTATGAGTTGAACATGCTGTGGCGCAAGGGGCTGACTCGTGGTGGGCTGATCGCCTTCCACAGCCGTTATAAGCTGTCGCTGCTGGCGCACTCACAGCCGGAATACCGCGAACTGGGGCGCTTTGTGGCTGATGTGGATAAATGGGAGTCGCTGGAGGCGTTCGCCATTGAGTACCGCAGCCGTCTGATGAGACTGTTGGCGCATAAGGCGACGCGCCGCAACCACACCAACGTGTTGATGCACGTACAAGGTTATTTTCGCAGTCACCTGAGTTCCGCGCAGCGTCAGGAACTGGCGCAGTTGATCGACCGCTATCGGCAGGGTGTGCAGCCGCTGCTGGCGCCGATTACTCTGCTCAAACATTACATGGCCGAATACCCCGATCGCTATCTGGCCGATCAGCGTTATTTCGAGCCCTATCCCGAGGCGTTGCGCCTGCGTTATGGCCATTAATTGACAAGGAGTTTTATGACCACGCATCTGGTCTGGTTGCGTAACGATCTGCGTATTACCGACAACAAAGCGTTGCATGCCGCTTGCAGCGATCCCGACGCCCGCGTGCTGGCGGTGTTTATCGCCACCCCGCAACAATGGCGACAGCACGAAATGGCCCCCCGTCAGGCTGCATTTATCCATGCCAACCTGCTGCAGGTGCAGCAGGCTCTTGCCGAACGCGGCATTCCGCTTGGCTACCACCAGTGTGATGATTTTGCCGCCGCGGTTGACTGGCTGACGGCGTATTGCGCGCAGCAGCAGGTGGATAGGCTGTTTTACAATCGCCAGTATGAAATCAATGAGCGCCAGCGCGACCAACGGCTGGAACAGCGCTTGTCCGGGCAGGCGATTTGCCAGAGTTTTGATGACAGCCTGCTGTTACCGCCGGGTAGCGTGCAGACCGGTAGCGGCGAAATGTACAAAATCTACACGCCGTTTCGTAAAGCCTTTATCCAGCGTCTGACTGAATCCGACATTCAATCCTTGCCTGCGCCAAAACCACGGGCAGGCGGCGCATTACCGGTAACCGCTATCCCAGAGGCATTTGATTATCCGCCGGCAGAGCCGAACGAGGATTTCCCCGCCGGGGAAGAAGCGGCGCTACAGCGGCTACGCAGCTTTTGCCGTGAGCAGGTGCAGGATTACCTCGAGCAGCGGGATTTGCCCGCCATTGCCGGGACCAGCAGCCTGTCGCCTTATCTGGCAAATGGCGTGTTGTCGCCGCGCCAATGTTTTAACCGCCTGCGAGCTGAATGTCCGCAACTGCTGGAAAATCATGACAGCGGTGCCTTCGGCTGGCTCAATGAGCTGATCTGGCGCGAGTTTTATCGGCATTTGATGGTGGCCTATCCCGCGTTATGCAAGCACCGTCCCTTTATCGAATGGACGGATAGGGTACGCTGGCAGGATAACCAAGAACGGTTGCAGGCCTGGCAGCAGGGCGCGACCGGTTATCCGATTGTCGATGCAGCCATGCGCCAATTGAATACCACCGGCTGGATGCACAACCGATTACGCATGATCAGCGCCAGCTTTCTGGTGAAAGACTTGTTGATCGACTGGCGTGCCGGTGAAAGCTATTTCATGTCACAGTTATTGGATGGCGATCTGGCGGCCAATAATGGCGGTTGGCAGTGGGCGGCCTCAACCGGCACCGACGCTGCGCCGTACTTCCGCATTTTTAATCCGACCACTCAGGGCGAACGTTTTGATCCGCAAGGCACTTTTATCCGTAAATGGTTGCCCGAGCTGGCGGATGTACCGGACAATGCTATCCATCAACCCTATCGCTGGGCAGAACAACAGCAGCGTGTGCTGGATTATCCGCTGCCGATCGTCGACCACAAACAGGCGCGGCTGGAGACGCTGGCGGCCTTTGAAGCGGCGAAGCGCGGGGAATATTAAGGCAACAGCAAGGAGCGAAATAATGATGAAAAAGGTGCTGGCCCTGTGCCTGAGCGGCTATTGCGCCCTGGCGCAGGCCGGCTTTGACGTGGTGGCGCTGGGCGTGGACGGCGGCGTGGGGGGCGGCAATCTGACCTCCTACCTGATCCGCAGCGACAATCAGACGCAGTATCTGGCGCTGGATGCCGGCTCACTGCTACCGGGCATCGCCAAAGGGCTGGAAAAGGGCAGTTTCCCGCAGGTCACCCCTGAACTGGCTGCGCCTTATACCCCGCAGGGCTATATCTTCCGCCAGTTAATCGGCGCTTACTTTATCAGCCATGGTCATCTGGACCACGTGGCCGGGCTGATTATCGGTTCGCCGGAAGACAGTAAAAAGAATATCTATGCCCAGGTCGATACCATTTTGACCCTGCGTAATCATTATTTTAACTGGAAGGCCTGGCCTAACTTCACTGATTCCGGCAACGGTTCGCGACTGGGGACTTACCGGTTGCAAACGGTACGGCCACAGCAGCGCGTGACTCTGGGCATGACTGGTTTGAGTGGCGTGATGTATCCGCTCAGTCATGATCGCTACCCTTCTTCGATGTTGCTGGTGTCCGATCGCAGCGGCTCTTTCGCCTATTTTGGTGATACCGGGGCGGACGCACTTGAGCAGTCGCGCAATCTCGATAGCGCCTGGCGTGCGCTGGGGCCGTTGATTGAGCAGAAAAAGTTGAAAGGGATGATTATCGAAACCTCCTATCCCAATGAGGTGGAAGATAAAAACCTGTATGGCCACCTGACACCGGCGTGGCTGCAAAAAGAGTTGAAGAATCTGACTCAGTACAGCGGCGGCGAAGGCTCGCTGAAAGATTTCCCGGTGGTGATCAGCCATATCAAGCCCAGCCTGAAGCAGGGCGAAGACGTGCGTGCGACCATCAAACAGCAGTTGGAACAGGGTAACAGCCTGGGCGTAAAATATATCCTGATGGAACAGGGCGACCGGCAGACATTTTGAATTAAAGAGAGAACTCTATGCGTAACCTCGATCTGGAACAGTTGATCAACACAGAACTGAACACCGCCGCGTTTCAGGATTACGGGCCGAATGGCCTGCAGGTGGAAGGGCGAGCGCACGTGCAGCGTATCGTCACCGGCGTGACCGCCTGTCAGGCACTGCTGGATGCGGCAGTGGCACATCAGGCGGACGCCATTGTGGTGCATCACGGCTATTTCTGGAAAAACGAAGCGCCTTCGGTGCGTGGCATGAAGCGCAACCGGCTGAAAACGCTGCTGAGTAATGATATCAACCTGTACGCTTATCATCTGCCGCTGGACGCGCATCCGGTGCTGGGTAACAACGCGCAGTTGGCACATTTGCTCGGGATCCGGGTGATTGGCGAAGTGGAGCCACTGGTGCCTCACGGCGAATTCGAGCAGCCATTGACCGGTATTGAACTGCAACAGCGCATCGAAAGCCGTCTGGGCCGTGCGGTGTTGCACTGCGGCGATAACGCACCGGCGCATATCCGCCGTGTAGCCTGGTGCACCGGCGGCGGTCAGGGCTTTATCGACAGCGCCGCACGCTTTGGCGTTGATGCCTTTATCAGCGGTGAAGTTTCTGAGCAAACCATCCACAGCGCGCGCGAAATGGGTATTCACTTCTTTGCCGCCGGGCACCATGCCACTGAGCGCGGTGGCGTTAAGGCGCTCGGTGAATGGCTGACCCAACAGCATGGCTTTGACGTGACCTTTATTGACATCCCCAACCCCGCCTGATTATCCCCCCAGGATCCAGCCCGGTTTTTACCGTGGCTGAATCCTTTTAATAGCCTAATCCCTTATTTTCTCAAAGGTTGTTCTATTGACAGCCAGAGCGTCGTCGCGCATAACTGTTGTGTTTTCATCGCGATAATAATAAGGAGAAAAGGGTGCAACGAGCACGATGTTACCTATTAGGTGAAAGAGCGGTAGTGCTTGAGCTGTCGCCACCGGTGACGCTGCCGAGCCAGCAGCGGATCTGGGCGCTGGCCGAAAAACTGAATCATCATCCCGATGTGCGTGAAGTGATACCGGGCATGAACAATCTTACGTTGCTGCTGCATACGCCGCAGGCCGACGCAGAACAAATGCTGACGCTGTTGCAACAGGGCTGGGACAGCAAGGAAATCCTGGTGCCGGAATCGCGCCAGGTGGATATTCCGGTGATCTACGGGGGTCAGGACGGTCCCGACCTGGATGAAGTGGCACGCCACACCGGCATGACGCCGCAGCAGGTTGTGGAATGCCACTCCTCGGCGGCCTACGTGGTCTATTTCCTCGGTTTTCAGCCCGGTTTTTCTTACATGGGCGGCATGCCGGAAAAGTTGGCGACGCCGCGCCGCGCTGAACCGCGCTTGTCGGTGGCGGCAGGCTCCGTTGGCATCGGCGGCAGCCAGACCGGGATTTATCCGCTGGTCACCCCCGGTGGCTGGCAGTTGATTGGCCGTACTCCTTTGGCGCTGTTTAATCCCTATGAAATGCCGCCAACCTTGCTGCGCCCCGGTGATAGCGTGCGGTTTGTGCCGCAGAAGGAGGGCGTATGCTGAAGATCCTGCGTGCGGGCATTTACACTACGGTGCAGGATCTGGGCCGTAACGGTTTCCGTCGTCTGGGCGTTAGCCAGAGTGGGGCGCTTGACGAACCTGCCCTGAGGATCGCCAACCTGCTGGTGGGCAATGCTGCCAACGCCGCCGGGCTGGAAATCACTCTCGGGCAATTTAGCGCCGAATTTACTCAGTCAGGTTGGATCGCTCTGACCGGTGCCGGCTGCGATGCGCAACTCGATGGCAAACCGCTGTGGACCGGCTGGCGCTATCCGGTGAATGCCGGCCAACAGCTGATATTGAAAACGCCAAAACGCGGCATGCGCACCTATCTGGCGATAAGCGGGGGCATCGCGGTAGCGGAAATGCTCGGCTCGCGTAGCACCGATAACAAAGCCGCTTTTGGTGGGCTGGAAGGGCGTAATCTGCGGGATGGCGACAGCCTGCCGCTGGGGCAAAGTCATTCCTTGCCAAAGCAGAGTTTTGGTGTGAAGCAACCGCTGTTCAACAACCGCATCCGCGCGTTGCCGGGGCCGGAATATGATGAGTTCAGCGAAGAGGCGAAAGAGGCTTTCTGGCGCACCGCCTGGCAACTGAGCCCGCAGAGTAACCGCATGGGTTATCGTCTGCACGGCAGCCATGCGTTAAACCGCACCACTGACCGCGAAATGTTATCGCACGGCCTGTTACCGGGGGTGGTGCAGGTACCGCATAACGGCCAACCAATTGTGCTGATGGCCGATGCACAGACGACCGGCGGTTACCCGCGTATTGCCTGCGTGATCGAGGCCGATCTCTACCATTTGGCGCAGATCCGCCTGGGCGAGGCCATCCACTTTGTTCCCTGTACTTTGGCCGAGGCGCAACGCGCCAGGGTCGAGCAGGAGCACTTTATCCAACAGATTGCCTGGGGGTTAGATGATCGTTGATTTAAATGCCGATCTCGGCGAGGGCTGCGCCAACGATCAGGCGCTGCTGCAACTGGTCAGCTCGGCCAATATTGCCTGCGGTTTCCACGCCGGGGATGCGCAAGCCATGCGGCAATCGGTGCGTTGGGCACTGCAGTACGGCGTAGCTATTGGTGCGCACCCGAGTTTTCCCGATCGCGAGAACTTTGGCCGTACCCGTATGCAGCTACCAGCGGAAACGGTCTATGCCCAGGTGGTATATCAACTGGGTGCATTGGCCGCGATTGCCCGTGCCGAAGGCGGGGTGATGGTCCACGTCAAGCCGCACGGTATGCTGTATAACCAGGCGGCTGTGGAGCCGGAACTGGCGCAGGCTATCGCCAGGGCGGTTAAAGCGGTTGATCCGACGCTGCGGCTGGTGGGGCTGGCGGGCAGTGAGCTGATCCGCGCCGGTGAAAAACAGGGGCTGGTGACACGGCAGGAAGTGTTTGCCGATCGCGGCTACCAGGCCGATGGCACATTGGTGCCACGTGGTCAGCCGGGGGCGCTGATTACCAGCGACGAACTGGCACTGGCGCAAACGCTGGAAATGGTGCGTCATCATCGGGTTCGTACCCTGAACGGCACCTGGGCCGCCGTTCAGGCCGAAACCGTCTGCCTGCACGGCGACGGTGAACATGCGCTGGAATATGCGCGCACGCTGCGCGAACGTTTTGCCCTGGAAGGCATCAGCGTCAGCGCTCAGTAAGGCAGTACATACACAACACACAACACAACAAAAACTATTAGAAATTACCGAGGGAATACTATGGAACAGGCCGTTAACTTATGGCCACTGATTGGCATCGCCGCCATCGTGGTTGGATTTGTTTTACGCTTTAACCCTGTGCTGGTGGTGATTGCCGCCGGCATTATCACCGGGCTGGCAGCGCTGATGCCGCTGGATACGATCCTGGAAAAACTGGGTGAAGGCTTCCTCAATACCCGCAATCTGCCGCTGATCCTGCTGCTGCCATTGGCAGTAATAGGTCTGCTGGAACGTCACGGGCTAAAAGAGCGTGCGCAGGCGTGGATCGCCAAGATCAAAAGTGCCACCGCCGGCCGCTTGCTGATCGTCTATCTGTTCGTGCGGGAAATTACCGCTGCCATGGGGCTGACCAGCCTGGGGGGGCATCCGCAAATGGTGCGCCCACTGTTGGCACCGATGGCCGAAGGGGCAGCGGAAAACCGTTACGGCGAGCTGCCGGAGCGTACGCGCCACCGCCTGCGGGCGATGTCTGCCGCCACGGATAACGTTGGGTTGTTCTTTGGCGAAGATATTTTTGTCGCCTTCGGCGCGATCATCTTCATGCACAACTTTATGCTGGAATCCGGCGGCATCCAGACCGAACCGCTGCATATCGCCTTGTGGGGCATTCCTACCGCCATCTTTGCCTTCCTGATCCATGCATTCCGGCTTTACCGGATGGATAAACAGCTCAGTGCCGAACTTTCGCAGCTCAACCAGGCGGCGCTGCAGGCCAAAGGAGATGCCCAATGACTTTCCAACAACAATATCTCTACTGGCTGGCGGGCGTGGTGCTGTTGATCGTGGCGGTGATGTCTTTCCGCGATCGCGCCAATCCGCGCCGCGTCACCACGGGTCTGTTCTGGGCGCTGTACGGCCTGATTTTCCTGGTCGGTGACTGGACCTATAGCCTGTTGGGCGACGTGCTGGGTGAGGGCAGCAATGAGAAACGCATGCTGCATATCATCGTCGGTGTGGTGGTGGTGATCATGGCGTTGATCGCCGGTTTCGGCGGCGTACGTCTGGGCAGCTATCACCAACGTACCCCACAGCAGCGTGAAGAGAGCGCCAAACGCCTGGGCAACCGGCTGTTTATTCCTGCGCTGGCGATCCCGGTGGTAACGGTGGTTGGCGTGCTGTTGTTCAATAATATTCCGGCGCTGCAAACCGCGGTCTTCGGCAGCGGCAACCACGCCACCCTGATTACCCTGTTCTCGATGACCGTCGGCTGTTTGCTTGGCCTGGTTATCGCGGTGAAAATGACCCACGAAAAAGCGCTACAGCCGATTCAGGAAGCGCGTCGCCTGCTGGATTCTATCGGTTGGGCATTTATTCTGCCGCAAATCCTCGCCACGCTGGGCCTGCTGTTTACCGCTGCCGGTGTCGGTACGGCCATTTCTCATCTGACCCAGGAGTATCTGGCGGTCGATAACCGCTTTATCGCAGTGGCGGTTTATGCCATCGGCATGGCGCTGTTGACCATGATTATGGGTAACGCCTTTGCGGCTTTCCCTATCGTCACCGCCGGTATCGGTATTCCGATCCTGGTGTTGCAGCACGGCGGTAATCCGGCAGTGATGGCGGCCATCGGCATGTTTTCCGGCTATTGCGGCACGCTGATGACGCCAATGGCTGCTAACTTTAATATTGTACCGGCGGCGTTGCTGGAATTGCCGGACAAGAATGCGGTGATCAAGGCACAGATCCCGACCGGGGTGCTGCTGCTGTTGGTCAACGTATTCCTGCTTTATTTCCTGATGTTCCTGTAAGGAGAACGCATGCAAAAGGTATTGATCACGGGCTTTGAGCCCTTTGGCGGCGAACGCGTTAATCCTTCGTGGGAAGTGGTAAAGCAACTCAATGATATGGAACTGGCCGGTGCGCGCATTATTGCGCGCCAACTGCCTTGTGTTTTTGGCGCGTCGCTGGAAGCCCTGAATGCGGCGATTGATGAAGTGCAGCCGGTGATGGTGTTGGCGATCGGCCAGGCGGGGGGGCGCACCGACATCACCATCGAACGGGTGGCGATCAACGTCGATGATGCCCGTATCCCCGATAATCAGGGGCAGCAACCGATCGACGAACCTATCGTTAAAAGCGGCCCGGCGGCCTATTTCAGCACGCTGCCGATCAAGGCGATGGTCGACTCGATGCGCGAAGCGGGTATTCCCGCCTCGGTATCGCAAACGGCCGGTACCTACGTCTGCAACCATGTGATGTACGGTCTGTTGCACCGTTTAAACAGCCAGCAGGCAATCAAGGGCGGGTTTATTCATATTCCTTATCTGCCTGAACAGGCTGCCGCACACCCTGGCGCACCGAGTATGGCGGCGACCACGGTATTGTTCGCCCTGGAACTGGCCATTTCTATTGCGTTACAGGTTGAACACGACCTGAAAGTAGTCGGTGGCGCGACGCATTAATCGCAGTTATTCCCCGGTGCGGCCTGCTGCACCGGGGTCCATTCAGGAGTTTTCATATGCCGGAAGGACCGGAAATTCGCCGGGCGGCGGATGCACTGGCGGCGGCGGTGATCGACCAGCCGCTGACCGAAGTCGGTTTTGCCTTTCCCCAGCTTAAACATTACCGCGACCGGTTAATCGGCGAGCGTATTATCGCTATTGAACCACGGGGTAAGGCACTGCTGACCCATTTTTCCAATGGTCTGACGCTGTATAGCCATAACCAGTTGTATGGCGTGTGGAAAGTGGTTAAAGCAGGGGAGACGCCGGAAACCAAACGGGATCTGCGCGTGCGGCTGGAAACGGCGGATCGGGCGATTTTGCTGTACAGCGCCTCGGAGATTACCGTCGGGCCGCGCGAGGAAATTGAGCAGCATCCGTTCTTGCAACGTATCGGCCCCGACGTACTGGATATGACGTTAACGGTGGCCGCGGTGGAGCAACGGCTGCTGTCACCGGCATTTCGCCGCAGGCAACTGGGCGGCATGTTGCTCGATCAGGCGTTTCTCGCCGGGTTGGGCAACTACCTGCGGGCCGAGATCCTCTGGCAGGCAGAGCTGGCACCCCAGCATAAGCCACAGGATCTGGCGCCGGAAACCTTGCAGCGCTTGGCGGAGGCGTTGCTGGCGGTACCGCGCTTGTCTTATCAGACGCGTGGGCAGGCGGATGAGAACCGCCATCATGGCGCGTTGTTCAGCTTTAAGGTGTTCCATCGCAGTGGCGAACCTTGCGAGCGTTGCGGTGCGATGATCGAACGTACGACGCTGTCTTCAAGGCCCTTTTATTGGCGCCCAGGTTGCCAGAAATAGGTTATTCAATGTTTCCCCTCACCCCGGCCCTCTCCCCAGGGAGAGGGCAAAAAAAAACGCCGCCCATCGGGGCGGCGTCTTGCTGCAATACGTAGGGTAAAGCGGCGTTATTTGTTTTTCACTTGGGACTTGAAGTCACGCTCGGCATAGCCGGTGTACAACTGACGCGGACGGGCAATCTTGATGCCTTCGTCATGCATTTCGTTCCAGTGTGCAATCCAGCCAATGGTACGGGCGATGGCAAAGATAACGGTGAACATGGAAGAAGGGATCCCCATCGCCTTCAGGATGATGCCTGAATAGAAGTCGACGTTCGGATACAGTTTCTTCTCGATGAAGTACGGGTCGTTCAGCGCGATGTGTTCCAGCTCCATCGCCACTTGCAACAGGTTGTCGTCCTTCTTGTTCAGTTCTTTCAGCACTTCGTGACAGGTTTCGCGCATCACGGTGGCGCGTGGGTCGTAGTTCTTGTACACGCGGTGGCCGAAGCCCATCAGACGGAACGAGTCGTTCTTGTCCTTGGCACGCTTGATGAACTCAGGAATGTGCTCAACGGTTTTGATCTCTTCCAGCATCTTCAGTGCGGCTTCGTTGGCGCCGCCGTGTGCCGGGCCCCACAGTGAAGCGATACCGGCAGCGATACAGGCAAACGGGTTAGCGCCTGAAGAACCTGCGGTACGTACGGTAGAAGTGGAAGCATTTTGCTCGTGATCGGCGTGCAGGATCAGGATGCGATCCATTGCGCGTTCCAGCACCGGGTTCACCACGTATTCTTCGCACGGGGTGGCAAACATCATATGCAGGAAGTTACCGGCATAGGACAGATCGTTGCGTGGATAAACGAACGGCTGACCCAGTGAATATTTGTAACACATGGCCGCCACGGTAGGCATTTTGGACAGCAGGCGGAACGCGGTGATCTCGCGGTGACGCTCGTTGTTGACGTCCAGTGCATCGTGGTAGAACGCAGCCAGGGCGCCGGTCACGCCGCACAGCACCGCCATTGGGTGTGAGTCACGACGGAAGCCACGGAACAGATGGGTGATCTGATCGTGGATCATGGTGTGACGGGTTACGGTGGTTTTGAAGGTCTCGAACTCTTCTGCGGTCGGCGTTTCGCCGTACAGCAGGATGTAGCACACTTCCAGATAGGAAGACTCTTTCGCCAGCTGTTCGATCGGGAAGCCGCGGTGCAGCAATACGCCTTTGTCACCGTCGATAAAAGTGATTTTGGATTCGCAGGAAGCGGTAGAGGTAAAGCCGGGATCAAACGTGAAATAACCTTTGGAGCCCAGGGCGCGGACATCAAGGACATCGGGGCCCAGTGTCGGGGTTAATACGCCCAGTTCGATTGGAGCTTCACCATCGTTAATGGTTAGCGTCGCTTTCTTATCAGTCATTTACAGTCTCCTTTGCGCCTTATTTTAAAAACCTCTAACAACTGAAATACCTTAATTCTCCTCAGGTTGCCCGCAAAAAATGGAGCGGACGCTAACTCTGTGAGCGACTGCGCAAATGCGCGGGTAGGGTACAGAGTGCTAACCAGGCGAACGAGGTGGGTGACCAGTTGTTAACGATTCATCGGAATTCGTTATGTTCTGTTAATCTTACCTACGACGTGTTCGGGGGTGGTTGAACCTATCCCAATAAACTGTTTTATATGCCTTATTTGTTCTCGTCTGCGGTGATGGGCTGCAAACGTGACCGGCAAAAACCGCCATTGGGATAGGTTCTTTCAAATACACTGTTGCATATCCTGAACATCGGGGGAAGTGTATCTGCTGACCTATTGCGCATCATAGGGCCGTTTGTGCCCCTATATGTAATGGAATTGTTGATCTCTTGTCAAATCAGATAATTAATTTTATGCTAATTGTGAAATCCGTGATCTAAATCACTGTTCGGGGGAAATGTTACCAAAGGGATTGTATGGGAATTGTAATCAGAATGTGATCCTCCTATACTGCCGCCAGGTCTCCGGGATACCCTGAAGTAGGAGCACCCAGCGTTATAACTACGCGCCGTTTAAGCACAGAGGATGTTGTTGTTTGAGCGCGTGACGTGTGAGGGTTTTGGCTCTTAACGCTGTCTGATCCCCGCCCAGGCCGGAGGAAGGAAAATAATAAGAGCTGTGTGGGCAAAAACGTGAAAAAACAAAGACCTGTCAACCTGGATCTGCAAACGATTCAGTTTCCCGTAACTGCGATAGCGTCCATCTTACACCGAGTCTCTGGCGTAATTACCTTCGTTGCCGTGGGTATCCTCCTCTGGCTGCTGGGCCTGTCACTCTCTTCCCAAGAGGGTTTCATGCAGGCTGCTGCCATCATGAATAGCTTCGTTGTCAAATTCATATTCTGGGGCATCCTCACTGCGCTGGCCTATCACATTTGCGGTGGCATTCGCCATTTGTTAATGGATTTTGGCTATATCGAAGAGAGTTTAGCCGCCGGTACCCGTTCTGCCCAGGTGGCAATCGGTCTGACCGTCGTGCTGTCAGTTCTGGCTGGAGTCCTCGTATGGTAAACAATGTTTCTGCATTAGGACGCAACGGCGTACACGATTGGTTGTTACTGCGTGCTTCCGCTATCGTCATCACCCTGTATGTTCTGTATATCCTGGGCTTCTTTGTCACGGCTCCGGATCTCACCTACGAAATCTGGCGCGGCTTCTTCGCCACTTCTATTACGAAAGTGTTCACGCTGCTGACGCTGCTGTCGATTCTGGCTCATGCCTGGATCGGGTTGTGGCAGGTGCTGACGGATTACGTCAAGCCGGTAGCGGTACGTCTGGTGTTGCAACTGGCGATCGTTGTCGTGTTGCTGGTCTATTTACTGTACGGAACAATCGTAGTGTGGGGTGCGTAAGATGAAACTGCCGGTCAGAGAGTTTGATGCTGTAGTTATCGGTGCAGGCGGCGCAGGTATGCGCGCGGCACTGCAAATTTCTCAAGCGGGTTCTTCTTGTGCCCTGCTGTCCAAAGTATTCCCGACCCGTTCCCATACCGTGTCTGCACAGGGCGGCATTACCGTAGCCCTGGGTAATAACCACGAAGATAACTGGGAATGGCATATGTATGACACGGTGAAAGGTTCCGATTATATCGGTGACCAGGACGCCATTGAGTATATGTGTAAAACCGGCCCGGAAGCAGTTCTGGAGCTGGAGCATATGGGGCTGCCGTTCTCCCGTACCGACGATGGCCGCATCTATCAGCGCCCATTCGGCGGCCAGTCACTGAATTTCGGTGGCGAGCAGGCAGCACGTACCGCTGCGGCGGCTGACCGTACCGGTCACGCCCTGCTGCACACCCTGTATCAACAGAACCTGAAAAATCACACCACTATCTTCTCCGAGTGGTATGCGCTGGATCTGGTGAAAAACCAGGATGGTGCGGTGGTCGGCACCACGGCTATCTGCATTGAAACCGGTGAAGTGGTTTACTTCAAAGCCAAAGCCACCGTGCTGGCGACCGGCGGTGCAGGCCGTATTTACCAGTCCACCACCAACGCCCATATCAACACCGGTGACGGTGTCGGCATGGCGCTGCGTGCCGGCGTGCCGGTGCAGGACATGGAAATGTGGCAGTTCCACCCGACCGGCATCGCCGGTGCCGGGGTTCTGGTGACCGAAGGTTGTCGTGGTGAAGGCGGTTATCTGCTGAACAAACACGGTGAGCGTTTCATGGAGCGCTATGCGCCGAACGCCAAAGACCTGGCGGGCCGTGATGTGGTAGCCCGTTCGATCATGATTGAAATCCGCGAAGGCCGTGGCTGTGACGGTCCGTGGGGCCCGCACGTTAAGCTGAAGCTGGATCACCTGGGTAAAGAAGTGCTGGAATCCCGCCTGCCGGGCATTCTGGAACTGTCGCGCACCTTCGCGCACGTCGACCCAGTGAAAGAGCCTATCCCGGTTATCCCAACCTGCCACTATATGATGGGCGGTATTCCGACCAAAGTGACCGGCCAGGCGTTGACCGTGAATGAGAAAGGCGAAGACGTAGTGATCCCGGGGCTGTTCGCCGTGGGTGAAATTGCCTGCGTATCGGTGCACGGCGCCAACCGTCTGGGCGGCAACTCGCTGCTGGATCTGGTGGTGTTCGGTCGCGCCGCCGGCATGCATCTGCAGGAATCTATCCTCGAGCAGGGCGCCAGCCGTGAAGCGAGCGAATCCGATGTAGAAGCGTCGCTGGATCGTCTGAACCGCTGGAACAACACCCGTTCAGGTGAAGATCCGGTTGAAATCCGCAAGGCGCTGCAAGCCTGTATGCAACACAACTTCTCGGTATTCCGTGAAGGTGATGCGATGGCGAAAGGGCTGGAAGAACTGAAAGAGATCCGTGAACGTCTGAAGAACGCACGTCTGGACGATACCTCCAGCGAATTCAACACCCAGCGCATCGAATGCCTGGAGTTGGATAACCTGATGGAGACCGCGTTTTCCACCGCCGTGTCGGCCAACTTCCGTACCGAGAGCCGTGGCGCGCATAGCCGCTTCGACTTCCCGGAACGTGATGATGCCAACTGGCTGTGTCACTCGCTGTATCAGCCGCAATCGGAAAGCATGACGCGTCGTGAAGTGAACATGCAACCGAAGCTGCGCCCGGCATTCCCGCCGAAAGTGCGTTCTTACTAATTGCGGAGATCGATTGATGAAACTCGAATTTTCAATTTATCGCTACAATCCGGATGTTGACGATGCTCCGCACATGCAGGACTACAGCCTGGAAGCGGAAGAAGGTCGCGACATGATGTTGCTGGATGCGTTGATCCAGCTGAAAGAAAAAGATCCAAGCCTGTCGTTCCGTCGTTCATGCCGTGAAGGCGTTTGTGGTTCCGATGGGATCAACATGAACGGTAAAAACGGCCTGGCCTGTATCACTCCGGTGTCGTCGCTGACCAAAGGCAATAAAAAGATTGTGATCCGTCCGTTACCAGGCTTGCCGGTAGTGCGCGATCTGGTGGTCGATATGGGCCAGTTCTACACCCAGTATGAAAAGATCAAGCCCTTCCTGCAGAACGACGGCAAGAACCCGCCGGCGCGTGAGCACCTGCAATCGCCGGAAGAGCGTGCCAAGCTCGATGGTCTGTACGAGTGCATTTTATGCGCTTGTTGTTCGACCTCTTGCCCGTCATTCTGGTGGAATCCTGACAAGTTTATCGGCCCGGCTGGCCTGTTGGCGGCGTACCGCTTCCTGATTGACAGCCGTGACACGGAAACGGAAGAACGTTTAGACGATCTGGACGACGCTTTCAGTGTTTTCCGCTGCCATAGCATTATGAATTGTGTCAGTGTATGCCCTAAGGGCTTGAATCCGACCCGTGCAATCGGTCATATCAAGTCTATGCTGCTGCAACGCGGCGCATAAATGGAATGAGATGCTGCGCCGGGCAGTTTCCGGCGCACATCACAAAGGAGGGAGCCTCTAAAAACTGACCCGCGGCTGCGGCGCTAAGCAGCCTGGTTCGCCCGCCGGTTTTTAGAGGTTCCTTGTAAGGGACCGCAAGGTCCATAGCAGAACGTACCGAGCCTTTCTTTTGGCTAAAAGTACGTCGAGTGAACCGTTTCTACGGCAAACCGTATCCATCACGGTAATTATGTTAACCACGGCGAAAACTAAAGCTTCAAAGCTTAAGGGATCATGATGCAGAACGGCGCAATGAAGGCCTGGCTGGATTCCTCCTATCTGGCGGGCGCGAACCAGTCTTACATAGAACAGCTCTATGAAGACTTCTTAACCGATCCGGGCTCCGTTGAAGATAGCTGGCGTTCCATTTTTCAACAGCTACCAACCGCGGGTGTAAAACCCGATCAGCTTCACTCTCAAACGCGTGACTACTTCCGCCGCCTGGCGAAAGACTCCGCGCGTTACAACACCACCATCAACGATCCAGACACCGACGCCAAACAGGTCAAGGTACTGCAGCTGATTAACGCCTTCCGTTTCCGCGGACATCAGCATGCCAACCTCGATCCGCTCGGTCTGTGGCAGCGTGAGCAAGTTCCTGACCTTGAACCCGCCTACCACAACCTGACCGAAGCCGACTTCCAGGAAACCTTCAACGTGGGTTCTTTCGCCATCGGCAAAGAAACCATGAAGCTGGGCGACCTGTACGCTGCGCTGAAGCAGACCTACTGCGGCTCGATCGGTGCGGAATACATGCACATCACCAATACCGAAGAGAAACGCTGGATCCAACAGCGCATTGAATCGGTAGTGGGGCACGCCAGCTTTACCCATGACGAGAAGCGCCGTTTCCTGAACGAGCTGACCGCAGCGGAAGGTCTGGAACGCTACCTCGGCGCCAAATTCCCAGGGGCAAAACGCTTCTCGCTGGAAGGTGGCGATGCGCTGGTGCCAATGCTTAAAGAGATGGTGCGCCACGCCGGTAAGAACGGCACGCGCGAAGTGGTGTTGGGCATGGCCCACCGCGGCCGTCTGAACGTGTTGATCAACGTGCTGGGTAAAAAACCTGCCGACCTGTTCGACGAGTTTGCCGGCAAGCATAAAGAACACCTCGGCACCGGTGACGTGAAATATCACCAGGGCTTCTCCTCCGACGTAGAAACCGAAGGCGGCATGGTTCACCTGGCGCTGGCGTTTAACCCGTCGCACCTGGAGATCGTCAGCCCGGTAGTTATGGGTTCTGTACGTGCCCGTCGTGACCGTCTGGACGAAGCGCGCAGCAACATGGTACTGCCAATCACCATCCACGGTGACGCCGCCATTACCGGCCAGGGCGTGGTTCAGGAAACGCTGAACATGTCGCAGGCTCGCGGTTACGAAGTGGGCGGCACGGTACGTATCGTGATCAACAACCAGGTTGGTTTCACCACTTCCAACCCGCTGGATGCGCGTTCTACCGAATACTGTACTGACATCGCCAAGATGGTGCAGTCGCCGATCTTCCACGTTAATGCTGACGATCCGGAAGCGGTGGCCTTTGTTACCCGTCTGGCGTTGGATTTCCGTAACACCTTCAAACGTGACGTGATGATCGATCTGGTCTGCTACCGTCGCCACGGGCATAACGAGGCCGATGAGCCAAGTGCAACCCAGCCGGTGATGTACCAGAAGATCAAGAAACACCCAACGCCGCGCAAGATTTATGCTGACGTGCTGACCGAACAAAAAGTCGCCAGCCTGGAAGATGCCACGGAAATGGTCAACCTGTACCGTGATGCACTCGACCGCGGTGATTGCGTGGTTGAAGAATGGCGTCCGATGAACCTGCATTCCTTTACCTGGTCGCCGTACCTCAACCACGAGTGGGACGAAGAGTACCCAAGCAAGGTTGAAATGAAGCGCCTGCAGGAACTGGCCCGTCGCATCAGCACCGCGCCGGAAGCTATTGAAATGCAGTCACGCGTAGCGAAAATCTACGGTGACCGCGCAGAGATGGCTGCAGGCAATAAGGTGTTCGACTGGGGCGCGGCGGAAACGCTGGCTTATGCCACTTTGGTCGATGAAGGCATTCCAATCCGCCTTTCCGGTGAAGATGCCGGTCGCGGTACCTTCTTCCACCGTCATGCGGTAGTGCACAACCAGAAAAACGGTTCGGTCTACGTGCCACTGGCCAATGTCCACAGCGGGCAGGGCGAGTTCAAAGTTTGGGACTCCGTACTGTCTGAAGAAGCCGTTCTGGCGTTCGAATATGGCTATGCCACCGCAGAACCTCGCACCCTGACCATCTGGGAAGCGCAGTTCGGTGACTTCGCCAACGGCGCTCAGGTGGTGATCGACCAGTTCATCAGCTCCGGTGAGCAGAAATGGGGCCGTATGTGTGGCCTGGTGATGCTGCTGCCGCACGGTTACGAAGGCCAGGGTCCAGAGCACTCCTCTGCGCGTCTGGAACGTTACCTGCAGCTGTGTGCCGAGCAGAATATGCAGGTGTGCATCCCGTCTACCCCGGCACAGGTTTACCACATGCTGCGTCGTCAGGCGCTGCGCGGTATGCGCCGTCCGTTGGTGGTGATGTCACCGAAATCTCTGCTGCGTCACCCGCTGGCGACTTCGTCTCTGGATGAGCTGGCTAACGGCACCTTCCTGCCGGCGATTGGCGAAATTGACGATCTGGATCCGAAAGCGGTCAAACGCGTGGTGCTGTGCTCCGGTAAGGTCTATTACGATCTGCTGGAACAGCGTCGCAAGAACGACCAGAAAGACGTGGCCATCGTACGTATCGAGCAACTGTACCCGTTCCCGCATCAGGCCCTTCAGGCGGTGCTGGAGAAGTACGCTCACGTGCATGATTTCGTCTGGTGTCAGGAAGAGCCGCTGAACCAGGGTGCCTGGTACTGCAGCCAACACAACTTCCGTGAAGTGGTGCCGTTCGGGGCTTCTTTACGTTACGCCGGACGTCCAGCCTCTGCCTCTCCGGCAGTGGGTTATATGTCCGTACACCAGAAGCAGCAACAGGCTCTGGTTAATGACGCGCTGAATATTGTTAAAGATTAAGGGAAAGCTAAATGAGTAGCGTAGATATTCTGGTTCCTGACCTTCCTGAATCGGTTGCCGATGCGACCGTCGCCACCTGGCACAAGAAACCAGGTGACAGCGTCCAGCGTGACGAAGTTCTGGTTGAAATCGAAACTGACAAAGTGGTGCTGGAAGTTCCGGCCAGCGAAGCAGGCATTCTGGATGCGATCGTGGAAGAAGAGGGCGCAACCGTGCTTTCTCGCCAGATCCTTGGCCGTATTCGTCCGGGCGACAGCTCTGGCAAGCCGACCGAAGAAAAAAGCCAGGCTAAAGAAGCCACTCCAGCCCAGCGCGCAACCGCCAGCCTGGAAGAAGAGAGCAACGACGCACTCAGCCCGGCTATCCGCCGCCTGATTGCCGAACATGACCTCGATGCAGCTGCCATCAAAGGCAGCGGCGTGGGTGGCCGAATCACCCGCGAAGACGTGGAAGCGCACCTGGCCAACGGCAAGAAAGCCGACAAGCCGGCCGCCGTTGAAGCCGCTCCGCAGCCTGCTCTGAGCGGCCGCAGCGAGAAGCGTGTTCCTATGACCCGTCTGCGCAAGCGCGTGGCCGAGCGCCTGTTGGAAGCGAAGAACAGCACTGCGATGCTGACGACCTTCAACGAAATCAACATGCAGCCGATCATGGATATACGCAAGCAGTACGGTGAAGCCTTCGAAAAACGCCACGGTGTACGTCTGGGCTTCATGTCCTTCTACATCAAGGCGGTGGTTGAAGCGCTGAAACGCTTCCCGGAAGTGAACGCTTCTATCGACGGCACCGACGTGGTGTACCACAACTATTTCGATATCAGCATTGCGGTATCTACTCCTCGTGGCCTGGTGACCCCGGTGCTACGCGATGTAGACAGCATGAGCATGGCGGACATCGAGAAGAAAATCAAAGAGCTGGCAGTCAAAGGCCGTGATGGCAAATTGACTGTGGAAGAGCTGACCGGCGGTAACTTCACTATTACCAACGGCGGCGTATTCGGTTCACTGATGTCTACCCCGATCATCAACCCACCGCAGAGCGCCATCCTGGGCATGCACGCCATTAAAGATCGCCCAATGGCGGTCAAAGGCCAGGTTGTGATCCTGCCGATGATGTATCTGGCACTGTCTTATGACCATCGCCTGATCGACGGTAAAGAATCCGTGGGTTACCTGGTGACGGTTAAAGAGATGCTGGAAGATCCGGCTCGTCTGCTGCTGGACGTATAACCCTGATGGGCGCGGTACGCCGCGCCCACACTCTGTGCTATGTGGCCGACTAAAGTCATGCGGTTTTCCGCCAAAATGGCTCGGCTAAAACCTTCAGAACTGAATGGATAGAACATCATGAATTTACACGAATATCAGGCAAAACAGCTGTTTGCTCGGTATGGTATGCCGGCACCAACCGGTTATGCCTGTACCACACCGCGTGAAGCGGAAGAAGCCGCATCCAAAATCGGCTCCGGCCCGTGGGTGGTTAAATGTCAGGTTCATGCTGGCGGTCGCGGTAAAGCTGGCGGCGTTAAAGTGGTTAACAGCAAGGAAGACATCCGTGCTTTCGCTGAAGCCTGGCTGGGCAAGCGTCTGGTGACCTACCAGACTGACGCACTGGGCCAACCGGTTCACCAGATCCTGGTAGAAGCGGCGACCGACATCGATAAAGAACTGTATCTGGGTGCGGTTGTTGACCGTGCCAGCCGTCGCGTGGTGTTCATGGCATCCACCGAGGGTGGCGTTGAAATCGAGAAAGTTGCGGAAGAAACCCCGGAACTGATCCACAAAATGACCATCGATCCACTGGCAGGCCCACAGCCTTACCAGGGCCGTGAACTGGCTTTCAAACTGGGTCTGACCGGTAAGCAAGTCGGCCAGTTCGCCAAAATCTTCATGGGTCTGGCGACCTTGTTCCTGGAACGTGACCTGGCCATGGTTGAGATCAACCCGCTGGTGGTGACCAAGCAGGGCGATCTGATCTGTCTGGACGGCAAACTGGGCGCTGACGGCAACGCCCTGTTCCGCCAGCCTGAGCTGCGTGAAATGCGCGACCTTTCTCAGGAAGATGAGCGTGAATCCCGTGCGGCACAGTGGGAGCTGAACTATGTTGCTCTCGACGGCAACATCGGTTGCATGGTGAACGGCGCAGGCCTGGCGATGGGTACCATGGACATCGTTAAACTGCACGGCGGCGAACCGGCCAACTTCCTCGATGTGGGCGGCGGCGCAACCAAAGAGCGCGTGACCGAAGCCTTCAAAATCATCCTGTCTGATGACAAGGTGAAAGCGGTTCTGGTTAACATTTTTGGTGGTATCGTGCGTTGCGACCTGATCGCTGACGGTATCATTGGCGCAGTAGCCGAAGTGGGCGTTAACGTCCCGGTGGTGGTGCGTCTGGAAGGGAATAACGCCGAGCTGGGCGCCAAGAAACTGGCGGACAGCGGTCTGAATATCATTGCTGCGACCAGCCTGACTGATGCGGCTCAGCAAGTTGTTGCGGCAGTGGGGAGCAAATAATGTCCATTTTAATCGATAAAAACACCAAAGTAATTTGCCAGGGCTTCACCGGTAGCCAGGGGACTTTCCACTCCGAGCAAGCTATCGCTTACGGAACCAAAATGGTCGGTGGCGTAACGCCGGGCAAAGGCGGCACCGAGCATCTGGGCCTGCCGGTGTTCAACACCGTGCGTGAAGCCGTAGAAGCGACCGGCGCCACCGCGTCCGTTATCTATGTACCGGCTCCATTCTGCAAAGACTCCATTCTGGAAGCAATCGATGCAGGCATCAAACTGATCATCACCATCACCGAAGGCATCCCGACGCTGGATATGCTGACCGTGAAAGTGAAGCTGGATGAAGCCGGCGTGCGCATGATTGGCCCGAACTGCCCAGGTGTTATCACCCCGGGCGAGTGCAAAATCGGCATCATGCCTGGCCACATCCACCTGCCGGGTAAAGTGGGTATCGTTTCCCGCTCTGGCACCCTGACCTACGAAGCGGTAAAACAAACTACCGATACCGGTCTGGGCCAGTCTACCTGTGTGGGTATCGGCGGTGACCCGATCCCAGGCTCCAACTTCATCGATATCCTGAAACTGTTCCAGGAAGATCCGCAGACTGAAGCGATCGTCATGATCGGTGAGATCGGCGGTAGCGCTGAAGAAGAAGCGGCAGCCTATATCAAAGAGCACGTGACCAAGCCCGTGGTTGGCTATATCGCGGGTGTTACCGCGCCTAAAGGCAAACGTATGGGCCATGCCGGCGCCATCATTGCCGGCGGCAAAGGGACTGCAGACGAGAAGTTTGCGGCGCTGGAAGCGGCAGGGGTTAAAACCGTGCGCAGCCTGGCTGACATCGGCGAAGCAGTCAAAGCGGTTCTGAACCGCTAATTTAACCTGCGGTAGTCCGTGTTCAAGCAGGGTCAGACCAAGCGTCTGGCCCTGTTTTTTTTTGCCTATCGGAGGGCTGGCCGGGCATCAATGTGGTCGTGGCGGGGATTAGCGGCGTCAATTAAGCGGGAAAGGGGCTGGGGCAGGCGTATTTAAGCGCTGCTTTATCGATAATAATTCTTTTTATTGCCTATAATTATCAGAGTAAAAAAATAAGCTAAGCTTGTCCTATTGGTAGGTTAATAAACGTTAACATCATTCACACTCAAGACTTCATTTAAATACAGCTAGCCATTAAATATCACATCTATTTAACACAAAAAGTACCTACATAGACTACGAAACCATTGTGTAACATAACCACAAGATAATTATGAGAAATTGTGAGCTGAATCTGGAAATAAAATCCGGATAGGCTTAAATTGTTTCAGATCAAATTACGCCTGAATACCTCTTTGGGGGAAAATTTGACCTGTAACCCAAAGTCTAACCCACATCACGTAAAAACCTATTTATTGTGTGGGATTGGGCGAGTATCATCCATGCTGAATATGGATGGTTGATCTTGTTGCATTTGTTACCCGTTGTCGGTTTTCAGTGGTGTGTTTTGTGCACTGGCCAGTAGTCAGGCCCGCGTCGAATGCATGGTTGAAAGCGGAGAGGCTGGATCAAATTTTTGTTGTGTTTAAGGGCATTCACTGCGGGGCGTTACCGGTAGCTTCACCCGAAGTCATATCGATAACCGCATGTCGGAGTCTTCCTGCGAGGAGCAAGGAGTCAAGATGTTTGATATTGTCGAACTGTCGCGCTTACAGTTTGCTTTAACGGCGATGTACCACTTCTTATTTGTCCCATTAACGCTGGGTATGGCGTTCTTGCTGGCAATTATGGAAACGGTATATGTACTGTCAGGCAAGCAAATCTATAAAGATATGACCAAATTCTGGGGCAAGTTATTTGCAATTAACTTTGCCCTGGGTGTGGCCACCGGTTTGACCATGGAGTTCCAGTTCGGGACTAACTGGTCATATTTCTCCCACTACGTCGGTGATATTTTCGGGGCCCCGCTGGCCATCGAAGGTCTGATGGCGTTCTTCCTTGAATCGACGCTGGTCGGCCTGTTCTTCTTCGGCTGGGATCGTCTGGGCAAGGTGCAGCACATGGCCGTTACCTGGCTGGTGGCACTGGGCTCAAACTTTTCTGCGCTGTGGATCCTGGTCGCCAACGGTTGGATGCAAAACCCGATCGCCTCGGATTTCAACTTCGAAACCATGCGTATGGAGATGCTCAGCTTCTCCGAACTGGTGCTCAACCCGGTTGCGCAGGTGAAGTTCGTGCATACCGTGGCCGCCGGCTACACCTGTGGCGCGATGTTCGTTCTGGGTATCAGCTCTTACTACCTGTTGAAAGGCCGTGACCTCGCCTTTGCCAAACGCTCCTTCGCTATTGCCGCCAGCTTCGGTATGGCTGCCGTGCTGTCCGTTATCGTTCTGGGTGATGAATCCGGCTACGAAATGGGCGACGTACAGAAAACCAAACTGGCCGCCATCGAAGCCGAGTGGGACACGCAACCGGCACCGGCTTCCTTTACCCTGTTCGGTATTCCGAATCAGGATAAAATGGAAAACTCCTACTCGATCCAAATCCCTTACGCGCTTGGCCTTATTGCTACCCGCTCAACAGATACCCAGGTCACCGGCCTGAAAGATCTGATGGCGCAGCATGAAGTGCGTATCCGCAACGGGATGAAAGCCTATGGGCTGCTGGAAGAGCTGCGCGGCGGCAATACTGACCCGGCGGTACGCACCGAGTTCAATAAAGCCAAGCAGGACCTGGGCTACGGCTTACTGTTGAAGCGTTATACCCAGAACGTCACCGACGCGACGGAAACGCAGATCCAACAGGCAACCAAAGACTCGATCCCACGCGTAGCACCGCTGTACTTCGCCTTCCGTATCATGGTGGCCTGTGGCGTGCTGATGCTGTTGATCATCGGTCTGTCGTTCTGGAGCGTGATCCGCAACCGTGTCGGCCAGAGAAAATGGCTGCACCGTGCGGCGCTGTATGGCCTGCCGCTGCCGTGGATCGCGATCGAAGCCGGCTGGTTTGTGGCTGAATACGGTCGTCAGCCTTGGGCGATTGGTGAGGTGCTGCCGACTGCGGTCGCCAACTCTTCACTGACTGCAGGCGACATTCTGTTCTCGATGGGGCTGATTTGCGGCTTGTACACCCTGTTCCTGGTGGCTGAAATGTACCTGATGTTCAAATTTGCACGTCTGGGTCCAAGCAGCCTGAAAACTGGCCGCTACCACTTTGAACAACCGACTGCCGCCGTGCAGGAAGCGCGCTAAACAGGAGTCCACGTATGTTTGATTATGAAGTACTGCGATTTATCTGGTGGGTCCTGATTGGCGTACTGCTGATCGGTTTCGCCGTCACCGACGGTTTCGACATGGGGGTCGGCATCCTGGTGCGCATTATCGGTAAAACCGATACCGAGCGCCGGGTGATGATCAACTCCATCGCACCACACTGGGACGGTAACCAGGTGTGGCTGATCACTGCCGGTGGCGCACTGTTCGCCGCCTGGCCGATGGTCTATGCGGCGGCGTTCTCCGGTTTCTATGTTGCCATGATCCTGGTGCTGTCAGCCTTGTTCTTCCGCCCGGTCGGTTTTGACTACCGCTCGAAGCTGGAGAGCAGCCGCTGGCGCAACATGTGGGACTGGGGCATCTTTATCGGCAGCTTCGTGCCTGCGGTGGTATTCGGCGTGGCGTTCGGCAACCTGTTGCAGGGCGTGCCGTTCCACATGGATGAATACATGCGCCTGTTCTACACCGGCAACTTCTTCCAACTGCTCAATCCGTTTGGTCTGTTGGCGGGCGTGGTCAGCTTGACCATGCTGGTGACTCAGGGGGCAACTTACCTGCAGATGCGTACCAGCGGTGAAATTCACCTGCGTGCTCGCGCTGCGGCGCAGATCTCCACGCTGGTGATGGCGGTGTTCTTCCTGTTGGGCGGTATCTGGCTGGTGAAAGGCATCGACGGTTATGTGATTACCTCGACGCTGAACACCATGGCGGAGTCTAACCCGATGCGTAAAGAAGTGGCTCATCAGGCCGGTGCCTGGTTGATCAACTTCAACAAGTATCCGCTGCTGTGGGCACTGCCTGCACTGGGCGTGGTGCTGCCGCTGTTCACGGTGCTGTTCTCGCGCTTGTCGAAAGACGCGCTGGCGTTCGTGACCTCGTCGCTGACCATTGCCTGTGTGATCCTGACCGCCGGGGTGACCATGTTCCCGTTCGTGATGCCGTCAAGCACCGTGCCTAACATCAGCCTGACCATGTGGGACGCCACCTCCAGCCTGTTGACGCTGCAAGTGATGACCGTTGTCGCGGCGATCTTCGTGCCTATCGTTCTGGCGTACACCAGCTGGTCGTACTACAAAATGTTCGGCCGTCTCGACAAGAACTTCATCGAGAACAACAAGCATTCGCTGTATTAAGGATAGGGAGCTAAACCATGTGGTATTTTGCCTGGATTCTCGGAACGCTTCTTGCCTGTGCCTTCGGCATCATCACGGCGCTGGCGCTTGAGCACCACGAAGATTCAAAAGCACAGCAAGACGATAAGTGATGAGTTTGTCACTGACTGACAAGCTGTACGCTATCACCGACAAGGGCCCGGTCCGGGCCCTTTCACTGGTGCTGGCGTTGATTTTGGCGGGCTGTATTTTCTGGGATCCGACCCGCTTTGCGGCGAAGACCAGCTCGCTGGAGATTTGGGAAGGGCTGCTGCTTATTTGGGCAGTCTGTGCCGGGGTGGTTCATGGGGTCGGGTTCCGACCGCAACGCACCCTGTGGCGAGCTTTTTTTGCGCCACTTCCGGCAATTGTGATCCTGGCCGCAGGATTACTTTACGTTTCTTTATAATCTCCGCTATACCCCCAAGTTATGGGCCATCGCGGCCCATAATTATTTTCGTTCCCATCTTGTAACCCATTCCCAACCCGATCCGTCTTGCGTATAGTAGCACCGTTAAATTGCATTGCTGGGAAGTAGAGTGAGTAATACGTTGTTTCGATGGCCGGTTCGCGTTTACTACGAAGATACCGATGCCAGTGGTGTGGTCTATCACGCCCGCTATGTGGCTTTTTTTGAAAGAGCGCGCACCGAGATGCTGCGTCATCATAACTTTCATCAACAGCAGCTGCTCAGTGAAAATGTCGCCTTCGCTGTCCGGCGCATGACGGTTGATTATCTGCTTCCTGCTCGTCTTGACGACCAGCTGGAAGTCCAGAGTGAAATCACCTCAATGCGCGGGGCTTCTCTTACGTTTGCTCAACGCATTGTCAATTCTGACGGAACTCTTTTGAGTCAGGCCGACGTGTTGATTGCATGTATTGATCCACACCAAATGAAGCCGATAGCGCTTCCTAAGTCTATTGTCGCGGAGTTTAAGCAGTGAATGAGATGAACATCCTAGATTTATTCTTGAAGGCCAGCCTGCTGGTTAAGCTTATCATGTTGATTTTGATATGCTTCTCAGTGGCCTCCTGGGCGATCATCATCCAGCGTACCCGCATCCTTAATGCGGCCACGCGTGACGCCGAAGCCTTTGAAGACAAATTCTGGTCCGGTATTGAGCTTTCCCGTTTGTATCAGGAAAGCCAGGCACGTCGCGATAGCCTGACCGGCTCAGAGCAAATTTTCCACTCTGGTTTCAAAGAGTTCGCTCGTTTGCACCGCGCTAATAACCATGCGCCGGAATCGGTGATCGAAGGTGCGTCACGTGCCATGCGTATCTCGATGAACCGCGAACTGGAAACGCTGGAAAACCACATTCCTTTCCTCGGCACCGTGGGTTCGATCAGTCCGTATATCGGCCTGTTCGGCACCGTGTGGGGGATTATGCACGCCTTTATCGCACTGGGTGCGGTGAAACAGGCCACGCTGCAAATGGTAGCACCGGGTATCGCCGAAGCACTGATCGCAACCGCCATCGGTCTGTTCGCCGCTATCCCGGCCGTTATGGCCTATAACCGCCTCAACCAGCGCGTCAACAAGCTTGAGCAGAATTACGACAACTTTATGGAAGAGTTCACCGCTATTCTGCATCGTCAGGCCTTCTCCAGCGACAGCAAATAAGTAGGAGGTAGCATGGCGAGAGTTCGTGGACGTAATCGGCGCGAGCTGAAGTCCGAAATTAACATCGTTCCGTTGCTCGACGTGTTGCTGGTGCTGTTGCTGATCTTTATGGCAACCGCACCGATCATCACCCAGAGCGTTGAGGTTGATCTGCCGGACGCCACCGATTCCAAAGCGGTTTCCAGCAGTGATAATCCACCGGTGATCCTCGAGGTTTCCGGCGTGGGCCAATACACCATGGTGGTGGATCACGACCGCATGGAACTGTTGCCGCCGGAGCAGGTTGCAGCCGAAGCCAAGTCGCGTTTGGCGGCCAACCCCAAGACGGTCTTTTTGATCGGTGGGGCGAAGGAAGTTCCGTACGATGAGATTATCAAGGCATTGAATATTCTCCATCAGGCGGGCGTCACTTCCGTGGGGTTGATGACCCAGCCAATTTGACCCTAAGGTCAGTGGCAACCCGGTTCCTGCGCTGCGGTGCAGGAACCCCGTATAAGCAACACCAGTTTTTGGGAATCTATTTTGGTAAAGGCAACTGAGCAAAACGATAAGCTGAACCGCGCCGTTATTGTTTCGGTCGTTCTGCACTTTGTATTGATTGCCCTGCTGATTTGGGGATCGCTGCAAGAAAACGTCGACATGAACAGTGCCGGCGGTGGCGGCGAAGGTTCGGTCGTCGGTGCAGTGATGGTCGATCCCGGGGCAGTGGTGGAGCAGTACAACCGCCAGCAGCAGCAGAGTAACGACGCGCAGCGTGCTGAGAAACAGCGCCAGAAAAAAGCGGAACAGCAGGCCGAAGAACTTCAGCAGAAGCAGGCGGCGGAACAACAGCGCCTGAAAGAGCTGGAGAAAGAGCGTTTGACCGCGCAGGAAAAAGCGGCTCAGGACGCGAAAGAACAGGCTGAACAGCAAAAGCAGGCCGCAGAGCAACAAAAGCAGGCAGCTGAACAGCAAAAAGTGGCCGAGAACGCCGCGGCGAAAGCCAAAGAACAACAGAAAGTAGCGGAAGCCGCTGCCGCCAAGGCCAAGGCCGAAGCGGATAAAGTCGCTAAAGCACAGGCCGACGCGCAGAAGAAAGCCGAGTCTGAAGCCAAGAAAGAAGCTGCCGCCGCGGCTACCGCCAAGAAACAGGCGGAAGAAGCGAAGAAAGCCGCTGCCGCTGAAGCTGCAGAGAAAAAAGCCGCTGCCGACGCCGAGAAGAAGGCTGCCGCAGAAGCTGAAAAGGCTGAGAAAAAAGCGGCTGCTGATGCCGAGAAGAAAGCGGCCGCAGAGGCGGAGAAAAAAGCCGCTGCTGCTGAGAAGGCCGCAGCCAAGAAAGCCGCAGATGCCAAGAAGAAAGCGGCTGCAGCCGCAGCTGAGCAGTCTTCGGAAGTTGATGATTTGTTTGGTGGCCTGGCGGACGGTAAAAACGCGCCGAAAGGCGGCGGTGCCAAAGCGAAGGGTGACGGTAAACCGGCCGGTCAGGGCAATGCCAAGACTGCGGGTGACAAGGGGGTTGATAGCAGTGGTTACGAGGGACAGATTCGCACAGCGATTCAGAACAAGTTCTATGACGCCAGCTCATTCGCCGGCAAGACTTGCGATCTACGTATAAAGCTGGGGCCTGATGGCTTTTTGATTGACGTGAAAGCGGTGGGTGGTGATCCTGCTCTGTGCCAGGCGGCGGTAGCCGCAGCGAATCAGGCGAGGATTCCTAAACCACCAAGTGATGCCGTTTATCAGAAAGTTAAGAATTTTACCCTTGTATTCAAACCGCAATAACGGTTGATTAGCTAAGTCATATCGCAGGGATGTACTAAGGTAACCAACAGGGATTATGTAGTTTTGTTTGAGTTGGTTTGTTAAAATTCTGCTAATTTATCGCAGGCATTCCGCCTGGATAAGGGAGATGAGATGAAGCAGGCATTTCGAGTAGCGCTAGGTTTTTTAATACTGTGGGCATCCGTTCTTCACGCGGAAGTTCGCATTGAAATCACCCAAGGAGTCGACTCCGCTCGTCCGATTGGCGTGGTGCCGTTTAAATGGGCGGGCCCAGGCACGCCTCCGGAAGATATTGGCAAAATTGTCGGCGCAGACCTGCGCAACAGCGGCAAATTCAACCCAATTGACGTGGCGCGTATGCCTCAGCAACCTACCACCGCGTCTGAAGTGACGCCGGCGGCCTGGACTGCATTGGGCATTGACGCGGTCGTGGTCGGCCAGGTGCAACCTGGTGCAGACGGCGGCTACCTGATCTCTTATCAACTGGTGGACACTTCGGGCTCACCAGGCACCGTTCTGGCGCAGAACCAGTATAAAGTGACCAAACAATGGTTGCGTTATTCTGCTCACACCGCCAGTGACGAAGTGTTTGAGAAGCTGACCGGTATCAAGGGCGCATTCCGTACCCGTATCGCATACGTAGTGCAGACCAACGGCGGGAAATTCCCGTATGAGCTGCGCGTAGCGGATTACGACGGCTACAACCAGTTTACGGTACATCGTTCACCAGAACCTCTGATGTCCCCGGCCTGGTCGCCGGACGGCAGCAAACTGGCGTACGTAACCTTTGAAAGCGGCCGTTCTGCGCTGGTAGTGCAGACCCTGGCTAACGGTGCTATCCGTCAGATCGCTTCGTTCCCGCGTCACAACGGTGCGCCGGCGTTCTCACCGGACGGCAGCCGCCTGGCGTTTGCGCTGTCTAAAAGCGGCAGCCTGAACCTGTACGTGATGAATCTTGGCTCTGGCCAGATCACCCAAATCACCGACGGGCGCAGCAACAATACCGAACCGACCTGGTTCCCGGATGGGCAGTCTCTGGCCTATACCTCCGATCAGGGCGGCAGACCACAGATTTATAAAGTCAGTGCCAGTGGCGGTGCGTCACAGCGTCTGACATGGGAAGGCTCTCAGAATCAGGATTCTGAAGTCAGCTCTGATGGTAAATTCCTGGTGATGGTGAGCTCTAACAGTGGTGCTCAGCATATCGCCAAACAAGATCTCGGATCGGGGGCGGTTCAAGTTTTGACCGGCACCTTCCTGGACGAAACGCCTAGTATTGCGCCAAATGGCACCATGGTGATCTATAGCTCCACGCAAGGTATGGGCTCCGTGCTGCAACTGGTATCGACTGATGGGCGTTTTAAAGCGCGTCTTCCGGCAACTGATGGACAGGTCAAATTCCCTGCCTGGTCGCCGTATCTGTGATGCATGTGTAAATATGTATGGCAAACTATAAAAGGATTAAAGAAATGCAACTGAACAAAGTGCTGAAAGGGCTTCTGCTGGCACTGCCAGTTCTGGCTGTAGCGGCTTGTAGTTCTAACAAAAGCGCAAACAACGACCAATCTGGTATGGGCGCTGGCGCTGGCACTGGTACAGAAAATGGCAGCAGCAACCTGTCTTCTGAAGAACAAGCTCGTCTGCAGATGCAAGAACTGCAGAAGAACAACATTGTTTACTTCGGCCTGGACAAGTATGACGTGAGCTCTGAGTTCGCTCAGATGCTGGACGCGCACGCTGCATTCCTGCGTAACAACCCGTCTTACAAAGTGACCGTTGAAGGCCACGCGGATGAACGCGGTACGCCGGAATACAACATTGCCCTGGGTGAGCGTCGTTCTAACTCAGTCAAAATGTACCTGCAAGGTAAAGGCGTTTCTGCTGACCAGATCTCTATCGTTTCTTACGGTAAAGAAAAACCAGCAGTACTGGGCCACGACGAAGCGGCTTATGCTAAAAACCGTCGTGCAGTTCTGGTTTACTAAGAGAATCGCATGAACAGTAACTTCAGACGTCACTTGTTGAGTCTGTCGTTACTGGTTGGCGTAGCGGTCCCATGGGCCGCTACTGCCCAAGCGCCAATCAGTAATGTCGGCTCCGGCTCGGTCGAAGACCGTGTCACCTCACTTGAGCGCATCAGCAATGCTCAGGGCCAGCTTTTAAACCAACTCCAGCAACAACTCTCTGACAACCAGCGCGATATTGACTCTCTCCGCGGGCAAATCCAGGAAAACCAATATCAACTGAATCAGGTTGTTGAACGCCAAAAGCAGATCTATCAACAGATGGATAGCATCAGCCAGGGCGGCGCTCGGAGCTCCGCTGCTGCAGCGGGTGCCGCAGGTGGGGCAGCAGCGGCTGCGTCCACTGACGGCGCTGAGAGCGCCTCTGCGGGCGCTACAGCCGCAGCGCCGGCCAGTACGGGTGATGAAAACAGCGACTACAACGCCGCTGTTTCATTGGCGCTGGAAAAAAAACAGTATGACCAGGCTATTTCCGCTTTTCAGTCCTTCGTAAAACAGTACCCAAAATCAACTTACCAGCCCAACGCCAACTATTGGCTCGGCCAGTTGTTCTACAACAAGGGTAAGAAAGATGATGCGGCTTACTATTATGCGGTGGTGGTGAAGAATTACGCAAAATCACCTAAGGCACCGGACGCAATGTACAAGGTAGGTATCATCATGCAGGAAAAAGGGCAGGCCGATAAAGCCAAAGCCGTGTTCCAGCAGGTGATTAAACAATACCCAACCAGTGCTGCGGCCAAACAGGCGAAAAGTCGAGTAGCAGGTTAGTCAGTAAAAAAATGAGCCCAGAAGTTAGTCGATTTGACCGATTTCTGGGCTCATTCGTGTGAAGAACAAGCAGTTGAACCTGTTGTTTATAAATTTAGGTTGCGCTGCCAAGATAAATTAGTAATATATGCCGCCGTTGCCAAGACATCTTGCAAGATGTTAAAGCAGCAAGGAAATTGGGTCGTTAGCTCAGTTGGTAGAGCAGTTGACTTTTAATCAATTGGTCGCAGGTTCGAATCCCGCACGACCCACCAATTTCTGAAGTAGTAGCAGTAACCACACTAGTGGGTGATTAGCTCAGTTGGTAGAGCATCTCCTTTACACGGAGGGGGTCGGCGGTTCGAGCCCGTCATCACCCACCACTGCTGTGGGCCGTTAGCTCAGTTGGTAGAGCAGTTGACTTTTAATCAATTGGTCGCAGGTTCGAATCCCGCACGGCCCACCATTTCAGAATGGTTTTTCCGCAATACGAGCTTCGGTTTTGTATTGGTTGTTCAGCAGTAAACCACGTCAGTGGGCCGTTAGCTCAGTTGGTAGAGCAGTTGACTTTTAATCAATTGGTCGCAGGTTCGAATCCCGCACGGCCCACCATTATTGCAGCGAGTTCCTCTCCTGCTTACGCGGTTCAGCAGTATCCCCTCAGTGGGCCGTTAGCTCAGTTGGTAGAGCAGTTGACTTTTAATCAATTGGTCGCAGGTTCGAATCCCGCACGGCCCACCATTTCACAGAGTACCTCAGCACTTCTCCCAAAACTTGAGCATCGCATAACGCACGAACCGTGTGGGTGAGAAGCTGCGTTCAGGTTCGAGCATCGCGCAGCGATACGACAACGCGCAGCGTTGCCCGAAGGGTGAGGCCAAAGGCCGAATCAATCCCGTACGGTATCCCCGGTTTGCCCCCAGCATCTTCAATCCGTTTTATCCGTTTATCTCTTTTAGTACCTGGTTGTACCTGGAACCCTCTCTTTCTTTGCATTTTATCCTTTCAAATTTTTAATGAATTAAACACCTTTCGCGCAAATATAAAATATCAGCGGACTTTTCGCACAAATAAAGGTATTTTGTTTAGTATATAAAACGAAGGGGGTTGCGATGGGGTGATACCCGGGCAGCAGACACCCAGCCTAGCACAGAGATTGCAGCGATGAGTGAAATGTTTGATGTTAATGCGGCGGTGTACCCGTTCCCGCCCAAGCCGGTACCGCTGGACGACGCGCAGAAGGCGTTTTACCGCGAGAAGATTAAAATCCTGCTCAAGCAGCGTAATGCGGTGATGGTAGCCCATTACTATACCGATCCGGAGATCCAGGCGCTGGCGGAAGAAACCGGTGGCTGCGTGGCGGACTCGCTGGAGATGGCGCGCTTTGGCAGCAATCATCCGGCTTCGACCCTGCTGGTTGCCGGGGTGCGTTTTATGGGGGAAACCGCCAAGATCCTCAGCCCCGAAAAACGGGTGCTGATGCCGACATTGAACGCCGAGTGCTCGCTGGATCTCGGTTGCCCGGAAGAAGAATTCAATGCCTTTTGCGACAGCCACCCGGACAGAACCGTGGTGGTCTACGCTAATACCTCAGCGGCGGTAAAAGCGCGGGCGGACTGGGTGGTTACCTCCAGTATCGCCGTTGAACTGATTGAACATCTCGACAGCCTGGGTGAGAAAATCATCTGGGCGCCGGATCGCCATCTGGGGAGCTATGTGCAAAAGCAAACCGGTGCAGATATGCTGTGCTGGCAGGGGGCCTGTATCGTCCATGACGAGTTTAAAACCCAGGCCCTGATGCGGATGAAGGCCTTGTACCCGAACGCGGCGATACTGGTGCATCCGGAGTCACCACAGGCGGTGGTCAGCCTGGCCGATGCGGTAGGCTCAACCAGCCAATTGATTCAGGCGGCGAAAACTCTGCCTAATTCGCAGCTGATTGTTGCCACCGATCGCGGTATTTTTTATAAGATGCAACAGGCCTGCCCGGACAAAGAGTTGTTCGAAGCGCCAACCGCCGGGGAAGGTGCCACCTGTCGCAGCTGCGCACACTGCCCGTGGATGGCGATGAATGGCCTGAAGGCTATCGCCGATGGGCTGGAGCACGGCGGTGTACTGCATGAGATCCATGTCGATGCCGCGTTGCGTCAGAAGGCGCTGATCCCGTTGAACCGGATGTTGGATTTCGCCGCTGAGTTAAGGGTGCAGGTTAAAGGGAACGCTTAACCATTTAATAAGGAAGATAAAATGAGCTTTTTCAGTACCAGCAATATCCTGGTGCATATCCCGCTGGGAGCGGGGGGCTACGATCTGTCATGGATTGAGGCTATCGGCACCCTGTTTGGCCTGCTGTGCATTTGGTATGCCAGCAAAGAGAAAATTATCAATTACCTGTTCGGCCTGATTAACGTCACGCTGTTTGCGGTGATTTTCTTTCAAATCCAGCTTTACGCCAGCCTGCTGCTGCAGCTGTTCTTTTTTGTCGCCAATATTTACGGCTGGTACGCCTGGAGCCGTCAGACTCAGGATAACCAGGCCGAGCTGAAGATACGTTGGCTGTCACTGCCGAAGGCGCTGAGCTGGGCGGCGGTGTGCGTTATCGGCATAGCCTTGATGACGTTCAATATTGACCGCGTGTTTGCCTGGTTGACGCAGGCAGCGGTGACAGTGATGCAGGGGCTTGGTTTGAGCGTGCAAATGCCGCAGCTGCAGCCGGATGCCTTCCCATTCTGGGATTCGACCATGATGGTGTTGTCGATCGTGGCGATGATCCTGATGACGCGCAAGTACGTGGAAAATTGGCTGTTGTGGATAGTGATTGACGTGATCAGCGTGGCGATATTCGCCTACCAGGGCGTTTATGCCATGGCGCTGGAATACGTGATCCTGACGTTGATTGCGCTGAACGGCTCCTGGCTGTGGATCAAAAGCGCCGGCAACAATCAATCGCGGCCATTATCTTCTGCACCATAACATAACTGGGGCGCCGAATAAGGCGCCCCAGTGGATTCTAGTGATGATGTCCCACATGTGAATGTGAGTGGTCACTCGGCTCGGGGGCCCGGTTAATCCCACAGTCGGGTGTATCGCAGTGCTGATATTCCATCTGAATGGTTACGTGACCAATCCGATAGTGCTCCAGCAGATAGGCCTGAATACGGCGCAGCAGGCCATCATGGTCGTGCGGCGGTATCACCTGCGCATGCAGCGTCATCAACTTTTGTTCACCAATCTGCCACACATGGACGTGATGAATATTGCGCACTTCCGGAATATTCAGGCACAGGTCTTTTTGCAACTTGTTGATATCCACCTCCTGCGGCGTGCCTTCCAGCAGCTCGTGGAAACTCTCTTTCAGCAGTCGCCAGGCGCTGCGAATCACCAGACAAGACACCAGCACTGACAATATCGGGTCAATCGGCGTCCAGCCAGTGGTCAGGATCACAATGGCGGCGGCGATGGCGCCCACCGACCCCAGTAAATCCCCCAGCACATGCAATGCGGCAGCGCGCACATTGATATTCTTCTCTTCGCTGCCCCGGTGCAGTAGCCAGAAGGCGAACAGGTTGGCCAGCAGCCCCGCTATGGCGATAATCAGCATTGGCGTACCCATCACCGGCTGTGGCTCGAAGAAACGCCGTATCGCCTCCCACAGGATGAATACCACGATCACCAACAGCGCGGCGGCGTTGAGGAAGGCCGCCAGGGTGGTCAGACGCAGATAACCGAAGGTGTGGCGCGCATTGGGCTTACGCTGTGAGAAGTGGACGGCCATCAAGGCCACCAGCAGCGCGGCGGCGTCGGTGAGCATATGGCCGGCATCCGCCAGCAGCGCCAGTGAACCTGAAATTAACCCGCCGGCCACTTCGGCGACCATAAAGACCGCGGTGACTAAAAAAGCGGTCAGTAGGCGTTTACTATTACTGTCTTTTGGCTGGTGTACGTGTGGGGCGTCCGACATTATTCTTCCTTATCCATAGCAAAATACGACTCGTCAGTGCTGACCAGATTATCCAGTTCTATCAGGATCTGTTCCACTAACGTACTCAATTCAGTATAGGCGGCCTGAATGAATGTTCCTTCACGACCGCTGTCCGCCAGTTGTTGGCACAGGCTGGCCGCTGCAGGCAGTTGCAGCATCAGCAGGCTGCCCTTGATGCGATGCGCGGTTTGCGCCAGGGTTGGCCAGTCCTGATTCTGTGCCGCCTGCTCAAGCCGTTGCCGGTCCTGCCGCAGCGTCGCCTGCAGCGTTGTTGCCAAACGCAGGATCATCGGTCGCTCATTACCGGCCATATCGACCAGGGTTTGCTGCAGGTCAGTAAGGACTAACTGCCGCTCCAGCGCCTGGGGTTGCTGCGGTAGCGTTTGGGCTATTGCGGCCAGAGCAATTGGCTTGGTTAAAAAGCGATCTATCGCCACCAGGCCCGGCGGGATGCGGGTAAATTCCTGCACGTCGGCCGAGCAGAGAATGATCTGGCAGGCCGGGCGCTGATGGCGTTGCTCGTCGCGGCGTATCAGCCTTGCCAGCGTCAGGCCGTCCGGACGCGGCATATTGTAATCGATAAACAGCAGATCGAACGGCTGCCGACGGTGGGCCTTCAACAGCTTATGGCCTTGCTCGAATAACGTCGGCTGCAGGCCGAAGTGGCGCAGTTGCCGCTCCATCAACAGCAGGTTGGTGGGGTGATCGTCGATCAGGGCTACGCGCAGGGTTGGCGGCGGCAGAATGAGTGGTGTGTCGGCCTGCTGAGTCGTGGGATCGACAGCGACCTGGCTTACCGGCACGGACAGTGTCACCTGAGTGCCGAGGCCGGGTTGCGATTGCAACGCAATTCGACCGCCCATTTGTTCGATAATCTCTTTACAGATAGACAGCCCCAACCCGGTCCCCTGAACGGATACGCGCTGTGCACCGCGTGCGCGATAGAACGGCTGGAACAGTTTATCTATCTCATCGGCGGCGATACCACAGCCGCTGTCGGCCACCGTCAGCCACAGTTCCCCCTGCGGTGGAACCTGCTCATGCCAACCGATATTCACCTGAATGGTGCCGTGTGGCGTGAATTTAATTGCATTGTTTATCAGATTGTTAGCCACCTGAAGTAAACGCTCACCATCAATGAGAACAGCGGCGGGCAGGTTGTCGGCCGCACTGACGTTTAGCGTCACCGGGCGTTCGCCGATCAGCGGTTGATACAGGGCGTTGATGTGGGCTATCCAGGGTTGCAGCGCCACGCTCCGGGCGACCAGCGTCAACGAACCGGTTTCCAGCCGCGCGTGATCTTGCAAATCATTGAGCAGGTTGAGCAACGATGAGGCCGAGCTGTAAATCACCGGTAAGCCCTCCGGCGTCGGCTGGCGTTTAAGCTCCAGTTCCAGCAGGCCAAGAATGGCGTGCATTGGCGTACGCAGTTCATGGCTGACGGTGGCCAGAAACTTGCTCTTCATGCGGTTCTCGGCTTCGGCATGCTGACGAGCCTGCTCGATGACCTCACGCTCACGTTTTTCCCTACGCTGCAGGATGAAGCGCCGCAGGGTCAGCCCCAGCAGCAGCAGGATCGCTGCCGCCAACAGCGCCAGCAGCCAGGTGGTTTGCGGCTGCATGCGGTTTTCATTTACGGCATCAATCAGGTTGCTGCGATCGACAATCCATTCATCGCGCAGCGATTGCAGCGTTTCGGACGGGATCTGCATCAGATTTTTATCGAGGATAGCCAGCAGCAGTGGCTGATCCTGCCGCACGCCGAATGCTACCGGGTAGGCGATGTTATTGGCCGCGAACGCCAGTTTTATCGCGCCGGAATAACGTGACAGGGCGACAAAGTTTGCCGAGATCACATTATCCACCAGCGCATCCAGCTGGCCGTTGGCCAGGGCGTCATACATGGCCTTGCCGTCGGTAAAACGGATCAACTCTTCGTTGGCCGGCACCAGACTCTGTGCCAGGTCGCCCTGCAGCACGCCAATGCGTTTACCGGCCAAATCGCTCCAGGTGGAAATGCCGTTGGCCTGCTGACCGACATAAACCCCCCACAGTGAACGGTGGATCGGCATGCTGGCGCTGTAGCGGGCTTTAACGCCGCGTGCCAAAGGCAGGGCGGTACGGAAACTGGCCTGACCGGATTGCACCAGTTGGTCGGCCTGCTCGGGGTTGCGCGCCCAGAGCGGCATAAAGCGTAGCCCGGTGTTCTGCGCGATGATATTCAGAATATCGATTGCGTATCCACGCGCCTGCCCGCCGGAACCCCGATAGGCGAACGGAAAATTATTCTCGATGGCGGCGTAATAAACGGTGGGATGGGTCGCCACCCAGTGTTTTTCCATCTGGGTCAGATCGGCATTGCCGGTATCGAGATAGCTGGGGATCTTCTTGCTCCAGCGTCTCTGAATGGCGTTCATAAACTCCATCGGGGTATCGGCGATGGCCAGGTTGAGGGTGTCGATCAGCGTCGGGTTGGCGGAGGCGAATACGAATGACAGATTCCCGAGGTTGACGGTACTTTCAATCTGATAAAGCTGGCCGAGCTGTAACTGGTCAATAATAAAACTGGCGCTGGCTTCGTCGGCAATAAAGTAGTCGCTGCTGCCGTTGAGCAAGGCATACACCGCCTGCAGGTTATTGTCATAACGCTGCACGTGAGAGGACACCGCCTGCAACGCTTGACCGGCCTGCATATCGGTCAGGGTGCTGATAGCCACCCGCGCGTTGGCGGAATTGAGCATCACCTGGCGGTCATTGCTGCGATCCCGCAGCACACGCAGATTACTGACGTAATAAGGCTGCGAAATCTTCAGGCCGTGCAGGGCTTCGTTTTGTGGAATGCCGTACACCAGATCGATAGTCCCGTCATGCAGCGCCTGCTCTAGCTGCGCCAGATCGGCAAAGCCGTAAATCTGAAAGTGAATGCCGGTAACCTGCTGAACATAACCAAGATAGTCGGCGTTCAAGCCGTACAAATCGTCATCCACAATGATGTTATAGGGGCTGGTATTTTCACTGATGATGCCGACACGCAACGTAGTATCGCGCCAGGGGTTTTTCTCACTGGCGATCAGCATATCGAGCGGGATATTCAGGTTGCTGACCAACCGATAACTCACCGGCTGCGCCGCCTGTGTGACGTTGCCGAGGCTCAGCAGCAGGGTTAACAGCAACAGGACTCCACGCATCATGGCGTCAGCTCTTTAAACACCGCCACCAGCTCCAGCAGGTTACTGGCGCCAGTCTTGCGCAAAATATTCTTCTTGTGGGTGCTGACGGTTTTGTTGCTGATGCTCAGCATCTCGGCAATTTGCAGGTTGGACAACCCTTTACTGAGCAGCCCGAGAATCTGCAGTTCTTTTGGCGTCAGCAGCGAGCCTTCTGTCGGCTGGGTTTCTTCTGCCATCGCGGCGGCGGGAAAGCTCAGTTCCCCGGCCAGCACGGTTTCAATCGCCAGCACCAGTTGTTCCAGTCGGCTGCCCTTGTGAACAAAGCCGTTGGCACCGGCCGCATAGGCCATACGGGCATAAATCTCTTCTTCCTGGGCGGTATAAATCAGGATCGACTGCTGCGGGTAATGGCGGCGAATCTTTTTCAGCAGCTGCAGGCCGTCTACCTGCGGCAGGCCGATATCGAGGATCACCAGTGCAAAGTCGGCTGCGGCCAACTGAGCCAGCGCCTGTACGTCATCCTCTACCGCCTGTAGAACATAGGAGCGGGAAGACTTGATTAGCGCCGCTTCCAGTGCGACATGAACCACCGGGTGGTCATCAACTAATAACAATGAGGGCATGGCTTGGCTCGAGTAACGGATCCTGGCCGTTAGCATAACCAAAAAGGAGCCACTGTGCTCTGCTGATGAAACAGCACAATCTACTGTTAATCAGGACGTTCATTCTGCAGGCGGCAAAGGTGATTTACAGCGTTATCCTCACAGGCTAAATTGGTCAGATCTACGCTCTGCGAAATAACGCCTCTCGATACCGAATGGAAAAGTGATGAATTACCTAAATGACGATTTACGTATTAAAGAAATTAAGGAACTCCTGCCACCGGTGGCCCTGTTAGAAAAGTTTCCGGCCACTGAACGTGCAGCAGAGACGGTGTCACAGGCACGCAATGCCATTCATCAGATCCTTCGCGGCAGCGACGATCGCCTGTTGGTGGTGATCGGCCCTTGCTCGATCCACGATACCAAAGCCGCCAAAGAGTACGCCGGTCGCCTGCTGGCGCTGCGTCAGGAACTGAGCGGTGAGCTGGAAGTGGTGATGCGCGTTTATTTTGAAAAACCGCGGACTACCGTGGGCTGGAAGGGTTTGATCAACGATCCGCAGATGGATAATAGCTTCCAGATCAACGACGGCCTGCGTTTGGCGCGTAAGCTGCTGCTAGATATCAATGATTCTGGCCTGCCGGCTGCCGGCGAATTCCTCGACATGATCACCCCGCAGTATCTGGCAGATCTGATGAGCTGGGGCGCGATCGGCGCGCGGACCACCGAATCTCAGGTGCACCGCGAACTGTCTTCCGGCCTGTCTTGCCCGGTTGGTTTCAAAAACGGCACCGACGGTACCATTAAGGTGGCGATTGATGCCATCAACGCCGCCAGCGCGCCGCACTGTTTCCTGTCGGTAACCAAATGGGGCCACTCGGCCATTGTTAACACCAGCGGTAACGGCGACTGTCACATCATTCTGCGCGGCGGCAAAGAGCCGAACTACAGCGCGGCACACGTGAAACAAGTCAAAGAAGGCCTGGTTAAAGCGGGTCTGCCTGCACAGGTGATGATCGATTTTAGCCACGCCAACAGCAGCAAGCAGTTCAAAAAGCAGCTGGAAGTGAACGCAGACGTCTGCCAACAGATTGCCGGCGGTGAAAAGGCGATTATGGGCGTGATGATCGAAAGCCATCTGGTGGAAGGTAACCAGAACCTGGAAAGCGGCGATCCGCTGGTCTACGGCAAGAGCGTCACCGACGCCTGCATCGGCTGGTCAGACACCGAAACTGTACTGCGTGAACTGGCGGAAGCAGTGAAAGTGCGTCGCAACAAGTAAAGCCCCACTTTGCGCCATAAAAAAAGCCCTCGGCCAAAAATGAACTGCACCCCAAAAGTTGGACACCCAACTGAATAAGGTGCAGTTTTTTATGGCAAAACCAAAATACTCCCTCGAAACCAGACTGGCAGTGGT
>NZ_JANUDZ010000005.1:0-362111 GCF_024809935.1 Serratia sp. BIGb0163
GCGCAGCCGCGGCATTATTCACGTTAACCTTATCAGGCTCAAGCACAGATAAAGCCAACGCCTCCGCGCCATCCTGACACGGCCTTCCCCTGGTTCGGCAATCAGCCAACTCTCAAAAGAAAATACGCACTCACACGATTGTTGCACGGATCACGGGTAACGCTCGCGTTTATCCCGTCTTTCGAAGACGTCCAGGTGGTTACCGGACCGTTTTTTAAAGGACGACTCGTAGGGCTCCGCAAAGGGACCGGGCTCCAACACTCGACCATTTGTACACCCACTTCCGCTTCCGACCCAAACCGACCATTGATTCCGATTTGTTCCGGCCATATTTGGCCCTCCGTCGGAATCCGTGATCCTGGCTCCGGAATCCGTGATCCTGGCTCCGGAATCCGTGATCGGATTGTCGGAATCGGTGATCCTGTCGTCGGAATCCCGCGCTTTTCACTTTTAAAACAATGGACAACACTTTCTCCTGATAACGCATCTTCCGGAGGAGTGTCGCCATGGCAAGACTGAGAACGCGGATGAGTAAAATTAAAGAAGTGCTGCGCCTGAAATTTGACTGTTACCTGCCCAACAGGAGTATCTCGGCCTGTCTGAATATCGGGTGCAGCACTGTATCTGATGTGGTCACCCGCTTCAGGGGGAGTCAGCTGGCGTGGCCCCTGCCGGAAGAGATGACGGAATCACAACTCGAAGCGTTGCTCTATACCGGACGTGCCAACGACAGCCATAAACGGATGCCCGACTTCCCCCTGTGCCATCAGGAACTGAAGCGTAAAGGGATGACAAAAATCCTGCTCTGGCAGGAATATCAACAGGAAACTGGCGAAAACGCCTACGGGTACAGCCAGTTCTGTAACCTCTATGGTGAGTGGCTGAAGCAGAAAAAACGCAGTATGCGTCAGCATCATGTTGCCGGTGAGAAGCTGTTCCTCGACTTCTGCGGGCCGACGATCCCGGTTATCAACCCGGATACGGGCGAGTTACGGCAGGCGCACATCTTCGTCGCCACGCTTGGTGCCTCAAACTACACCTATGTTGAAGCCTGTGAAAACCAGCGGCAGGAAAGCTGGCTGATGGCCCACGTCAGGGCGTTCGAGTTCTTCGGCGGTGTTCCTCAACTTCTCATCCCGGATAACCTGAAAGCGGCAGTCAGCCGCGCAGACCGCTACGAGCCGGTACTGAGCGAGAACTACCGTAAGCTGGCCCGGCCCCGCAAGCCGAAAGACAAACCCAAAGTTGAAAATGCCGTTCAGGTCGTGGAGCGCTGGATCCTGATGCGGTTGCGGAATGAAGTGTTCCATACGCTGGCCGTGCTGAATCTGGCCATCAGTGAGCTACTGCAGGATCTTAATGAGCGGCCGTTCCGTCGGTTGCCGGATTGCAGGAAAAGCCTGTATGAACAACTGGATAAGCCCGCACTGAAGGCGCTCCCGCCATACCACTATGAATACGTTGATATCCGCCGAGCGAAGGTCGGCCCGGACTATCACGTGCTGTACAGCAAACATGCGCACTCAGTGCCTCATGCGCTGGTCGGCAGCCATATCGATATCGAAGCCGGAGCCAGGCTCATCCGCCTCTATCACCGGAGAACGCTGGTTACCCAGCATCCACGGGCACAACAACAGGGTGGCTTCACCACGCAGGCAGAGCATATGCCGGAATCCCATCGCCGGCAGCGATGGAGCCCGGAAAGGCTGCTGTCCTGGGGCGAGAGCATCGGCAGTGCCACCCGCACCGTGGTGGCCTGGCACCTGCACCATCGTGCGTATCCGGAACAGGCTTACCGGACCTGTCTGGGGCTGCTCAATATCAGCCGTGAATATGGCGATGCCAGGCTGGAGAACGCCTGCCAGCAGGCGCTGTTACTGGAGCGCCCATGGCGTCAGGTGATCCTGAACCTGCTGACAAACCACCGGGACCGGCTGAAAGACGAAGCGCCGGATGAGTCCCCTGTAGAGCACAGCAACGTACGCGGTGCCGGGTACTACCACTGAGGAGAAAATAATGCATAACAACCCGCTGGAACAGATACGGGCCCTGCGGCTGGGGCACATGAGTAACGCGCTGGAGCTGCAATGGTCGCAGCCGATGACCTACACCTCGCTGAGCTTCGAGGAACGGCTGAGTCTCCTGCTGGAGCACGAACTGCTGCAGCGTGAGGTCTCGAAGGTCAGATACCAGCGGGGGAGCACCATCATCATCAGTCAGCTACCAGTGAGTGAATGGTACAAACTGGTAGGCAACCCGACGGTGGCCGATGCCCTGATGGACCGGCTACTGCACAACGGACATCGAGTTGAACTCAGGGGCAAATCAATGCGTAAACTGGCGCAAACCGATCAGACGGGTTAAAAACTAAAGTAAGAAATAACCAGCGCGGGAAGCGCGATCGAAATCGCCGGAATCATCGGAATACGCACCGTTCTCCGGATTTAAGGCGAAAACGTGTCAACGCTATTCAGGACGGGTCATTAAAATAAATAAAGGCCGCGCTATAAGCGCGGCCTTATGTGTTTCACTGCAGAGTGACCGATTATTTCAGCACGGACAATGCCGCCGCGTGGTCAGGCGCGTCGGTGATTTCCGGAACACACTGGCTGTAGAGCACCGTATCATCACCGTCCAGCACCACCACCGCCCGGGCAGTTAAACCCGCCAACGGCCCGGCACTGATGGCCACTCCGTAGTCCTGCTTAAACCGCTCGCCGCGCAAGGTCGACAGCGTCATCACCCCCTCCAGTCCCTCCGCACCGCAAAAACGTCCCTGCGCGAACGGCAGGTCGGCTGAAATGCACAGCACCACCGTATTGTCCAGCGTCGCCGCCTGTCGGTTAAACTCACGCACGGAGGCGGCACACACGGCAGTATCAATGCTGGGGAAAATCGACAAAATCTTGCGCTTGCCCGCAAACTGGCTCAACGACACATCCTGCAATGTCGCGGACACCAGAGAAAACGGCTTGGCTTTTTGCCCCTTAACGGGGAACGCGCCGGTCACAGGCACCGGTTGCCCCTGAAAATTCACGGTTCGGGTCATCACTTCTCCTTAATTACACGCATAAAAATAGCTATCGAGTCATCACCCTAACGTCGGTAGACATGCATTTGCACAACGCATTCGTAACAAAATACAAACGCCCACACATCCCTTCCCACGATGAACCGCACCTGCGCGCACCGGCTGACAGAGTACACACCGGCAGACAGTCATTTTCCCATGAGGGATGGCGCGATTGCGCCAGGCAGCAAACCGGGATTATTCAACGCGGGAGGCATCACGGTTAATGTCTGACCTGGGACAACTGAAAGGGGGCCGATGAGAGAAAGTGCCTCTGCCCGGCAAAGACAGCCACCGCCGGCAGCAGGCTACGGGCGCGGCGCCCGTAGCACCGCGACGTTAGATCAGGGGCTTGTGAAGTAACCTTTCCAATACCCTCAGGGGGGCATACTGCGGTGACATCATCGCCTTCACCGGTAACAAGAAGGTGTGTTCCAGCATAAACTGCCCGGCCATGGCCGCGTGTGGGGTCTGATCGGAAAAACACATCCAGCTGCTGCCCGGCGGAAACGCAATCGTCTGTTGCGGGCCATTCTGCTGATATTCCCTGTCGGCCTTCATGGCGTCATGCATGTGTAGCATCAGATGGTCATAATGGCTGCGACGCGTTTTTGTCAGGCCCAGTGTATTCTGGAGCCAACTGGATAACGGTGAGTAACGTGCTAAGCGCGGCAGAAAGCGCTGTGCCAATGCAGGAAAAGGCTCGCCAACGCGCCATAGGCGGCTTTCGCCATGCGGGTTAATATTGGTGAATAGACGTAAAATACGCTCACCATGGTTAGGCCGTGAGGGAAAAGCATCCACATGCAGGCGACTGTCGTCTTTGCGCCATGAGGTTGTTGCCTTCCAGGCCTCTATCGGGTGCAGACGCAGGCTATTGGTTGGCGTATGCAGCGCATCCCGATACGCGGGAAAAGCCGTATTGAGCAACAGGCGACAGGCCTGGTGATGGCGGGCCAGCAATGTTTTCATCGCGTTGTGGTCGGTAGCCAGCGCAACCCCCGCCAGCGTCTGTTGCGCTGGCTGATAGCTAATATTCTTACGCTTTGGTTCAACCCGTTCAGGGTCGAGCAGGGCTTTTTCCGCCTCCGTCAGGTGAAAGGCCAGATGCGGGAAATACAGCACCTTGCCCCGCTCCAAAGCGTCCACGGCATCCTGTTGGCAAGGCGTAGTGATGTGCCAATCTTGATAGGGAAGCGTCATAATGACGACTTCCCGTTTTTGTTTATCCTCGAACATGGCACTCCCCTAATATGAAGTAGCACCCCTACCCCTCCCCGAATAACCGTACGCCATCCGAGCCTCTGGCATCGACGCGTATCGCGCAGGGTGTTCTGATGGGAGGAGCAGGCGTGCATGTAAGCAAACCTTATTGCGCGCTTCCCTGCTTTGCTGTCATGCAGCCTGTCCCCTTTGTCTTGGGTGGCGATCACCGTGAGGACAACGGGAGGCCTATTTCCCACTCACGGTGCCGCCATTATTGGCGGATGGCGCAGCCTGAGTCAGGGTATCCAGGCCGCGCCGTGCTTTATCTCTGGTGAGGAAGCAAAACGAAATCTATCGACGGCGGGTCGCCATAAGCAATAGCGATTGCATGTCTGGATGTAAAAAATAGTGAACATGGCTACGTATTGCGGCATTCACAGCAGCAAACATAACAAGGTAAAACAGCCCGTTAGCCTGGTTTTAGAAAACTAACCAGGGAGCAGGATTGCACAGGCCCTATCCTTCCATGCGGGCAAGCCCTGCCACCGTAGCCTGCGCATCGTTGCAGCCCTTTCCTGTCGGCACTGACAAGGTTTACCCTGTTGAGAACGTCATGGCCTCTTGCCCGTCACCCGCGTTATGCAGGCCTTTCCCTATCTCAGTGGCATCCGTGATGTGCTCCACCGTGACGCTACCTCCACGTCCACTACCCAATAGCTTTGCGGGTTTTAATCGGCGCAAACAAACCTCAGCGGGTTAATATTGCTTTGTCACCTGAAAAATAAGTTGACTTCGAACACCTGCCATCGATAGAGATAGTTCATTCCTTATCAACAAGGGTCTTTTTGACCGCCCGCCCCCAGCGGGCTTTTTTTGTCATTGACATGCCATACCTGCCGTTTGCACGTTCATACATGTAATGGGTAGAGAAGCCCTATTGCATCCCTAAAATAAAAATTCGACTTACCGCATTATTTGCCCGTCCATCTGACGGGCTTTTTTAGGGTTGTTCGCGCTTTACCGGGGAACGTTGCTTTAATTTTCAGGACGTAGTCAGCGTTATCCCGGCACCCCTAGGCCATCCGCTTCATCACTTTTAGCTTGTCGTTCATTCTCTCAGCGATGCAGGGGATTTTTGTTTGTGCCGACGTGCAGAGACTCATACGTAGCATTGAGCGCCCACCAACAAAGGTGACCAAGGCCAATAATACTGTCCGTCCCGCAGGCGTTCACTTTATGAGCTTTGGTCGCCACCCAATCCATGGTGACGTCCGGATACCTGTAGGTTTTTATCGTCGTGCCCCGACCCGGTCCTGCAGCCCGGACGTTGCCACCCCACCTTGACAACAGTAAGCATACGGTGAACTCATCTTCACAGGAATTTTCAGGCAGTTAGCATTACCGGCATTCGTACAATTCCTATGGAGATCGAACAATGCCGAAAATTCGATGGACCCTTGACCAGAAAAAGCATCACGTCGCCGCATGGCGAGCCAGTGGCCTCACCCGCGAACAATATTGCGAACTTTACGATATCCCCTTCAAATCACTGCAACAGTGGCAGCAGGATGTTGCAAAGGCAACACGTTACGCTGGCGGAAGGCGTACGGTTTTTTACGCCCTGCCGCACGGGGCCAGCAACGTGCCTCATACCACGGCGAGGAAAATTTATGGTGACGATATTTCAGGAAGTCATGGCGGTAACGCCAGTCGGCCAGATCACGAAAGAAAGGCCCCATTGGCCCCTGCAGGAGCAGATACTTTTTCCCGGAAAGTAATATTTTCAGCGCGTTACTGTTAACACTGTGAGTGATGAGTAAAAAGTCAATTCAGATCGTCTGGGCGGCAAGTCACCCACCGCGCGGAGTTAGTTGGGAAACAGGAACGTCACCCCCGCCCGAAAACCCAGACCACCCGGTCCGGATCCGGGCGCCGTCACCCAGTAGCGCGTACCAACCTGAAAACTCACCAGCTGCGACCCCAGCGTGACAACCTTTGAGACGGTCAGGTTGGCCGGGACGCTCCATTTCTCCGCATTCCAGTCATAAGTACTTTCCGTATCCAGCCCGAACGTCCAGGCGCTGCCCGTCGTATGGGAGATGAAAGGCTCTAAAAAGGTCGCGTTGACGTTGTGGCGGTCCTGATTGCCGGCAAATGACCAGATATGATTGACCAGGGCCCCGTAGGTTAAACTGCCCTGTTGCGTCAGTAAGACCGCGGTAGGACCCCCCCCCCATTTCTCCCCGCCCAGAAGCCTGTCTGAGGCGGAAGGAACCAACATCGCCGGTCCGGCACCCCAGATAAGTCCGCCGGCGGTGGGGGCCTTGGGCGAGAAAAAGAGGCTCTGGGTGATATCCCCCACGCCCGACTGGCGGCCAGATTTTCCGGCGACGTCACGCAGGGACACGACCGGCACAATCGTGCGCGAAATCACATTCCAGTCCTCACCGACGGAGAAGGGGATGACAGGCTGGATGTTCAACTGAGACTTCGTGCCGTTGTCCGGGCCGTACCCCCCGTCGTAGTTATACTGGAAAGGCACGCTTATCAGCGCAGCCACCGGGTTCGCCAGCTTCTTCGCATACTCCTCCTCCCCGGCGTGTGCCGCCGCGGCGCTCAACAGGCCGGCGGCCCCCGTCAGCAACATGCTTAACGTCCATTTCATACGCAATCCACCCTGTAAAATGTTAAAATCAGGTACCGGGGCTTCCAGCACGTCGGCATCCTGTGCAGCCCCCACTTCTGCGCAGACTTCAGCGGCGTGCTCCCCACCGCCTTCCCGCCTCACGCAACATCGCATGTTCTACCCTCCCAACGGTTTTACTTTTCAAAAGCTTTTTTTGCGCCTGAGCGCCCGCCATTTTATTACTTTGTAAAGCAACGCTTGTCAGCCACACACTTTGGTTTTAACGGGTTCCTCCGGTCGTCGGATGCTTTCCATACCGGCAAGCTAACCTCTGCCTCACCAGCCCTGGTTTACCTTGATTCTCGGATTACTCTGCGTGTTTCGATGATTTCGGCCAGCGAGCCCTGGAGCAGACAACAGTGCAGAGCCGGCACTTTATTTACAGCGCGGGAGGGTGACACAGGCACCTCACCGGCAGTCACAAAATGCCCGGCGGTGTCGTTAGCCAGATAATACTTCCGCATGCGCATGCGGTAACCTCCGGCAACTTATAGACCAGTGAGTAACATCGTGCTGTTGTCACCGGTACAGCATATGAGGCAATAACGTTCACCCTAATAGCGGTTGTCGCAGCCGGAACAGTGCCAGTCGGCCTTGCACACCACCGGGTGAGCATCGGTCGCTCAGCGCCGCAGCCTCTGGACAAGGCCCGGCTCTTCGCGGGCAGATGTCACATACGGACAGTGCGCCATGCCGTTCTTTGTCAGGGCATCAGCGGTGTGTTCAAACCAGGGTCTGTTCGTGCCCCATTCAGGATGAAAAACCAGCGCACTTTGGCACAGATGACAGGCATCGCGGTCGTACGGATAGGTTGTTGCCGTCGCCGCGAGGTCAGACGCCCCACGACGCACGGGCTATGAAAAATTTGGCGTACATGGTGTTGTTCCTTACCGCAAGACGACGTGCAGGCAAGGTCCGTCCCGTGATGGGCAGACGGGCAGAGTGCGAATAGCGGGTTAATTCAGGTCCGTGAAGAAAGGCGTGATATGCGCAAGGGTAACCGGATTTACTTGCGGGGATCTGCAATGCGTTGCTGTACCCATTGTTCTACTTCGCTTTTGAACCAGCGCGAACTGCGTCTGAGTTTGATGGGTTTAGGGAACGCCCCGTCCTGCATCAGTTTATAAAACCACTTGTCGGTCATCCCGATAAACGCGGTGTGATCACCCCCGTTCTCGCCGTCATGACGGGCACGGTCATGCCCTGAACCCTCGCCTGTAGCTGACTGAAGCGTAATGCGAAAGCCCCCTGCGCGGAACGGTTAATGACAAGCGGCGTGATATCCACCACGTCTTCATGCTCCCCGTCCGTTACCCTTCGCCAGGCGTCACGGATGATGTCACTGAACGCCAGCAGAGTGCTTTCAACAGGTTGTGTCATGGGTGTCAGCGTATCAAGATTCATCATCAGCACCATTTTGCATTCGCTTGCACAGGTTGAACCCCATATCCAGCGTAACAACGTCGGGGGGGAATGGTGGCGCGCCAGCTGGCGTTGCCACGAATACTCGCCAGTCCGTTGCCAGACTTCCGCTTGAAAGCGCAGTTTCAGTGTTCGATAATCGGTCATGGTTTCGCGGTACGGCAACACCAGGGTAAAACTGAACGCCGCCAGTCGGGGGTAGTGGTCAACGGCCTGTTGCAGTACCGCACGTGTATTTGCTGCATCCACAGCATTACCGGCTTCAGCGCCGGAGTGAGGATCATTCATGGGGGTTATCTCTTTGGGTTGATTCAGGGGGACACGAGTTGCACGGTATGTCTGATGCGAAAAACCCTCACCGGGCTTATCCGGGGAGCGTGTTACAGCCGTAATTCATCTGCCAGTTCGCTTCTTCAATGCTGTAGATGCCGGTCAGGCAACGTGGACAGGACTTCACGCCCTGATAATGCTCGCTGCACCAGACGCAGTACCAGGCCTGCGACATGACGGGGGCACCCAGCCCGCCGATAATACTGCGCAATTTGTTGTGCCGGGCTTCGGCTTTCACCTCAGGGTCAAGATGCGCGCAGGCCATCAGCACATGCCGGGCTACGGTCTGCTAGTCATGCTCAAACCACGGGTCTTCGTGCATACCGGCATGCAGTATCAGCCGACAGCCGCAGGACGCGCAGCTCCATATCTGTCCCGGTGCACTCATCGCCTCACCGGCAGTCACAAAATGCCCTTCACGGTCATTTGCCAGATAACACTTCAGCATGCGCATGTTGTCACCTCTGCTGGCGGGTTGCCCGCATCAGCGCTTTCACGGCTGTATTCACCGCTCCGGCAGGTCAGGCAGTAACGCTCGCCGTGGTACACACTGTCGCAACCGCTACAGTGCCAGTCAGATTTGTAAACCTGCGGGCGGGCATCAGGTACATAACACTGCAACTGCCGGTGATAGCGGATCTCTTTCGGTTTGAGCCTGACATACGGACAATGTCGTCGCCCGTTCTCCGTCAGCGCATCTCGACGGTGTTCAAACCACGGACGTTCCGTCTGGTATTCAGGATAGTATTGCAGTGCACTGCCGCACAGATGGCAGGTATAGCGGTCATACGGTGCGGCCTGCGCGGTTCTGGCCCCCGTAAGGCGACCGTTGCCGTCCAGGGCCATAAAGGATTTTGCATACATTGTGTTGTCCCTCACCACCAGACGACACGCAGGCGTCAGCCGTCCCGGTGCGGGCAGCGCAGGCAGGGTGCGAATGGCAGGTCAGTTAAGCGTTAGCGGGTCGGTACCGGCGATGGCCGGTCATGGAATACAGAAAGGTTACGGTTGCGCAGGGGCGCCGGAGGGACGAAAACACACGGGACAGGGTTTGATACCACAGTGCCGTCGCTGGCAACGGGGGCACGTCCAGCGTGGAGGAATTGTCCATGGCTGAGTACGCCGTCGTTTTTCCATTCAGATATCCCCTCTGCTCAGGCGCCACGGGAATCGGCAATGCGCTGCTGCATCCAGGTTTCCACTTCACTCTTACGCCAGCGACTGCTGCGACCCAGCTTGATGGGTTTAGGGAACTGCCCCTCCTGGATAAGTTTGTAGAACCACTTATCCGTCATGCCGGTGCAGGTGGTGATAAACGTCATGTCGATGAGCGGGTCGTTTGCGCAAAGCAGCGTGGTGGTTGTGGTGCCGGCGTTGTTCGTATTCAGTGTGGTCATGGTATTTATCTCCCTTTGAGGAATGGTTGTCGGGAGACGTCCGGTGTCGTTGAATCTCCAGCGAGCCGGTTCTCCTCAAAGGATAGGGATTGCCTGTAAAAAATTACCGGCCCATCGCATCAGGCCGGCAAAATGCGTGTCGTGTGGAGGCTCAGCCCCGGCTGCAGCCAAAGTTACGCTCACCGTCGCCGGTGACTTTGGTCTCCAACTTGGCTAAATAGGCCGCCTGCGACAGTGACTGTTGCAGCTGAGTATCATTGCCACGTGTCAGCCATGACACAGGACTTGCTGGGAAACGTGCCAGAACGGCATGCGCCTGTGCATTCACCTGCAGGGCACTACACCAGGCTTGCTTAATCATCCCGGCTAACGTTTCTGGGTCCTTGTAATCCCCCGGCCCGCACCAGGTATCGCGGTTCAGCAGCAACACCACGTGGTAATGCTTTTTCCCCTTAATCTCACCAAACTCACGCGCCCAGACAAAACGCAGCGTGGTCGGCCAGATACGTTTACCTTCACGCTGATGGCGCTTAAAGTACGCGTTAATGCGGGCTTTTAGAGCATCGATAAACCGGGAGATAACCGCGGCATCGGTAGCCGCAGGCGTATCAGGCAGCCTGAGGTCAACGCGCAGTGCCAGTACGCGGGTGTAAGCGTTAAGTGCGCAATTGAAGGTATCGGCGATGCGTTGTTGCCAGTAAGGGTCGTAGGTGTAACTCATTGAGATGGACTCCGGTGGGTTATGGTTCATAACCATTACCGGTGCCGTTAAAAAATAACTTTTCGGGAGACCTGCCATCATTATACCGGACCAGATTGCCGGGTATCGCACGAAGATATCGGAAGCCTTCGCGATGTTATCCATTTAAGTCCAGCGATAAATCAAACCACCATCAACAAAAATATTCAGCCGCCGGGTAAGATAATTAACAGGTCAAATGGCCTGTTAATCAAAAAGGGAAAAGACATGCGTCTGAAGAGTGTGGCAGTAAAGAATTTCCGCTGTTATGCAGATGAAGTAAGCGTTGAGCTCGATGACCTGACAACCTTTGTCGGACGCAACGATATTGGGAAATCGACGATCCTGGAAGCGCTGGAGATCTTCTTCAATAACAGCGTGGTATCTATTGAGAAAGGAGATGCCTGTATTCACAGTGGCCTGGACAATATTGAGATCACCTGTGAGTTTACCGATCTCCCCTCTTCCCTGACGCTGGACTCCGGGGCTGAAACGACATTGGCAGAAGAATTTTTACTAAGCAGCACCGGCTCACTTCTAATTCGCAAGATCTACAACTGCAGTAACAAAAAACCCACCGCTGAGATTTTCGTGATTGCAAACCATCCGGCTGCAGTGGGTTTTCAGAATCTCCTCGAGCTTAAGGAAAAAGAGCTCCAGGCCCGGGTGAAAGATCTCGGGCTCGATGTTCCCCTCAAAGGGAACCCCGGAATGCGAAAGGCCATATGGGCAGCATCAGCCGATTTACAGTTAACAGAAACGCTGCTGGCCGTCGGAAAAGCCAAAGAAGACACAAAGCGTATCTGGGAGCAAATCGAGAGTTGGTTGCCGATGTTTGCACTGTTCCAGAGCGACAGAAGCAGCCGGGATTCCGACGATGAAGTACAAAGTCCGATGAAGGCCGCCATCACGGCTGCTCTGGCCGAAGTACAGGACGACATCGCCAGGATCCAGTTAAGGGTCCAGCAAAAAGCAGAAGAGATTGCCCGAAACACCCATGAGGCGCTGAAAACCATTGAACCCGGTCTGGCGAGAGAACTCACCCCTGAATTTACGCCTCCCACGCCGGCAAAATGGCAAGGGCTGTTCTCCGTCGGGCTCAATACTGATGGGGGGATCCCGCTTAATAAACGCGGGAGCGGTGTCCGTCGTCTGGTGCTGGTCAGCTTTTTTAAAGCCGAAGCAGAACGACGACTTAAGTCCAGCAATCACCGCAGTATCATCTATGCTATTGAAGAACCCGAAACCTCCCAACATCCTAACTATCAGCGCATATTAATTGAATCGTTTAAATCTCTGTCACTGGAAGCCGGTTGCCAGGTCATACTGACGACGCATAGCCCCGGCTTTGCCTCAGAGCTACCCGTTGACAGCATTCGCTTTGTTTCCCGGGATACCGCTACCGGGCGACCCACCATCCAGGCCGGTGCTGACGTTTTCGGCATCGTCACGGATACGCTGGGGGTCACACCGGATAACCGGGTCAGACTGTTGTTCTGTGTAGAGGGTCCAACGGATGTTGTCGCCTTTAAAGCGCTCAGTAAAGCACTGCATGCTGAAGATAATACCCTCCCCGACCTTGATAACGACGAGCGAGTGGCATTTATCGTGCTGGGGGGAGGAACGCTCAAGCACTGGGTGAATGAAAATTATCTTCGTGCTCTGAACCGTAGGGAGATACACATCTACGATCGTGACGTTCCTGCCTATGCTGAAGCGGTGAATGCCGTCAACGCCCGGGGTAACGGCTGCTGGGCGGCACAGACGCTGAAACATGAAGTCGAAAGCTATCTTCATCCTGATGCCATTCACGACGCCTTTGGTGTGACAATCGCCGTTACCGACCATCCTGTCGGCGGTAAAGCTACGCCAAAAGTGTTTGCGGAAGCGTATTCACTGGCTCAGCACTTTGATGGCGTGATGAAAGATAACGCCGCCAAGGCCCGACTGGCCGAACGGGCTTTTCCGTTGATGACTGCGGCCCTGATCCATCAACGCGATCCGGAGGGTGAAGTCGTCGGCTGGATGCACAGAATACGGGACATGCTCCAGTGACGCAGAGGAACCCCATTAGCCTGACCCGGATACATCAGCTGGCATGTTAGCTGGCAACGTGAGCCAAAGGGGCACGCGAGTTATCCCGTATTAATCGGTATGATGCCGCGTGCCTCTGAAAGCGAAGAGTTATCACCAGTGACTGACAGAATGAAACCTTGCGCCATTGGTTATTTCACTCTGACGCATCTTCTGGCTCCCGGTACAAACTCCCCTGCCCGGAGGCTGCGCGCGCCCACAGCTCCTCGTCGCTGAGCGTGGTCTCGATCAGTTCAACCGGCACACCGCAGTCATCAATAACGGCCACCCTGTAATCATCGATAGGTTCATAAGGCCCCAGGATCACTTTCTCACCCGCTATCGCCTCAGCCAGACTACTGACCTTAAAGGCCACATGCGGAACGGTTTTCAACAATGGATGCAACGGTGAGTCATCAGTAAATCGATGCCACTGCACCCGAAACTTTCCTGGGTTATCGGTGGTATACATCCCGGCTGTGGCACTGAACTTGCCTGCGGTATCGCCATCCTGCAGCGGGATACCAAAATGATGAAACTCGTACTGTACGTCTGCTTTCATGGATAACACCTGCTTCCGTTTGGTTAAACTCCCGATACAGTACCCGACCTGACGATAACAATGCAGAAACGGATATTAACTTTCTTTTCAGCCAACGGGCAGTCTCTCTCCCCATATAAAACGCGCTGTAATGCACCAAGAGCAACGCAATCAATTCACTCGTAGCTTTCCATCAATATTAACTCAAACGTGGTTATACGGGCTTACAGAAAGGTTCAGAGATATGCAACACTACCATATTCACCCCCTGTTAAAATAACATCGTCTTAATCCGTTAATCATTCTTCGTATACTGACTCTGGGTAAACACGTTCAATTCCACGTACTGCATTCCTGCTGACGGTATATCCCTGGATTATTACCCCGGTCACCCGCTACGTCGCTTACCATTACCTCGCAGCCATTCTTCATACCCTTTAGCTCACGTTCTCATTGACGTGAGTAAAGCCCAGGTAAAGATACTCATGAATGGTTTTAGACCATTCAGTTGTTATTGGTTAACGAATTACCTGCAATGGTCAGTTATCGTTATAACAAACCTTAAGGGGCAGCGCCATGCTAATATGCTCACGACGCATTGCGATCGTGCTTACCCCTCCACTCAACGTTAGCTTACTCTCAGCCTGATACTTATTACGCTCTCAGCACTGTCGTCAGTCGTGTAACGTTTACTGATGGCTTTACGGCCATGACTTAATGCTCTGCAATCTTAACTCACCAATACCTCTACCCAATAGTTACCCTGTCTCTAATAACTATCCCCCACGGTAGCAATCAAGTCACCATAAGTTATTTGTCTTATTCATTTCTGTAGCCATAACTCTCTTACCGGCAACAATCACTACTGTGGTAAACAGTAGTCTTACTGATAACAACCTACTCTTTAGCAATCACCACTCATTATACTTTCAGTAATCACCCCTCTTTATTATATTAATACCAATCCAACACATTCAGCATAATGCAAACACCCCAATCAACAGTACCAGACAGTCGTTACATGCAATAAGAACCACAAACACTCACTCTGGAATTATCTTTTTTAATAACCAGAAGAAAAGACACCTCATCATCTCAAATAACCACAACCAGATTAACCTCTGAATCATCACTACCCACAGAAGCCCTCCCATCTGCTTCTTAGCAACGAAATGAAAATATTCACAGGTGACCATACCTGCGTCAGAAAATGCATCCTGAGGCGAACCAGGCACAATGATGAGGTGAAAAATGAGGGCGTACAGAAGAACGAAAAGAGGTCAAAGTGGTGCTTTACAAGCCAGGATGAAGTCACCAAGACCGTAAATAGAACGAACAACAAAGATAAAACAGTAAAAACAACTACTGGATAACCATGATAATACGACATAAAAAACCACATCAAACCATCACCTAACTTCACGATGACTACCAGATGTGTTTTTTAGTGACGATAAAACCACCATCATGCTACTGTATAACCACAAACACCACGACATCGTAGTTTATATTTAGGATGAATATATGGTTATTTACGATCGCAACCACAAACAAACACCGATAAAGACCCGCGACATCCGAATCTGCAGTTTTTATCTTGACTGGTTAGGCATAAATAAAAACATCAGAACAGAAGGCGTTAATCGCCAGGATGCAGGCAGCTGCCATCAGGCAGTTAATCATCTCCTCAATCAGTACTATCCTGATAAAGAACAGCAAGACAGACTCCTGGAAGACATGCATACCGCCTGCGACGAGAATATCTTACCGGCTAACCGTTTTGACTGGCTTGAATGCGACGAACGGGCCGCATTCTGGATGTGGGGTTATCTCTGTGAAGCGAGTGACTATCAGCTTGGCATTTCTCGATCAAGAGATGCTCGTTACGATCAGAACTGGTATCAGTTCCTTCAGCTAAATAAATCTCCGACAAGTCATCAGGAAAGAATGCAACTTATCTTCACTTTCTTTGACTGGATAATTATTCCTGCCCCGCCGGTTAATCGCCTGAAGAATCAGGTTATGGACAGGCTCAAAGACCAGTGGAAAAATATTTACAGCAAACCACTGCCGTTAAAATGGTTGCCTGATGAGGAAGAGGCGGTGCTGTGGGCATGGAACAGCCTTAAATCGCTACAGGAAGAAAAGAGCACACCCACTAGTGGGTTCTCCTTCAACCTGTCATCACCGGGATTGAGCACCTGGTTTACGCCACTGAGTCATTCTGAACGCTGCCTTGCCCTGCGTGGTGCAATTGATTTATGGGACGATGCACCGGATACCAAACGGTTATTTCTGCTGAACCTGAATAAAGCCTGGAACCAGCAAAAACTGCGTCAGTCACGTACCGATAAAAAAGCCCTTAACACCTATCTGAAAAATGAAACCAAAATGCGCCTGGATTTACTGGCAGCCCATCACGATATCCGAATCAGCGATATGTTGGAAAAACTGATTAACAGCCACTACCTGAAAACCTTTTCCGGGGAATAATACCGTTGTGATGAGGCCGGGGAATGAATCCGGCATCAAAAACGCAACCAGACCTGCATTCAAAAAAATCTCAGACCTATATTACCTCCATGAGAACAGCAGCCACTATCGCTGCCGTTTTGTTATTTTACTCATGGAGGTTAATGTGTCTGATAAGAACAAACGGGGTTCTGGTGCCCTGCCGCTACCCTTGTGCCCTCTCCCCGGTGAACTGCCCTGCAACATACCCGCGTGCATGCTTCCCCTGTTCCGGCGCTGCCATCGCCACATTCCCTGTTCCGGTATCAGGGCCGTTTTTATACACGGCCCGCCTGTTTATTCAGGCGGCTTTTATTGCCAGTAATAAGGGAAAAAGAAATGCATTGTCCGAATTGCGGTTCGCAAAACATACGACTGCGCCATGTGGGTAAAAAGACGGGTGGGGTCGTTGGCGCAACAGCCGGAGGCCTTGCCGGGCTTGAAGGAGCCTCCGCCGGTGCGCTGATAGGTTCAGTCATTCCGGTTGTCGGTACGATAGCCGGAGGCCTCATTGGTTTTCTGTCCGGCGCCTGTGCTGGTGCGGTGGCAGGCTCTCTGGCCGGAGAACAACTGGACGGTACCGTCTTTGATGAATACGGCTGCACGCAGTGTGAGCATATCTTCAGTGCACCGTAACGTTAATAAGGGTCAGCCCATCCTGCACAAAGCCTGAGCCGCTGACCGTACTCGCTACGGCACGACTGATGACAGGGCGTGTCAGCATGCTGTCGTAATTTCAGCACCTGGCACTAACCCTTTGTTAATTCTTCTGTTTACTGAAAGATGAATTTTACTTTTTCTTTTCCGCCATTACGGGGGACGGACATAACGTGTCCCTCCCCTCCCGCATAATAACCGCATGAAATATCAACCTATTTATCGCACACGGAGCGTCCATGCAACGACCCGATGAAGAGGCCCGCTACGACCGGCTGGCCGTCAGATTGTCGGTCATTATCAGCCGGTTAATGGCCGGAGAAACGCTGACCCTTCAGACACTGTCCGGTGAGTTTGGTGTATCGATACGCACCCTGCGTCGTGACTTACATCAACGGCTGGTCCACCTCGACATTATCGGGGAGAACGGCACGTATCGGCTCAGTGAGAGCGCCACGCGTGATCACTCTCCGGGGGCCGTTTCCTTTGCCCGCAGTACCGGTATCGCACGCATTATCCCGTCGCAGAACCGGCAACTGATGCACCTGCTGATGAATGAAACGGGCACCTCACCCTGCTTTATCTGGCACGACTTACCGTCAGCATGGACACAGGCTGACAGTTTTCATCGTCTGGCCGAAGCCATTTGCCACCACCGGGTGGTCAGCCTGCTGGTCGGCGGTGTCCGTCACGATGAGCAGGAGCCTTACCGCCTGATTTACCGGCATCAGCACTGGTATCTGGTCGTCTGCTGTCGGGGGAGCCTCCGGGTGTTCCGGCTGGAAGACATTATCTCTGCTTCACTCTCAGAGCAAACCTTCCGTCGCCGGAGCGAAATCAGTTCGCTCATTACTGAAGAGGGATTTATCAGCGCACTACCCCACTTTCGCTTTATCAGTGATGTCATTCACACCTTCAGGGAACAACACCCTGAACATCCATCCAGACCCAAAGGAGTCAAATCGTGAAACCTGTCGCAGGCCCTCTGCTGCTCTTCACCCTGCTGTTGTCTGCCGCAACCCTGAGCGGCTGTGGCGACAAAAATGAACGCGAGTTTATCCAGGGATGCAAATCCGGCGGTGGTACTACCGCCGTCTGCGGATGTATCTGGGATGACCTCAAAACGAAATACACGCACGGGGAGCTGGAGAAAATGAACCAGCAGTACGGTTATGTCCCCCCGCGCTTCATGGACAACATGCTGAGTGCCGCTCAGCAGTGCAGAAAATAAGGGAATCTGAACATGGCGCTTGTCATTAAATACTTCGCGATTGCCTTCGCCATCGCGCTTGTGGTCGTGCTGTTTAACGTGTTCGGGAGTACCGGCGAGATACGCAGTTTTGGTCAGGGAATGGGGTACCTGTTCTGGATGACCCTGGGGCCCGGTGCCGGTATGACTGCAGGCGCGGCGTTGCGTCTGTGGCTGACGCCGGACGCGGTATACACCCGCGAAGGGATGACCGGGCTGCTCAAGGCCCGCCTATTCTGGCTTGTGGGTCCCCAGTGCATCGGCTGGCTGGCAGGGCTTATCGCCGTGGGTAAACAACTCATGTAACACGGCTGACCCTCAACAACATTTTTGACTCAGAAGGAAAAACACCATGCGATTCATGCACGCCATCCTGTCAGCAGGATTACTGACCTTTGCCATCACGGCACAGGCAGTTCCCAATATGTGGAGCAGTGGCTTCGGTATGGGCGTCACCGAGTACATCATCACCAGCCCGGAAAACGTCATGCTGAATCTCAACTGCACCGGCAACCCTGACGACCAGAACATCCTGCAGCATCACGTCATGCTCACCCTGCCTGACGGCAGCGGTGCCGATTCGCAGGATGAGAAAACCGCCATCACCGTCGTCACCGATGACCAGCCGTTCCCGCTGCCGTCCTCTCTGGGCTGGCGTAACGGCGACAACGCCTGGCTGTCGTTCATTGATGCCATCAGAAAGGCAACGTCGTTTGAGATTTACGTCAACGACAAAAAGGTGGGGCATTTTTCCCCTTCTGCCGGAAACGTTCACAAGGTTCTGGCTGATATGCCCGAATGCACGACACTCACCGCCGGGTAACCCCGCTCATCCCCTGTTTACAGCAAAATCAATCAAGGACAATACGATATGACCGACATCTCGACACTCAGCCAGCGACTGGCAACCCCAACGCTCACTTTTGCGCTGCTCACCATCGCCACCTGCGGCATCTGGCCGTTACTGTGGCTGTATAAAAAGCAGGACATTATCAGCGACACCACCGGGTATCCGGTTTGCGGCAACCTGTTTATCATCTGGCTGGCCGTCTGTTTTGGTCTCAGTCGACAGTTTGGCGTGATGGCCTCACCGGACCTCGCCGGCTACGACACGGGCAGCGACACGCTGCTGGTACTGAGCGCCATTCTGTCGTTCGCCACCGGCGTGATGTATATCGTCTGGGCTTTTAAGGCCAGAGCCGCACTGCGCCACTATGCGCTGAACACCTTCCGCTTCGACCTCAGAATGAATGCGTTCTACACCGTACTGTTCAACGTCTTCTACATTACGTACTGCATCAATGACATGTCGCAGGCACTGGCAAAACACCGGATTATTCATGGTCAGGTCCCCGTGCCGCCGGAGTCTCCGTCACCGCAGTAACTCAGCTCTCCTCCATTTACCCGGCAGGGGCATCCGTGAATGCCCCATCCGTCCGGGTCCCCCCTGAGATTTAACTCAATGACATTACTCAACATACTGGTCTCTGCACTGGGCCAGATACTGACATGGTGCGCCAGCAGCCGGGCACAGCAGTTTGTGGAAGACCACTTTCGCGAAGAAGGTTACGACGAAGACAGCATTTATATTGCCAGACAGACGGCAGCCCTGCTGGCAGGTGCCTTAATCGCAGCGCTGATGGAGCAGATACTGCAGCTTATCACCACACCAGGAGCCTCCCGTTGATGCCCTGCTCACTGAGCGGGGCATTTTGTTTTATGTCATTCATCAGGAGATGACGATGAACAACACCGACGATACCCCACTACCGTCCGGCCCGTTTACCCGCAGGCAGGCTGATGCCGCAGTCGCGGCGTACCAGAACGTCGCTATTGAAGACGACCAGGGGACCCATTTTCGTCTGGCCATTCGCGACCACGAGGGACAATTACTCTGGCGGGCGTGGAATTTTGAAGCCGGTGCCGGAGAATGGCTTAACCGCTATCTGCTCAGCCACGGTATCCCCGGGGACTGACTCACCACGGGCCCCGCCCGAATACCCGCCACACCAACAGGCCATGTTCCCTCCGGGGCGCATGGCCTTTTTGTTTATGCCGTTAAATCAACCAATAAAGGAAATTAACCATGCGATTAGCCAGCCGTTTTGGTCGGGTGAACCAGATCCGCCGCGACAGACCGTTAACCCGTGAAGAACTGATGCAGGTCGTTCCCAGCGTCTTCAGTGAAGATCGCCACGAATCCAGAAGCGAAAAATACGCTTACATCCCCACCATTACCCTGCTCGACAATCTTCAGCGTGAAGGCTTTGAACCCTTTTTCGCCTGCCAGTCACGCGTTCGTGACCAGAGCCGGCGAGAGCACACCAAACATCTGTTACGTCTGCGTCGGGCCGGGCAGATCAATGGCCAGCAGGTACCGGAGATCATTTTGCTCAACTCGCATGATGGCTCCAGCTCATACCAGATGCTGCCCGGGCTGTTCAGAGCCATCTGCACCAACGGGCTCGTCTGCGGACAGTCGTTCGGTGAAATTCGCGTGCCGCATCGGGGCGATGTGGCCGGGAAAGTGATTGAGGGGGCGTATGAAGTGCTCGGCGTCTTTGATCGGGTGGAAGAGAAACGCGATGCCATGCAGTCGTTACACCTGCCGCCACCTGCACAACACGCCCTGGCTAACGCCGCACTGACGTACCGCTTTGGCGAAGAGCACCAGCCGGTGACCGCTGCCCAGATACTGACGCCGCGACGGTATGAGGACCGTCAGGACGACCTGTGGACCATTTATAACCGCATTCAGGAATCGTTGCTGAAAGGCGGCCTGCCGGGGCGCACCGCACAGGGTAAACGTACCCGCACCCGCGCGATTAACGGTATAGATGGCGACGTTAAGTTAAACAGGGCGCTCTGGGTGATGGCCGAAGAGCTGCAGCAGGCTCTGAGCTGATGCAGCATGTGCCGGATGATGCCCGTCAGGCTGACGTTTATCCGCTTTCCCTGAATGAGGTTCCGGGTTGCCGCTCCCTCTCTGATGATGACCTGTGCGCCTGGTGCACACATCTTCTCTACCGACCCGGAGAACTCAGCCTCTGTCAGTTAAGCCTGGCTGACAGTATATGGCCCGCCTGTTGTGATGAGAACGGCTATGCGCAGTCCTGCCCGTCACTCCAGTTGAGCCTACATCTCCGTCCCGATAAATAAACAAGGAAAAACCAACATGACCGACATTATTAGCCTTAACGATAATATCCCGTTACTGCCACAGTCTGCTGCTAACAATGGCACATCGGCACTGACCGCTACCCTTGTCCCTGACGCTGACCGTCAGTCATTCTGGCTACAGCATTTTGGCGACATCCCGCAATGGCTCCGAATCGAGTCACCGATATTCGCCTGGCTCGACCTCTTGTGTGAACACTACTGCGGAGATTATTGGGAATTTTACGCCCTCAGTAACGGGGGCGCTTTTATTATTCCGTCCACCGAAGGTGAGTACGTACTCTTTAACGCACTGAACGGGAATGGTGCCACCGTCGGTCATGAGGCCGCCGGCATCATCGCCTGCCTGATGACCTACAGCCATCATGCCTGCAGTACAAAATGTGACGCGATGACGGAACACTACTACCGACTGCGGGATTACGCCCTTATTCACCCTGAGTCTAACGCCATTATGCGCATGATCGACTAACCCTTCACACAACCTACCTACGGAAACACCCATCATCATGATGAATATAACCCTATCCCCGTCAGTGACGGAACTGCCATTACCCACACAACGTACCATTCAGCGCGCGCTGGCGTTGCTGGAGAACCATCTGCGTAAACCGGGCGAGTCATTCACCTCACTCGATGCGGTTCGCCACTGGTTACGCCTGCAGATGGCCGGACTGGAGCGCGAAGTGTTTATGGCGATTTACCTGGATAACCAGCACCGGTTACTGGCCCATGAAACCCTGTTCACCGGCACTATCAACCATACCGAAATTCATCCCCGGGAAGTGTTGAAGGCGGCGCTCAGACATAACAGCGCCGCCATCATCGTGGCGCACTGCCACCCTTCCGGTCATGCAGAACCCAGTCACGCCGACCGACAGATAACAGAGCGTCTTAAAAAGGTGCTGGGCATGGTCGATATCCGCCTGCTGGACCATCTGGTGGTGGGTGGAATGGATATCGTCTCGTTTGCTGATAGAGGCTGGTTATAGAGGGAAAACAAAGATGAAAATTATCAGTAAACGCCAGGCAATGGCGATTTACCGCCAGTATCCGCAGTCCCGCCTGTTTCGCTTCTGCACCGGAAAATATCAGTGGTCCGGCAGCGTCTGCCACTACTACGGTCGAAAAGTCCAGAATATCAAAGGTGTACTGGCCGTGTTCGCTGAACGCAGTCAGGACCGCAACGGCCCGTATGTGATCCTGCGCAGCGTTACCCTAAATTAACTTACGTTTAAGGACATTAAATGCAGAAAAAAACCCACACTACACACCACGATCTCTCTGAGCCATGGTGGGGCCTGCGGCGCGATATCACACCGTGTTTTGGCGCTCGCCTGGTGCAAGAAGGCAACCGGCTGCATTACCTGGCCGATCGCGCCAGCATCACCGGCATATTCAGTGACGCAGATTTACGCCATATCGATCAGGTGTTTCCTCTCTTGCTTAAGCAGCTTGAACTGAAACTGATCAGCGGTGAACTGACCCCACGCCGCCAGCATTGTGTCACGCTCCACGCGAAGGGGCTGACCTGTGAAGCGGACAGTCTCGGCTCCTGTGGTTATGTCTATATCGCGATTTACCCGACATCTGCACCTACCGCATAAACCCCACAACACTTAACCAACGCTCAAAGAGAACCAGTAATGAGAATTTTACCTGTATCCGCAAAACGGGCGGCTGAGATTTGCCCGTCACCTGGTGTGTCACCAGTGGCTGTGTGGCTGACCCTACTGACGTACCTGTTGGACCAGCACTACGGTCTAACGCTGAACGACACGCCGTTTGGCAATAACGGCGTGATCCAGGAACACATTGACGCCAGTATTTCACTGTGTGACGCGGTGAATTTTATCGTGGAGAAATATGACCTGGTGCGTACTGACCGTCGTGGCTTCAGCGCAGAAACACAATCGCCACTTATCAGCAGTATCGATATACTTCGCGCCCGTCATGCCACCGGGCTGATGAAACGTAGCGGTTACAGAGCCATCACCGATATCACCACCGGGCAATATTCACTGGAGTCCGGGCAATGAAAGTTAGCCTGAACATTGAAGCTGACGCCATCAACGTACTGGCCCTCAACATGGGCCGGATCGCCATAGATATCGACGGTATTGAACTGGCCGAACTGATTGATGTGGTGAACCAGAACGGTTATTCGCTTCATGTTGCTGACGAGCCTGGAAAACTGGCCGTTGAAGATCCGCTCCCGCCCGTCACCCGCCTTAACGGTATCCAGTGTAGTACCGCCCATATCTCCGAAGCTGACAACAACCTACTATTCGCTCTTTCGCATCAGCATAAAGACTTTGGTGACAGCGAGTGGATAAGCTATACCGGCTCAGGATATTTGATATATCTGGATGCGTGGCAGTACCCGGTGCTTCAGCTTAAGAAACGGGGCCTGTCGAAAACCTGCCGCCGCCTGCTCGTGGCGCTGATACGTCGTTACACTATCAGAGTCATCCATCTTGATGCCTGTGGTGAAGTACTGCCAGGCTTCGCCACCTTTGACTGGTAACTCATACCTCCAATCTTCACAAGTATTCGCATACCTGAATTCACCACGGAAACGGCCCTCAATATTCTGATTGACTGGCTGCTGGACGTTCGCGATCTGCAGCTTCTGCAACACCCCAGAACAAATTAGCCACCGAACCCCACTCATCACACACGCATAAGCGCCAGTCCTCACCGGCTGGCGCGTTGCTTTATATAAGGAAAGAAATGATGTCAGAACTTACCCTCACAGAACCCGAAGTTTTAACCGGCCACACCGATGTGATTTGCTCGACCAGTATTGAACGTATCGTCACAGGACGTAACGCCGCACTGACGCAGATTGAAGCGCTGATCCGCCAGCTTGACGATATTTCGACACTGACCCGCAGTATCGGCGGCAAAACCGCCCTGGACTGGGCCATGAAGCAGGACTTCCGCTGCGGCTGCTGGCTGATGGAGAAAACAGAAACGGCGATGAAAGCCATTACCCGCAATCTCGATCGCGGTATATGGCGAGACCTGATGAAAAAGTCCGGCATGTTGTCGCTCATGGACGCTCAGGCGCGTGACCAGTGGTACAACAGCCTGGAAAAGGATGACATTCCTGCCGTTAGCGAAGCCAATATTCTCAGTACGTTTGAGCAGTTACATCAGAGTAAAGGTGACGTATTTGAACGTGGGGTGATTAACGTTTTTAAGCGTTTAAGCTGGGATTACAAATCGAACTCCCCCTGTAAATTTGGCAAGAAGATCATTGTAGAGGGGCTGGTCAGCTACACCCGCTGGGGTTTCAGCTTCAACTGGGGTTGGCGGCGTGATCAACTTGTCGATCTCGAACGTATGCTAATGCTGCTGGACGGTAAGCCCATCCCCGACAATCGCGAGGATATTGCCCGACGCCTTAGCGATCACATCAGCCAACAGAAAACATCGGACAGTTACGAAGATACTTTGTTTAAAATTAAATACTTCCAAAAGGGATCGGCACACATTACGTTCAGGCGTCCGGAACTGGTTGATAAGCTTAATGACATTATTGCGAAACACTATCCGGGGGCGTTGGCTGCCAGATAGCCACCCTTTATGATAAATATGGGATGATGCTACAGATACCCACTAACCCGTTAATATATGAAGAAATTATAGTCATCTTATTGGACTCGCACCGATAAGGGGCCTCAATAGGGGCCATTATATTTTTGAAACTGATAAAAACCAATTATATCAATGATAAAAAGGCATAGTCAGAATCCAGTCAGAGGAGCCATATTAGAGAAGCCCGCTCAGGGAAACCTGAGCGGGCTTTTTGCTTTTGTTTTGGTGGATGGCGGCTATGAGCGAAGAGCGGACGTTGTGGCCTGTAATCATAAATGGTAAACAAAGTTAAGGCGTGAAAAAAGGAACGGAGCGCCTCAGCGCTCTCCTGTTACTCATTAACTAATTGAACTCCATTCCTAACTTGCCGAGTCAGACTTCATAAACCAGTCAGGTACGCAAATCTCCGCCTTCATGAACGTCACTGCCTTACCTTCAATGATGACTCTGTTTTCTTTTAACTCACACATTAGATGTCCACCTCGCAGGGACGCCTGCCATGCAGACAAGTTTTGTTTCCCCAGCCTTTCAGCCTCGCCGTTCAGAACCACAAAAATATTTTCGAAATTTCTGAACCAGTGCTGTGCCTTACCGCTGAAAACAGGCTGGATTATCTCCGGAAGCCGTGTCATTTCTTCCGGGGGAATGCAGGGTAGATCGAGTAGGTAGCCGTCCTCTTTTACCTCAACATTCAGTTGCCCGACGCGAGCTGAAAATGAGAGCGGACCCGTTATTTCATATTCCGTAACCAGTACGTGTGCGGTTGCAAGCGTGGCATGCCCGCAGAAATCGACTTCTACAGTTGGTGTAAACCACCGCAGATCCCATCCTTCACCGTTGCGTTTTACGAAAGCCGTCTCAGCCAGGTTATTTTCGGCAGCAATCGACTGCATCAGGTTGTCCGGTAACCATTTATCAAGCACCAAAACGGCGGCGGGATTTCCGCCAAAGACGCGGTCAGAAAAGGCGTCAACCTGGTACATCTTAAGATACTCTCTCGTTGTGTTTTATCCGAGTCAGTTTTGACGATTTCAAAGCTGCTCGCTGATGAGAACAGTATGACAGCGCGCACCCGGCATCATTTTTTCCAGACCGTCTGTCAGCATTTTCCCGGCAGAATGCAGTTCTTCCAGCGGCATTTGAGACAGGCTCTCAAGGATAAACCACATTCTGCTATCTGCCACGCTCAGCCGGGTCCGGATGCCCTGTCGCCAGTTCCAACGGCGGCAGGTTACGCCGGTATCATCGCGCCAGATAACTTCACCCACCTCCGGTGACTCGCTTCCAGGCTGGCCGTCCTTCATCGTGTCAAAGATTTCGGTACCGTCAGCCAGAATCAGTCGTGGCCTTCCTGTGTAAGCCGCAAAGTTTTCTCCGCCAACCGGAACGGCATATCGGATGCTAACGGCGTTATACAGATCGACCACCGGATCGAGAGAGGCCATTGTGCCATCTTTAAGAACCCGCTTGCGCAAAGCTTCCGCTGAACAGGGTGTTCGTTTAGGTTTTGCCCCAAAGGCGCGAAATAGCTCCGCCCATGCGTTCAGATGGGCCTCTGCCCAGGCAGGATGTCCTGCCAGAACTGCCTCGCAGGCTTCCCGCAGCGCGACTTCTCCAACCCGTTCATCAGCCACGGTTGTCGCTTCCACGCTGATACTAAGTGCACGAAATCCTGGTGCGATGCGGTAAATTTCGGGGCTGATTGACGGTGACACGGTTGGCATACGATAATCCTGTAATGACTGATTTATTACATGATAATGACCGATGACCAAAAAAGTCAACATAACGACCGATGCCAGTGCAGCCAGGGTAAACGAGGCCGTTTCCGCGCACGTAAAGCTTTACCGCAGCCAGAAAAAAATGTCGCTTGATGAGCTTTCCCGCCGTTCAGGCGTTAGTAAGGGAATGCTGGTAGAGATAGAAGGATGCAGGGCCAATCCCAGCATTGCACTACTCTGCCGACTTGCGTCTGCTATGAACGTATCGGTGGCCGATTTTGTTAATGTCGCCGGTAAGCCCGCCGTCCATCTCATCGACTCTGGTGAAATCCCGGTGCTCTGGAAAGGAGAAAAGGGCGGCAGCGCGCGTCTTCTGGCCGGCACCAGCGGGCCGGACATGGTCGAACTGTGGGAGTGGATGCTTTACCCAGGAGAAACCTTTGAATCTCCCGGTCACCCCGAGGGCACCAGCGAACTGCTCCATGTTGCAAAAGGGACTCTGACACTCGTCGTAAGCGACACGACTTACATAATTGACCAGGGAAGTGCAGCCGTTGCGAGAACTGACGCACCGCATGCCTATATGAACAACGACGCTGGCGTGACCGTGTTTATCATGACGGTGAATGAGAAAGGCCGCTGAGAATTCAGCAGGTTGTCTGAGTAACTGGTACCGGATTAGAAAATCATTATCGGAAATGGGACTTGTAAAGCGGTCATATCCAACCCGATGAGTAATAGTCCGCCAGATGTAGTTGCCGCCTGGGGCTTTCATTCAGCGTCCGCTTTTGGCACAGGGCTGCTGTTGCAGCCCTGACAACCTTAGACTTCAATCGATTCAGAGATCTCTAACGCATCATCGACTTCAATGCCCAGATAACGGACTGTGCTTTCCAGTTTCTTATGGCCCAACAGAAGTTGGATCTCCCGGAGATTCTTGGTTTTCTTGTATATCAGGTAAGGTTTTGTTCTTCCCATGGAATGAGTGCTGTAAAGCGAAGCTTCGAGACCAAGCTTTTCTACCCACCCATGAAAAATTCGGTTGTATTGCCGGGTTGATATATGTTGGCAAGAACCGACCCGGGATTTGAATAAGTAGTCTTTACTGTGCAGATTGCCAAGCTTTATCAATGCGGAAACAGCTTCTCTTGTCCCTTTAGTTAACTCAAATTGCACTGGGCTACCGGTCTTCTGTTGCAACACCGTCGCTCTGCTTGAAACAGAACTGCCATATGCAACATCTGATACTTTGAGTTTAACTAGATCACAGCCACGTAGCTTACTGTCCAAAGCCATGTTGAACAGGGCCAGATCGCGCGTTTTCCCTTCCAGTTCAAGTCTGATTCGGATCCCCCAGATATGAGATATCTGAAGCGGTCTTTTTTGGCCGATGATACGGTCTTTGTTCCACGGTGACGTGTTCATACTCAAATCTCCTGCAGTGTGGGAGATTTGAGTATGGTTGTCCCTCAAAAGCGAAAAGCGGACGTAGTGTCGCAGGAGGTAATCATGTCTATGTCATTAAATTATAAGTAAATTTGTTTTTGTGAGCACTCAAGTATCTGGCTGAGAGACAATCCAGTTGACTTATTATGTATCGGCCGCTAAAAATATAAATACCTTATTTAGTGGTCGATACAAAACGTATTGTGGTCGTAATCCATCTGAAGAGAGAACCATGGAAAGTACTGTCGCATCGCGGGTAATACAGCGTGATATAGAAGAAGTCTGGGACATTATTGAAAAATTTCACGCTCTGTCAGCGTGGCATCCTGCCGTAGTCAGCAGTGAGTTTGAAGAGGGCTATACGGAAGATATTGTAGGAGCTGTTCGCAACGTAACTCTTGGAAACGGAGCATCGGGAACGGAAAAATTAATCCGTAAAGACAGCAAATCATATGTTTTGACCTATTCCTTTGAAACAGCACCTCTGCCTGTTGAAAATTATCTCTCCACCATACAGCTGCTACCGACCCGTAATCCGGGGAACACGCATGTTGTCTGGTCCGCCTCTTTTAACTCACACTGCAAACCGGACTTATGCAGCGAGATGCGCAGGGTGCTGGAAAATGATGTTTATCTGGCTGGAATTAAAGCCTTGCAGACAGCGACCGTCTGACGACGATAGGCTGAAGTCGTTTATTTCTGAGATGAAGTGGCAGCCAGCCTGCTGCCACTGTTTATTTACCAGTTCTGCTTCGTAGGGGATACGATAAGATCGTTGACCGTCACGTTCTTAGGCTGGTTGAGAGCGTAGACCACCGCATTTGCCACATCCTGCGGGCTGATAGCAATTTTTGTCAGCTCCAGCGCCACCTTACGTCCTTCCGGATCACTCACCTTGTCAGCCCATCCCGTGTTAATGACGCCCGGGCTGATGGTATTGACCCTGATGCCCTTATTCACACCCAGATCCTTACGCATAGATTCCGTCATGGCGTGTACAAAGAATTTGGTCGCACTGTACACACCTGCGCCGGCGTCAACCTGGTGCCCAGCGACAGAGGCCATGTTCAAGATCTGTCCGTCACTTTTGCTAAGCATAACCGGGAGTACGGACGCAATGGCATTCAGATACCCCTTGATGTTGACGTCGACCATCTTGTTCCAGTCGTCCCACGCGATGTCACTCCAGGCTGAAAACAGCATCAGTCCGGCGTTGTTAATCAGGATATCAACAGTACCGAAGGTGTCAGTAGCATGCTTTACCAGCGCCTGTGTGTCTTCCAGACGAGTCACATCAGTCACAAGACCGGTAGCATGGCCGCCGGCTGACTCAATATCCTTTACCAACCTATCAAGGCCGCTCTGATCCAGTGCTGCGGCTACGATATTCACGCCATGACGTGCAAGTTCCAGCGCGGTTGCGGCGCCAATGCCCGACGATGCGCCAGTAATAACAGCGGTTTTATTCTGCAGGTGATTCATATTCTTATCCTTCTTTATGAGGTACAGGCGGCGGGAAGATCCCGCCGGTTTTATTTATCAGTAATTCCCTTCCGGCCAGTCGGTGTAACCTTTCGCACCGCCGCCGTAGTAGGCTTCTTTCGGCGCGATGGTCAGCTCGGCACCATAACGCAGACGTTTAACCAGATCCGGGTTGGAAATAAACAAGCGGCCGAAGGCGACGGCGTCGATTATCCCGGCATCACGGCGACTGATGGCCATCTCAAGGTCGTAGTTGTTGTTACCGATGAACGGGCCGTCGAACTGGGCGCTCAGCGCATCCATATCCACATCGGCAGGTACCTCACGTGAGGTCGCCGTCGCCCCCTCAACAAAGTGCAGATACGCGAGGTTAAAACGGTTAAGTTGCTGAATCAGATACCCGTACATTGCCATCACGTTGCTGTCCGGCGGCGTGTTACCCGCATCAGGCGTGACCGGTGAAAGGCGGATACCAACCCGCTCGTTACCCCAAATGTTGACGATCGCTTCAGTGACTTCCAGCGTCAGACGCGCGCGGTTTTCAATAGAGCCGCCGTAGGCGTCGGTCCGCTGATTGGTTGAATCGCGCAGGAACTGATCGAGCAGATAGCTGTTTGCAGAGTGCACTTCCACGCCGTCAAAACCTGCGCGCAGGGCATTTTCAGCGGCACGTTTATACTGCTCAATAATGCCCGGGATTTCGTCGGTTTCGAGCGCGCGCGGCGTCGATACCGGTACGAAGCCATTGACGGTATAGGTCTGGCCTTCGGCCTTGATAGCGGAGGGGGCGACAGGGCGCTCGCCGTTGGGCTGCAGTTCAACGCTTGAAAAACGGCCTACATGCCAGAGCTGACAGACGATTTTTCCGTCTTCAGCATGTACTGCATCGGTGACCTTTTTCCAGCCGGCGACCTGCTCGTCACTCCAGATACCCGGCGTTGCCGCATACCCGCGGCCCTGAGCTGAGATATTCGTCGCTTCTGAAATAATCAGGCCGGCGCTGGCGCGCTGAGCGTAGTAAGTTGCATGTAACTCATTTGGTACACCATCTTCACCATAGCGGCTACGGGTGACAGGCGCCATAACGATACGATTAGCCAGCTGAAGTTTCCCCATTGTCACAGGGGAAAAGAGATCGGTACGGTTACTGTTGTCAGTCATGATTACTCCTAAATAGTTGACCGGTCGTCTAGTAAATTGGCAGAAAAAAATGCGGCTACGCGAGCAGCCGCTTTGTTGCACTCATTGCTTTGTCGAACGCCTGTTCAGGCGTATGAATTTTTGCCATCAGGGATGCGCCCAGCCACAGCTGGTAAAGCTCTTCTGCAAGAGCCTCTGCATCCACACCCGATGGCAGGGAGCCATCCTCCTGCCCCTGTTGTATGCACGCCGTGATCCTAAGGATAATCTCACGGGTTCCGTTTGCCAGGACGCTTCGCATTCTGTCGTACTGGTCGCAGACTTCTGCCCCGAGTTTGACGACAAGGCACTTGCTTTCCGGCAGATCCGCTCCCTGTGTGGCCTTCCAGAACGAAAAGTAGCGCAGCAGCCGCTCTCTGGCGAGTTGGCTGCCGCACAACTGCTCTTCAACCTGAACGAGATAATGAGTGAAGTAATGTTCCAGCAAGGCTTCAGCAAACTCTTCCTTGGACTGGAAGTAGTAATAGAAGGATCCTTTAGGAATGCCAGCGGCTTTGACAATCTCAGCAAGGCCGACGGCGCTATAACCTTTATGGGTGATAAGCGTTCGGGCAACATCAATGATGTGCTGACGCACGTTAGCCGTTTGTTTTTTCATAGTCCGTATAGCTTAGCGATAAAACTGACCGGTCGTCTAGTGTTGCAGTTCGCATTTTGTGCGGTCACTGTTTTCTGCAAGGCAGCAGACGCGACGCATACTGGCCGGTTGCTCTGAGGCTTTCCAGTGTGGCGCCATCTTTCGCCTCGATCGACATCCCCTCCAGAAGCGTATTCAGCACGGTGGCCAGCGCGGCGGTGCCGGTATCTGCCGGTAACTGCTCTTCATGTACAGCCCTGCGCAGTCGCTTTTCAAACAGGTCTTTTCCTTCCTGCCTGAGTAAGCTTACCGCCTCCACAACATCAGCAGACTCCTGAGAGACGTTGATGGCCGCAAGGACCACCATGCAGCCACAAGGTGCGGAAGGCGAAAGCAGAATATCAGCCGCTTTGCTGAAGAACTTATCAATCGCCCGCGTGATATCGGGCTCTTCTTCAAGCTGCTCCCAGGTTGCCTTCCAGTAGACCCTTTCGTAATAGCTCACGGCCTCCAGGAAAAGTTTTGCCTTGTTACCGAAGGCGGAATAAAGGCTGGGCGGATTGATTTCCATCGCAGCGCAAAGCTCGGCTACCGATGCTGGCTCAAACCCTTTACGCCAGAAAATGTCCAGCGCCCTGAGCAGGGCCCAGTCACGATCAAAGCTACGCGGCCGGCCTTTTGGCTTCTCGCCAGTGGCACCTGCGTTTTTCGTCTTCATGTCGGGCATACAATCATTCTCTTGACATATTACATAGCGATCACTATACAATAATAACATTACTTAGTGACCACTACATAATTATATGAGCCCCCTATGTCAGAACTCGCGTTCTCCTTCAGCCATTATCTGCAGTCCTCCGGAGAGGCAGGGGTTGTGTTGTATTTCGTTATTTTTGTCACGGCGACGCTGATGTTTTTCCCGGCTTCTCTGCTGACCGCGCTGTCCGGGTGGTTGTTCGGCGCTATGGGAGGAACCGTGCTGGCTCTGCTGGCGGGCACCACCTCCGCTCTGGTCGCGTTTTGTCTCAGTAAAAGTCAGTTATTTCCGGTCGCATCGCGCGCTGCAGGCCGGAACCGCTATCTGAAAACCCTGCTTTCACTGTCGCATAACAATGCCCTCCTGCTGATCCTGTTGCTACGCCTGAGCTCGGTCCTGCCGTTCACGCCGCTAAATTACGTGCTTGGGGTCAGCGGTGTATCGCTACGAAAGTACGCCGCAGCAACGGTGTTTGGCCTGATCCCCGGCACGTATGTGTATGCCGCTGCCGGGAGTGTTATTTCTGACGTCCAGGTGCTTCTGCGCGGCGGGTTCAGCGCCGGGGATATTTTACAGCGAGCGGATGTGTTAACCGGCATGGCAGTTGCTGTGGCGGGTCTGATGCTACTGTTTGTCATAAAAAAGATTTTCAACCGCATAGCGGGCATCCGTGCGGATACCCGTAACAACACAATCGGAGACAGATGATATGACCGACTTAACTTATGTGCAGGAATATAACGCCATCGTGGAAGTCCTCAGCAAATATAACGAAGGCGGAAAGCAGGCAAAGAGTGAGGTAATGAAGCCCGCTTTCAGCGACCAGGCCACGATTTTTGGTGTTGACGCTGATGCAAATCTCACGGGCGGTCCGATCCAGGGCCTCTTCGACACCATCGATACCGCGTTCCGGCCTTCACCGGAGGCGAAGGCCGCCATCGTATACGTCGACATCGTGGGCACCGCGGCAAGCGCGCGTATCGATACCGACGATATTTCAGGCTTCCGTTTCACGGACTTTTTCAACCTGCTGAAGGTCAACGGACGCTGGACCGTGGTGAGCAAAATTTACCATACCCACGTAGCTTCCTGACATCCGCCATAGCCCCACATCCGCCGCGTCTGGCTGTCCGCCAGACGCGGCGGAACCAACCGAGGAAAAAACATGAGCAAAAATATCAAAACCGTCCCCACCTCTGCCTATGAGGCCGTACTCGACACCGCGCGTCGTTACGTTGATGGTCTGAGAAAAGGCTGTGCAGAAACGGTGGCCGAAGCGTTTCATAAGGATGCCGTCATGTACGGATTTACGGACGGTGAACTGCTGGGAGGATCTGTCGACAACCTCTATAAATTCGTTCGTGAAAACGGCAGTGCGCCAGAGATCGTAACGCATCTGGATGTGCTGGCTATCACCCCGACCACGGCGGTGGTGCGCGTGGACATGGAAAAGGATGCTATCGGTGCCGACTACAACGACTACCTGACCCTTATCCTAATCGACGGCCGCTGGCAGGTCATTGCGAAAGTCTATCACCAGTTTAAGAGCTGACTGCCGGCGATTTTCTGCAGAAAACAGGTAACGCAAAGGAGTTATCCATGAGTACAGTTTTCATTATCGGAGGTGCAGGCAAGGTGGGCCTACGCCTGTCTAAAATTCTTGCTGACAAAGGACACGCTGTTCATGCGCTTCACCGTCTGCCGGAACAGGCACAGTTGATCCACCTGCAAGGAGCGAAGCCCGTCAGTGGGAGCCTGACGGAGCTTGGTGCCGAAGCCCTTGCGACGGCCATGAAAGGCTGTGATGTGGTGGTCTTCTCGGCCGGTGCCGGAGGCAAAGGCGGTCCGGAAATGACAAATGCCGTCGACGGCGAAGGTCTGAAGACCGCAGCAGAGGCGGCAGCGCTGGCCGGAATTTCGCGCTTCCTGCTGGTTTCGGCATTTCCAGAGGCCTCGAGGAGTGAAACCACCTCCGCATCTTTTGAAAACTACATGCGGGTTAAAAAGCAGGCCGAGGTAGTGCTGGCCGAAAGCGCTCTGGACTGGGTCATTCTGCGGCCCGGCCTGTTGCGGGACGACAAAGGATCGGGATTTGTCCGTACGGGGCTGGCCATTCCTTACGGTGAGGTTACCCGGGATAACGTGGCGGCCACGCTGGCTGAAATTATCGGGCAGCCCCGCATCAGCCGCGTCATCATTGAGCTGACCGACGGTGAAGTACCGGTCCGGGAAGCGATACAGCAAATGGCAGGACGCTGAAATGGAAAAGTCGCCGGTTTCAGGTTCGGAAATGCGGCTGCTGCTGCTCGGTGCAACCGGCCTCGTGGGCAGTCATGCCCTGCATCAGGCTATGGCCAGCCCGCATATCGGTACCGTGATTGCGCCCACGCGAAAACCACTCGGGTGTGGCCTGGCCGGGCGAACACGGCTCATAAATCCCCTGATCGACTTCGATGCACCAGACGCTGACGCCCCGGAATGGCGCGTTGACGCGGTTATCTGCGCGCTCGGAACCACCATCGGCAAGGCCGGCAGCCGCGAGGCATTCCGGCGGGTTGATTACGACTATCCGCTGACGTTTGCCCGGCTGGCGCGTGATGGCGGTGCCTCAGCGTTCGCGCTGACGTCGGCGACCGGCGCGAATACGGCCTCCCGTTTTTTTTATAACCGGGTGAAGGGTGAGCTTGAAGAAGCGCTGATACGCGAGCAGTTCACCTCACTGACGATCGTCCGTCCCGGGGTTATTGCCGGTGCCCGGACTGAAGCCCGCCCGGGAGAAACGGCGCTGAAGCTCGCGCTCACGCTTTTCTCGCCGCTTCTGCCAGGTAGCTGGCAGCTCAGCCCGGCTGAAGACATAGCCAGCCACTTGCTCAGGGCAGTTATCACTCCCCGGCAGGGCATCAGCATTGTTTCTGCGGGTGAAATAAGCCTTAAAAAATGATTTTCATAAGATGAATGATAAGAAGGAACCGTTATGTCAGTAGTTAACTTTAATGCCGTGGTTAAAACCGATGCTGGCCGCGTCTGGCAAACACTCAGCCAGTTTGGCCGTATCAGCGACTGGCACCCGGCCATCCGCAGCAGCGAAATCGAAGACAATCAGCCCGACGGTCGTCCGGGCTGCAGGCGCCGACTGGTACTTGAAAACGGCGATGTCCTGCGCGAACAGCTGCTCACGCTGGATGAAGATAAGCGTGCCTACTCATATCGCTTTATTGAAGCCCCGCTGGCCGTAGATGGCTATGTGGCAACGGTCAGCCTCATTCCTCTGAGCGATAGCGACGAAACGGTCATTGCCTGGCAGGCAAGTTTTGAAGCCCGGTCCCGCAACGAGGTGCAGGCGATGGAGGCGAACGTTCTGGAGCTGATAGCGTCAGGCCACCGCAGCCTCGCTGCCTACCTTGAAAACCTGTAACGTCTTAACGGAGCCCGAAATGCTTGACTACATTGTGCCCGTAGAGCCAGCAAAGGCCTACAGGCTGATAAATCATGGACCGACAACGCTGGTCTCTGCGCGCTATAACGGAGCGGACAACGTCATGGCGGCGTCATGGGTCTGCGCCCTGGATTACGAACCGGCGCGGCTGACCGTCGTGCTGGACAAGACCGCATTCACCCGCGGGTTGATTGAAAAAAGCCGTTCCTTTGTTATTCAGGTCCCGGTGGCAGGCCAGGCCTCACTCGTGCACTACCTCGGTTCACATTCACTGTCCTGCGAAGCGGATAAACTCGCTCAGTCCGGGGTGTCGCTGTTTGAACTGCCCGGCGCGGATGTGCCACTGGTTTCAGGATGTGCCGCGTGGCTGTATTGCGAACTCATCCCTGAAGCACATAACCAGCAGGCCTATGATTTATTCATCGGAGAAATAAAAGCGGCCTGGGCTGACAGTCGCGCTTTTAAGGACGGACACTGGCAATTTGAACGGGGAGCGGCGGACTGGCGAAGTCTGCACTATATCGCGGGCGGCCACTTTTACACTACCGGTGATCCGCTGGACGTGCCGGACGCGCCGCTGCAAACGCCCGGAGAGCCGCAGGGCTGAGTCTCACGCTGTTGCCGGTCAGGTTTACCGCCCCGCCTGCAGGATAATCTGCTCGGAGATCCGCCTGACGTTATCGTCAAGGTTTTCAAGCGGGCGGTGAATAAGCCCGACGTCCCGGTAAAAAACCTTCTCATTCAGACCGATGGCCCTGACGGAGGCCGGCCAGCGCCGCCAGTTGGCTGTCCGGGGCAGCAGAGCAACCCCCATGCCATTACTGACGAGCTTGAGGATGGCTTCCAGCTCGTCCACCTCGCAGATTTCGTTGACCGAGAGGTTCATTTCGCGAAGAAAGCGATCAACCTGGCGTCCACCGAAGGACGAACGATCGTAGCGGATAAAAGGCTGGTCGCTCAGCAGCGAGGCAATATCGTTACCTGCCACATTTTTCGGCACGATGAGGTGGAAAGGTTCATGTGCCAGCGCACTCCACTGCAGCCCTGTCGGCAGCGCAAACGGGGGTTTCAGCACCGCGGCCATATCTATTTCACCGGCGTCCACAAGGTTAATCAGTTCCATCGACAGGCCCGGTATAACGCGGATACGGCAGCCGGCGCTGTGTCTGCAAAACGCCGTCAGCGCATCCGGCAGCAGCGTACGCTGTATCGAGGCAATTGCGCCTATCGTGATGGTCTTACCGGGGATAGCCAAATTCAGTCGCTCACCCAGCCCGTCATACAATGAGAGGAGTTCCTGCGCCTGAGAGATCAGTTGTAGCCCTTTCTGGTTCAGACGTGCGTTTCTCCCCGACCGGTCAAACAACGGGAAGTTTAAGTCGGCCTCCAGCCTCTGCATCTGAGCGCTGACGGCCGCCTGCGTCAGACCAATTTTATTGCCAGCCGCCGCAAAGGTCCCTTCCTTCGCCACCATCAGAAACGTTTTCAATTCACGGATCATCGCGCTCACGATACACAAATATTATTTGTTATATATAAAGATAAAAATTGATTTTAATCAAATTAAATTATCCATAAGCTCATTTGTGACGGTAATGTTAATGCGGGAAAGTACTGAAACCCGGCTGTGCATTGAACATTACTCCTCCCTAAATTATCGATCTTGCCGCAAGCAGGCGGATCTTCTTACTGAGGATGCATAAATGAGCCTTTCCCCCTTCCATCTGGCGATCCCTGTCTATGACCTGAAAGCAACACGTCGTTTTTACGGCGAGGTCTTCGGCCTGAGTGAAGGCCGTTCGAGCGAACAGTGGGTTGACTTTGACTTTTACGGCCATCAGTTGGTCATTCACGAACATCCTAAAACCGCATCGCAGGAGAGCGTGCATTCCAATTCTGTCGACGGTCATGACGTACCCGTCCCGCACTTTGGCATCATCCTGAAGTGGGAGGAATGGGAGGCACTTGCAGAACGCCTCAGATCATTTAACACCAAATTTGTCATCGAACCTTACATCCGCTTTAAGGGACAGGTCGGAGAGCAGGCCACCATGTTTTTATTCGATCCCTGTGGCAACGCGCTTGAGTTCAAGGCGTTCAAGGATATGAGTCAGCTTTTCGCAAAATGATTACCCGGCACGGCCTCAGGCCGCGCCATACATCTCCTTCACCCGAATTTTTTAAGCGTGGCTTCTGCCTCTTTCGGGCAGAAGTTGCCCCTGTTTAAACTGAGGGCGTAATGAAAAAAATAACACTGGTTTGGCAGATAGTTATTGGACTTGTACTTGGAATAATTGTGGGATGGTATTTTAATACGCACCCTGAGTATCAGCAGTGGGTCAGCCACGAAATCCTTAAACCGCTGGGCGATATTTTTATCAAAATGATGAAAATGGTCGTGGTGCCTATTGTCTTCTGTTGCATGATCCTGGGCATAACCGGAAGCGGTGACAACAAGTCGTTCGGACGAATGGGCGCGAAAGCGCTCGGTTACTTCTTTATCGTCACGGGACTGGCCACCATCTTTGGACTGGTGCTGGCTAACCTTATTTCCCCAGGCGAAGGCACCAGTATTCAGGGAATGGCGCACGGCGGCGGACACATGAAAATGGAGCCGGCGCGGGGCGCACTGATTATTCTTCAGAATATCGTTCCTGATAACCTGTTTGTTGCACTCTCCGAGGGCAAACTGCTGTCAGTTTTGTTCTTTGCCGTGCTGTTTGGCCTGGCGCTCAATGGCCTTCCCAGGGATAAAACAGCCCCGTTCCTCAGCGTTCTCCAAAGCGTATCAGATGGCATGTTCAGGGTGGTGTCCATTGTCATGGCCTACGCGCCGGTTGGCGTCTTCGGCATGATTGGTGCCACCGTGTCCACTTTTGGTTTCGCTTCCCTTCTGCCGCTGCTCAAGCTTGTAGGCACCGTTTATCTCGGTCTGGTTTTATTCGCCCTGATCGTGCTGGGCGGTATCTGCGCGCTGATCGGGGAAAACGTCTTTAAGCTGATAAAACATTTTCGTCAGGAACTGGTGCTGGCATTCTCAAGCGCCGCTTCTGCAGCGGTTATGCCACAGCTGATGTACAAACTTGAACGCTATGGCGTACCGGGTCGGATCGTCAGCTTTGTGGTGCCCGTGGGATATGCTTTTAATCTTGACGGCGCGTCGATATTTCTCGGTGTGGCGACCATATTTGTGGCCCAGCTTTACGGTATTGACCTGACGCTGATGCAACAGATCATTTTAGTTGTCACAATGGTGCTAACGTCGAAAGGAGCAGCCGGTGTGCCGGGGTTTGCCATTCTGATTCTCTCAGCCACTCTGGCGTCTGCGGGATTACCGCTTGACGCCGTTGCCTTGATAGCCGGGATATTCCGTATTATTGACAGCGGAACAACAACCCTCAACGTCCTGGGAAATGTTGTTGCTCCATTGGTCATTAACCGGTGGGAAAAAGAACCACGAGCCTTTGAAGGCTCTCAGCCGGACCTGAGTAAACGCTGAGACGAAAAATGAGGTGAAGGGTGCCTGTTCCCTGTAAAGCTAACGCAATTTGAGGGTAACTGGCACCCTTCATTATTTTGATCTGCTTCCTGTTGATCCACTCAAACTGTTATTAGCTACTTCCGCTTTTGGCACAGGGCTGCTGTTGCAGCCCTGACAACCTTAGACTTCAATTGATTCAGAGATCTCTAACGCATCATCGACTTCAATGCCCAGATAACGCACTGTGCTTTCTAGTTTCTTATGACCCAACAGAAGTTGGATCACCCGGAGATTCTTGGTCTTCTTGTATATCAGGTAAGGTTTTGTTCTTCTCATGGAATGTGTGCTGTACAGCGAATCTTCGAGACCAAGCTTTTCTACCCATCCATGAAAAATACGGTTGTATTGCCGGGTTGAAATGTGTTGGCAGGAACCGACCCGAGATTGGAACAAGTAGTCTTTACTGTGCAGATTGCCCCGCTTTATTAGCGCTGCAACTGCTTCTCTTGTCCCTTTGGTTATCTCAAATTGGACGGGGCTACCGGTTTTCTGTTGTAACACCGTTGCTCTGCTCGAAACAGAACTGCCATATGCAACATCTGATACTTTGAGTTTTACCAAATCACAGCCCCGAAGTTTACTGTCTAAAGCCATATTGAACAGGGCTAGATCGCGTGTTTTTCCTTCCAGTTCAAGTCTGATTCGAATCCCCCAGATATGAGATATCTGAAGCGGTCTTTTTTGTCCGATGATACGATTTTTGTTCCACGGTGACGTGTTCATGCCCAAACCTCCTGCAATGTAGGAGATTTAAGTATGATTGTCCCTCATGAGCGAGGAACGGACATCGCATCCTCGATAAAGCCAGGGAGCAGCGTTGTCCCATTACCCGTTTCGGAATGATGATTATTCAGGCAGGGTACTTTATGCTGGTTAAACTCCCTTTATAGGATATAACCATGATAACCGTAGAGAAATCAGATCCATTTTCTTCAGAATCTCATCGCTTAACCGAAATGCTGTCCGCTGAACTTGCCGCTATTACTGGCGATAATGGCAAAACCAACTTCACCGTTGAAGCAATGAATGATGACAAAGCATTATGGGTATTGGCAAAGAATGCACATGGGGATGCGATAGGATGCGGCGCAATCCGGCCATTAACTCAAAATACAGCCGAAATTAAAAGAATGTTTTCAGACCAAAGCTTGCCAGGCGTGGGTAGTGCTTTACTTACTTTTCTGGAAACCTCCGCAAAACAAATGGGATATCGCGAGTTGAAACTGGAAACCCGGCATATCAACCGTCGGGCCGTCAATTTTTACGAGAAAAATGGATATGTCCGTATTGAGAATTATGGCCCATATATAGGTAGAGAAGAAGCTGTCTGTTTCGCAAAGGCATTGTGATGATTGTATTTGTCGGCCCTGACTTCCGCTCCTGGCACAAAACCGACTGTCAGGATGCCCCAACAACTCGGAGCTCCCCCCCCTTCCACCTAAATCAACAACTTCACCCGATCATAAATAAGTCGATCCTCAAGCCGCGCGGAGCGAGCGTGCTGGCGCAGGGTGCGGATAAGGTTATCGATCAGGGCATGGGCGGCGGTGCTGAGTATGCTGTTACGCCGGGTGACGATATTCAACCGCGCCAGGTCACAGCCTTCCTGTAGCGCCAGCGGTTGCAGGCGTCCGGCAAACTGCGGTAGCCCGAGCAACGGTGCCGGGCACCAGGTGCACATGTCTGCCGACTCCACCATTGCTTGCAGCATGCCGAGGGAATGCGCATGAATAATGCGGTTCGGATCAAGCTGAGCGCCGTGTCGACTGAACAGTTGGTGGATTAAATCGTCATAATTTTCTGGGGTGTAATTCAGCACCCAGTCCTGCTCCAGCAATTGGTGGACTGAGGTGCTTTGGCCCAACGGATGGCCGTGGCGCACCATCACCGCCGTTTCATAATCCAGCAACGGCTCGCAATGAAACTCCTGCGGTGCCATCGAGGCCGGAAGCGGCGTGATGGCAAAATCCATCGTGCCCTCTCGCAGTTGGGATTGGGCGTTGGCCATCAGGCTTTCAAATAGCTCCAGTTTTACCCTCGGCATCTTTTTTCGAAAGGCCACCACCGCCGCCGGTAACACCGTCAACATCAGCCAGGGCGTGATCGCCACCTTCACCTGTTCTTGCGCCAACCCGCGCAGGCCCGCCATTTCATTGTTGGCCTGTTCCAGTTGGTTCAACACCAACCGGGCGTGCGCCAGCAGCGTTTTTCCGTAAGGTGTAAAACCCAGTCCGGCCGGCGTGCGGATCAGCAATGGCAGTTCCTGCTGCTGTTCCAGCTCACGCAGGGCACGCGTGACCGCCGCCTGTGAAAGCCCCAGTTGGCGTGCGGCGGCGCGGATGCTGCCACCGTCGGCACTGGCGACCAAGGCCTGTAACTGATGTAGTTTCATCACGCCCCCTGACAATCAAAGGTTGTCAGCATAACCGAACGGCGGCTCCCCGGGCAAAAGGTTGTTTGTTAGTCTCCGAAGTACCTTGTTCCCGGTTATCGATCGCGTCGGGAACCGAAAATTCACTTTGGATATCGCTATGAGCAATCCACTTGTTTTACCTGAAATAGCTGCCGTTCAACACGAAATGGTCGCCATTCGTCACCATATTCATGCGCATCCTGAACTGGGGTTCAATGAGTTTGCCACCAGCGATTTGGTGGCAAAACTGCTGACCGAATGGGGTTATCAGGTCACGCGCCATATAGGACAAACCGGGGTTGTCGCCACCCTGCAGCGCGGCGTGGGGAAATCTCTTGGCCTGCGGGCCGATATGGATGCATTGCCGATTGAAGAAACCAGCGGGTTGCCCTATGCCAGCACTCACAGCGGCGTGATGCATGCCTGCGGTCATGATGGCCACACCACCATGCTGCTGGCGGCGGCGCGTTATCTGGCGCACCACTCTGACTTTACCGGTACATTGCGGTTAATATTTCAGCCGGCGGAAGAAGGCGGCGGCGGCGCCCGGGTAATGATGGAAGACGGGCTGTTCGAGCGTTTTCCCTGCGACGCGGTGTTCGCCATGCACAACGTGCCCGGCCTCCCGGTCGGCCAACTGGGCTTCGCCAGCGGCCCTTTCATGTGCTCGGCCGATACCGTCAACATCACCCTGCATGGGCACGGCGGCCATGGCGCGGTGCCACAGCACACCGTCGATCCGGTGGTGGTCTGTGCCGCCATCGTGATGAGCCTGCAGACCATCGTCTCCAGAAATATCGATCCGCAGGAAACGGCAATTGTGACCGTAGGCGCGATCCAGGCCGGTCATGCCAGCAATGTCATCCCCTCGACCGCCACCATGACGCTGAGCGTGCGTGCGCTGAATGCCGATGTCCGTCAACGGTTGGAAGACCGCATTACGGCACTGGTGGAAGCGCAGGCCGTCAGTTTTGGTGCCAGGGCAGAGATTGATTACCAACAGGGTTATCCGGTGCTGGTAAACCACGCGGTGGCAACCGAGTTGGCACGTTCGGTCGCGCTGGAATGGGCCGGTGAAAGCCGGGTTATCGCCAACCTGCGCCCGATTACCGCCAGTGAGGACTTCGCTTTTATGCTGGAGAAATGCCCCGGCAGTTATATCTCAATTGGCAACGGGGAAAGCACGCCCGGGAATTCGCTGCATAACGCCGGTTACGATTTTAATGACGAGTGTTTGCCGATTGGCGCCACTTACTGGGTCAAGCTGGCGGAACGCTTCCTGGCTTAATCCCTTTTTGAACACCACTACGCTGAGGAAAACAAAATGAAAACAAAAAGTAGCCTGGTTTTATTGCTGCCACTGGCATTCAGTTTCGCCGCCCTTGGCGGGGAGTTCAGCGGCAAGGTGATTAAGCTGGGCATAGACCCCACCTTCCCGCCGCTGGAATACAAAACTGCGCAAGGAACCCTGACCGGGTTCGGTGTGGATATCGCTCAGGCGCTGTGCAATGAAATGCAGGCCAAGTGCGTGTGGGTCGAAAGCAGTTGGGACGGGATGATCCCGGGGTTGCAGGCAAAAAAGTTTGACGCCATCGCCTCGTCAATGACCATTACGCCGCAGCGCGAAAAGCAGATCTCCTTCTCGAACAAGGTGTCTAACGCCCCGGCACGCCTGGTGGCCCGCAAGGGTAGCGACCTGCAGCCCACGGCGGCTTCACTGAAAGGCAAATCAATTGGCGTGCAACAAGGCTCCAGCCAGGAAGCTTACGCAAACGCAATGTGGCGCCAGGCCGGCGTCAACGTGATTGCCTATCAGAGCCAACAGGAAGTGAATGAGGATCTGGCCAACGGCCGGTTGGACGCTTCGCTGCTGGCCAGCGTCAGCGCCAGCGAATTTTTCAAAACGCCCGGCGGCAAGGATTTTGCCTTTACCGGCGCGGAACTGAGCGACAGCAAATATTTTGGTATTGGCGATGGCATTGGCGTGCGTAAAGAGGACCGCGCATTACTTGATGCCTTCAACGCGGCGCTGAAAGCCATTATCGCCAACGGCACCTATAAGAAGGTGAACGATAAATACTTTGATTTTGATATGTACGGTAAAGGGTAGTAACTGAGGGGCAGATTAAAAGGGCCAGGCGAGCGCCTGGCCCGATAAAAACGGTTACTTCACTTCGCCCATAGCCTTCAGCTTTTTGGACAGTTCGCGACGTTCTTTAGACAGATCGGCATTTTTGATGATGTAGTCATCAACGCGATCTTCATAGTCGCTGCGCATGTTGGCAATGATGCCCTGAACATCTTCAATGCTCATGCCCGGTTTGATGTACTCACTCAGGTTATCGAGCAGCAGCACGCGCTTTTGGTTGTCGCGGACTTTCTTCTCGTTGTCGATAATTTCGCGTTGCAGCTTATTTTTACGTCGGAACATACGCACAAACTCCAGAACGTCCTGGAAACTCGGCTTATTTGCATTTTCCATCTTCATACCCTTGCTTTAGTAATACACAGATTCATTGGCTTACGGCCACAATGAGACCAAGATACAGGTTTGTGGCGCTCAGACACAACACTCATCGCCCTATCTTACCCACTTTACCGCCACGACAAAAACCCGAAGCGCCTGCTTCATGATCTGGCCCCCTATTCACGCTCGCCGGCGGTACACACCTTGAGCAAGTCACCCAGTTCTTCCAACTGCTGCGTCAGTTCCATGCTCAGCCATACGTAGCCGTAGATCGGCGCTTCACCATGCTGGCTGACGCTGGCCTCCTGCATCAGGGTTTTCAGCTCCGCAGCGATTTCGCTCAGTTCCCCTGCCGCCATCGCCTGCTGCGCCTGTGGGCCGTTACGCATGGTTTCCGCCAGCGCTTCCAATGAGCGTAGCGTCAACAGTTGCGCGCTGCGCAGGGTTTTGGCATTCAGCATAATAAAATGGGTTTCGCGCGAGGCCCAGTAAGCGTCGGCCAACAGCTCCAGCGTACAGACCAAATTGCGGCTCAGCGTCTGCACCGCTTCGAATACCGCTTTGGGGATATGGGTTTCTTTGCTGCTGGGCACAATCAGCCCGCGCAATTTGACCACCTGATTCAGCAAGTCTTTCAGCTGCGGCTCCAGCCGTGGTCTTTCGATCATATTCGGGGACAGGTAAGCGCCGTAGATCTTGCCCGCGCTTTGCAGGCAATCGGCCATCTGCATGCGCCACAGAATGTAGGCCCGCTGCGGATAAATGCTGGTGAACAACAGCGCCAGTAATGAGCCAAAAATCACGTCGCCACTGCGCCACAGCGCGGTATGCATATCACCGGCACCCGCGCCACAAACCACCGCCAGCGTAATGCCCACCAGCAATGCCATATAAGGCCGTTTGCCCAGCGTCAGGTAGCCGCAGAAAAACATCACGACGCCACACCACGCCAGCATTAGCGGTAGCGAATACAGTTCAAGATACAGGGCAATCAGACCGGAGGCGGCACCAAACACCGTGCCGGCAATACGCTGCAGCGCCCTTTGCAACACGTTGCCCCAAAAGGAAATCGGCCCCATCACCACCACCAGCGTAATCAACGGCCAGGTGCCTTCCGGCACTTCAAGCAGGCGGATTAGCAGGAAGGTCAGGATAAACGCCAGCCCAATGCGCACACCATGCACAATGCGGTAATGGCGGTAAGTCAGACGTTCAAACGACGATATTTTTCTGTCGAGGCGCACAATGCATCCCGTTATCGATGGCGAGAAAGGATATCAGTTTAGCGGAGGAAGGCAGGCTGAAAAAGGCGGATAAGGCGTCCCCTATCCGAAGTCAGACGTTAAGCGGCATATTTATCCACCAGCGCACGCAAAATGGCGGCGGTTTCCACATCCATCACTCCGTCATACTTTCGTTGACGGAAATGCAGCTGGAAGGCCCGCACCAGTTGGCGATAACCTTCGGCATTGGTCGCTGCCGAGGTGTCGTAACCGTATTTAGCGAACAGCGCCAGCAAATCAGGCTGTGCCGGCAGGCCCTGGCACTGATATTCATGCTGGTGACGATGCTTTACTGCTTCGTCATACCAGGCGCCTACACCTGCCAGATATAGCTGGTGCCACGGAAACTTTGGGCCTGGATCACTTTTGCGGCCCGGAGCAATATCGGAATGCGCCACCACGTTGACCGGCGTGATATCCGGATAGCGTTGCAGAATGTTCTGCGCCAGTTGGCTGACCGCGGCAATCTGCTGCGGGTTAAACGGCGGGAAGGTAATGTCTTCGCCATCGCCGCTGGCCAGATTGACGATCTCAATGCCAATGGACGTATCGTTAAGATTATTGCGATTGCCCCACTGACTGGCCCCGGCATGCCAGGCGCGTTCCACTTCATCGACCAGGTTGAAAATGCGCACGCCGTTGAAACCGGCGGCCTGATAACTTTGATCTTCAGGATCCGGCACCAGATAATGGGCGCTGACCGACTTACCGGTCAGTGACTGCACCGAATCGGCAAAGTTTTGCGCCGTGTAATGCAGCACCAGAAAACGCACCCGGTGGCCAAAGCTGGCTACCGAACGGTAGCTGTTGTAATCCATACTGAACATAATAGATTCCTTGTTGGTTAAACTCGCGTGCCACAGCATTGCAGGATCCGTTCCGCTCAAACGGCCGCAACGTACAGCGACCCTACAATGTCTTTGCGGACCATGTCCACCCGTTCATGTTTAGCTAATTGCTAAAGTTAAAGCAAGAAATATTTAGTGAAAGCAATATTTACCTTTTTGCTAAAGAGTGCGATCATCCGACGATGGAAACCAAAGAAATAAGACGCAATAATTTGCGCGAGCTGATGGCCAGCTACGCCCGACAGGGTGTCAACCAGAACGAGTTTGCGCTGCTGGTAGAGTCCTCTTCGCCGACGCTGAGCCAAATCAGCGGTGAAAAGTCTTCCCGCAATCTGGGTGATAACCTCGCCAGGCGGATCGAGGCCAAACTGAACCTGCCCAAGGGCTGGTTTGACGTTTTCCATGAAAAACAGCTGGTGCGGCCGTTTGATAACGTAGCGGCAGAGTCGGATTTTCAACCCGCCCGCCTCAAGCCGGTGGTCTGGGAAGACACCGAACAGGACAAGGAAGAGTTTGTGGAAATTCCCCTGCTGGATATTAATTTCTCGGCCGGCGATGGCTGTTATGAAATCGTCGATCGCGAAGAATTTTCGCTAATCTTCCGTCGCTACTATCTGCACAAGATGGGGGTGGCGGTGAATGCCGCACGCATCATCCGCATTTCCGGCTCCAGTATGGAACCGCGCCTGCAAGACGGTGATGTGGTAGGGATTAATACCGATGACACACGTATTCGCGAAGGCAAAACCTACGCTATTCGTCATGGCAATCTGCTGCGGGTAAAAGTGTTGATCGAACAGCCCGACGGCGGTGTCACTATTCGCTCCCTGAACCGGGAAGAGTACCAGGACGAACACCTGAGTTACCCGCAGCGCAAAGACCAACTGGTGGTGCTGGGCCGCGTTTTCTGGTCGTCTTCGTCCTGGTAATGAGGCGGATACAGTCAGGCGCCGCCAATCGGCGCCGTGCTGTTATTTGAAATCTACCACCATTTGCTGCTGGATAGACAAACCGCGGGTCGACTGTACGCAACAGTCAATGTAGTCGGTAAAACGCGGGGGTTTCGGCATGCCCAGCTTAAGAATTTTATCGTTACTGAAACGCACGTTAAGCATGGCGAAGGATCCGTACAGGCGCATCGCCTTCAGCATCAGTCGTTCGTTACAAGGCCCGAAAATATCCTTCAGTTGCTTACGCATCTTCAGCAGCGCTTCGTAGCTGACCTGCGCGTAATGATCGCCAAGCGGCGGTTTTTCCAGCGCGGCGGCAATGGCCCGGTCTATATCCGCAAAGCTGACGCTGCTCTCTTCACCGGCCGAGATATGATAAACATCATTATCCAGCGTTTCGCTGTTCAACAGCATCACCAGCGCATCGGCACAGTAATCGACCGGGATCACGTCGATGTTGTCCTGCAGTGAACACATAAACTTGCGCAGCATCAGCGCCATGCTGAACACCCAAAAAATACTGCTGGAAGGCTGACAACCCAGGCGAGTATGCCCCACCACGATCGAAGGACGGGCAATCACCAGCGGCAGCTGCGGACAGCGTTGGCGCATTAGCTGCTCGATGGTCGATTTGGAGCGGGTGTATTCCACCAAATGCTCGGCGGTTTCTTCAAATTCACCGCTCTCTGCCACCAGAGAACCCGGTTCCGGCGCACAGGACATGGCGGTACCCACGTGCAGGAAACGTTTTAATCCAGACACCTGCGCCATTCTCTCGGCAAAGGCCAGCGTACCTTCGACGTTCACCTTCCAAATAAGAGGGTTGTTGCCAAACGAGGCTACTGCGGCACAATTAATAACGTGCGTTACATTGTTAATTCGTGTGTCTGCCAAAAACTCAGCAGGCTCACCTAAATCGCCCAACAATATATTTTCTATCGTGATCTTTGAAAATAAATCAGCATCAATATTAAACTTTTCCATATTCAATCGAATACGTTCCAGTCCCTGCTGTGCATTTTCAGCCCGCACTAACAGAAGATAGTTAATAGACTGATTTTCTTTAATTAGTTTCTCGAGAACTGCACCACCGAGAAAGCCGGTAGCACCGGTTAACAGCAGAGTTTTCATAATACGTATCCACATTGGTATTGAATGATGCTGATTGTATGTGGAAACAATTAAACGAATACTAAATAAAACTCAGTGGCATCTACTTATCTTTTCTTAATATTATCTTAAGGAATGTTCTGAAACATCACGAAGGTATTTGGTAACACATTAACCAAAAAACAAACCATAATAATGTGGCCGTTGACATTCCATTGAGAGAAACTCTGATTTAATTTCCTGGCAAATTCTATTACCTTTTCTCATCCGGAGTATTTATGAGCTATAACCAAAAAGTCTGGTTGGGCATCCTGGTGCTGTGCAGCGTTTTCTGGCTGGCGGTGATCGGCAGCGTTTTCTCGGCCCACAGGGCCTTCGAGCACGCTAATCTGCAAAACCGGCAGGAATTTACGGTCAGATACTCGCAACATGTTCAGGGTGCAGCGGCTCCAGGCCACGGCCTCCAGGCACAGTCACCCACATCTTGAGTCTCCCCCCAGAATGGGGTAGGGACAAGCGCGGCTAACGATCCTATGATGCCCCAGGAATCACAGGGAGAATAATATGGGTCGAAAGCTGGATAGCTTACCGCAAGCAGAACGTGAAAAAATTGAAGTCGATTTACTGGCCCTCAGCGTCATTTACAACGAACGCTATGGCATTACCGTCAATGACGCCAGCAATGCCGAACAACAGGTGCCCGATTATTTACGCCCCTACTTTCATTTACGCCTGAACTACTATCGCGGTGCGTAATACAGCGCATTTCGGTGATTAACACTAACGACCGCTTGGCATCGTTCATCTCGCCGTTACAATAGGGGCATATTCCCTACGCACGCGAGAGATGCGATTTTGAGCAGCAAGGCACCGGCCACATTCTACATCCACGACTACGAGACCTTCGGCATAAGCCCATCGATGGACCGCCCGGCGCAGTTTGCCGGCGTGCGTACCGATATGGATTTCAATATTATCGAAGAGCCGCTGGTCATCTACTGCACCCCGGCCGATGACTACCTGCCCGATCCCGAAGCGGTGATGATCACCGGTATTACGCCGCAACTGGCACTGGCCAAGGGCGTTAACGAAGCCGAGTTTACGCGGCAAATTCATCAGGCATTTAGCGTGCCCGGCACCTGTATTCTGGGTTACAACAATATCCGCTTTGATGACGAAGTCAGTCGCAATATTTTCTACCGCAACTTCTACGATCCCTATGCTTACAGTTGGCAGAATGGCAACTCACGCTGGGATCTGCTCGACGTTATGCGTGCCTGTTATGCACTGCGCCCGGACGGCATCGTCTGGCCGGAGAACGAAGATGGCTTCCCCAGCTTCCGTCTGGAGCACCTGACCCGCGCCAACGGCGTCGAACATGAGCATGCCCATGACGCTATGTCGGACGTTTACGCCACCATTGCCATGGCCAAACTGGTCAAGCAGGCGCAGCCACGGTTATTTGATTTCCTGTTGCAGCACCGCAACAAACATAAGCTGAACGCGCTGATCGACATCGCAGAAATGACGCCGTTGGTACACGTTTCCGGCATGTTCGGCGCGGCACGTGGCAACACCAGTTGGGTATCGCCGCTGGCCTGGCACCCGGACAACAAGAATGCGGTGATCATGTGCGATTTGGCCGGTGATATGACGCCATTGCTGACGCTGAGCGCCGACGAGCTGCGTGAACGGCTGTATACCCGCCGTGAAGATCTGGCCCCCGGCCAATCGCCGGTGCCGATCAAACTGGTACATATCAACAAATGTCCGGTGCTGGCACCGGCGAAAACCCTGTTGCCGGAAAACGCCGAGCGGCTGGGTATCGATCGTCAGGCCTGCCTGCAAAACCTGCAACTGTTGCGCCAGCATCCGCAAGTGCGCGAAAAAGTGGTCGCACTGTTCGCCGATGCCGAGCCTTTCAAGGGTTCTGATGATGTCGATGCGCGGCTGTACGACGGTTTCTTCAGCGATGCCGATAAGGCAACGATGAAAATTATCCAGCAAACCAAGCCGCAGAACCTGCCGGCGCTGGATTTGACCTTCAACGATGGCCGTCTGAAAGAGCTGCTGTTCCGTTTCCGCGCCCGCAACTACCCCAATACGCTCGATGACACCGAGCAACGCCGCTGGTTACAGCATCGTCAGGAAGCCTTAAGCGCCGAGCGGGTGCAGAGCTATGTCCTGCAACTGGAGTCGCTGTATAACCTGCATGAAGGCGATCAAGAGAAGACCGCGCTGTTGAAAGCGCTGTTTGAATACGGCAAAGAGCTGGTCGGCTGACAAAAACAACAAAGGGCGCCCCAAGGCGCCCTTCTTAATACTTACTGAATAAAGCTTAGGCTACGTCTTCGCTAGCCTGTGGTACCGGCAGGCGGAAGCTGCGCGTGACAAAGGCCAGATAAATCAGGCCAATTGCCGCCCACACCAGGCCCAGCGTCATTGAGCTGGCTTCCAGATTCAGCCACAGCGCACCCACGGTCAGCGCACCCATAATTGGCAGGATCAGGTAGTTAAAAGTGTCTTTAACGGTACGGTTCAGCTTGTCGCGAATATAGAACTGCGAGATCACCGACAGGTTCACAAAGGTAAACGCCACCAGCGCACCGAAGTTAATCAGCGCCGTTGCGGTAACCAGATCAAACGAAACCGCAGACAACGCAATCACGCCGACCAGCAGCACGTTCAGTGCCGGGGTACGCCATTTCGGGTGCACATAACCGAAGAAACGCTCCGGGAATACGCCATCACGACCCATTACATACATCAGACGCGAAACACCGGCGTGAGATGCCATGCCAGAAGCCAGCACGGTCACGCAGGAGAACACCAGGATCACCGACTGGAAGAACTTGCCGGCCACGTAGAGCATGATTTCCGGCTGGGACGCATCGGGATCTTTAAAGCGTGAAATGTCCGGGAAGTACAACTGCACAAAGTAGGACACCACGATAAAGATGATACCGCCGATCAACGCCGTCAGGAAAATGGCTTTCGGGATCACGTTCTCTGCGTCTTTGGTTTCTTCCGACAGCGAACTGATACCGTCAAAACCGAGGAACGAGAAGCACAGAATGGTCGCACCGGTAATCATCGGCACCACGTGCGCACCCTCAGACCAGAACGGACGGCTGCTGATCAGCGTACCGGCACCTTCACCATGTGAAATGCCGTTCACTACCAGGAACAGGAACACGATCATGATCGCCACCTGCACCACCACGATAATGGAGTTCAGGTTCGCCACCAGCTTGATGCCGCGCAGGTTGAACAGCGTCATCAGCGCGACCAGTGCCGCCACGAAGATCCACGAAGGCACACCCGGGAAAATGGCTTCCAGGTAAATCTTGGCCAACAGAATGTTGATCATCGGCATGAACAGGTAGTCCAGCAGCGACGACCAGCCCACCATAAAGCCGACGTGCGGGCTGATGGCTTTCTGGGCATAGGTATAGGCAGAACCGGCGGACGGGAATTTCCGTACCAGTTTGCCGTAGCTCAGTGCGGTAAACAGGACCGCCAGCAGAGCAAAGGCGTACGCAGTGGCGACGTGACCATCGGTCAGGCCGGATACGATGCCAAAGGTATCGAAGATGGTCATTGGCTGCAGGTAAGCCAGCCCCATCATCACTACCGGAACTAAAGTCAGGGTTTTACGCAGCTGTGCGCGTTCAGCCGGAGCGGCATTGATGATGTTATCGGACATGACGCAGCCCCCCCTTACCTTCGGTCTTGCGGAGCGTAGACACGCCAAGACTTAAGGTTGCGGGGAAACTTCGCAACTTGCGACTGAATTCAAAAAGAAGGGGATTGGAAGCTGGATAACGAGTCAAGGCGGCCTTGGCTGCTCCATAATCGCTGCGACCGCAGCGGAAACCGGCGGGCACCGGTGCTAAAGTGAAAAATTGCCCCATCTTTCTTATCCTCATGAGTCACGACCATAAAGTTTTATTTGATCGCGCACGAAACTATTTATCTATCCGGATCGGTGTCCGGCCTCGCTTGGTGTATGAAACGCACAGTTTGTAAAACACAAATGCAAAAAAAATAACCGACGCGTTAAAACGTCGGCTATCTGCATTAAGGATATTTTGCACCAGAAACCCTCCTGATGACAAGATCAGGAAGGCCCGTTACACAAATTCTTTTCGCGATCGTTCGGAAAACAACCCTTACAGGTGAATTAATCCGCTATCGTTCTATCGCCTATCAAGTTAATGACGCACATTTTACGCCGCTTCAGGCATTTTTCAACATCCAGTCAATCTCGGTTTCCGTCACCAGTCGCTCAAACTGCATCAGTTCGTCCAGCTTGCAGGCGTGGTAAACGTGGGCAAAACGTTCGCCCAGATACTGCGTCAGTTCATGCTGGTGCTCAAACTCGTACAGGGCGTCGCTTTGACGGATCGGGAACGGCAGCCCTTCCTGCTCCAGCCCGTTGCCGGTCACCGGCTCAGGCAAGGGCAATTCGTTGTCCAGGCCGTAAAGAATGCCTGACAGTATCGCCGCCACCACCAGATAAGGGTTGGCATCGGCACCCGCAACGCGGTATTCCACCCGATGATTTTCCGGTTCGCCACACGGGATGCGCAGTGCAACGGTGCGATTGTTGTGCCCCCATGATGCCTGGGTAGGCACATACATGCCCGGCTGGAAACGGCGAAAAGCGTTCACATTGGGCGCCAGCAGCGCCATGGAGGCCGGCATTAGGGTGATCATCCCGGCCAGCGCGCGGTGCAGCAAGGGTGAGTCTTCTCCGTCTGCTTGCGCGAACAGGTTGTTGCCGTTGCCGTCCAGCATGCTGATATGCACGTGCATGCCACTACCGGCGTATTCTTCATAGGGTTTGGCCATAAAAGTGGCGTGCAAATGATGATTTTCCGCCACCATCCGCACCAGTCGCTTTAACCCCAGTGCATGGTCACAGGCCAGCAACACGTTATCGGTATGCTGCAGATTCACCTCGAACTGGCCGGGGGACGCCTCCGCCACCGCACCGTCTGCCGGTAAGCCCTGCATCTGCGCCAGCGTGTCGATGTCGTTGAGCACTTCGGCAAAATGATTCAGGTTATCCAGCGAGTAAACCTGGCTCTGCATGTTACGCTCCTGGGTACCGGGCGCACAGGGGGGCTGCAAATACCCCTCAGAGTCTCGCTGCCTGTCAATGAGATAGAACTCCAACTCTACCGCTACCACCGGGAACATGCCGCGCTGGCGCAACGCCTGCCACACTCGATTCAGGACATTACGGGGTTCAACGTCAAAGGGAGTGCCATCTTCATCCAGCATGGTCAGTAATACCTGACCGATATTATCCGGGTCCGCCGCTGAGGGAGTCAGTGAACCCGACACCGGCATGCATACACGGTCCGGTTCACCCAGTTCCTGGCCCAGGCCCGCCTCTTCCACCACATTGCCCAAAATATCCATAGCGAATACCGAGGCGGGGAAGTAACAGCCTTTTTCCAATTTTTTCAGTCCGGAGACAGGGATGCGTTTACCGCGGAAGGAACCATTCAGATCAGTGAGAAGGATATCGATATACTGCGTTGAGGGGTGGCGTTCCAAATAATGAGCAACCTCACGTTGGAACGCGCTACTTCGCCTCTCTTCATTATGCTGTGCAAAATTTTCAACTGCTGCGATATTGGTTTGCATACATCACCCGCCATTATGCTCTGAGAACGCGTTCGCGTTCACCTGCCGATAGGTTCAACACATGGTCTGATTTCTCTGTAGACTGCGCCAGAACTGGCGCTCAAAATAACATCCATAATATGAAACATAGCCTTAACACAAATGGTTTGCAAATGTTACAATCCTGTTTAATTATTCGCCACCGACTGCTAAATTGATAAAATATTGACCGAAAAGGCGTTAACTGCTTTTTTGTGTGCAGAATTTCTTCCGCCAGAACGGGGGTGGTGATGGGCAATATATTTTCCAAATTGGTCGCAACTACCGATATCATGTTGTGTCGAAGCCACTCGGACAGGTACCTGACACCGATATTCATTTCAGCCTGTCGTCCCTACCAGAAGGAAGTCCCTCTATGAGCGAAGTCAGCTTGGCGCCGGGTAAGCGCCTGTCACAGATCCGTCTGCAATTGGGTTTGTCGCAGCGCCGGGTCGCCGAACTGTCCGGGTTAACCCACAGCGCAATCAGCACCATCGAGCAGGACAAGGTCAGTCCGGCCATCAGTACGCTGCAAAAGTTGCTGAAGGTCTATGGACTGTCGCTGTCTGCATTCTTTGCCGAGCCAGAGGCCGCCAATGAACCCAAAGTGGTGATCGAGGCCGAAGACCTGATCGAAATCGGCAGTCAGGGTGTCTCGATGAAGCTGGTACACAACGGCAACCCAACCCGCAATCTGGCAATGATGCTGGAAACCTACCAGCCCGGCACCACCACCGGAGAGAAAATCAAGCACCAGGGCGAGGAGATCGGTACCCTGCTGGAAGGCGAGATTATGCTGACCATCAACGGTCAGACTCACTGCCTGACCGCCGGTCAGAGCTATGCCATCAACACCGGCATTCCCCACAGTTTCAGCAATACCTCGGCGCGCGTCTGTCGCATCGTCAGCGCCCATACCCCGACGACCTTCTGATAAACCGGACCAGGGGATGGCGCTATCAGCGATTCCCTTTCCGCGGCATCCCGTTCAGTTTTGCCATCGCCTCTGAACGGGCGCCCTCATCGGCGAAAGATTATTTTCATCCTGGTTATGCCATTTAGTTTGTTGAGAAAAACAAAATCTGTGTTACAAAATACTCACTTTAGCCATCTAAACACCTAAACGTCTTTTAATCACACTATGCCAACCCATACGCCCTCACGCCTCGAGATGCGCAATATCTCGATCGCCTTTGCCGGCTTCAACGCACTGCAAAACGTCGACTTCACCCTGCAGGGCGGCTCTACCCATGCGCTGGTCGGCGCTAACGGTGCGGGTAAGTCCACGCTGATGGCGATACTTTCCGGCGCGCACAATCATTACCGTGGCGAGATCTTTATCGACGGGCAAAAAGTGGATATCCATTCGCCGCTGCAGGCGCGCCAATATGGGATCCATGTGGTGCAGCAGGAAGTGGATGTGGCGCTGATCCCTACGCTGTCGGTGGCGGAAAATATCATGCTCGACTGGCTAAATGAGCCGGGGCATTTGCTGAACTGGGCGCAACTGTACCGCCAGGCGGCGCAGTTACTGGCCCAGTTGGATCTAACCATTAACCTGCGTCAGCGATTGACAGAGTGCACGCTGGCGGAAAAACAGCAGGTGCTGCTGGCGCGTGCGTTGTCCCACCGCTGCCGTTTCCTGGTGCTCGATGAACCTACCGCCCCGCTCGATCGCGCCGAAAGCGAACGGCTGTTCCGCGTGGTGCGCCGCCTTAAGTCCGAAGGTATTGGCGTGGTGTTTATTTCACACCGTATTCATGAACTGAGCGAAATTTGCGACCGCCTGACGGTGCTGCGGGATGGTCGCCACGTCAGCGAAGACGCCATGCAGGGCCTGAGCGGTGAGCAGATAGTCGAGAAAATGCTCGGTCATCAGTTGAATGATATCTTCCCGCCGCCGCGCCCACCGCACGGTTCCCGCCCGCTGCTGCAGGTGGAGGGTCTGAACGATCGTCACAAGCTGCGCGACGTCAGCCTGCGGCTGCATCAGGGGGAAATCCTCGGCATTGCCGGACTGGCCGGGGCAGGCAAAACCGAACTGTGCAAGGCGCTGTTTGGCGCCACGCCGGCACGGGTTGAACAAGGCGAACTGCTGGGTAAACCCTGGGCCCCGCGTGCGCCGCACCTTAGCGTCGAACAAGGGCTGGCGCTGGTGCCGGAAGAGCGGCGTAAAGAAGGCATTTTTATTGATGAAGCCATCCCGATGAACCTGAGCGTCAGCGCCGACGACAGTTTTTCACGCTGGAGCCTGTTCAGCCGTCGTCAGGAACTGCGCTGGGCGCGGGATATCATGCAGCGCCTGAATATTCGCGCCTCCGGTCCACAGCAGCGGCTGGCCAGGCTTTCCGGCGGCAACCAGCAAAAAGTGGCCATTGGCAAATGGTTACGCGGCGACGCCAAAGTGCTGATTTTCGATGAACCCACCAAGGGAGTGGATATCAAGGCCAAACAGGAATTATTCACCCTGATCGACGGCCTGGCGCGCGACGGCAAAGGCATTATCTATGCTTCCGGCGAATTTTCGGAGCTGGTCGGTTTATGCGATCGCATCTGCGTGCTGTGGGATGGCCGGGTAGTGGCGGAAATTGACGCCGCCGAGATTGATGAAGAAACCCTATTACTGTATTCCACCGGAGGAACCCCAGCGTGAGTAAAGAATTATCCCTGCAGAATGCGCAACCCTGGCGCCATCAGCTGTTTGAGTTTCTCTACAAGTGGGGGATGTTACTCACTGTTGTCGCGCTGATAGCCCTGTTCGGGCTGGCGTCGGACAACTTTCTCGATCCCAACAACATCATCAATATCTTACGCTCGATCGCCATCGTCACGGTGATCGCCATCGGAGTCTCCATCTCACTGTCGGTCGGCGGATTTGACCTTTCCGTCGGTTCTACCGCGTCACTGGCCAACGCCCTGGTGGTTTCGCTGTTTGTCTGGTACGGCTTCGGCACTACCGGCGCGATTGTGCTGACGTTGCTGATTTGCACGCTGGTCGGGCTGTTCAACGCTTTCCTGATCGTGGTGCTGAAAATTCCCGATATGCTGGCAACCCTGGCCAGCCTGTTTGTGATCCAGGGCGTGGCGATGACCTACAGCTATGGCGGATCCATCACCCAAAATATGCTGCTGCCGAACGGTGACATGGCAGAAGGCCTGATCCCGGAGATTTTCTCGTCTTTGGGCCAGGTGCCGGTGATCGTGCTGATTATGCTGGCGGTCACCGTTGTGGTGCAGCTGTTTCTGTCGCTGACCAAGCATGGTCGCCGCATGTACGCCATCGGCGGTAATCCGGAAGCGGCACGCCTGTCGGGCATTCGCACCGTACGTTACAGGGTTGCTGCCTATGTCATTTCTGCCCTGCTGGCCTCGCTTGGCGGCATACTGCTGGCGTCACGTATTGGTTCGTCGCAGGTCAATGCCGGTGGCGGTTATCTGATGGATGCGGTCGCCGCCGCCTACATTGGTTTTTCGCTGGCCGGCTCCGGCAAGCCCAACGCGCTCGGCACGCTGGTCGGTGCGGTGATCCTCGGCGTACTGCAAAACGGCCTGGTGATGCTCTCCGTCCCCTACTACGCGATGGACATTATCAAAGGCCTGGTGCTGGCCCTGGCGTTGGCAATTACCTACATCCAGAAACGCTGATTCTGCCCGGCGCACGCCCTGCTGCGCCGGTTTTCCCCTCAATTCATCAATTCATACGTTAGTTCCCCTTTCCTTTTATAAGTATACAAATGATACGAATTATCATTTGCGTTTACATTTTGTTTGAAATCCTTACAATGGCCTGACGAAATACTGCCGGAACGACGAATCTCGCAACGACGAGACTGCGTTTCTACTTATTATTCAAAACGTTAAAGCGACACTTTGTCGATTTACATCAGACCAGGAAAGGTTTGCCTCATGGAAAAGCCACGTTATAACCAGCTCACCGCACTGATTATTGCCTCACTCGGCAGCGCCGGCGCGTTCGCCGCACCACAGAATGACGCTCAGGACACCATGGTGGTGACCGCCTCCGGTTTCCAGCAAAAAATCCAGGACTCGCCCGCCTCTATCTCGGTGATCCCGCGCCAACAGATTGAAGACAAAGCCTACCGGGACATTACCGACGCGTTGAAAGACGTACCGGGCGTGGTGGTAACCGGCGGGGCCAGCAACAGCGATATCAGCATCCGCGGCATGTCCTCTAAATACACCCTGATTCTGGTCGATGGCAAACGCGTGGACACCCGTGGCACCCGCCCGAACAGCGATAACTCGGGTATTGAGCAGGGCTGGCTGCCGCCGCTGGAAGCCATTGAGCGCATTGAAGTGGTGCGCGGCCCGATGTCTTCGCTGTACGGTTCTGACGCCATGGGCGGCGTGATCAACGTGATCACCCGCAAAACCTCCAATACCCAGGGCTGGAAAGGTTCATTGCACGGCGATGCCACCTTCCAGGAGAACAGCAACTCCGGCGATCTGTTCCAGACTAACGCCTACGCTTCCGGTCCGCTGATTGAAGGCCTGCTGGGTCTGCGGGTCAATGGCCTGCTGTCCCGCCGCGCCGAGGACCAAATCCTCAATGGCTACAGCGAGCAGCGCATGCGCAGTGGCACCGCGGTATTCAACCTGACGCCAAACGAACAGAACGATTTTGATTTCGAAATTGGCCGCTCTTTGCAGGATCGTGACAGTACGCCGGGCAAATCCATGGCGACTGAAAACTGCCGTAACAATAAATGCACGGCTAACAGCGCCAGCGACAGCCTCTACACCCGGACCAACTACGCCGTAACCCATAACGGTTATTACGACTTCGGCAATACCACCAGCTACATTCAGCGCGAAGAAACCAATAACCCAGGCCGCGACATGAAGATGTACAACACTATCTTCAATACGCAAACCCAGTTTGACCTCGGCGACCATATGCTGAATCTCGGCGGCCAGTACCGTTACGAAAAATTGAGCGACGGTGGCAATCAGTTGGCAGCAGCGGATGGGTTGAACAAACTGACGCGCTGGAGCTGGGCGCTGTTTGCCGAAGACGAATGGGCGATGACCAACGATTTCAGCCTGACCAGCGGCATCCGTATGGATCAGGACCAGAACTACGGCAACCACTGGACACCGCGCATGTACGGCGTCTGGCACCTGGCCGAGCAATGGACGCTGAAAGGCGGCGTTTCTGCCGGTTACCGTTCACCGGATCTGCGTCAATCCTCAGCCAATTGGGGGCAAATCACCGGCGGTGGCCGCACTTCAATCATCATCGGCAATCCGGACCTGCAGCCAGAAAAAAGCCTGAGCGAAGAGATCGGGGTGATGTGGGATAACCAGCAAAACCTGAACGCCGGCGTTACCCTGTTTAACACCGACTTCAAAGATAAAATTACCGAAGTGCGCCGCTGCGACAGCGGCGACGGCGACGCGCAATGCATGATCGGCGACACGCCTTATTACTTTATCAGCGACCGTACTAACGTCGATAAAGCCAATATGCGTGGCGTAGAGGCCACCTTTGGCTGGCAAATCAGCAAAGACTGGAAGTGGAACACCAACTACACCTATACCTCATCAGAGCAAAAAAGTGGGGATTTCCAGGGCAAACCACTGAACCAGATGCCGAAGCATATGGTTAACAGCGTGCTGGACTGGCAGGCAACTCACGATGTCAGCCTGTGGTCCCGCGTTAACTTCCGCAGTAAGACATCGGACTACATGAGCCGAGCATCGATGGCCAAGAGCACGCCGTCTTACACCTTTGTTGACGCTGGCCTTAGCTACCAGGCGAATAAAAACCTGCAGGTTACCGGTGGGGTTTACAACATCCTCGATAAAACCGTCGATTACGATAACTACAATACCGTGTTGGATGGCCGCCGTTACACCGTCGGCATGACCTACAACTTCTGATGCGATAAAAAAGGCCCCGAGATCGGGTAATGCCGGTCAGTTAAGTACAGTTCTGAATATGAATGTACGACGTTGTTTAAGTGGGCGTCCCCCTCTCCCGAGGGAGAGGGCCGGGGTGAGGGGCTTTCGCGTAAGTATGTATCCCCTCACCCTAACCCTCTCCCAAAGGAGAGGGAACAATTCAAACCACCGGCTGGTTCACCAATCCGTCGATCAACACCTGCGGGGTGCCCTGCGAACAACGCTCAATACGTCCGCGAACGCCATACACCCGCGCCAAACTCTGCGGCGTGATCACCTCTTCCGGCGCACCGTCGGCAATCAATTCACCGTCCTGCAGCATCAACACATGATCGCCATGGCGCAGAGCTATATTGATGTCATGCACCACCACCACTGTGATGATATTGCGTTTACGCGTCTCTTTGCGCACCAAATCCATCACGTGGAACTGGTAGTTAAGATCGAGCGCGCTCAGCGGTTCATCCAGCAACAGCAGCGAAGGCTGACGGATCAGTGATTGCGCCAGGCCAACCAGCTGTTTCTGGCCGCCGGAAAGCTGGTCGAGGTAGCTCAGCGCCAAATGTGCGATGCCAAGCTGCTGCAGCAATGCCATAACCTCCGACTCGCTGCCGGCGTTGCTGCGGCCGCCCGAGGCACGTTGCGCCACGATGATCGACTCCAGCACGTGCAAATGCACTCCGGCAGGCAACGATTGCGGCAAATACACCACTTTCTCGGCCCGACGGGCAAAGGGCATCTGCATCAGATCGATATCATCGAGCCACAGTTGCCCCTGCGCCGGGTTCAGCCCGGCCAGCGAGCGCAGCAGCGTCGACTTGCCGCTGCCGTTCGGCCCCAGCAGCACGGTGATTTGGCCACGTGGCAACATTGGCACCGCCAAATTGCCGATCACCTGACGCTTCGGATAACCGGCGGAGAAATGCTCGATACGCAATCCCTGGCTCATACATTCCCCCGATGACGCAGAATAATACTCAGGAAGAACGGCACACCCACCAGCGAAGTGACGATGCCGACCGGAATGATGATCCCCGGGATCAGGTTTTTCGAGGCCACTGAGGCCATCGACAGCACCAGTGCGCCAATCAACGCACTGGCCGGCAGATAGAAACGATGATCTTCACCGAAAATCATGCGGGCGATATGTGGCGCTACCAGGCCGATAAAACCAATCGGGCCAACAAATGCCACCGCCAATGCGGAAAGAATACTGATACGCAGCAAGGTGGTCAGGCGCAGGCGGCGCACGTCGATGCCGAAGCTCACCGCCCGATCCTCACCCAGACGCAGCGCGGTCAACTTCCACGAGCTCATCATCGACAACGGCAGCAGCACGGCAAATACGCCGAGCAGGATGCCCAGTTTGTCCCAGGAAGCGCGGGCCAGACTACCCATCGTCCAGAACACCAGCCCCTGCAGCGTATCTTCGCTGGCAATAAACTGCATCATGGAGACCAGCGCGTTAAAGGTGAACACCAGCGCAATCCCGAACAGCACCACCCCGGAGGTGGCAACCCTTGTCCAGCGAGTAATGCCGTCCAGCATCAATGCGGCAAACAAGGCGAAAATAAACGCATTGGCGGAAATAAACCACTGGTCAGGAATACCCGGCACGCCAATCCCCAACACAATGGCCAGTGCCGCGCCGAAAGCGGCGGCAGAAGAAACCCCGAGGGTAAAGGGGCTGGCAAGCGGGTTATTCAGGATGGTTTGCATTTCTGCCCCGGCCAGGCCAAGCGCAAACCCCACCACCACGGCCATCAAGGCATAAGGCAAACGGATATCCCAGACAATCACCCGCGTACCGGCATCTGCAGCCGCAGGATCAATCAGCGTTTGCCACAGGGAGGACAGCGAAAGTCCGGATGGCCCCAGGGTAAAATCCAGCAGCAGCGAACCCAAAATTGCCAATGCCAACACCCCCATCATCAATAAACGGTGGCGGAGAATATGGTGATAACGCCCCATAACGTTGACGTCGGGTTGCCCCTTGGCGTCAGACAGAGGATCGGTGGATACGCTCATTATTTCGGATACCTGTTACGACAATGACCATGGCGGCGCGCCAGACGGCCGCTTGAACGGGATAAGCAGCCGATAACAATAAAGCAAACGATAATACTTATCAATCATACCAATAGCTATTACCTGCCATGTTAATGTGTAACGCTTTATTTTATAAGGCTATTAGCCAGTCAGGTCCGACAAGCTTCCGATGGCGTACAGGGTTAATAATTCCGAAAGTTTGGCCGCCCCGCGCCCAACTATGACAAATTGCAACAAAACCACATAGAATCCAAAGCCAGACCGGCAAAGGGTGTACCAGGCACCTTATGCCGGATATTTAGGGCCCGTTAGCGGGCCCTTTACTAAAGAGGCCGCCATGAGAAGTCGCTCCCCAACGTTAACGCCTAAAAAACCTGCGCTACTGAATTGGCTGCTACAAAGTTCGCATCAGGCTGATAACGCCCAATTTCAACGCCAAATGCGGCTTACGCTGGTGCCATCCCCCACCACTCCCTGGCTGAATGCCGCCGGTGTGGCACTGCTGCTGCTGGCGTATGGCTGGCTGAGCAACCTGGCGATCGCGGCTGCACTGCTGGCGTTGCTGGCATTACTGACCGCCGGGCGCTGGTGGCTGGCGCGCGTCACTCCCCCTATCAGGCCAACAGCCATGCTGGTGACGGTACTGCTGTGGTGTGCACTGGTGGGCGCAATTGCACTGCTGGCGATGCTTTCAGGCCGCATGCTACTGATCCTGTCCGCCGGCCTGTTGATCACCGCGCTGGCATTCTGGCTGATGCAGCGTCATGCCGCCGCACCGCGTTTTGCCCTGCTGGAAATTATGCTGCTGACCCTGCCCTATCTGTTGGCCGCACCGCTGTCACGCGTACAAAATCTGTTTTTACTGGCGGATATCATCCCGCTGTGGCTGCTGCTGGCCCATGGGTTGATCGCGTTTTACCATCGTCAGGTCGCACAATACGTCACCCTCGCCGCAGAAAAACAAAAAGCGGCCCATCGCGATCATTTGACCGGTTTCCTTAACCGCGCAGGCGGTGAAGCGGTGATGCAAGAAATTTGCCATCCCGCCACGACGATCCACCCGCTATCTCACCTGTTTATTATCGAATTCACCCCACTGGCGGCGCTCTACCAGAGCCACGGGGTGCTGATCGGCGATGACGTGTTACGCACCATCGGCGAGCGCCTGAAAATGCTGGTGCGCCCGAGCGATTTTGTCTGCCGCTATAGCGGTGGTCAGTTTCTGATCCTGGTGCACGGCCTGCCTTACGGTTCCGAAGGCGAATTTTTGGCGCGTATCGTTCCACCGTTGGAGGTGCCTTACGATTTTGGCGCATTCGGTGAGGTGACGTTGCGGTTGAATACCGGAGTACTGGCGTTAACCCAGGATTATAAAACGGTAGCAAGCCTGATGACGGCGGCGCAGCAAGCGCTGGGGATAAAAGGAAAGGATTAGTTTCAGGCTGCGGCCGAACGGTCAGCTGCAGCCTGAAATTTAACGGGTATAGACAGGGATTACTTCACGTCCATTTTCGGGAATTCCATTTCGCTGTACTTCACGACACGGGTGCCGCGCGTCAGCTTGTAGCCGAACCAGATAATCAGGAACAGCGGCAGACCGATATAAGTTGCGGTCACGCCGTACCAATCGATGCGGTCTTGCAGGAACGCCTGATAGTTCTGCCCCAGCGTGATAATCAGGCACAGGACAAACGCAAAGATTGGGCCCAGCGGGAAGAAACCGGAACGGTAAGGCAAATCGTTCAGATCACGCCCCTGGATCATATAGCCGCGACGGAAACGGTAATGACTGATGGCAATCCCCAACCAGGCGATAAAGCCGGTCATCCCCGAGGTGTTCAGCAGCCACAGATAAACCGACTGGTTGCCGAACATTGAGCTGAGGAAGCACAGGCCCGCCACCACGGTAGTGGCATAGAGCGCGTTGCGTGGCACCCCGCCCTTCGACAGTTTGGCGAAAATACGCGGCGCTTTGCCTTCCGATGCCAGGGTAAACAGCATGCGGGTGGAAGCGTACATCCCGGAGTTACCGGCGGACAGCACCGCCGTCAGGATCACCGCATTCATCACCGCCGCCGCCGACAGCAGACCGGCGTGCTGGAAGACCAGCGTGAACGGGCTGACGCTGATGTCTTTCACATCGTTACGCAGCAGGCTCGGATCGGTATAAGGGATGATCAGGCTGATAATCAAAATGGCGAAGATATAGAACAGCAGGATACGCCAGAACACCTGACGCACTGCGCGCGGGATATTTTTGCCCGGGTTTTCCGACTCGCCGGCCGCGATGCCGATAAGCTCGGTACCCTGGAACGAGAAGCCGACTATCATCGCCACGCCTATCATCGCCGAGAAGCCCCCGGCAAACGGCGCATCGCCAATAGTCCAGTTCTGCCAGCCCGCGTGCTCGCCCCCCTTGAGGATGCCGAAGATCATCAGCACGCCGATACCGATAAAGATAATGACGGTGGTCACTTTGATCAGCGAGAACCAGTATTCCGCTTCACCGAAGCCTTTGACCGAGATGTAGTTCAACAGGAACATCAGGCCAAGGAACAGTGCGCTCCAGATCCAGCCCGGCGTATCCGGGAACCAATAGGTCATCACCAGCTGCGAGGCCACCAGGTCAACGGCGATGGTCACCGCCCAGTTGTACCAGTAGTTCCAGCCCAGCGCGAAACCAAAGCCTTCTTCTACGTATTTGGCACCGTAGGTGGAGAAAGAGCCGGACACCGGCATAAAGGCTGCCAATTCGCCCAGGCTGGTCATCAGGAAGTAAACCATCAGTCCGATCAGCGCGTAAGACAGCAGTGCCCCGCCCGGACCGGCCTGAGAAACCGTAGCGCCAGAGGCGACAAACAGACCGGTGCCGATAGAGCCACCAATAGCAATCATGGTTAAGTGCCGAGCTTTCAGCTCGCGGCGTAATCCGGGCACTGCTTGCTCCGATGTTGTTTTTATATCCTGCTGAGCCATTCTTACCCTATCTGCTGGTCAAAAAAAATGAGGGCGGATTGTAACAAATACCCGCCGGTGAACTAATAACATTCCACTGATATAAGATAGCTTCATAATTCAGGGCTAATTATTAGCGACAGGCCAGAATACCTTACTTACTGTCATTAATGTGACAGGGAGCAGCTTTTTATGCTTTTTTACTGCTTTCGGAGACGCTATTGAGGCTGAAACCCACAGTATCCGAGAAAACGCTGCAGCGCGTTGGAGATATGCTTTTGCCGGTGATGGATCAGATAAAGGGTGCGCATCAACGGCGGTAACGGGATATTCAGCTCCACCAGCACGCCACTGGCCAACTGTTCGCCAATCACACGCCGCGACAGGCAACTGATCCCCATGCCGTGGCGAACCGCATGTTTGATCGCTTCCGAATTACCCAGTTCCATCACCAGTTGGAAGTGCGGCAAGTGCGCCAGCAGCAGATGATGCAGCACCTCGCGCGTCCCCGAGCCACCCTCACGCAGGATCCAGGGGGCTGTGGCCAGCATTTCCAGGGTCAGCGGTTGCCCGGCCAATGGGTTGTCCGGCGCGGCAAATACCACCAATTCATCTTCCAGCCACGGCAGAGTGATCAGTTCCGGCATATGACAAGGGCCTTCAATCAGTCCCAGGTCGACGCGGAAATCCGCCACAGCGCCGATCACGTCCTGGCTGTTGCCGACGTTCAGTTCCAACGGTGAAGCGGGGAAATCATGCCGATAATGGGCGATCATCTCCGGCAGCATATAGTTGCCGATGGTGCTGCTGGCACTGATGCGCAATGCGCCGCCGTCATGGCGGAACAGTTGTTCAATCTCCCCCGCCTGCTCCAGCAGTGCCAGCGCCTTCGGGTACAGCAACCTGCCATGCTCATTAATGACCAAACGCTTGCCCACGCGGTCAAACAACTGCACGCCCAATTGCCCTTCCAGATCGGCCAGCGCGGCGCTGACCGCCGATTGTGATAACGCCAGAACTACCGAAGCCTGCGTGGTCGAACCGCTCTTAAGCACTTCGGTAAACACTTCCAATTGACGTAAGGTGATATGCATAGCGTCTCGGTTTTAAGCAAAGGTGACATCGAAAAAAGTCACTGAAATTAATGCAAAATCTGCGCTGCTGACCGGCAACAACGCACAGGGTGAATACTATTAATGGTACCACGTTTGCAGAAATCAGCATGAAAGCCGCCCATGTCGATTAACCACTTATTCAGATAGGTTATAACCATATAATCAATTTCTCTTTTATGCAGCCAGAACGTAGTCTGTGCTCAAGATTTTGATTAAAAGGGCTGACTTATGGCGACCAATACCACACAGAATTTCCCCACTCGGCAATTTGCCCTGTTCGGTTTACCTCACCTGATCCCAGGGCTGCTGTTGACCGGGGCTATCACCGCGTTAGCCGTCTGGATTGGTGATATTCCATGGGTGGCCGGACTGGGGCTGGGAGCGCTGACGCTGGCGATTTTACTCGGCATTGTGGTAGGTAATACGCTGTATCCCTGGTTACAGCCCAGCTCTCACAGCGGCGTTCAGTTCGCCAAACAGCGCCTGCTGCGGTTGGGCATTATCCTTTACGGCTTCCGCCTGACGTTTCAGCAAATTGCCGACGTGGGCACTACCGGTATCATCATTGATGCGTTAACGCTCACCACCACTTTCCTGCTCGCCTGCTGGTTGGGCAAGAAAGTGTTTGGCCTCGACACTCATACCACCATGCTGATCGGTGCCGGCAGCAGCATCTGCGGTGCGGCTGCGGTCATGGCTACCGAACCGGTACTGAAAGCCGATGCCAATAAGGTGGCGGTCGCCGTGAGCACCGTGGTGGTGTTCGGTACGCTGGCGATCTTTGCCTACCCTTGGCTGTACCATCTGAACGAGCAATTCCAATGGCTGCCGTTTAATCAGGAAAGCTTCGGTATCTTCACCGGTTCGACCATCCACGAAGTGGCACAGGTCGTCGCCGCCGGACATGCCATCGGGCCGGATGCTGAAAACGCTGCGGTAATCTCTAAAATGATCCGCGTAATGATGCTGGCCCCCTTCCTGGTCGTACTTTCAGGATTTATCAGCCGCAGCCGTAGCACTGACAACAGCGGTGAGAAAGCAGAAAAATCTGCCATTACCATTCCCTGGTTTGCCGTGCTGTTTATCGCCGTCGCCGGGCTGAACTCGTTCAACCTGATCCCGGCTACGCTGGTAAAACATCTGATTACTGCGGATACCTGGATGCTGGCGATGGCCATGGCGGCGCTGGGATTGACCACCCACATCAGCGCAGTGCGCCAGGCGGGGGTAAAACCGATTCTGCTGGCCACCCTGTTGTTCATCTGGCTGATTGTCGGCGGCGGTGCGATTAACCTGCTGGTGCAACACTTCCTCTGATTCACCCCGCGATTATTCCACTACCTCAGGCCCGTCATCGCGGGCCTGAACTTTTTCAGCCATTCAATCCTTCCGCTATCAATGCCATAATGACGCCGATTACACAGGAGAATGAAAATGAAGTTTGTCGGTGCACATGTCAGCGCGTCAGGCGGCGTGGATCAAGCGGTTATCCGCGCGCACGAATTAGAGGCGACCGCATTCGCCCTGTTCACTAAAAATCAGCGTCAATGGAAGGCCGCCCCGCTGCCTGCCGATGTGATTGATAAATTCAAGAGCGCCTGCGCGCAGTACGGTTACGGCCCAGGACAGATCCTGCCGCACGACAGCTACCTGATTAATCTCGGCCACCCGGTGACCGAGGCATTGGAAAAATCCCGCGAAGCCTTTCTTGATGAGATGCAGCGTTGTGAGCAACTGGGGCTGACGCTGCTGAATTTCCACCCTGGCAGCCATCTGATGCAAATTGACGAAGACAAATGCCTGGCACGCATCGCTGAATCCATCAACCTGGTGCTGGATAAAACCAGCGGTGTGACAGCGGTGATCGAAAATACCGCCGGTCAGGGCAGTAATCTGGGCTTTAAGTTTGAACATTTGGCGGCGATCATCGACGGCGTGGAAGACAAAAGCCGCGTCGGCGTCTGCATCGACACCTGTCACGCTTTTGCCGCCGGTTACGATCTGCGTACCGAGGAAACCTGCGAACAGACCTTTAAGGAACTCGGTGAGGTGGTGGGCTTCAACTATTTGCGCGGTATGCACCTGAACGACGCCAAAAGCGAATTCGGCAGTCGCGTTGACCGTCACCACAGTCTGGGTGAGGGCAACATCGGTAAAACGGTGTTCAGCTACATCATGCGCGACCCGCGCTTCGACAATATCCCGCTGATCCTGGAAACGGTGAACCCGGATATCTGGGCGGAAGAGATCGCCTGGCTGAAGGCGCAGCAGTAGTTGTCGCAATAAAAAACCGGAGCCTGGACTCTAATGCCGGTCAGTTAAGCAAAGTTCTGAATAAGAAGGTACGACGTTGTTTAAGTGGGCGTCCCCCTCTCCCGAGGGAGAGGGCCGGGGTGAGGGGCTTTCGCGTTAGTATGTATCCCCTCACCCTAACCCTCTCCCAAAGGAGAGGGAACAATATCACCTTAACTTACAAGCATTAGAGTCTGGACTCCGGTTTTTTTATTACCAACGCTAATCTTAAGCCACGCTGGCCGCCGGGACGTCAGCACGTTTCAGCAGCGCGTAAGACACGCCAGCCAAGAGCGTACCGGCGATAATCGCCACCAGATACAGCAGTACCGGAGTGATTGCGCCCGGGATCAGCAGCACGAACAACCCGCCGTGCGGCGCCATCAGTTTGGCACCAAACGCCATGGACAGCGCACCGGTCAGCGCGCCACCAGCGATGCAGCATGGCAGCACGCGCATCGGGTCACGGGCAGCGAACGGGATCGCGCCTTCGGAGATAAAGCACAGGCCCAACACCAGCGCCGCTTTCCCGCCTTCCTGTTGTGACTTGTCGAACTTGCGACGCGCCAGCAGCGTTGCCAACCCCATCGCCAGCGGTGGCACCATACCGGCAGCCATAATCGCCGCCATCGGCGCATACACCGAAGAACTCAGCAACGCCACGCCAAAAGCATAGGCCGCCTTGTTGACCGGGCCACCCATATCGGTACACATCATGGCACCGAGGATTGCGCCCAGCAGCACCGCGTTAGCGGTACCCAGTGACTGCAACCAATGGGTCAGACCTTCCATGATTTTCGCCACCGGCGTACCGACGATGAAGATCATGATCAGACCCACGATCAGGCTGGCAACCAGCGGAATGATCAGGATCGGCTTCAGCGCTTCCATACTCTGCGGCAAACGCAGTTTAGTGCTGATAAATTTGGCGACATAACCCGCCAGGAAACCGGCAATGATACCGCCGAGGAAACCGGCTCCAGTGCTTACTGCCAACATGCCACCAATCAACCCCGGCGTCAGGCCCGGACGGTCAGCAATTGAGAAAGCAATAAAACCAGCCAGCACCGGCACCATCAGTGCAAAGGCCGAACCCCCACCGATCTGCATCAGTGCCGCCGCCAGCGTGCCTTTGACTTCGAACGCCTTGATACCGAATACGAACGACAGTGCGATACACAGACCGCCCGCCACCACCATTGGCAGCATATAAGACACGCCGGTCAACAGATGCCGATAAGGCCCGGCACTCTCTTTCTTCTTGCCGGCCGCAGCCGGAGCACCACTTTTCTGCGGCTGGAAAATCTCGGCTTCGGCCTGCGCCTTGTCCAGTTCCTGCGCGGTTTTCTTTAACGCCAGCCCGGTAGAGGTGCGATACATTGGCTTGCCGGCAAATTTCTCCAGATCCACTTCGATATCGGCCGCCACGATCACCAGATCCGCCGCCGCCACTTCTTCTGGCGTAATCGCATTACCGGCACCCACGGAACCGCGGGTTTCAACCTTTACCCACCAGCCGCGTTTTTTGGCTTCGCTCTCAATCGCCTCGGCCGCCATAAAGGTATGCGCCACACCGGTTGGACAAGCGGTGATCGCCACAATGCGTTTTTGACCCGCCGCTTTGACCGGTTCAGCCGTTGCCGGTGCCTGCCAGGTTTTTGCCTCGGCGATAGCCTGCGTCAGGAAGGCTTCCGGCTCACGCACCGCGTGCTCCACATCCCCCACATAAACCCGCTTGCCGTTCAGCACGGCGTCAGCAGGCGCAGATTGCCCCGCCACCACCACCAGTTCAGCCTCATCCGGGGACTCCACCAGCGTCAGGCCGGCCTTCGCTGCAGCAGCGCCGAGCATGCGTTTCGCCAGGTGACCACGCGCCTGCCCCAGCGAACTGTCTATCATCAGCAGTGTTTTCATTCTGCCTCCCGCTATTGATTAAAAGGTTTCAGGTCGACACGCACCATCATCGCGGCCAACTGTGGACGGTCGGTCACGCCAACGTTGCTCTGGCTGACGGCCAGCGCAGCTACGGCGGTAGCCAAACGCAAAGTATGTTCACTGGATTCGCGCATCAGCAGGCCATAAATCAGGCCGCCGACCATCGAGTCGCCGGCACCGACGGTACTAACCACTTCGCAGGCCGGTGGCTTGGCGATCCAGGCGCCGGAAGCATTGACCCACAGCGCCCCTTCGGCACCGAGAGAAATCACCACGTGAGCAATGCCCTGATCGCGCAGCGCATGTGCGGCCTCAACCACGTCAGCCAACTGTGGCAATGGACGACCGGCCCAGATTTCCAGCTCGCGACGATTGGGTTTCACCAACCATGGCGCGGCTTTCAAGCCGGCAACCAGGGCTTCACGGCTGCTGTCGAAAATGATGCACGGGCACTGAGCGCGCAGGCGGATCATCCAGTCGGTAAAGGCATCGGGATCAACCCCCGCCGGCAGACTACCGCTCACTGCCACCATATCGAACTGGCCGAGCCAGCTCAGGGAGTCGGTCACGAAACGTTCCCAATCCTGACCGCTCACCTCAAAGCCGGAGAAGTTGAAATCTGTCACTTCACCGTCTTTTTCCGTCAGCTTGACGTTAATGCGGGTGCGGCCCGGTACCACCTGGAAGCGGTTGGCAATGCCCAGATCGCTGAACAGCAGCTGGAAGCCATCCTGGTTATCTTTGCCCAGGAAACCGCCCACAGTGACATCAATGCCCAAATCTTTCAGCACCTTGGCGACGTTAATGCCTTTTCCGGCGGCGTGCAGACCGGCGGTTTTGACCAGATTAACTTCACCGCGCTCGATCTCCGGGCAAAAACCCACCAGATCGTAAGCCGGATTCAGGGTAATTGTTGCTACTCTTCTGCTCATGCTGCGCCCTCGCCCAGTCCTTCGTTAATGGCCTCACCGATCGCCTTCAGCGCCGTTTCAGCATCTTCACCCTTGGCGGTAAAGCGCAGGTGATGTCCTTTTTTCACGCCCAACGCCACGACCTTCATCAGGCTGCGTCCGTTGGCCGGTTTGCCACTGCCATCCAGATTGGTGACGGTAATTTCGCTCTCGAACTTCTTGATTACGTTGACCAGCGCCGTCCCCGGACGGGCATGCAGGCCGTGTTCGTTACGAATGACGTACTCGGCACTCAGGGTGGTATTTTCTTCTTCTACTTCACTGGTCAGCAATGCCAGCAGGGTGACGGCATCGGCGTTCAGCAAGCGTTCAGCTTTATTCGCCAACAGCAGGTCACTCAGGTAATTCAGCACCGCCAGCGGTTGCTGGTCAGCCACTGACAATGTCAGCAGCAGCGCAACTTTCTCGCCGTCTTCGTCAAACGCCTGCACCGGACGGCTCAAGGTGGCCGCGCTGGTCAGATTGCCTTCGGTGCTGTCGCTCAGCCAAATACCCTGCCCCAAATTCAGTGGCTTGCGGGTAATGACGTCGCTGACGAACTGGGCGTTGACCGCACCGATCTTCTGCAAACGGCCGGCATTCAGTGCCTGCAGCGTCATCAGGCTGTCGGCGGCCACATCGAGCGCGATCAGAGAAGCGTCGAATTTGAATTCTGCCGTCAGCTTTTCGCCCATCAGCAGGCTGCGCAGCTCTTCTGTCGAGGTGGTTTTCGCCAACTGTTCGGCTACGCTGTCGTCGCTCAGCACGTGTGTCAGCTGGCGTAACAGCGCCAGGTGTTCGTCGGAGCGGGCGGCAATGCCGATCACCACAAAGGCGGTTTGGCCTTCGCCCCACTCAATGCCCTGCGGGAACTGGAATACCTGTACGCCGGTATTCAGCACCAGTTCACGGGTATCGGTAGTGCCGTGCGGGATGGCGATGCCGTTACCCAAATAGGTGGAGGTTTGCAGCTCGCGCTGCAGCATGCCGTCCACATAGGCGGCGCTGACGCAGCCGGCTTCGGTCAGTGCGGCGGCAACCTGCTGGATGGCTGCCTGCTTGCTGCCGGCAGTTGCGCCCAGGTGAATATCTTGCGGTGACAACTGGAACATGATTTTCCTCTCCTGCTGAATTGAATCGTTTCAGCTTTATTGGGAAAAAGGAGCGTTATCGGTACGGAATCATCGCGCCCATAACGCTGAAACGTTTCAAGGAGTGTGTGAGCAGCACCGGCTGAAAGCAAGTTTTCTCAAAATTGATGTGATAGATTTTTGACCTCACGCACACTTTTCCCGAAGGGTTATCCGTCGCGGCGCTAAAATGACATACTAAGCTGAAATTTTGCTGACGGAGACAAGCATGACTGTAGTGGCGGGCGTAGGGGTGATCATCGTAAATGCACAAGGGGAAATATTACTGGGGAAACGCTGCGGTCAGCACGCGCCTTTCTGGTCGATTCCCGGCGGGCATCTGGATGCCGGTGAAACCTTTGAACAGTGCGCTCAGCGTGAGATTGCCGAAGAAACCGGGCTGACCATCGCCCCACCCACTTTTATCGGTATCAGCAATAATCTGCAAACCTGGCGCGCCGAGGGAAAGCATACGATATCCGTCTGTTTACTGACGCAGCATCCCGGTGGCACCCCAGAACTCAAAGAACCGGAAAAATGTGCAGAATGGCGTTGGTGCTCTCCGAATAAGTTACCGGAACCCCACTTCGAAGCCAGCCGTAACGCCATTAACCTCTGGCAAACAGGCCAGGCCTACCAGCCGCCGAAATAGCCTTTTCGTTCAGTATTTTTTATATCTGTCCGTGATCTGAATCATGGGCTGATAAAGACACATAAAAAATGCGTTATATAAACCAGAATATAACGCTGTAAAATCCCTCAAATGGCCATTTTTCTGCTAAAAATAACCCTATAGTATTAGATGTCATTGCTAATGTTACCTATACTTCCTCAAGTATGTCGGCGCTCGGCCGGCACTTTTTTTGGCAAGGTTTTCCTTGGTATTTCATAATTATAAGTGGGTTCAATATGACCAATAAATTCACTGGCTTGATAAGAAAGCACCGCTGGGGATGGCTGTGGCTTTTGCTGTTGGGGATTATCCTCGGAGCAGCATTATTGGCGGGTACCGCCACGGTATTCCACAAAACCAGCGACACCGCCTTCTGTGTGTCCTGTCATACCATGCAACAACCGCTGGCCGAATATCAGGGCAGCATTCACTTCCAGAATACCAAGGGCATCCGCGCTGAATGCGCCGACTGCCACGTCCCACACGAACCGCTCGATTACCTGTGGACCAAGATCCGCGCGGTAAAAGATATTTATGGCGAGATGGTGGGCACTATCGATACGCCAGAAAAATATGAGGCGCATAAGCTGGCCATGGCCCAGTCGGTCTGGAAAACGCTGAAAGAAAGCGATTCCGCCACCTGCCGTTCATGCCACAGCTTTGATGCCATGGACATCACCGCCCAACGGCCTGAAGCACGCATTCAGCATCCGGTGGCTATCAAGCAGGGCGAAACCTGTATCGATTGCCATAAAGGAGTCGCGCACATTCTGCCGGACATGAGCGGTGCCGCCCAGGCCGGTGCAGCCGAACTGGCGAAGGCCGCGGCTGAAACCTCACCTACCGCCACCACGCTGTACACCATTGCCACTGAACCTTTCTTCCTGAAACCGGACGACAGCCACAACGCCGGCAACCTGATGCCATCCACCGAAGTTCAGGTGGTGAAACAGGAAGGCGACAAGGTGCTGGCCAACGTCACCGGCTGGCAGCAGGACGGCGTCAGTGAGGTGTTCTATGCCGCACAGGGCAAACGTATCCTTAGCGTGCTGCTGGGTGAAGACGCTCGCAAACTGCTGAAAACCGGCACCACCATGACCGATGCCGAAACCGGCCTGGTATGGCACCAGGTTTCCCTGCAGGTCTGGCTGCCACGCAAACAACTGATCGACGATCAGCAAAAAATCTGGCGTTACACCGCAGATATGATGTCGGCCAACTGCACCGGCTGTCACGGCCTGACCGCCCTAGATCGCTTCAACGCCAACCAGTGGATCGGCGTAATTAAAGGCATGGCTCCACGCACCTCGCTGACGCAGGAACAACTGCGCGTTCTGACACAATACGTGCAGAAACACGCCAGTGACATGCAGCCAACCAAACCTGCCAAGCTTTAAGGGAGAAGCGAAATGAGCAAATATCAGCAACAAGCGTTAAAAATGAGCCGCCGCCGCTTCCTGACCGGTGCTACCGCATTGGCCGCCGCCCCGTTGCTGGCAGGCCTGTGGCCCAAGTCAGCGCTGGCGCAGGCCATCAGCCAGGCGCTGCCACAATTTGTGGTGCTGCGTCAGGCGCAAAAAGGCATTCTGACCGGCGCACACTGGGGCGCTTTTGAAGCCATAGTGCAGGACGGCAAAATGGTCGGAGTGCAGCCGGTCAAGGACGATCCTTACCCGAACGAACTGATCACCATGGCGCCCTACCAGGTACATGCCGAAAACCGCATCAAATATCCGATGGTGCGTAAAAGCTGGCTGGAAGGCGGGCCTGGCAGCCATACCGAGCTGCGCGGCCGCGACGAATGGGTACGCGTCAGCTGGGACAAGGCGATTGAACTGGTTTGTGGCGAGATCACCCGTCTGCAAAAAGATCACGGCCCGCAGTCAATCTATGCCGGTTCCTATGGCTGGAAGAGCGTCGGCATGCTGCATAACAGCCGCACGCTGCTGCAACGCCTGATGAATCTGACCGGTGGCTTCCTCGGTTATGCCGGTGACTATTCCACCGGTGCCGCACAGGTGATCATGTCACACGTGGTCGGCTCCATGGAGGTTTACGAACAGCAAACCGCCTGGCCGAACGTGATTGAAAACAGCCAACTGGTGGTATTGTGGGGCTGTAACCCGATGATCACGCTGAAAAACAGCTGGAACGTGCCGGACCACTACGGCCAGACCGGCTTTGAGGCGCTGAAGAAGAAAGGCACCCGCGTGATCAGCATCGACCCGGTGCATAACGACAGCGCCAAATTTATCGATGCGCAGTGGATCGCTCCACGCCCTTATACCGATGGCGCCATGTTGATCGGCATCGCTCACACGCTGCTGACAGAGAAACTGCATAACCCGGACTTCCTGAAAACCTACACCGCCGGCTTCGACAAGTTCCAGGCTTATCTGCTGGGCGAAACAGATGGCACGCCGAAAACTGCCGAATGGGCCGCCGATGTTTGCGGCGTCGATGCCGACGTATTGCGCCAACTGGCACGCGACATGGCGAAAAATCGCACCATGATCATGGGCGGTTGGGGTATTCAACGTCAGCATCATGGCGAGCAGCAGCACTGGCTGTTGGTCACCGTGGCGGCGATGCTCGGCCAAATTGGCCTGCCGGGCGGCGGCTTCGGCTTCAGCTATCACTACTCTTCCGGCGGTAGCCCGACGGCGAAAGGCGGCATCATTTCCGGTATTTCTGCCGGTAATGCGCCGAAGAACTCACCGGCCCCGATCCCGGTGGCACGCATCGCCGAATGTCTGAGCAATCCGGGCAAGACCATTAATTTCAACGGCACACAGGTCACCTACCCCGAAGTGAAAATGGTGTATGTGGCCGGTGGCAACACCTTCCACCAGCACCAGGACACCAACAATCTGGTCAAGGCCTGGCAACGGCCGGACACCATCGTGGTGAACGAACCTTACTGGACCGCCACCGCCAAACACGCCGATATCGTGCTGCCGGCCACCACCAGCTATGAACGTAACGATCTGGAAATGGGCGGCGACTACTCGCAACTGTATGTGTTCCCAATGCATCAGTGCGTGGAGCCGCAGCATGAGTCGCGCAGCGATTTCGATATCTTCGCGGCCATGGCGGCCAAGCTGGGTGTGCAGGATGCCTTTACCGAAGGCAAAGATGAGACTCAGTGGCTCAAAGGCATGTACGACGACATGAAAACCCAAGCGCGCGCCGCCCGGGTGGCCCTGCCGCCGTTCGACATGTTCTGGGCATCCAACAACTATGTGCGTTTCCCGGTGCCCGAGGCCAATACCCAATGGGTACGTTTCGCCGACTATCGCGAAAACCCGCTACTCAATCCGTTGGGTACGCCATCCGGTAAGATCGAGATCTACTCCGACGCCATTGCCAAAATGAAGTATCAGGATTGCCCGGGCATTCCGACCTGGATGCCGCCGCATGAATGGTATCGCGGGCCAGAGGCGGTTAAATATCCGCTGTCGCTGAACACCGCGCACCCGATCAACCGTCTGCACTCGCAGCTCGACAATACGCCGCTGCGTAAAAAGTATGCGGTAGCAGACCGGGAAGCGATTGTGATCCATCCGCAGGACGCCAAGTCACGCGGTATCGCCAGCGGCGATCTGGTGCGCGCCTTTAACGATCGCGGCCAGATCCTGGTCGGTGCAGTCGTCAGTGAAGACGTGCGCCCTGGCGTGGTACGGATCAGCGAAGGGGCCTGGTTCGATCCGGCCGATCCTTCTCAGCCTGGCTCGCTGTGCAAGAACGGCAACGTCAACTGCCTGACCTTCGACGTCGGCTCCTCCAGCCTGGCGCAGGGGAACTGTGGGCAGATGGCCCAGTTGCAGATCGAGAAGTATCAGGGTGAGGTGCTGAAAAACACCGCGCACGACGTGCCTGCCGGCGCGTAACGGGTTATAGCGTAATACCGGGGCGATGGTGACATCGCCCTTTTTTATGCCCTTATACCGGAAAAAAACTTTGCCAGTAAAAGGAATGAAACCGGTTTCGGTTCATTTCTTTTTTTTACAAATAAATGGGCGTATTATGCGCCGGATCCCTCATTGACGGCTATTTTCTGACCTCTATGTCTACATCATCTGCGGCAACGCGACGCTCGCCCGACCTCACTTCACTGGCTTTTTTAGTGGTGGCGTTTCTCACCGGTATTGCCGGGGCGCTACAGACCCCTACGTTGAGCCTGTTCCTGGCGACGGAAGTGAAGGTGCGCCCCTCGATGGTTGGGCTGTTTTTCACCGGTAGCGCGGTGATTGGCATTCTGGTCAGCCAGTTTCTCGCTCGCCGTTCGGATCAAAAAGGCGATCGCAAAACGCTGATTTTCCTCTGCTGCATGCTGGGCGCGCTAGGCTGCGTGCTGTTCGCCTGGAACCGCAATTATTACCTGTTACTGGCGGTCGGCGTGATGTTGACCAGCTTCGGTTCCACCGCTAACCCGCAGATGTTCGCCCTGGCGCGCGAACACGCCGATCGCACCGGTCGCGAAGCCGTCATGTTCAGTTCAATCCTGCGGGCGCAGGTTTCCCTCGCCTGGGTAATCGGGCCGCCCATCGCCTTTGCACTGGCCCTGGGGTTCGGTTTTAAAGTGATGTATCTGGCCGCCGCGGCGGCGTTCATCCTGTGTGGCGTGCTGGTGTGGAAAATGCTGCCCTCGATGCGCAAAACACCGATGGCGGCCAGCACCACACTGGAGGCCCCACGACAAAACCGTCGCGATACGCTGCTGCTGTTTATGGCCTGCACCTTTATGTGGACCGCCAACAGCATGTATCTGATCAATATGCCGCTGTATATGGTGCATGAGCTGCATCTGCCGGAAAGGCTGGCCGGGATATTAATGGGTACGGCGGCCGGGCTGGAGATACCGACCATGCTGATTGCCGGCATGGTGGCGAAACGCTTCGGCAAGCGCTTTTTAATGCGTTGGGCGGTGGTGGCGGGCCTGCTGTTTTACTTCGGTCTGCTGTTTATCACCGGCACCTGGCCACTGATCGCCCTGCAACTGCTTAACGCGGCGTTTATCGGCGTACTGGCGGGGATCGGTATGCTCTATTTTCAGGATTTGATGCCTGGGCAGGCCGGTGCTGCCACCACCCTGTTTACCAACACCACTCGCGTGGGTTGGATTTTAGCCGGTTCCATCGCTGGCGTAGTGGCGGAAGTCTGGAGTTATCACGCGGTGTTTTATTCCGCACTGGCGATGGTTGTTGGCGCAGTGCTGTGCTTGTGGAAGCTTAAAGACGTGTAAAACAGGCTTAGGGGGCCGTATCCACTTCCAGCTTGGCCAAATAGATTAGCGCGTCGTCACGGTGGTCGTGGCACATTTCGCGGCTGGCCTGCAGGCTGCCACAGACTTTGGGCCGCAATGGCGAGTGAAACAGACCACAGCGTAGCTGCTCGCTCAGATGAATGCAGCGGGTGTTGGCAGGCTTGCCATTGGGCATGCCGGGGATCGGGCTGGATATTGAAGGCGCAATACAACAGGCGCCACAGTCGGCACGGCAGTCCATCAGCGAGTCTCTCGGTGGGCTGGCAGAAGTGAAGCGCGACAATATCAGTAGCGCTCATCCGCCGCCAGCAGAATCCGGCTTTGCCCAACAATCTTTACATCGCGCCCTTATAACCGCTAAACGTTTGCATTCATGCCGGGCTAAAACACGCCTAAAATCGCCCTATTCACACCGATTAATGCATGAAACAAGCACCTTCACGGCTTTACATGCGTCGACCGCACCTGTACCATTGAGCTAGTACAAAAGAACTTACGGCCGCCATGGCCACTCAGGAGCAAAAATGTCCGCGGACACCATCCAGAAGCTTTCCCGCCCTTCGGTCCTTGGCGGCGCGATGATCATTGCAGGCACCGCCGTCGGCGCCGGTATGTTCTCCATTCCTATTGTGACTTCTGGCGTGTGGTTCAGCGGCTCGGTCGCGCTGCTGATTTATACCTGGGCCTGTATGCTGATCTCTGGCCTGATGATCCTCGAAGCTGCTCTGCATTACCCAAGCGGTGCCAGCTTCAATACCATCGTCAAGGATCTGCTGGGTAAAAGCTGGAACGCCATTAACGGCATTTCCATCGCCTTTGTGCTGTACATTCTGACTTATGCCTATATTTCCGCCGGCGGCTCAATTATCGCCCACACGCTGGAAGGCATCGTCGGCGTCGGGCAGACCACCGCCGGGCTGGTGTTTGCCATTGTGGTGGCGTTTATCGTTTGGTTGTCCACCCGCGCGGTCGATCGTCTGAGCACCATTTTGATCGGCGGTATGGTGATCACCTTTGTGATGTCGGTGGGCGATATGTTCACTCATGTGCAACCGGCAGTGCTGTTCAACCGGGGCGACAGCCAGGCCAGCTATCTGCCTTACGCCCTGGCGGCGCTGCCTTATCTGCTGACCTCGTTCGGCTATCACGGCAATGTGCCGGGACTGGTGAAGTATTATCACAAGGACAGCGGTGCCGTGGTGCGCAGCCTGGTGTACGGCACGCTGCTGGCGCTGGCGATCTATATCCTGTGGCAGTATGTGATTCAGGGCAATATCGCCCGCGATGCCTTCCGCCAGGTGATTGCCGAAGGCGGCAATATCGGCAGCCTGCTGAAACAAATGGGCAACGTTTCCAGCAGCCAGACCGTTGGCCAACTGCTGAACGCCTTCTCTTATATGGCACTGGCCAGTTCGTTCCTTGGGGTTTCGCTGGGCCTGTTTGATTATTTGGCTGACTTCTTCAAATTCAGTGATGACACCACCGGGCGCAGTAAAACCGCGTTGGTGACCTTTGCACCACCGACCATAGCCGCCCTGCTGTTCCCGAACGGCTTCCTGTACGCCATCGGCTTCGCCGGGCTGGCGGCCACCGTTTGGGCGGTGATCGTACCGGCCATGATGGCACGCGCCAGTCGCCGTCGCTTTGCCCAGGCGCAATATCGCGCTCCCGGTGGCCGGGGGATGATCCTGTTTATCATTCTGTTCGGGGTGATCAACGCCGTCGCACACGTGCTGGCATTGCTGGGTCTGTTGCCGGTCTTCAAGTAATACCGCAGGGGATGGCGCTCGCCATCCCTTTTTCCGCCACTGTTTTTGCTTGATCTGCTTGCCTGAAATCATCGGCGCGAGTAACTTGTCGCAACTTCCCAAAAACTCTTTATTGCAGGTTATTTTATATGGCAAAGGCTAACGAAATTAAGCGTGGCATGGCGATCAGCTACAACGGCAAACTGCTGCTGGTGAGAGACATTGATGTACAAAGCCCAAGCGCACGCGGTGCCAGCACCTTATACAAAATGCGTTTCTCTGACGTCCGCACCGGGCTGAAGGTAGAAGAGCGTTTCAAGGGCGACGATATTCTGGACACCATTAGCCTGTCCCGCCGTAAGGTGAATTTCTCTTACATCGACGGCGAAGAATACGTGTTTATGGATGACGAGGATTACACCCCTTACATCTTCAAGAAAGACCAGATCGAAGACGAACTGCTGTTCATTCCTGAAGCCGGTCTGCCAGGCATGCAGGTGCTGACGCTGGAAGGCCAGGTGCTGGCGCTGGAACTGCCACAAACCGTGGATATGGAAATTGTCGACACCGCGCCGGGCATCAAAGGTGCCTCCGCCAGTGCCCGTAACAAGCCGGCTACCATGGCGACCGGCCTGACCATTCAGGTGCCGGAATACCTCAGCGCCGGTGACAAAATCCGCATTCATATTGCCGAACGCCGCTATATGAGCCGCGCCGACTAGTTGAAATTATGGCCCTTCAGACTGCTGACAAAGCCCGTTATTAGGGAGAGCGTGCCGAAGGGGTCGTAGCGGCTTGCCCGCCGGAGCGCCCCTCGGTGCGCTAGGCCCGGGTATCTCGGATTCAAAGACAACTTTGTCATCAAATTCAGGGGCCGATTATGGCCCCTGTTGATTTTAACGCTACGGCAATTCAGGGAAGAAACGGCGTTTGAGCGCCAGCTCGACACCGCGCAGTTCCGCCAGCCCTTTCAAACGACCAATTGCCGAATAACCCGGATTGGTTTTTTTCTTCAAGTCATCCAGCATCTGATGCCCATGATCGGGACGCATCGGTATCGGCCGGGTATCACCCGCCTGATGACGCCGCTGCTCCTCGCTGAGGATCGCCTCAATCACCGCCACCATGTCGACGTCGCCTTGCAGGTGCGCGCCCTCATGGAAACTTTTTGGGTTATCTTCACGGCAGGTTGCGCGCAGATGGGTGAAATGGATGCGATCGCCGAAGGTTTCAATCATCCGCACCAGATCGTTATCCTCACGTACTCCATAGGAGCCGGTACACATGGTGAAACCGTTATGCAGGCTGTCGACCGTCTGCTTGAACCACTGCATATCTTCAATGGTCGAGACAATGCGTGGCAGACCCAGGAGCGGCCGTGGTGGATCGTCCGGGTGTACCGCCAGCCGCACGCCGACCTCTTCCGCTACCGGCACAATGGCGCGCAGAAACACCGCCATATTCTCACGCAGCTGCGCCTTGTCGATGGCGTCGTACTCCGCCAGACGGGCGCGGAACTGATCAAGCGTATACCCCTCTTCAGCCCCCGGTAGCCCGGCGATGATATTACCGGTCAATTTGGCGATATCCGCCTCGCTCATGGCAGCAAAGCGCGCGGCGGCCTGCTGTTGCTCTTCCTGCGTGTAATCCTGCTCTGCCCCTGCACGTTGCAAAATATGCAAATCAAAGGCCGCAAAGGCGATTTGATCAAAACGTAACGCCTTTGACCCGTCGGGCAGCAAATACTCCAGGTCGGTACGCGTCCAGTCGAGGATCGGCATAAAGTTGTAGCACACGGTGTCGATACCGCAGGCCGCCAGGTTACGCAACGATTGCTGGTAATGGGCGATGTGCTGTTGGTAATTACCGCTGTGGGTTTTGATTTCTTCATGTACCGGGATGCTTTCCACCACCGACCACACCAACCCTTTCTCCGCCAACAACGCCTGACGAGCCTTGATCTCTTCGATCGGCCACACCTCGCCATTCGGGATATGGTGCAAGGCGGTGACTACGCCAGTGGCGCCGGCCTGGCGCACATCGTCAAGAGAGACAGGATCGTTCGGCCCATACCAACGCCATGTTTGTTCCATTATTTATCCTTGTAAAAATCGCCCAGTATTGTGGTGGTGATCAAGATTGTACCGTTCTGACAATCTTGTTATACCAAATTTAAATAGATATCGGTTATCTTTCACCTTACTCTTTCGCACCTGTCTGTCAAAAGCGAAACCCTGATTGGTTGATCCACTTCACGGTTCTGGCTTATTTTGGGTTTGGCAATGTTATTAGCCCCCTTCCAGCCTTACACTGGCGGCAGAGAACTCATGCGAAAAAGGTAAGCGCCACGCCGTTTTCTATTCGCAAAACTGGTCTGCTAACTTTTTAAAAGTTCCCGGCCAGCACCTTTTACCCAGCTTGGAGCCATGCATGAAGACTATCGCCAACTCACCGCTTCCCGACGCTGTCCAGCAACCGCGCTATGACCGCAGCACATTACAAAGCCGCATGGTGCACATTGGATTCGGGGCCTTTCACCGCGCCCATCAGGCACTGCTGACCGACCGGGTATTGAACCGCCAGGGGGGAGACTGGGGGATTTGTGAGATCAGCCTGTTCGGTGGCGACATTCTGTTCCAGACGCTGCGTCAGCAAGACCATCTTTATAGCGTGCTGGAAAAAGGCGCTGAGGGGGATCAGGCGATAGTGATCGGTGCCGTGCATGAAAGCGTACACCGCAAACTGGAAGGGAGCGGTGCCGTGCTGGAAAAACTGGCGGAACCGCAGGTAGCCATCGTCTCAATGACCATCACCGAAAAAGGCTACTGCATCGAACCCGGTAGCGGGAAACTGGATCTGCAACACCAGGGGATCCGCGCCGATCTTGCCAACCCCGCGCAACCCATTACGGTACCCGGCATTCTGGTCGAAGCCCTGCGCCTGCGCCTGGAACGCGGTCTGCCCGCCTTTACCCTGCTCTCTTGCGATAATATTCCCGAAAACGGCCATGTACTGCGCAACGCCATCATCGGTCTGGCGCAGGCGCGTGACGGCGCCCTGGCAGATTGGATTGCCCAGCAGGTCAGTTTCCCCAGTACTATGGTCGACCGCATTGTTCCAGCCGCCACCGCGGAAACGCTCGACGAAGTGGCTGCCGCACTGGGCGGCGTACGTGATGAATGCGCCATCGCCTGCGAGCCCTTTATCCAATGGGTGGTGGAAGATAATTTTGTCGCAGGCCGTCCGGCCTGGGAACTGGCCGGTGCGCAGTTGGTAAATGACGTACTGCCTTTTGAACAAATGAAGCTGCGTATGCTGAACGGCAGTCATTCCTTCCTGGCCTACCTGGGTTATCTGGGGGGGTATCAGTATATAAACGACTGTATGGCCGACGAGTCTTATCGCCAAGCGGCACACCACCTGATGCTGGCCGAGCAGGCACCGACGCTCAGCGTCAGCGGTATCGATCTGGCCGCCTATGCCGCGCAGTTGATTGAACGCTACAGCAATCCGGCGCTGCAACATCGCACCTGGCAAATCGCCATGGATGGCACACAAAAATTGCCACAGCGGATGCTGGATTCGGTTCGTTGGCATCTGCAGCATGGCGGCAGCTATGCCGGTTTGGCGCTGGGCGTGGCAGCCTGGATGCGCTATGTCGGCGGCGTAGATGATGCCGGTCAACCGATTGATATTCGCGATCCGCTGCTGACAACGCTGCAACAGACGGTGGCCGCAACGCCGGACGATGAACAACGCGTAAAAGCCCTGTTGGCGTTAAAAGCCGTTTTTGGTGAACAACTGCCGGCAAATGAGGCGTTTGTGGCGGCGGTTACCCGCGCCTATATTTCCCTGCGCGATCGCGGGGCGCGGCAAACGGTGCAGAATTGGGTTTCGACTCAGTTGGCTTGATACCCGGTTAAACCAGACCCTGACTTGAAAGGCCAGGGGGAAAATGGCCATGCCGGATGTCCGGCATGGCCGAACGACTTAACGATAAACTACCGTCATTACTGCAAGTTTTTTCTGCTGATCTACCCACTTCATCTCGGTCGAACCTAAATTCAGTGGCAATTCTTTGCGTGTAGCATCAAATTTTGACAGCGTCTGTTGGTCTTGATAGTGCCGCCCATTACGGTAACATTGGGTATTGGCCGTTGAATCAGCGATGTTCACCGTACAGGGGCTTTCCACAATAGAGCCAACAAAACGAATTACCCCGCCAGTGGTTCCTGCATAGCTTGCTGCCGTCCATGAAAACAACATTCCTGCGATCAAAAATAACCGGAAGACATTCATGGCAACCTCATTTTTTGTTAAGCCAATTTAACCATAGAGGATTTTCTTAAGAATAATCGCAAGGTCAGGGGAATTATTTGGCGGTTAATCTGGCAATTAACAAAGGAAAACAAGCTACTAAAGATCACCACCCTGGTTAATCCATGGTTTTATATAAGAATTTTCTGACCATTTGGCGTGGATTTGTCCGATTAAATGCCGCATCTTAACCTGCAAAATTTGTGACCTGACGCAGGTTGAGCAACCTCAAGTGCTAAGGCAAAGCAGAGTTGCTTATTTATTGACCAGTAGACATTATTAACATCAGGAATAATTTATGACCAAAACTAACCTGATCACCGGTTTTCTCGGCAGCGGTAAAACCACCACCATTCGTCACTTGCTGGCTAACAAACCGGAACATGAGCGTTGGGCAGTGCTGGTAAACGAGTTTGGTGAAATTGGTATTGATGGCGCATTGCTGGCAGACAGCGGTGCGGTGTTAAAGGAGATCCCTGGCGGTTGTATGTGTTGTGTGAACGGCTTGCCGATGCAGGTCGGGCTGAATATGCTGCTGCAACAGAGTAAACCCGACCGACTATTGATCGAACCTACCGGCCTGGGCCACCCGAAACAGATCCTGTCATTGCTGACGCAGGACAGCTACGCCGGCTGGATCGATCTACAGGCCACCCTGTGCCTGTTGGACGCACGCCAGCTCAGCGAACCGCGCTATGTAGAAAACGAAAACTTCCGCGATCAACTGGCGGCGGCCGACGTTATTCTGGCCAGTAAAAGCGACACCTATCAGCCGCAGGATCTGCTGGCCCTGCAGCAATGGGCGCAGCAGGACTCCCTGCAGCGGCCGCTTTATCATATTCAACAGGGCCAGGCGGATGTCACCTTGCTGGACCTGCCTCGCACGAATCGCACAGAATTACCGAATGCCCAGCATCATCATAGCCACAGCAAAACACAGGGCTTGGCCGCATTGCGGCTGCCGGAAACTTCGCGCTGGCGGCGGGCGCTCAATCAGGGCCAGGGATTTACCAGCTGTGGCTGGATCTTTGACGCCGACACGGTATTCGATACCGTTGGCATCATGGAGTGGATACGGCTGGCACCGGTCGAACGCGCCAAAGGCGTAGTGCGCATTGCTGAAGGCACTCTGTTGATCAACCGTCAGGGGCAGGATCTCAATATCGAAACGCGTCCTGTCGCGCCGCTGGACAGCCGAATTGAACTGATTCACAGCGGGAACGCGGATTGGAACGCGCTGCAATCCAAGCTGTTTAACATTCGTTTAAGTTGAGAACTTTACCGTTAGCCTCTTTTTATTTTTAGACTTAAAACAGGTTATGCCATGACTCGCCGCAATTTACCCTTCATCATTTTCTTCAATTTATTGGGCATTGTGCTGTTTCTGTCCTGGTACCTGCCGGTTAACCACGGCTATTGGTTTACTCTGGACTCATCGATTTTCTTCTTTTTTAATCGTCATCTGGCGACTGACCCCGGTTTTTTGCATCTGGTGGCCATCACCAATAACCGGGCATTTGACGTGATTTCACTGATTGCCATGGGGCTGCTGTACCTGTGCTTTTATCTGCAACAGGACGCCGCCGGCCGCCGTCGTTTGCTGGTAACCGGCGTTGTCATGCTGCTGACCGGCGTGGTGCTGAACCAGCTTGGGCACCTGCTTCCGGTCAAGCACCCCAGCCCGTCGCTGAGCTTTGAGAATGTTAACCGTGTCAGTGAACTGACCGGCATTCCGACCAAAGACGCCTCCAGCGACAGTTTCCCTGGCGACCATGGCATGATGCTGATGATTTTCTCCTGTTTTATGCTGCGCTACTTTAACCGCCGCGCGTTTGCCGTCGCGCTGCTGATTACGGTGGTGTTTTCATTGCCGCGGGTGATGATTGGCGCTCACTGGTTTACAGATATCGCCGTAGGTTCGCTGTCGGTGGTGCTGGTCGGTGCCAGTTGGTGCCTGATGACCCCACTCAGCGATAGGCTGATCCTGCGCCTGAACCGTATGCTGCCCGGCAAGCACCGCCCAACGTAGCTATAACCCACAGTTATGACCTGCAGGAGGCCGCTGGCCTCCTGATAATTTCCTCGCCGCTTGCTGTTTATTCCCACATCACCGCGTTAACGCTTCTGTCACCTAATTTCACGCAAAACCAACACAACGGGCCATCAGCGTTTTTTATATGAAGATTTACATTATGTTACATCACAAATTCATATATAAAAGGCTGGAAAAAGGCTCGCAATCCCCAATCCGTTACGGTAATCTCGGATGCGTTTGTGCCTGGTTTAACTCGACTCAGCATCAAATCAGCTAAAAATGTGCGTTCCAGCACGTTTTCGGCGGTAACTGATTGTCGATGAAACAGCTGCAGATTAGTCTCGTTCCGTTTGGCATTTTTCAGATAGCGACTGACGTCGTTAAGGACTTCAAGGGAAAACAATAACAATGGTCAAATCTCAACCGTTTCTGAGATATTTTTTGCGGGTAGTACCTGCAATTGCCGCAGCGGTAATGCTCTCCGCATGTAGCACGACTCACACTTCGAACTTGAATAACGCACAAACTGAGATGCGTGCAGTTAATGACAAAGATGGTCTTTTACTGCAAGCCTCTCAGGATGAATTCGAAGCAATGGTCCGTAACGTTGACGTTAAGTCAAAAATTATGGATCAGTATGCAGACTGGAAAGGCGTTCGCTACCGTTTAGGCGGTGAAACCAAGCGCGGCATCGATTGCTCAGCGTTTGTACAGCGTACTTTCCGCGAACAGTTTGGCATGGACTTACCTCGTTCAACCTATGAACAGGAAGACATGGGCAAGAAAATCTTGCGTACCAAACTGCGTCCTGGCGATCTGGTGCTGTTCCGCGCCGGTTCTACCGGACGCCACGTCGGCATCTATTTAGGTAACGATCAATTCGTTCATGCCTCTACCAGCAGCGGCGTGATGATTTCGAAACTGAGCGATAACTACTGGAATAAACGTTATCGCGAAGCCCGCCGGGTGCTAACCAGCAGCTGACGGCGCAACCTTGATTGTCCTGAAGACCAAACGAGCGATAGAACGCTGCCTCCGGGCAGCGTTTTTTTTTGCGCTGCGCAACACCTTGCAACCTTCCCTCATTATCGGTTCGCGGTATTCTCAACATGGCCCTCTTAATTTCACGTCATTATTGGCGGGAAACTACGCCGACGTGGAAAAACTCACCTATTATCGTCAAATGGGGATAACAGTGATAATGCCGGATTTAAATGATTATCAGCCGTTGGATAAACGATGAATAATGACTGAGACACCGTCATTGCGATATATTAGGCAGTCACTCTATAACAAAAACAAATTGATACGCCGTGTTCAGGGGGCAGGTTTATGGGCTTGAAAAGGGCTTTTGCACGCCACGTTTCACACAGACGACGCAGTTTGGTTAAAAGCAGTGTCGTGGCCCTGGTATTTTTTATCCTGTTTATGGGGATTACGCTTTCGCTGATTAACCACCAGCGCACGCAATATCAACGCGCGGTAGAACAACGTACGCAGAAATTTACCCTCGATACCTTTAATAACCTGACTCAAATCATGCAGCGGTTGATGCCGCTAACCGAACAACCCTGTAGCAGCAGCCAACCGGAAATTACCTATCAGGCGGCTTTTCATGCCGGCGTGCGTACCTTTATGTTGGTGAAAAACGGCTTTGCCTATTGCTCTTCCGCCACCGGCGACATGATGTTGGCGCTGAAAAATATTTATCCGGAGATTGATCAACGCCAGCGGTTGGATCTCAAATTGCAGCAGGGTACGCCACTGGTGCCGGGAAAACCGGCGTTCGCGGTTTGGCTGCGTCAGGCAGGCAAGGAAGATACCGGCATACTGGCGACGCTGGATATCGGCCTGATGCCCCAACAGATGTTTGGCACCAGCCCCGAACGTGCGCCGGGCATTGCCATTATTCTGGGCGATCGCGCCCTGACCAGCTTTAGCCCGAACCTGATGCCGGTCAACCAGTTGCCGGACGAAAAGGCCGACCGCATTTCCATCGCCGGCACCCCGATGGTTATTATGTTTTATAACCAAAAACTGACGCCCAACGATATCCGCCTGACTCTGCTGGGTAGTCTGGTGCTGTCCTTAATGATCGGCGTGCTTTGCTACTACATGCTGTTACTGCGCCAAAGCCCGGAGCGCGCCCTGATGCGCGGCATCAAACGCAACGAGTTCTTTATCGAGTATCAACCGGTATTTCATACCAAAACCGGCACCATCGCTGGGTTGGAAGCGCTCATCCGCTGGCAGCACCCGATCGAAGGACGTATTCCGCCGGATCTGTTTATTCCCTACGCCGAAAGCGAAGGGCTGATAGTGCCGCTGACGCGTCACCTGTTCCGCCTGATTGCCGAAGACGCCCCCAGGCTGGCGACGGCGCTGCCGCAGGGCGCCAAGCTCGGTCTGAACATCTCCCCTTCTCATCTCAGTGCGCCCTCTTTCCATCAGGACGTGTACGAACTGCTGGCGCAATTGCCGGGCAACTACTTCACGTTGGTATTTGAAATTACCGAGCGCGGCATGGTGGAGGAAGGCAACGCGCTGGCGGAGTTCGACTGGTTGCATAAACAAGGCATTGAAATTGCCATCGATGACTTCGGTACCGGCCACAGCGCACTGATCTATCTGCAACGCTTTAGCATGGACTATCTGAAAATCGACCGCGGTTTCGTCAACTCCATCGGCCGGGATACGGTCACCGCCCCGGTACTGGACGCGGTCATTTCACTGGCCAAAAAACTCAAAATGCAAACCGTGGCGGAGGGCGTGGAAACCGCAGAACAGGTGAGCTTCCTGCAGGAACAGGACGTTAATTTTATGCAGGGGTACTATTACAGCAAACCGTTGAGCATCGACAATTTTGTCGCCTTCTGCAACGCCCATACGGTCATGGACCATCAGGCGCTAACGGACTGAATCTTTTAACTTCTTTACTCTGCGGCGCGGCAGTAAATGTTATGCTGACCCAGATTTAATCGACTTAACAGCAGGAGCTTACCGTCAAGATGTCCGTGCGCGTTTTTGCTGCCCTGGTGCTCTCGGCACTGAGTTTTGGCCTGCAGGCCGAAACCCTCAATGAAAGTTACGCTTTCGCCCAGCTCGGTGAGCCGAAATACGCCACCGATTTCAGCCATTATGACTACGTCAACCCGGCGGCCCCAAAGGGCGGCGATGTGCGCCTGGCCGCCATTGGCACCTACGATAACTTTAACCGCTATGCACAACGTGGCGTTCCCGGCGAGCGTACCGATGCGCTGTACGATACCCTGTTCACCACCTCAGACGATGAAATCGGCAGCTACTATCCACTGATTGCCGAGTCTGCCCGCTTCCCGGCCGACATGCGCTGGGTAGAAGTGGATATTAACGCGCGCGCCCGCTTCCACGATGGTACGCCCATTACCGCCGCCGACGTGGCCTTTACCTTTACCAAGTTTATGACCGAAGGCGTACCGCAGTTTCGCGTGGCGTATAAGGGCATATCGGTCAAGGCCATTTCACGCCTGACGGTGCGCATTGAATTTCCACAGCCGGATAAAGACAAGTTGCTCGGGTTGTTCAGCCTGCCCATTTTGCCGCAGAGCTTCTGGAAAGATCACAAGCTGAACGAGCCACTGAGCACCCCACCGCTGAGCAGTGGCCCCTATAAGATCGCCAGTTATCGACTGGGCCAATACATTACCTATCAACGGGTACGCGATTATTGGGCCGCCAACCTGCCGGTCAACCGCGGCCGCTTTAACTTCGACAGCATCCGCTACGACTACTATCTGGATGACAAAGTCGCACTGGAGGCCTTCAAGGCCGGTGCCTACGACTTCCGCATCGAAGGTTCGCCAAAAAGTTGGGCGACTCAGTACCAGGGCGGTAATTTCGCTCGCAATTACATTATCAAACAGGATGAAACCAATCAGTCGGCGCAAAACACCCGCTGGATGGCCTTCAATATGCGGCGCCCTCTGTTCGCCGATCCTCGGGTGCGCGAAGCGCTCACGCTGGCTTTCGATTTCGACTGGATGAATAAGGCGCTGTATTACAACGCCTACCAACGAACCAATAGCTATTTCCAGAACACCCCCTACGCAGCCAGCGGCTACCCGGATGCGGCCGAACTGGCGCTGCTGGGCCCACTAAAGGGCAAGGTACCGGCGGAGGTATTCACCAGTATCTACCAGCCACCGTCCTCTGATGGCAGCGGTAACGATCGGCAAAATCTGCTGAAAGCGACTCAGTTGCTGAAACAGGCCGGCTGGGAGGTCAAAAACCAAAAGTTGGTGAACAGTAAAACCGGCCAGCCATTCAGCTTCGAACTGATGTTGCTGAGCGGCAGCAACTTCCAGTACGTCTTGCCGTTTCAGCACAACCTGAAACGACTGGGCATTGATATGCAGATCCGTGAAATCGACATATCCCAATTCACCAAGCGCATGCGCGACGGCGATTTCGATATGATGCCGACGGTTTATATGGCAATGCCTTTCCCTGGTTCAAGTCTTGAGACGCTCTGGGACTCCAAATACATTAACTCCAGCTGGAATACTCCCGGCGTCACCGATCCGGCCGTCGATAGCCTGGTCAGGCAGATCGCCGCGCATCAGGGCGACGAAAAAGCCCTGCTGCCGCTGGGCCGCGCACTGGATCGGGTACTTACCTGGAACAGGTATATGTTGCCGATGTGGTATTCCAACCACGACCGCTATGCCTACTGGGACAAATTCTCTACGCCGTCGATCCGTCCGGCCTACGTGATTGGTTTCGATAACTGGTGGTTTGACGTCAACAAGGCGGCGCGTTTGCCGGCTCAACAACAATAAGGGGTTTGCGATGGCGGCTTATTTGATTCGCAGACTGTTGCTGATTATCCCCACCCTGTGGGCGATCATCACCATTAACTTTTTTATTGTGCAGATCGCTCCCGGTGGCCCGGTCGACCAGGCGATTGCCACTATCGAAATGGGCCAGAGCAGCGGCTTCGGCGGTGGCGGTGCCGGTGAAGGCCTGGGGCACGCACGTATTGGTGTTGGCAGTGCGACAGATAGCCAATACCGTGGCTCACGCGGGCTGGATCCGGAGGTGATCGCCGAGATCACCAAACGCTATGGCTTCGACAAACCGCTACATGAGCGCTATTTCACCATGTTGTGGAACTACATGCGCCTCGACTTCGGTGACAGTCTGTTCCGTGGCGCATCGGTGATGCAACTGGTGGGTCATAGTCTGCCGGTATCAGTCACGCTGGGGCTGTGGAGCACGCTGATTATCTACCTGGTGTCGATCCCGTTGGGGATCCGCAAAGCGGTGCATAACGGCAGCGCCTTCGATACCTGGAGCAGCACTCTGATTATCATTGGCTATGCCATTCCGGCCTTCCTGTTCGCGATTTTGATGATTGTGCTGTTCGCCGGTGGCAGCTACCTCGACTGGTTCCCGTTGCGCGGTCTGGTTTCCAGCAATTTCGATACCCTGCCGTGGTATGGCAAAATCACCGATTACCTGTGGCATATCACGCTGCCGGTGCTGGCGACGGTGATTGGTGGCTTCGCCACCCTGACCATGCTGACCAAAAACTCATTCCTCGATGAGATCCGCAAACAATATGTGGTCACCGCACGCGCCAAAGGGCTGGACGAGAACAAGATCCTTTACCGCCACGTGTTCCGCAACGCCATGCTGCTGGTGATCGCCGGCTTTCCGGCGACCTTTGTCAGCATGTTTTTCACCGGCTCATTACTGATCGAGGTGATGTTCTCGCTCAACGGGCTGGGCTTGCTGGGTTATGACGCCACCCTGCAGCGCGATTACCCGGTGATGTTCGGCACGTTGTATATCTTCACCCTGATTGGCCTGCTGTTGAATATCCTTAGCGATATCACCTATACCCTGGTCGATCCGCGCATTGATTTCGAGGCCCGCCAATGAATCGCTTAAGCCCGATTAATCAGGCTCGTTGGGCACGTTTTTGCAGCAACCGCCGTGGCTATTGGTCGCTGTGGATTTTTCTGGTGCTGTTTATCCTCAGCCTGGGGGCCAACCTGATCGCTAACGACAAGCCGCTACTGGTGCGCTACGAGGGCCGCCTGTACCTGCCGTTTATTATCGACTACAGCGAGACCACCTTCGGCGGTGAGCTCAATACCGCCACCGACTATCAGGATCCGTTTGTTAAAAAGCAGATCGACAGCCACGGCTGGGCAGTTTGGCCACCGATTCCCTTCAGTTACGACACCATCAACTTCGCCACCGAGGTGCCCTTCCCTTCGGCCCCTTCACAGCAAAATTTATTAGGTACCGACAGTAACGGCAGCGACGTGCTGGCCCGCGTGCTGTACGGCTTTCGTATTTCGATGCTGTTCGGGCTGGCGCTGACGCTGTTTTCCAGCGTGATTGGCGTCTGCGCCGGCGCCATGCAGGGCTACTACGGCGGGCGCGTGGATCTATGGGGCCAGCGCTTTATTGAAGTGTGGTCAGGGATGCCGACGCTGTTTTTGATTATTCTGCTGTCGAGCATCGTACAACCCAATTTTTGGTGGCTGCTCGGCATCACCATTTTATTTGGCTGGATGAGCCTGGTGGGCGTGGTACGCGCCGAGTTCCTGCGCACCCGTAACTACGATTACATCCGCGCCGCACGGGCCATGGGGGTGCAGGACCGGGTCATTATGTATCGGCATATGCTGCCCAATGCCATGGTGGCGATGCTGACCTTCTTGCCGTTTATCCTGTGCGGATCCATCACCACCCTGACCTCCCTCGATTTCCTGGGCTTTGGCCTGCCGATCGGTTCTCCGTCGCTCGGCGAGCTGCTGCTGCAGGGCAAAAACAACCTGCAGGCGCCGTGGCTTGGTATTACCGCGTTCCTGGTGTTGGCGGTGTTGCTGTCTTTACTTATTTTTATTGGCGAAGCGGTACGCGACGCCTTTGACCCCAGCAAGGCGCATTGATATGGCTAGCACTCCTTTGCTTTCAATTCAGGATCTCGGCGTTGCTTTCCGCCAGGGTGACCAACTGAATCAGGTCGTCAGTGGGCTTTCGCTGCAGATAGAAAAGGCAGAAACGCTGGCACTGGTGGGCGAGTCCGGTTCGGGAAAAAGCGTCACTGCACTGTCGGTGTTGCGCCTGCTGCCTTCACCACCGGTGGTCTATACCGGCGGTGATATCCAGTTCAACGGCAATTCGTTGCTGCATGCGCCTGAGGCTGAGCTGCGCAAGGTGCGCGGCAACCAGATTTCGATGATCTTCCAGGAGCCGATGGTGTCACTCAATCCCTTGCATACCATTGAGAAACAGCTGGCGGAAGTCCTGGCGCTGCATCGCGGTATGCGGCGCGACGCAGCACGCAGTGAGATTATTCAGTGTCTGGATCGCGTAGGTATTCGCAACGCCAAGGGCCGGTTGAAAGACTACCCACATCAGCTCTCCGGCGGCGAGCGCCAGCGGGTAATGATCGCCATGGCGGTGTTAACCCAGCCCAAGCTACTGATTGCCGATGAACCCACGACGGCGCTCGATGTCACCATTCAGGCGCAAATTCTGCTGTTGCTGAAAGAACTGAAGCAAGAAATGGGCATGGGGCTGCTGTTTATCACCCATAACCTGAATATTGTACGCCGCCTGGCGGATAACGTAGCGGTCATGCGCCAGGGGCAATGCGTTGAGCAAAGCAGCCGGAGCAACCTGTTTAGCCGGCCGCAACACCCCTATACCCAACAATTACTGGCGGCAGAGAACGTAGGCGATCCGCTGCCGCTACCTGCTGACGCAGCCCCGTTGCTGAAGGTGGAAAACCTGCAGGTCAGTTTCCCGATCAGGCGCGGTTTACTGCGCCGCACCGTGGGTCAGCATTATGCGCTGAAAGATTTGAGCTTTGAGTTGAAGGCCGGGGAAAGCGTTGGATTGGTGGGCGAGTCCGGCTCCGGTAAGAGCACCACCGGGCTGGCATTGCTGCGTTTGCTTAACGCCAGGGGGGCGATGTGGTTTAAAGGCCAGCCGTTGCACCAGTTCAGTATGAAGCAGATGCTGCCGTACCGCAGCCAGATGCAGATTGTGTTTCAGGACCCTTACTCCGCGCTTAATCCCCGGCTCAATGTGCTGCAAATCATTGCCGAGGGGCTGGAAGTTCACCAGAAACTGAGCGCTGAGCAGCGAGAACAGCGGGTGATCGAAGTACTACAGGAGGTGGGGCTGGATCCCGCCCTGCGCCACCGTTACCCTACCGAGTTTTCCGGCGGTCAGCGCCAACGCATCGCCATCGCACGTGCGCTGATTTTACAACCTCAGTTGCTGATCCTCGATGAACCGACCTCGTCACTGGATAAATCGGTACAGGCGCAAATCCTGACGCTGCTTAAATCACTGCAACAGCGCCACCGGCTGGCCTATCTGTTTATCAGCCATGATTTGCAGGTGGTGCGTTCACTGTGTCATCAGGTGATTGTGCTGCGACAGGGGGAAGTGGTTGAACAAGGTGACTGCCAGACAGTCTTTAACTCACCGGCCGCCGCTTATACCCAGCAGTTGTTACAGCTGGCGGATTAGCGACGGGATTCAGAAAGGATATTGAGCGCTCATCGGCTCGGCAATAGCGGCACCCACGTTTTTTAGCCGACACATGGTGGCGCTTTCATCGCAGCGATGCACAAACAGGCAAGGTTCCCCTTCCCACTCTACGATGGCGCAGTCGACCTGGATCTCCTGCAACGACAATTTAAGCTGTTGCATCACCTGCCAGGCGTCAGCACCCTCATGACTGAGCAGTTTCAGACCAATCAGGTTGTTATCTTCGTCTATTCCGCTGAGCGGAATCGGTTCAACCTTGACGCCGGTAAAACCTGATAGCCAACGATAACTTTGCGGCAAGCGATGCACTACCGAAAGTTGGATACTTTCCACATGAAATCCCTAGTTTGAAAAAATGAAACGCTTTTTACCTGACAGGGTAACTAAGTTATAGCCGTTGACGCTCGACTCTGCCCCTTATGAATGTTATTTAAATGTAAAAAACATCACAAGTGGTTAACTCGCTCCCTGCGCTCGCTGATGTCCTGCGGTTTTAGTGACGCCCTGCGGGGTCATTTCACGGCATTTTGCGACTCAGCTCGCATTTTTGCGTTATATGTAACCCTTTCCCGCCGCGATCTCAACTCTTTTTTCTTGCAATACGGCTACTTATTGCTCGGCATAATTTTACATTGAGGAAACATTTAGCCTCGCACCACAGCGGTGAGTTACAAGCTAACTCATTGACTATAAATGGCCTTAAAACAAATTACTCACCGGTATTAGTCCAGGAAAATAACGGATAGCCGGGTTATCTGTCTGAGCGGGCAGAGCATTTTTTTAACAAAAAGAATACAGATAGTGCGCAGGGGATTTAATTAGCGCACTTATGTTTAGCAACGAAGTTTTCATTGCCATTGGGTTTCAGAGCGGGCTTGGGCCGGAGGGGATACTTCACCCAGGCCCAACATCACGCTGAGCCTGGATCAGGAAGAAAAGACTAGGGGGTATCAGACGAGGATTTTTGTCGTGGCCGACTGGCATACAGATAGAACAACACCGCAACAATGCTACACAGCGCCATTGAGGAAACCATCGGCCAGGCACTTTTGCCGGGCGCCATTGCCAGTATCGCCCCCACCAACGCACCGATGCTGAAACGCAAGGTACCTGCCAGAGAGGATGCCGTACCTGCCATATGCGGGAAGTCGTCCAGGATCACTGCCATGGCGTTTGAGGAAATCATGGCGATACACCCCAGATAAACGGCCACGCCCAACACCAACGCCCAGAAACCCAGGCCAATAGCGCTCACCGCCAGTAACCACAGCCCCATCGCCAACTGCACAAACAGCCCCAGACGGAACATTTTGATCGCGCCCAACCGCCGTACATTACGGCTGTTAACCAGCGTGGTCAGGAACAGGAAAACAATATTCAGCGCAAAATAGTAACCAAAGTGCTGCGGTGAAACATGATTCAGTTCGATATACACGAAGGGCCCGGCGCTGAGGAACGAGAACATACCGGCGAAGGAGAAGGCGCTGGCCAGCATATAGCTCAGCACGCGCTTATGGCGGAACAAGGAAGCGAAGTTACCCAGCGTGGTACGCAGATGGAATTTTTGCCGCCGCTCTTTCGGCAGCGTCTCTTTAATAAAGAACGCCACCAGCAATGAACCGATCAGCGCCGCGCCGCCCATGGTCCAGAAAATCGCATGCCAACTGAACCACAGCAGCAACGCGCCACCAATCATCGGTGCCAGCAAGGGCGCAATGGTCATCACCAGGATGACAAACGACATCATGCGCGAGAACTCGTCCTTGGTGAACATATCGCGCATCAGGGCATTAATCACTACGCTGGCCGCCGCCGCCGACAGCCCATGCAGGAAACGCAGATTGATCAATTGGTCAATCGACTGCGCCATCGCACAGGCACCACCGGCAATGGCGAAGATCAGCGTTCCCCACAGGATCACCGGCTTGCGGCCAATGCTGTCCGACATCGGCCCGTAGAACAACTGCCCCAGGGCAAAGCCGAGCATATAGGCGCTGAGCGTCATCTGCACGCTGCCCGACTCGACGCCGAACTGTTTGGCAATCACCGGCATGCTGGGCAGGTACATGTCGATAGCCAGCGGCATCAGCATGGAAAGCAGACCCAGAATAAAAATCAAACCGAGGTGAGATGACCGGTTCTGTAACACGTTCGACGACTCCTTCATCAGCCGTAGTCTTGTAATGAATTAATCTTGCAGGTGCGGAGCACCAACGCTGGCGATTTCTTCTTCTGTCAACGGACGGTATTCGCCCTCTGCCAGATCCTCATCCATCACGATGGCACCAATACGTTCACGATGCAGTTCGAGAACCCGGTTGCCGACCGCCGCGAACATGCGTTTCACCTGGTGATAACGCCCTTCGCTGATGGTCAGGCGTACCAGCTTGTCTTCAATTTGTTCCAGTTGCGCAGGTCGGGTCAGATCTTTTTCGTTATGCAGCTGCACGCCTTCGGCAAATTGCTGCGCGGTATCTTCCGCCAGCGGATGCTCCAGCGTCACCAGATAGGTTTTCTCACAGTGATGCTTGGGTGAAGTAATGCGGTGCGACCATTGGCCGTCGTCGGTCATCAGCACCAGGCCGGTGGTATCGATATCCAGGCGACCGGCGGCGTGCAGCTTGTAGGCCACCGGCTCATCGAGGAAATACAGCACCGTCGGATGATCGGGATCGTCCGTGGAGCAAACGTAACCCTGCGGTTTATTGAGCATAAAATAGCGCGGGCCGTTTTGGCGTTGCAGTGGGTTGCCGTCAAACGTCACCTCCTGCTCCGGAGTCAGTTTCAGTGCCCCGCTCTTCACCACTTCACCGTCTACGGTGACGCGTTTTGCCCGAAGTTCACGCGCTACCAGCGCACGGCTAACACCTAACTGCTGAGATAAAAACTTGTCCAGTCGCATTGAATCTGCTTTGCCTGTCGTTGTTATGATCGCATTGATCGTATTGCTAAAATATGACACCCACCGTTGCACCAGGTGCAACAGGGCAGGTTCGAAGAGGGGGAAACAGCGATTACTGTCACGCAAGTATAGCGGTGGAAACGGCCCCCTGACAGAGGTAATTTCCACGCTTCTCGCACCATCGGCGCTCAGAAGGCATAATAATAGAAATTTTTTAGCCGTCAGGGGAGTAAAATGTCACTGTTTTTGTGGGATCAGATGTTACAAAACCTGTTCCTGACGGCCCTTCTCAACCCACGGCGTTAATTTATGGCCTTTACTCTACGCCCCTACCAACTGGAAGCGGTCGAAGCCACCATCAAACATTTCCGTCAGCACCCACAACCGGCGCTGATCGTGCTGCCGACCGGAGCCGGTAAAAGCCTGGTGATCGCCGAGTTGGCGAAGCGCGCGCGTGGCCGGGTATTGGTGCTGGCTCATGTGAAAGAACTGGTGGCGCAAAACCACGCCAAATACCGCGCCTACGGGTTGGAAGCCGATATCTTTGCCGCCGGGCTGCAGCAAAAAGACAGCGCCAGCAAGGTGGTATTCGGCAGCGTACAATCCGTGGCGCGTAACCTGCCATTGTTTGACGGTGCGTTTTCGCTGTTGATTATCGACGAATGCCACCGCATCAGCGACGATGACGACAGTCAGTACCAGCAGATTATTCAGCATCTGCAAAAAACCAATCCGCAATTGCGGCTATTGGGCCTGACCGCCACGCCCTACCGGCTGGGCAAAGGCTGGATTTATCAGTATCACTATCACGGTTTTACCCGTGGCGATGCCAACAGTCTGTTTCGTGACTGCATCTATGAACTGCCGCTGCGCTACATGATCAAAAACGGCTTCCTGGTGCCGCCGGAAAGGCTGGATATGCCGATTGTGCAGTATGATTTCAGCCGTCTGGAGGCCAGAAGCAACGGCCTGTTCAGTGAGATCGACCTGAACCGTGAGCTGAAGCAGCAAAATCGCATTACGCCGCACATCATCAGCCAGATCGTTGAATATGCCGAAACGCGTAAAGGGGTAATGATTTTCGCCTCCACCGTTGAGCACGCCCGTGAAATTCACGGCCTGCTGCCCCAGGGTGAAGCCGCGCTGGTCAGCGCCGAAACACCGGCCAGCGAGCGTGATGCGCTGATAGAGGCTTTCAAACAACAGCAATTGCGCTACCTGGTCAACGTGGCGGTACTGACCACCGGCTTTGATGCACCGCATGTCGATCTGATCGCTATTCTGCGCCCAACCGAATCCGTCAGCCTGTATCAGCAAATCGTCGGGCGTGGGCTGCGGCTGGCCCCCGGCAAGGAAGATTGCCTGATCCTCGACTACGCCGGTAACCCGCACGACCTGTTTACCCCAGAGGTCGGGGTCAGTAAGCCACACGGCGACAGTCAGCCGGTACAGGTGTTCTGCCCCGGCTGCGGCTTCGCCAACCTGTTTTGGGGCAAATGCACCGAGAACGGCGATATCATCGAACACTATGGTCGCCGTTGTCAGGGCTGGCTGGAGGATGATGAAGGCCATCGCGAGCAGTGCGATTACCGCTTCCGCTTCAAGATTTGCCCGCATTGCGGCGCTGAGAATGACATTGCCGCCCGCCGCTGCCACCAGTGTCAGGAAGTCTTGGTCGATCCTGACGATATGCTGAAGGCTGCGCTGAAGTTGAAAGACGCTTTGGTATTGCGCTGTGGCGGCATGGAGCTGCAAAGCGGCCGTGATGAAAAAGGCGAATGGTTGAAAGCCACTTATTACGACGAAGACGGCACCAGCACCAGTGAACGTTTCCGGCTACAGACCCCAGCGCAGCGCAAAGCCTTCGAAATGCTGTTCCTGCGCCCGCATCAGCGTGCGCCAGGAGTCCCTTTTGCCTGGCAAACCGCTGCCGACGTGCTGGCCCAGCAAGCGGCCTTGCGCCATCCGGATTTTGTAGTGGCACGCAAACGCGGGCAGTTCTGGCAGATACGGGAAAAAGTGTTCGATTATCAAGGCCGCTTCCGCCGTGCCAACGAGCTGTCTTGATCCTGACAGCCGGCAAATCGGGCAGGTTTCCATTGCCCTGCGGACGGCTTTCCGTTAAACTGCCGCCCGCTTTGCCTGGGTTCGCCCGGTGCTAAAGCAGGTTATACCCTACGCATGACAGGCTGCGGTCTGGAAGGCGACGGGTAAATCGAACTTGCTACTGGGTCGCCTGTAGCAGGGTAAATTTTCTTTTTAGAGAAAAAACAATGTTCACTATCAATGTAGAAGTACGTAAAGACCAGGGTAAGGGTGCGAGCCGCCGCCTGCGTATTGCCAACAAATTCCCAGCTATCGTTTACGGTGGCGAAGAAGCTCCAGTTTCCATCGAACTGGACCATGATTCTGTTAAGAACATGGAATCCAAACCAGAATTCTACAGCGAAGCAGTAACTCTGGTTATCGACGGTAAAGAAACCAAAGTGAAAGTTCAGGCTGTACAGCGTCACCCGTTCAAGCCGAAACTGGCTCACATCGACTTCCGTCGCGTTTAATCGCAACGAAATCGAACCTTTCGGGACGCCGAAGTAGAAAACGCCGCAATTGCGGCGTTTTTTATTGTCTGCGATCCGGTGAAATTACTTGTTGCCGCTGTTCTGGCGACGTTGTAACTGGTCACGCAGGTTCGGTGGCGTCCCTCTGATGGTTAGCGTATCGGTAGCCGCATCCCAGAAAATTCGCTCCCCCAACAGCATGGCATCAAAGTTCATGCTGATACCACCGCCGCTGCCGGCAAACTTGGTCAACTGACGCAGCGTGCCACGATCGGCCGGGAAACTGTCTTCCAGTTGATAACCTTGTTCGCTGGAAAACTGCAGAAAATCTTTCTCGCCTACGGGCGCAATCTCTTTCGACAGTTCCTGCAGTTCAATTTCTTCACCGGCCTGCAGCTGTTCGTTGCAATAGCTGTAAACCTGCTGACGTACCGACTGGCGCTCATTCTTGTCCAGTTGGGCATCGGCGCAGTAATCGTCAACCGCCTGCAGCAAGCCCCGGTTTTGCGCCTTGGTATCCAGACCTTCGGCCGCCGCCAGGAAATCCATAAAGAAATCGGACACCTTGCGGCCCACCCGCCCTTTCAGGAAAGTCAGGTAACGGGTCGACTCCGGATTGGTTTCCCACTCGGTCAGATCGATGCGTGCCACGATATCGGCGTGGTTGATATCCAGATAATGAGTGGTATTGATATCCAGCTCTTCGTTAACGCGCGAACTGTTGCGGCTGTTCAGCACCGCAATCAGCAAATACTCCACCGCCAGGTAGCGGTACTGACCAAACAGCACCACGCCGCCTTCGGCAAAGGGATACTTGGCCAGCTCATCGCGCAGGCGACCAGTCGCCGCACGGCTGAAGGCCAGAAAGTCCTTATCTTCCTTGCGGCAGGTACGCAACGCGTCCGCCAGCTCACTGCCTTCATTGAACAGGCCGTAAGCCTTACTCTTGGCACTATAGACACGATGCAGCTCTTCCATCATCTCTTCCACCGCCGCATTGGTGGGCAGCAGAGAATCGCGCAGCACCACATCCAGCGTTTGTTCGTCGCGTTTGACCAACTGGTGCAGAGCGATCTGGTCGATATCCAGACTCATGGTAAATCCTCCTGTTCTTTAGGCGCGTATTCAAACACTGAAGGCTACCGTGCTGCAACTTTAAAGCAGTGATCTCATCACCAGACATCAATAAATTTCCAGCGCCCATTCAGGTCGTAAATGGCTGGCAGAACCGATGGATTTCAGGTGACACAACGAGAGTTGCCCAGCCCCCGTAAAGGGAGCCCCGCTACGCTGCGGTTTGAAAGACAAAGGGAATCGATAAAAGAGCGGAAAATCACTGTCCTATACGGTAAGATATGGGACTTTGTCAGGCTTTGAGCGCAATTTTTATGCCACAATCATCCCGTTACAGTGACGAACACGTTGAACAGCTGCTCTCCGAGCTGGTTAATGTTCTGGAAAAACACCATACTCCCACCGATCTTTCTCTGATGGTGCTGGGCAACATGGTAACTAATCTGATCAATACCAGTGTGGCTCCCGCGCAGCGGAAAACATTGGCAAAATCGTTTGCAGAAGCTCTGCAAGCTTCTATTAGTGAAGATAAAGCGCATTAATAATTAATTATGGTGACAAACCGTCAGCGTTATCGTGAAAAAGTCTCCCAGATGATTAGCTGGGGGCACTGGTTCGCCTTATTCAATATCCTGCTTGCCCTCGGGCTGGGTAGCCGCTACCTGTTTGTCACCGACTGGCCCTCTTCCCTGTTGGGTCGGGTTTATGCGCTGGTCAGCCTGCTGGGGCATTTCAGCTTTATCGTTTTCGCCGGCTACCTGCTGGTAATTTTCCCGCTCACCTTTGTGGTGATGTCGCAGCGGCTGTTGCGATTTATTTCCGCCGCCCTGGCTACCGCCGGGTTAACGCTATTGCTGGTAGACAGTGAAGTGTTCACGCATTTCCATCTTCACCTTAACCCGGTGGTGTGGGAACTGGTGATCAACCCGGATCAAAGTGAACTGGCGCGCGACTGGCAGCTGATGTTCATTTGCGTGCCGGTTATCTTCCTGGTGGAGATGCTGTTTGGTACCTGGAGCTGGCAAAAGCTGCGCAGTCTGAACCGTCAACGGTTCGGCAAGCCGCTGGCCGCACTGTTCATCAGTGCCTTTTTCGCCTCGCACCTGATTTATATCTGGGCCGACGCCAACTTCTACCGTCCGATCACCATGCAGCGGGCCAACCTGCCGTTGTCGTACCCGATGACCGCACGTAAATTCCTTGAAAAACACGGCCTGCTCGATTCGCAGGAATATGAACGCCGCCTGGTGCAGCAAGGGAATCCGGAAGCCGTTGCGGTGGAATATCCGCTGAACGATCTTAGCTACAGCGACAAAGGCAGCGGCTATAACCTGCTGATGATCGTGGTGGATGGCGTTCGTGAGCAGGATATGAAACAGGATATGCCTGCCCTGACCCGTTTCGCGCAGGAAAATGTTCGCTTCAGCGATCACTACAGTTCCGGTAATCATGCGGATACCGGCCTGTTTGGCCTGTTCTACGGTATTTCGCCTACCTATCTGGACAGCGTTCTCGCCGCGCGCAAACCTTCCGCTCTGGTCAGTGCTCTCAGCGCCCAGGGTTATCAGTTTGGTTTGTTCTCGTCTGACGGTTTTAACGCCAGCCTGTATCGCCAGGCCCTGTTGACCGACTTCACGCTGCCGGCAGCAAAACAGCAAAATGATGCGGCGACCACGCAACAATGGCAACGCTGGCTGGCTGACCAAAACAGTAACGGTCCGTGGTTCTCCTATATCAATTACCGTGGTACTGAACCTGCGGCCAATGAGAAAACACCAGCCCCGGCCGATTTTATTCAGCGTTACCGCGCAGGTGCGCAGGATGTGGATGCGCAAATTGCTCAGGTGCTCAGCACGCTGAAAGAACGTGGTGTTCTGGACAAAACCGTAGTGGTGATAACCGCAGAGCACGGCGTTGAATTTAATGACACCGGCAAAGGCTACTGGGGTGCGGGTACCAGTTTCAACCAGCAACAGTTGCAGGTCCCCTTGGTTATCCACTGGCCGGGCACCCCGGCACAGACCATCAGTAAACTGACCGGTCATAACGACGTGATGCGTACGCTGATGCAGCGTTTGCTACACGTGAAAACCAACCCTAATGATTATTCGCAGGGTGAAGATCTGTTTACCGCCCAGCGCAGGAATAACTGGGTCGCGACCGGCGACAACAGCCTGTTAGTGATCACCACTCCTACGCAAACTTTGGTATTGGATAGCAGCGGTAACTACCGTGCATACGATAAGAACGACAAAGAGATCAAAGACGAGAAGCCACAGCTGGCCCTGCTGTTGCAGGTGTTGACCGATGTGAAACGCTTTATCGCCAACTAACTGCTTAAAATACAATCAGTCAGTTGGGGGAGCTCTTGATTTGAGATTGGGAACGGGTAGTATAATTTGTTACAGCGTCGGCATGTAGCGCAGCTTGGTAGCGCACCGTCATGGGGTGTCGGGGGTCGGAGGTTCGAATCCTCTCATGCCGACCAAAAATCCCTTTAAAAACCAACCCTTAGCGGTTGGTTTTTTTATGATTAAACTCGGCATTCACCCGTGATTGAGTTTTTCCCCTGGGGGCAAACGTCAGAACTTTGCGGAATAACACCCAATATTGAGCCCAAAGAGCCTGTACACCCAGATAGGGTTAAAATAACCAAAAGAAACAATGCCCTTTTCATCCAACACTCCTTATCTTTTCGCTATCTGGTTATATCTTATTCATGGCTCACTGTCTTTCAACAAACTGTCAGTTTTCGTGAAAATGCCGGCGAGCATAGGCTTTTAGCGCTTAACGCTCCAGCCATTCAACGGCCAGGATACGAGCCTCATCCAGACTGACATCCCTGCCTTCTCTGGTGATTGCCGTTTTCAACACATCAATGATATCGGCCTTTTCCGTGGCGCGTTCTTCATTAATTAACACCAAAACCGCATCGCCTATCACTGTGCATATGCCGATATACAAAGCTTTTGAATCTTCGAAGCCGCTGCCCATAACTACCTCCGGTTGCAATTTATGCAGATTAACATCTTGCGCCTGACAATGCCCTTTAAGGACCCGGTCGGCGCGGGCGGAAAACGAAAAACCCCAGCGATCATTAAGATTGCTGGGGTTCGTAGACGGGATTAACCGTCTGTACAACTATATGGTGCCGGCTACCGGAGTCGAACTGGTGACCTACTGATTACAAGTCAGTTGCTCTACCTACTGAGCTAAGCCGGCTAAATTTGGCGGAAGGACAGAGATTCGAACTCTGGGAGCTGTTACACTCGACGGTTTTCAAGACCGTTGCCTTAAACCACTCGGCCATCCTTCCAATGGGCGCAGATATTAGCGCTACCGTTATGAAATGTCTATCGTTTCATGCAAAAAAAAGCAGGAAAAAGTGCGTTTGGTTAAACTTCATGCCACTGGCGGTTAAAAAATGAAAAACCCCGCCGAAGCGGGGCCAAATTGCTCAACATAACAGCCGTTATTTAGGCTGGGAGTCGTAGTCTGAACAAGTCTGATAACCTTTGTTCATCACATGACCTGTATCGCTGTAGCTAACAAAATAGGTTTGTACTTTCCCGTCACGTGGCGCCACCGCGTAGGTGTCGCAGGTACCCTGTGCATGAACCAGAGTAGCTGTAGTTGACGGTGGACCTGCAATGGCTCGTACCTGCTGTTTGGTCATTCCTACTTTTACATCACTGACCACAGGCTCCTGAACATAACTGGCGGCTCTGTCATAAGCCGTACAACCGGCAAGAAGGGTGAAAGTCGCTGCAGTGCAAATGGCTAAAACCAGCTTATTCGTCATGGTTTGTCCTCTTTGAGTACGTTTATTGTCCTCTAAGTCTAGAAGAGAGAAGGCTTTTCTACAAATTTCACTTTGTCGATAGGTGCGGTTCGCGCCAATATCCTCAGCAGGCCACGGTAGCCAACCAGCGCAATTCACATTTTACTTTGTTGCTGTTTTAACTGCGCCTCAAATGTCTGTTGTGACTGTTGCACATATTGCTGCAACCCCTGACGATCGACAAACGCATCCAGATCGCCGGCCTGCAGGCGTTGCATTTTATTATCCAGATCGAAGCGCGTTCCCTTATTGGCGATAAAAATATCCGCCTGCTGCTGAGCCAACCGAGCAAAACTGCCACGGATATCCTGCACCAGACTGGGGTAGTTTTTGTTGTCGATCAGATAGTAGTCCGGCGTTGCCAGGCTATCAGCATAGACCAGTCGGTAACTTTGCCCTCCCTGATGTAGCGTGGTCAGCCACGAGGTGGCCCCCGGCAAATGGCCTGGCGTCATCAATGCCGTTAATTTCAGGTCGCCCAAGGTAATGCTGTCCCCCTCCCCGACGATAATATCGACCTTCACCGGCGGGAAGCTCAGCGCATCTCCCAGAGCAAAATCCTGTTTGCCGCCAAGCGCCAACTGTTGGGCATTGGCAGCGCTGGCGACAACTTTTGCCCCGCTCCAGACTTGCAGACGCGCAATGCCACCCGCCTGATCGAGACGCGCGTGACTATTGAGGATATAGCGCAGATCCTTGATGTTAAAACCCAAAGCCTCTATGTGCGCTCTTATTGCCGGAGCGCTGGCGTCCAGCGCGGCGTCGATCAGAATCAGTCCTTCCGGCGTGCTCAGCAGCACGGACGATAGGTTGCGGGTGCCCACGTAATAAACATGCGGGAACATCTGAAATGGCGCGACCGGCTGCGCCCACTGTTCAAAAAGCGAATAGGGCGGCGCACTGGACAACGGCTGTGCCGGATTAAGCTGCGCCTGAGCGCCGAAACACAGAGCAACCGTCATAGCCGTCAGATAACCAAGGTTTTTTTTCATGTTCCAATTCTATGGAGGTAAACGGGGCTGAAGTATACTCAGCCCAATATTGAAACGTATTCAATTAGGAAGGCCATTAATGAACATCCTGCAAATGGACATGAACCTGCTGAAAGTGCTCTATCTGTTGACCAGCACCGGCTCCAGCCAGAAAACGGCGGACAAGTTGGGCATCAGCACTTCGGCCGTCAGCCATGCATTGGCCCGCCTGCGTGAAGTGCTCAATGAGCCTTTATTTCGTCGGGAGGGGCATCGCCAGGTGCCGACGCTGTTTGCCCTGTCGCTTAAAGAGAAACTAACGCCATTGTTCTCTTCGCTGGACGGTGAACTGTTCGGCCATTTGCAGGATGCACCACGACATTTCAACCTGGTTGCACCGCCGGCACTGCATCCGATATTGCTGCCGCTGCTGGCACAGAAAAGCACACTCGCCAATGTGGATATCCGTTGTCAGAACTTTGAGCGGCGCTCATGGCGGAACGATCTGCTGGAAGGCAGCATCGATATGGTGATCGCAGTGGGCGATCATCAACAGCGTACCAGCGCACTGCGTTATGCACTGATTGGCAGCACTCGCCTGGTCGCAGTATTTGGGGGCCCCTTGCAGCAGAGGTTGCAGCACAAGAGCAGTCTGGCCTTCAGCGAACTGGCAAACTATGCGCACTATTACTGTCACCCTTGGCCACAGGCGGAAAATGAGCTGGATCGTCAGTTGGAACGCCAGGGTTTACAACGCAGGATCCAGCTCAGCTGTGCCGATTATGCCCAGTTGCCACCAGTGCTGCGGGCGGCCCCGCTGATGGCGCTGGTTCCGCAGCCCTGGTTCAGTGCACAACCCGATAAACGAGGGTTATTCACCCTGCCCATCCTGGACAACCTGGCAATTGGCCATCTGTTTTCACACTATCGGCAGGGAGAGGTTGAGTGGAAAAAGCGTCTTATTTCCGCGCTTCATGCGGAACTGCGGCCTTATTATCAGTAACGACAATCAGAAGCCAAATTCACTCAGTGCCGCAATATCATCCGGACGACGGCCAAGCGGCCAATGGAACTGACGATCCTGCTCGCGGATCGGCATATCGTTGATGCAGGCGTGTCTGTTGATCATCAGACCGTCCGGGTTAAACTCCCAATTCTCGTTGCCAAAACTACGGTACCAGTTGCCCGAGTCATCACGCCATTCATAGGCAAAGCGCACCGCGATACGCGCCCCATCAAACGCCCATAACTCCTTAATCAGCCGATACTCCAGCTCTTTCGCCCATTTACGCTGCAAGAATGCGCAAACGGCCTCGCGACCATCAACAAACTCCGCCCGGTTACGCCAGTGGGTATCGACGGAATAGACCTGCGAGACGCGTTCAGGATCGCGGCTGTTCCAGGCATCTTCTGCCAGACGGACTTTCTCAATCGCCGACTCTCGGGTAAACGGCGGTAATGGGGGTTTAATGCTCATAGCTCACCTCTGCTGGGTTGTCATTAGGTAGACAGAACTGTCTACACAATTAAGCTAGCGCATGTAGACAGAGTTGTCTACAATCATTCCAAACGATATTTCAGGAGATGTTTTAATGTCTGTTGCCCCCAGTACTTTGCCACCACGTCAGCGCATCCTGCTGACAGCGCATGATTTGTTTTACCGCGATGGCATACGCGCGACCGGCATTGATCGCATCATCAACGAGTCAGGCGTAGCCAAGGTCACGTTTTATCGTCATTTCCCCAGTAAAAATGAGCTGATTGAGGCGTTTCTTGCCTACCGTCATGATCAGTGGCTGAGCTGGTTCAGTCGGTCTTTGGAGCAGCATGCCACCCGACGAGGAGATGTGATGCTCGCTTTGGTGCCCTGCCTTGAGGAATGGTTCAGCAGCCCGCATTACCGCGGTTGTGCTTTTATCAATACGGCGGTGGAGCTGGCGGATATGTTACCGGAGAGCCTAAAAATCGCACGCCTGCATAAGAAGCAGATGGCCGAAGTCATTGCCAGCCACCTGCCCACAAGCCCTGAGCGGGAACAGCGAGCGGAGATGCTGTCGATGCTGATCGACGGAGCCATCGTCAAGGTACAAATTGAGCAGCAACCCCAGAACGCGCTGCTGCTGCTAAGTGAAATGCTGAAGACACTGGCTGCCGCCTGGAAGCATCAGTAATTGGCCCAAATCCCCGGAGTTACCAGTTCGAGCAGATGATTATCGGGATCGCGGAAATAAATACTCTCGCCACCGTGCTCCCAGCTCATGCGCCCTTCTATCTCTATGCCATGTGCCGCCAGATGCTGTTCCCAATGCGGCAGCTGTTCTTTCGTGACGGCCAGCCCGATATGCAGCGGTCCGCTGCCATCATGCGGGGGGATATAGCCTTCCGGGTAATGTGCTCCTTTGACCGAGTCACCTTCAATAAACAGCAGCAACACGCTTTGCTGGCTCACGTCATAGGCGCGAAAACGCTCATTGGCCACCATCGCCGGCAGTTTTAATACCTGCTGGTAAAAAGCCGCGGCCCGCTCGATATCCTTGACGTACAGTACCGTTTCAATCACCCGATCTATCTTGAGCTCCATATTCACCTCCGGATTTCTCTACGGCGAAAGTTTAGGTAACCCCCGGCACATCAGAATGGCAATCCGTGCCGCGAAAATGCCAATTTGTGCCAAACCGCAGGCAAAAAAAAACGCGGCCCGAAGGCCGCGTGATCAGATTCACACTCTGTTGCTTAGAACTGGTAAACCAGGCCCACGGCAACCACGTCGTCGGTGTTGATACCGGCAGACTTGGTGAAGTCATTTTCATCCATCAGGTTGATTTTGTAATCAACGTAGGTAGACATGTTTTTGTTGAAGTAGTAGGTCGCGCCCACATCAACATACTTCATCAGATCCTGATCGCCGTAACCACGTTCGATGTCTTTGCCTTTAGACTGCAGGTAAGCCACGGAAGGACGCAGACCGAAATCGAACTGGTACTGGGCAACGATTTCCATGTTTTGCGCTTTGTTGGCGTAACCGTATGTGCTGCTGTTGCTGCTGCCGAAACGGGTTGCGTTGTAAGACTGAGTATACATCGCTGCCAGGTAGACGTTGTTGGCGTCATATTTCAGACCGCCGCTGTAAGCCTCTGCCTTGTCACCACGGCCCAGAATACCGGCGTTGTTATTGCCGTTCTGATCGTTGGTACGGTCGGAAGAGAAGTACGCCGCTGCAGCGCTGATACCGTAGCCCAGATCGTAAGACGCGGACATGCCGTAACCGTCACCGTTCTGCGCCAGCACGTCACGACCGTTGTTGGATTCGGTAGCGCTGTCGTTTTTGCCCTGGTATTGCAGAGCAAAGTTCAGGCCGTCAACCAGACCAAAGAAGTCTGAGTTACGGTAAGTCAGCACGCCGTTGGTACGCTGGAACATGAAGTTGTCCGCACCGTAGGTATCGCCACCGAACTCTGGCAGCACGTCGGTCCATGCGCCGATGTCGTACAGCACGCCGTAGTTACGGCCGTAATCCAATGAACCGTAATCACTGAATTTCAAACCTGCAAAGCCAACACGGGTGAAGTTTTTGTTGTCCTGGCTTTCCGCATGGTTGAGGTTTGCCTGATATTCCCACTCACCGTAGCCGGTCAGTTGGTCACTGATTTGTGTTTCGCCACGCAGACCAAAACGCATATAAGACTGGTCGCCATCGGAACCTTTATCATCGGAAAAATAGTGAAGACCATCGATTTTACCGAACAAATCCAGTTTATTACCGTCTTTGTTGTAGATTTCCGCCGCGCCTGCTGTGCCTGCAACCAGCAGTGCGGGTACTATCAGGGAAAGTACTCGAAGTTTCATCGTTATTATCCTCATTAATTATGTCGAGCTATGGCCACTGCCCTTTTGAGCATTATTAGCACGACTGTGCATTACCATTCTGGTAACAAGGGTTATATTAATCCAGAAAGAAAATGATACCAAGTATCCGATAGTGTTTCACCATGATTAATAAAGGTTTCAAAATGTAAATTTGCGCGAACTTCCACAAAACATTACAGACAGACAAAATAAGGCACACAATGACAAAAAATACATTTATAGATACAAAATCATGCAGTTATACAAATCTTTAAGAAAAAAAAGACAGCCATACAAAAGTCACACTCAATAAGCACATTGTGCCAAAATATTCTCATAACGCTGACGTTATAATAATCCCGCTATCATCATTATTTTCATTATTACCTTCATTATCTGTAAGATAATTTTTGTACACTTCGACCGGCTTCTGGCCGGTTTTTTATTGCCTGAAAGCTTCCCCACCATTCACCATAATGCGCACTTTTTGCCAAAAAATAGTCACGCCACGATATTATCTCAATAATTGATTTTCGCACTAATTGCTAATTTATTAACCGATATCAGTCTACGGATTAATCGCATTAATTAGAAAAGCATTCTATTGTTTAAGTAGCTATTACCTGGGCCGACATTCTGTTCGGTGTGGCAATATTGGTCGCCCCTTCTATTTTGATAGTCTGGAAAAATATCCAGAATCCCTTGCTCAGGTCATTGCCTTGTGACCATAAGCGCGGGCGAGCGCAAATCCTTTCGACCCGGATCGCGGATTGTGATAAAAACACTCCATAACTTTCAGCCCGCATTTCCACAATAGATCCTGATTCCCACATGACATCCACCTTGTGTAATGAACAGCAGAAACCCGGCGTCCCGGCACAGATCGCAACGCGTTTGGCCTTTTTTGTCGCCGGCTTCGGCATGGCTGCCTGGGCTCCCCTGGTCCCTTTCGCCAAAGCGCGTATCGGCATTGACGACGGCTCCCTGGGTCTGCTGCTGCTGTGTATTGGCGCAGGTTCGATGTTGGCGATGCCGCTTACCGGCTTCCTGACCGGCAGGTTGGGCTGTCGCCCGGTGATCCTGCTGGCCGGGCTGGCACTGTGTATTGATTTACCCCTGCTGGTCCTGATGGACACCACCACCGGTATGGCACTGGCCCTGCTGTTGTTTGGTGCGGCAATCGGCATGATCGATGTGGCGATGAACATACAGGCGGTAGTGGTCGAGCGCGCCAGCGGCAAGGCAATGATGTCCGGTTTTCACGGTTTCTTCAGCATTGGCGGCATTGCCGGTGCCGGCGGTGTTAGTGTGATGCTGTGGCTGGGGCTGTCTCCTCTGCTGGCAACATGGGTCGCCGTATTGACCATTGCCGCATTGCTGATGCTGGCCAGTCGCAATTTGCTGCGTGAAAGCGGCGGTGACGAAGGTGGCCCGATGTTTGTGCTGCCACGCGGTTGGGTGATGTTCATTGGCATCCTGTGCTTCATTATGTTCCTGGCAGAAGGCTCGATGCTCGACTGGAGCGCCCTGTTTCTCACCACCCTGAGAGGCGTTGACCACAGCCAGGCCGGATTGGGCTATGCGCTGTTCTCCATCACCATGACCATCGGCAGATTGAACGGCGATTGGGTGGTAAACCGGCTGGGCAGATATAAAGTATTGCTGCTGGGTAGCCTGTGTGCGGCCATTGGCCTGAGTCTGGCCATTATCTTCAACAACGCCATGGTTTCGCTGATTGGTTTTATGCTGGTGGGCCTCGGCGCTTCCAACGTGGTACCGATCCTGTTCAGTGCTGCCGGCAACCAGCAGGATATGCCGGCCAATCTGGCCATCGCATCAGTGACCACCGTCGGCTACGCCGGCATCCTCGCCGGACCGGCACTGATCGGCTTTATCGCTCAGTTCTCCAGCCTGACGGCGGCTTTTGCCTGCGTTGCAGTTTTACTCCTGGTGGTCACCGCCAGCGCCCGGGCGATAACCCGTTGATTCAGGAATGCGCAGTCAACTATGCAAAATAAACAACTGACCATCAGCTCAAGCAATATTACTCGCTGCTTCCTGCTGTTTTCCGTGCTGCTGACGATTGCTATCGGCCTGTACGGCTACAACTATACCAACGCCTGGCTGGCGGAAAAAAAACACGCCCTGAACAACATCGCCAACGGCCTGCAAAAACGCATCGACAACTACCGTTACGTCACCTATCAGATTTACGACAAGTTCGGTAATGCACCTTCATTGAATGTCGATCCCAGCCTGCAGGAAACCCGACTGCGCCCGGACGTTTACTACCTGGAGAAGCCGCATAAAAAAACCGACGCGGTTATTTTTGGCAGTCATGAAGAAGGCACCCTGGCGATGATCGCCAATATTTCAGACTATCTGGATACCCGCTGGGGAGCCAAGACTGAAAATTACGCCATGTATTACCTCAACGGTCAGGATAACAGCCTGAGCCTAATCACCACCCAGCCGTTAAAAGAGCTGGCCTCGAGGTTCAAGGAAAGCTATCTGACGACCTCGGCAGAGGATCGCCGGGCTGAAATGCTGCAACAGGCCAATATGCTCGATGAGCGTGAAAGCTTCTCTGCCTTACGCAAACAGCGCTTCCAGAACACCTATTCGTTTTCTATCCGCACCACTTTTAACCAACCGGGGCATTTGGCTACGGTGATCGCCTTCGATCTGCCGATTAACGACATCATCCCCATTAATATGGCGCGGTCCAACTTTATGCTGCAGCCTGACGATAGCAGCATGGACGACGGTACCTTGCCGTTGGATGCCACAACCAGCACCGGTATTTCGATGAGCGGCAGTTGGGTGGAGTTCAGCGCCCCGCTGCCTAACGCGCCACTGAAAGTGGTTTACCGCGTCTCGGCTATCAGCCTGGCAATTGACCTGCTGCGAAACAATATCTGGCTGATCGCCATCAATCTGTTGCTGTTGGCGCTGTCATTGGTGGGCATTTACTTTATCCGTCGCCAATATATCCGCCCGAGCGAAAACATGGCGGTTGAGCTGGAAGCCGAACGCGCACTGAATCAGGAAATCATCGCCAGCCTGCCTTCAGGCCTGCTGGTGTACAATTTCGCCAGCAATACGGTAATCGCCAGTAACAAGATCGCCCAGCACCTGCTGCCGCACCTCAGCCTGCAGAAAATCGCCCACATGGCCGAACAGCATCACGGTGTGATTCAGGCGACGGTAAACAATGAAGTGTATGAGATCCGCATCTTCCGCAGCCAGCTGTCGCCGGAAACCTACCTGTTCCTGCTTAACGATCAGGACAAGGAAGTGATGGTCAATAAACGTTTGCAGCAGGCACAGCGCGAGTACGACAAGAACGTACAGGCACGCAAACTGATGTTGCATAATCTGGGCATTGAGCTGAATCAACCGGTCCGGCAAATGCACGATTTGGTCGATCGTCTGCGCACACAAGCGGATGAGGAACAACAGCAAGCGCTGCAAAAGCAACTGGCGGTTCAGTCGTCAACGGTGTTGGGGCTGATTGAAAATATCACCCTGCTCACCCGGTTGGAAACCCAGGACTGGCAGCCTTCGCGTCATCCCTTCAGCCCATCGACCCTGATAGATGAATTGCTGCAGGAAGCCCTGCCGTCCATCAATCAAAAAGGCCTGTCGCTGTTCAACCATTTCCATCTTGACGTTGAACAGCAATATATCGGCGATGCCAACGCACTGCGCAAGGTGATCTCACTGCTGGTGCATTACGCCATTATCACTACTGCCTGTGGCAAGATTTCGCTGGTTGTCGATCATGAACCGGATCACCCCGATCGCCTGGTATTCCATATTAATGACACCGGTTCGGGCATTTCCAACGAAGAAATCAGCAACCTGAATTACCCGTTCCTCAGCCAAACGCTGGTGGACCGCTTTGATCATGGCTCCGGCCTCACCTTCTTCCTGTGTAATCGACTGTGCAAAAAGCTTAACGGCCAGTTGGATATCCGCAGCAAGATAGACATCGGTACTCGCTACACCATCCGCGTGCCTATGGAGATGGAGAAAAAAGAGGCGGAAGCGCAAGAAAAACTGCTCGACGGTGTGACCGCCTTACTGGACATTACTTCTGAGGAAATACGGAGCATTGTCACCCGCCTGCTGCATGCCTATGGCGCGAGCTGCATCGTTGCTGACGAACGTCAGATTAATCGCGACTACGACGTATTGTTGACCGATAACCCGCAAAGAGCTGATGATTATACCCTGCTGCTGACCAGCGATGAGGCCGGATGGCAACAGCTTGAAAAACGGTATATTCGGGTAAACTATAACCTGAGTGGTGCCATGATCGACGCCGTATTGATGCTGATTGAGCAGCAAATGGCCGCGTTGGAACAGCAGGAAAGTGCATTATCACTGACCGCAGATGACATCCAACTCTATGAAAAACAATTGAAATCAAGTGATTACTATGGCCTATTTATTGATACAGTACCCGACGATGTCAAAAAACTGTATACTGAGGCGGGCAGCAGTGATTTCAATGCTCTGTCACAGACAGCACACCGCCTGAAAGGCGTGTTTGCCATGTTAAATCTGCTTCCCGGCAAGCAACTGTGTGAATCGTTAGAACAGCACATCGCAGACGGTGATGCGCTCAAGATCGAGAATAACATCAGTCAGATTGATTTTTTCGTCAGTAGACTGCTGCAGCAAGGTAGCCAACAACATGAATAACCTGAACGTAATTATTGCTGATGACCATCCTATCGTACTGTTTGGCATCCGGAAGTCACTTGAGCAAATTGAATGGGTGAATGTCGTTGGGGAGTTTGAAGACTCAACAGCACTGATCAACAATCTGTCCAAACTGGATGCAAACGTCCTGATCACCGACCTTTCGATGCCGGGTGATAAGTATGGCGACGGCATTACGCTGATCAAATACATCAAACGCCATTATCCGCAGTTGTCGATCATCGTTCTGACCATGAACAACAACCCGGCCATTCTCAGCGCCGTGTTGGATCTGGATATCGAAGGCATAGTACTGAAACAGGGTGCGCCGACCGACCTGCCGAAAGCGCTGGCCGCATTGCAAAAAGGCAAGAAATTCACGCCGGAAAGCGTTTCCAAACTGTTGGAGAGGATCAGCGCCAGTGGTTACGGTGACAAGCGTCTGTCACCAAAAGAGAGCGAAGTACTGCGCCTGTTCGCCGAAGGTTTCCTGGTGACCGAGATCGCCAAGAAGCTCAATCGCAGCATCAAAACCATCAGTAGCCAGAAGAAATCGGCGATGATGAAGTTGGGTGTTGAGAACGATATTGCGCTGCTCAACTACCTCTCTTCCGTCAGCATGGCACCGCTGGACAAAGAATAAAATCCCCGGTAGTTAACAGAGGGCGCGGCATAATGCCGCGCCCTTTTGCTTTCAGGCATCTTCAGACTCGGCGCGCATGCGACGAACCTGTTGGCTGTAATACCCTAATGTCTGTTCCAGCGTTTCCAGGGTCACCGGCTTAGACAGGCAGTTATCCATCCCGGCCTCAATACAGCGCTGTTTCTCTTCCGCCAGGGCATTCGCCGTCACGCCGATTACCGGAGCAGTAAAGTGCAACTGGCGCAGGCGCTGGGTCAAACGGTAGCCATCCATATTAGGCATGTTGACGTCGGTCAGCACGATGTCGACGGTATTGCGATTCAACACGTCGAGCGCATCAACCCCATCATTGGCAGTCACTACCTGATAGCCCAGTGAGCCAAGCTGGTCGGACAGCAACCGGCGGTTAATCGGGTGGTCATCCACCACCAGCAAATGAATATCCCCGTTGTCTACCCTGTTGGCCTTGGCCGGCAACGGCAATTGCATCAAAGTATTGCCGCTTTCATCACGGGTACCAAACAAGCGGTTGAGCAGCGCCAGGGTTTCACGCGGCGTCGAAGTGCTGTGCATCCAATAGCCCGGCCGGGTTTCCTGCGACGGGCCGATATGCTCAATAGAGAACTGGATCTGCGCCAGCAGCGGTGTATTGATCATCAGCGGGTGATCGCTGAGCATCACATCCCCTGCCGCAGTCTCTTGCCCCTGATGACGCAGTACCGTCGCGCCATAGCCGCCAAGAACCTCCATCAGATAACTTTCCAACCGCTGGTTGCGGATAGCCAGCCACAGAGTTTTACCTTGCCAGGTATCGCTGGGCTGCGGGATCGGGAACTGAGCGTTAAACAGCGGAATGCGGATGGTGAACAGGCTGCCTAATCCCGGCTCAGACTCAACGGCAATGTCGCCATCCATCATGTTGATCAGTTTTTCGCATATCGCCAACCCCAGCCCGGTGCCCTGGAAATGGCGTTGCACGCCGCTACCCACCTGGAAGAACGGATCAAACAGGCGGGTAATTTCTTTCTCCGGGATGCCGACCCCGGTATCACGAACGCTAAACTCCAAATAGCTGCCGCGCGTACACACCTGCAGAATGATGCAGCCGGTATCGGTAAACTTAATCGCGTTGTTCAACAAGTTGGACAGCACCTGCTGCAGCCGTACCGGATCGCCGGAAATGCGCTCCGGGACGTTCTGTTCGATAAAGCAGTACAACCCCAACCGCTTCTTCACCACCAGCGGCAAATAGTTGCCGGCGATGTGGGTGATCACCTCCAGGCAGGAGAACTCGCGCGGTTCAATCTTCAGTTGCTCGGATTCGATTTTGGAGAAATCCAGTATGTCGCTGATGATCTTCAGCAATAGCCCGGACGAGTTGTTCATCGCATTGACCAGTCGGTCAACGCCCTGCGGTAACGCCTTGGTTTGCAACAAATCGAGGTTACCGATGATGCCGTACAGCGGCGTACGCAATTCGTGACTGACGGTCGCCAGGAACATCGACTTGGATTGGCTGGCCTGCTCTGCCGCCGCAGCCATCTCCTGCAGCGACTCTTCCATTTTCACGCGGGCGCTGACGTCCACCAGCACACAGATCGCCACATCCTCGTTACGGTAACGGGAATGAACAAAGCTGATTTGCAGGTTGTTGTTATTACTGGTCATCACATCCACAAAGTTCACCTGCTGTTCGCAGATGATGCGCGTAATGCGGTCACGGTCTTCGTGGGTCAGCAGGTTGATGTAGTTATGCGCCAATTCATTACTCAGAATGTTGGTGCCGTCACTGATACGCAAAATACAAATACCCACCGGTGCCGAGGCGACAATCTTGCGGTTGAACTGTTCATGCTCCTCCAGCCGGAAGGCGTTGTCTTCTGCCGGCAGGAACATTTTGCGCTCAAACAGCCAGGCCAGGCTGAACAACACAATGGCAGACAACATATTCAACAGCACCGCATTGAGGATTAGCATCCTGAAGCGTTCAACCACCGTCTTCACCGGCACAGAATAAACAATACTGAGCGATGACGGCGGCAGCGCTTTTTTCATGATCAGGTCGCGGTAATTATCTACATAGCCGAAGTAAGCCGGTTCATCCGGATAGCTGCTGGGAGCGTTCGCATCTCGCCCATCATCGGCCAGCCGCAGTATCGGTTGGTTATTCTCATCCAACAGGGTTACGCCGGTCGGCAAGCTGCCGGCGGAAACAAAGTCCTCCAGGCGAATGGTTTGCTCAATACCCAGCAACGCCTCCAGCTTGTTACCAATATAAATTGGCGTCAGTACATACAGATAACCGACATCCGGCCGTTGCTGGCTTGGGCTGATCCAGTACAGATTATTGTCTTTGTCCTGATTCTTGGCATTACGGTATTTAAGGATACGCTCATGCAGAGTTTTCAGCGCGTCGGCTCGATTGGCTACGCCGCTGCCGCTGCCGCCAAACTCCGCCATGCACAGCGTATCGCCGTCGATGAAAAACACCCGGTTGAGATCGTAGGCCGCAACGAAGTTCTCTTTCCAATACTGGATCAACCCACTCAGAGAATTGAGTGAGCTGCGGTAGGTGGTGTTAAGTGAACAACTGGACTCTGGATACAGCGGTACAAACTCCAGCGGACTGTTTTTGCCGGGAAAGATGCCGCTAAACATGTCCATGCTACTGACTGAACCGTTGAGACGGTTTTCCGCCATGTACTTGATATCACGCATGATATCGGCCGAATGGCGGATATAACCCTGAGCCTGATCGAAGTTCAGATTGTAGTCCTGCCGAATATCAGACTCTTTCTGATGCAGGATATTCAGGATATAGAAGGTGGTGAGCAACGCCCCCAACGACCACAACATGATCGCCAGCACCCGGAACAAATAGCGGGATATCTTTAACGTGGTGCGAAAAGAAGCTAAATATTTCAATCGGATACCATACGAATATCAGTGGCGACCAGCGCGTTCATATCAAAGCCGGGAGCTCAGGCTTGGGTCCGGCAATTAAACCATAGAACTGAAAAAGGGCCTAGCATCGCTGCCAGGCCCTTGTTACCTCAGTGCGATAGGGGCATGTGCCGGCCCCTATGGCTTAGGCGTTGTCTTCTTCCGCGTCGTCTGGCGCTTCAGAATCATCGCCTTCGTCCAGCGGTGCAGCATCTTCTTCTGCAACTTCCGCACCCGGTTCGAGGCTGTCCAGCTCTTCGTCTTCCACCGGCTCGGCTACACGCTGCAGACCGACGACGTTCTCGTCTTCCGCAGTACGGATCAGCGTAACACCCTGGGTATTACGACCCACCACGCTAACTTCCGATACGCGGGTACGCACCAGCGTGCCTGCATCGGTAATCATCATGATCTGATCGGTGGTATCCACCTGAACCGCACCCACTACCTGACCATTACGCTCGCTCACCTTAATGGAGATAACCCCTTGGGTAGCGCGTGACTTGGTCGGATATTCGGTGACTGCGGTACGTTTACCGTAGCCATTCTGGGTAACGGTCAGAATGTCGCCTTCACCGCGTGGCACAATCAGGGAAATAACGCTGTCGCCTTCGCCCAGATTGATACCGCGTACGCCGGTGGCAGTACGACCCATAGAACGCACCTGCGTTTCCGGGAAGCGCACCACTTTACCATTGGCGGAGAACAGCATGACTTCATTGCTGCCGTCAGTCAGGTCAACACCAATCAGCTCGTCACCCTCGTTGAGGTTAACGGCGATGATGCCGGCGCTGCGTGGGCGGCTGAAATCGGTCAATGCGGTTTTCTTCACGGTGCCGCTGGCGGTAGCCATAAACACGTGACGCCCTTCTTCATACTCGCGTACCGGCAGAATGGCGGTAATACGCTCATTGGCTTCCAGCGGCAGCAGGTTGACGATTGGACGACCGCGCGCGCCACGGCTGGCTTCAGGCAGTTGGTACACCTTCATCCAGTACAGACGGCCACGGCTGGAGAAGCACAGGATCGTGTCGTGGGTGTTGGCCACCAACAGACGATCGATAAAGTCTTCTTCTTTAATACGTGCCGCTGACTTGCCTTTACCACCGCGGCGTTGCGCTTCATAGTCGGTCAGAGGCTGATACTTCACATAGCCCTGGTGCGACAGCGTAACGACCACGTCTTCCTGGTTGATCAGGTCTTCGATATTGATATCTGAAGTATTGGCGGTGATCTCGGTGCGGCGGCCATCGTTGTACTGCTCTTTGATTGCCACCAGCTCTTCGCGGATCACTTCCATCAGACGGTCTGGGTTTTCCAGAATAAAGATCAGCGCGGCAATCGCCGTCAGCAGCTCTTTATACTCGTCCAGCAGCTTTTCATGCTCCAGGCCGGTCAGTTTCTGCAGGCGCAGATCCAGGATCGCCTGAGCCTGCTGCTCGGTCAGATGGTATTTACCGTCACGGATGCCGAACTCCGGCTCCAGCCACTCAGGGCGAGCGGCGTCGTCACCGGCGCGCTCCAGCATGGCTGCCACATTACCCAGATCCCACGCTTGAGCAACCAACGCGGCTTTCGCTTCCGCAGGGGTTGGCGCACGGCGGATCATCTCGATAATCGGATCGATGTTCGCCAGTGCGATGGCCAGCGCTTCCAGGATATGGGCGCGATCGCGGGCTTTACGCAGTTCGAAGATGGTACGGCGGGTCACCACTTCACGGCGGTGACGAACAAACGCCTGCAGAATGTCTTTCAGGTTCAGCAGTTTCGGCTGGCCCTGATGCAATGCCACCATGTTGATGCCGAAGGTGACCTGCAGTTGCGTCAGCGAATACAGGTTGTTCAGCACCACTTCGCCGACCGCGTCGCGTTTGATTTCAATTACGATGCGCATGCCGTCTTTGTCGGATTCGTCACGCAGCGCGCTGATGCCTTCCACGCGTTTTTCTTTGACCAGCTCGGCGATCTTCTCGATCAGACGCGCCTTGTTCACCTGATACGGGATCTCGTGAACAATGATGGTTTCGCGACCGGTTTTGGCATCGGCTTCTACTTCGGCGCGCGCGCGCAGGTAGATTTTGCCGCGCCCGGTGCGGTAAGCCTCTTCAATGCCGCGACGGCCATTGATGATCGCCGCAGTCGGGAAGTCCGGCCCCGGGATGTATTCCATCAGGCCTTCGATGCTGATGTTTTCATCATCGATATAGGCCAGGCAGCCGTTGATAACCTCTGACAGGTTATGCGGCGGAATGTTGGTGGCCATACCCACGGCGATGCCCGACGCGCCGTTTACCAGCAGGTTCGGGATCTTGGTTGGCATGACGGCCGGGATCTGCTCGGTGCCATCGTAGTTAGGCACGAAGTCGACGGTTTCTTTTTCCAGATCCGCCAGCAGTTCGTGAGCAATTTTGGACATGCGCACTTCGGTATAACGCATCGCCGCGGCGGAGTCGCCATCGACAGAACCGAAGTTACCCTGACCGTCCACCAGCATATAGCGCAGTGAAAACGGTTGGGCCATACGCACGATGGTGTCGTAAACCGCGCTGTCACCGTGTGGGTGATATTTACCGATTACGTCCCCAACGACACGGGCCGATTTCTTGTATGGTTTATTCCAGTCGTTACCCAATACACTCATCGCGAACAAAACGCGACGGTGCACCGGCTTCAGTCCATCACGAACATCTGGCAGCGCACGTCCGACAATTACGGACATCGCGTAGTCCAGATACGAGTTTTTCAACTCGTCTTCGATGTTTACCGGTGTGATTTCTCTGGCAAGGTCGCTCATGGAGCTGCTATCCCTCTACTAATGATTCATCTGCCCGCTGCCATAGTGGCAAAGGTGTAAAACTATATCACAAAGCACGCTTTACGGGAAAATAACCGCCGCTGTTTAACTTAAATTGTGCATATATGTGCAGTAAAAATGCATCGGCACAGACGGTGCTGCGCCGGAACATGTATAATCCGCGCAACGAGAACCAGGAGCCAAATACGCCCATGAATGCAGAATCATCCAGCCAAGCGCAAAACGTAGACCATCATGAAATCGCCAAGTTCGAGGCCGTGGCCTCACGCTGGTGGGATTTGGAAGGTGAATTCAAGCCGCTGCACCGTATCAACCCGCTGCGTCTGAACTACATCCTGCAGCGTGCCGGCGGCATTTTTGACAAAACCGTCCTCGACGTGGGCTGCGGCGGCGGCATTTTGGCGGAAAGCATGGCGCGCGAAGGCGCACAGGTCACCGGGCTGGACATGGGCGCCGAGCCGCTGCAGGTTGCCCGGTTGCACGCGCTGGAAAGCGGCGTGAATGTGGCTTACATCCAGGAAACGGTAGAAAGCCATGCACAGGCCAACCCACAGCGCTATGACGTAGTGACCTGCATGGAAATGCTGGAGCACGTTCCCGACCCGGCCTCGGTGGTACGCGCCTGCGCTCACCTGGTCAAACCGGGTGGCCACGTGTTTTTCTCCACCATTAACCGCAATACCAAAGCCTGGCTGATGGCAGTGGTCGGTGCGGAATATATTCTGAAGATGGTGCCACAGGGCACCCATGACCATAAGAAGTTCATCCGCCCTTCTGAATTGATTGGCTGGGTTGATGGCACGCCACTTCGCGAAAAGCATATGATTGGCCTGCATTACAACCCAATCACCGACCATTTCAAGCTTGGCCGCAACGTTGATGTGAACTATATGGTACATACTCAGCACGAAGGCTGAGGCTCTCCGAGTGCGCCGGGACTGGCCTGTCAGGCCCGGTGCGCCGATAACATTAAGATAAATACCTAATTCTTCCGCTTTCGATCAAAATCGTCGTTGTAAACAGTTTTTAAGAATATTAAATCAGATCAATATGCCGTTTTTTTCTAACGTTTAATAAAGCGGCAAACGATCACGTTTTTCTGATTCTAGGGAAATTCTTATCCCGCTTATTGACAAGCTTGTCGCGCCAGTCACAGCGCGCACTGCGAAAGACAAGTCACATTTCACCCCCAAGTTATCCACAAATTAGGCCACTTTTGTTCACTTGCAAACGCCCTGTTTTCTCACTATCTTGTTACCTCACCGACATACAACCCCTATATATAGTGTTTACATACTGAGCAGAGCTACTACACTTCTGCTTAGGGGCACCATACGGACAGGTAAAACACCACATGAACCAAAGTCTGCTTGTAACTAAACGCGATGGCCGTAAAGAGCGCATCAACCTCGACAAAATCCACCGTGTCATCGACTGGGCCGCGGAAGGGTTAAACAACGTCTCGGTTTCTCAAGTAGAGTTGCGTTCTCATATTCAGTTTTATGACGGCATCAAAACTGCTGATATTCATGAAACCATTATCAAAGCTGCAGCCGATCTGATCTCCCGCGACGCGCCGGACTACCAGTATCTGGCAGCACGCCTGGCCATCTTCCATCTGCGCAAAAAAGCTTACGGTCAATTCGAACCGCCGAAGCTGCTCGCTCACGTAACGCGCATGGTAGAAATGGGCAAGTACGATAAGCATCTGCTGGAAGACTACACCACTGAAGAGTTCGAGCAGATGGACTCCTTTATCGATCACTGGCGTGATATGAACTTCTCCTACGCAGCCGTTAAACAGCTGGAAGGGAAGTATCTGGTGCAGAACCGCGTGAGCGGCGAGATCTACGAGAGCGCTCAGTTCCTGTATATCCTGGTTGCCGCGTGCCTGTTCTCCAACTATCCGCGTGATACCCGTCTGGACTACGTTAAACGTTTCTACGACGCGATCTCCACCTTCAAGATTTCACTGCCTACGCCAATCATGTCCGGCGTGCGCACCCCAACCCGCCAGTTCAGCTCTTGCGTGCTGATCGAGTGCGGCGACAGCCTGGATTCAATTAACGCCACCTCCAGCGCCATTGTGAAATACGTTTCGCAACGTGCCGGTATCGGTATCAACGCCGGCCGCATCCGTGCGCTGGGCAGCCCGATCCGTGGCGGTGAAGCCTTCCATACCGGTTGTATCCCGTTCTACAAACATTTCCAGACCGCGGTGAAGTCCTGTTCCCAGGGCGGCGTGCGTGGCGGTGCGGCCACTCTGTTCTACCCAATGTGGCATCTGGAAGTTGAAAGCCTGCTGGTGCTGAAAAACAACCGCGGCGTTGAAGGCAACCGCGTACGTCACATGGACTACGGCGTGCAATTGAACCGCCTGATGTACCAGCGCCTGATCAAGGGCCAGGACATCACCCTGTTCAGCCCGTCTGACGTCCCAGGCCTGTATGACGCGTTCTTCGCCGATCAGGACGAATTCGAACGTCTGTACACCCAGTACGAACAAGACGACAGCATTCGCCAGAAACGCGTGAAAGCGGTTGAGCTGTTCTCGCTGATGATGCAGGAACGCGCCTCTACCGGCCGTATCTACATCCAGAACGTTGACCACTGCAACACTCACAGTCCGTTTGATCCGCAGATCGCGCCGGTACGTCAATCCAACCTGTGCCTGGAAATCGCCCTGCCGACCAAGCCACTCGATGACGTCAACGACGAAAACGGCGAAATCGCCCTGTGTACGCTGTCCGCCTTTAACCTGGGTGCCATCGAAAGCCTGGACGATCTGGAAGAGTTGGCTACCCTGGCGGTACGTGCATTGGATGCCCTGCTGGATTACCAGGACTACCCAATCAAAGCCGCTCATCGCGGCGCCATGGGCCGTCGCACCCTGGGTATCGGCGTGATCAACTACGCTTATTACCTGGCGAAGAACGGCGTACGCTACTCCGACGGCAGCGCTAATGCCCTGACCCACAAGACTTTCGAAGCCATTCAGTATTACCTGCTGAAAGCCTCGAACCGTCTGGCTCAGGAACAGGGTGCCTGCCCGTGGTTCAATGAAACCACTTATTCACAGGGCATTCTGCCGATCGACACCTACAAGAAAGATCTGGATGTCATCTGCCAGGAGCCTCTGCACTACGACTGGGAAACCCTGCGTAAAGAGATCAAGGAAACCGGTCTGCGCAACTCTACCCTGTCGGCGCTGATGCCTTCGGAAACCTCTTCGCAGATTTCCAATGCTACCAACGGCATTGAGCCACCACGTGGCCACATCAGTATCAAAGCGTCGAAAGACGGCATTCTGCGCCAGGTGGTGCCAGAGTATGAGCGTCTGAAAAACGACTACGAACTGCTGTGGGAAATGCCGAACAACGACGGCTACCTGCAACTGGTCGGTCTGATGCAGAAGTTTATCGACCAGTCGATCTCTGCCAACACCAACTATGACCCAACCCGTTTCCCGGGCGGCAAGGTGCCAATGAAGCAGCTGTTGAAAGACCTGCTGACTACCTACAAGTTTGGTGTCAAGACGCTGTACTATCAGAACACCCGCGACGGTGCCGATGATATTCAGGAAGATTTGCTGCCGGCAAAGGGCGGCGATGATGACTGCGAAAGCGGCGCCTGCAAGATCTAAAGTTTGACACAGCGGGCCGGAACTCTTCCGGCCCCTTCTAATTCAGCACGGCACTAATGGATTCAGGCTTATGGCTTACACCACATTTTCTCAGAATAAAAACAACCAGTTGCTGGAGCCGATGTTCTTCGGTCAGTCGGTTAACGTTGCGCGTTTCGATCAGCAAAAACATGAAATTTTCGAAAAGCTGATTGAGAAGCAACTGTCCTTTTTCTGGCGTCCGGAAGAAGTTGACGTTTCCCGCGACCGTATCGACTACCAGGCGCTGCCGGAACATGAAAAACACATTTTCATCAGCAACCTGAAATATCAGACGCTGCTCGATTCGATCCAGGGCCGTAGCCCGAACGTCGCGCTGCTGCCGCTGATCTCGATCCCGGAGCTGGAAACCTGGATAGAAACCTGGTCCTTCTCTGAGACCATCCACTCCCGTTCTTACACCCATATTATCCGTAACATCGTCAACGATCCGGCGATCGTGTTTGACGACATCGTCACTAACGAAGAGATCCTCAAGCGCGCGAAAGACATCTCCGGCTACTACGACGATCTGATCGAGATGACCGGCTACTATCATCTGTTGGGTGAAGGCACCCATCAGGTCAACGGCAAGACAGTAACCGTTACCCTGCGCGCCCTGAAGAAACAGCTCTATCTGTGCCTGATGAGCGTTAACGCACTGGAAGCCATCCGCTTCTACGTCAGCTTTGCCTGTTCATTTGCCTTCGCGGAACGTGAACTGATGGAAGGCAATGCCAAAATCATCAAGCTGATTGCCCGTGACGAAGCGCTGCACCTGACCGGTACCCAGCACATGCTGAACCTGATGCGTTCCGGCGCAGATGACCCGGAGATGGCGGAAATCGCCGTTGAGTGTCAGCAGCAGTGCTATGACCTGTTTGTACTGGCTGCCGAGCAGGAAAAAGAGTGGGCGGAATACCTGTTCCGTGACGGCTCAATGATCGGCCTGAACAAAGACATTCTGTGCCAGTATGTGGAATACATCACCAATATCCGCATGCAGGCGGTGGGTCTCGGCCTGCCGTTCGCCACCCGCTCTAACCCGATCCCGTGGATCAACGCCTGGTTAGTGTCAGACAACGTGCAGGTTGCACCGCAGGAAGTGGAAGTCAGCTCCTACCTGGTCGGCCAGATCGACTCGGAAGTGCATGCCGACGACCTGAGCGACTTCGAACTCTAAGCGATGGCATCATCAATCGTCACGCTGCGTGCCAGTGGTACGCAGCTATCCTGCCCCAAAAGTGAAAACTGTCTGCTCGACGTGCTGGAATTGCACGACGTTGAGGTGGAATACCAGTGCCGTTCCGGCTATTGCGGCGCCTGCCGCCTGAAGTTGGTGAAAGGTGATGTGGTTTACCGACAGCCGCCATTGGCATTTATCAACGACGGTGAAATCCTGCCCTGCTGCTGTATGCCACTGACCGATATCGAGCTGGAAATTTGAAGAGTTGGGTGCCTGAACCACGCCTGAAGACCAGAAGGCGGGGTTTCCCCCGCCCTATGATTACCGCTTCACATCACAAGCTAACCTGATCAATATAGTGATATTTTCCTGATAGATTGTCAGCTCACACAGTGAGTCTCTTATCATCCAAATGAATATCAAAATAGTAATACATACAACAGTTAACGAGTGAAACACATGCTTTAACCGCATGCTTGCCTCCTTGCTGTGAAGGGGCTACCATAACGGTGTCTAGGCGTTAGGGCAGCCCCATTCTGATTGATAGTCAGTTTGGGGCTTTCATCTATCCGCCTTTCCACACAATGCCCAAGACGAATAGTCTCAAGCACCCGCAGCGATTGTAACAGCCTATCTTCAACGCGATAACCCCTTATAATGTTATGATTAATAAGGGATATATCACTACCATCAAGCATTCTCTACTCGATAATCTCGACGATCTCCAGCCAGCCGTTTTTCCCACACACTGGCCCACCGTTCAGCCAGCGCCGCAGCATGTCCAATGCCAGCATTGCTACCGACTCTTGCCGTAGCCGTAAACCATGACGCGCTGCCCGGTAACGAACCGTCTGCCCGATACCGCCTTTCGGCGTGTGCAGCACCACGCTCACCTGGTCACCGCTCATGGCACTGACCGCCAGCGCCAGCTGTGCCCCGGTCAGTTCCGCCAGAGAACGAGCGCGGGCCAGCGTGGTTTCCAGTGTTTCCACACAGTGCGACGGTAGCAGCTCGCCACCGGCCAGCGGTGCGCCTTCGGTCTGCAACTGCAGATTGATCAATCCGGCGCTGAACTGTTCGCTCAGCGCCAGCTTCAACCCTTGCTGGTTCAAGCGTTGCGTCAGTGCTGCCGGCAGGCCAATAGTGCCCTCAAACAGAGTGTTGTCACCTGCCACCTGGCGTACCCGTTCCCAGGCCTGCTCCATCGCCGCACGCTGGCTGACCGGGCCGGTCAGCTTCAGCTCAATGATCGGGCTGGAAGAGCGGTAACCGAGCACCACTTCCGGCGGTAGCGGCATGCCATCGAGTTCGGCGGCCAGATCGCTCTCGGAGGTACCAAAGGTGGTTAAACGCAAACACAGCGGCGCTGCCGGCAAGGTAAAACGCTCGCGCAGGCGCGGGACGATTTGCTGCTCGACCATCACTTTAAATTCAGAAGGGACACCGGGGGTGAAAAACATCGTGCACCGGTTCAGCTTCAACGCAAAGCCACAGGCAGTACCCACCGGGTTATCGAGCATCTCGGCGTTTGCCGGGATCTGCGCCTGTTTACGGTTTGAAGCCGCCATCGGCCGACCACGTTCGGCAAAATAAGCCTCCATACGCGCCAACCATTCAGCATGTTCCACCAGCTCAACACCACAAGCGCTAGCCGCCGCCAGCGCGCTGAGATCGTCACTGGTCGGCCCCAGACCGCCGTTCACGATCAGCACATCGGCAATGTGGCTACGCTCCAGTAATGTTTCAATCAAAGAAGAGAGGCTGTCCCCCACCGTTTCACGGCCGCTCATCGGCATACCCTGCTGGAACAGATAATCAGCCAGCCAGGCGGCGTTGGTATCTATAATTTGCCCGTGCAGCACCTCATCACCGGTGCTGAGCATCTCCACCCTTAACATTGATCTCTCCCACATTTTCTGATCATTCCACTATAGAAGCCTGTAAATAAGTTTTCACTACGCATTGCCGGTTAATTTCTGTCGAAGGCACTTTTTTGCGACATCACGCGGCCCACCAATGCGTAAACTTAAGTTAACACAACCCGTAACGCCTGTTTGACACAAAATAATCCATCAACTATCCTGCCGCACTTAGAATGAGTTACCTATAATTTTCCAAAATCTTTGGCTGGTAGAGAAAAACGTGAAGAATCGCACGCTTGGCAGTGTTTTTATCGTGGCAGGAACCACCATTGGCGCAGGGATGTTGGCGATGCCACTGGCGGCGGCCGGTGTCGGCTTTGGCGTCACGCTGGGTCTGTTGGTCGGACTGTGGCTGTTGATGTGTTATACCGCGCTGCTGCTGGTCGAGGTTTATCAGCATGAACAGGCGGATACCGGCCTCGGGACTCTGGCAAAACGCTATCTTGGCGGCGGCGGCCAATGGCTGACCAGTTTCAGCATGATGTTCCTGATGTATGCCCTGACTGCGGCCTATATTAGCGGTGCCGGCGAATTACTGGCGGCCAGCATCAGCCAATGGACCTCGCAGGATTTCCCCACCACGCTCGGCGTGCTGCTGTTTACTCTGGTGGCCGGCGGCGTCGTCTGCATCGGCACCCATTCGGTCGATCTGTTTAACCGTATCCTGTTCAGCGCCAAAGTGGTGTTCCTGATTGTCATGCTGGGTCTGATGTTGCCAAATATCCATCAAACCAACCTGATGACCCTACCGCTGGAGCAAGGGCTGGCGCTATCGGCCATTCCGGTGATTTTCACTTCGTTCGGCTTCCACGGCAGTGTGCCCAGCATTGTTAACTACATGGGCGGCAATATCCGTAAACTGCGCTGGGTGTTCATTATCGGCAGCGCCATTCCACTGGTGGCCTATATTTTCTGGCAGTTGGCGACGCTAGGCAGCATCAGCTCCACCACTTTCGTCGGCATTCTGGCACAGCAAGCCGGTCTGAACGGCCTGTTGCAGGCGGTACGAGACGTCGTGGCGTCTCCCCATGTCGAACTGGCGGTACATCTGTTTGCCGATCTGGCGCTGGCTACCTCGTTCCTTGGTGTCGCGCTCGGGCTGTTTGATTTCCTGGCCGATCTGTTTAAACGCCAGGACAACGTGCGGGGTCGTCTGCAGACCGGTGCCATCACTTTCTTGCCGCCGTTGGCTTTCGCTCTGTTCTACCCACGTGGCTTTGTGTTAGCTCTGGGTTTTGCCGCCATTGCGCTGGCGGTGCTGGCGCTGTTGCTGCCATCATTATTGGTGTGGAAAACACGTCAGCAGCATCAGGCAAAATACCGCGTTTGGGGCGGCACACCGGCACTGGCACTGGTGTTTGTTTGCGGAATAACGGTGATTGCCATTCAGTTGGGCATTGCCAGCGGCATTCTGCCGGCAGTTGGGTAATAGATTGAACGATAAAACAAAGGGGCCGCTTGGCCCCTTTGTTATTTGCATCAGAAACTCAGACCGACACCAATATACGGGCCATCGGCCAGGGTGTTGTCACGACGTCCGTCCTTCCCTTCCATCTTCATGTAGCGATAACCCACATCCACGCTGAGCGGGCGGAAAATATTCCAACGCAGGCCGCCGCTGGCCTCGTTATACGCCTTCACGCCGCTGGTCAGCGAATCCGGGGCAAAATAACCTTCGCCATGCAGGCTGAAGTAACGGGAGATAGCCCAGTCCAGGCCGCCGCCCAACGCCAATGCTCCGCCGTCACTGCCGTCTTTCGGGCTTAGATACAACGCCTTGCCACCCACAGTGGCGGTCAACGGCCCCAGCGGCACACCGAAACTCAGCCCCAGGCTACCGACGTTGCCGTCATGATCGCTGCGCGCCCAGTTGCCGGTTATTCCCAAGCCGGAATTGCCGGTATCCTGGCCGAAACCAAGATTGGTGTAATGCTGCCCGGCCTCGCCCGACAGGCTGAGTGCGCTCGCCGCACCGGTCACAAACAGCATACTTGCTGCGCAGGCGACCAAAGTCTTTTTCATCATCTATCCCTCTTGCTGCTTCATCCATTACGAATGATATGAATTAACCCGTAATAATACCGTCACAAGTCTATACCAAAGCGCAATCGGTCTTTAAGGGATAAATCCCTAATTAATCAAAGAAATGTAAAGTTCTGCAAGCAAAGGTCTCATTCACTGAGGTAATGGCAACGATAACTCAGACCTATTTGCCGCAGCCGTTCAATAGGTCTACAACTAGTAGTGGCATTGACCCAAGTCAGGGTAACCACGCCCTGCCAGATTATGATGATGAACGCTTACGCCGCCAGAATCTTAACTCGATTGCACTACAATAAGGAGCAAGTGATGAGCAAGAAAGGACTGACCACCGCAGCCGGCGCCCCGGTTGTCGATAATAATAACGTGATCACCGCCGGCAAACGCGGCCCGATGTTGTTACAGGACGTGTGGTTTCTGGAAAAACTGGCCCATTTCGACCGTGAAGTGATCCCCGAGCGCCGCATGCACGCCAAAGGTTCCGGCGCCTACGGCACTTTCACCGTCACCCACGACATTAGCCAGTACACCCGCGCAAAAATCTTCTCTGAAATCGGCAAGCAAACTGACATGTTCATCCGCTTCTCCACCGTAGCCGGTGAGCGCGGGGCCGCCGACGCCGAGCGTGACATTCGTGGTTTCGCCATGAAGTTTTATACCGAGGAAGGCAATTGGGATTTGGTGGGTAACGATACGCCAATCTTCTATTTGCGCGATCCGCTGAAGTTCCCCGATCTAAACCACGTGGTCAAACGCGATCCGCGCACCAATCTGCGTAACCCAACTTACAAGTGGGATTTCTTCTCGCTGTCACCGGAAACTCTGCATCAGCTGACCATCGACTTCAGTGACCGCGGTATTCCTAAATCCTATCGCCATATGCATGGTTTCGGCAGCCATACCTTCAGTTTTATCAATGCCAACAATGAACGCTTCTGGGTGAAGTTCCACTTCCGTTGCGAACAGGGCATTGAAAACCTGATGGATGATGAAGCAGAAGCCATCATCGCCAAGGACCGTGAAAGCTCACAACGCGATCTGTATGAGGCCATCGAACGGGGTGATTTCCCACGCTGGAAGCTGCAAATCCAGATCATGCCGGAACACGAAGCCTCTCAGACGCCATACAACCCGTTCGATCTGACCAAGGTATGGCCGCATGGCGACTACCCGCTGATCGACGTGGGTTTCTTCGAGCTGCACCGCAACCCGGAAAACTACTTCTCAGAAGTGGAGCAGGTGGCGATGAACCCGGCCAACGTGGTACCCGGCGTCAGTTTCTCGCCGGACAAGATGCTGCAGGGGCGTCTGTTCTCCTACGGGGATACGCACCGTTATCGTCTGGGCGTAAATCACCATCAAATCCCGGTGAACAGCCCAAAATGCCCGTTCCACAACTATCATCGTGACGGTGCGATGCGCGTGGACGGTAACAGCGGCAACGGAGCCACCTACGAGCCAAACAGTTTCGGCCTGTTCCAGGAGCAACCGGACTTCAGCGAACCGCCGTTGAGCATTGAAGGTGCCGCTGACCACTGGAATCACCGTGAAGACGATGATTACTACAGCCAGCCGCGCGCGCTGTTCAACCTGCTGAGTGCCGAAGAACACCAACGCATGTTCACCCGCATCGCCGGAGAGCTGTCGCAGGTGCCGGAACAGATCCAGCGTCGTCAGGTTGAATTGTTTACCAAAGTGCACCCGAATTACGGTGCCGGCGTAGCCAAGGCGTTAGGTCTGAAATAACCCGCGTTACCCTCAAGGCCGCCTTCAGGCGGCCATTTTTATTGAGCCGAGATCTGCTCCGCCGCCCATTGCTGCAACTGACGGCGCGAAATCTTGATACCGCTGGCCTTCAGCTCATTCGGCATCGCCAACAGCGCCATTGGCCGCTGGAAGTTCACCAGCCGGTCTTGCGACCAGGCCAGCAGCTCGTCCAGCGACAGAGACTCCTCACTGTCGATCACCGCGACCGGCCGTTGACCAAACTCGGCGTCATCGACCGGCACCACCACCACCTGTGAAATTTGCGGATGGGCCGCCAATACGCGCTCAATATCCTCTGGCTGAACGCCTTCTCCGCCGCTGAAAAACAGGTTGTCCAACCGGCCGATAATTCGCAGCTCACCCTGCTCCATGACGCCACGATCGCGGGTATGGAACCAGCCCTGATCATCGACAATCGGCAGCAAGCGGCCCTGTAGCCAGTATCCCAGCGCCAGACTCCGCCCGCGGATCCACACTTCTTCATTCACCAGCTTAATTTCCCGACCGGCCAACGGCAGCCCAACGCCCGGCCGTGCATCGGCACGCTTGGCACACACCGTGGAAGCCAGTTCGGTCAGCCCATAGCCGCACCAGCAGCGGATACCCGCAGCCTCTGCCTGTTTGGTCAGTTCTACCGGGATCATCGCGCCCCCCAGCAGCACTTTTTTCAGCGTCATGGCTGCCAGCGGCTGTGCCAGCAGGCGCCAGAGCTGCGTAGGCACCAGGGATGCATGAGTACAGCCCGCCAGAGCATCGGCCAACGGATGCATATCACGGACCACCAGCGTGGCCCCTGCCAGCAACCAGCGCCAGACAATGCCTTGTCCGGAAACGTGAAATAAGGGTAACGACAGCAACCAGCGATCCTGCGCCTGGAAATCCATCAACTGCAGTACGCCTTCGGCACTGGCCAAATGGCCGGCGTAACTGTGTGCGGCCGCTTTCGGTCTGCCGCTGGAGCCGGAAGTCAGGGTCAGGGTCGCCAACCGCTGAGGATCCCAGCGCGGCGGATTCAGCCAGCGGGATTCGGTAGACGGGGGATTTAAACGGATGATCCTGGTCGGCAAGGCTGGCAGTTGATCCGGGCTGAAGGCAAAATCGATATCCAGCTCGGGCAACAGCGTCGCCAACAGAGAAACGGGTAACGTCGGATTCAGCGGCAGCAGCCGCGCACCGCACTGCAACAGCGCCAGATAGGCCAGCAACAAGGGATAACTGTTCTTGCCGAACAACGCCACGCCACAGCCTGGCTCCACCCCCTGGTGCTGAAAATCCGCCGCCAGCTTATCCACCTGACGGCGTAACACCAGCCAACTCACCGGCTGATGGCCGACAACCAGCGCCGCCGCCTGCGGACGCCGCTGCGCCCAATGTCGCCACGGCCAGTCATTCAACTGCGCCATAAACACTCCAACTCTTGCGTCTCCAATAACGGCAGCCGGCTATCCGGCCAGCGTCGCAGTAATTGCGCCTGCATCAAATCCAGCGTGTCTAGCCCAGGGACGGTCGTCGGCGTCAGCCAGTGCGCGATGCGCGCCAACTGCGTCAATCCCAGGCTGGACTCAATGCTGGAACTGATCACCGCCGTTAATCCCACCGCATGGGCCTGCTCCACCAACGAACGGCAACGGGCCAGGCTGCCGACCAGCGTCGGCTTAATCACTATCGCTGCCACGCCCGGCTCCGCCTGCACCACAAAATCCGCCTCGCGCACGCTTTCGTCCCAGGCAATGGCAATGCCGGTCGCCTGAGCGAAATCCCGTGATTCATCGCGGGTTTTGCAAGGCTCTTCAAGGAAAGCAATGCGATCGCGCACAGCCGGATTGACGTATTTGGCAAACCCATCCGCTTTGGCGCGTGTCCAACTGCGGTTAGCGTCCAGCCGCAGCCTGAGATCCGGCAGTGCCTCCAGCAGCACGTTGACAACCATGCCATCACGCACCGCTTCATACAGCCCAACCTTCACCTTGGCGACCTTCTCACCCGGCAAAGCAGTCAATACCTCGAACAGCTCATCAGGGTCGCCGGTGCACAACGGCGCTTTACGGTAATCAGCCTGCTGCGGCAGCCGCTGTTCCAGCTCCGCCACTGCGCAACTGGTACCGAATGCCACCGAGGGTAACGGGCTTTCGGGTGGCAATACCCTACTTTGCCAGCTCTGCAGCCAGTTCAGCGCGGCCTGTTCAGCCTGCGCCAACGTTTCCTGGCTGAATTCAGGCAACGGCGCAATCTCGCCCCAGCCTTCTTGCTCACCCTGCTGCAGATGGATCAGCAAACCATCTCGGGTTTTTAGCCGCTGATTGCGCAACACAACGCCCGCGTCCATTGGCAGGCTGTAACGGTAAAGGGCCGCGTTACGGGGGGTTGTGTTCATTACGGGTTACGCTTGAATTTGCTGAAGTCCGGCTGGCGCTTTTCGTTAAACGCGTTGCGCCCTTCCTGGCCTTCGTCAGTCATGTAGAACAGCATGGTGGCGTTACCCGCCAGCTCCTGCAGACCGGCTTGACCGTCACAGTCGGCATTCAGGGCCGCTTTCAGACAGCGTAGCGCCATCGGGCTGTTCTGCAGCATTTCGCGGCACCAGCGCACGGTTTCTTTCTCCAGATCGGCCAAAGGCACCACGGTATTGACCAGGCCCATGTCCAAAGCCGCAGCGGCGTCATACTGACGACACAGGAACCAGATTTCGCGAGCCTTCTTCTGACCCACGATGCGCGCCATGTAGGAAGCGCCCCAGCCGCCGTCGAAAGAGCCCACTTTCGGGCCAGTCTGGCCGAAAATAGCGTTGTCCGCCGCAATGGTCAGGTCACACATCATGTGCAGTACGTGGCCGCCACCGATTGAATAGCCTGCCACCATCGCCACTATCGGCTTTGGACAGGTACGGATCTGGCGCTGGAAGTCGAGCACGTTCAGGTGATGTACACCGCTGTCATCCTGATAGCCGCCGTAGTCGCCGCGGACTTTCTGATCGCCGCCGGAGCAGAAGGCTTTGTCACCGGCACCGGTGAGGATAATGGTGCCAATGCCGTCGTCGTAACGGGCATTGGACAGCGCTTCAATCATCTCCTTTACCGTGTGCGGGCGGAAGGCATTACGTACCTGTGGACGGTTGATAGTGATTTTAGCGATGCCGTCGCTGGACTTGTGATACAGAATATCTTCGAAATCGCCGGAGCAATCCTGCCATTCGATAGCGGCATACAGCTGTTCTTCATTTGGATAGAGCATGTTCGGTTCCTTTAACCAGGGTTAACGAGAAAATTGCGCAGCTCGGCGGCGAACGCCTGCGGATTGGCCAGGTGCGAGTTATGCCCGGCCTGCGGCACGATGCGCAACGGCAACCCGGCGTCGCGCGTCAGCTGCTGAAATTTGTGATCGTCGGCGCCGCATAACACCACCAGCGGCACCGCCAGTTGTTGCAGCTGCGGCGCCAGACAGGGCTGCCTGCCCAGCGAAGTGGCTTCGAGCATGTCCGCCACGGCCGCGCCAGCGTTGTCAGAGCGGGCATCGATCAGCGCATCACGGTGCACCGCACTGAGATTGGCGAACACCGGCTGTTGATACCAGTCCGCCAGCACCTGAGCGAGGGGTTCTCGGCGGAAACGCTCAGCCCAGGCCGTATCATGCGCCAAGCGCTGTTCGCGCTGTGCGGCATCGGCCAGCCCTGGATTGCCACCTTCGATAATCACGCCCTGCAGGCCCCGGGGTTCACCGTGACAGGCGTGATACATGGCAATACGTCCGCCCAGCGAATACCCCACCAGCCAATAGCGTTCGATGCCATGCATCTGCAAAGTAGCGCTGATCTGCGCGCTGATATCGTCAAAACTCGTGCAGACGACCGCAACGGAATCGCCGTGGCCGGGCAGATCTATGGCCAACGACGGCCATTCAGGACAACGCGAAGCGATCACTCGCCATTCATTATTATTGCCCAACAGGCCGTGTAACCAGATTAGCCATGGGCGATCGGCTTCGCCCTGTTGCAATACTTTTGTCGCCAGCATCATTGCTCCGTCATCTGTTGCACCAGATGCTGCAGCGTCTGCGCACCATCGCTCGGCGGCACCTGCAGCTCAATCAGCGTAGCGCCACCGTGACGCCAGCCCTGTTCCACCGCCTGCAGCAATTGCCCCCAGTTTTCCGGGCGGGCATAAGCCAGGTTGAACATCGCTGCCGCATGGCTGAACTCTACGTTCTGCGGCATGCAGTAGAACCGTTGCCGGTCTTCTTCCGGCGTTGGCAACAGTGAGAAAATCTGGCCGCCGTTATTATTAACCACAATCAGCACCGTCGGCGCAGAACATTGGCGCAGCAGCGCCAGCGCGTTCAGGTCATACAGTGCCGATAAATCTCCCACCACCGCCAGCGTCGGTTTGGCGGTGGCCCGCTGTACGCCTGCGGCAGTGGAGATCAGACCGTCGATGCCGCTGGCACCGCGGTTGCTGAATACCGGGTAACCGGCCGGCAAGCGGGTCAGCGCATCAATCAGACGAACGATCAGGCTGTTGCCGAGGAACAGTTGGCCGTTTTCCGGCAGCAGTTCCGGCAGGCGATGCGCCAACTGCGCCTCGCCAAAGCGGTTAACTAAATGGCCGGAGACGGCATCCAGCGCGTTGTCCGCCAACATCGTCAGCTCATCCGCCCACGGGGTTCGCGGCTGAGCCGGATGCAGTTCGAGCCACTGCGCCACGCTGGAACGGATCCTGCGCCCGCGATGGTGCGCCGGATCGAGACGCCCCGGTAAATCGTCGATCAGCCAATACTCTTGCGGCTGACACTGCTCTTGCCACTGCAGCAGGCGCTTGCCGGTCAGGCTGCTGCCGAACTGCACCACCAATTGTGCCTCGGCCAGCCGTTTTTGCGCCTGCGGCTGGGCCAGCCATAAATCGGCACAGGGCAGCGGCTGCCCGGTCTGGGACAGCACGTCGCCAATCAGCGGCCAGCCAAGCATCTCGGCCCACTGCGCCAGATGTTCGCCCTCTTCCGCGCTCATCCGCCCCGCCACTATCACGCCGCGCTTTTGCCGCCAGAAGAACCAGTCCGATTGCTTGAGCACCTGGTGCGGATCCATTTCACGCAGCCAGGGGTGGCTGCCTTGCCACCAGTCGCCGAGCGTCGCCGACCAGTCGGCATACTGTTGCTCATCACCGCCGTACAAGGGTTCGGCAAACGGGCAATTAATGTGTAAAGCGCCGTGCTGCAGGCGTGCCATCGCGCTGTCGACGGTGGACACCAACCAGCGAGCAGGGATGTCCGTCGTCGGCCGCGGCAGATCAATACTCAGCGCCGGATGGCTGGCATACAGGCCGTTTTGGCGGATCGCCTGATTGGCACCGCAGTTGATCAGTTCAGGCGGCCGGTCGGCGGTGAGAAACACCAGCCGTTCACCGGTCAGCCCGGCTTCGATCAAAGAGGGATAAAGGTTAGCGGCGGCGGTGCCGGAAGTGACGATCACCGCCACAGGTTCGCTCGACGCCTTCGCCAGGCCGAGCGCCAAATGGCCCAGCCCGCGCTCATCAAAATGGGTATGGCAGATAAAAGACTTGTTGGCCGCCGCGGCCAGCGTCAACGGCGTAGAGCGCGATCCCGGAGCGATACAGACATGTCGCACTCCATGGCGGGCCAGCGCTTCCAACAGCAACGCCGCCCACCGGCGATTAAAAACACTTGTCGACATAATTCGCTCACAAGTCGGTTAACAGAATCGTCCCCTGGCGCCCGCCAATCGACGGCATGCCAAAAATGATGTTCTGCATTATATGAGTAGTTATCTTTACGACTTTTGCGCCAGCGCAAAAACGCCGTATATCCCGGTGACTTTATGGTAGACAATTAATTGATTTAGAACAAAAAATAAACATAAAAATCACAAGCAGTTTACACTCACCGCGCCATTCGCTCAATAAATCCGGAGCATAAGCAGGGAAATTCAACGCAATGGCTCTGGCAGCAGTAAAGTCAGCAGCCCGGCGGCCTTGTTTTCGATTTCCTGCCACTCTGCCTCGGCGTCAGAACCGGCCACAATGCCGGCACCGGCATAGAGTCGTAATTCCTGGTCGTCAATTTGCGCGCAGCGCAGCGCTACGCAAAACTCACTGCGGGAGGAGGAAAGATAGCCGGCAGATCCGGCATACCAACCACGGGGGAAAGGCTCATGTTGCAAAATAAACTCGCGCGCAGCCTGACGCGGCAACCCGGCCACCGCCGCCGTGGGCTGTAACCGCTGCAGGCAATCGGCATCGTCGTTATCGTTGAGCCGGCCTTCAATACGCCGCCGCAAATGCTGCACCTTACGCAAGCGCACCACTTCGGGCGGCAACACATCCACCGCGTCGGCGCCGCCTTGCAGACGCTGGCAGATATCATCCACCACCAGCAGATTCTCATGCTGGTTCTTGCCGTCCCGCAGCAACCACTGCGCCAGCGCCTGGGCCTGCGGCCGATCGGGGTGATTGGCGACGGTGCCCGCCAGCGCTTCGGTCAGCAGATGGCGGCCGTTTCGCAGATACAGTCTTTCCGGGCTGGAGCCGAGAAATGCGGAATGTGCATCAAAGCGCAGCATAAAGTGGTAGCATCGGTGGTTCACGCTGCGGCTGGCATCCATCATCGCCGGTGCAGACAGCGGACAATCCAGCGTCAGTAACGTACTGCGCGCCAACACCACCTTCTCCATCTGTTGCCGGCCTATCGCTTTCAGCGCGTCTTGCAGCATGATTTCCCATCCAGCCCGTTCCGGTCGATGCTGCACCTTTGCCACCTGCGCCTTTAATGGCGTGATGGGCCTTGCAGCCGATACCTGCTCCAGCCAGCGGCCGGCAAACGCCGCATCTTCACGCAGCGAGCTTTCAGAAAACAGATTCAGCGTTAATTGTGTTTCACCGTCACGGCTCAGAATTTCCAGACGGGGCAAAAATAAATGCGCCACGCCGTCAAAAGCATTCAGTCCCCAGACTCGCGCTCCCTCATGCGTCCTGAGAAACGCCTGTGCCTGTCGTGGCTGGGTAAACTGACGCACAGAGCCGCAGACCGCCGCTTCCTCATGCCCGTCGCGATGACGCCAGTAAAACTGCGGGAATGCCGGTTGCACCGCCAGCCATTCCAGCAACCGGGTGGCCAACGGCGCCGGTACGGGCAGTGCAAGCTGCAGGAAACCGCCATCAGAAGGCAAATGTTGCTCAAGCTGCTGGCGTAACCGCCTCAGCAATCCCGAAAGTTGTTCCACGACCACCTCAATAACCAAGCTTAATGTAGGGAATTATACGGCAAATCAAGCCAGAACGGCGGAAAAATAGCGTTGGGAGTCAACGTCAGTAGCGGCCAATTGTTTATTAAAATTAAACAATTAGTTCAAAAAACGGCCAGCATGGGATTATGCAGCTATACTGAGAAAGCATGTTCCTGCCTGCTGTGAACCCAAGCCAGATCTACCCGGCGCAAAAAACAGGATATTCACGATCTCCCAGCGGTTTCACCGGCTGTCCTTTGGGTCAGATGTAAGGAGCTTTTGTGTGAAAGAAATACTAATCAATTGGTTAAAAAAGAAACGCAAAACAACCAAAGTAAATTCGTTGCCTGTCCGGCGTGCCAAAGGTGAGCCGGAACCGACAGGTGGCACCATCAAGGCCGAGCTGTTTTCTGTCGACCAAATGGAGCGTTATGGCCAGCGTCTGGCGCGCTCCCACAAGCTGGCGACACGCAAAACCCCCTACTATTTGCTGAAGCGGCTGGACGATAACGAACGCGTTCTGGCTGAAAGCTGTCACCAACTCAGCAACGGCAAGAAAGCCAGCATGACCCCGGCCGGCGAATGGCTGCTGGACAACTACTATCTGATCGAAGAACAAATCCGCGTTGTACGCCACCATCTGCCGAAAACCTTCGGCCGTGGCCTGCCCCAACTGGGCGCGCCGCATAACTGCCCGCGCATCTATGACATTGCTGCCGAAGCCATCGCACACGGAGATGGCCGCTGGGACGCCGAAAGCCTTACGCGCTATATCGCCGCCTATCAAAAAGAAGTTAATTTGACGCTGGGCGAGCTTTGGGCGCTGCCCGGCATGCTACGCCTGGCGTTGATCGAAAACCTGCGGCGCGTCAGCATTGAGGTGGCCCAGGCCCAGCAAGAACGTAACCTGGCCGACAGCTGGGTGACTAAAATGCTGGAGTCAGCGGAAAACGATCCGGCCAACCTGATCGTGGTGATTGCCGATATGGCGCGCTCCAATCCCCCACGCACCAGCGCCTTTGTCGCCGAGCTGGTTCGTCGCCTGCAAGGGCACGGCACCATGCTGGCGCTGCCGCTCACCTGGGTCGAGCAACGTCTGGCCGAGGTCAGCCTGACATCGGATGAATTAATCCACCGTTTTAACCAGCAGCTCGCCGTCAGCCAACTGTCGGTCAGCAACAGCATTTCCGGCCTGCGCCAGCTCAGCGAAATGGACTGGGCCGAATTTGTCGAAACCATGAGCCAGGTCGAGCAAACCCTGCGAGAGGATCCGGCCGGCGTTTACCCTTTGATGCACTTCAACACCCGCGACAATTATCGCCACGTGATTGAGATGCTGGCGCGGCACTGCCCGCACAATGAGGTGCAGGTCGCCCAACAGGTACTGAATATGGCGCGCGTGGCGTCAGAAATTCCGTCCAGCGATCCCCGTTGCAATCACATCGGTTACTACCTGATTGACGATGGCCGCCCGGAACTGGAGCAGCAGCTTGACGTACGCCTGGGCCGTATTACCCGGCTGCGCCATGCGTTAAATCAGGCACCCTTACTTTCCTGGCTCGGTAGCCTGAGCCTGATTACCACCGCTTGCTGCGCCGAACTGCTGCGCCACGCTTACAGTACCGGCATCAGTTGGGGGCTGGCGCTGTTGTTTTTCCCCATGGCGATCGTCATCAGTCAATTCGTACTCAACCTGCTCAGCGAGGTCACCACCCGCAGCCGCACGCCGCAGCCGTTGCCCAGGCTCGACTTCTCCTGCGGTATTCCCGCCGAATTCCGGACTCTGGTGGCCATACCGACGTTAATCGACAGCAAAAGCGGCATTGATAAGTTGATCAATGCCCTTGAGGTTTGTTACCTGGGCAACGCGATGAAACACCTGCACTTTGCCCTGCTTACCGACTTTATCGATGCGCCCCAGCAGCAGCATGCGGACGATGCCGAACTGCTGGCCTATGCCAGCCGACAGATGGAGGCGCTGAACGGGCGCTATCCTTGCGAAGGCCCCAGCCACTTTTTCCTGTTTCATCGCAACCGCGAATGGAACGAAAAACAGGGCGTGTGGATGGGGCTGGAGCGTAAACGCGGCAAACTGAACGCGCTGAACGACTGGCTGCGCAACCGCGGTAACGCCTTCTGTACCCAGATTGGCGACGGGCTGGAGGTGCTGAAAAACGTCAAATACGTCATCACCCTGGACAGCGATACCGTCCTGCCGCGTGAAAGCGCTCACCAGTTAATCGCCGCCATGGCGCATCCGCTCAACCAGCCGCAGTATGACGCCCGTCAGCAGCGGGTGGTGGAAGGTTACGCCATCCTGCAACCGCGCATGGCCGAAGAGATCCCGAGCTATGGGCAAGGCCGCTATGCCGCACTGTGCAGCAGCACGCCGGGCAATGACCCCTATACGCTAATGGCCTCGGATATCTATCAGGATCTGTTTGGCGAAGGCTCGTTTATTGGCAAGGGCATCTACGACGTGGATGTGTTCTCGCACAGTCTGAAGGGAACCTGCCCGCCGAACCTGGTACTGAGTCACGATCTGCTCGAAGGCTGTTATGCCCGTTCCGGCCTGTTGAGCGACGTGCTGCTGTACGAGCAGTATCCCAGCAACTATCTGGTGGACGTCGCGCGCCGTACCCGCTGGATCCGTGGCGACTGGCAACTACTCAACTGGCTGCTGCCACGGGTGAAAACAGAAGGCGGCACCCGCACCGCCAACCCACTGAGCACCCTGTCGCGCTGGAAACTGTTCGATAACCTGCGCCGCAGCCTGACGGCGTCCAGCCTGCTACTGTTGCTGTTTTGCGGTTTCGTCTGGCTACCGAATACCCGTTATTGGCTGGCAGTGTTCGCCATTATTCTGCTGCTCCCTACCCTGCTGGCGCTGGCTCAGGATATTGTGCATAAACCACCGCGCAGACCTTTCCTGCAGCACCTGCGGCTGGCGCTGAACGGCTCGCTGCACCGCCTGGCACAGGTTGGGCTGCGGTTGGCGACGCTACCGCATGAAACGCTTTACAGCCTGAAAGCGATTGCCGTCACCCTCTGGCGGCTGCTGATCACTCATCGCAATCTGCAGGAGTGGACCAGTTACGATCAATCCAAAAACCGCCAACAGGTCACGCTGGAAAACTTCTACCGCGCTATGTGGATTAACCCGGTGACGGGCCTGACGTTACTGTTTTTCACCGTACTGCATAACCCGATGGCGCTGCTTATCACACTGCCCTTCGCCGCCCTGTGGATCCTGGCCCCCTGGCTGCTGTGCTATCTCAGCCACGAACCGCAGCGCAGCAAGACTGCCATTAACGAAGAACAGCGGCGCTTCCTGCGCCATACCAGCCGCCAGACCTGGGATTTCTTCAATACCTTCGTCAACCAGCAGGAAAACTGGCTGCCGCCGGATAACTACCAGGAAATACCGGAGCCGGTCGTCGCGCACCGCACTTCACCGACCAATATCGGACTGTCGCTGCTGGCGAATCTCACTGCCTATGACTTCGGCTATCTGACGCTCAGTGAAGCACTGCGGCGTATCGAGTTGACGCTCAATACTCTGGACCGCATGGAACACTACCGCGGCCACCTGTACAACTGGTACAACACTCGCACGCTGGAGCCGCTGAACCCGCGTTATATCTCCAGCGTCGACAGCGGCAACCTGGCCGGTCATCTGCTGACGCTCAGCGCCGGCCTGCCGGCTCTGGCCCACCAGCCGGTCATTGATCCGCTACGGATACTGACCGGGCTGGGCGACAGCCTGCAACTGCTGGAGCAACACTGGGGTGACGCCGCACCGAAGAACCTGCCAAAACTACGCAACCATTTTGAGCAGGCGCACCACTGCCATCCCGCCGCCCTGCTGGCGGAGCTGAATGCCATGCGAAATTACAGCAATGGGCTGCAGGAACCGGCGCTGAATCACGATGAAGAAACCAAGCGCTGGGCCGGTGCGCTGCATCAACAGCTCAACGAGCTTTGTGCCGAATGGGCGCTGTGGTTCGGTTGGTTGAACGACGGCCTGTCCGAACTGGAACAGGTGCCCAGCCTGCACTGGCTGGCAAACCCACCGGAAACATTGAGGCTGTCGCCAGAGCAACAAAGCCCGTTCGACGAGGCTTGCGCCCTGGCACAGGAGCGACTGACCCAGTTGTACAGCCTGCAGCAGCGGCTGGAAAAAATGGCGCAGATGGACTTCAACTTCCTGTATGACGAATCGACCCATTTACTGACCGTCGGCTTTAACTGCGATCAAAACCGCATGGACGGCAGTAAGTACGATTTGCTGGCCTCGGAAATCCGTCTGACCAACTATGTCGCCATCGCCACTAACCAGGTACCCCAACGCAGTTGGTTTGCGCTTGGCCGCCTGTTCACCCTGATCGACCATAAAGCGGCATTGATGTCGTGGAGTGGGTCGATGTTTGAATACCTGATGCCCCAGTTGGTGATGCCCGCCTATCCTGACTCGCTGCTGGTGCAAATGTGCCGGGCGGCGGTGGAGCGACAGATTGCCTGGGGCAAGGAGCGCGGCGTGCCCTGGGGCATTTCCGAATCCGGCTATTTTGGCTTCGATGCCGATCAAAACTATCAATACCACGCCTTTGGCGTGCCAGGGCTGGGCCTGAGGCGCGGGCTGGGTGACGATATGGTGGTTGCGCCTTACGCTACGGTGATGGCGCTGATTGTTGACCCGGACGCCGCCTGCAATAACCTGGTCACGCTGGAACAAAATGGCGCCAAAGGCCGTTACGGTTTCTACGAAGCGCTGGATTACACCACCGCTCGCCTCAGCCGTGGCCAACTGTACGTGATTATCCGTTCTTATATGGCGCACCATCAGGGCATGAGCTTCCTGGCCCTGTCGCACCTGCTGCTGGATGCACCGATGGTGGCGCGCTTCGCCAACTATCCGGCATTCCAGTCGACGCGGCTGCTGTTGCAGGAACGGGTGCCGGATGCCGTTGAGCTTTACAGCACCCGCCGCCACTTCGAAACGCACGAAGGCACCATTACCCCGGCCAGCTTCGCCGCACGCGAATTTAACCGGGTGGACACGCCGATCCCGGAAGTGCAGTTGCTATCCAACGTCAATTATCACCTGATGCTGACCCAGGCAGGCGGCAGCTACAGCCGCTGGCAAAACCTGGCGCTGACCCGCTGGCGCGAAGATGCCACCTGCGATAACTGGGGCGCCTTCTGCTACCTGCGCGATCCGCAAACCGGCGAGGTATGGAGTAATACCTGGCAACCGATCGGCGGGGCTGCCAAGGGCTACAGCGCCGTGTTCAACGATGCCGGTGCCGAGTTCCAGCGCCAGCAGGGGTCGCTGTCGGTCAAAACGCAGATCGTGGTCTCGCCGGAAGACGATATCGAGCTACGCCGTGTGACGCTGGTAAACCGCGGGAAACAGCCGCGCACTATCGAAATCACCAGCTATGCGGAAGTGGTGCTGGCACCCGCCGGTAACGATCTGGCTCACCCGGCCTTCAGCAATCTGTTCGTACAGACCGAACTGCTGCCGGATCAGGAGGCTATTTTGTGCCACCGTCGCCCGCGCGAACCCCAGGAGAAATGCCCGTGGCTACTACACATGATGACGGTACAGGGCCGCACCAGCCAAACGTCGTTTGAAACCGACCGTGCCAAGTTTATCGGCCGTGGCCGTACCCCGGCCAACCCGCAGGCGCTGTATCAAAATGCGCCGCTGAGCAACAGCGCCGGTCCGGTCATTGACCCGATCATCGCTATTCGCCAGCGCGTGGTATTGGAACCGAACGTACCGCTAACGCTGGATATTTTCTATGGCGTCTGTGAAGACCGCGTCAGCAGCCTGGCAATGCTGGAGAAATACCGCGACCGTCATCTGGCGGATCGCGTGTTTGAACTGGCCTGGTCGCACAGCCAGGTAGTGCTGCGCCAACTGAACGCCAATGAGGAGGACGCCAATCTGTTCAACCGCCTGGCCAGCGCGGTGGTGTTCCCGGCGCAGGAAATGCGTGCCGCCAGCAACGAAATCATCCAGAACCGCCGCGGCCAGTCAGGGCTGTGGGGACATTCGATCTCCGGCGATCTGCCTATTGTCCTGCTGACCGTCACCGACGGTGAGAACATCGAACTGGTGCAGCAACTGATCCAGGCGCACAACTACTGGCGTCTGAAAGGCCTGCAGGTGGATCTGGTGATCCTCAACGAAGACGTCGGCGGCTACCGCCAGGAGCTGCAAAATCAGATCATGAGCCTGATCGCCGCCGGTATGGAGTCCACCCAGACCGATAAGCCCGGCGGTATCTTCGTACGCACCAGCGAGCATATGTCACCGGAAGATCACCGCCTGCTGCTCAGCGTGGCACGAATTTATCTCGACGATCGGCGCGGTGGCCTGACCGAACAGCTCAACCAGCGCCTGCAACTGCCGCAGGTCCTGCAGCAACCGCTGTCGCCGGTCACCGCCTCGTCGAAACTGGCAACGGTGGATAATCTGCCGCGCAACCTGCATTCACCGCAGCTGCCCGCCATCGACGCGCTGCAGTTCTATAACGGCCTCGGCGGTTTCTCGGAGGATGGTCGCGAATATGTCATTGCGATGAATGAAAGCAAGATCACCCCTGCGCCCTGGTCAAACGTGATCGCCAACCCGATGTTCGGCTCGGTGATCTCGGAAAGCGGCCAGGCCTACACCTGGTACGAAAACGCCCATGAATACCGCCTGACGCCGTGGGATAACGATCCTGTCTGTGACCGCAGCGGGGAAGCCTTCTATCTGCGTGACGAAGAGAACGGGCATTTCTGGTCACCGACACCGCTGCCTGCCCGCGGCCGCGGCCACTATCTGACCCGTCACGGTTTCGGCTATAGCGTGTTCGATCACCGCGAGAGCGGCATCGACAGCCAGCTCACCGTGCTGGTGGCCAAAGAGGCACCGGTAAAACTGTTCCTGCTGACGCTGACCAATACCTCCGGGCGTACCCGCAAGCTGTCGGCCACCGGCTACGTGGAATTTATCCTCGGCGATCTGCGGCAAAAATCGGCTATGCACATCGTTACCCAGGAGGCTACGCTCGATAGCGGCTGCGGCATCCTGGCCACCAACCATTACGGCGGCAGTGGTTCGGAACGAACGGCTTTCTTCGGCGTGACCGGTGCGCACTGTTCTGTCAGTGGCGATCGGCGTGAATTCGTTGGCCGCAACGGATCGCTGACCAGCCCGGCGGTGCTGAAGCTGCGGCGGCTGTCCGGCAAGACCGGCGCGGGCATGGATCCCTGCGGTGCGGTCCAGTCGGCCATCAGTCTGATCGATGGCGATCAGCGCAGCTTTGTCTTCGCTCTGGGCCTTGGACAAAACGCCGATGAGGCCGAAGCGCTGTTGCAAAAATACCTGCGGGAAGACAGCCTGCAGGATGAACTGCAGCAGGTCGCGGCACATTGGGACACTATTCTCAACAAGGTGCAAATAACCACGCCACAGCCGGCCGTCAACCTGCTGGCCAACGGCTGGTTGCTGTACCAGACCCTCTCGTGCCGCATTCAGGCACGCAGCGGTTACTATCAATCCGGCGGTGCCTTTGGCTTCCGCGATCAATTGCAGGATACGCTGGCGCTGACCCATGCCGCGCCTGAGCGCCTGCGGGAACAGATCCTGCTGTGCGCCTCACGCCAGTTTGTCGAAGGCGACGTACAGCACTGGTGGCATCCACCGCAGGGCAATGGCGTACGCACGCGCTGTTCGGATGACTATCTGTGGTTGCCGCTGGCGATTTGCCACTACCTGGACGCCACCGACGATCAAGCCATTCTGGAAGAACAAGTGGGCTATCTGGAGGCGCGCAAACTGGCGCCGGGCGAGGAATCCTCTTACGAACAACCGGCGCCTAGTGCGATACAAGAGACGCTGTACCAACATGGCGTGCGGGCGTTGAAGCACGGGCTGACCTTTGGTGAGCATGGCCTGCCGCTGATGGGGGCCGGTGACTGGAACGACGGTATGAATATGGTGGGTCTGGAGGGCCGCGGCGAGAGCGTGTGGCTCGGCTTCTTCCTGTTCCATATTTTGCAGCGCTACGGCGCACTGGCGCAGCGTCGTAACGACGCCGAACTGGCCGCGCAGTGCCGTCAACAAGCCGCCACTCTGCGCGATAACCTGCGCGATCACGCCTGGGATGGCGAATGGTATCGCCGGGGCTATTTTGACAGCGGGGAACCGCTGGGTTCCCATGAATCGACAGAGTGCCGTATCGATGCCATCGCCCAGAGTTGGTCGGTGCTGTCCGGAGCCGGTGATGAGCCACGCAGCCTGCAGGCGATGCAATCGCTGGATAAACATCTGGTCGACGACCAGGCCGGGCTGATCAAACTGCTGACGCCGCCGTTTGACGGCAACGGCCCGAATCCGGGCTATATCCGCGGCTATCTGCCCGGCGTGCGCGAGAACGGCGGCCAGTATACCCACGGCGCGGTATGGGCCGTGATGGCCTTTGCCGAAATGGGCAATATTGAACGCGCCTGGGAGTTGATGGCGCTGATCAACCCGATCAACCACAGCCTGGACAGCACCGCAGCCGAACGCTACAAGGTCGAGCCTTACGTGGTTACCGCCGATATTTATGCGGTAGCACCCCATGTTGGCCGCGGCGGCTGGAGTTGGTATACCGGATCCGCCGGCTGGATGTACCGGCTGATCGTCGAGTCACTGCTGGGGCTGAAACGCCATGGGGATCGGCTGACCGTCAACACCCGTCTGCCAGCGGACTGGCCGCAGGTGACGCTTAACTATCGGGAAGGCGGCAGCGAGTATCAATTGACCGTCCGTCAGGGTCAGGGGGCGGCACAGGTAACTGTCGACGGTGAAATACAGCCGGAGGCGGTGATAACGCTGGTAGACGATGGCAAAACCCATCAGGTAGAGGTGACGCTGGGGCAATAAACATCGGGGCGCGGCGGTGGCCGCGCCCAACTTCCAGGGAGCTTATTTACGTGACAGCAGCAAGCCCAGTACCAGACCGACCGTCGCACCAATACCCACGCTGTGCCATGGGTTTTCACGCACGTAACCGTCGGTGCGGCAAACCGCGTCCTTGGCTCGCGCATAGTAGGACTCGGTCGTATCAGCCAGTCGCGACTTAACCTCGCTCAATGCCTCTTCGGCATGTGACTTGATGTCGATATAGGCCTGATCGGCGCGATCGCCAGAGTATCTCAACACTTCTTCCAGCGTGTCGCTCAGCATTCTAAGATCGTCATCGAGCGTGGTTTGATCCCTATCCGTATTTCTCGCCATGTTAAGTTCTCCGTGATTAAAAATGATACGGTCCTTAACTATAGACAAGGATCGCCGCTCTTCGCCATCAGACTATTGGCTAAAATCAGAACACCAACTGTACTTTGGCCGCCTGACTCTTGTCACCGGCAAAGGCCAACGCCTGCGCCAGTTGCTGGTTATCAAACTCGGCAGACAGCAGCGGCAATGGATTGACTGTCCCCTCGGCCAACCAGGCCACCGCCAAATCAAACTCTTCAACAAAACGGAACGAACCCAGCAGGTTCAACTCTTTGGCGATCAGCAACATCAGCGGGAAATCCGGGAAGCTGCCCCCCATGCCCACCTGTACTACCGTGCCTTTGGCCCGGGTGACTTCCAGGCAGCGCTGCAATGACGACGGATGGCCAGAGACTTCAAAAGCGATATCAAAGTACCCCTTTTCCTGCTGGTAGAGGCTAAAGTCGTCATTGCCGGCATGCAGACAACGGGTTGCCCCCATTTTCTGGGCAATATCCAGGCAACGTGGGCTGAGATCGGCACAGACAATTTCGCTGGCGCCCAGCGCCTTCAATGCCGCCACCAGCAGGCAGCCAATTGGGCCAACGCCGGAAACAAACACCTTTTTCCCTGTCACTTCGCCGGGCTGCTTCGCCGCGTGTATCGCCACCGCCAGCGGTTCGGCAAATACCATCACCTTTTCATCACGATCGGCGTCAAAGGCAATACACTGCGCGCTATCGACCACCTTGTACTGGGTGAAGGCACCGTCAACATGCGGGAAATACATCGCGCTGCCGAAGAAACGCATCTGAGTACACTGGTTTTGCTGACTTGCCAGACAATACTTGCACTGGCCACAGGGTTTGCTGGGGTTTAACGCCACCTTCTGACCCACCGGCAGGCGGGCAGTATCACTGGCCACCACTTCACCGATCACCTCATGGCCGAGCACCATCGGCTGACGCACCTGGAAACTGCCGACTTTGCCTTCCTGGTAATAATGCAGGTCGGAACCGCAGATGCCGCCACGGGTGATTTTCACCAGCGTACCGATCCCCTGATAATCCACTTCCTGCTCCACCACCGCCACGTCATATTTGCCGTTTACCACGCAGGATTGGGTTTGAATTCTCATCATGATTTCTCCTGGGCAAGCGGCTATACCGCCGCGGACATGCCGCCATCGACAAACAGCAACTGGCCATTAACAAAATCGGAAGCCTGGGACGACAGGAACACCGCCGCACCAATCAGCTCTTGCGGGTCACCCCAGCGGGCGGCCGGGGTGCGCTTGGTCAGCCAGGCGGTAAACTCCGGGTTGTCCACCAGCACCTGAGTCATTTCGGTTTTGAAGTAGCCCGGCGCGATGCCATTAACCTGAATGTTGTAACGCGCCAGTTCAACACACATGCCCCGCGTCAGCATTTTTACCGCGCCCTTGGAGGCGGCATACGGGGTGATAGTGTCGCGGCCCAGTTCGCTCTGCATCGAGCCAATATTGATAATTTTGCCGCTTTGGCGTTGTACCATATGGCGAGCTACGGTTTGCGACACTATAAATACCGCCTTCTGGTTGACGGCGATAATGTCATCCCAGTCTTTTTCCGGGAACTCGGTAAAGGGATGACGCCGCTGGATCCCGGCGTTATTGATCAGCACGTCAATGCCGCCGCTTTCCGCTTCGATCTGCTCAATGGCGGCATGGATAGCCTGCGAGTCGGTGACGTCAAAAGCCGCAGCATCGGCGCGAAAACCTTCGCGTCGCAGTGTTTCAACGGCGCGCTGGGCGTTTTCCTGCGTGGTGGCATTAACCAGAATATGGGCGCCATACTGCGCCAGCCCACGAGCCAGCAAAAAACCAATGCCGCGAGAAGCGCCGGTAATCAGTATTTTTTTGTTATCCAGTGAAAATAAATTGTTCATAACGTTCCCCGGCGATGTCATTTGGATAGGATTGACGCCTATCTCAGCGGATCATCGCCGGTAAAAACGTGATAAAGATCACTTAAAATCGTGTTACTAAAAGCTGTTACCTTTAACGTGAAGCCACGCATTCCAGCGTGCCCGATAATTAATTCATTTCATTGAAAAATAGGGGTTTTATACTTTATAACGTCGATTGTTATCGCCAGATCGATTTGTTAACATGGCAGAATTCGCGATCTCTACGCCCCACGCTGTTAAGGCCCCTAAATGAAGAACCAACGCGTCACGCTGCAGGATATTGCACTGCTCGCCGGTGTGACCAAAATGACCGTCAGCCGCTATCTGCGCACGCCGGACAAGGTGGCTGCCGAAACGGCTGCGAAAATTGCCCAGGTGATGAAAGAAGTTAACTTCACCGACAGCGATGAGGCGCGATCGTCCCAAAAGCCGCGCATCGGCGTGCTGATCCCCTCCTTCAACAACCAGATCTTTGCCGATCTGTTGGCCGGCATCGAATCCATCACCCTCGAACACGGCTATCAAACTCTGGTGGTTAACTATGACTACAGCCGGCAGCGGGAAGAGGAACAGATTATCCAACTGCTGGCCTACCCCATCGCCGGGTTGATCCTCACCGATTCGGAGCACACTCTGCGGGCGGAAAAATATCTGGCGGCAACCAAAATCCCGGTGGCGCAGGTGATGAGTCTTGAAGGGCCAGAGGGGCGGATCGCCGTGGGGTTTGATAACTATCAGGCGGGTTTTGACATGACCGAAGCGCTGCTCGCCAGCGGGAAACGCCAGGTGGTTTACTTTGGCGCCATGTCCGACGCACGCGACACCAAGCGTTTCCAGGGCTATTGTCGGGCGATGGAAAATCAGGGACTGACGCCACGGCAAATCACGCCGCATCGGGTCTCGTCGGTCTCGGTCGGTTCTGACATGCTGGCCATGGCCCGCCAGCTCTACCCCAGTCTGGACGGCATTTTGTGCACCAATGACGATCTGGCGGTTGGCGTGTTGCAGGCGTGTCTGCGGCTCGGACTAAAGGTGCCACAGGACATTGCGCTGTCAGGTTTTCACGGTCTGGATATTGGCAAGGCCACCACGCCGGGCATCGCCAGCGTGATCACCCCAAGGTTTGATATGGGCAAAGTCGCCACAGAGATTTTACTCAAACGCATCAAAGGGGTGCCGTGCATCGAGCGCGTTGACCTGCACTACCGCATTTCACTCGGCGGCACCATTTAAATCAGCGGTTAACATGCTCGGTAACAGCGCCAGCTTGTTTGGGTTTCTCATTGCGTGCCGCCAGCCAAAGACCGCTGTTTTTCATCGCGTAGCCGAACACCAATCCCACCAGTAGGGAGAGGGTCACCAGCGACCAGTCGCCGCCACCGGCGAAGGTGGCACAGGCGCCAATAAAGGTGCCGGGCACAAACCCCAACCACTGCTGTTTTGCCTGGATACACATCAGGAAAGCCACGGCGCCGGTCAGCAGGTAGCCGAGGATGCTCAAGCCTGGGGCCAATTCGCTGCCGTGAATAATCACCATTGCCCAAAATACCCCGCTGCCACAGGTTAGCAAGCTTATCAACAACCCTTTCAGCCCACCCTGCGGGCAAGCAAAGTAGGCCGTGCAGCCGAGGAAACCGGCCCAGCTAATCAACCCCAGGCTGACGGCCACCCAGCCCCAAACGCCGGAGAGGATCCCGGTTGTCACAGCAATGGCAAAAATAACGTTCATAAACCGACCCGCAGCAGAGAAAGCGCGCAGTTTACTCGAAAATCGGCATTTTTATGTGATGTATTCCACATAAAATATGTAATAAGAAACAAGAGAATTACAGGCATGTGGAATTTGTCACAAAAAAAAACCAGCGTGGCAAGCACGCTGGAAATGACACACAACAACACCAGGGAAATCGGCTCGCCACATTGCGCAGCGAGAACATATTTATTTCAAGTTTCAGTCAGCAAGACTTCCGCTTAAAAGAACAAGAATGTTTCAACGCGGGAAGCCCGCACGGGTCACCATGAAGCTCAGAATCAAGCACACCACGGCACTGACCATAAATAACAGGTTGACCGCCAGATGCAGGCTGGCATGGTCAATCACTACCCCCAACAGAATCGGTACCCAGTTGGCGATATAAGCAATAACATAAAACAGCGAAATCAGTCTTGCATGGCTGGCCTTCGGCGAAATCAGGTTCACCAACGTGGCGCTGCCGACAAAAATTGCCCCGTAGGCGTAACCCGCAATCACCATACCGACACTGGCCAGGGCCAACGAGTGAATTTGAATCGCTTCGGCGAACACCACCACCGACAACGCCTGCGCCAGACAGCCAAACATCAGCGAGTGACGTGCATTAACACGACGGCTCAGGATCTGGCTGATACCGGCAATCACCAGGTAAACCGCGATCACGTAACCATAAATACCGCGGCTGTGCATGCCAAGCAGCTTTTCCGACACGCTCGGGCCAATCGCCAAAATGCTGGCAGCCACCGCCCAACAGATAAACAGTGCACCGGCACACAGGTAGAACTTGCCACCGGTCGCACGCAGGCCGTCAGCCAATGAGCTTTTTTCCGCTGCGCCATCAACCGCCGCCGCCCCGCTTAACGGCGCGACCACCACTTCAACCGGCCATTTCAGCATCACGCCCAGCGCGGCCACTGCCGCCACCGCCATAATGATAATGAATGGCAGCGAAGTGGTATGGAACCCGGTTTGCAGCGCCACACCGCTGAAAATCGGCCCCAACGCCAGGCCAGTGGTAAACGACAGTGTGGCAATCAGCGCCGCATTTTTACCGCCGTCTTTCGGCCCAAAACGCACCAGCGCAATATTGGCCGCACCGGTTAATGCCCCGGTGCCGATCCCGGCCAGCAAACGCGCCATAAACATCATCAAAAACGAATCGGCCATCGAGAACAGCAAAGCCCCGGCCAGCACCACCAGCAACGCCGGCACAATCATGCTGCGCAAGTCTTTGACCTTGCCGGCCATGTTGCCCACGCCGAACAGTGAGATCAGTACGCCAGCGGCATAGGCGCCATAAATGACCGTCAGGCTGACCGAGCTTAGCGCCAACTCATGTTGATAAAGCGGATAAAGCGGCGTCGGCGCACTGCTGTTGAGCAATGCAGACATTAATGCCAGCGCTAAAAACAGCAGAATGGCAAAATGCGACGTGCCCGAATTCGCTTTAGCCGCTTCATCAACAGCCACACCTTCAGACATTTTTCTCTCCCGAAACAATCTGGATAAACACCAAGCCCTGAAACCAAATTCATCAGGAAACGCGTTTATCATACCTTTCGGGTATAACCGTCAAAATAGCCAAGAATGCATCATAGTGATTCATTAATGCATTCTGTTGAATGCAAAATTACACGGCTTCAGCCTTGGTGACCTTCGCCGGGGCGCGTTTCAAAATAGCCAGCGCACCGGAAAGAATAATCAACGCCATGCCGCCCGCGGCAATATAAGACAGTTTCTCGCCAAACAGCAGATAACCGAGCAGCGTGGAGAAAATGATGGTGCTGTAGGACAGAATGCTGACTATCACCGCATTACCGCTGCCATAGGCACGGGTCATGGTGATTTGCCCCAGGCTGCCGAACACGCCGATAGCGCAGACGCACAGTATCATGCCGCTATCCAGCGTACTGAACCCCACCACCGTGGTCATCACGGCGCCCACTATCGTGCCCACCAGTGAGAAGTAAAACACCACCCGCAGCTCCGGCTCGCCCGTGCGCACCAGCTTGCCGACGTTAAAATAGGCCAGCGCCGTCAGCAGGCCGGAAAGCAGGCCAATCAGCGTGGCGGCATACTCACCATTCGGCGTATCGGGCCGCAGCAGCACCAGAATGCCAATAAACCCCAGCAGCACCGAGAACAGCAGTTTGCCGGTCAGCTGGCCTTTGGAGGTGACAAAGGCGATCGCCGACTGAAAGATCGGGTTGGTGTAGCCCAGCGTAGTGGCGGTGGCGATCGGCAAATGGATCAGCGAGTAGAAGCCACAGTACATTGCCGCATTGCCGATGGCGGCGCGTTTCATATGCAGACCCAGATGCCGGGTGCGAAAACCGAGGTTTTTAACCTGAATTAACGCGGCAACGATCAGCACGTTAATCACAGAGCGATAAAAAATGATGTCGAAAAAGCCGACTTTGGCCGAAGCCAGTTTGATGCTGGCCCCCATCAGCGCAAAGAACCCGCTGGCGACAACCATCCACAAAGCAACCATGATTTCCTCGGAGTGCCGCCCCAATGGGCGACAAAAATAAAACGGGGCGAACCTATTCGCCCCTACGGCAACAGCATCGCGGTGTGAAAGACGACGGCTATTATTCGGCGGCTTTCACCGTCAACGGCTTGTTATCGGCACAGGCGAAGAACACCAGCATTTCGGCCCCTTTATCGCCGGAAACGCCCTGATGCACGATATCTACCGTATCGGTAAAGGAGTCGCCCTGCTTAAAGGTGTGCTTCACACCGGTTTTCTTTACCGTCAGCGAAACGCTGCCGCCGGTCATATACACCGCGCTGATGCACGGATGGGTATGCCAGGCCAGCACCTTGTTCGGTTCCACGGTGACTTTCAGCATGGTGATCTGCGGAGCACCGGCCGGATAGTGCTGGTACGGCGAACCTTCCCACGAGGTCTCGGTTTTCAGCAGGGTTTCTTTGGTAATGCCTTCGCCGTGGTCGTCAGCGGCCTGTGCATAGCCCTGAAAGGCCATCATTAATGCCAGAAGTGTCAGTTTATACATCGTTATCGCTCCATGACTACTGTAAGTAAAATAGAATGGCGTGATACAAAGGACAATAATGACGACTCCCGCAATAACAGGGCTACGTCGTTACAAGCCTTTGATACGCTGCTCGTATTCTACGATGCTCTCGGCATAGTAGCGATTAGGTGCCACATGATTTCCAACCAACACTTCTATCAGGAACGGACCTTCGTGCTCAGCCGCCGCGACCAGTGCCTCATCCAGCTCTTCCAGCGTTGACGCCCTGGCAGAAGAAACCCCCAGACTGTTGGCGAAGGCCTTCCAGTCGTGGTTTGGCAACGCCGTGTAGTCCGCCGAGACGCCGCGGTTCTGCAAGGTGTCGATATGCATCGCCCCGTGGGCGCAGTTGTTCATCACCACAAAGGTCATTTTGACCTGATAACGGGCCGCGGTCTGGATCTCCATACCGTGCATCAACATGCATCCGTCGCCGGTGACCACCACGCAGTCGCGGTGCGGTGCCGCCAGCTTGATACCAATGCCGGCACAAATCGCCCAGCCCATCGGTGCCAGGGAACTTGAGGTATGGTAATCACCACGCCCGCTGGCCAGCCAATGGTGCGCCATAAAGATGCGGTGTGCGCCGGAGTCGACCACTACGTTGGTGTCCGGGCCCATCCGGCTGCGAATGCGTTTGATGGCGTCGCCGGGGTACATATTGGCTTCACCCAAGGCCAGGCGCGCCTGTAAATCGGGCTGCTGTTGCTCCAACGGCAGTTGGCGCACCTGTTCAAGCCAGCCATTGCGCAGGCTCTTGATGGCGACCAGATGCTGATCTTCATCGCTGACCGCATCCAGCAGGTGCCGCAGCGTATCGGTCAGGCTGGAGAAAATCTGCATGTCCGGCTGATAATGCGAGCTGACCTTGTCGAAATCTTCATCGATCACCACCAGCGTTTTGGTGCCATGCAGCCGTGAATTCCAGTTCAGGCTGTCGCGCTGGTTGAGATCGCAGCCCAGCACCAGCAGCACGTCGACCTCGTCGCCATTGATGGTTTCCACCGCCCGGGTATGACCGGCGAAACCATACAGCCCCAGCGCCAGCTCGTGCCCTTCGGGAAAAGCGCCCTTGCCGGACAGCGTAGTGGCAACCGGCAAGCGGTATTTCTCCGCCAGGCGCAGCAGCAGTGCGGCATCCAACGGATTATTCATGCGGTTACCCACCAGGCAGGCAACGTTCAGCCCGCGCAGCAGATAATCATCCAACACCTGCTCCAGCGCCTGTTGGTCGATCGCCGCTTCACGGCACTGTGGCGTACGCTGTGGGCTGGCTTCATAATTGCCGGCCACCGTTTTCTTTTGCATATCGACCGGCACGCTTAAATAAGCGCGGCCTTTACGCTGGGTGTTCAGGCAGGACAAACTGCGCCGCAGCTCGTGCTGCAACGTAAGATTATTTTTCACTTCTATCGCGGCGGAAAGCAGCGGTTTGACGATAGTCAGCTCATCAATGCCGCTATTGCTGCCGTCCTGGAAAGCGCCCTGCGCTTCATGATAAGTGGCGATACCGCCGGCCAGATACAGCACCGGGATTTTATCGGCCTGGGCCGCGGCCATCGCCGGCAGGAAATTCATGGTGCCGGGGCCGGAGATGCCCAAACAAACGCCAAACTTGCGGCTGGCGCGGGCGTAGCCGTCGGCCATAAAGCCGCAGGCGGTTTCATGAGCGCCGACGATGCCGCTAATGGCTGAATGTTCAATGGATTTAATCAGTGGGTACACCAGCTTGCCGGGTACCAGGAATATGTGCTGAATGCCGCGTGCTTCAAGACCCTGGATAATCACATCAGCGTTTGTTTGCTCCGCCGCTTTCGTGCCGGGCGTGGCAATAACCCTGACACCATCCGCAGTTGCCAGTGCTACGGGGGTGTATAACTTCTCTGCGTGAGACTCCATTTTTAATGTCCAGTCGTGGTTGGCCAACCTGATTCAGAGTCGATCCCACCAGGCTGTTAGCCAACAGAGACAGGCTCTCATGCGCATCTGCTTTCGCGTTTAGGGTAACATTGGCACAAAACGTGCGCCAGATCACAGCATAAACGTTGATAAGGATAAAGATTGTCGGGTAAAAATAAAGATGCAAAATCGCTTCACGTTAATGCATTTATTCATATCCTGAAACATAATAAATAATTATGATACCAGCCCTGACTTGTCGCCTAAACCCGTGCCCGTAAGGTTGCGCAAGAATGAACACCAACAAGGCCGATAAGCCAGTATAAAGGAAATGGCATGATGAATTGGGATGACGCACGCTTCTTCCTGGCAGTAGCCCGCTGCGGCACTTTACGAAAGGCCGCCAATGAACTACACGTCGACCAGGCCACCGTCGGACGGCGTATTACCGCTTTTGAAGAGAGCCTGGGATCCAAGCTGTTTATCCGCACGCCGAAATCATTCTCCCTCAGCCCTTTGGGTGAGGAAATGCTGGCAGACGTGATGAATATGGAAAATGCCGTGCAGGCGATTGGCCGCAAGGCCACCAGCGGCGACGACAGCCTGTGCGGTAACGTGCGCATCGCCACCACCGACACCATGGCCGAGGCCTTTGTCATTCCGGCCTTGAAAGCGCTGCGGGAGCAACATCCGTTAATCACCGTCACCCTGCTGACGGCGGTGAATATCTCTGATATTTCTTACCGAGGAGCGGATTTGGCGATCCGTGGCGCCCGGCCAGAGTCCGATGAACTGATTATCAAACGTATGGCAACCATCGAAATGGGGCTGTATGCCACTCAGGACTATCTCGACAAACACGGACTGCCGACCAAGGGCGACCACCTGAGTGGCCATGATCTGCTGATGTTTCCACGCGAGCTGGTGCCGCGCCACTGGAACGACTTTTGTGGCGAAGCGCTGATCGACCCCAATGTAGTTTTGCAGTGCAATTCACAGTTGCTGTTGCGCTCGGCAACGCGTAACGGATTGGGCATCGGCCTGCTGTCCTCCTTCCTGGCGGACAAGGATCCGGATCTGGTACGTATCTTCCCGGAGAATAAAGACTGGGTAGATATCTGGCTGGTACTGCACCCCGACCTGCAGCGTGCCGCGCGGGTACGTGCCGTAGTGCAGGCGTTGGAAGCCTCGTTTCAAAACAATCCCGGTTGATCGTTCCAGTACTGCATCACTTCCCCGTCCCCATAAAAAAAGGTCGCCGAAGCGACCTTTTTTACTGCCTTGATGCCAATCAGAACATCGGCTGTGCCATCTGCACCAGCGTAATCAGCGGCTGCGGATAAACCCCCAGCAGCAACACCAACGCGGCGGAGATCAACACCACCACACCGCCTGCGGTCAACGCCCAGTTGTTCGGGGTATCGCGCTGCAGCGCTTCCGGCGCGCTGAGGAACAGGCTGACGGTTACACGCAGGTAGTAGTACAAACCGATGGCACTACCCAGCACCACTGCACCGGTCAACCACCACAGGTGAGCACTGACACCCATCGCGATAACGAAGAACTTACCGATAAAGCCCAGAGTCATCGGGATACCGGCCAGTGACAGCATCATCACCGTCATTACCGCAGACAGAATTGGCTTATGCCAGAACAGACCACGGTAGGAGAACAGTGAATCGGCATCCGGGCCACGGTACGGGCTGGACATCAGGCTGACGACGCCAAACGCGCCCAGGCTGCTGAACAGGTAACCGGCCAGGTAAACCCCGGCGGTTTCCAACGACAGCTGATGGGTTTGCACCGCAATCAACGCCACCAGCAGATAACCCAGGTGGGCGATCGACGAGTAACCCAGCAGACGCTTGATATTGGTCTGGCTGATAGCCATCAGGTTGCCGAACAAAATGGAGCAGACGGCAATGATCGACAGCACCATGCGCAGCGCTTCGTTGTCGGCGGCCGGCGCATACAGGAACAAACGCATCACCACGGCGAAGATTGCAATCTTGCTGGCGGTCGCCAGGAAGGTTGAAACCGGCGCAGGCGCACCCTGATACACATCCGGCGTCCACAGTTGGAACGGCACCAGCGACAGCTTGAAGCCCAGACCGACAATCATCATGCCCATACCCGCCAGGACCAGCGGCTGGTGCATCATGTTTTCTTGCAGGCTTTTGCCCAGGCCGGCCAGTGACAGGTCGCCGGACTCGGCATACAGCAGCGCCATACCAAACAGCAGGAATGACGACGCGGCAGCGGACAGCAACATGTACTTGATGGCCGCTTCCAGCGGACGCTTCTGGCGGTAGGCATAACCCACCAGACCGAACAGCGGCAGCGAGATCAGTTCAATACCGAGGAACAGTGACGCCAGGTGGTTGGCACTCGCCAGCAGAATGCCACCCAGGGTAGCAATCAGCACCAGCAGGTAGAACTCTTCGCGGTTGTCCGGGTAACCGACCAGCCAAGGATAGGCAAAGGTACAGGTCGCCAGACTCGCCAGAATCACCAGCCCGGTATAGAACATCGAGTAGCCGTCAACCCGCAGCAGCGGGGTGACGTCCATTGGGCCTGCCTGGCCGACAAAGTACAGCGAAAGCAGCGCCAGGTTTAGGCCGATCACGGTCAGGGTGGCGTTGATAAAGTGGTCGCGTCGCCACGCAATGCCTAGCATCACAACCACCACCGTCAATCCGACGATCAACAGTGGTAGCAATGCGATCAGTTGTTGAGGAGTTATTGTCATGGCGAATTACGGCCTTGTTGTTGAAATTGCTGAAACTGACGAACCAAACCAGTGTTGCACGTTGCTCATCGCCGCATTGGAAGTATCCAGAATCGGCTGCGGGTAAACCCCCAGCAGAACCAGCAACACCACCAACAGCAGAATGATGAACAGCTCACGCGCGGTCATGCCCGGTAACGGTTGGTCAGACTTGGCTTTGCCGTAATAGGCACGCTGCATCATGATCAACGAGTAAACCGAAGCAAACACCAGACCGAAGGTAGAAATCACGGTGATCACCGGCACAACCTGATAGCTGCCGAACAGGATCATGAATTCACCGACGAAGTTACCGGTACCCGGCATCCCCAGGGTCGCCACTGCGAAGAACAGCGACAGCGCCGGGATGTATTTGATACGTCCCCACAGGCCGCCCATTTCACGCATGTCGCGGGTATGCAGACGTTCGTACAGCTGGCCACAGATGATGAACATACCGGCCGCAGACAGACCGTGCGCAATCATCTGGATCACCGCACCCTGGTAAGCCAGTTGGCTGCCGGTGTAGATGGCAATCAGCACGAAGCCCATATGGGAAACCGAGGTGTAAGCGATCAGACGCTTGATATCGGTCTGCGCAAATGCCATCCAGGCACCGTAGAAGATACCGACCACGCCCAGCCACATGGCGATTGGCGCAAACTCGTGCGACGCTTCCGGGAACAGCGGCAGGCTGAAACGCAACATGCCGTAGGCCGCCGTTTTCAGCAAGATCCCCGCCAGGTCAACAGAACCTGCGGTTGGTGCCTGGCTATGCGCATCAGGCAACCAGCCATGCAATGGCACCACCGGCATTTTCACCGCAAAGGCGATGAAGAAGCCCAGCATCAACAGGTATTGCACGTTATGGGACATTGGCGTCTGCAGCAGGTCTTCGTAATCGAAGGTCCACACGCCGGTCGCGTTATAGTGCACGAACACCAGGCCCATGATGGCAATCAACATCACCAGACCACTGGCCTGGGTATAGATGAAGAACTTGGTAGCCGCAGTGATACGGGTCTTCCCGTCCGACGCCTTGTGACCCCAGAGTGCAATCAGGAAGTACATCGGCACCAACATCATTTCCCAGAAGAAGAAGAACAGGAACATGTCGATGGCGAGGAACACGCCAATTACCCCACCCAGGATCCACAGCAGGTTCAGGTGGAAGAAGCCCTGGTATTTCTGGATTTCACGCCAGGAACAGAGAATGGCCAGCACGCCCAGCAGGCCGGTCAGCACCACCATCAGCAGTGACAGGCCGTCCAGCGCCAGGTGGATGGAAATACCAAAGCGTGGGATCCACGGCAGCAGGAATTCAGACTGCCACTGCGGAATGCCTTTCGGCGTAGTCAATGTGTAGCCACCCTGCATCCACAGATACAGAGAAAGCGCCAATGTCAGCCCCATTGCGATCAACGCAATCCAGCGCGGCACCTTAGTACCGAAGCGCTCAAACTGCCAGCACAGCAGACCGCCAATAAAGGGGATAAGAATTAGCCAAGGTAATAGCATGGCGTTTTGTGTCCCTTATACGAATAATTTCAAACTTTGTACGTAGCGCCTGCCCTGCAGGGCGCTACGCCCGAAAAATGCGTCTGTTTAAATTATTCAATTAAACCAGAATCAACAGAGCCAATACGACCACTGCACCCACACCCATAGACGCTATATACCAACGCACCTGACCGTTCTCGCTCACTGTCAGACCACGGTTCCCCCAACGGGAGAAGATGGCCGGCAGGTTCATCATCGAGTTCAGCGGATCACGCTGCAGCAACTTCGCAATACCCAGGTACGGCTTGACGAACACTTTGTCGTATAGCCAGTCGAAGCCCCAGGCATGGAACCACCAGGTCGAGAAGAAACGCCCCGGTGCGCTATTGGCAATGCGGGTAACCAGGCTACGTTTGCCCAGCCACAGCGCCGCCGCCAGCAGGATGCCGACAATAGCCACTACGCCGGAGGTAATCTCCAGTTGCAGCACGCTACCGTGCGCCAGCTCGGTGGTGTCTGGCAGTACGCCCTGCAATGGCGGAACGATCATCGCGCCAACGAAGGTGGACAGCACCAGCAGAACCAACAGCGGCAGGTGGTGAGTGATGCCTTTACCGGCATGCGCTTTGATTTTCTCTTCGCCATGGAACACGATGAAAATCATACGGAAGGTGTACAGCGAGGTCATGAACGCACCGACCAGACCGGCAATCATCAGGTTGATGTGACCGTTAGCCATCGCACCGGCCAGGATCTCATCCTTACTGAAGAAGCCTGCGGTGATCAGCGGCAGTGCCGACAGCGCAGCGCCACCCACCAGGAAGCAGACGTAAACCAGCGGAATGCTCTTGCGCAGGCCGCCCATCTTGAAGATGTTCTGCTCGTGGTGGCAGGCCAGGATCACCGAACCGGAGGAGAGGAACAGCAGCGCCTTGAAGAACGCATGGGTCATCAGGTGGAAGATAGCCGCATCCCACGCCTGCACGCCCAACGCCAGGAACATGTAGCCAATCTGGCTCATGGTGGAGTAGGCAAGCACGCGCTTGATATCGGTCTGCACCAGCGCGGCAAAGCCGGCCAGCACCAGGGTCACCGCCCCGATAATGCCCACCAGATGCAGCACTTCCGGCGCCATCAGGAACAGGCCGTGAGTACGGGCAATCAGGTAAACGCCCGCGGTCACCATGGTTGCTGCGTGGATCAGTGCAGAAACCGGGGTTGGACCCGCCATCGCGTCTGCCAGCCAGGTCTGCAACGGCAACTGCGCCGATTTACCGACCGCACCACCCAGCAACATCAACGTAGCCCAGGTGATCGCCGTATCGCCGACCGCCAGTTTTTGCGGTGCCAGGATCATCAGTTCGCGGATGTTCAGCGTGCCCAGCTCGTTGTAGAGGATGAACAGCGCAAATGCCAGGAACACGTCACCGACGCGGGTCACGATGAAGGCTTTCATTGCCGCCGCACCGTTGGCCGGATCCTTGTAATAGAAACCGATCAACAGGTAGCTGCACAGGCCCACGCCTTCCCAACCCAGGTACAGCAGCAACAGGTTGTCTGCCAGTACCAATACCACCATGCTGGCGATAAACAGGTTAGTGTACGCGAAGAAGCGTGAGTAGCCCTCTTCACCGCGCATGTACCAGGAAGCGAACATGTGGATGAAGAAGCCCACGCCGGTCACCACTGACAGCATGGTCAGCGACAGGCCGTCCAGCGTCAGGGTCACGCCGATATTGAAATTACCGACGCTCATCCAGTTCCACAGGTTTTGCTCAAACAGCTGCACACCCGTGGCTTTCTGGGCGAAGAAGTCCATACCCACGTGGACCGTGACCAGAGCAGCCAGGCCGATAGAGCCTACGCCGACGATTGCCGAGGTGTTCTCAGACCAGCGGCCTCGGGAGAAGGCCAACAGCAGGAACCCGATCAGCGGTAGCAGAATAGTTAAATATAATAGGTTCATCCGCGCATCTCACTGACAGTATCAATATTCAGGGTATGACGACGACGGTAAAGCTGCAGCAGCAATGCCAGACCAATACTGGCCTCGGCGGCTGCCAGGCTGATCGCCAGGATATACATCACCTGCCCGTCCGGTTGGCCCCAGTAGCTGCCCGCCACGATAAACGCCAGTGCCGCGGCGTTGATCATCACTTCCAGGCTGATCAGCATAAACAGCAGATTGCGACGCACCAGCAACCCGGTCAGACCCAGGACGAACAGAATTGCCGCCAGGATCAGGCCATGTTGAAGAGGGATCATGCTTGCTCCTCCGATTTTCTTCTCGCCATTTCGCTACCGGCCGGGGCGTTGCTCAACACCTCACCCGGTTTGTGCTCACGGCCAATGTGGAAGGCAACAACCAGACCTGCCAACAGCAGCATTGAAGCCAGCTCAACCGCCAGAACGTAAGGACCAAACAGGCTGATCCCCACCGCTTTAGCGTCAACCATCTCACCGCTGATGCCCTGATCGGACACGCTGCGGATAGCGACAATCAGCACCACCAACAGCGCCAGCGACAAGATGCCAGGGCCGATCCACACCGACGGTTTGAGCCAATCGCGCTCTTGTTGCTGCACCGCGTTGCCGAGGTTCAACATCATCACCACGAACACGAACAGCACCATGATGGCACCGGCGTAGACAATGATTTCCAGTGCCGCGGCGAAGTAAGCGCCGAGTGAGAAAAAGACTGCAGAGATCGCCAGTAACGAGACGATCAGATACAGCAACGCATGCACAGGATTGGTATGCGAGATCACGCGAATTGTCGCGATCACCGCAATAAAACCTGCCAGATAAAAGGCAATTTCCATGCTTGCTGGCTCCTTAAGGCAACAGACCTTTGACGTCGATCGGTTTGGCTTCGTTTTCGGCTTCGCCCTTGGCTTTGCCGTCAATCGCCATACCGGCCATCCGGTAGAAGTTATATTCCGGATATTTACCCGGCCCCGAGATCAACAGATCTTCTTTTTCGTACACCAGATCCTGGCGCTTGAACTCACCCATTTCGAAATCCGGCGTCAGCTGGATCGCGGTCGTTGGGCAAGCTTCTTCGCACAGGCCGCAGAAAATGCAGCGCGAGAAGTTGATGCGGAAGAACTCCGGGTACCAACGGCCATCTTTCTGTTCTGCTTTTTGCAGCGAGATACAGCCCACCGGGCAGGCAACCGCACACAGGTTACAAGCCACGCAGCGCTCTTCGCCGTCCGGATCGCGCGTCAGCACGATGCGGCCACGGTAGCGCGGCGGCAGGTAAACCGGTTCTTCCGGATACATCTGGGTTTCGCGCTTGGCGAAGGCGTGCAGGCCTATCATCCAAATGCTGCGCACCTGGGTGCCGAAACCAACCAATAACTCTTTCAATGTCATGGTTTATTCACCCCTTATTGAGCGTTGTACAAAATGACGGCGGCAGTCGCCAGCAGGTTCAGCAGCGTCAACGGCAGACACACTTTCCAGCCGAAGGACATCACCTGGTCATAGCGCGGACGTGGCAGAGCAGCACGAATCAGAATGAACATCATCATGAAGAAAGCCGTTTTCAGCGCGAACCAGACGAATGGCGGCAGGAATGGACCCTGCCAGCCACCGAAGAACAACGTCACAATCAGGGCAGAAACGGTGACGATACCTATGTATTCACCCACAAAGAACAGCCCGAACTTCATGCCGGAATATTCAATGTGGTAACCGTCAGCCAGTTCCTGCTCGGCTTCCGGTTGGTCAAACGGGTGACGGTGACACACCGCCACACCGGCAATCGCAAAGGTAATGAAACCAAAGAATTGCGGGATGACGTTCCACATATGCGCCTGAGATTCAACGATCGCCTGCATGTTGAAGGAGTCCGCCTGTGCCACCACGCCCATCAGCGACAGGCCGATGAACACTTCGTAGCTCAGGGTTTGCGCAGAAGCACGCATTGCCCCCAACAGCGAGTATTTGTTGTTGCTCGACCAGCCGGCGAACAGCACGGCGTATACCGCCAGGCCGGCCATCATCAGGAAGAACAAAATACCGATGTTGAGGTCGGACACCGCCCAGGTCGGGCTGACCGGGACGATGGCAAATGCCAGCAACAGGGAAGTAAAGGCGATCATCGGCGCCAGGGTAAAGATCACCCGGTCGGAGAATTTCGGTACCCAGTCTTCCTTGAAGAACATTTTGATCATGTCGGCGACCAGCTGCAGCGAGCCACCCCAGCCGACACGGTTTGGTCCATAACGGTTCTGGAACAGACCGAGCAAACGGCGTTCGCCGAAGCTCATGAATGCCCCACAGGTGACTACGACCAGCAGGATCACTACCGCTTTAACAATGGAGATCAGAATGTCGATCACCTCAGGGGTAAACCAGCTCATCGTGTCGCCTCCCGCAGATTTTCAACCGTTGCACCCACCAGTACCGGCGGGATCCCTGGCAAGCCGAGCGGTAAGCCCAGTTGGCCCTGGGTCAGAGTTTCACTCAGACGCACCGGCAGACGCAGGGTCTGGCCCGCACAGCTGAACTCCACCAGCGCACCGGCATTGACGCCCAGCGCAGCCGCATCGGTCGGATTGACCATCACATAGGCATCCGGCATGCGCTGCTGAATCACCCCGGAACGCTGTGACATTTCATCACTGCCGAACAGGTGGTAATAAGGCGCAACACGCCAGCCTTGCTGTTGACCAAACGCGGCAGGCACGCGGTCGAAGTAACCCAGTTTGCCCTCCCCCGCTTCGATCAAACGCACGCCCGGATCGCCATGACGCAGCTTGCCGCCCACTTCGGCCTGGAATTTGTTCCATGCTTGCGGTGAGTTCCAACCTGGTGCCCAGGCAAATGGGATCTGCTGGCGGTCGGCGAACGGACTGTTGTTCCCTTCCATTGAGAAGGCGAACATGGTGTCTTTATCCTGCGGCTGACGCGGTTCGTGCACGCTGATATTGGCGCGCATCGCCGTACGGCCACTGGAGCGAATCGGAGAACGTGCCAGTTTCTGACCGCGGATACGGAAACTCGCGTCCGGTGCAGCCTCGACAATGCCCTGCAACTGCGGCAACGCGGTAACACAGGCTTCGATCACATGATCAAGCTGCGTCCAATCCACGTGGCGGCTGGTATAGGTGGAATGCAGCGAGTGCATCCAACGCCAGCTTTCCAGCATCACGGTGTAAACGTCTTTCTTCGCGTCGTCGTAGTACGCCGGATCGTAAACCTGGAAGAAACGCTGAGCGCGGCCTTCCTGATTGACCAGAGTACCGTCGCTTTCCGCGAAGCTGGCCGCCGACAGGATCAGATTAGCTTTATCCATGATGGCGGTACGCTGATGATCGACCACGATCAGGTTACTGACCTTGGCCAGTGCAGCGTCCACTTTCGCCGCCGGCGCATGCCGGTAGAGATCGTTTTCCATCACGATGGCCGTGTCGGCTTCGCCGCTTTCCAACTGGATCAGCGCCTGATCGAGCGAACCGCCGCCGATCATCGACAAACCGATGCTGTTGGCGGCGCTGGCTACGAAGGTGATGCCGACGTCAGAACCGCGATCCTTCAGCGCCTTGGCGATGTTGGCCGCCGCTTCGATGATGGCTTCGCTACCAGCGTTGCTGCCGGTGACGATCAGCGGTTTACGCGCGTCGGTCAGCGCCTGCACGATGATATCGACTTTCTTGTTCAGGCCGTCAGCCAAATCGTTGACTGCCGGAGCCGCGTTGTCCAGCGCATGGGCGATGGCGAAGCCGAAGCGCGCCTGCTCATCCACCGGTGCACGGTAGTTCCATGCCGCGATATCGTCCAGACGGGTGTTATCCACGTTGGTAACGAACAGCGGGTGTTTGGCGTGCTGGCCAATGTTCTGCACCGCAGCAATCTGCCAGTCGGCAACGCGTTGGGCCGCAGCCATGGCGCGAGCCTTGCCCTTCACCGCCTGACGTACCGACAGGGCAATACGTGCGCCGGTCTGGGTCAAGTCTTCACCCAACACCAGCACTGCGTCATAGCCTTCGATTTCGCGCAGCGCAGGCGTGTGAACGCCGCTGTTTTGCAGCACGTTCAGCATCAGGTCCAGACGGCCCTGTTCGGCCTGCGAGATACCGGTATAGAAGTTCTCGGCACCCACCAAATCACGCAGTGCGAAGTTACTTTCCAGGCTGGCGCGTGGTGAGCCAATGCCGATGGTTTTCTTCGCCTGACGCAGAATATCCGCCGCGCCCTGCATCGCCTGCTCGGCGTTCAGGGTGATCCAGTCGTCGCCACGCAGTTGCTGTGGCTGACGTGGACGATCTTTCTGGTTCACGTAGCCATAACCGAAGCGGCCGCGGTCACACAGGAAGTAGTGGTTCACGCTGCCGTTATAACGGTTTTCGATACGGCGCAGTTCGCCATAGCGCTCGCCCGGGCTGGTGTTACAGCCGATGCTGCACTGCTGGCAGATGCTCGGTGCAAACTGCATGTCCCACTTACGGTTATAGCGCTCGGAGTGGGTTTTGTCGGTGAACACGCCGGTCGGGCACACTTCCACCAGGTTACCGGAGAACTCACTTTCCAGCGTGCCGCTCTCGACGCGTCCGAAGTAGACGTTGTCGTGCGCGCCGTACACACCGAAGTCGGTGCCGTCCGCATAATCCTTGTAGTAGCGCACGCAACGGTAACAGGCGATACAGCGGTTCATCTCATGCGAGATAAACGGCCCCAGCTCCTGGTTGTTGTGAGTACGCTTACTGAAACGGTATTTACGGAAGCTGTGGCCGGTCATTACTGTCATATCCTGCAGGTGACAGTTACCGCCTTCTTCACATACCGGACAGTCGTGCGGGTGGTTGGTCATCAACCACTCAACCACGCTTTCGCGGAACTGTTTGGCTTCGCCATCGTCGATGGAAATAAAGGTTCCATCGGATGCCGGTGTCATACAAGACATCACCAAACGGCCACGCGTATCTTCCGCGTTTTGGTATTGCTTTACCGCACATTGGCGGCAAGCGCCGACGCTTCCCAGCGCCGGATGCCAGCAAAAGTAAGGAATATCGAGCCCGAGGGAGAGACAAGCCTGCAGCAGGTTGTCGGCCCCATCTACGTCGTATTCTTTGCCGTCTACATGAATCGTAGCCATAGTCAGCATGCTTCCAAGTGGCCTGCCTTGCGGCAGGCGTTAATCAAAAATTCTGGCCGTGTCGTCGGGGCGAGTCGGCTTACCAGCGTTGCTTCAGCAGATTATTGGCCTGAATACCGCCAATCGCATGCGCGTTGCTGAAGTGCTTCACTTTGATGCCCGCTTCGAACTCTTCACGGAAATATTTAATTGCGCTTTGCAGTGGCTCTACGGCACCTGGCGCGTGGGCGCAGAAGGTTTTGCCCGGGCCGAGAGAACGGCACAGTTGCTCAAGGGTTTCGATATCCCCCGGCTGCCCTTCGCCGTTTTCCAGCGCACGCAGGATCTTCACGCTCCACGGCAGACCGTCACGGCATGGCGTACACCAGCCGCAGGACTCGCGAGAGAAAAACTCTTCCAGGTTGCGCACCAGCGGAACCATGCCAATCTCGTGGTCTACTGCCATCGCCAGTGCAGTACCGAGACGGCTGCCGGCTTTACCGATGCTCTCGAAGTCCATCGGCAGATCGAGGTGATCGGCGGTCAGGAAGTCGGTGCCCGCGCCGCCTGGCTGCCAGGCTTTGAAACGCAGACCGTCACGCATACCACCGGCGTAATCTTCCAGAATTTCACGTGCGGTGGTACCAAACGGCAGCTCCCAAACGCCTGGGTTTTTCACCCGGCCGGAGAAGCCCATCAGTTTGGTACCGGCATCGTTACTCTTGCCGGCGGAGATCCCCTTGTACCACTCAACGCCGTTCGCCAGGATCGCCGGAACGTTACACAGGGTTTCTACGTTATTGACGCAGGTCGGTTTGCCCCAAACGCCGGAGGAAGCCGGGAAAGGTGGCTTGGAACGCGGGTTGGCACGGCGGCCTTCCAGCGAGTTGATCAGGGCGGTTTCTTCGCCACAGATGTAACGACCGGCACCGGTATGAACAATCAGCTCGAAGTCGAAGCCGCTGCCCATGATGTTCTTGCCCAAATAACCGGCTTCGGTGGCTTCGGCGATCGCACGGCGCAAATGCACCGCAGCTTCGATGTACTCACCGCGCAGGAAGATGTAGCCGCGATAAGCCTTCAGCGCGAACGCCGAGATCAGCATGCCTTCCACCAACAGGTGCGGCAGTTGCTCCATCAGCAAGCGGTCTTTATAGGTGCCCGGCTCCATTTCATCGGCGTTACACAGCAGGTAACGGATGTTCATGGATTCGTCTTTCGGCATCAGGCTCCACTTCAGACCGGTGGAGAAACCTGCACCGCCGCGACCTTTCAGCCCGGCGTCTTTCACCAGGGTGACGATCTCGTCCGGAGCCAGGCCTTTAATCGCCTTTTCAGCACCGGCATAGCCGTTCTTGCTGCGATATTCATCCAGCCAAACCGGCTGTTTGTCATCGCGCAGCCGCCAGGTCAGCGGGTGCATTTCGGGAGTGCGTACAATGTCTTTAATCATTGATACTGCTCCAGTAGCGTCTCGATATCTTCAGGCTTCAGCTGACTGTGAGTGTCCTCATCAATCATCATGGTTGGCCCTTTATCGCAGTTGCCCAGGCAGCAGGTTGGCAGCAGAGTGAAACGGCCATCAAAGGTGGTTTGACCCGGTTTGATGCTCAGCTTCTTCTCAATGGCGGCCTGAATGCCCTGATAACCGGTGATGTGACAAACAACGCTGTCACAATAACGGATCACGTGGCGCCCTACTGGCTGACGGAAAATCTGGCTGTAGAACGTGGCCACGCCTTCTACGTCGCTGGCAGGAATGCCCAGCAGCTCCGCGATGGCATGAATCGCCCCATCCGGAACCCAGCCACGCTGCTTCTGCACAATTTTCAGTGCTTCAATGGAGGCAGCGCGTGGATCCTCGTAATGGTGCTTTTCGTGCTCGATCGCATCACGTTCTTCCGCACTCAGCTCAAATGCATCAACGCCGCTCTGGGGAGCGGCCGCATTGATAGGTTCAAGCGCTTGGTTATTCGCGTGATTGTCTTTTTGATCATGCATAGTTAGCGGTCCACATCTGACATTACAAAATCGATACTACCCAGATAGACGATCAGGTCGGAGACCAGGCTGCCACGGATTACCGCTGGGATTTGCTGCAGGTGCGCAAAGCTTGGCGTACGTACCCGGGTGCGGTAGCTCATAGTGCTGCCGTCGCTGGTCAGGTAGTAGCTGTTGATCCCTTTTGTGGCTTCAATCATCTGGAATGATTCGTTGGCTGGCATCACCGGGCCCCAGGAAACCTGCAGGAAGTGGGTGATCAGCGTTTCAATGTGCTGCAGCGTGCGCTCTTTCGGCGGCGGCGTGGTCAGCGGGTGATCGGCCTTGAACGGGCCTTCCGGCATGTTGTTCAGGCACTGTTCGAGAATGCGCAGGCTCTGACGCAGCTCTTCCACCTTCAGCATTACGCGGGTGTAGCAGTCGCTGTTGCCGTCACCGACCGGAACTTCGAAGTCGAAATTCTCATAGCCGGAATACGGACGCCATTTACGCACATCGAACTCGATACCGGTGGCGCGCAGTCCTGCGCCAGTGACGCCCCATTCCAACGCTTCTTTAGCATTGTAGGATGCCACGCCGACGGAACGGCCCTTCAGGATGCTGTTCTTCAACGCAGCCTTGACGTAGGAATCCAGACGTTTTGGCATCCACTCAAGGAACTCGCGCAACAGACGGTCCCAACCGCGCGGCAGGTCGTGTGCGACACCGCCAATACGGAACCAGGCCGGGTGCATACGGAAACCGGTAATCGCTTCAACCAGATCGTAGATTTTCTGACGGTCGGTAAAGGCGAAGAACACCGGGGTCATGGCGCCGACGTCCTGAATGAACGTACTGATGTACAGCAGGTGGCTGTTGATACGGAACAGTTCGGACAGCATCACGCGGATGGTATCAACGCGATCCGGCACCTTGATACCGGCCAGTTTCTCAACCGCCAGCACGTAAGGCATTTCGTTCACGCAGCCGCCGAGGTACTCGATACGGTCGGTGTACGGAATGTAGCTGTGCCAGGACTGACGCTCGCCCATCTTCTCAGCGCCACGGTGGTGGTAACCGATATCCGGTACGCAGTCGACAATCTCTTCGCCATCCAACTGCAGAATGATACGGAATGCACCGTGCGCAGACGGGTGGTTCGGGCCGAGGTTAAGGAACATGAAGTCCTCGTTCTCGGTGCCGCGCTTCATGCCCCAGTCTTCCGGTTTGAAGGTCAGCGCTTCCATTTCCAGATCTTCTTTCTGTTTGGTCAACACAAAGGGATCGAACTCGGTGGCGCGTGCCGGGTAGTCTTTACGCAGCGGGTGGCCTTCCCAGGTTTGCGGCATCATGATGCGCGACAGGTGCGGGTGGCCGTCGAAGGTAATACCGAACATTTCCCAGGTTTCACGCTCATACCAGTTGGCATTAGGGAAAACCTTGGTCGCTGTGGGCACGTGCAGGTCTTTTTCAGACAGCGCCACTTTCAGCATGATGTCGCGGTTGCGTTCGATAGAAATCAGATGATAGAAAACAGAAAAATCCGCAGCCGGCAAACCGTCGCGGTGGGTGCGAAGACGCTCGTCCACGCCATGCAGATCGAACAGCATGACGTAAGGCTTCGGCTGTTTTCTCAAAAACGTCATTACTTCCAGTAACTGGTCAGGTTTGACCCATACCACGGGCATTCCGGTACGGGTGGGCTGAACAGTAAAGGCTTCCGGCCCAAAACGGTTGCGCAGTTCGCCAATCACCGGGTCGTCAAGGTGATCTCTGGTTTGCCAGGCCGGCAATGCGTCGTGCGTCGTTGAATCTGTCATAATTTTTTTCACCACACTGAAGGGTTATTTCGCCGCAAGTTCACTTTTCGCTGTGTTAACCAATAGCGCACTAAGATGGACGTTAAATGAACGTCTTAAATCTCGTCAGGCGTCCGAAGGTTGGTCACCGCGATACGCTCGCCGTGTTTACGCTCTCTTTCAGACTGCATGTTGGCGCGGTAAACACCCTGATCGCCGACAACCCAGGACAGAGGGCGGCGTTCTTTGCCAATAGATTCCTGCAACAGCATCAGTGCCTGCATGTAAGCTTCCGGGCGCGGTGGGCAGCCAGGAATGTACACGTCGACCGGCAGGAACTTGTCCACGCCCTGTACCACGGAATAAATATCGTACATGCCGCCGGAGTTGGCGCAGGCACCCATGGAGATCACCCATTTTGGCTCCAGCATCTGTTCGTACAGACGCTGAATAACCGGGGCCATCTTGGTAAAGCAGGTACCGGCCACCACCATCAGGTCTGCCTGACGTGGCGATGCACGCAGAACTTCGGCACCAAAGCGGGCCACGTCGTGAACGGCGGTAAACGACGTCACCATCTCCACGTAGCAGCACGAAAGACCGAAGTTATACGGCCAAATAGAGTTTTTACGCCCCCAGTTCACCATGTCATGCAATGCATGTTCGAGTTTACCCATGTAAACCGTGCGGTGAACCTGTTGATCCAGGGGATCGGCGACGACCTCCTGTTTTTGCAGGGGGTAACGGTCGTTCTCACCGTTCGGGTCTATGCGGGTGAGCGTATAGTCCATCTTAATGCCTCGTTTTTAACCGACTACTGCGGGTGACTGTTGGTGGCGTTTTTGATTGTGCCTGGCTTGCTCTGGCGCCTGGAGCGCACCGGAGTCCAATCCAATGCGCCAATACGCACCAGATAAACCAGCCCAGCCAATAACACCAAAATGAAAATGGCGGCTTCGATGAAGCCTACCCAACCGCTCTCACGTATGGAGACCGACCAGGCGTAAAGGTACAAGGCTTCAACATCGAAAATAACGAAGAACATGGCGACCAGGTAGAACTTGGCGGACAGACGCATGCGCGCCGTGCCGACCGAGTCGATGCCTGATTCAAACGGGGTATGTTTGGCGCGCGCACGGGCTCTCCCACCCAGGAAGAACGCGCCCATCAGCATTAAACAGCAAAGCCCGATTGCCACGACAAAAAATACGGCGAACGCCCAGTGATGAGCGATAACTTCAGTGGTTGTTGACATACTCTATGCTTACTCATCAAAAGTGGCGTCGATCGCTCTGCTCTTGTTTCTGGCAGTTAGTGCACCACATCGATTTAAGGGAAGGATAAATAAACCACACAAACAAACTGCTATTACAGCAAGTTAGCCAGCGTTTTACTGTGGGCTTTTTACTCCTTTCTATAACCTTTTGTCAACTTTGACAAAAGTATCTACACACTAGTTTACATACTCATCATTTAATTAACATTTGATGCGACCGGCTTAGGCTAAATCGTGTCAGTTAATTGATGTGTAGAAACAGATAGATATAAACCAACATGCTCATTTCAGTTTTACTATACCATTGTCTCAGGAATCTCCTGTTCTTCCACTCACTACCTAGGGGTATTTTTTTGATCCAGGACACGTTTTCAGCATAAACCCTCAAAAAAAGTGTGGCCCTTTAATAATTTTTGTCAATCCCGCCGGTCAAATCGGCCCGCCACAAACTACCAAAATAACCATATTGATTCCAGGCCTTTACCTTTATAATTATTCGTTCAATAAATGACCGAAAGACTATTTTTTCGTCTGATAACCGTTCTCATTAACAATCTTTAAGCCCAACAAATAACACCTTCACTTTTAAAACCAATCGAAACCCTCATAAATCTAACTTTCATCGAATTCAGGGCAAAAAAAACCTCCGCCGAAGCAGAGGTTTTATTACCCGGTTTAACGCTTTTGGGCGTTATTCCTCATCGTCAACCAGACAGGTGTCATCTTCCAGCGAGGGACTCGGCCCACTGAAACTGTAGTTGTCGTTGCCGTTCTGCATGGTGCTGAATATCGCCATCGCCAGCTCATTGCCGCACTGGGTATCCTGGCACAGGCTATATTGAGTATCTGGCAGTGCCGGTAGCCCTTCCATTGCACCGAGCACCCGCAGGTCCGGGCTCATCATTTCAATCGGCCGAACGGTGATGCCCAATCCGGCCTTGCAGGCTGCGCGAACGGCGGACAACGTCGAAGCCACATAAGCAATCCGCCATGGGATCCCGGCTTCATCCAGATGTTTGATCGCCATCGAGCGGAACGGACTGGGTTCGTCCATCACCACCAACGGGATCGGTTCGCCGGCCTGGAAATGGTAATCCGCCGCGCAATACCACAGGGTTGGCGAAGTACGCAGCACAATGTGCGGGCGATCCGCGGTAGCCATAGTGGTAATAGCCAGATCGACTTCACCGTTTTCCAGCATGTCGATCATGAACGAGCTGGGTTTCACCCGGACATCAATCGCCAGTTTTGGATACACCGAAGTGACGCGGTTAAGCAGGAAAGGCAGGATGGTATCGGCGGTATCATCAGAAGCGCCAATAGTCAGAACACCTTTAATATTGTTGTACATCAGAGAAGTACAGGCTTCGTCGTTGAAGCGCAGGATTTTCCTGGCGTAGCCGAGAAGCTGAATACCGTGTTCGGTCAGTAATTTGTTGCGCCCATGACGGGCAAACAACTCTTTGCCAACCAGTTGCTCTAACCGCTGCATTTGTTGGCTGACGGCTGATTGAGTACGACAAACGGCGACTGCCGCCGCCGCAAAAGTATTCAAATCAGCAACAGCTACAAAGGTTCTTAGCAGATCGAGGTCGAGATTGAGTATCGGACGATTTGCAGTTGTCATAGTGTTTTCTTCACTTTTTAAATTCTAATTTACAAACTACCCTGGTGTGTTTCTAAGACATCGTTTAAAAGGGACGATGTCAGACATGACAGTACCCCACTCATTAGTGGAGGGCAAAAAAATTACTTTTATTTCGTTACCTCTATCGCCTTTTAAAATGTGATCTATCGAGAATGCTTATACAACGACTGACGTTATAAGTGGTGCAATTGTTTCATTTTTACCGAACAATATATTTTACTCACTCAGATAGCGGGATTACCACACCAATTGTGCTGCACAACTTCCGCAGCCAGACTGGCCTGAGCGTCTTCCTATACGCGAAAGAGTAAGAAGTTTCTGTTGTAACGGCCGGTACATTTTTTAATGATTTTAATAAATTCAATCAGTAACATTTATCCCGTCAATAACTAAGGAATAACTACTTAAATGCGGCTTAACAGAGAAACTAAAATAGCGCTAATGTGAATTTTCTTATGATTCAGTTTGGATCGCCGAGGGACAAGCGGCCATCAGACGACTCTGGCATTATCATTTCTTTACATTTTAGCTCCGTTAAATCCCCTCTGTGGCTTAACAGTAAAGCCCCTTCAGTTAGCTCAGCGTCAATGGCATGGGCCTTTATAGCTCTGCTCGCCCTCATCAAATCAGATTAAATAACTACAAATAAACCAAAAACAAGAATTAAATACCAGAAAAATACTTTAACATTGTTTATCATCCCTGAAATCAACCTCTGAGCCCTTCGTTTGCACCAAAGGCGTGCACAACCCTTCAAAAGCGTCAGCGCCAGGAGTACATTGGGCAGGTTGCGGTGTTCCACGGTAGGAACGCCCCCATCCCAGCAAAAGGCTCAACTTTCTATGTCCCCCATTGAGAAATCCAGCAAACTGGACAACGTCTGCTATGACATTCGCGGCCCGGTGCTCAAAGAAGCTAAACGTCTTGAAGAAGAAGGCCATAAAGTCCTCAAACTGAACATTGGTAACCCTGCCCCGTTTGGTTTTGACGCCCCTGACGAAATCCTGGTCGACGTGATCCGCAATCTGCCCACGGCGCAAGGCTATTCCGACTCCAAAGGGCTCTTCTCGGCACGTAAAGCGATCATGCAGCACTACCAGGCGCGCGACATACGTGACGTGACCGTTGAGGATATCTACATCGGCAATGGGGTTTCCGAGCTTATCGTGCAATCCATGCAGGCGCTGCTCAACAGCGGCGACGAAATGCTGGTGCCGGCGCCGGATTATCCGCTGTGGACCGCGGCGGTTTCGCTGTCCGGCGGCAAAGCCGTGCACTACCTGTGTGATGAAGAAGCCGGCTGGTTCCCGGATCTGGATGATATCATCAGCAAGATCACCCCACGCACCCGTGGCATTGTGATCATCAACCCGAATAACCCGACCGGCGCGGTCTATAGCAAAGCACTGCTGGAGCAGATTGTTGAGATCGCCCGGCAGCACAACCTGATCATCTTCTCCGATGAGATCTACGACAAGATCCTGTATGACGAAGCCGAGCACCATTCGATCGCGGCGCTGGCGCCGGATCTGCTGACCGTCACCTTCAACGGGCTGTCCAAAACTTACCGCGTGGCCGGTTTCCGCCAGGGGTGGATGGTACTGAACGGGCCGAAGAAACATGCCAAGGGCTATATCGAAGGGTTGGAAATGCTGGCGTCGATGCGTCTGTGCGCCAACGTGCCGATGCAGCACGCGATCCAAACGGCGTTGGGCGGTTACCAGAGTATCAATGAATTTATTCAACCCGGCGGCCGTCTGTATGAACAGCGCAACCGCACCTGGGAGCTGTTGAACGAAATCCCAGGGGTTTCCTGCGTGAAACCTCAGGGCGCGTTGTATATGTTCCCGCGCATCGATGCCAAACGCTTTAATATTCATGATGACCAGAAACTGGTGCTGGATCTGCTGCTGCAGGAAAAAGTGCTGCTGGTGCAGGGCAGCGCGTTCAACTGGCCGTACCCGGACCACGTGCGCATAGTAACGCTGCCGCGTGTGGATGAACTGGAAATGGCGGTGGGCAAACTGGGGCGTTTCCTGGAAGGTTATCGCCAGTAGTCTCCGTGGGCGCAGCATGCTGCGCCCCTTCCCCTCCGCCGAATCCTAACCGCACGGCCCGAGTTGCATAACCCGCCATCACTGCTCACAATGGAGTTCTCACTTGCCGTTGTAAAAGAGAGCACCATGAGCCAGAGCCACTTTTTTGCCCATCTGTCCCGCTTGAAACTGATTAACCGCTGGCCGCTGATGCGCAATGTCCGCACCGAGAACGTTTCCGAGCACAGCCTGCAGGTGGCATTCGTTGCCCATGCACTGGCGGTGATTAAAAACCGAAAATTCAATGGTAACCTGAGCGCCGATCGCGTCGCCCTGCTGGCGATGTACCACGATGCCAGCGAAGTGATTACCGGCGACATGCCGACGCCAATCAAATACTACAATCCGCAGATCGCCCACGAGTATAAGAAGATCGAAAAGATCGCCCAACAGAAACTGCTGGATATGATCCCGGAAGAATTACGTAACGATTTTCGCTCGATCCTCGATGAACACTATTACACCGAAGACGAAAAGTTGGTGGTTAAACAGGCCGATGCGCTGTGCGCCTACCTGAAATGTCTGGAGGAATTATCTGCCGGCAATAACGAATTCAAACTGGCAAAAGCGCGACTGGAAAAGACTCTGCAACAGCGCAGCAGCCCAGAGATGGATTATTTCATGAAGGTGTTTATCCCCAGCTTCAGCCTGTCGCTGGATGAAATCAGCCTGGATTCGTCCCTGTAATTTTCATGGCGCAGCGCGCTGCGCCGTTAATCAAAATGCATATAGCCAGGGCACAATAATCACGCTGACCAACATCACCAACAGCGTGAACGGCACGCCGATACGCACGAAATCCCCGAACTTATAATTCCCCGGCCCCAGCACCAGCGTGTTCACCGGCGAAGAAACTGGCGTCATAAACGCGGCCGAAGCGGCGATGGCAATAATCATGGCGAAGGGATACGGCGAAACGCCCATTTCACGCGCAGCGGCAATGGCGATCGGTGCCATTAATACGGCGGTGGCGGTATTGGAGATAAACAGGCCAATAGTGGCGCACAGCGCAAACAGGCACACCAGCATCACCCGCGGCCCGGCATCTCCGGCGACGTCCATTAACCCGCGCACGATCAAATCCACCCCACCGGTTTTTTGCAGCGCCTGAGCGAACGGCATCATGCCGACAATCAAGATAATGCTCGGCCAGTGAATCGACTTATAAGCGCTTTCCATGTCGATGCAGCGGAACTTGCCCATCAGCAGGCAGGCAATCAGCGCGGCGATCGGGTTAGGAATTTCATCGGTCAGCATCATCGCCACCATCAGTGCCAGGCAGAACAAGGCGTGCGGTGCCTGAGTGATGGCCGGCGCCACCTCGTCAACCTCGGCCGGCAGATTGAGTACGATAAAATCATGGGTTTTCGCCTGCAGTTGACGGATCGCCTTCCAGTCGCCGATCACCAACAGAATATCGCCCAACGCCAGGGGCTCATCCACCAGCTTGCCTGCCAGGGTTTCGCCATTGCGGCGAATACCGACCACGTTCAAATCATAACGGCTGCGGAAAGTGGATTCGCGCAGGCTTTTCCCCAATAACGTTGAATCGGGGATCAGCGATACTTCCGCCATGCCGACGTTGCGCGACTGTTCGGAGAAATAATCGCCACGCAGAACCATCGGTTCCAGCTGCTGTTCGCTGCAAAACTCGCGCAAATCGACCTGGCTGTCCGACATGTCGAGCAGCAGTACGTCCCCTTCGCGCAGCTCGGTGCTGCCGGACGCGCTAACCATCACCCGCCGGAAGCGCTTCCAGCGTTCAATCCCCACCACGTTGGCACCGTAACGGGCGCGCAGGTGCAATTCGTCCAGTGAATGCCCTACCAGCGGCGAGCCGCTGCGTAACGCCAGTCGACGGGCACGGCCGGTCAACTTATAGTCGCGGATCAGATCGCGGAAGGTACGGCGCTGCCAGGTTTCACGCGTTTTATCACCGTCGTCATTGCCCAGCCAGCGCCGGGCCACCAACATATAACCCACGCCCAGCACCAGCACCGCCAGGCCGACCGGCGTCACGGCAAAGAAGCCAAAGCCGCCAATACCCTCGCGCACCAGTTCACTGTTCACCACCATATTCGGCGGCGTCGCCACCAGCGTCATCATGCCGCTAATTAAACCGGCAAAACTCAGCGGCATCATCAACCTGCCGGGGGGAATTTTCATCCGCGCCGCCACGCTGAGCACCACCGGGATAAAGATCGCCACCACGCCGGTCGAGCTCATAAAAGCCCCCAGGCCGGCCACGGTGACCATCAACAACATCAGCATCCTGGTTTCGCTGCTGCCGGCCACCTTCACCAGCCAGTCACCGACCTGATATGCCACGCCGGTACGCACCAACCCTTCACCAATCACGAACAGCGCGGCGATCAGGATCACGTTGGGATCGCTGAAGCCCACCGTGGCCTCCGACAGGGTCAGCGTGCCGCTCAGCACAAAGGCAATGATCACCAGCAACGCCACTACGTCCATACGCAGTTTGTTGGTGGTGAACAGCACTATGGCAATCAACAGTAAACTCAACACCCACAGTAATTCGCTGTTCAAAACGGCCTCATCCAACTGAGATATCTAGGGCCTTAAAAATTAGCATAAAAAAACCCCGCCGATGCGGGGTCTAATCAATTCGGGTGAAGATAGGCCGGTTATGCCACCAGGCTAATCGTCGCGCCCTGCTCGGTTTTACTTACCGCAATCTGTTCAAGCGAGGTTAACAGTAGATCAACCTGCTCCAGCTTGGGTGCATCGGCCGGTGCATTGACCGCAATCACCTGGCAGCCCGCGGCCAGCCCGGAAAGAATGCCTGCGGCGGCGTCTTCCACCACCACACAATCCTGTGGTGCCAACCCCAGGCGCTCGGCGCCCAGCAAATACGCGTCCGGCTGTGGCTTGCCATGCTTCACCTGCTCGGCGGTAATGAACACCTCCGGCTGCGGCAAACCACCGGCGTTACGACGGGCGCTGGCAACCGGGATCGACCCTGAGGTAACGATCGCCCAAGGGATGTCGAGACGATTCAGACAATCGAGCAAGGCAGCGGCCCCCGGTAATGCCGTGACGCCGTCGGTGTCCTGCGCTTCTACCTGCTCCAGCAGCAGAAATTCCTGCTGAATGGCCGCCTCACTTTCTCCCGGCATAAAGTGACGCAACGAGGTAATGGCCTGTTTACCGTGGATAAAATCCAGTACGTCCTGCGGATTAATGCCGCGGCGTTTGGCCCAGTTAATCCAGGCGCGCTCTACCGCTGGCAGTGAATCAACCAACGTCCCATCAAGATCGAACAGAAAACCCTTACACTCCACAGGAAACCTCTTTTAATCAGGCATTGATAATTTGCGCTATCTCTACGGCGCTCAGATGATACTGGCGTGGGCATGACAGCCAGATGGCCAGCATCCGCTGGTACTTTTCCCACATTTTGGTTTGGGCATTAAAGCCGTGGCTGCCGGAATCGAAATGAGTATAGCGCCCTTCCGTGGTCACCAGGAAACGCACGTAGCTCAGATGACGCGCTTCAGTTGCGGCATCAAAGCCGAGAAACGCCAGGCGGCGCGCCTCAATCCCCTGTTTTTCCTTCAGGTTGTCCCAGGAAACCTGCAACGCATGGTGCATTTCCATCACGTTGATAATGCTGCGGCACACGTCTTCGCTCATTTCGCCAAAGTCGCGATCCAGCTCGCGCATCTGCAAACCGAAACCACGTTCGATAATGGTCTGAAGGCGGCGATAACGCTCGGCGTTATCCGGATCCAGCAGGGTCATCATCTTGTATTGGTTCGACAGGATCAGCCGTTGGGCGTGGGTCATTTCCATCATAGTTTCCTCGATAAATTACTTATGGCGGAAGCATCGCACAGCGCAATATCGCAGGAAATCACAACTCACCGGTTCTTTGATTTAAACCGGGGTTATTGGCCGGAACAGGTAACAAGGCCGCAATCAATGCGGCCATTTTTGCAGTTACAGATCATCCAGGAAGGTTTTATCCAACTGCTTGAACGCGCGTTTCAGCAGATCCGCCAACGCCTGATAGGTCGGCGTACCTTCTACCGGCGCGACCGCCTGGCCGGCTTCCGCCAGCTTGTTGCGCACTTCATGGAACCATTGCAGCAGCGTTGGCGGCAACGGGGTGACCGAACGACGGCCCAACCACCACAACCCCTGCATCGGCATGCTGCAGGCGAACAGTGCGGTGGCGATCGCCGGGCCAAGCTGGCCGCCCAGGGCAATCTGCCAGGTCAGGGTAAACACCGCCAGCGGCGGCATAAAGCGGACGGCAAAACGGGTGGCACTCGCAACGCGATTCTCCGGAAAGACCGGAGCCAGACGTTTGTCTGACGGCCAGGTTTTCATATAATGCTGCCCGCGCTGGAAGACCTGAAACCAGCTTACGGAACCGGACGGTTTGCTCGTCATCGCGTACCTCAACGTCACAAAGAAAATAAGGACACAGCCAACACAATACTAAAAAAGTTGAAGCTTTAAATTTATTTTGTGTTTGCCTCAGGCTATCGGTATCCTAAGCCGGCCTTTTGGCCGGTAGAAGATGACAAGAATTCTGTCAACTTTTAGCCCTATAAAAATCAAGATTATTTAAACCGCAGAGAAATCATCGGTTTTTTCATCGTCATGTGGTTTGTTCAATTCACATGATGTTAATCATAAATGTCAACGGCATTATGCGCTACGCTTGTTGTCTGATTGACGATTAATTCACCACGTGTTTTGGTCTTTCCTTTAACAACACGAACTATTTAAGTAGGTACTTCCATGTCGAGTAAGCTAGTACTGGTCCTGAACTGCGGCAGTTCTTCCCTGAAGTTCGCTATCATCGATGCTGTCAACGGTGAAGAACACCTCTCCGGCCTGGCCGAATGTTTCCACCTGCCTGAGGCTCGCCTCAAATGGAAGATGGACGGCGCCAAACACGAAGCGGCTCTGGGTGCCGGCGCTGCGCACAGCGAAGCACTGAACTACATTGTTAATACTATTCTGGCACAAAAACCGGAGCTTTCTGCACAGCTGACCGCTATCGGTCACCGCATTGTGCACGGCGGCGAGAAGTTTACCGCCTCTGCCGTGATCAACGACGAAGTTCTGCAGGGTATCAAAGATTCGGTGCCTTTTGCACCACTGCATAACCCGGCGCACCTGATCGGTATCGCTGAAGCATTGAAATCCTTCCCTAAACTGGCGGATAAAAACGTTGCCGTGTTCGACACCGCATTCCACCAGACCATGCCTGAAGAATCCTACCTGTACGCCCTGCCGTACAGCCTGTACCGCGACCACAGCGTTCGTCGTTATGGCGCGCACGGCACCAGCCACTTCTATGTAACCCAGGAAGCGGCCAAGGCCCTGAACAAGCCGGTTGAAGAAGTCAACCTGATCACCTGCCACCTGGGCAACGGCGGTTCCGTTACCGCAGTGCGCAACGGCAAATGCGTTGACACCTCCATGGGTCTGACCCCACTGGAAGGTCTGGTCATGGGCACCCGCAGCGGTGACATCGATCCGGCCATCATCTTCCACCTGCACGACTCCCTGGGCATGAGCGTTGATCAAATCAACAAAATGCTGACCAAAGAGTCCGGCCTGCTGGGCCTGACCGAAGTCACCAGCGACTGCCGTTATGTTGAAGACAACTACGAAAGCAAAGCCGACGCCAAGCGTGCGATGGACGTATTCTGCCACCGCCTGGCCAAATACATCGGTGCCTACAGCGCACTGATGGACGGCCGTCTGGACGCGGTTATCTTCACCGGCGGTATCGGTGAAAACGCCGGTATGGTGCGTGAGCTGACCCTGAACAAACTGGGCCTGCTGGGCTTCGAGATTGACCACGAGCGCAACATGGCTGCTCGCTTCGGTAAATCCGGTGCCATCACCAAAGACGGCAGCCGCCTGGCGCTGGTAATCCCGACCAACGAAGAGTTGGTCATCGCGCAAGACGCATCCCGTCTGACCGCGTAACGCTCTCCGACACCGTCAGCCCAGGCTGACGGTGCTGTTTTAGCCTCATGTTAAATCGTGAAGAGGACTATTCTGTGTCACGTACTATTATGTTGATCCCCACTGGCACCAGCGTCGGCCTGACCAGCGTCAGCCTGGGTGTCATTCGCTCCATGGAGCAAAAAGGCGTTAGCCTGAGCGTATTCAAACCTATCGCACAGCCACGTACTGGCGGCGATTCGCTCGACCAGACCACCACCATCATCCGCAGCAGCAACTCCACCATCACGGCGGCAGAACCACTGCGCATGAGCTACGTTGAAGGCCTGCTGAGCTCCAACCAGCAAGACGTGCTGATGGAAGAGATCGTGGCTCGCTACCACGAGAACACCAAAGACGCAGAAGTGGTGCTGATCGAAGGCCTGGTGCCGACCCGTAAGCACCAGTTCGCCAACGCGCTGAACTATGAAATCGCCAAAACGCTGAATGCAGAAATCGTCTTCGTGCTGGCGCTGGGCAACGATTCCCCGGCACAGTTGAAAGAGCGTATCGAACTGGCGCGCAGCAGCTTCGGCGGCAGCAAAAACAAAAACATCACCGGCGTGATCATCAACAAGCTGAACGCTCCGGTTGACGAGCAGGGCCGCACCCGTCCTGACCTGTCCGAAATCTTCGACGATTCCACCAAGGCCAGCGTGACCAACGTTGACCCGGCGCAACTGTTCGCAAACAGCCCGTTGCCGGTGCTGGGCTGCGTGCCGTGGAGCTTCGATCTGATCGCCACCCGCGCTATCGACATGGCCCGTCACCTGAAGGCCTCCGTGGTCAATGAAGGCGACATCATGACCCGCCGCGTGAAGTCCGTGACTTTCTGTGCGCGCAGCATCCCGCACATGCTGGAACACTTCCGTCCGGGTTCACTGCTGGTAACTTCGGCAGACCGTCCTGACGTGCTGGTTTCTGCCTGTCTGGCAGCGATGAATGGCGTAGAGATCGGCGCCATCCTGCTGACCGGTGGCTACGCCATCGACGAACCTATCAGAAAACTGTGTGAACGTGCCTTCCAGACCGGCCTGCCGGTATTTATGGTTGAAACCAACACCTGGCAGACCTCGCTCAGCCTGCAAAGCTTTAACCTCGAAGTGCCGGCGGATGACCACCAGCGCATCGAGAAAGTGCAGAACTACGTGGCCAGCCACATCAACGCCGAGTGGATCGAGTCTCTGACCGCCACCTCCGAGCGTTCACGTCGTCTGTCTCCGCCAGCGTTCCGTTACGAGCTGACCGAACTGGCACGTAAAGCCGGCAAACGCATCGTACTGCCTGAAGGCGACGAACCACGTACCGTGAAAGCGGCGGCTATCTGTGCCGAACGTGGTATCGCAGAATGTGTGCTGTTGGGTAATCCGGAAGAGATCCAGCGCGTTGCTGCCGCTCAGGGCGTTGAACTGGGCAAAGGCATCGAGATTGTTGATCCGGTCGCCGTCCGCGAACAGTATGTGCCGCGTCTGGTTGAGCTGCGCAAGAGCAAGGGCATGACCGAAGTGGTTGCGCGTGAGCAACTGGAAGACAACGTGGTTCTCGGCACCCTGATGCTGGAGAAAGGCGAAGTTGACGGGCTGGTTTCCGGCGCGGTTCACACCACCGCCAACACCATTCGTCCACCGCTGCAGTTGATCAAAACCGCACCGGGCAGCTCACTGGTGTCCTCCGTGTTCTTCATGCTGCTGCCTGACCAGGTTCTGGTGTACGGCGACTGTGCAATCAACCCGGATCCAACCGCCGAGCAGCTGTCCGAGATCGCCATTCAGTCAGCCGACTCTGCTGCCGCCTTCGGTATCGAACCACGCGTAGCGATGATCTCCTACTCCACCGGCAACTCAGGTGCAGGTAGCGACGTTGAGAAAGTGCGCGAAGCAACCCGTCTGGCGCAGGAAAAACGTCCTGACCTGATCATCGACGGTCCGTTGCAGTATGACGCCGCGATCATGGCTGACGTAGCCAAATCCAAAGCGCCTAACTCGCCGGTTGCAGGCCAGGCTACCGTGTTCATCTTCCCGGATCTGAACACTGGTAACACCACCTACAAAGCGGTACAGCGCTCTGCTGACCTGGTGTCCATCGGGCCAATGCTGCAAGGCATGCGCAAGCCGGTGAACGACCTGTCGCGTGGCGCACTGGTAGACGACATCGTTTACACCGTGGCGCTGACCGCCATCCAGTCTTCCCAGGCTGATGCTGCAGCAGTCAAAGCCTGATAATTCCTGAATTATCAGATAAAAAAAACCGGTCAATTGACCGGTTTTTTTATTTGCGCGAACACATCAGGCATTTTCATCGCTATCGCGTAGCGGCTTGCCATAAGCCTGCTCGTTGTTACGCGTCAGCCACAGCGACAACGCTTTTAACGAGTCCGGCGTGAATTCGTCGCAGCGGGCGGTGATCTCTTCCGGCGTCAGCCAGCTCACCTCAACCACTTCTTCTTCCTGCAGGGCAAACGGGCCGTGCGATACGCAACTGAATAATGCGCCCCACACCCGGCACTGATCTTCTTCAAAGTAGAACAGGCCGTGTTCGGCGAAAGGCACGCCGGCAATGCCCAGCTCCTCTTCCGCTTCGCGACGGGCGGAATCCAGCACGTTCTCCCCGCTCTGCACCACCCCACCCGCAGTGGCGTCCAGCCAGCCCGGATAGAAATCTTTAATATCGGTGCGACGCTGCACCAGAATTTTTCCCATTCCATCATGCACCACAATATAGGTAGCACGATGACGCAGCCGTTGGGCACGCATCTGTTGGCGACTGGATTGAGCAATCACTTCGTTTTGCTCGTTGACGATATCAACCCACTCGGTATCTGCAGCCTGATCCTGTTCCGCCATCCTCTAAAACCTTCTATTTTGGCGCGATGCATCCCGCGCACTGGTTAATCAATGAGTGTTTTTCAAAGATTTTTATTGTGTGTGTATAAATTAGTGCGTTAATGCCACCTCTGCAACAGCCTTGCCGCCGAGCAAAGTGACCACACTTAAAACGCCGTCCTCCAGTATGCCATAGCTGGCAGGAAAGCCCCCCTTCGGAATGCTGACCGACCCTGGATTAAAGCAGTAAATATCCCCCTGCCGTTCCGCCTGCGGCAAATGGCTGTGTCCATAGACCAGCACATCTCCGGCAGATAACGGCGGCAGTGCCGAGGGATGATAAAGGTGACCGTGGGTTAAAAACAATCGTCTTTTTTGTAATAGCACCTGCTGCCAGGACGCGGTGATAGGGAAGGACAGTAGCATCTGATCGACTTCACTGTCGCAGTTGCCGCGAACGGCGATGATCTTGTCGCTATAGCGATTCAATTGTTCGGCAACCTGCGCCGGCTGATACCCCACCGGCAGCGCATTGCGTGGCCCGTGATTCAGCAAATCACCCAACAGGATCAGCCAGTCGGCACCGCTTTGTTCAAAATGCGCCAACAGGCTTTCGGTGGCGGGAAGCGAACCATGTATATCCGAGGCAAATATCAGCTTCATAACCTTGTCCCTGATAAGCAAATAGGCCCTATTTTAGCGCGCCATCGCTGCGCGACAACCCACAGATGTGCCTGCGGAAAATTGTAATGTATCTTGTGGTGATAGCATCGGACGAATCTCACATAGCCTGCTATTCTTAGCTGCTATTGTTGGTAACCCTATAGAAAGATCTCTGATATACCTTTGTGCGCGGCGAAGACCGCAACAACGTGTAATGGCTTACAGATCACCTTACCGCAGGAGGCAACATGATTGACCTGTATTACGCGCCTACTCCCAATGGTCACAAAATTACCCTGTTTCTGGAGGAGGTTGGCTTACCCTACCGTATCCACCGCGTAAATATCAGCGCCGGCGATCAGTTCAAGCCGGATTTTCTGAGCATTTCCCCCAACAACAAAATCCCGGCCATCGTCGATCAGCAGCCGGTTGATGGCGGTGCGCCAATCAGTCTGTTCGAGTCCGGCGAAATTCTGCTGTATCTGGCGGAGAAAACCGGCAAGCTGCTGAGCAAAGGGCTACGCGAGCGTGCAGCCACGCTACAGTGGCTGTTTTGGCAGGTGGCGGGTTTTGGGCCGATGCTGGGGCAAAACCACCACTTCAATCACTACGCGCCGCAGCCTGTGCCCTACGCCATCGAACGTTATCACCTGGAAACCAAACGTCTGTATGCGGTGCTGGAAGCCGAGCTGCAAAAGCACCCTTATCTGGGCGGTGACAACTACAGCATTGCCGATATCGCCACTTATCCCTGGGTAGTGTCACACCCGCGTCAGCGCATCGATCTGGCGGATTATCCGGCGGTACGCAACTGGTTCGAACGCATCAGCAACCGCCCGGCCACCGAGCGTGCCTACAAGCTGGCTGAGCAGGGTTAATTTTCCGACTCCCCGGCCTCCGGGGAGTTTCCCCCGGCTCGTTATCATTTCCCTGCTTTCCGTGTATTCTGAGCACCAATAATCAGACCTGTGGAGATTCTCTGATGTCATTCAGTCAACCCGACGCCATTATTCGTATAAAAAATCTGCGGTTGCGTACATTCATCGGTATCAAGGAAGAAGAAATCAACAACCGTCAGGACATCCTGATTAACGTGGTGATCCACTACCCGGCGGATAAGGCGCGCGACAGTGAAAACATCGACGACGCGCTCAACTACCGCACCATCACCAAGGCCATCATTCGTCACGTGGAAGATAACCGCTTCGCCCTGCTGGAAAAATTAACTCAGGATGTGCTCGATATCGTGAAACAACACGCCTGGGTAACCTATGCTGAAGTGGAGATAGATAAACTATTGGCCCTGCGCTACGCCGACTCGGTTTCGATGACCATGAGCTATCGCCGGGCCTGAAAACCACCGTTTCAGGGAGAATCGACCATGCGAGTCCTGATAACCGGCGCCACAGGATTGATAGGGAGCAGCCTGACGCAACGGCTGCTGGGCCTTTCTCATCAAATTACGGTGCTGAGCCGCAACGTGCAACGCGCACGTGAGCGCTTTGGCGAGCAGGTCAGCTATTGGTCAACGCTGCAGGACAAGCCCTCGCTGGACGGTTTTGACGCCGTAATCAACCTGGCCGGTGAGCCTATCGCCGACAAGCGCTGGAGCAAAGCGCAGAAAGAACGCCTGTGCCACAGCCGCTGGGATCTGACCGAACAGTTGGTCAAACTGATTAACGCCGGCAGCACTCCGCCCGGCGTGCTGATTTCCGGTTCTGCAACCGGCTATTATGGCGATCAGGGCCAGGCGGTAGTCACCGAAGACGAAGCCCCGCATGACGAGTTCACCCATCAACTGTGCCAACGCTGGGAGTCTCTGGCTCTGCAAGCGCAAAGCGACGCCACTCGCGTCTGTTTGCTGCGTACCGGCGTGGTGCTGGCGGCCAAAGGCGGCGCGTTGGCTAAAATGTTACCGCCATTCCGCCTTGGGCTGGGTGGGCCGATAGGTGACGGCCGCCAATATCTGCCGTGGATCCACCTGGAAGACATGGTCGACGGCATCGTTTATTTACTGGATCACCAAACCCTGCAAGGGCCATTTAATATGGTGGCCCCTTACCCGGTTCACAACGAACAGTTTGCCGCTCAGCTCGCCAACGTGCTCGACCGACCTGCGTTTTTACGCGTGCCGGCCTTTGCCATGCGTTTATTGATGGGGGAAGCGGCGGTATTGGTGCTGGGTGGACAGCGAGCGGTACCGAAAAGGCTGGAAGAAGCCGGTTTTAGCTTCCGCTTTTTGGAGTTGGAACAGGCGTTGGATGATGTGATTAATCAGCGGGGCGCAGCCCGCTGAGGATCCGATCGGGGCCAGAAAGATCTGGCCCCAAAAGCCCGTTATTTTAACGCGCCGGAAAGAAACTGCTGCAGGCGAGGACTTTTCGGATTGCCGAACAGCTCAGCCGGTGGCCCCTGCTCTTCGATCAGTCCTTTGTGCAGGAAGATCACGTGGCTGGAAACATGGCGTGCAAACTCCATTTCGTGCGTCACCACCACCATGGTTTTGCCCTCTTCCGCCAGCTTCTGCATGATGCGCAGCACTTCGCCCACCAGTTCCGGATCCAGTGCCGAGGTCGGTTCGTCAAACAGTAACACCTCCGGCTCCATCGCCAATGCCCGCGCGATAGACACGCGCTGTTGCTGGCCGCCAGACAGATGCACCGGGTATTTGCCACGCGCACGCTCGTCGATCCCCACCTTGTCCAGGTAACGTATCGCGCGCTCACGCGCCTCGGTCTTGCTCAGCCCCAGAACCTGCACCGGTGCTTCCATCACGTTCTCCAGCACCGTCATGTGGCTCCACAGGTTAAAATGCTGGAACACCATGGTCAGGCGAGTGCGCAGCAACTGCAGCTGTTTCTTATCGAAGACCTTAAGCTGGCCGTCCTTGTCGCGCACCATGCGAATGTCTTCATTATTCAGGCTGATGGCGCCTTCACTTGGCTTCTCCAGGAAGTTAATGCAGCGCAAAAAGGTACTTTTACCGGAGCCGGAAGACCCGATGATGCTAATCACATCCCCTGCGTTGGCCGCCAGCGAGACGCCTTTCAGCACTTCGTGTTCGCCATAGCGTTTATGCAGTTCGGTGACGGCTAATTTATTCTCAGACATAGTAGGTTCCCGTCATTATCAGTGATTAACGTGTGCCATCCAGCGCTTTTCCGCCTTGCGGAACAGGCTGATTAATCCGTAAGAGATGATCAGATACAGCACCGCTGCAATGCCAAAGGCATAGAACGGCTGGTAGGTCGCCGCATTGATATCTCGCGCTATCTTCAGCAGGTCCGGCACGGTGGCGGTGAACGCCAGCGCGGTCGAGTGCAGCATCAGGATCACTTCATTGCTGTAGGCCGGCAGCGCGGTGCGCAGTGCCGAAGGCAAAATGATACAGCGGTACATTTTGAAACGTGAGAAACCGTAAGCATTGGCCGCTTCGATTTCACCGTGCGACACCGAGCGTATCGCCCCGGCGAAGATCTCGGTGGTGTAAGCACAGGTGTTCAGCGTTAGCGCCAAAATGGTGCAATTTAGCCCGCTGCGGAAGAAAGCGTTGAGGAAGTCCGTCCCACGCACGATTTCCAGGCTGTACATACCGGAGTAAAACACCAGCAGCTGCACGTACAGCGGCGTACCACGGAATATATAGGTGTAGAGCCAAACTGGGAAACGCACCCAGGTGATGGAGGAAACGCGTGCCACCGCCATCGGGATCGCCAGCAAACCGCCCATCACCACCGAGGAAATCAGCAGCCACAGGGTGACGGCGACCCCGGTGAAACGGTAACCGTCGCTCCACAGCAGCGATTGCCAGTACTGTTGTAAAATCTCGATCATAGCTCAGCCCTCCGGACGCCCAGGGAATAACGCCGTTCAAGCCACAGCAGCACACCATTGGAAACGGTAGTGAAAACCAGATAAACCACACCGGCCACGATCGCAAAGAAGAACGGCTGATAGGTGCCTTTGCCGGCCAACTGAGTGGCTTTCACCACGTCATTGAGGCCCAGAATAGACACCAGCGCCGTAGCCTTCAGGATCACCTGCCAGTTGTTGCCAATGCCCGGCAGGGCAAAGCGCATCATCGCAGGGAACAGAATGCGGCGGAAAATTTGTGAACCGGTGAAGCCGTAGGCCGTTGCCGCTTCAATCTGCCCCTTCGACACCGCCATATAGGCACCGCGAAAGGTTTCGGTGAAATAAGCGCCGTAGATAAACCCGAGGGTGATAATGCCCGCGCTGAGCGGATCAATATCGATTTGCGCGAAGCCAAGCAGTTCGGTGAGGTTGTTGAGCGCAATTTGCAGGCCGTAGAAAATCAGCAGCATCAGCACCAGATCGGGTACGCCACGGATCAGCGTGGTATAAGCGCCAAACACGGTAGAAAGCAGGCGATTTTGGGAAAGCTTGCCGCCGGCACCGATCAAACCGATGACCAGCGCCAGCAGTACGGAACTGAGGGCCAGCTCCAGCGTCACCAGAGCCCCCTCTAATATCAATTGGGAATAGCCTTGCAGCATTTACTTCACCCTGTCGTCATTGGATCCCGAACCATCGGGGCCGGCGGGCCAGCCCCGTAGTCACAACATGGAACGGTAAGCGGCATTAACCGCCGTAGACGTCAAAGTCGAAATATTTCTTCGCATACTTGTCGTAAGTGCCGTCTTTGCGCATTTCGGCAAAGGCTTTATCCAGCGCCGCCTTCAGCTCGGTATCGGTCTTGCGCAGGCCCATGCCGGTCCCCACGCCGAAGAATTTGTCATCCTTCACCGATTCACCGGCAAATGCATAATCCTTGCCTGGAGGCTGTTTCAGGAAGCCATCGCTGCCCGCCACTTCGTCCTGGAAAGCCGCATCAATACGGCCGGATGCCAGGTCGGCATACACCAGATCCTGGTTCTGATAAGGCACGACGGTGATGCCCTTAGGCTGCCACATGGCATTGGCATAGGCTTCCTGGGTCGTCCCCTGCAGCACGCCGACGCTCTTGCCTTTCAGCGCGTCTACGGTAGGCAGCAGCTTGGAACCTTTCGGCGCGATCAGGCGGGCGTTAGCGGCATACAGCTTGTCGGTGAAGGCAATTTCCTGCTGGCGTTTTTCGGTGATCGACAGAGAAGAGATGATGGCGTCAATTTTCTTCGCCTTCAGGGACGGGATCAGCGCGTCAAAATCGCTTTCCACAAAGGTACATTTAGTATTTATGCGTTTGCACAGCTCTTTGGCCAGATCGATATCAAAACCAACCAACTCGCCCTTGGCATTTTTGGATTCAAAGGGTGCATAGGTCGGATCGGTACCGATCTTCAGCGTTGATGGTACTGCGGCAAATGCGCTGCTTGCCGCGCTTAAAGCCAAGACTAAAGGAAGAACCTTAACCAGCTTTTTCATAAATCACCCTCAAATTGATTTTTTGATGCCACTGCGGGCATTACTTTTCCACCAAATCAATTTGCAGTAATCGTGCCACATTTGTTGCTGTAGGCGGAGGGAACGGCTCCGGCCTTCACAAAACTGTTTCCTGGGACGATAACCGCAAAATTAAATCGGCCAGTGTTGGCCGCGCCACGGGCAATGGATAAATACCAGAGCCTTGAAACAGTGAGCGTGATGAAGTGGGATCATTATGGTGCATGCGCCGCCCTAATTCAGTGCGGTGTTGCACAAATGTGCTAAATTGGGGAGAAATTTGTTAATTGGCACCTTGCCAGCGGGCAAATAAATCTTGCGGTAATTCAATGTCAAACTGATCGACCACCCGGTTTACCGTTTGATCGATGATGTCTTCTACGCTGGCAGGACGATGATAAAACGCCGGTACCGGCGGCATAATCACCGCGCCCATTTCCGCCGCCTGGGTCATCAGACGCAGATGGCCGATATGCAACGGAGTTTCGCGCACGCACAGCACCAGCCGGCGGCGTTCTTTCAGAACCACGTCGGCGGCACGCGTCAGCAGGCCGTCACTGTAGCTATTGGCAATACCGGATAAGGTTTTGATTGAACAGGGCAAAATCACCATACCGGCCGTTTTGAACGAGCCGGAAGAAATGCTGGCACCAATATCGCGCGAGTCATGCACCACATCGGCCAGCGCCTGCACTTCACGCAGGCTGAGATCGGTTTCCAGCGACAGCGTCTGTCGCGCCGCATTACTCATCACCAAATGGGTTTCCACCTCTGCGACGTCGCGCAATACCTGTAACAGGCGCACGCCGTAGATTGCGCCGCTGGCGCCGGAAATACCGATGATGAGTCGTTTCATAGAGCTGGCCTCTGCCAAGGAAAAATAGGATCAGGCAGACTTTGCCGCAATGGGGCTACATAAGCAAGTCAGGGAGGAATAATGCACCGCAGCGAACGCCGCGGTGCACTGTTTTGGTCAAGAATGAAACTTAACCTTCGTTGTGCATTTCCAGATTTTCGGCTTCGGTCTGACCACGTATTTCTTTGGCGTCGTCATTACGCAGCGATTCCAGATATTCGAGGTAGCTCTGGTCGACGTCTTTGGTGACGTAGATACCGTTGAATACCGAGCATTCGAACTGGGTGATGTCCGGGTTCTCTTCGCGTACCGCTTCAATCAGATCGTCCAGGTCCTGGAAGATCAGACCATCGGCACCGATGATCTGGCGGATTTCGTCCACTTCACGGCCGTGGGCGATCAGTTCGTTGGCACTCGGCATGTCGATGCCGTAGACGTTAGGGAAGCGAATTTCCGGCGCAGCGGAAGCCAGGTAAACTCGTTTCGCCCCGGCGTCACGCGCCATCTCAACGATCTGCTCTGAAGTGGTGCCGCGCACGATGGAATCATCCACCAACAGCACATTCTTGTCGCGGAACTCGGCACGGTTGGCGTTCAACTTACGACGTACCGACTTACGGCGCGCCTGTTGGCCCGGCATAATAAAGGTACGGCCGACATAGCGGTTCTTCACAAAACCCTGACGGTACGGCTTATCCAGGATGCGTGCGATTTCCAACGCTATATCACAGGACGTTTCCGGGATTGGGATCACCACGTCGATGTCCAAATCTTCCCACTCGCGGGCAATCTTCTCACCCAACTTCTGCCCCATGCGCACGCGGGCGCTGTAGACCGAAATCTTGTCCATAAAGGAGTCTGGGCGAGCGAAATAGACATATTCGAACAGGCACGGGTTGGTTTTCGGGTTCTCTGCACACTGACGAGTGAACAGTTGGCCCTTCTCGGTGATATACACCGCTTCGCCCGGCGCTACGTCGCGCAGGAATTCGAAGCCCAGCGTGTCCAGTGCGACGCTCTCTGAAGCCACCATATATTCATTGCGGCCATCTTCAAGCTGACGCTTGCCGATCACCAGCGGGCGGATACCGTTAGGGTCACGGAATGCCAGCAGACCGTGACCGATGATCATCGCTACGCAGGCGTAAGCGCCACGCAGTTGCTGATGCATGGCGGCAACGGCGGTGAAAATGTTGTCGGATTCCAGCGGATAATGTTGGAAACGATCCAGCTCACTGGCCAGTACGTTCAGCAGGATCTCGGAATCGGAGGTGGTGTTGATATGGCGGCGGCCGCTTTCAAACAGCTTTTGGCGCAGCTCATGGGCGTTGGTCAGGTTGCCGTTGTGTGCCAGCGTCAAGCCGAACGGCGAGTTTACATAAAAGGGTTGAGCCTCTGAGGCACTGGAGCTGCCAGCCGTTGGGTAGCGCACATGGCCGATCCCCATGTTGCCCTGCAAGCGCTGCATATGGCGTGCCTCAAACACATCCTTCACCAGACCGTTGGCCTTACGCAGACGGAACCCATTGTGGGCATCTATGGTGACGATGCCTGCGGCATCCTGGCCACGGTGCTGAAGCACCATCAACGCATCATAAATCGACTGGTTTACCGGCATAAAACCGGCGATACCGACAATACCGCACATGTTGTCTTTTCCTCATCAGCGCTACCGCCCCGGTAAATGGGTCGGCAAGAAACTCGACGTGCTCTGCAGGTAGTCAAAGAACCACCTGATGATGTAACTGAACTGGGGGATCAGCTGCGACTGTTTCCAGTCGGTACTTTGTGAGAAGCCGGTAAAGGTATCCAGGAAAAACAGTATCGCCGAAACGATCAACACGCCGCGCAGTGCGCCAAAACAGACGCCCAGCACCCGGTCGGTGCCTGATAACCCGGTTTTCTCTACCAGTGAGCTAATCACATAGTTAACAATAGCGCCTACGATCAGGGTCGCGATAAACAAGATGGCAATCGCGATGCCGTTTCGCACCAGTTCATCTTCAAAACGAGTGAAGTAGACCGCAAGGTAAGAGTAGAAATGGCTGGCAACAAAAAACGCACATCCCCATGTCACAAGTGACAATGCTTCGCGAACAAACCCTCGGATCAGGCTCACCAGAGCCGAAAATCCAATCACCGCTATAATGACGTAATCAATCCAGACCATGAACTATTCCAATGATGAATCGCCCCTGCATCCATTTCGCGGCGAATTCTAACAGAAAACGTAAACGTTTGCGTAGGGGTTTTCCTGCCCCGCTACAAATAAAAAGCGGCGATAAAAAAATTCCCAATCGCCGCGCCTACATAGGCCATTTCAGCTACGAAAGGCACATTATTTTTAATGATTATATCGGCATGACTCGATTATGGGGCACAGCATGCTGCACCCCATAAACTTAACGTACGCCGTATGGCTTCACCTGACCGCTCAAACCACTGATCGAGTTCAACGCGGACAGAGAAGACTGCAGCTTCTGTTTTGAGGCATCCGGGCCGACGTAGATCCGGGTGATCTGGCCCTGTACCGGCGTTGATGGCACGGTAAAGGCACGGTAACCGGACAGCCTGAGCGATGCCACCACCTCGTTCACCTTGGCGGCGTTCTTCAGCGCACCGAGCTGCACCACATAAGCCTGCCCTGCCGGCGCTTTCTCTTCCGCCGGTTTCTGCACGGGTGCAGGCTCAGGCTTGGGTACTGGCGTTGGCTCAGGTTTCACCACCGGCTTCGTCTCCACCGGTTTCGGTTGTGGTACCGGTTTTGGTTTCACTTCCACCGGTTTGGTTTCTACCGGTTTAGGCTTCACCTGCGGCTGCGGCGTCGGTTGTGGACGGGATTCGACCGGCGGGGTCACCAGCGTCGGCTGCTGCGTCGGTTGGCGAACTGCCTGCTGCGCTGCTGCCTCATTGGCCGCCTGCTGCTCAACCAGTGCGCCCGCGCCTTCCGGCGGCTGTGCCGGTAGCGGTTGGCTTACCGGTGGCACCACGTCATTTTCTTCCACATCACCGGCCTTCGGCACCAATGGAATGGCGGCGAATTCGTCTTCATAATGTTTCTTTTTACCGTCCAGCAGCCCTGGCAGGATAATCACCCCCAGCGCGACCAAAATCACGGTACCGACCAATCGGTTTTGAAATTTACTTGCCACTCACACTCCCCGCTCGTCTAACGCCGCCATAACCTGTGCAACGGTGTGGAACGATCCACAGACGATCACAATATCCTGAATATCTGCGTCCTGCATAGCCTGACGCCAGGCAGTTTCGACATCGGCAAACTGCCGCGGTTCCGTCAAATATTGCGCCAACAGTTCGACGCTGGCCCCGCGCGGCCCGTCCAGCGGCGCGCAATACCACTCATCGACCTGCTCACTCAAACAGGCCAGGGTGCCGGCGATGTCTTTATCCGACAACATCCCCACCACCGCTCGCACTTTGCCGCCATTGCGCGGTAAGGTCGCCAGACGCCCGGCCAGGTAACCTGCCGCGTGGGGATTATGCGCCACGTCGAGGATCAGCATCGGATCGCGTCGCACAATCTGGAAACGTCCAGGCAATGTCGCCTGCTGCAAGCCGGTGAAGATTGCCCGCTCATCAATTTCCAACGCAGAAAAATGCAGCGCAGCCAGTGCCGTCGCCGCATTGGCTAACGGCACGTTGGGCATCGGCAAATCGGTCAGCAAGGTACCGCCGCCTTGCCACTGCCAGCGTTCGCCCTGTTCACTGAAGCTCCAGGCATCGCCGCGGCGATACAGTTGGGCACCCAGCGTTTCCGCCACCTGCCCAATGGTGGCCGGCATATCCGGTTCCCCCACCACCGCCGGTTTGCCGCTGCGGAAGATCCCGGCCTTTTCGCGGCCAATGCTTTCGCGATCGTTGCCCAGCCAGTCGGTATGATCCAGCGCAATGCTGGTCACCACTGCCACGCTCGGATCGACGATATTGGTCGCATCCAGGCGGCCACCCAGCCCGACTTCCAGGATCACCACGTCAAGCTTAGCCTGTTTGAACAGTTGCAGCGCCGACAGGGTGCCAAATTCGAAGTAGGTCAGTGAAGTTTCACCCCGGCCCGCTTCAATGGCGGCGAACGAGCGGCAGTGTTCGGCCTCACTCAGTTCATCGCCCTGAATACGCACCCGCTCGGTATAACGCACCAGGTGCGGCGAGCTGTAGACGCCAACCCGCAAACCGGCCGCCATCAGGATGGTTTCCAGGGTGCGACAGGTGGTGCCTTTGCCATTGGTACCGGCTACGGTAAATACCGTTGGTGCAGGAGTGAGTAAATCAAGATGCGCCGCAACGCGCTGTACGCGTTCCAGGCCGAGTTCGATCGCCTGGCTGTGCAGACGTTCCAGATAGAAAAGCCACGAGCTCAATGGCGACGTGGCTTGGGGAATTTGGTGGTTTTGCATGAGTCCCGTCACTGAACTTGGGTTCATTAATCCATCAGGGCACCACCCTCACCGCGGTAAAGGCGATGCTCTCCGTTATCAGCCGTCATTTAGCCACAAAATGGCGGCTGAACCCCGCGCCGATGGCTACCGGCGCGGGGAACCTATTGATCTCAGGCGTCGGCCTGATTTTCCTGCTCGGACACCGGCGCGGCTTCATCGAAATGCGGCTGCGGCTGGTTGGTCAGCTTGGAAAGGATACTCGCCAGGGTCTGACGCATTTCCGGACGGCGTACGATCATGTCGATTGCGCCTTTTTCAATCAGGAACTCACTGCGCTGGAAGCCCGGCGGCAGTTTTTCACGCACCGTCTGTTCGATAACGCGTGGGCCGGCAAAGCCGATCAGCGCTTTCGGCTCGGCGATATTGATATCACCCAGCATCGCCAGACTGGCGGAAACGCCACCCATGGTCGGGTCGGTCAGTACCGAAATGTACGGCAGACCACGCTCCTGCAGTTTCGCCAGTGCGGCACTGGTTTTCGCCATCTGCATCAGCGACATCAGCGCTTCCTGCATACGGGCACCGCCACTGGCTGAGAAACACACCAGCGGACAGTTGTCTTCCAGCGCCTGCTCAACCGCACGCACAAAACGCGCACCGACCACGGACGACATGGAACCGCCGATAAAGGCGAATTCGAACGAAGCAGCGACAATCGGCATACCGTACAGCGTGCCTTTCATTACTACCAGCGCGTCTTTTTCACCGGTCGCTTTCTGTGCGGCAACCAGGCGGTCTTTATACTTTTTGGAATCCTTGAACTTCAGAACGTCTTTCGGCTCCAGTTCGCTGCCCAGCTCCACTTCACTGCCTTCATCCAGCAGAGTATGCAGACGCATACGCGCAGTCATGCGCATGTGGTGGTCGCATTTTGGGCATACTTCCAGATTACGCTCCAGCTCGGCGCGGTAGAGAACCTGGCCGCAGCTATCGCATTTAGTCCAGACCCCTTCAGGAATACTTGCCTTGCGGGTTTGGGTGATGTTGCTCTTGTTAAGAATTCGTTCAATCCAGCTCATCGATGACCTTTCTGTTTGAACCTGGCAAATGCCAGTCCGCTGTTCATGCTTTAACAATCCCCCCGAAAACACCCCTAATGAAAAATGCCTGAGCAAAACGCGGCTAGCGCGCGCGAGGCACTGGTTTCAAGGTTGTTAACAGGAACAGACCATAAATGTCGCTCATTAAACCATATCGGCCCGACACTGTGGATAAAAAACTGGTCGAACCGACAGGTTAAGCGATGTTTTTACTGTTTTTGCTGGCGGGCAGCCGCGCGTTTATGGCGCCAAATTTCAATGATGCCCGGCAGAATTGAAACAATGATGATAGCCACGATCAACAGTTTCAGGTTTTCCTGCACGATCGGCAGATCGCCGAAGAGGTAGCCAGCATAAGTGAAGAGCAGCACCCAAACCAGTGCACCAATCACGTTGTAGGCTGCAAAATGGCGATAGGACATATGCCCCATACCGGCGACGAACGGCGCAAAAGTACGCACGATCGGCACAAATCGCGCCAGAATAATCGTTTTCCCGCCGTGTTTTTCATAAAACTGGTGGGTTTTATCCAGGTAGCTGCGGCGGAAAATTTTCGAATTCGGGTTACTGAACAGCTTTTCCCCGAACAGCCGGCCAATGGTGTAGTTCACCGCGTCACCCAGTATCGCCGCGCCTATCATCAACGCAACCATGGTATGTACATTCAGATCGTTGGTCGGCAAGGCCGCCAGCGCACCGGCAACAAACAACAGAGAATCACCCGGCAGGAACGGCGTCACCACCAGCCCGGTTTCGCAAAACAGGATCAGGAACAAAATGGCGTACACCCACATACCGTATTGCGCCACCAGTTCGGCCAGATGCACGTCAATATGCAAAATAAAATCAATTACAAACTTGATGATGTCCATAGGTTCTCTCTTTTACCGGGTGTCTCACCCACCCGGCAGCTACACAAGGGAGTAACGCGTCGGGCGCGCCAGTATTTAGTCGTCGGGTAAAAACAGTGGCCCCATTGGCGGCCGGGGTATGGCAAAGTGCTCAGGGTAATCAACGCTAACCAGGTATAACCCGTCGGCCCGCGCCGTCGCCGCAGCCAGATTACGATCCTTCAGCGCCAGTAATTCGGCCATCCAGTTCTCATCCTGATTGCCGCAGCCAATTTCCATCAGGCTACCGACAATGTTGCGAACCATATGATGCACAAAGGCATTCGCCTTGATATCTACCACAATATATTCGCCATAGCGCGTAACCTTAACGTGTTTTACGTTACGCCACGGCGTGCGTGACTGACATTGCACGGCGCGGAACGAAGTAAAGTCGTTCTCGCCCAGCAGCGCCTGCGCCGCCCTTTCCATCCGTTCGGCATCCAGCGGGTGATAAAAGTGGGTCATTCCCTGCTGCAATACCGCCGGACGATAGCGATGGTTATAAATAATGTAGCGATACCGACGCGCAGTCGCGCTGAAACGGGCATGAAAATCTTCATTCACGCCAGTCACCCAACGCACGGCGATATCCGGCGGCAGATGGGTGTTGACGCCCATCGTCCAGGCCGCGTCCTTGCGTTGCGCGGTAGTTTCGAAATGCACCACCTGACCGGTGGCATGCACTCCGGCGTCGGTACGTCCGGCGCACAACACGTTGATCGGCGCATCCGCTACCTTGCTCAACGCCTGTTCCAGACAGGCCTGCACGCTGGCGACTTCCTGCTGACGCTGCCAGCCGTAATACTGGCTGCCGTCATATTCAATCCCCAGCGCGATTTTCAACGTCGGCTGGGTGGGCAAGACAACTTCATACATCAGTACATCTGCTCCTGCACCAGACGTTCTGCGGTTTCGATCGCCATCAGCGCGCCGCCGAAACGCACGTTGTCGGCCACCGACCAGAACTGCAGGATTTCCGGAATACCATAGTCATTACGCAAACAGCCAACGCTCAGCGCATCGCTGCCAGAGGCTTCCGTCACCTGGGTCGGGTAGTCGTCTTCTTCGCTCAGTTGGATATCATCCACCTGCTCCAGCTCGCTGCGCGCTTCTTCCGCAGACATCGGGCGCAACGCCTCCAGGTGAACCACCTGCGCATGGCCGTAGAATACCGGCGACTGCACACAGCTAACGGAAATCGGCAGCCCTTCGTCCTGCAGCACTTTACGCACCTGATCGACAATCAAACGCTCTTCGCGCACGCTGCCCTGTTCGTCGGCCAGCAACGGCAACAGGTTGAACGCCAACTGCTTGGCGAAAACCCCCGCTTCAGCCGGAATGCCGTTCAGCAGGCGCGCACTTTGACCGGCCAGATCGTCGACCGCCACTTTGCCGCGTGCCGATACCGACATCAGGGTAGTGACGTGCAGACGGGAAAGCCCGGCCTGTTCGGTCAGCGGTTTGATTGCGGTCAGCAGTTGGCTAACCATGCTGTCGGCCACGGCAACGATATTGCGGTTGCGGTAATCCGCCAGCACCTGTGGGTTCACCCCAGGAACCACCAGCGGCACGTCCGGCTCCAGCGCAAACAGGCCGCTGGTGTCGATCACCAGGCAGCCCATGTTGCCGGCTTCTTCCGCGTAGCGGGCCGAAGCCTCGGTTCCGGCGACGAAGAACGCCAACTGCGCCTGTGACCAGTCAAATTCTTCCGCGTTTTGCACCAGTACCGATTTGCCGTTGAAGCGCACCGTGGCACCGGCGCTGCGTTCACTGGCCAATGGATAGAGTTCGCCCACCGGGAACTGGCGTTCCTGTAATAATTCCAGCAACGCTTCACCTACCGCGCCAGTAGCGCCAAGCAGAGCGATATTCCAGCCGTCAGACATTGGGTTTCTCCAGAGTATTTATTCAAATGCAGATGGGCGGCTACTGCACCGCCCTGATAACAAAATTAGTCGCCGTGGCTTAAGAAAGCCTTATGCCGTCAGGAAACCCAGCTTGTGCAACAGCTCCGCACTGGCGCTGTCATCGCACTGGACGCGTAATGAAGACCATTCACGGCGTTCCTGGTAATGCTTGCGCAGACGATCAAACTCGCCCGGTTGCCCGGCCACTTTGCGCAGCGGCGCATCATCGCGGCGCACATCATACACCAAGTGCATCAATCGTTTTAATTTGCCTTCATCCAGCGGCCCATTGAGTTGGATCTGGCTGAATTCGGGCACCGGCAACAGCGAGGCCAGCTCGATCTGTTGCGGCTGGCCCAGGTGGCGGCTGAAGGCCTCAAACACCTGAGTGGTGCCGCGTGCCTTGCCTTCCAGCGTGTAACCGGCAATATGCGCGGTGCCAATATCCACCCGCGCCAACAACGGCAGCGAAAGCTCCGGTTCCGGCTCCCACACGTCCAGCACGGTACTCAGTTTTTTGCCTTTCTCCAGTGCCTGCAACAGCGCAGCATTGTCCACCACCGCACCGCGACAAGCGTTGATCAGAATGCGATTGTCCGGCAATGCCGCCAGCAGTTCCGCGTCCACCAGATGCAGCGAGTTGTAAGGGCCGGACTTATTCAATGGCGTATGGAAAGTGAGCACGTCGGCTTCCGCCACCAGCTTTTCCAACGGCCAAAACTCACCGGCATCACCGCGTTCAGCCCGCGGCGGATCGCATAACAAGGTACGGACGCCTAAGGCTTTCAGGCGGGCATCCAGGCGTGAGCCTACGTTGCCAACACCGATAATACCGACAGTTTTATCCCGCAGTTGGAAACCATCGCGCTCGGCCAGCAGCATCAGCGCGGAGAACACATATTCCACTACCGCAATGGCGTTGCAGCCCGGTGCGGCAGAAAAACCGATACCCTGCTGTTGCAGCCAAACGTCGTCTACGTGGTCGGTACCGGCGGTCGCGGTGCCGACAAAACCAATGCGGGTACCGGCCAGCAAGGCTTCATTCACTTTAGTCACCGAACGCACCATCAGTGCATCGGCATCGGCCAGCGCATCACTCGGGATCGGGCGGCCAGGCACCGCCTGCACATTCCCCAAACGACTGAACAACTCAGTCGCGTACGGCATATTTTCATCAACCAGGATTTTCACTTATTGCTCCGACGGTTTACGGCTATTTCGCTGGGAAATAGTGTGCCACTGAATCATGCCCGGCGAAAGCGCTCGGGGGTGGTACCGGCGATTTGCTGAAACATGACAATAAACGCCGAGGCCGAGCTGTACCCTACCTCCAGCGCCACCTCCTGCACGGTTTTGCCCTGTTCCAGCAGGGACACGGCATGCAGGAAACGCAAACGCTGGCGCCATTCGCTAAATGACATGCCCAGATCCTGTTGGCAACGGCGCGACAGCGTACGCTCGGTGGTATAGACCCGGGCAGCCCAGGCGGCGAGCGACGTATTGTCCGAAGGACAGTGTTCCAGCGCCTCCAGCACCGGTGCCAGGAATTTGTCTTCGGATGACGGCAGGTAGGTTTGTTGAACCGGCGACAGATGCAGTTGGTCGATCAGCGCCCGGCACAGGCGCAGGTCCTGTTTGCTCTGCGGGATATATTGTTTGCGTGCGTAAAAATCTTCGGCAATGGCGCGGAAAATGGGCGTCACGCTGACCAGACAGGGATCGACCGGCATCCCGGCGCACAGCGGCAACGCAATATCGACCATGCGGCACTGCGCCAGGCGCTGGTTATAACAAGAGTGTTCAATTTCCGCCGGCGCCCACAGCACAAACTCCGGCGGTGCCAGAAAACGCTGACCGCCGATGCGCAGCACCATAACACCGGCCTTGACCCACATCAGTTGCCCCCAACTGTGCCGATGCGGCTGGAACTCCGTGCGGGCATTGAACTCCTCGCAGCGGAACTGCACCGGTCGTGGTGCCGGGATCAGTGCTTCGGGGTAATGACGGATTTCTGGCATGGTTTCGTCCCGTGACTTGTCTTGTTTAGGGCAAATATTGTCTGGATATCACTATATATAATAAACCGGACACGGGTAAACTAGCCAGCATGTCCGTTGTTAATGAGAATAATTATCATGAATATGCTGTTCCCTCTGCTGGCGGTGTTGATTTGGTCAATTAATGCCGTGGTCAGCAAACTCTCCGCTACCGCCATCGATCCGGCCGCTATCTCCTTCTATCGCTGGTTACTGGCGCTGATCACGCTGACGCCTTTCGTGCTGCCCGGCGTGGTCCGTCACTGGGCGGCGATACGCGCCAACTGGTGGAAATTAATGGTTCTCGGCATGCTGGGTATGGTGTTGTATCAGAGTCTGGCTTATTACGCGGCGCACAGCGTCAGCGCGCTGTTTATGGGCATTATTGTTTCCCTGATCCCGTTACTGACTATTCTGATCAGCATAGTGCTGTTGCGAGTGGCTCCTACGGTGGGCATCGCGATCGGTAGCCTGCTGTCGCTGGCCGGTTTAATCTGGCTGGTGAGCGCCGGTAACCCGGGCGAGTTACTGCAACATGGCATCGGCAAAGGCGAGTTGATGATGTTTGCCGCCACCGCCGCCTATGCGCTGTACGGCGTACTGACCAAGCGCTGGGCGATTGCGCTGCCGAATTGGCAGTCATTGTATGTACAGATTGTGTTCGGCGTGGTGTTGCTACTGCCTAACTTCCTGATGGCGCAGGACGTTGCGCTGACCAGCCAAAATATTCCGCTGGTGCTGTTCGCCGGTATCCCGGCCTCGATCGTCGCGCCTTATCTGTGGATCCACGGCGTGATGCGTTTGGGTGCCAATACCGCGTCGATCTTTATGAATCTGGCCCCGGTATTTACCGCCATCATTGCGGTGGTGTTCCTGCATGAACATCTGCACAGCTACCACTTGATCGGCGGCGGCATCACCCTGTTGGGTGTGATCCTGTCGCAGCGTCTGCGCACGCCGCTGGGCCGTAAGGCCAAGCAAACCGCAGAGTGTGAAAGTTAAGGCAGCAGTTGAAAACGCACCCGCACCAACAGGCCTCCCAGGGTGGCCGAGGTCAGCAGCTCCGGGCGGGTGCCGTGATAACGGGTGATGTCGCTGACCAGCGCCAGCCCCAAACCGGCACCGGGCTGATTACCCACGTTATCCAACCGATGAAACGGCTGCAGCGCCTGCGCCGTATCCTGTTCGGCAATGCCCGGGCCGCTGTCTTCAATTTCCAGTACGCACTCCCCAGCCAGCTTATCGATGCTTAACCGGGCCGTGACCGTGCCCTGATTCGGGGTGTATTTCAGCGCATTGTCCAGCAGGTTGGCACAGAGTTCGGTCAGCAGCAGTGCCTCCCCTCCAACCCAACAGACGGATTCCCCCTCATATCCCAGATCAATACGTTTGCTGCGTGCCTGCGGTAACCGCGAAAAACAGGCATCGCGCAGTACCTGCGCCAGATTCACCGGCTGCAACTTGTGGTCGGCAAGATGTTCATGGGCTTTGAGCCTGGAGAGATAGAGCAGACGATCGGTCAGCGCCACGGTGTTATCCAGCGTGGTGCTCATCGCCAACAGACTTTCCCGCCATTGCTCCGGTTTATCACTGGCCAGCGCTACCCCCACCTGGGTTTTCAGCACGGTTAACGGGGTGCGTAACTGGTGCGAAGCGTCGGCGCTGAAACGTTCCTGACGCGCCACCATCAGCCGCAGTCGTTCAATATAACGGTTGAATGCCAGCAACAGCGGCTGCATTTCCGACCAGGGCAACACCATCGGCAACGGCGTCAGTTCGCCCGGATCGCGTCGCAGCATAATGCCGGAAAGTTTGCGCATCGGCTTAAGCACCCGCTTGAGTAGCGCAAAGGCCAGGATCATGGTCAACACCACCACCGTTCCCTGGCTGAGCAAGGCGGAAAGCATCATTTGCCGCGCCAGATAGCGGCGCGATTCCAGCGTCTCCGCCACCAGAATGGTCGCCATGCCCATCACACCCGACTCGTTGACCGGCTGATACAGCGCGGCCACGCGGATCGGCCGGCCGCGATATTGGGCATCATAAAAATGCACCAGCGCCGGATACAGACTGGAACGCAGGATATGGGGCGGCATCGGCGGCAAATCGTTATAGCCTGAAATACTGTCGCCCTGCGGGGAGATCACTTCGTAATAAAGCTGATCGTTCATGTTTCGCTCGAAACTGTCGAGTACCACATAGGGCACGTCCGCTTCCAGTCGGCCATTGCGCACCACCAGCCGTTCCGCCACGGTGCGCGCCGAAGCCAGCAGCGTGCGATCGTAGGCCAGCGTGGCAGCATTCATCGCGCTAAAGTAGTGGGTATATATCGAGATGCCGCCCAGCACCAGCAGCGGCAGGCCAAAGAACAACAACAGTTGATAAAACAGTGAGCGTGGCGCGTTAAACCACCTCATTGCAAAGCTCCAGGCTGTAGCCCAGACCACGCAGGGTGATGATCGCCACATTGCTGCCCTGCAGCTTTTTCCGCAGCCGATGAACGTACAGCTCGATGCTTTCCGGGTTGGCTTCATCAGACAGGGTAAATACCTGTTCAAACAGCTGCTGTTTGGCAACCGGGCGGCCACGCCGGTGGATCAAGGCGGTCAGCACCGCCAACTCTCGGGGCGTCAACTGCAGCGGTTTGTCGTCGAGCTGGAAATAACCTTCATCGTGATAGGTCAGCGCACCATACTGCAGCGCCTGCTGGGTGACGCCGACGCTGCGGCGCAGCAATGCCCGAATACGCGCTTCCAATTCATCGAGTTCGAACGGTTTGGTCAGGTAATCGTCGGCCCCCAGATTCAGCCCTTTGACGCGATCGGCAACGTCGGTTCTGGCCGTCAGCAACAGCACCGGCAAATCCTGCCCGCGCTTGCGCAGCCGGGCCAACAGTTCCAGACCATTGAGCCGCGGCAGCGCTACATCCAGTACCACCAGCGCATAGCTCTCGTTTAACAACAAGTGGTCGGCCGCCAGCCCGTCCGGCGCGACGTCGACAGCAAAACCGACGCCGGTCAGCGCCTTTTGCAGCCAGTGGGATAACTCGGGATGGTCTTCAACCAATAACAGACGCATGTTTCCATTCCATTGATTTATCTATGCCTATGCCCTCGGTGAAATAACCACCAGGCCAGGATGACGGCAAATTAACATATTTATAACAGCAGGATGGCATGGAAAACGCGGGGAAAGAAGGGTTACGCCGGGCCAGTTTTGGGAGCTGGGGCACAATTGCAACATGGAATAAACCACAGTCGGCCAGCAACTGCGGTTTATTCCGTTGGTTCGCCATTATTTTTTTCTATCAGCCAGGGCGATATCCAACACCGGCTGCAATTTGGCTGGCGTGAACGGAGGGGAAACCAAGACCGAGCGATTATTGGCAGCAAAAACAATATCAATGCCGGTAATACAGGCAGTCATATGGCAAACGTATTTATCGCCTTTGGGATCGGCGAAATGCAGCTCAAAAACGCCGAGCTCCGGGCGCAGACGTTTCAGCCGGCACTCACCTTCATCGCCATAAATGTCGGCATACGCCGAAGGCAACATCTTGATAGCTTTAACTTTATTGCTGTCCCTGCCACCGAATAACTTCCCTAATGAAAACATAAACGCACACCTGTCATGATTTTATTTTTAGCCATTTTATCCCAAGGTCGAAAAGGCAAAAATGATATTACGCAGACTTTAAGCAAGGTTTACGGGCTGTTATTGCCCCGTGGCATGTGTTAGCGCAACAGTCAATTTGGCCACTCAGTACGGCATTATAACTCCAGGCAGGAGATGCGTATCACATCCCGGAAACTTTTCCGCCGGTTGAAAGGTAAATGAAAGGTTGTTGATTTAACAATCCAGCAACCCGTATCGGCGGGGATCCGCACCGACTGAAAAATACCTTGGGGAAAGCAATGAAAAAAATAATCACCCGCACTCTGACCGCCACCGCCCTGCTGTTGGCAGCCAATCAGGCCTTTGCCGTCGAAGCACCGAAACGCACCGAATGTATCGCCCCTGCCAAGCCCGGCGGAGGGTTCGACCTGACCTGCAAGTTGATTCAGGTTTCGCTGCAGGAAACCAAAGCCATCGATAAACCGATGCGCGTTACCTACATGCCCGGCGGCGTTGGCGCAGTAGCCTACAACGCCATCGTTGCCCAACGTCCGGCAGAGTTCGGCACGGTTGTCGCCTTCTCCGGTGGCTCGTTGCTGAACCTGTCACAAGGGAAATTCGGCCGCTACAACGTGGACGACGTGAAATGGCTGGCCGCCGTCGGTACCGACTACGGCATGATCGCGGTCCGTGCCGACTCGCCATACAAAACCCTGAAAGACCTGATGGATGCCTTCCAAAAAGATCCGAACAGCGTGGTGTTCGGCGCGGGTGCCTCGATCGGTAGCCAGGACTGGATGAAAACCGCCCTGCTGGCGCGTGAGGTCGGGGTCGATCCTCACAAGATGCGTTACGTGGCATTCGAAGGCGGCGGCGAGCCGGTTACCGCATTGCTGGGCAACCACATTCAGGCAGTTTCCGGCGATCTGAGCGAAATGGTGCCTTACCTGCAGGGCGACAAAATTCGCGTGCTGGCGGTGTACTCCGATCAACGCCTGCCGGGCCAGTTAGCCAATGTGCCGACCGCCAAAGAGCAAGGCTTCAATCTGGTATGGCCGATTATCCGCGGTTTCTACGTTGGCCCGAAGGTCAGCGAAGAGGAGTACCAGTGGTGGCTCGACACCTTCCAAAAAATGATGGCAACCGACGAGTTCAAAAAACAGCGCGATCTGCGTGGTCTGTTTGAATTCAACCTGGCTGGCAAGGAACTGGATGCCTACGTGAAAAACCAGGTCAATCAGTACCGCGAACAGGCCAAAGTTTTCGGCCTGGCCAAGTAACCGGAGGCTACCATGAGCGATCGCATTTTCGCCGGTTTCTGGCTGCTGCTGTGCATTGGCGGCCTGTTTATCGGCTGGGGTATTCAGAGCGAATACAGCTACGAACCGCTGGGCCCCCGTCCCTTCCCGCTGGCGATTCTCAGCCTGATGGCGCTGTGCGCGGCGTTACTGCTGCTGAACAAGCCGCAGGTGGTTGAATGGCCGCATAACAAGGTGATGCAACGCCTGCTGGTGCTGGTCATTACGCTGGTGCTGTACGCCTGGGGCTTCGAATGGCTGGGCTTCCCGCTGGCAACCGCACTGCTGACCTTCAGCATTGGCCTGCTGTTCCAGGCCAGCCTGAAAGCGGCATTGGTGTCCGGCGTGGTGATGGGCGTGGCGCTGTATTACGCCTTTGACCGCTTACTTGATGTGACACTGCCACTCGGCGTTTGGCTGAGCTAACGGGGGCGATGATGGAAACCTGGATGTATTTGTCTCAAGGGTTCGAGGTGGCATTGGTGCCACAGAACCTGATTATCGCCCTGATCGGCTGCTTCGTTGGCACCATTGTCGGCCTGCTGCCGGGGTTGGGGCCGATCAACGGCGTGGCTATTTTGCTGCCGCTGGCGTTCGCTCTCAAACTGCCGGCAGAGTCCGCACTGATCCTGCTGGCGACGGTGTATATCGGCTGCGAATACGGCGGTCGTATTTCCTCGATCCTGCTCAACGTGCCGGGTGACGCGGCGGCGATCATGACGGCCCTGGACGGCTATCCGATGGCGCAACAGGGGCGCGCCGGTGTGGCGCTGTCGATCTCGGCGGTCAGCTCTTTCGTCGGTTCGATGATCGCCATCGGCGGCATTATCCTGTTCGCCCCGCTGCTGGCACGCTGGTCGCTAGCGTTCGGCCCGGCGGAATATTTTGCCCTGATGGTGTTCGCCATCGCCTGCCTGGGCAGCATGATGAGCCAGAACCCGCTGAAGTCGCTGCTGGCGGCGCTGATTGGCCTGGGGCTGGCGACGGTCGGGGTGGATGCCAACACCGGCGTTTATCGCTTCACTTTCGACAGCGTTCATCTCTCCGACGGCGTGCAGTTCATCGTGGTGGTGATCGGCCTGTTCTCGGTCAGTGAAATTTTGTTGATGCTGGAAAGTACCAGCACCGGGCAGAAGCTGGTGCGCAAAACCGGTCGCTTACTGTTTAATCGCAAAGAGGCTGCCGAATGCGTTGGCCCCACGCTGCGCTCTTCGGTGATCGGTTTCTTCGTCGGCATTTTGCCGGGCGCGGGTGCCACCATCGCCAGTGCGCTCACCTATATGACCGAAAAGAAAATCAGCGGCAACAGCGACACCTTCGGTAAAGGGGATATTCGCGGCGTGGCGGCTCCTGAGGCGGCCAATAACGCTTCGGCCTGCGGCTCGTTTATTCCGATGCTGACGCTGGGCGTGCCGGGTTCCGGTACCACGGCGGTAATGATGGGCGCACTGACTCTGTACAACATCACACCCGGCCCGGCGATGTTCACCGAGCAGCCAGATATTGTCTGGGGGCTGATCGCCGCACTGCTGATTGCCAACGTCATTTTGTTGATTATGAACCTGCCGTTGGTTGGTCTGTTCACCCGCATGCTGACCATTCCGCTGTGGTTCCTGGTACCGGCGATTGCCGCAGTGTCGGCGGTCGGTGTTTATGCGGTGCACAGCACCACCTTTGACCTGCTGTTGATGGTCGGACTGGGGGTGTTTGGCTACATCCTGAGGAAAATGCACTTCCCGATGTCGCCGTTGATCCTGGGCTTCGTGTTGGGAGAGATGCTGGAGCAGAACCTGCGCCGCGCGCTGTCTATCAGCAACGGACAGTTTGGCATCCTGTGGAGCAGCAGCATCGCGCAAACCTTGCTGGTGTTGGCGGTAGCCGTGCTGGTACTGCCGCTGGTGTTGCGCATAGTGCGCAAACGTCGCCAAACGGTGGAAGCGGCCAAGGCCGAATAAGTCAAAGGGCGGGGTTATTCCCGTAATGCTTGTCAGTTAAGGTGTATTGTTCCCTCTCCTTTGGGAGAGGGTTAGGGTGAGGGGATACATATTGACGCGAAAGCCCCTCACCCCGGCCCTCTCCCTCTGGAGAGGGGGACTATCACTTTAGCAAAGTCGTACATTATTATTCAGAACTTTGCTTAACTGACCGGCATTACGGGTTATTCCCGCCCTTTTCATTTAACGCTTAATTTCAGCTATCGCCCGTTCCAGGGCCGCAATATCATCATCGGCCAGCAAGGGCTGCACGCGGGCAAAATCTTCCGCCGACAAATCATAAATACGCAAAGCCAATAACCGGGCGATGGTCTGCGGGCTAAACCGCAGTTTGATTGGCCGTGCCGGATTGCCGCCCACGATGGTGTAAGGTTCAACATCCTTGGTCACAATACTGCCAGCAGCCACTATCGCCCCTTCCCCAATGCTCACACCCGGCATCAGCATCGCCCGCATCCCGATCCAACAACCGTCCCCTAACCGGGTGTCGCCCCTCGGCTGATAGGAAGCCAGAATGCTTTCCATCATCGGATACAGGCAGAACCAATCGGCACGGTGAGTATGATTCCCCCCCATCAGGATCACGGCCTCGGCGGCAATGCAGACATAATCGCCGATCAGCAATTGGTCTATCGCCCCTAGCGGCTGCCACTGTTGGCTGACCTCGTCCCCGTGCAAATAACGCACCACGGAGCGTTCAAAACCGTCATCCAGGTAGTCGCTGTAATAGCTGTGGGTCCCTTTGACGATAATATTGGGGTTGGTCACCGTTTGGTGCAGCAGTTCTGTTTTTGACCAGTGTTTTTCAGTCATGGCGCTTTCTCTATATTCATTGCAAGAGCCACAGCCTAAAGTCTGTGGCAGTGTTTTTTGGTCGCAAAACACTGCCGGACTAAGCGATTAACGCCCGTTTTAATCTTGGGTTATTGGTCATTATTGCCTCCAAATCTCGGCATAATGCTAACAAATCAGGCCTCGGCCGTCTTGTTTTTCAACATCAGCACCCCGCCCATCACCAGGGCGCTGCCGAGCAGTTGTAACGAGTTCATGTTTTCCCCCAGCAGGAAATAGGCGATCACCGCCGTGAACACCAACTCCAGCGACAAAATCAGGTTCGCTACCGCCAGCGGCAGGGTTTTCAGGCTGATGTTGTACAAACCAAACCCCAACAGCGTCGGGCCTGCGGCCAGCGTCAACAGCAACAACCAACCGCGCCACTCGATGCCCTGAACGCCCTCGGAAAGGAACCACAAAGAACCGGTCATGCCGTGGAATGCCGCCAGCGGGTATAACGTCAGCGCAATGTTGAACAGCCACTGATAGACGGCGGAAAAACCGAACACGTACAAAATGGTATTCCACACCGGATAATGGCGTTCAGTCGCCACCCGTCCGCCCAGCGTGTAGAGGGTATAACCGATGCCGGACAGCATACCGACCAACAACCCCAGCAGGTTGAAATGGCTGTTGCCCATGCTGTCACCGTTGCTGACCAGAAAACAGCCGCCCAGGCTGACCACAATCACCACCAACTGGCGCAGGTTCAGGCGTTCGCTGTAGATCATCCAGCCGAGGAAGACGGTAAAACCCACCGAGCAGTAAGTCAGGATGGTCGCCACCGACGCGCCGTTCAGCGCCACCGACAGCGTCCACAGGCTGTTGAATACCGCCAGCAGCAGACCATAACAGGCATAAAACGGGATCTGGGAACGCCGTAAGCGTGCCCACTCAGGCTTGAACAGCAACAACGCCGGTAATAAAACCAGCGCCACCAATGCCGCTCGCCAAAAGGCCAGCACAAAGGTCGGCAGGTGATAATACTGCGTCAACACGCGGATAATAATGGCGGTAAAGGCCAGCAACATGGCGCTGATAATGGCAATCACATAACCCTGACTGCTGCCCTGTAAAATGCGCGCGCCGGGGAAAACCGGCCTGACTGAAACACCCGATGGTAATGACATGACACCCTCAAAAAAACGGCGGTAATAGACTCAGGCAGAGATTCTAACGCCGCGCGATTTTGCCGCCAGAGCCACTTTCCCCCGATGTTATACAGGCCACTTTTATCCGCTTGAAGGCCTGCTGCTATGGGGTATAGTAAAAAGTGCCACCAACTACCGAGCCAATTTTGCATGCATATTCCGTTAGACCGTCAGCAGGATGTTCCGCTGTATCTGCAAATTGAGGAGGCGTTGCGGCGGGCAATCCTGAGCGGCGTATTTGTTGATGGTGACAAACTGCCCTCCACGCGCCAGCTTGCCGGCGAATTGGCCGTCAGCCGGTTGACGGTGGACAACGCCTATGCCGAATTGGCAGCCAAAGGCTTTTTACGCCAGCGACGCGGCAGCGGTGCCTATGTCCAGCACCCGCTGGCACAGCCCGCACAGCCACAACCGGCAACCGATGTCCCTTTCCCGGCGGAGCGTTTTACCACCCTGACCTCACGGCTGGATGGTTACCCCGATATCCCGCTGCCGGACAGCATCATCAACTTTGCTGCCGGTGTCGGCAGTCCGAAAGTTTTCCCACAGGAAGAGTTCCGCAAGATCTTGCTGTCGGTGCTCAGCCGCCATGCGGAAGAGGCTTTCAGCTATGGCGAATACTGTGGCTACTACCCGCTGCGCGATACGCTGGGGCGGATCCTCACCGCGCAGGGCATTCCGACCCATGCGGAACAATTGCTGATCACCAACGGTTCACAACACGCCATCAGCCTGATTGTGCAAAGCCTGCTGGAGCCGGGCGATACGGTGATCGTCGAACAGCCGACCTACGCCGAAGCCCTGGGGCTACTGCGCCTGCACCGCATCAATATCGTCACCATTCCCAGCGATCGGCACGGCATGCTGGTTGACCAACTGCCCGCCCTGCTGGAAAAACACCGGCCGAAGCTGATTTACACCATACCCAATTTCCATAACCCTACCGGGCGCTGCATGAGTGAAGCCCGGCGGCGTCGCCTGTTGGCACTGGCTCAGCATGCCGGGGTGGTGATCCTCGAGGACGATTTTGTCGGCGATTTGCGCTACAACGGCAAGCAATTGCCCTCGCTGCGGGCGCTTGCGCAGCCGGGGGCGGTGATTTATGTCAGCACATTTTCCAAAATGCTGTTGCCCAGCATGCGCATCGGCTATCTGGTGGCGGACAGCGAACACTATCAACGCATCGCCCGATTGAAACACGTCGACAGTTTTACCAGTTCCAATCTGATCCAGCGCGCGCTGGACGCCTTCGTCACCATCGGGCGCTACGACAAGCAACTGCGGCGTGCCGGACGAGTCTATCGCCAGCACCGGGATGTGATGGTCGCCGCATTACAGCAGCAACTGCCGCCAGGCTGCCGGTTTGAAACGCCGGAGGGCGGGTTGTTTATCTGGCTGACGCTGCCCGCCGCCGTTAGCACCGAAGCACTGATGCCGGTGGCCTGGCGACAAGGCGTGACTTTTGCACGCGGAGAGTGTTTTTATGCCGAGGAACAGCGTGGCGCGCACGGCCTGCGATTGAATTTCGCCGCCAACACGCCGCCGCTGATTGAAGAAGGTATCGCCCGGCTGTGCCGGGCGATTAGTCAGGTGATAGATTCAGAATAAACCGGTGATTACAGCCCGGCCCACCACAGCCGCAGCTTCATGCCCCAATAGCTGGTCCAGCCGGTGGTGCTCTGCACCACCTGGCCTTTGGAGATAATCACCAGCGTCGGGGTAACGCCGATTTGCCACTGCGCCGACAGTTCGCCACGCGGGTCGTTAACCACCGGCAAGGTCACCCTCTTACCTGCCAGCCACCTCGCCACCTGAGCATCGTCACCGGAGCGCAGCGCTACGGTCAGCACGTTGTCGCCCTCGCCGACCAGTCTGGCAACATAGGGCGTGGTGAAGCGGCAAACACCGCACCAGCTGGCCCAGAAATAGACCAGCAAGGGTTTATCCTGACTGAGCTGTGCCAGTGACACCTGCTCACCACTCAGCGTCGTCAGGAGCTGCGAATCGAAGGCTGGCGGAGCCTGCGGTGCACGCAGCCAGTCCATGCCGAACGCCGCCACCAGGACAATCAACAGCAGGATCAGCAGTTCCCGCGCCCAACGCCGCAGCCTAGCCATTTTTGACCTTCGCCAATTGCTGTTTCACCATCGCCTCCAGCTCCTCGTAAGACACTGCCCCCGGCAACATCTGATCGCCGATCAGCGTTGCCGGCGTCCCCTGCACGCCCAATTTTTCTGCCAGCTCCATGTTAGTGCGCAACGTGGTCATGCTCAGCTCACTGGGTGCCACTTCTTTCACTCCGGTTTTCTGCTGGGCAGCGGCAATGCTGGCGGTGTCGTGGAAACCTTTTTTCGCCATCAGCCGCTGGTGCAACTCCCAAAACTGGTCCGGATGCTGCTGCCAGGCAGTCAATGCCACCCGTGCCGAACTGACCGAGCTTTCGCCTTTGAACGGCAATAATTTCACCACCAACGCGACATCCGGATATTGTTTGACGATCTTCTCCAGCATCGGATCAAAACGCTTGCAGTACGGACAGTTGTAATCGGTAAAGGTCACCAGCGTCAGTTTGGCGTTGGTCGCCCCCAGACGCGGGCTGGCCGGGTCTTCATACAGGGCTTTGGCGTTTTGCTTGATCGCCTGGCTGATTTGCTGGCCGGCGGTTTGCTGCTGCCAGGCATCGACCGCCTGCGCCAGAATATCCGGGTTCGACACCAGCGTTTCGCGGATCAGCTCTTTAATGCGGACTTCCTGTTCTGGAGTAAATGGGGCAGCGGCCCAGACAGGGGTGGCGATCAACATCAGTAAAATCATTAATTTTTTCATTGTGAATTTCCTTTGGCGGCGGACAGGGTTTGCAATACGGCATCGCGGGTCAACAGTGGGGACAACACCACGCCGTCGCGCCTGCCGGGGCCATAAATTTGATTAAAAGGCACGGCGACGCTGCCGCGTTGTTGCAGGAAGGCGCTAATTTCGGCCGATGGACGGCTCCAGTCCCCCCGCAGGGCGACAACGTCCTCGGCGCTCAGCGCTTTTTGCACGTCATCGCGCAGCAGTACGTTGAATTTGTTGGCTTTACAGGTCACGCACCAGTCAGCGGTGACGTCGACAAACACCCGTTTGTTCTGGGCCAGCGCCTGGGTGATCGCCTCCTCGCTCAGCGGTTGCCAGGCCACATTGTCGTGCAGCGGCTGACGCCACAGCCCGGCGGTCAGCGAACCGGCCAATAGCACCACCCCAACAAGCACCAGGGTAGCGGCTGCCAGCTTGGCCGCCAGGCGAACCCCGTGTTGCCAACCGACCGCCAGCAACAGGGCCAGCAGCGCGATAACACCCACCACCAGCGTTGGGACTCCACCGATATGGTTGGCCATCAGGCTTAGCAGCCACAACGAAGAAGCCAGCATCAGCAACCCCATCACCAGCCGCAGGCTGTTCATCCAACGCCCCGGACGAGGTAAACGCAGTGCCAGCGCCGGCCAGGCGGCAATCAAGAGCCAGGGCAGGCTCATCCCGATGCCCAGCGCGACAAACATGCCCCACAGCACCGGCAGCGGTGCTGCCAGAGCAAAGGCCACCGCGGTACCCAGGAAGGGCGCGGAACATGGCGTCGCCAGCAAGGTAGCGAAAGCGCCCTGCCAGAAATGCCCACTCAGGCCACGGCCGTTATGGGTCGCCAGTTTGGTGTTCAGCGAAGAGGAAAGTTGCAGATGGAACAGGCCGAACAGGTTAGCGCTGAATAACAGCGTCACCAGCACCATAAAACCGATAAACCACGGGTTTTGGAACTGAATGCCCCAGCCAAGCGCCTGGTTGCTCAGTCGCAGCAGCGTCATCAGCAACGCCAGCGCCATAAATGACGCCACAATGCCGAACGACGAGGCCAGGAACTGCAGCCGGATACTGTGCCGATCACGCTGTTCGACCTGCAAAATCGAGCCCAGTTTGATGCCTAATACCGGCAACACGCACGGCATCAGGTTGAGGATCAGGCCACCGGCCAGTGCCATCAGCACCGCCTGCCACAGTGAGAAGCTTGCCGCAACGGGAGAGGTCAGTGGCCCTTCAATAGGTAACGTCACCTGCTGTGCCACGCCGCCGTCACCGATCACCAACGTCAGGGTTTTGCCACGCAGATCCGGTGCGCTATCGCCCCAGCCATCACTAACCGGCACCCGCGCGAACATCCGGGTTCCGTCACTGCTGACCTTCGGCTTACCGAGATCGGCATCCTCCAGCGTATCGAAGAACAGCTCAGGCTGCTGCCAACCGGCAGCTCGCTCGGCGCTGATCTGCAGTTCCCCGTTCTGATAACCGGCTTTAATACTCTCCACCAACCCATCGGCAATAGGTACCTGCCCCATTGCCTGGGCAAAGTCATGGGTAAACTGCGCGTCGGACGGCGCGTCCAGATCCAGACTGAACGGATAGTCGGTCAAAATGCAGACGTTGCTGCAGGTAGACAGCGTCAAGGTGCCCGCCAACTGACGTGGCACCGCGCCTTTCATCACCATCGGCAGCTCAACCCGATCGTGATAACCCTGGGTGGAGATGCCGGCAACGTCAAAACGCTGCGGCGTTGGCCAGAACCAGGTTGCCGGCGGTGGATTACCCTGCCAGGCGATGGTCGGCGCAATACCGCCTTCCCCCGGCGAACGCCAGTAGGTTTTCCAGCCTTTTTGCAGCTCAATGCCCAGCAGCAAACGGGTTTCCCCGCTGTGCGAGGTATCGGCGCGCAGCCGCACCTTGGCGTGATCGTTAGTCGGGCTTTGTAGCCAGCCGCTGTCCGCCGCCTGCAAAGCAGGTAGCCACAGCAGTAACAGGCAGGCTAATGCCGACCTGATGATATTTAACATGTTTTTTCTCCATAAATGAATCAATCACCAAAACAGACGGGCGATGAACTCATTCACGGAATACGCATAATCGCAGATGTACCCTGAGGGTGGTGGGGGAAATAACTCTGGGAGGGGGAATGCGCAGACGCGCGGCCACGGTCGGGGCCAACAGCACCAGCAACATACCCAGGCCGAACAGCAGGGTTTCGAACATTACCGGCGGCGAGGCCAACAGGGATTTTGCACTCAGTTCGCAGGGACTGGGTTGCAGTTCAGCGGCATCATCGGTGGCAGAGGTGAGAGTGCTGACGGCAGGCAGGCCCATCACTTGCTGCAACGCATGCAGGCTCGCCATGCGCTGAGTCATGCAGGTCAGCACCACCAGGCAAGCCAGGCATAAAAACCATTTCGCAATCCGCTGCTGTTTAACCATGCCGTCCTCAATTCCAAGTCTGCGCTTATCTTAGCGGCGCAGACGCTTTTAGCAATGTTTTGCCTGTAAAGAAATGTCTGAGGACGGTATTGGTCGCGGCCGTTTACAGGTATCATAAGAACAATCCTGCGCTTTTCGCCGGGTACGACGATTTTCTACACAGCGAAGGACAGGTGATATGCAACCTTTGAGTGGACCGGGCACCCCGATCGCCAGCGATCGTTCCCCTAGCCCGGACAAAACCACCACCACTGACGGTAGCCCGCTCTCCCCGGCACAACGCACGACGCTGGAGAAGCTGGTCGTCAAGATCATGGCGCTCAGCCCGGCCAAGTCCGCAGAGATCTGGGTCACGCTGCGTCATGACCTGCAAACGGACAACAACAGTGAGCTACTGGCACGCCATTTCCAACCGGCCGAGCAACTGTTGCAAAACCGTCTGGCACAGGTGCAGCAAAGCCATGCCAACCGCCAATTGTTGCAGCAACTCACCGATCTGCTGCCGCAGGGCAATAACCGCCAGGCCGTCAGCGACTTTATTCGCCAGCAGTTTGGCCATACGGTGCTGAGTCAATTGAGCCACCCGCAGTTGCAGCAGGTACTGAACCTGTTGCAGACCGGCAGCCTGACCATCCCGCTCCCGCAACAAACCACCACCAGCGATCGTCCGCTGTTGCCTGCCGAACATCAGAGCTTGCAACTGCAGGTGACCAAGCTGAGCGCCGCCACCGGCGAATCACCGGTCAAAATTTGGCAGACGCTGTTTGATCTCAGCGGGGTCAAAACCAACGATCCGCTCCCGGCTCGTCATTTCCAACTGCTGAATCAGTTTTTGCAGGTGAAGGTAGCGCTGAGTCCACAAACCGCACCGACGCTGAACAATCTGTTGGCCGCACTGAAACATCCTGCGGATCCGCAGGAGCAGCAACAGTTGAATGACTACTGTCAGTCACGTTTTCACTGCAATGCCGGCGCACCGCTGACCCATCCGCAGATGAGCGACCTGATCAACCAGCTGTTTGCGCGTCGTCTGGAAAAGACCGGCCCGGCACAGCCGCTGTCCGGCAGCCACGCCGAACCGCAGCCGTTGCTCAACCCACTGATTGCCGCCCTGCCCCAACCGCTGCAAAAAGCGCTGAGCAAACCGGCCGTGGCGTTTATCCTGTTTATTCTGGTGCTGGCCCTGGTACTGGCGCTGGTGTTTTAACTTTTTGACTTCCCGGCAACCTATTTCCTGGCCAGCGGATAACCCTTATCCAAGGCCAGACTGGGTATGGTGCTCGGAGGCTTCAAGCTTGAATTGACGCACCTGCGGCAGTGCAAGAATAAAGGCTGAAAACATCAGGCCCAATGTGGCGATAAATATCGCCTCGCGCGGGGAGCGTGCCTCGGCCAGGTAACCACTGGCCAAAGCCCCCAAGGGGACCGTAATACAGAATAAAACCTTTAAAGAAGCGATGACTTTACCGATCAGGTGCGGGGGGATAATTATTTGATTAATAGAAACATTAATGACATTAAAAATAGTTTGTCCTAATCCAAAGAAAAAGAATGCAATACCTATAGCAAAAACAGCACTTTCCACCGGCTGTAGCAAACTGAGGATTGCCCCCAGACAACGGTCAAACCAACACCAAATAATAGTGATTTACCATAGCCAAATTTTTTTATCATTAATGGTATTATTGATGCCCCTACCAGGACCCCCAAAGCGCCAGGAATAAACACCAAACTAAGCATTAAAGGTGATATCTTCAATTGATTTACAGCGTAAAATATAAATATTGTATAAATTAATGCATAACAAAAATTCCATATAGCGCCGCTTAGAGTAATTACTCTTAATAACGGTGTTTTAAATACAAATTGATAACCTGCATAAACCGAACTAATACCGCCCTTCCGTTTGTCATTATCTATTGCCAGATTTATTTTTAATTTTTTCAACGGTAACAAAAACAACGATGAAAAAATAAAGAAAATAATGTTAAAAAACAAAGCATCGGCTGCAGAAAAAAACTTTATCACACAACCTGCAATAACCGGCCCCAACAATTCAGAAAGTGAATTTGCACTCGCCAATTTTGCATTGCACTGAATTATTTCAGATGGATGAAACAAAGCAGGAATCAGCTTGCGGTACGAAACATCAAAAAATAACTTACCCGTACCTAACAGGAATGCAGAGATAGCCAAAGTATAAAAATTCGCATGGGAAAAGTAAAATGACATAAAAATAAAAAGTAATATTAGCGCGCAAAAAACCTCACTGGCTATCATAATTTTCAATGGATTATGACGGTCAATTAAAATTCCAGAAAAAATCCCTAATACGATCGGAGCTAACTGTTCTGAAAACACTAAATACCCCATTTGTATTGGCGTTATATGCAATTGCATTATCGCAAAGATGGGCAAGGCGAACAGGGAAACCTCAGCGCCTACTTGAGTTAGTATTTGAGAAAGCCATAGCTTATTGAACGTTCCATTTTGCCATAGTGATATTTTCTCTTTCATAATATTCCCATAGCTATATTCATTAACGTTAAAGTCTTAGTTCTTCGCAGCCCATTCCCTATCAAACACTCTATAATGAAACTCGTCACTTGTAGATCCTTTGAAAAAATCTGCATTTTTCAATTCATTAATCTTCTTAAGTTCCAGAGACTCCACTAAACCAATGGAAGCAATATTGCGCGTATCTATCAATGCATCGACATGAGACAGTTTATAATTATTGAATAAGAAATCCACCAGCATAGACACACACTGTTTTGCCACGCCTTTTTTCTGATATTGACTAAATACATGGTAAGCAATATATGCCCAGCCTTTATCAATCATAACTGTCGACTGGACATACCCCAGATATTGACCAGACTCACGATCTATAATGACCCAATTTAACCATATTTCCTTTTTATCCGCCGAATAGCGTTGAGATACTCGCTCATAGCGAGACTCCAGTTCACCCAACGTTTTCGGGGGTTCGGAAGGTATAAACTTATAATCATCATCAATACACAATCCCGCATACATGCCATGCGCATGCCATTTTTCTAAAGGTTCCAGTATATATAAATCTGATGTTATAGGTTCAATTAGTTTAAAGCTCACGATTCGAACTCCATTAGCCCTAACATCATGACTGTAAACAGAGAATTAATGACAGAATCACTGTTATTTTCGAGTAAGTCATAAGACAACAATCCACCATTCTTGTTTATTGAATCAAAGATATCCAAACTCACACTCGCAGACAGCCGGCCTTTGATAAAGAAAACATATCGCTGTCCATTAGAAAAAATAATATTGGTTAATGTGCCATCACTCAATTTAATTGAGTGTCCTGCCTTAAAAATCTGCAACCAATGGGTTTCATTTCTGGATATAAGGCGGTCTCCCAGAAGTAATAAATCGACTTCATCATTATGCCTAAAGAAAGTAATGGCATCCTCAGCACTGTCGATAATAGGTTCGCCGCCGCCATTGAGGGAGGTGTTGACTAATATTGGATAGCCAGTTTCATCGTTAAAAAATGACATGACTTCATAAAGCGTGGGATCCGTACTTTTTAACAGTGTTTGCGCACGCGTGGAACGATCCGGATGAGCCAGTGCCTTCAACGAAGAAACGTGATTATCCTTTATATAATGGACATAGTTCATATAAGGGCTGATCGTCGGACCGTTGAAGTAATCATTAATTTTATCCTCTTGTATAATCGGAGCAACAGGTCGCCAGTCTTGTCTTTTTTTAATTTTATTCAATCTAACTTTAGACTCTTCCAACAACGGTGAAGCAAGTAAACTACGTCCACCTAATGCTCTTGGGCCAAATTCAGCGCGTCCTGCACAACGAGCAATTATCTTTCCCTCTTGCAATAACTTGGCAATACTCTTTGGTGTCTGCTTGCCATTATCCGTGATAAACAGTGAATGATGCCCCAAAGCAGCATTGATATCAGGTTCAAGAATATCTGTACCCAACCGATCTGTACTATAATTCTCTTGATATTCCAGATTAGGAGTTTCCCATATTCTCTGACCAAAAAAAGCGCAACCTATAGAAATGCCCGCATCATGCGGAGAACTCGGAAAGTAGCAATTTTCAAATATGCCACTATCAAAAACCTCAGAGTTAGATAGTATATTTAGAAAAACACCCCCAGCAGCACAAAAATTATCAGAATGGCCAAGCTGCCTGGTTCTTCTTGCGTAGGAGAATAACGTACTTTGCAAAGCATTTTGTGTCAGTTTTGCCAAGGGAATATTTTTAATTGGGTCACTATTGATAGTGAATCTTTCCTGCCAACCATTACGAAACTCTATATGGCCATCAATGTCAGCTATCAATTCATTAACATTAACGTCTTCATTTCCCGTATGACTCTCTAATGAAGCCAACGCCATTAACTGGCCATGAGCATTCTCACTGCCAAAGACACTCCTTGCGACATTATCATATAAACTTGCTGCATTTTGAATGAATACATCTGGGGTAGGATGAGGAGTACAAAACTCTCTTTCCAATAATGAATAGCCATTTTTGTCGACAGTGTAAATTGACAGGCACTCTGTCTTTAAGACTAAATTCTCCCTGACTTTATTATCAGTGGCATTATTGTAATAATCAGAAAATGACATCACAAAATCCTGCCCTGACTCCGTTGAAGAACCAGCCAAATCAACGACCAAAATACTGGCATCTGGATAACCAGAACAACCAAATGCAGAGATTGCATGAGCAAGGTGGTGAGAAATAACCCTATGTCGTTTGTCCCAAGGGTCAAACAAGTTAAAGCCTGGCTGCACCAAAGGATGTCTTAATCCTACGCCCCCTGGAGCAACAGACTGCAATGATGAAATAATATCAGTAACATCTTTCAACTCAACCCCAGCAAGCTTCAGGCATTGAGTAATCGGCAAATCGTTGCTGAAAAAGGGTCGACCGTCATACTTCCTGCGAGTGACCCTCTCTTGCTGCATGGCAGCCATTAATTTTCCATCGATAACCACAGCACACGAAGAATGATGACCAAGATGAATACCTAGCGTGACTTTTCTCATGTTGTGACCCACCATTAATTTATTTATATTGGTAGTGACTTAATTTAAATTCCCAAAGGATGAAAACCAAATGTCAAAATTGTAACTCTTTCATTTTCTTTTATATGCTCTCGCCCATGGGTTATGCTGCCGGCAAACATGATAACCAACTCTCCTGGCTTAAGATTTATTCGCTCTGGTTCAGAATGAGAAGGGAATACGACCAGGCAAGACCCCGTATCATCTGGGTTGGTATGTTCAAGCATCAACAAAACATTGAGCGAAAAAATGTCAGTATCAATATGCGGGTTTATTCCTTGACCGGTTTTGTCGTAATAGATAAAACTTGCAATCCCTGTGGGTAAAACCTCTCCGGCATGCAAGCGGACAAATTCTGTCAGCTTTGTTGATTTAGAAAACTCATCAGCAATCGGCGCACCACACCCCAGAAAGTGGTCTTTATTATCAACCGCATCCTTCCTTATACTCCTGGCTTCATGTTGCAGAGAATGCAACAGTTCATCTGTCATGAAATCAGGACGGCCACGAAAAGCAATTCCATTGGGTGAGATTCTATTGCTGTAAGGCTGTAATTTAGCCAAACAATCAGTCACTGTATTAAACGCATCAGTTTCGTCTTTCTCAATGGGTAAATTAAACTCTGGAGACAAACCGCCTGCCGCCAATCCCAGTAATAATTTATAATTCGCCTGTTCGGCTTCTGATAGGGTAGAGTTGAAGGCTTTTAATTTTTCCACGATACTTTCAACATGCTCACTCATATTTCCCTCACCATTCAGTTTAAGTTATACGGGTTGAAATCCAAATGCGACTATTCTGACCTCTTCATTTACTTTCATTCGTTCTCTTGAATGTAGAATGCTATCAGCAAACAATATAATCATCTCCCCTGGTTGCAGATAGATACGAACGGGTTCTTGATCGGTAGGATAAAGTATCAACGCGGATGGTGATGACTCGGATTTATGATCTAACATCATTATCACGTTCATTGGGAATTCGGCATTATCTATATGTGGATCAATCCCCATTCCTTTCTCATTGTAATAAAGATAATTTGTCTTTCCTGTAGGAATGATGTTGCCTGCATACTTTTTAACTTGATCAATTAGCTGTTCTGAAAAACCAACTTGCCGTGCAATTATGCCACCGCTTGAGACTAAATGGTCATCAAATCTCTGTGATAAATGATAAAGCTCTTTAGACTCTTCATTTAATGCAGCAAACAGCTCTTCGGACAAAAAATCCGGCCGTCCTTTCCAGGCTATACCATTAACGGTAACCCTATCGTGATGTGGCTGTAGCTCAGCCAAAGACTGCAGCGTCGCTTTCAAAGCAGAATTTTCAACATCCTGTTTATCACTTTTACCCAATAACTCGCCGCAAGCAAGGGAGAGGAGTAACTTGTAATGCTCTCTTTCCTGCTCGGATAACGTATTTTTAAAAGCATTAAGCCTATTATTTATATTTGCTGGTTCAGATGTTTTTATCATATTAAAGCCTCAAAAAATATATAGCGGAATGTAAAAACCGCACCGCTATATATTTCATAATTTAAAAACATTTAAACTAATGGACTTCCAGCTCATCGGAGAGTGCGATAATATCCTCTCTGACCTTGACACTGGCTGCGGCGGAGATAGGTTTTATATAGCTAAACTTATCTTCCGCCTGATTTGACTGTTGAAGTGATGAAAGATGAGTTCCCGCTGACTTGATAATCTTTGAGAACACCTCGCCTTCTTCATCTGAAAGCGTTTCTTTCAACATTTTCAACTTATCTCTTAATGTTGAAAATGAAGCTTCTAGTTCCTTGCTGGTAAGTTGAGACGTATAAATGTTGTTTGTTTCCACTAAATACCTCCAATTACTTTTTATCAAGGATGCGTATTGCTACGCCAGGATTAGATGGCTATTTTCACATGCCATCTAAACTTAATATGGAATGACGGAGTCATAAATAATGAAATTTTATGGTAATTAATCAATCATAAAATTGAAGATAGAAATAAATCATATCAATAGGTTATCGTTCAATGCTTATCAAGCCTTAAACATTAACACTGGTTATATTTAAAAATCACTTTATTTAATGTATTTTAACATGGCAAAAATAGCAAATTTTTAGGTTATTTTTGTTTCAACAAACCTAATTCATTGAAAGTAATTGAGTTTATTAAATTGGTAATGAGAGATAAAACAAATCAGAAAGTTAAATAAATTTTAACATATCATTGAGTTACGATTAAATGGTAAGAATTATCTTATACTTCATTCAAATAACACTGCTTGAGACAACACAAGAGTAACCCCCCTTGTGTCGCCCAACCATAACGGCTCTTTAAGCTGACAACGCCGTTTTCGATTAAATTACTGCTCGGTCAGCCGCAGTTCGGCAACCACCGGCAGGTGATCGCTGACCGCCGGCCAGTGAATGCCGTTCCAGTCGCCGCTGGCGTTCGGCACCGTCAGGCTGTCCAGATGCCAGCGCTGGGCATTGCCGCTAAAGATGTAGTCGACCTTGATTTCCGCATTTTCCGCCGGCCAACTGCGGCCATCTTGCGCGGCAGGCATAATGTCGCTCCAGTAGCGGCTGAGTTCGGTCCAGGTAACGCTGCCCGGAACGTCGTTCATGTCGCCAAACAGCAGCTTGATACCGCGCATTTCGATGGTGCGATCGTTCAACTCACGCACCTGCTCCAAACGCATGGCCGGATCTTCTTTAGTATCCAAATGAGTGTTGATCAGCGTAATCGGCGCCGGAAACTCGGGCACGTCGGTCTGGGCGCTGAAGGCAATGCGCTGTTCACGCTGACCGGAGGGCAGCGGGTAAATCTTGCTGTCATACAGCGGATATTTTGACAGGAACGCCAAGCCATATTCACCGCCGTCATAATCAATCGCGCGGCCAAAAACCACGTGCATACCGGTCAGTTTGGCCAGTTCCTCAGCCTGATCCAGCTTGCCGCTGCGGCCGGTCAGCTTGTCCACTTCCTGCAGCGCCACCACGTCAGCGTTCATCGCCTTGATCGCCTTGGCGATGGCGGTCATATCACTGACTTTACCGGCGGCAATATTGAAGCTGGCTACGCGGATCTTCGGTGCCTGCTCCAGGCTATAGGTTTTGTTCTTCAGGCCGCCAAGTGCGCTGGCCACTTCGCGGCTATTGGCGTTGCTGTTGGCATGGCCACCGTCGGTGGAAGACCAGGCAGTCTGAGAGATTCCCAGGGATAACAAAGAAATAAGCAAAGCGTGACGTGAGCGCATGAATTCTCCTTTAGCATTCAGATTGTTGTTGGGGCATCCGCACCCCAGAGCTAACAACGATTTTGCCGTAGTTACCCGCGACTATTTCCTAGTTGCCCCGCTATTTTTTTATTCTGCGCGGTGTCTCGCATTCCGACGGCTAAAGCATTGCACCATTGGACAACCGGCTGATTTACCATTAAAACCGATAGACCGCTTACCGAGAGGATCCCGCATGACCAGCGCCATAGCCGAACAGCTCACCGAACGTTTCTTCCGTTATCTGGCGGTAACCAGCCAGAGCGATGCCGCCGCCACAGCCCTGCCCAGTACTCCGGGTCAGCACGATATGGCCAAACTGCTGGCAGCCGAACTGCGCGAATTGGGGATGACTGATGTGCAAATTGATGAGCACGCCACCGTTACCGCACGTAAACCCGGCAACCAGCCCGGTGCGCCGCGCATCGGTTTTATTACCCATATCGATACCGTGGACGTCGGCCTGTCGGCAGATATTCACCCGCAGCGCCTGCGCTTTAGCGGCCAGGATCTGTGCCTGAACGCAGAGCATGACATCTGGTTGCGCACCGCCGAGCACCCGGAGATCCTGGCCTACCCGAATGAAGAGATTATTTTCAGCGACGGTACCAGCGTACTCGGCGCCGATAACAAGGCGGCGGTGACGGTAGTGATGACCCTGCTGGCTAACCTGAGTGCCACCGACCGTCACGGCGATATCCTGGTGGCCTTTGTGCCGGATGAAGAGATTGGCCTGCGCGGTGCCAAGGCGCTGGATCTGGCGCGCTTTGACGCAGACTTCGCCTATACCATCGACTGCTGCGAACTGGGCGAAGTGGTGTATGAAAACTTCAACGCCGCGGCAGCGGAAATCCGCATCGAGGGGGTGACCGCTCACCCGATGTCGGCCAAGAATGTGCTGATCAACCCGATTCTTATCGCCAACGACATCATCAATCAGTTCGACAGCCGGGATACGCCGGAGCATACCGAGGGCCGAGAAGGTTATTTCTGGTTCAACGACCTGACGGCCAACGCCAACCTCGCCACGCTAAAAGCGTCGATCCGTGATTTTGATCTGGCGAGTTTCAATGCGCGTAAAGAGCGCATTCAGGAAGTGGTGCGGCAGGTGGCGGCAAACTATCCGCGTGCCAGGGTAAGCTGTAGCGTCACGGATATCTACAGCAATATCAGCAACTCGATCGGTGAAGATAAACGCGCCATCGAACTGATTTTCGGCGCCCTCGCCGCCCATGGTATTCCACCAAAGGTGATCCCGATGCGCGGAGGTACCGACGGTGCGGCGTTATCCAGCCGCGGGCTGGTGACCCCCAATTACTTCACCGGTGCGCACAATTTCCATTCGCGCTTTGAATTTCTACCGGTCAGCGCCTTTGTGAAGTCCTATCAGGTCACCCGCAGCATCTGTTTGCTGGCCGCACGCGGCTAACAGACGCGCCAGAGGAGAGCGGTATTTCAAGTAGAAATATCGCTCTTAAGCCAGCAACCAGCCGAGCAAACCACTCCATGCCAGCAGTGGCAGCGAGTAGTAATGGAATTTCAGCCAGATTTTTCGCTCACCCGCCATCCGCAGTGCAATCAGGTTAGCCAGTGAACCGATCGCCAAGCCAAAGCCACCGGCGTTGACCGCATAGGCCAACAGTTGGCTGGAAGGCACGTAGTTAAGCAGCAAAATGGTCGCCGGCACGTTGCTGATCACCTGCGACAGACCGATTCCCAGGGCATAAATACCGCCCTCGCCCAGCCTGGCGATGTCAGCAAACCAGGGCTGAACCGCCTCAAGTCGGGTGAACAGCCCCACATCGATAAACATGGCGATAAAGACAAAAATCAGGCTCCAGTCAATCTGCAACAACACCCGGCGTGCCAACAGTAAAAAACCGGCGAACACCGCCAACAGGCCGTACAGCGGCAGATCGATATCCAGACACAGCAGAAAAATCACGTACAGTGCCACGCAGCTCAGCAACAGACGTCGCTGGTAAGGGTAGCCTTCGGTATGTGGGGCTTTAACGATCTCCCGCGCCGGGAAACTGAACCAGGTCAACAGCAGCAGACTACCCAGCATCGCCGCACCAAAGGGCGCCATCTGGGCAATAAAGGCCAGAAACGACAGCGAGGATTTACTCCACAGCAAAATATTCTGCGGGTTACCAATCGGCGTCAGCAGCGAACCGGCATTGACCGCCAGCGCCTGAAAGATAATCAGCCGGCTAATCGGCAGCGAAGACAGTTTTTTTAGCGTGATGGTCAGCGGAATAACGATAAACAGCGCCACGTCGTTGGTCAGGAATGACGACAACAGCGCGGCTGAAAACACCAGAAACAGCGCCAGCCGCCGTTCGCTATGCAGCGTATTGACTATCTTGCGGCCAATAAAGTCAAAATAGCCGCTGACCTCAACCCCCTTGGTCAGCAACATCAATCCCAGCAGGGTAATAATGGTGCGCCAGTCGATAAAACCGCTGAGCGCAGGCAGTTGTTGCGGATTAATAGCCAGCATCAGCACGCCGGCCACCAGCAGAATATGTAAAAAACGATCTTTCAGGAACGGCTGGAACAGCCGGACCAGGGAATTTGAACTCATGTTGAGCGCTTCTAAAAAACAACCGGGGATCAGGAGCCAGAAGTTAGCCCAAGCGCGACGGCAACGCCAGTAAAATGCTCTTTTACCTTTATCTGCTTTTCATTCGCCGCACTTTGCTTTATTTGTAGCGCCTTTCCCAGATTTGAAGGATTTCTTTATGGCTAACGTTTTCGCCAAAGGGCTGTTACTGAGCATGACGCTCGGCTTGCTGACCGCCTGTAATGACCAGAATACCCGCCCGCAAATGGACATCGACGGCAAAACCATGGGCACCTTCTACAGCGTCAAGGTCAGCGGTGATGTGGCAGTCGATAAACAACAGTTACAGCAGCAGATCGACGCCGTGCTGGAACGCGCCAACGACGATATCTCCACCTATCGCAATGATTCGGTGCTGTCACGCTTTAATCAGAGCAGCAGCACAGAGCCACAGCCGATCCCACGCGGCATGGCGGACATTATCCTGATGGCCCAACGCATTGGCCGCGACACTCAGGGCGCAATGGATATTACCGTCGGCCCGCTGGTCAATTTGTGGGGCTTCGGCCCGGATAAGCGAGTGGTCAAGGTACCGAGCCAACAACAAATAGAAGCGGCGCAAAAGAACGTCGGCTTGCAGCACCTCAAACTGATCGGTGACAACCACGGCGAATGGCTGCAAAAAGACTTGCCTAAAATGTATGTCGATCTCTCAACGCTGGGTGAAGGCTATGGTGTTGACCAGTTGGTGCAATTGATGGCGCGCAACGGCATCACCAACTATCTGGTCTCGGTTGGCGGTGCGGTTTCCTCCCGCGGCGTTAACGGCCAGGGCAAAGCCTGGCGGGTGGCGATCCAAAAGCCTACCGACCGCGAAAATGCAGTACAGGCTTTGGTCGATTTACAAGGTTATGGCATCAGTACCGCCGGTAGTTACCGCAATTATTTCGAACAGGATGGCCAGCGCTATTCGCACGTGATCGATCCCACCACCGGCCGGCCGATAACCCACCGTCTGGTGTCCGCCACGGTGATCGCCCCGACCGCGCTGGAAGCCGACGGTTGGGATACCGGACTGATGGTGCTGGGGACGGAAAAGGCCCTGAAACTGGCGCAGGAAAAAGGGCTGGCGGTCTATCTGATCAGCAAAACCGACGAGGGATTCAGCGCCGTGATGACGCCGCAGTTTAAAGCCTTCCTGGTAAAGTAATTTCTGGTTCGGTATTAAGGGGCGCAGCATACCGCGCCCCCTCTCCATCATCCCTTACGGTGCAACAACAAATACACCACCGGGACCACCAGCATCGACAGCAGCGGTGCACTGACCATGCCGCCAATCATCGGTGCCGCAATGCGCCGCATCACCTCCGAGCCGGCACCATCGCCCCACATGATCGGTAATAACCCGGCCATAATGGTGGCGACGGTCATTACTTTCGGCCGCACGCGCAGTACCGCCCCCTCGCTGATGGCCGCCATCAGCTGTTGTTGGGTTAACGGTTGCCCCGGTTGACGGTGTTTTTCCAGCGCATGGTTCAAATACAGCACCATAATCACGCCAAACTCCGCCGCCACGCCAGACAGGGCAATAAAACCGACGGCCCCGGCCACCGAAAGGTTGTAGTTCAGCAGGTACAGCAGCCACACGCCGCCGATCAGCGCAAAAGGCAGCGTCGCCATGATCAACAGCGCATCGCGCACGTTGCTGAAGGTGACAAACAGCAGCACGAAAATGATCGCCAGCGTCACCGGCAGCACGATTTTCAACTGGGCGCTGGCGCGTTCCAGATATTCAAACTGTCCGGACCAGCTCAAAGAGACACCGGCCGGTAACCGCACCTGCTGCGCGACCGCCTGCTGCATTTCTTCCACCGCCGATTTAAGATCGCGTCCGCGCAGATCGACATAAATCCAATTGGAGAGCCGTGCGTTTTCACTTTTCAGCATTGGCGGCCCTTCGGTCACCCGAATATCCGCCAACATCGACAACGGCACCTGACCTCCACTGGCCGTGAGTACCGGCAATGCCTGCAGTTGTTGCACCGAATCACGGATTTCGCGTGGGTAACGCACATTGATCGGATAGCGCGCCCGGCCCTCAATGGTTTCGCCAATGTTTTCACCGCCCACCAGCGTCGCCACCATCGATTGCAGCTCCTTCACCGAGACGCCATAGCGCGCAGCCCGCTGACGGTCGATATCAATATCCACATAGCGCCCACCGGTGATGCGCTCTGCCAATGCCGAGGTGACGCCCGGCACCCGTTTCACCACTTGTTCAATCTGCCCGGAAATCCGTTCGATATCGGCCATGTTATTGCCGTTGACCTTGATGCCGACCGGGCTTTTTATGCCGGTGGCCAACATATCCAGCCGATTGCGAATGGGTGGAACCCAGACGTTGGCGATGCCCGGCACCTTGACCACGCTGTCCAATTCCGCCACCAATTTGTCCATGGTCATGCCTGGCCGCCATTGGTCACGCGGCTTGAAACGAATGGTGGTTTCCAGCATGGTCAGCGGCGCCGGGTCGGTAGCGGTTTCCGCCCGCCCTGCCTTGCCGAATACCGTCGCCACCTCCGGCACGGTTTTGATCAACCGGTCGGTCAGTTGCAACAGCCTGCTGGCCTCGCGTGCCGACATGCCCGGCAATGACGATGGCATATACAACAGATCGCCTTCATCGAGCTGCGGCATAAATTCGCTGCCCAACCGGCTAAGCGGATACAGGGTCAACAGCAGCAATAGTAACGAAACCCCGAGCGTGGTTTTCGGGCGTGCCAACACCGCCGCCAGCACCGGCTGATAGCAACGAATCAGCCAGCGGTTGATCGGGTTGGCATGCTCATCGGGAATGCGGCCACGGATGAAGTAACCCATCAACACCGGCACCAACGTAATGCCCAGCCCGGCCGCCACCGCCATGGCGTAGGTCTTGGTGTAGGCCAACGGAGAGAACATCCGCCCTTCCTGCGCCTGCAGGGTGAAGACCGGAATGAAGGACAACGTGATAATCAGCAAACTGCAAAACAGCGCCGGCCCCACTTCCACCGCCGCCTGCTCCGAAATGCGCCAGTAATCCGTTGACGTCGGCTGTTGCCCTGGATGACGCTGTCGCCACTGCTCCAGCACCTTATGCATGTTCTCGATCATCACGATCGCCGCATCCACCATCGCGCCTATCGCGATGGCTATCCCGCCCAGCGACATGATATTGGCGTTCACCCCCTGATAATGCATCACCACAAAGGCACCGAGAATACCCAGCGGCAACGTGATCATCGCCACCAGCGCCGAACGGAAATGGAACAGGAACAGAGTGCAGACCAGCGCCACCACGATAAACTCTTCCAGCAGCTTGTGGGACAGGGTTTCGATGGCGTGTTCAATCAGCTGAGAGCGATCGTAAACCGTAACGATTTCCACTCCCGGCGGCAGCGTCCGCTGAACCTCCTGCAGTTTCACCTTCAGCGCGTTAATGGTTTCCAGCGCATTTTTACCGTAGCGCATCACCACAATGCCGCCCGCCACTTCCCCTTCCCCGTTCAGTTCCGCCACGCCCCGACGGATCTCCGGCCCTTCACGCAGCGTCGCCACCTGCGACAGCAGGATCGGCACGCCATCGCGCACGGTGATCACCACATTGGCAAAATCACTGAGTTTTTTCAGGTAGCCCGAGGTGCGCACCATGTATTCCGCCTCGCCCATTTCCAGCAGCGCTCCGCCACCTTCCTGGTTGGCGTCCTGAATGGCCGTCACCACCTGTTGATGGGTGATATTCAACGCACGCAGGCTTTGTGGGTCCAACACCACCTGATATTGGCGCACCATACCGCCCACGCTGGCCACCTCTGCCACGTTAGGGACGGTTTTAAGCTCAAACTTCAACGTCCAGTCCTGTAATGCACGCAGGTCGGCCAGGCTGTGCTTGCCGGTTTTATCCACCAGGGCATATTCGTAAACCCAGCCCACACCGGTGGCATCCGGCCCCAGCGCCACCTTCACCTGCTCAGGCAATGAGGATTGCACCTGACTGAGCGATTCCAGCACCCGCGAACGCGCCCAGTAAAGATCGGTGCCGTCCTCAAACAGCACATAGACGTAGGCATCGCCAAACATGGAAAAACCACGCACCGTTTTGGCCCCCGGCACCGTCAACAACGTGGTAGTCAGCGGATAAGTGACCTGATCTTCAATCACCTGCGGTGCCTTGCCTGGGTAAGTGGCACGGACGATGACCTGAACGTCGGACAGGTCCGGCAGCGCATCCAGCGGCGCTTTCTGCAGTGCCCACACACCCCAACCGGCCAACAACACCGAGGCCAATAACACCAGCAGCCGGTTGCGCAGCGACCAGCGGATCACGAATGCAATCATAAGTGGCCTCCGTGCCCGGCATTGATCGGCAGAACCTGGCTGATATGTGAACCGCTGTCGTCGACGCTAAAGTGAATTTTTACCCGGTCGCCAGGCTTGATGCCTGCCGGTAATCCCCCCGGCGGCAGAGCAAAATCCATGGTCATCGCCGGCCACTGCAATTCCGGCACTGGTCCGTGGGACAACGTCATGGTGTCGCCATTGAGTGCCTCAATCACCCCTTCGGCCTGATACTGTTTAACTTCGGTTTGTGCCGCCATCTGCGGCAAGGCACTGCGCATACTGGCCTCGGAGTCGATCAGGAACTGACCGGAGGTCACCACCTGTTGCCCGGCGCTCAGCCCGCGTTTGATCTCCACCCAGCCATCCTGTACGCGCCCGGCCACCACCTCCACCGGCGTGAAATGGCCGTTACCTTCGGCAACCAATACCCGGTTACGATCGCCGTTATCTATCAGCGCCTCCTGCGGGATTGCCAGCACCGGTTTGCCGACGGCGTTCTGCGATAGCGTCAGTTGCAGGTACATGCCTGGCCGCAGCCTTTGCTGAGGATTTTTTAACAGAATGCGCGCTTTGAAGGTGCGGGTTAGCGGATCGACATTGGCCAGCAGTTCACTCACCTCGCCTGCAAACCTTTCCCCCGGCCAGCTGGCAGAAGCGGCCTGCACCTTGTCGCCCACCTTGAGTAACCCGGCCTGCGCCTGCGGATAGTCGGCCACGATCCACACCGGATCCAGCCTCGCCAGCTCAAATAACCCCTGCGCCGCGGTCACCTGAGCGCCCTCAAGCACGCTTAGCTTGTTCACATATCCGCTCTCCGGCGCCAGTATCTTAATACGTGGCTCGGGCTTCCCCGTGCGCTCAACCTGCCGTATCACCGCCTCGGGCATAAATAACAGCTGCAACCGCTGGCGGGCGGCGGCGGTCAATGCGCGATCGCCCAGTTGCCGTATCGCCAAATACTCCTGCTGCGCCGCACTCCACTCCGGGATCCACAACTGTGCCAGCGGCTGGCCTTTTTTCACCTGCTGCTGGCTGGCACGGACATAGAGTTTTTCCACCAGCCCATTGGCACGGGCGGCAATAATCTGCACCCCACGCTCATCCGTCGCTACGCTGCCAAAAGCGTCAAGCTGCTGATCCAACGCGCGCAACTGAGCGGTCTCAATACGTACCCCCAGATTCTGCTGCTGGCGCGCACTGATGGTCACACCGCCCTGCATCTCGGCCTCATCGGCATAGCGCGGCACCAGTTGCATATCCATAAAGGGGGATTTCCCCGGTTTATCAAAGCGCTGGGCAGGCATCATCGGATCGTACCAATACAGTACCTGTCGTTCCGTTTTGTCTGCCTGCGGCGCGGCCTCCCCCGCCGAACCCAACCCATACCCGGCCAGCCCACCGCCGATCAACGCCGCTAACAGCGCCAGCTTAAATGGCATTCTCATTGCATTGCCTCCTGAGGGGTGAGATAGCGGATGGCAGCCCAAATCTGCGCCAGTCCACGGGCGGCTTTACCGGCGCTGAGGCGGCTGTCGAGCAGCGCCCGCCGTGCCTCCAGCAGCGCAGACAAGTCGCTTTTTCCACTGCGATATTGCGCCAACAGCAAAGTCACTCGCTGTTGCTGCAGGGGGATCGCCTGTTGCTGCTGTCGCTGCCATTGCGCCTGCGCCGCCTGGTACTGTGCCAACAGCGTGTCGAGCTGCGCCTGATGATCGCGGATCAGCAACGTCAGCCGATCGTTGGCCTCCATGTTGCGGGACACGTCAGCGGCATAGTCTTTATCCTGCCGCTGCGAACGAAATAGCGGCAGATCAACGGTAAACATCACCCCGGCCAGATCCTCATAATCGTCGGCGCGCTTGCCGTAATACACCTCAACCCCCACGTCCGGTATGGCCGCCACCTCTGACTGTGCCGAACGCGCCCTGGCCACGTCGGCCTCGCGACTGGCCTGCTGCACCTCAGGATGTTGTTTGATTGCCTGGCGCAAGACGTCGCTGTCGGCCGGCAAACGTTCAAAGCGTGGCATTGCCCCGGCAGTGTCCGTGGTTGCCTGACCGGTCAGTTGCGTCAGGCGTGCCTGCGCTACCGCAACGTCGCGCTGCGCCTCACTGATGCGGTCCTGCATGGCCAGCAGCGTCAGTCTGGCGTCCAGCACGCCGCTGGCAGGAGTGCCGCCACCGGCCACACCGGCATGCTGAGTGGCTATTTGGCGTTCACTCTCCGTAACCAGTGCGGTGGCGTCACGCAAGGTTTGCCGGCTCAGCGCCAGTTCCAGCCACGCCTGCGCAGTTTGCTGCTGCAAACGGGCACGGATGGTAGCGCTGCCGGCATCCGTCTGGCTGGCTTCGGCACGCAGGGTATCCGCCTTGCGCTGGCGTTTGGTGCTGCTGACGTAATCCTGCATGATGCCGACCCGCCCCATCGTCATACCTTCACGGGTGAGTCGCCGGGCGTTGCCACCCTGCACCGGCACGTTTTCAATCCCGAACTTCAGTTTGGGATCGGGCAATTGCATCGCCGAATCCGCCATGTTCTCCAGAGCATTCACCTGATGCCGATTGGCCGAAAGTTCCGCCGAATAGCGTTCCGCCGCCGTCAACGATTGTTGCAGCGTCAATTCCGCTGCCAGGCTGGCCGGTGCCCAACAGGCAAGCAGCAGCCAGCCCACCCGTAAAGGGTGAGAAAGGATAATGGTCATGACGCCTCCGTTATTGCCGAGCGGTTGCGATAGCAATCAGCCGATAACCGCCGTCGACCGGCAGGAAGCTGAAATCAACCGCCGTTCCCACAGGCAGTACGGTGAGCGATGGCGATGAGGGGAGCTGGAAACTCATGGTCATGGGCGGCCAGTTGAGCGCCGGAATGGCCTGGTGTGCGATGGATACCTTGCGCTCATCCCAGGCCTTGATGACGCCCTGGCTATGGATTTCGACGGTAGGTTTTACGGCAGAATGCTGCATCGCCATATCGGCGGCGCTGACGGCAGAGGAGAAAAACAGGGTGATCAGTACAGCGGCAAATAAATTACGCATAACGGGTACTCCATTAAATAGTTAACAAACGCGGGTGGCCGTCAGGGACGGCAAAGCGGTTGTCAGAGCTATTCACGGAACCGGCAGAAAACAATCTCCGCCGGCGGACCTGTTATCGGTGGCGTTTGCCAGGTGTTAAGTGGGATAGAAATTAATGGGGAAAGAGCAATAACGGCCAATTCGCTGCTGACCGGCAAGGCGGCTAACGTCAGGCTGGCATGATCCTGTTGAGCGGACTCAGGGACACAATGCTTCTCGCACAGCGGCCCCTGAGTTTGCATCTGGTCTGACGAAGGCAGGCTGTTTTGCATATGCATCATATGCTGGGCCATGGGGGCTTCACCGCTGAACTGCAGGTTGCAATTATGGCTGGCCAACGCCAATTGGGTATTCAACAACAGCCAACTGACGACCAATAGCCATGCACAGGCCCGCTTTTTAGCGAAGCGCAAACGGTGCATGGATAAAGAGATGGACGCCAAAGCCGACATCAGGTGATTCCAGAGTGTGGGATAGCCGGAGTATATCGGCCAAGCGCTTGCGCAGGAATGGAATTTACACCCGCTGACAAAGCCGTGTTTGCCAACTGACTGGAAATAAAAATACTTTGATATCAATCAACCGGCGGTGTCTCAGCCAAAGAAAAACCCAGCGCGGAGGCTGGGCTTGATACGGGGAAACTCACCGACGGAAGGTTATTTGGTTAACGCGATAATACCCAGCGTCAGACCGGCAACCGCCGCTGCACCACCGGCGATAGCGCCTGCGGTTTCCCAGTTATCCTGAGTGGTGCCTTTCATGCAGGTGTTGGTGTGCACCAAACGCCCCTGATCGTCATAGACCGGGACACAAGGTGATTCAGTCGCGCACCCAGCCAAAAATACCGACAGCAGCCCAACTGCAATTAACTTTTTCATACTATTGCCTCAATGTTCGGTCACTCTGAAATGCTACGCCGAGTGATATTCGCGCTATTGAGCCATTGTATGCGCAAAAGGCTGAACGAAGCGTTAATGATCCGTCAGAAGATGTAATTTGAGATAACTCCGAGCGGCCAACCGGCAGGATCGACAGGCATTAAAAAGCCCGCGAAAAGCGCGGGCTTGATCCACAATCTTGAAGCCGGAATTACTTCTGCAGCTTACGCATTACCAGCGTGGCGTTGGTGCCGCCGAAACCGAAGCTGTTGGACATCACGGTAGTCAACTCGCGTTGAGTCGGCTGAGTCACGATGTTCATGCCTGCGGCTTTCTCATCCAGGTTTTCGATGTTGATGCTCGGCGCAATAAAGCCGTGCTCAACCATCAACAGGCTGTAGATCGCTTCCTGCACGCCGGCGGCGCCCAGTGAGTGACCGGTCATGGCCTTGGTGGAGGAGATTGCCGGGGTGTTGTCGCCAAACACTTCACGGATAGCACCCAGTTCCTTCACATCGCCAACCGGCGTAGAAGTCCCGTGCACGTTCATGTAGTCGATTGGGGTGTCAACGCCCTGCATTGCCATCTTCATGCAACGCACTGCGCCTTCGCCTGATGGCGCAACCATATCGGCACCGTCGGAGGTCGCACCGTAGCCGATGATCTCAGCGTAGATGTGTGCGCCACGCGCCAGAGCATGTTCCAGCTCTTCTACTACCACCATACCGCCGCCGCCGGCGATGACGAAACCGTCACGCGCTGCATCATAGGTACGGGAAGCTTTTTCCGGAGTGTCGTTGTAGCTGGTGGACAGAGCGCCCATCGCATCGAACTCACAGGCCATTTCCCAGCACAGTTCTTCACCGCCGCCGGCAAAGACTACGTCCTGCTTGCCCAGTTGGATCAGTTCAACCGCGTGGCCAATGCAGTGTGCAGAGGTTGCGCAGGCAGAGCTGATGGAATAGTTAACGCCACGAATTTTGAACGGGGTTGCCAGGCAGGCGGAAACGCCTGAAGCCATGGCTTTGGTCACCATGTACGGGCCAACGCCGCGCAGGCCTTTGGCACGCATGCCGTCGGATCCGGCAACCTGGTTGCGCGGAGAGCCGCCACCTGAGCCAACTACCAGACCGGTGCGATCGTTGGAAACCTGATCGGCAGCCAGACCTGAGTCTTTGATGGCTTCTTCCATGGAAAGATAGGCATAAACGGACGCATCGCTCATAAAGCGCATCACTTTACGGTCGATCAGACCTGTGGTGTCCAGTTTAACATCGCCCCATACGTGACTACGCATGCCGGAATCTTTCAGTTCCTGGGAGAAAGTGATCCCAGAACGTCCTTCCTGCAGGCTCGCCAGGACCTCCTGCTGGTTGTTACCAATGCTGGAGACGATTCCCAGGCCAGTAATCACTGCACGTTTCATTCAGTACCTCTTCCACATTTTTACATTCGGGATTTTGCATCGCACTTTAGCGTACAGATGTACGCCGAACAAGTCCGATCAGCGTTTTTCAGCTTTATTCTTATCCAGTTTGCGCCATAGCGCCAGCGCCGTTAGAATCCCGTCACCCCTTGAGTTACGAGCAACCAACCGTGAGCCACGCCCCGATCCAAACCGCAGCGTTATCCTGGAATGAACAGGGTACACCTGTTTCGAAACAGTTTGATGACGTCTACTTTTCTAATCAGGATGGGCTGGAAGAAACCCGCTACGTGTTTCTCAAGGGCAACCGGCTGCCGTCACGTTTTGCCGAACACCCTCGCCCGCTGTTTATCGTGGCGGAAACCGGCTTCGGCACCGGACTTAATTTTTTAACCCTGTGGCAGGCCTATGCCGATTTTCATGCCACAACGCCGGATGCCACGCTGCAGCGGCTGCACTTTATCAGCTTTGAAAAATTCCCGCTGCTGCAGGCCGATCTGGCGGCGGCACATGCCCGTTGGCCAGAGCTGGCTCCCTATGCCGACGAGTTACGCGCCCAATGGCCGTTGCCGCTGCCGGGCTGCCACCGCCTGTTGCTGGCGGAAGGCCGCATTACGCTGGATCTGTGGTTCGGTGACGTGAACGAATTGCTACCGCACTTCGACGCCAGCATGCACCGCCAAATCGATGCCTGGTTCCTCGACGGCTTCGCCCCGTCGAAAAATCCGGATATGTGGACCGAGCAATTGTTCGCCGCCATGGCGCGCTTTGCCCGGCCGGGGAGCAGCCTGGCCACCTTCACCGCAGCAGGTTTTGTTCGGCGCGGGCTGCAGCAGGCCGGATTTGAAGTCATAAAAAGCAAAGGTTTCGGCCAGAAACGTGAAATGCTGATTGGCGAGCTGCCTGCCGATGCACCAGCGGTGGCCCACCCCACGCCCTGGTTACTGCGCCCGGCAGCCGACAATACCGACGATATTGCTATCATTGGCGGCGGCGTTGCCAGCGCCTTGACTGCCCTCGCCTTGCTGCGCCGTGGTGCGAAGGTCACGCTGTATTGTGCCGATCCTCAGGCGGCCGAAGGGGCATCGGGCAACCGTCAGGGGGCGCTCTACCCGTTGTTGAACGGTCGGGGAGATGCACTGGAAAACTTCTTCAGCGCCGCTTTCCTTTTTGCCCGCCGCCAGTACGATGCGCTGGTAAAACAGGGCGTGACGTTTGACCACCAGTGGTGTGGCGTCAGCCAATTGGCCTATGATGAAAAAAGTGCCGGGAAGATTGCCAACATGCTGGCGGTTGAATGGCCACAACAACTGGCCGTGGCGGCCGATCGCACCACGCTCAGCGCCCTGTGCGGTATCGACAGTGGTTTTGGCGGCATTAACTACCCGCAGGGTGGCTGGCTGTGCCCGGCCGAGCTGACGCGCAATGCCATAGCCCTGGCGCAACATCAGGGGTTAAGCTGTCACTATGAGTCTGACGTCAAGGCCCTGACCGCCACCGACAGCGGCTGGCAGCTCAGTTTCAACCAGGGAGAAACCCGACAGCATGCGACGGTGATCCTGGCCAACGGCCACCGGCTTGGCGAACTGGCGCCCAGCGAAGCGCTGCCGGTTTATGCGGTGCGCGGTCAAGTCTCCCATATTCCCACCACCCCAGCGCTGAGCGAATTGAAACAGGTGCTGTGTTACGACGGCTATCTGACGCCGGTCAATGTCAACAACCAACAGCACTGCATCGGTGCCAGCTACCAGCGCGGCGAAACCGCCACCGAATACCGCGAGGAAGAACAGCAAGACAACCGTGCTCGCCTGCTGCGCTGCCTGCCGGAACAGACCTGGCCAGCACAGGTTGATGTCAGCGGTCAGCAGGCCCGCTGCGGCGTGCGCAGCGCCACCCGCGATCACCTGCCGATGATCGGCGCAGTACCGGACTATCAGGTTACGCTGACGCAGTATCAGCATCTGCAGCGCCAGCATCAACGCGGCGAGGCTATCGCCAATGCGCCAGGATACCCCAATCTGTTTGTGATTGGCGCGTTGGGCTCCCGTGGCCTGTGCTCAGCACCGCTGGCGGCGGAAATTTTGGCGGCGCAGCTGTTCGGCGAACCCTTGCCGGGCGACGCAGACATGCTGGCGGCATTGAATCCGAACCGGATGTGGGTAAGGAAACTACTGAAGGGACGTGCGGTTTAATGGCGGTGTTACGAGGCGCTGTTTTCAGCGCCTCGTAAAACGGATCAGGCGGTCGGTAGTGCGGTTTGGTACAGATTTTCCCACATGCCATACACCAACACCTGGTCCGGCGGCGACAGCTCACCGGCAGCAATGGCTTTATGCAGGCTGCTTTCCACCTGCGTTTTCAGCGCTTCGGCGCTGTGTTCGCCCAGCTCTTCCACTTCGGCAACCGCCAATGTCAGATGACCGCGCAGGTAGCCACCGGCAAACAGTTCATCATCGCTGGCGTGCTCTACCATGTCATCAATCAGCGCCAAAATGCGCGCTTCGAATTCTGCGATCATCAAATTTCCTCATTAAATAACAACCTGACGGTCAGTTGAGATCTTCCGGATAGGGGAAAAGCTCAGCCGTCAGCGGTGGCGTATTGTAAAACGATTGTAACGCCTGAATAAAGCGCGCAGGTCTTGTGGGTATTCCCTGTTCCAACAGCAACAGTACCCGTTCGCGTACCTTACGCTGGAAGGCGATGCGATCCGGTTCGCAGTCACCGTTCAGGTTGTCGCAACTGACGTTGAACGGGAATCCCGCCGCCACGCAGAACATCCACTCCAGCGACTGCGGTTTAATTTCTACCGCTTCAAATTCGCTTTGCGTCTGTGCGTCGCGCCCGTCCGGGCAGTACCAGTAACCGAAATCGACCAGTTTACGGCGCTGCTCACCGGCAATGCACCAGTGAGAAATCTCATGCATGCCGCTGGCGTAATAGCCGTGAGCGAAGACAATGCGGTGGTACGGCAGTTGGTCGTCGGCCGGCAAATAAATCGGCTCATCGTCGCCTTTAACCAGCCGGGTGTTGTAATCATCACTGAAGCACTGATTAAAGATATCAATCAGCTGTTCGTATTGATGGGTAGCCTGTGTGTCTGACATAAACAAATCCAATAACCACAAAAATAAAGCGGTAATTATTTCATGTTACCGCTCGCTTGGCATGCTAAAAATGCAACGCCAGCCACTGCTGAATTTCCGTACCGTGATTGTCGTACAACAGCTTGCAGCTCATCACCAGAGAAACGATGACGATCATCGGGCGGATCAGCTTTTGCCCACGAGTCATCACCATATGCGCCCCGAGGCGCGCCCCCAGCACCTGCCCTACCAGCATCACCAGACCGATACTCCACACCACCTTGCCGCCGATGATAAACAACACCAGGCTGCCAAAATTGGAAGTGAAGTTCAGCACCTTGGCGTGAGCGGTAGATTTGGCCAGGTTAAAGCCGCACAGCGTCACATAGGCCAGCGCGTAGAAGGAACCGGCGCCAGGGCCAAAGAAGCCGTCATAAAAGCCCACGCAGCCCCCGGCCACCAGCCCGAACGGCAAGGCACTCAAACGACGCTGCCGGTCACTCTCCCCCAGACGCGGGGTCAGCAGAAAGTACAGGCCGATGCCGATCACCAGCAACGGCAACATTTGCCGTAGCAGATCGGCACGCATGTGCTGCACCAGGATCGCCCCGGCGACAGAACCGATCAGCGCCAACAGAATTGTCAGCTTTTGATCGTTGAGATCAACGGCTCGTCGGCGAATGAAGTACAGGCTGGCGGATAAGGAACCACCCACCGACTGCAGTTTGTTGGTTGCCAGCGCCTGCGCGGGAGACACCCCCACCGCCAGCAGTGCCGGTACGGTCAACAACCCACCCCCACCGGCAATGGAGTCGATAAAGCCCGCCAGCAATGCCACCACAAACAAAACCCCGAGCATCTCGGGGCCAACAACGAACCAATCCATTTATTATTCCGCAGCGAAATGGTTATTCAGCAAAGCCTGACAGGTAGGCGGTAATGGCGGCGGTACCGGTTTACCCGGCTTGGCACTCGGCTGATGCGGAATGAACCAACTTGCCAGTTCGGCACCACAGCCGTCGCCCGGCGGTGGGGTATCCTGTTCTTTACACTCCAGGCTACCGGCCGGACAACGAAGGCGCACATGCATGTGCGCACGATGGCCAAACCACGGCCGCACCTTGTGCAACCAGTCACGATCGGCACCGGCATCCAGGCACAGGCGCTGCTTGATCGCCGGGTTGACGAAGATCCGCGTCACTTCCTGATCCTGCGCAGCTGCTTTGATCAAGGTTTCAATCTGCGGCTGCCACTGGCGTGCGACCACCTGCTTGCCGTCACTGGAAACCAAATCGATCGGTTGCGGCTTCAGTAATTGCTGTGCACTCCAGCGTTGACGCGGCAACTGTAACCAGATGTCGACATCAAGCCCTGACTGATGGCTGGCATGGCCACTGCTGAAGCGCCCACCGGCCGGCATCGCCATATCGCCAATCAGTACCGTACCGAGGTTTTTTTGGTTCGCCTTACTGCTCAGGCGCTGGATAAACGCCAGCAGATCCGGATGGCCGAAATAGCGGCGTTGATCGGGGCGCATCACCTGATAATCCGGCGAGTTCAACGGCAGCGGCTGGGCACCGATAATGCAACCATTGGCAAAACCGCCCACCGCCTGCGGTGAACCGGCCACCGGGTTCTCGATTTTCTGCCACGGCGTCAACGCCATGGCGGAGCCCGAAGCCATCAGGGCAAGGATGCCCAACATCCAGTTTTTCATGGTGATTACCAGCGTGGGACGTTAGAAACTACATCACCGTTCTGCGCACGTTGGCGCAACAGGTGATCCATCAGCACAATCGCCATCATCGCTTCGGCAATCGGTACCGCACGGATGCCTACGCAAGGGTCATGGCGACCACGGGTAACCATTTCCACCGCTTCGCCCTGGCGATTGATGGTTCTGCCAGGCACCATGATGCTGGAGGTCGGTTTCAGCGCCAAATGGGCGATCACCGCCTGCCCACTGCTGATACCGCCGAGGATGCCGCCCGCATGGTTGCTCTGGAAACCTTCCGGGGTGATTTCATCGCGGTTTTCGCTGCCGCGCTTGGTCACAACGCTAAAGCCGTCGCCAATTTCCACGCCTTTTACCGCATTGATGCTCATCAGCGCATGTGCCAAATCCGCGTCAAGGCGGTCAAACACCGGTTCACCAAGGCCTACCGGCACGTTTTCTGCCACTACGCTGACCTTGGCGCCAATGGAGTCGCCCTCTTTCTTCAATGCGCGCATCAGTTCGTCCAGGGCTTCCAGCTTGTCCGGATCCGGACAGAAGAACGGGTTCTGTTCGACCTGCTCCCAGTCTTTCAGCTCGCAGACCACGTCGCCGATCTGCGCCAGATAGCCACGCACCTGTACGCCAAATTTCTGCTGCAGGTATTTCTTGGCAATCGCCCCCGCTGCAACACGCATGGCGGTTTCACGCGCCGAAGAACGGCCGCCACCACGATAGTCGCGCACGCCGTATTTTTGTTCGTAGGTGTAGTCTGCATGCCCCGGACGGAACACGTCTTTAATCGCACCGTAGTCCTGCGAGCGCTGGTCGGTGTTTTCGATTATCAGCCCGATGCTGGTACCGGTAGTCACACCTTCAAACACGCCGGAAAGAATACGGACCTGATCCGGCTCGCGGCGTTGGGTGGTATAGCGCGAGGTGCCTGGACGACGGCGGTCCAGATCGTGCTGCAAATCAGCTTCGGTAAGCGGAATGCCCGGTGGCACACCGTCTACGATACAGCCCAGCGCCACACCGTGAGATTCACCAAATGTGGTGACGCGGAAAATCTGCCCAATACTGTTTCCTGCCATCGCGGATCCTTACCCTTAATTATTATCTTTGTTGGGCCCGCGAGGACAGGCCCGGAGAATGCTTAGCTGCGGTAGAGGCTGAAATGCTCTTTGCAATCTACCAGTTGCTGTTTGGTCAGCATGAACACCCCGTCACCGCCGTTTTCGAACTCCAGCCAGCTGAACGGAATATCCGGATACTGTTCCATCAGATGTACCATGCTGTTACCCACTTCACAAATCAGCACGCCGTCGTCGCTCAGGTAATCCGGCGCACAGGCCAGAATGCGACGCACCAGCTTCAGACCGTCGCTACCCGCCGCCAGACCCAGTTCAGGTTCAAAGCGGAACTCTTCCGGCAGATCAGACATGTCTTCTGCATCAACGTACGGTGGGTTGGTGACAATCAGATCGTACTGGATCGCCGGAAGATCGCGGAACAGATCGGAACGGATCGGAGTCACCTGCTGTTCAACGCCCAGCGCCTGAATATTGCGCTCGGTCACCGCCAGCACGTCGGCGGAGATGTCTACCGCGTCCACTTCCGCATCCGGGAAAGCATAGCCGCAGGCAATGGCAATACAGCCGCTGCCGGTACACATGTCGAGAATATGGCTCGGCGAATGAGGGATCAGTGCGCTGAAGCGATCGTTGATCAGTTCGCCAATCGGGGAACGCGGTACCAGCACGCGCTCATCGACATAAAACTCCAGGTCGCAGAACCAGGCTTTGTTGGTCAGGTAGGCTACCGGAATACGCTCATTGACGCGGCGGATCACGCGTTCAACGATGCGGTGGCGTTCGCTGGAGGTCAAACGTGCAGTGTGCATGTCCTCTGGAATATCCAGCGGCAGGAACAGGCTTGGCAGCACCAATTGCACCGCTTCGTCCCACGGATTATCGGTTCCGTGACCATAGTAGATATCGGCGGCGTTAAAACGGCTTACTGTCCAACGCAGCATATCTTGAATGGTGTGCAGTTCATTCACTGCTTCCTCGACGAAAATTTTGTCCAATTTGCCCTCCGGCAGGCACTGTGATTCATGATTTAGCCGCATAGTTTGCCATGAAGCCCGCGACAAATCACGCTAACCCCTTGCGCTTTTCATTTTGGCGCGAATTTTGCGTCGACAGATACCCGCGACACGGTAAACTACCGCGATAAATGATTTCCGGTGAATGAAAAATGAAGAACAAGCACCCTCTGAGCAAAGATGAATTGCAGCTCTTCAGAGAGTCGGTAGTAGACGCAAAAAAGCTGCGTCAGGACACCATTGTCCACCGTAAACCCAAGCCAAAAACCAAACAGATTGCCCCGCAGCGCCTGCTGCAGGAACAGGTGGACGCCAGTCATTATTTCTCGGATGAATACCAACCGCAGTTGGAAGAGGAAGGCCCGACGCGCTATGTTCGCCCAGGTTACAGTGCTTTTGAGCTGAAAAAACTGCGCCGCGGTGACTATTCACCGGAGCTGTTTCTCGATTTGCACGGCCTGACCCAAATGCAGGCCAAGCAGGAACTGGGCGCACTGATCGCCGCTTGCCGCCGCGAACACGTGCACTGTGCCTGTGTGATGCACGGCCACGGCAAGCATATCCTTAAACAGCAAACACCGCTGTGGCTGGCGCAGCATCCCGACGTATTGGTGTTCCACCAGGCGCCCAAGGAATGGGGCGGGACCGCGGCCATCTTGCTGCTGGTCGAACTGGCCGAGTAAACTGCAGAAATGACAAAAGGGCGATATTTAACATCGCCCTTTTGTTTGGAACCGGCCTGCGGCCCCTACACTTTAGCCATCACCTGCGACGGACTGACCTGCCATTCAAATTTACCGTAGCTACCGTCTGCCGCCAAATCAACGTTGGCGATTGCCGAGGTGGCAAACATCGGCGGACATTCACCCGGGCAAAGCTCAGCCACCAGGTAACCCACCAGCGGCAAGTGAGAGACAATCAGCACCGAGCTGATCCCCTGCTGTGCCAGCACCTGCAAATAACTGCCCACCTGGCTGGCGTCCCCGCCCGGCGTCAACTCAGGCAGCACTTCTTCGCTCGCCGGCAAGGTCAAGGCTTCGCGCACCGTGGCCAGCGTCTGCTCGGCCCGCAGATAGGGGCTGACCAGCACTCGTTCAATATCCACAGACTTGGTATTTAACCAGGCCGCCATCTGACGTGACTCATCACGGCCACAAACAGTAAGAGGTCTTACCGAATCGCTGGCCGCATCGAGTGCCGCCTCTCCGTGACGCATAATCAAAACTTGCATATTGCACCGCTGTTGTTGACAAAATAACGCTATACAGAAACGCCGAGCGTGCTGTATCGCCGAGTTTTACAACCCCAAAGCAAAAGCTTTGAAACGATAACGCGCCGTCTCTCTATGGCGGCCGGGCATTTTGCCTGAAAGTTCACGTAAAGAAAACGCTGTTTTTTACATCAAAGGCGTCTCGACACGAATTCAATGCTCACATAACAACCAATTCAACAGGTTAAATTTTAACCTTCTCAACATGAATTTTATTGATGGCGGCCAGTTTTACACCGCCATCGGGCTACGTTACCTCGTCCCTATCCCCCTGTACAGCGAGTGGAATTGCCGGTAGTGCAAGGAGTGATAACGATCACAAAGCCCCTTGCTCCTACTCTAGTACAAATCACGTCACCGCGCTGCTCAAGACCCCTGCGGATAGAAGCGCTCGCCCTGCTGGGCCATGCGCTGCAAACGTTCACAGGGCGCAAAATATTCCCCGTGCTGGCGCTGCAGGTACTCCAGCGTTTTAACCACCTTCTCGACGCCCAGCTGATCCATATAACGGAATGGCCCGCCAAGGAACGGTGGGAAGCCAATGCCGAACACTGCGCCGATGTCACCGTCGCGTGCGCTACGGATCACACCTTCATCCAGACAGCGCGCCGCTTCGTTCAGCATCATCATCACGCAGCGCTGGGCAATAACCGCCTGCTGCAAATGCGACTTCGGTGTAATGCCAAGCAGAATATATACCGAGGTATCGGCACGTTTGTGCCGCTGACGTTGCTGGCCTTCGCTCGGATACAGATAGAAGCCACGGCCGTTCTTGCGCCCTTTACGTCCGTCTTTCAGCACCGCATCGAAGGCCGCCGGGGCGGCAAAGCGCGGCCCCAACTGCTCCACCAGTACCGGACTTATCTTGGTACCGACGTCAATACCCACTTCATCGAGCAGGGTTATTGGCCCGACCGGGAAGCCGAAATCGACCAGCGCCTTGTCCAGAGATTCGATCGGCTCACCTTCCAACAGACAACGCGCTGCTTCATTTATATAAGGAGCCAAAATGCGGTTAACGTAGAAACCGGCGCGATCGGCAACCACAATCGCCGTCTTGCCCTGCTTGTGCGCCAACGCCACGGTGGTGGCAATGGTTTCTTCGCTGGTCGTGGCATGGGGGATCACCTCCACCAGCGGCATTTTATCGACCGGGCTGAAATAATGCAGGCCGATCACCTGCTCCGGCCGCTGCGCCTTGGCGGCAATCTGGCCAATCGGCAGCGATGAGGTATTGGAGGCAAAAATAGTGTGCGGGGCCGCGTGTTGTTCGATTTCGGCTACCATCTGCTGCTTGAGTGACAAATCTTCAAACACCGCCTCAATTACCACGTCCACCCGATCAAAACCGCTGTAATCGGTCGAGCCGGAGATCAACATCATCTGTTTTTGTCGCTCTGCCGGGCGCATGCGTTTACTGCGAACCCGTTTGCTGAGCACATCCCAGCTGTATTTTAATGCGTGGTTAATGCCCGTTTCGTTAACGTCTTTAATTCGTACCGGCAGGCCGCCGCGCGTAGCGGTCACGCAGGCAATCCCTCCGCCCATCAAGCCGCCACCGAGGATACCGATACGATGCAATGCGTGAGGTTGCGCATTGCCACCGCGCTCTTTCTTCAACGCGGTAGAGGCAAAGAACAGGCTGCGTAACGCCGCTGACTGCGGGGTCATAGCCAGCTCGCCGAAGGCTCTGGCCTCGGCTTCATAACCGCTGGCGATACCACTATCCAGGCCGGTACGCACCACCTGAATAATGCGCTCCGCCGCCGGATAGTTACCGTGCGTTTTCGCCAGCGTTTTCTTGCGTACAATGCTGAACAGCAGGCTTTTACCCAAGGGGCCGTTGAGCAAACGCTCCTGCCATGGCAATTCGCGTCGGCTCTGCCAGCCCTGTTTGACTCGTTCGATGGCGGTCTGCAGCAAGATCGATTGCGGCACCGCGTCGTCCACCAGCCCCAGACGCAGCGCCTGGCGCGCCCGAATGTGTTTGCCGGTCAGGATCATGTCCAGCGCCTTGCTGGCACCAATCAACCGCGGCAAGCGCTGAGTGCCGCCGGATCCCGGCAGCAAACCCAACTGAACTTCCGGCAGGCCGAGTGCGGTTTTATCATCCAGTGAGCAGACGCGGCCGTGGCAGGCCAAAGCCAGCTCCAGGCCGCCACCCAGGCAGGCACCGTGAATGGCTGCCACGACCGGAACCTGGAATGCCGCAATCTGTGCCAGGGTGCTTTGGCCTTTTTTCGCCAGCGTTTCGGCTTCTTTGGCTGTGGTACAGGCGGCAATCATGGTGATATCCGCACCGGCAATAAACGAGTCCGGCTTGCCGGAAACGATCACCAGCCCTTCCAGCGCTGGATGCTGCTGCGCGCGGATCAGTACGTCGTTGACCTGTTCGACAAACTCGGCCTTCAGCGTATTGACCTTCTCGCCGGGGACATCAATGGTGATCACGCCTATGTTGTCCGGACGTATCGTCAGCTGAAAGGCTGAGGGTTTGGCTCGCTGTTCGTGCAATGCGTTTTCAAAACTCATTATTCCACCTCTACGATCATTGCGGCCCCTAACCCTCCGGCCGCGCAGGCGGTGGTCAACCCCAGCCCGCCACCACGGCGTTTCAGCTCGTGCAGCGTTTGGGTGATCATGCGCGCGCCGGTAGCGGCAAACGGGTGGCCATAGGCGATCGAGCCGCCCAATACGTTGAATTTATCCATATCCACTTCACCAATCGCCCGGCTGCGACCCAATTTTTGCTGGGCAAACTCGTCACTGGCAAACATCTTCAGGTTGGCCAGGGTTTGTGCGGCGAAAGCTTCATGCATGTCGATAAGCGTCAGATCCGCCAGGCCGATACCGGCGCGATCCAACGCCAGCGGTGTAGCATAGGACGGCCCAAGCAACATATCTTCCCACACGTCGATGGCGGAGAAGGCAAAGCTGCGCAGGTAGCCCAGCGGTTGTAAGCCCAGCTCTTTCGCCCGCGATTCACTCATCATCAGTACCGCCGCCGCACCGTCGGTCAGGGGGGTGCTGTTGGCTGCGGTAACGCTGCCATGCTTGCGGTCAAATGCCGGTTTCAGCTTCGCGTAGGAAGCCAGGCTGGAGTCTTTGCGGACGTTGTTGTCTTCGCTAATTTGGGTGCGATACGGCGGCACGTAGGCGGTCATCACCTCATCGTGCAGCAGCCCCTGTTCCCAGGCTTTGGCCGCTAACTGATGCGAGCGGTGCGCCAACGCATCCTGCTCTTCACGGGTGATGCCGTGGCTTTTCGCCATTTGTTCGGCGGTATCGCCCATTCGCAGACCCGTAGAGTATTCCGCTACCGCCGGGGGAACCGGCATCAGGTCACGGAACTTCAGTCGGCTGAACAATTTGAGGCGCTGTGACAGGGTTCGGGCCTTGTTAACGTCCACCAGCATGCGTGCCAGCGCTTTGCTGACGCCAATAGGCAAAACGGAAGAAGAGTCAGCGCCGCCGGCAATACCGATGCTGATGCTACCGGCCATAATGCTCTCTGCCACGTTGGCAATCGCCTGGAAACTGGTGGCGCAGGCACGCGACACGCTGTAGGCATCGGTATGCACGCTCATGCCGGTGCCGAGCACGATTTCACGCGCAATATTCGGCGCTTCAGGCATTTGCACCACCTGGCCGAACACCAATTGCTCGATCAACGCCGGATCGATGCCAGTGCGGGCCAACAGTTCACTCACCGCCGTTTTACCCAAATCTACCGCCGGAATACCGTGATAAGCGGTCGCCTGTTTGGCAAAGGGGGTGCGCAGTCCATTTACAATCGCAATACGGTCACCGTGACGGGTCACCAACGGCAGTGCCTTACTCATAAACGCTCCTGAAGAGAATAACGTCAGCACAACGGCCAAAAGAGGTCTGACCTGATGGGGCCATTGTTAACCAAATGTTTACATTTGGCAAACCGTCAGAAGCGAAAACTGAGAGCAGGAGCAACTTTCCAGCGAGGGATTATCGGACAGGTGAAGGTGCGGGTAAGCCCCGCACCCTTTTAAAGCAGCAATTAACGCAGGCCGAGCTGGAAAATAAAGGTTTCTGCCTGGCAGGCAAAGGTGAAATCAGCCACCAGTTCTACACCACCGTCAACCGGTTTAATGCTACTGCTGATGTCGCAAGGATCAGATTCCACACCCCGGGCTTTTTCAGTCAACGCGGCCAACATTTTCTCTGCATCCTGCTGATTGGTAAACACCTGGCTGTAGGACGCGGTGCAATCGGTATTGTCCATGACGGTGCCAACGTCAACACAGCAACAAGCGGCAGTTTCCTGGGCGCTACATTTATTAAGTGAATTTGACATGGTTAATTCTCCTCAGGGACCGCCATTACGCGCATCCAAATTGCCATTTAAACGCTGGCGCAAAGATACAAGATTCTGTGTCTATTTTACTCTGTGGCGAAACCGATCACTAGCACTTACTTTTTATAGGTGTTTTAAGTGATGGAAATCACAAATGAAAATCGTTGTCTGCTAAGGAATGGTAAGAATTTTGTTATGTACCACTGGTTTTTTGTTAGCCAGATCTCTCTTTTGATATCAATTTGGAAATATTTCAAAAACAATGTTGCAACATTCTCACAGGTCGGACCTATAATTCAGCCACTGGTCTGATTTGTCTGAATGAGATCGGACCCTACAATCGCGCGCTTCCTTGTTACCTTATGTAACATGTTTAAATAATAAACACATAATGAGGTTTTGGTCATGAGCCAGAAAAACCTATTTACTAAATCAGCTCTCGCAGCTGCAGTGGCAATTATTTCTTCAAACGTGTCTGCCGCAGGATTCCAGCTGAATGAGTTTTCATCAGCTGGTTTAGGACGTTCGTATTCTGGCGAAGGCGCCATGGCAGATACCGCGGCTTCCGCCAGCCGTAACCCGGCCCTGTTGATGATGTACACCCGCCCGGAACTCTCCCTTGGCGCGGTATTTATCGATCCGGACGTGGACATTACCGGCAAGTCACCTTCCGGTGCCAGCCTTGACTCCAAGAACATCGCCCCTACCGCCTGGGTGCCAAACCTGCATTATGTTCAACCGATTAACGATCAGTTTGCCGTAGGCGGCTCTGTCACCAGCAACTACGGCTTGGCGACCGAATTCAACGACGGTTACACCGCCGGGGCTTACGGTGGTAAAACCGATCTGACCACCGTGAACCTGAACCTGAGCGGTGCTTATCGCCTCAATCAACAATTCAGCTTCGGCCTGGGCTTCGATGCGGTTTACGCCAAAGCCAAGCTCGAGCGTTATGCCGGCGAATTGCCGAAATTGATCGCAGGCTCTGGCCAGTTGCCTCCGCAATTGGCGGGCCCGGTATCACAGATCCCGGCGGATACCCAAATTTCTCACCTGAAGGGTGACAAATGGGGCTTTGGCTGGAACGCCGGCATTCTGTATGAAGTAGATGAAAACAACCGTTACGGTTTCACCTACCGTTCCGAAGTCAAAATCAAGTTTGACGGCGACTACAAGAGCAGCCTGCCATCCGCCTATAACCCGCTGCTGGGCGCTCTCGGTCTGCCTATGGGCACCGACGGCACCACCATCCCAGGCTCTCTGGACCTGAACCTGCCGGAAATGTGGGAAATCTCGGGTTACAACAAGGTTGCACCGCAGTGGGCCATCCACTACAGCCTGGCTTACACCAGCTGGAGCCAGTTCCAGGAGCTGAAAGCTACCGGCAACAATGGTCAAACGCTGTTTGAGAAGCATGAAGGCTTTAAAGACGCTTACCGTATCGCGCTGGGTACCACCTACTTCTATGATGATAACTGGACCTTCCGTACCGGTATCGCCTTTGATGACAGCCCGGTGCCGGCCCAGAACCGTTCTATCTCTATCCCGGATCAGGACCGCTTCTGGCTGAGCGCAGGTACCAGCTACGCATTCAACAAAGACGCCTCTGTTGACGTCGGTGTTTCCTACATGCACGGCCAGAAAGTCACCATCAAAGAAGGTCCATACACCTTCGAATCCGTGGGCAAGGCCTGGCTGTACGGCGCCAACTTCAACTACCGCTTCTAATCCTTTCGACGATGAAGCCAAAGCGCCCTGCGGGGCGCTTTTTTATTGCCTACTATTTGCGGGCGAAAAAAAACCCGCCAGTCGACGGGTTGTTTCTGTTCGCTAACCGAGGTTATTGCGAGTCGATCTCGTCCAAATCACCCTGGATCGCCTGGGCGTTCGGGTTAACTTCCGGTTTCAGTGAACCGCCGTTCGCCAGGAAATCGTTGCGCTGGAAGTAAGCCTCACGCACCATCAGGTATGGATCGGAAGAGTTACGCAACAGGCCGTCGGAATCGAGCAGCTCGGCACGGGTTTCAATCCCCTCAACCACCCACTTGCCTGCCGACATCCAGAAGGTCAGGTAGCTCAGCACCGGATAAAGGTCATCTGCCCAGTCACCGCCCTCTTCACGCAGGGTGAAACTGCCATAGCCCGGCAACATCACATAAGGACCATAGCCGACACCGTAGTGCCCCAGAGTGCTGCCGAAACGGTTCGGCTCTTCGCGTGCCAGTTTCGGGTTAGCCATGCCAGCCACGTCGATCAGGCCGCCCATCCCCAACAGGGTGTTGAGGAAGAAACGGTTAAAGTGGATCATCCCCTTGTACGGATCACCTTTCAGGAAGGAGTTGACCATGCTGGCCGGCTCTTCCAGGTTGGAGGTGAAGTTGCTGATGCCATTACGCGCCGGCATCGGCAGGTAGTCACGCCAGGCCACGGCCACCGGGCGCAGGACATACGGATCCAGGACGTTATAGTTAAAGTTGAACATCGTCCGGTTAAATCCTTCCAGAGGATCGGATCGCCCTTGTGGTTCATCTTGTGGCGTGCTGGCACAGCCCACCAATAACACCGTTGTGAAAGCCAGCCCAGTCAGGCGAAAGTTCATATTCTTCTCCATGAAAACACGTTCGGTCTTTTTATTCAGGGGACCTGTTTGTTTATCTGAACGTCAATCTGCTCTTTACCGCTGAAATTCTGCAGCGCACTCTCACCGAACCAGTCACCCGCCTGCGGCGTGGCCAGACCGTCCTGAGAAATCCGCACCCGCACCTTGACCTGATGCTGGGCCGAAAGCAGCCGCTCAGGCATCATGGCATTGCTGTCATCCAGAGAGAATGACAGGGGGAAACGGCTTAAAGGCAGTTGTTTTACCGCCACCGGCACCGGATTGGCACCATCGGTCACCGAGATTACCAGCGTCCCCTGCGGCGGCAAAGCGTTAGTCGCCTGCGGCGATAACGTCACGTTAACGCCAAGTTTAACAGTTTCTCCGCCTGCCTGTGTTTTTGCTTGTGCAATACTGCGCTTTATCACTTCGGCGCGTTGATCATTGGCCGGCAACAGTTTCAGCATGACCTGCCAGGCACCAATAGCCTGCTTGAAATCGCCCTGCTCAAAGGAATTAAACGCCAACAGGCTCAACACGCGCAGATTGGTATGATCTTCGGCGATCATCTTGCGCAGCATCTGGGTGGCCTGCTTGTTATCCTCTGGATCGTTGGAGCGCGTCAAGACTTCCGCATAACCGAGGCGCACTTCCAGACTATTCGGATCGAGTTGATAAGCATGGGCGAATGCCTGAGTGGCGGTGGTGGCGTTATTCAATGCCATGCCGACCCGGCCCAGCATCATCCAGTCGTTGATATTGCGGTCGTCCTGTTGCAACGCAGTACGCAGCCCCAGGCCGAGACGAGCAATCTCTTCCATGCTCAGCGGTTGGGCGCGCTCATTGCTAACCCGAGCGCGCAGTTCCGGCATTTGAGCTTCCACCTGCTGCCAGTCCAGCACCTGCGCCAACCCACCGGTTTTCAGATAGAACCCCAGGGTGACCACCACCAGTAACGCTACGCCGGGCACCAGTGCCCAACGGTTGATCGGCTTCGCCTGCACGTCCTGTTGACCGGGGATATCATTGAGCAGATTTTGCTGCAGTTCCTTCACCATCTCCGGACGCTCGGTAACCACGCCCTGATCCTCGTCCTGCTCCAGTTCGTGCAGACGATCCTGATAAAATGCTTTATTCAGCGTATCGCGGCTAGCGGCAGTGCTTTTGTCACTTTGACGCATCGCCGGCACCACCAGTAACGCCGCAGCGCCGACCAGCAATACAATAATAATCAGCCAAAAAGCCATTAGGGTTTCTTCCTGTCAGTCTCTTTCAGCAGCGCTGCCAAACGCTGTTGCTCCTGCTCGGAGAATTCATCGTTAGCGTTAGCAGCACCGGCGCGGCGACGGCGAGTGCGCAGTATCACTACCGCCCCGCCGATCAGCACAAACAGCAACGGGCCAAGCCACAGGATCAGCGTCGCCGGCGTCACCGGTGGTTCGTAGGTGACGAAATTGCCGTAGCGCGCCACCATGTAATCGATGATCTGCGGCTTACTCTGCCCCTGCATCATCAGCTCATACACCTTGGTGCGCATGTCCGCCGCAATGATGGCGTTAGAGTCGGCAATGCTGTTGTTCTGGCATTTCGGGCAGCGCAGCTGCTCGGTTAGTTCACGGTATTGCTGTTCCTGCTCCACCGATTTGAACTGATAGGTATCAATAGCCGCAGCCGCGCTCCAGCTCAGCAGCAGAGCGAAGACCAGGGTCATCAGCCTCATGCCTCACCCCCGTATTTTTTGTACAGCGGCAACACTTCCTGCTGCCAGACGCGCTCATTCATATCCCCGGCGTGGCGATAGCGAATAATGCCTTGTCCGTCGATCAGGAAGGTTTCCGGCGCGCCATACACGCCCAGATCCAGCCCCAGCATGCCGTCGCCGTCATACAGGCTGAGCGCATAAGGGTTACCCAGCGAATTTAGCCAGGTCACCGCCTTGCTGCGATCGTCTTTATAGTTCAGCCCCACTACGCGGATACCGCGCGCGGCCAACGTATTGAGATATTGATGTTCGGCACGGCAGGTCGGGCACCAGGTGGCCCAGACGTTCAGCAGCATGGGTTTGCCATTGCGCAGCACCGCCTGATCGTAAGTCTTGCCGGGGCTTTCGAGCGATTCCAGTTTGAAGGGCGGAACCGGTTTGCCGATCAACGCCGACTCCAGCATGGTCGGATCCTCGCCACCGGCATTGCGCGTCAGTTGCACCATAAACGCCGCCACCAGCAGCAGGAACAGGATTAACGGGATAAACAGCAGTTTACGGTTCATGCCTGCTCCTCCAGCTTGCCTTCACGCTTGAGTTTTTTGCTCATCCGGTAGCGCGGGTCGAGAATACACAGGATGCCGCCGACCGCCATAAATACCCCACCGAACCAGATCCAGCGTACGAAGGGTTTATAGTACAACCGCACGGCCCAGGAGCCGTCGTCCAGCTCTTCGCCCAGTGCCGCATACAGGTCACGGCTGAAGCCACCGTCGATGGCCGCTTCGGTCATCATGCTGCGCGCCACGCTGTAGTAGCGTTTCTCCGCGTGCAGCGTCGCTTCCGGCTTGCCGTTACGCGTGACGTCGATGATACCGACGCCGCCGGTATAGTTCGGCCCACGGATATCGTGCACATCACGGAACACAAAGTGATAGTTATGGATATCCACGCTGTCGCCAGCCTTCATGCGGACGTCGCGTTCCACGCTGTAGTTCTGGCTAAAGGCAATACCGATTACCGTCACCGCGACGCCAAGGTGACCCAGCACCATGCCCCAGTGACTGCGGGAAAGATGGCTCAGGCCACGCCAAAAACCGTGGCGATGAGTAGCACGTTCGTGCAGTTCCATCAGCGTCAGGATAATGACCCAGACCGCCATAATCAGCCCCACCACCGTCATACCGGCGATGCTGTCTTGCAGCAGCCACGGCAACAGGACTGACAGCAACAGCGTAATCACCAGCGCCACGCTCAGGCGACGCCACAGCTTGGTCGGTTCATCACGGCGCCAGCGCACCAACGGGCCGATGCCCATCAGCAAGGCCATCGGGGCCATCAGCCAGGTAAACATGGTATTGAAGAACGGCTCGCCGATAGAAATACTGCCCAGGCCAAGCTGTTTATGCACCAGCGGCAACAGCGTACCCAGCAATACCACCAGCGTCGCGGCAATCAACAGTACGTTGTTGCCCAACAGGAAGGTTTCACGCGAGAAGGTTTCATGCTGCACCCGGCTGCGCACCTGGCCGCCTTTGACCGCGTACAGCAGCAACGAACCGCCGATCACAATCACCAGATAGGCGAGGATAAACATGCCGCGCGCCGGATCGGAGGCAAAGGAGTGTACCGACACCAGCACGCCGGAACGCACCAGGAAGGTACCCAGCAAGCACAGCGAGAAGGCGGTAATCGCCAGCAGCACCGTCCAGGCCTTGAAAGTCCCGCGTTTTTCGGTCACCGCCAGCGAGTGCATTAGCGCCGTACCGGCCAGCCACGGCATAAATGAAGCGTTCTCTACCGGATCCCAGAACCACCAGCCGCCCCAGCCCAGTTCGTAATAAGCCCAGGCAGAGCCCAGCACGATACCCATGGTGAGGAACACCCAGGCCGCGGTAGTCCAGGGCCGCGACCAGCGTGCCCAGGCGGTATCCAGCCGGCCGGCCATCAGTGAGGCAATAGCAAAAGCAAAGGCCACCGAGAAGCCGACATAGCCCATGTACAGCAATGGCGGGTGGAAAATCAGGCCGATGTCCTGCAACAGCGGGTTGAGGTCGCTGCCGTCGATCGGGAAATTCGGCAAGGTACGGGTGAACGGGTTGGAGGTCATGATAATGAACAGCAGGAAACCCGCGGTAATCATGCCCATCACCGACAGCACGCGCGCCACCGCGTCTTGCGGCATCGCACGGCTGCACAACGCCACCGCCAGTGACCAACAGCTGAGCAGCAACACCCACAGCAGCAGTGACCCTTCATGGGCGCCCCAGGTGGCGGCGATGCGGTAATACACCGGCAGTTGCGTGTTGGAGTTGGCGGCCACATAAGCCACGGTAAAATCATTGACCACAAAGGCATGCACCAGGCAGATGAACGCCAGCGCGATAGCGGCAAACATGCCGTAGGTCAGCGGACGCGCCACCGCCATCATGCGGCGATCCTGACGCGCTGCGCCCCACTGCGGGTAAATGCTCAGCAGTAGCGAAATCGCCAGCGCCAGACACAGCAGAAAACTTCCCGTTTCCGGCATCATGATTTAGCGCCCTCGTTCTGCGGGGTGGCGTAAGCCGAAGCCGGCCCCTTATGGTTTTCTTTCATTGCGTCGGCCACCTCCGGCGGAGTGTATTTTTCATCGTGTTTCGCCAGCACTTCGCGCGCGTTCACCACGTTGCCTTCGCCCAATACGCCCTGCGCCACCACGCCCTGCCCCTCACGGAACAAGTCCGGCAAAATACCGGTGTAGGTGACATCGATGGCACCGCGCGCATCGTAGACCTTGAAGCTGACCTGCAGCGTTTTCTGATCGCGTTTTACCGAACCAGGCATCACCATGCCGCCGATACGCAGGCGTTGGCCCACTTCCGGCTTTTCATGATTTTCGCCCTTGCCCTGCAGAATTTCGCTCGGGGTATAAAACAGATCGATGTTGGAGCGCAGCGCATACAGCATCAGGGTCGCGGTAAGCGCAACGCCGATCAGCACTACGATCGCCAGATACAAGCGACTTTTACGACGTGGATTCACAATGATTTCTCCCGCGGGTTGGCGGATTTTTGTTTCGACTGCTGCGACTGACGAATGCGTCGTTCGCGCGCCTGACGGCGGCCGATCTCATCGAGCAATTGCCGGCGCTGCCAGAAAGTATGCGCCACCAGGCCCAGCAGCGAGAGCAGCGTAACGGCCACCGCCAGCCAGACGTAGAAGGCGTAGCCCCCCATGGCGAAAAACGCCTGCCAGGAAGTAAATGCGGCATTCATGGTTGGCGCTCCTTATTGACCAGCCCGGCGACCCACGGACGCTGACTTTCCTGAGACAAAATCAAATTGCGCAGGCGCATCAAAGTAAGAGTAATGAAGAACAGCAGGTAGCCGAGGATCGCCCAGCGCAGCGGGGTGCGCATGCTTGGCGCGATGCTCTGTTGCATATTGGTCGACCCCTGATGCAACGTGTTCCACCATTCGACCGAGAAATGAATAATCGGGATGTTCACCACCCCCACCAGCACCAGAATACCGGCGGCGCGGCCCGCCAGGCGGCGATCCTCAAAGGCGTTGTACAACGCGATAATGCCGATATACAAGAACAGCAACACCAGCTCGGAGGTCAGGCGTGCGTCCCACACCCACCAGGTGCCCCACATCGGCTTGCCCCAGGCAGAACCGGTGACCAGGGCAATAAAGGTAAATACCGCGCCGACCGGCGCCATCGCCGCCACCACCGTATCGGACATTTTCATCTGCCACACCAGGCCGATAAATGCCGCTACTGCCATGGAGCCATAGATCCCCATCGACCACATGGCGGCCGGCACATGGATATACATGATGCGGAAGCTGTCGCCCTGCTGATAATCCTTGGGTGCGAAACCAAAGCCCCATACCCAACCCAACAGCAGGCAGGCCGCTCCGGCCAGCCCCAGCCAGGGGATAAAGCGGCCACAGACACGATACAGCCGTTCAGGCTGGGCAAACTGATGTAACCATTTCCACATTGTCGTCATTGCTCACGGTAAATTTATACGGTGGCCGCCCTGTTGACCAAGGCGACGAAAATTACTGGTGCGGTGCAACACGCTCTTGATGGCGTTAACCCGCATTTCAATATGTTAGCTAGTGCACGCTCACTCGCAGCGCTGCTGCGGTAGCGAACGGTGCCAGCGTGATGCTGCCCGCCAGCATGGCGCCCAGAATCGCCAGGTAACCGTCTATTGGCATCCCCATAGAGGCGGCATCGATGGCCGCGGTGGAAAATATCAACACCGGGATATACAGCGGCAGCACCAGCAGGCTAAGCAGCACGCCGCCCTTGCGCAGCCCGACGGTCAGCGCCACGCCGATAGCGCCAATCAGACTCAGCGTCGGCGTACCCAGCAGCAGCGTAAATGCCACCGCCAGCCAGGTATTGATATCCAACGACAGCAGCAACGCCACCAGCGGCGACAGGATTAACAGGGGTAGGCCTGTTACCACCCAGTGAGCACATACTTTGCCTAACACCGTCATTGGCAGCGGCGTCGGCAACAACAGCAGTTGCTCCAGCGAGCCATCAAGAAAGTCATCGCGAAACAAGCGTTCCAGCGACAACAGCGCCGCCAGCAGCGCAGCGACCCAAATAATCCCCGGCGAAATACGCGCCAGTAACTGCGGCTCCGGCCCAATCCCTAACGGAAACAGCGTGATAACAATCAGAAAGAACCACAGCGGATTAACGATTTCCGACCCTTTGCGAAAGGCAATCTTCAGCTCGCGGCGCAATACGGTCAAAAACATCAAACAGTCTCCATGCGGTTTTCCGTCAGGCTGATTTTACCTACCGCCTGAGTTACGCCGGCCAAATCCTGATGGGTGGTCAACAATACCATGCCGCCCTGCTGCGCATGTTGCTCAAAAAGGCTAATTAATTCAGCCACGCCCTGCTTGTCGATGGCCGTCAGCGGCTCATCCAGGATCCACAACGGGCTGTCGCTGAGCCACAAACGCGCCAGGGCAACCCGGCGTTGCTGCCCGGCGGAAAGCTGCGCCACCGGTAAATCCTCATAACCCACTAACCCTACCTGCTCCAGCGCCTGCCAAATGGCCTGACGATCGGGAACGCTACTCACCGCCTGGTAAAACTGCAGGTTCTCAAAGGGCGTTAACATGGTTTTAATCCCCGGCTGATGGCCAAGGAACAACAAATCCTGATGGTAACGTTCACGATGGCGCAACGTATTTTGCCCGTGCCAGTGGACTTCACCGCCCTCCGGGCGCGCCAGGCCGGCCAAAATGCGCAGCAGGCTGGTTTTGCCCGCACCGTTCGGCCCTTCCACCTGAATAATATCGCCCGGTTTCACCGTAAAGCTTAACGCGCTAAACAGGGTGCGTTCATCGCGGACGCAACTCAGATTTTTAGCTTCCAGCATCGGAGAACTCATATTTTTCTTTGGGATAGCGATCATAGCATAAGCCATCTGCGGCACGTAGCCCGCCGCAGGGCACTCAGCTACTCCAATAGGGGTAATATTGCGCCCCAGATCAATAATGCGAAGAAAAAACCGGCGGCGTTAAACTCTTGTTACTTTTTTCTGCAATTTGCGACCTGGCTTTCGGCCTATCGGTGGGCCAGCTATGCTTAATCCGTGACCCCAGCAGCAGTTTCAGGAGAGAGCAGATAATGAGCGACTCACAACAGCGCCCGAAGACGGACAGCGACGATCCTCTGCAGGTGGAGAGCAAAGAGCATGAACAGGGCAAGAGCGAAATCGAGGTAAAGGAACAGAACCTGCCCTCACGCGCGGCGGCGGTGCATGAGCAGATCCGCATGGAGGGTGAGAAAGAACTGGAGCGTGACTGGCTGGCCTTGCTGTGGTCAGCGGTGGCCGCCGGGCTGTCGATGGGGGCCTCCCTGATGGCCAAGGGTATTTTTCACGCCCGTTTGCCGGACGACCCCAGCCGCTTCTTTATCGAGAATATTGGCTACACCTTTGGCTTTATCATCGTGATTATGGCCCGCCAGCAGCTGTTTACCGAAAACACCGTAACCGCCGTACTGCCGATCATGCACAAACCGACGCCGAGAAATTTCGTCATCCTGTTTCGCCTGTGGGGCGTGGTGTTGCTCGGCAACCTGATTGGCACCGGGCTGGTGTCACTGGCGTTTATTCACATGCCGATTTTTGATGAAAACACTCGCAGCGCCTTCGTTAGCCTGTCGGAAGAAGTGATGCAAAACTCACCGTCAGAAATGTTCGCCAACGGTATTTTGGCCGGCTGGATCATCGCCACCATGGTGTGGATGTTCCCTTCCGCCGGGGCCGCCAAGATTTGGGTGATCGTCCTGATGACCTATCTGGTGGCGATCTGCGATCTGACCCATATCGTGGTCGGATCGGTAGAGATCCTTTATCTGGTGTTTAGCGGTGTCATCCCCTGGCAAAATTTTATCTACCCGTTCGCCATTCCGACGCTGGCCGGCAACATTATCGGCGGCACCTTTATCTTTGCGTTAATCAGCCATGCGCAGATCCGCAATGATATGAGCGATAAAAACAAAGCGGCGCGGCTGGAGGCAGAAAAACAGACCGCCAGGGCGAGAAAACCGTGATCGCGGTCAGTGCAGCACGCGAAAATCAGTGCATATTGGCGATGGAATGAGCAAACGCACCGCTAAGCGCTTATTCTGCGGGTAAAAAAAGGTATACTGCCCCGGCAGCCTCAGGTTGCCAGCCCGCAGCGTCCCCGTAGTTAAACGGATATAACAAGCCCCTCCTAAGGGCTAGTTACTGGTTCGATTCCAGTCGGGGACACCATAAGCCTATTACCCCCCACTATCGAAATCCGCAAAAACCGCGCCACACAAGGCCTTAAACCATTTTAGTCGTCTAAATACTTCGCTGTTATCAGCATGATGCGTGAGCACATCCCACAATCTGGCACAGATTCCAGGATTAAAGGTATAATCGCAGATACTATTTACTCGATTTTAGAAACGAACATGACAAAACTAACATTACAAGAGCAGATGCTTAAAGCCGGATTGGTCAACAGTAAGAAACTGGCGAAAGTGCAAAAAACCGCTAAAAAATCACGCGTTCAGGCTCGTGAGGCCAGAGAGGCGGTGGAAGTCAATAAAAAGGCACAAATCGAACGTGATAAACAGCTGAGTGAGCAACAAAAGCAAGCTGCCCTGTCTAAAGAGTATAAGGCTCAGGTAAAACAGTTAATTGAAATGAACAGGATCGTTATTTCAAAGGGAAATATCAGCTATAACTTCACAGACAATAATTTAATTAAAAATATCAATGTGGATAAAACGACTCAAACTCAGCTAATTAATGGTCGTCTCGCCATTGCGCGTCTGCTTGCGGAGAATGGCGTTGATAGCGAATACGCAATTATACCCGCGATCGTGGCCGATAAAATTGCGCAACGTGATGCGAGCAGTATTGTGTTAAATGCAGCGCTTAGTCAGGAAGCACAGGACGAAGAAGATCCTTATGCCGACTTTGTTGTTCCTGATGATTTGATGTGGTAGGAAAAAGCACGTATTGCTATCACATAGCTGTCATATATTTCGGCATGTTAGTTTAGGGCAATGGGCTGTGACCATTGCCTTACCTCAAAAACCCTATTCTCACAGTCATCCAAGAATAAATCGTATTTTAGTTCCACTGATTAAAATGTTAATATTGCTCTGTGTCGCGAATGGAGTAATAGCATGTTCCCCAACAAGAAATATTCACAACGGGCCAATCCGTTAACCAGCTATCAATTTTCACGGTTGCATACTTTTGAATGCGTCGCTCGTCACCTCTCCTTTTCATTGGCGGCGGAAGAACTGTCAATTACCCCCAGCGCTGTAAGTCACAGAATCAACCTGCTGGAAAAAGAGCTGGGCTTTCTTTTATTTCAACGTTTTCACCGCAGAATTACGCTCACACCGGAAGGAGAGCGGATGCAATGGTCGTTAAGCAACTCCTTCGATGCCCTGACTCAGGAAATTCTTGATATTAAAAACCGAGAGCTGACGGGCACCCTGACCATTTATTCCCACCCCTCCATCGTCCAATGCTTGCTGATTCCGCGGATCGGCGAATTTATTGCCCAGTACCCCACCATTCATTTGAACATTCTCACCGGGCAGGAGAATATCAACCTGGCCAACCGGGGCGTTGATTTAGCACTGTACTTTGGGCTTCTGCCGTCAGGTAAACAGCTGGACGAAACCTTTATGTCGGAGTCCATGGTGCCGATCTGCACTGCGCAATACGCCAAAACGCATGACCTCTACAATGCTCCTGAAAACCTGGCGCACTGCACCCTGTTGCATGACCGATATAATTCGGGTGAAGACGAATGGCTGACCTGGGCACAACATTTTGATTTAGGGCTGGATACCGACAGTAAAAACATGGAGTTCGATCGTTCAGATTTGGCGGTGCTGGCGGCGACACAGCATCTTGGCGTCGCCATGGGCCGACTCAATCTGGTGCAAGACTGGATCAAAAGCGGTGAGCTGATTATCCCCTTTACCAACATGACCCTGCCCTGCGAACACTGCTATTTTGTGTCGACCATATCCGAACGTCAGTGGCCGAAAATTATCGCGTTCAAACAGTGGATGATGAAAATAGAGCCTCTGGTCTGATTGCCAGAGGCATTGGCCGGTGGTTTAAAAAGGATTACCAAGTCTTGGGAGTATAAGAAAAATCGAGTGCGCAGCTGTATAACTGCCCGGCCTTTGAGTAATAAATATGTTTGCGGCTGTTATCCCATACCACAGTATAGTTATTGGAGAACTTTATTATCTCGACCGGCGTCTGGTTAGATAACCGACCGCGCTTAGTACTTTTCACCACAAAAAAATCGCCATTATCACTGAGCGTGATCAAAGGATAACCCCAGGCATATTTCGATATTTGCATAGTGATGGTGAATTGGCTTTCACAACTTATTTGATAGGTATTAACATCAACATCCATAGTTTATATTTTAGGTACAATCCCTCTGTTGAGATAAAATAAATAAGAACAGCTCACGACAATCAAACCTAAAACGATCAGGATAGAACCCAATACAAACTCAATCTGCAACGGCTCCCCCAATATTACTACCCCGGCTAAAATACCAAAAATAGGCGTCATAAAGGTCAGAATGCCCAACGAGGACGCCTGATAATGACGCAGCAGAGAAAACCAGATCAAATAGCTGATAAAAGAAACCACCAGCGTTTGGAATATCAGGCTGGTCCAGGCCAATGCCGTCAGGTTGAAATGAACGCTCTGCGTGGTTATCGCCAGCAGAGATAACAAAATGCAGGCTCCCGAGAGCTGAAACAATAATGTTTGTTTTGATGAGCAGTTTGCCAACCCGGTAGTGCGAATGACAATGGTTGAGCCGCCCCATGACATTCCCGCCAACAGCCCGTAAATATCGCCACGCAATGAGTTCTCTGCGCCCGAACTGTCACTCATCCCGGAGATGGCGAGCACCACGCCGCCAAAAGCGATGGCAATACCGACCCATTGTATCAACGACAACCGCTCATGGCGGATAACAAAATGCAGACCGATGGCGGAAAACAAGGGGGCAGTATACAAAAAGACCGCCATATGCGATGCGCTGGTATAGCGCAACCCTTCGGAAACAAAGAAGAACTCCAACGCGAACAAAAAACCGACGCACAGACCTGCTAACAGCGTGGGGCGATCAAACACGAACTTTTCGCGACGGTAACGCGCCAGGAGATAAACCGCCAAAGCGGCAATGCCCGACCGAATGGCGATTTGCAGTACGGCAGAAATGTCCGGCTCGGCGGCCTTGATCGCCACCTGCTGCAGCCCCCATATGGCGCATATCATCATCATGGCGGCGGCAGCTCTGCTATCTATGTTTTTTCTGGCACTCATCACACCACCTCAAGCCGCTTAAATAAAAACACACCCTTCCCTCACCGCTAATAAAAAGGTGATGGATAAATCCGAGAAAAATATAAAAGGTTAGTCTTTATAAACCACTATTTCCTGGTACATCTTAATGACTTCATTATCACTGTCGACTTCACCGGTATATTCCGTTTGTTGCGCCACGTGGGTCACCTTCCAGCCCCGCTTGGCCAACTCAGGGATGGTGACGCGCCCAATATCACGACAGGTAAAGACCGTGTCATCACTCAGCCTAAGATTACCAATACTTGCATAATCATAAGCTTGTGACTGGCAAACGTGCGACTCAGCCGCCATCAAGGGTAATGGCAACAGACCAATAATCAACATTAAACACTTTTTCATAGCCCTCTCCATGCCTCTTATTAACCTTATCCATTTTGCAGATATCAGCTTGGTCAATTACGTTATATCCGCTTATTTAAATATCTTTCTGCGCGATGAAATTACACGACATATACCATTCACTGACAAGTGAAAAATATAAACCTTCGTGTTAGCTGAATTCATCCGAACATCATCGTCATTGCTGCGCCATTAAGTTAGGTTTTTACACCGCCTGACGGCATCGCGGCACTTCCCTGCTGACAGTTACAGAAAAAACCAATAATTAGCAGGAAAAGTAACTTTTTGTGACGCACATTGTGTTACATATGCATTTCGCTTTACCCACGCTAAAAGCAATGAAAACGCTCAGAAAATTTCCTGAGCAAATCACTGATGCCAGAAGGTTCAGTGAGGTCGGCAAGTACACACAGGGATAAAAAATGACATACAAATTGCGCGCATTAACCCAGGCAATTGCTCTGGGACTGATCGTTGGCAGTGCTTCTTTCGCCGCCCAGGCTGAAATTACCCTGCTAAAGCAGGATCCACAGGCGGGCGATCCGCTGAGCCGTCTTAATTTTACCGTCGGCGGCAGCATCCGTCCGCAGTTCAACAATATGACCGGCGATGGTGATAAAGGCTCTTACAAGCGTAACGGTTTTGACGGCGGAACCCGCTTCCGCTTCGCCGCCGATTACTACCTGTTCGACGACATTAGCTGGATCAGCTACTACGAGCTGGGGGTGAATATCCCTGCGCTGTTCAACTGGGATAACCACTATGCAGAGGGCGCCAACAACACCAGCCGCCGCATGTTGTACACCGGTTTGAAAAGCAAAACCTGGGGACAATTGACCTTTGGCCAACAAAACAGCGTGTATTACGACGTGGTTGGCGCCAAAACCGATATCTGGGATTACGACATGCTGGCCCAGGCTCCGGGGAACGGCATCAACGGGGATTACGACGGATCTTACCGTTCACGTAAAATGCTGAAGTACAAAAATACCTTCGGCGATGCGGATGTGTATGCCTCTTACCTGTTCAGCGATAACGAGTACCTGCCGGGGAATGGCCTGCGCTACAAGCGCGAGGGCGGCGGTTCATTGGGTGTGGATTACCACCTGACGCCGGACCTGACCTGGGGTACCGCGTGGAACTATACCCGCGCCGAGATGCGTGACCCTGCCACCCACGCTACGAAAGATTATGACCAGAACATCCTGGGTACCGCGCTGAGCTGGAAACCGGATAACTGGACGCTGACCTTTGGCGGCGGCTGGTACAACAACTTCCTGACCACCAAAAAAGCCGACGTTAACGACTACTTTGCCGGTGACGCCTGGGGTATTGAATATCTGGCCGGTTACACCGTGCCGGTAGGGCAATATGCGGTGAAATCCGTGATGCCGTACTTTATGGGCGACCGTTTGCAGTACGTCAGCGGCCGCGATTATCAGCGTATTGATAACGGCCTGGGCGTGACCGTACAGTTTGATTACGGTTTCCGCGTCGATGTGGAACACGTGCTGACGTCAAGCACTGACAACCTCGGCGATATGACGCTGGTGCGTCTGCGTTACGATTTCTAATCGCTACCGATGTAAAAAAGGCCGCTTCCGCGGCCTTTTTCAGTTTTGGAACCCAATCAGAATCCGCCGCGCGCCGAACGGCCCACCGCTTCGCCCAACTGCCACACCGCCATCGCATAATGGGTACTGTGGTTGTAGCGGGTAATGGTGTAGAAGTTGGGTAAACCGTACCAATACTGGTAGCTGGTCCCCATATCCAGGCGCAGCAGGCTGGCTTCCTGATTGCCACCAAGCGACCCTTGCGGCGTCAGCCCAGCTTCCGACAAACTGGCCACCGAATAGCGGGTTTTAAAGCCATTTTCCAGCCCCGGTGCCTGGCCGCTGGCCGGCACGGCCACAGGTTCGCCCTTGGTCCAGCCGTGCGCTTTAAAGTAGTTGGCGACGCTGCCGATGGCATCCACCGGATCCCACAGGTTAACGTGGCCGTCACCGTTGAAATCAACCGCGTAACTCTTGAACGAGGACGGCATAAACTGACCGTAACCCATGGCGCCTGCGAAGGAGCCGCGTAGCTCCAGCGGATCATCCCCTTCGGTACGTGACATCAACAGGAAGGTTTCCAGCTCGCCGGCAAAGTAATCGGCACGGCGCGGATAGTCGAACGCCAGGGTAGACAGCGCATCGATAATGCGGGTTTTACCCATCACGCGGCCCCAACGGGTTTCAACGCCGATAATGCCGACAATGATCTCTGGTGGCACGCCATAGGTCTGATAAGCACGCTGCAGCGCGTCCTGATACTGATTCCAGAACTGCACGCCGTTTTGCACGTTATCCGGCGTAATAAATTTATTGCGGTAACGCAGCCAGGAACCATTAGGGCCGGACGGTGCCTGGGTCGTTGGCGTCGGCGCCTGACGATCCATCAGCCGCAGTACAGAGTCTAACCGCCTGGCCTGGGCCAGCACGTCATGCAACTGCTGCCGATCGAAACCGTGTTCCTGCACCATTTTATCGATAAAACGGGCGGTGTTCGGATTGTTGGCAAAATCGCCCCCCAACGGCTGACCGGAATGCGCTGGTGTCAGCAGAAAACCGCCTTTCACGGTGTTGTCCTGAGGCGTGGCTGGGGTCGACTTCGGCCCGCTGCTACAGGCAGTGAGTAAGGTAAGCAGAGGGAGAAGAACAACTAAATGACGCATCGGATATCCATATAAGCCAGGCCAGTGATAAGTGTGGGTTATGTTAATCCATTGTCAGGTGCGAACAAACCGGATTATGTCGCCGATCACACCGCCACAAGCCAAAACTCAAGAAAACGTGACGGACAGCACAGAAACAACGAAAGACTTAGGGTAAGTAGCTGCACCAACGGCAACCAATACCTGCTGCCAATGAGAACAACTATCATCTCCACCCGGTACAACACTGGCTATCTGTGGGCCAAGCGGTCACAATGCCGCACCACTCCCGGCCCAAACAGGAAATACCATGTCTTGCCACTACCCCGCCCAATACACCTTTGATAACGACAGCGACGCCTGGCAGATTCAGTTTCGTGATTTTCCTCAGCAACAGGCTGCCTGCTATAAGCGTGAAGACATCGAACTGGAAGCACAGGAAAGCCTGCTGATTGCTATCGCGCTGGAAATGGAAGAAGGCCGCCCGGTACCGCCCCCTTCTCGTGCCTTGCCGGATGAGCTGGCGATCCACCTGCCGGTGCTGGTTAAACTCAAGCTCGAGTTGCATAACATTATGCTGGCCGATACCACTTCCAAAGCCAGCCTGGCGCGTAAACTGGGCTTTAACGCCAGCCAAATGGACCGCCTGTTGGATGTGGCCTATGCCTCCAAGGTAGAAGCGCTGGAACAGGCTCTTTACCTGTTGGGATATGAGGTACAAACCTCGGTAGCAGAGATCCGCCAGCAATAAGAAAAATATTTTATTCGGGGGCTAAATTTTCTCCATTTTTCGCCGATGTGTTCATTACCGAATCATCAAGAGCAAAAAGTGAAGGCTAAAAATGGAGTGGAGCCGCCGCAATATCTGGGCCGTAATTCTGCTGTGTTGCCTTGTCTTCTGGGCCATCCTGCTGACCGGTGCCAACGCCGTCGCCTGATCCCTTTTCATAACATCACAGCAAGCATAATTATAAAGCCCGCTTCAGCGGGCTAATCCTTTTTTGCCTGATGAAAAAGGTAAATAAAAATCGTTTAGAAACAGTCACGGCTGGTTAAAAAACCGTCAAAAAGTGTGATCAAAAACACAGTATTGTAATCAGGCTGAGATTGGGAGTACATTAACGCCGATCCTGTCGTGGTTCATGTTTTACCTCACGGACTTTGAAGCACGACAACCGGGTAATCTGTGGTCAAGGACGTTGTTCTTCCTCTTGAAGGATCCGCCTCTCCACCACCGACTATCCACAAAATACTCAGCACAACAATCGGGATCATTGGCTTGCGAGGGACTCCAGAAGGGAGTTGTTCAGTGAAATATTTCGTATTTGGCGTTTCATTCATGTTGGTTACATGGATTGGCACCTTTATGCTGATGGTTGCATAACCAAGGCATAACCGGGAATAAAGATCGGGAATATAGATAAAGGGGCGCACAGCGCCCCTTTGTTGTTTCTGAATGGGGCTATTTCCCCGGCATCATGCGGCGCAGAGTGTTATCGACTGCGGTACCTGCCACTCTTCGAGCGGCGAGTGGTAGCCGGTGTGCCATGCCGCCGATGCAATCCCAACCGAACCAACATCAGTAAAAAACCGGCGTGAATACGCCGGCCTGAAGTGATTATTTGGTGGTTGCCGGGCTGCTCTTGGCCGGTTTGATCAGCCCATCAGCCCGGAACATGGCTTTGATGCCGCGAACTGCCTGACGGATACGATCCTGGTTTTCTATCAGCGCGAAACGCACGTGGGTGTCACCGTAGTCACCAAAGCCAATGCCCGGCGATACGCACACCTTGGCTTCCGCCAACAGACGTTTGGCAAACTCCAGTGAACCGAGATGCGCATAAGGCTCGGGGATTTTGGCCCAGACATACATCGCCGCTTTCGGGTTTTCCACCATCCAGCCCGCTTCATGCAGCCCTTTCACCAGCACATTGCGGCGCTGACGGTACTGTTCCGCAATATCCCGCACGCACTGCTGATCGCCTTCCAACGCGGCAATGGCAGCCACCTGCAACGGGGTGAAGGTCCCGTAGTCGTGATAACTCTTAATCCTTGCCAGCGCGTTGACCAGCTCCGGATTACCGACCATAAAGCCGATACGCCAGCCCGCCATATTGTAACTTTTCGACAGGGTGAAAAACTCCACCGCGATATCCTTAGCGCCGGGTACCTGCATAATCGAGGGCGCTTTCCAGCCGTCATAAACGATATCGGCATAGGCCAGATCGTGGACCACCAGCACGTCGTACTGTTTGGCCAGCGCGACCACGCGTTCAAAGAAGTCCAGCTCTACGCACTGGGCTGTCGGGTTTGACGGGAAGCCGAGGATCATCATTTTCGGACGTGGAATGGTTTCACGAATGGCGCGCTCCAGCTCACCAAAGAAATCCACTCCCTCCACCAGCGGCACCGAACGCACCTGAGCGCCGGCAATCACCGCACCGTAAATGTGGATCGGATAGCTCGGATTCGGCACCAACACGGTATCACCGTGGTCGAGCGTCGCCAGCATCAGGTGCGCCAGCCCTTCTTTTGAACCTATGGTAACAATGGCTTCGCTTTCGGGATCGATCTCCACCTGGTAGCGATCGGCATACCAGCGTGAAATGGCACGGCGCAAACGCGGGATCCCCCGCGAAGTGGAGTAGCCATGGGTATCGTCACGCTGGGCAACGGTACAGAGCTTTTCCACAATATGCGGCGGGGTTGGCCCGTCGGGGTTGCCCATGCTGAAATCGATGATATCCTCGCCGCGACGGCGCGCAGCCATCTTGAGTTCGGCGGTGATGTTGAATACGTAAGGGGGAAGACGTTCAATACGCGTGAAACGGCGTTGCGGACTATTATCAGCCATAGATACCTCGAAGAGACGTTAGCGCCCGGACCATCCGAGCGACGCTGGCCAACCTAAAGATTGACCGGATATTGAACATATCCCAGCCTCGACTGGCTTGTCGAGACCCAGTACAACTTTTTTATTCCCCGGCCTTAAATTCCCTCGCCAACAGCCCGAAGTGCCAGTCATCACGCCACTGCCCCGCCAGCCGGTAATTATCGCGCAGCGTACCTTCCAGCAGAAAGCCACAGGACTCCAGCAACCGGCGCGAGGCAATATTGCCTGCGGTCACCGTCGCAGTCAGCTTATGGAAACCGCAGCCATTAAAGCCAAAGTCCAGCACCGCACGCAGTGATTCCTTGCCATAGCCCTTACCTTGCGCGGACGGCAGCAAGGCGTATCCCACTTCCGCCTGTTGATTAGGCAACCACATCGGACGAAAACCGGTCATGCCAGCCACTTCACCGCTCTCTTTCTCTCGCAACACCAGGCACAACCATTGATCCAAATGCTTGTCCCAGGTTGGTAAGCGGGCCTCGAAACGACTGAGGATGCCCTCATCGCTGTACGGGTCGGAGATGTAACGGATCACATCAGGATCCTTATACAGGCTTAAAAACAGCGGCCAGTCATCGGCAGTCAACGACTCCAGGGTCAAACGCTCAGTTACCAACTTCATTGCTTCTGTCTCCTAAAAACAAAGATCTCCGAAAAACGAAAATGAGGAAGTTACGAATGAAAGATATCCCTTTATTTTCCCCTATTAAATCCAGATAATCATTAACGTCAAAACAACAAAACCATAACGCCTTACCCGGTCCCCTACAACCGTCCGTCGTTGCTCATCCGCAACACGAGGAGAACACCATGGCTTCCTTACAGATTGACGATATTCCAGGCGCAATTAAAACCATCAAACAACAACTGCGCCAGGCATTACCAAATTACCGTGAGACCTTCCTGGCACTGGAAGACAATATCCGTCAGCAGGTCGAACAAATCCGCCAGGAGCTGGCCGCCGGTCAAAACCCGGTGCCGCAAATCGATGCCGAAGATATCCTTCAACAGCGCGTCAGCGAGCAGCAAAAAGCGCTGATTAAACAGCGCGGTGCCTGCGCCATTCGCGGCGTTTTTCCCCGTGATAAGGCTACGGCCTGGAACCGGGAAATCGGCGACTACCTCGACCGCAACAACTTCGTCGAACGTCTGAAAGGGGCCGCCGAAGACAACTACTTCGGCAAACTGGCCGCCAGCAAGCCCCAAATCTACGGCATTTACTGGTCAAAACCGCAGGTGGAAGCCCGCCAGGACGCCCGCATGCACGCGGTACAGGTATTCCTTAACAGCCTGTGGGAAACCGAAAGCAACGGAAAACAGCATTTTGATCCGACACGCGTCGCCACCTACGCCGATCGCACCCGTCGCCGTCCGCCGAACTCCTCTTCGCTGGGCCTGTCGCCGCACGTAGACAGCGGCACCATTGAGCGCTGGCTGGATGAGAACTTCCGTTACGTCTATCGCCACGTGTTCTCCGGCAACTGGCAGGATTATGATCCGTTCGCCGCCGACGGCCGCACCGAAGTGCGTGAAATCGCTTCACCGGCAGTGTGCTCGATGTTCCGCACCTTTCAGGGTTGGACGGCGCTGACGCCGCAGCGCACCAATGCCGGCACGCTGAACCTGGTGCCGGTGGCCAACGCCATGGCTTATGTGCTGCTGCGTGCGCTGCAGGATGACGTCGCCGACGATGATCTGTGCGATGCCGCCCCAGGACGGGCACTTTCGATCTCCGAAAAATGGCATCCCCTTTTAATCAGTGGGATTTCCCCTATTCCCGATTTAGAGCCGGGTGATACGGTTTTCTGGCACTGCGACGTGATCCACGCGGTGGAAAATGAGCATAACGGCGAATTCGACAGCAACGTAATGTACATCGCTGCCGCGCCGGGCTGCGAGAAAAATGATGCCTACCTGCAACGTCAGCTGCCGAGCTTTATCGCCGGCAAAACCCCGCCGGATTTCGCCCCTGATGATTTCGAAGTGGACTTCGTCGGCCGGGCCACGGTTGACCTGCTGACAGCGCTCGGCAAGGAACAGTTGGGCATTAATAAATAATACGCTGCCCCGTGGCGCGCCGCCCGGCCGTCACGGGGTCAATTCGCTGTGATATACTCCCGGTATCTTTCCGCCGCAGCGAGAGCCCGCCGTGCACCCCTTTTTTGAAATGCTGTTAGCGGTATTTGATCGCGCCGCGTTGATGTTGATCTGCCTGTTTTTCCTCACCCGCACCCGGTTGTTCCGCCAGTTGCTGCAAAAAGAGGACCATACGCCGCTGGAGTTGGCCATGGTCACCGCCATCTTCTCGCTGTTTGCCCTGTTCAGCACCTATTCCGGCGTTAACGTTGAAGGTTCGCTGGTCAACGTACGGGTGATCGCCATCATGGCCGGCGGCATTCTGTTCGGCCCCTGGGTGGGGATCATTACCGGCATCATTGCCGGGGTGCATCGCTACCTGATAGATATCGATGGCATTACCTCGGTTCCCTGCCTGATCACCAGTATCATTGCCGGGATCGGTGCCGGGTATATCAACCTGAAGGTGAAGAAAGAACAGCGCTGGCGCGCCGGGATCATCGGCGGCATGCTGTGTGAATGCCTGACCATGCTGTTGATCGTGCTGTGGGCCAGGCCGACCGAACTGGGGCTGGATATCGTCTCCAAAATTGCCCTGCCGATGATCCTCGGCACGGTGTGCATTGGCCTGATCGTGCTGCTGGTGCAGAGCGTGGAAGACGAAAAAGAAGTGATCGCTGCCCGCCAGGCCAAACTGGCGCTGGATATTGCCCGCAAAACGCTGCCATATTTTCGCAATATCAACAGTGAAACGCTGGCCACCATCTGCGATATCATTCGCCAGGACATTCAGGCCGACGCGGTAGCCATCACCGATACCCATCAGGTGCTGGCCTATGTCGGGGTGGGGGAAGAAGCCTACCCGATTGGCCGCGAAGGCCTGAGTCGCGTGACCCGTGAAAGCATCCGGCACGGCAAGATCATCATCAAAAATAATCTGGAAAACCCGGCCACGCCGCAGATCCACTCGCAATTGGTGATCCCGCTGTGGGAGAAAGGCGAAGTGACCGGCGCGCTGAAAATTTACTACTGCCACGCCCATCAGATCACCAATACGCTGAAAGTGATGGCGGTCGGCCTGTCGCAGATTATCTCCACCCAAATGGAAGTCTCGCGTATTGAGCATCTGCGCCAGATGGCGGACAAAGCGGAAATGCGCGCCCTGCAAAGCAAGATCAACCCGCACTTCCTTTTCAACGCGCTTAACGCCATTTCGTCCTCGATCCGCACCAATCCGGACACCGCGCGCCAACTGATTATCAACCTGTCACGCTACCTGCGCTATAACCTGGAGCTGAATGACGAGTTAATCGACATCCGCAAAGAGCTGCACCAAATCCAGGATTATATTGCCATCGAACAGGCACGCTTCGGCGCCAAGCTGACGGTGATTTATGACATCGATGACGATATTTCGGTACGCATCCCCAGCCTGCTGATCCAGCCACTGGTGGAAAACGCCATCGTGCACGGTATCCAACCCTGTAAAGGCAAAGGCGTGGTGGTGATTGCGGTGAAAGATCAGGGTGACCGGGTCAAGATTTCAGTCAAAGATACCGGCCACGGCATCGACCCACAGGTCATCGAACGGGTGGCCCGCAACGAGATGCCAGGGCACAACATCGGTCTGCTGAACGTGCATCACCGGGTGTCCCTGCTGTACGGTGAAGGGCTTCGCATCCGTCGCCTGGAACCCGGCACCGAAATTGCCTTTTACATCAGCAAAAATGGCGGCAAACTGCCGGTAGAGAACAACATACTGCCGGCCGGGGAGCTCTCATGAAAGCCATCATCGTTGAAGACGAGTTCCTCGCGCAGGAAGAACTCAGTTACCTGATTAAAAAACACAGCAATATCGTTATCGAAGCCACCTTCGAGGACGGGCTGGACGTGCTGAAATACCTGCAGACCCATCAGGTTGACGCCATTTTTCTCGATATCAATATCCCGTCGCTGGACGGGGTACTGCTGGCGCAGAACATCAGCAAATTCGCACACCGTCCTTCTATTGTGTTTATCACCGCCTATAAAGAGCATGCGGTGGAAGCATTCGAAATCGAGGCCTTTGACTATATCCTCAAGCCCTATCACGAAGCGCGTATCGTCACCATGCTGCAGAAGCTGGAAGCGCTGCATAACCGCCCCGCCACTTTACCGGAGCAGGCCAGCGCACCGAATCGCAGCAGCCACAGCATTAACCTGATCAAAGACGAGCGGATTATCGTTACCGACATCAACGACATTTACTATGCCGCCGCCGATGAGAAAGTGACGCGGGTTTATACCCGGCGTGAAGAGTTTGTGATGCCGATGAACCTGACCGAGTTTTACGGGCGCCTGCCTGAAGAGCATTTCTTCCGCTGCCACCGTTCCTACTGCGTCAATCTGTCTAAAATCCGCGAGATCGTGCCCTGGTTCAACAACACTTATATTCTGCGGCTGAGCGATCTGGATTTTGAAGTGCCGGTCAGCCGCAGCAAGGTGAAAGATTTTCGCAAACTGATGCGTTTATAATCGCCGGCCGTTACCAGCGGCTACCGTCCAATAATGACCGTGATTATCGCGATCGCCTGCGGGTGATCGGCGATAAATCGCTAACATTCTTGATTTAGATCACGCGCCACCCGCTGCATTTCATCCCCTTTTAAGCCTTAAAACGGCAACTCATGCCGCGGTAGATGCATTTCATTCCTTCCCTTGTGCAACTCATTCCCGATCCGCCGCCGGCTGGTACTACCAGCCATATAATATGCCCATACCGCGGGGTTCAAGACAGCGCCCGCAAATTTCAGCCAACGGCTAACGCCCGGCAATGCACACACAGGAAGGAGCCCGGCCATGAACACCAAACCGGCAAATCGCAGCTTAATCGTTCTGGGTACCATCATCTGCCAGATGGGTCTCGGTACTATCTATACCTGGAGTCTGTTCAACCAGCCGTTGGTCGACAAGTTCCACTGGGGCCTCGCTGACGTCGCCACCACCTTCTCCATCACCAGCTTCTTCCTGGCCTTCGCCACTTTATTTGCCGGCAAACTGCAGGAACGCTTCGGGATCCGTAACCTGACCCTGTGCTCTGGCATCCTGGTGGGGCTGGGCCTGATTGCCAGCGCCTACGTCAGCTCACTGAATATGGTTTATCTGCTGGCCGGGGTGGTGGTCGGTTTCGCGGTAGGTATCGCTTATATCTCTACCCTGTCCAACCTGATCAAATGGTTCCCGGCCAACAAAGGGCTGATCTCCGGTATTTCGGTGGGGGCTTTCGGTAGCGGTAGCCTGCTGTTCAAATACGTTAACGCCGCGTTGATTGCCGACGTTGGTGTGTCCTCTGCCTTCTTCTACTGGGGTGCCATTGTGATGGCGCTGATTGTACTGGGCTCCCTGCTGTTGAAAGAGCCGGTACTGGTGAGCCAGTCTGCACAGCAAGGGACCAACGGCCTGGGCAATGACTTCAGCGTCCGCCAAATGCTGGCGACCAAAGAAGCTTACCTGCTGTTCATCATCTTCTTCGCGGCTTGTATGAGTGGTCTGTATCTGATTGGTATCGTGAAAGACATGGGCGTACAACTGGCTGGGATGGACCTGGCTACCGCCGCCAACACCGTTTCCGCCGTCGCCATCTTTAACACCGCAGGCCGTATTATTCTGGGTACGCTGTCCGATAAAGTGGGCCGCATGCGCGTCATCAGCTTTACCATGCTGGTCACCGTTCTGGCGATTGTGGCGCTGAGCTTCCTGACTCTGAACCACACCCTGTTCTTCATCTGCGTCGGTGCCGTCGCCTTCTGCTTCGGTGGCAACATCACCGTATTCCCAGCGATTGTCGGTGACTTCTTCGGCCTGAAAAACCACAGCAAAAACTACGGCATCATCTATCAGGGCTTCGGTCTGGGCGCACTGGCCGGTTCGTTTGTCGCCAAATACTTCGGCGGCTTCCATGCGACCTTCATCGTGATTGGCGTGCTGTCAGTGGCTTCTCTGATAATCACCCTGTTCATCAAGGCACCGAAAGCGGTAGCGCAGGAAGAAGAACACTTCTCGCAGGCGCAGCTGGCAAAAGCCTAACGCCTAAAACGATAAAAGGGGCGCAACTTAACGGTTGCGCCCCTTTTAGCATTGAGACATTAATAGCGAAACAATAGCAATTGACACAATAATTAATAATTAGCAAGGAAATTAATAATTATTGTTCTGGGTTTGTAAAACATTGTTATGATGAGCAGAATTTAATGTCGAGGATAGGGAAGTGAAAAGTTTATTACTGTTTTCTTCTGCAATATTATTGCTGGCTGGTTGCTCAGCCAAATACAACACAAATAACATTCAAAAAAATACAGAGCTTTTAATTAAAGATACCCCCGTAGTCATAGCGAAACCTGCTGATGGCGTGTATGAAACACATAGTTATGCAGGTTCTGGTAATGCGACAGCAGCAGCTGTTAAAGCTGCCTTTTTGCGATACTCAGATAACGTAAGTATTTTTGCAAACTGCGAGGACACTGCTTGCCTGAAGAGTAATCACCCAATTAGTAGTGGGTATTACGTAATTCCACAGATATTACACTGGGAAGACAGAGCTACTGAATGGTCCGGCATACCTGACAAAATAGAAGTAAAAATCACCATATACAATGCAGAATCAAATGTTCGAGTTGCTTCAACAATTATTAACGGGAAAAGCAAGTGGGCTACATTTGGAGGAGATCATCCACAAGACTTATTGCCTGAACCTGTTAACGCATATATCTCCAGCCTGTATTAAATGAACTTGCCGCCAAGATTCAGTCCTAAAAATCTTGGTATAAATCATTCCGGCAAAGCAGCGGTATGCTGCTTTGCCGGTGTTATGATTACAGATGCATACCCAGCGTCTGGCGCAGGTGAGCGCCGGCACCCAGCAAACCGGGTTGTCCATGGGTGATCATAAAGACCGGAATGTCATGCACGTAATCCTTGAAACGCCCCTTATCCTCGAACGCCGCACGGAAACCGGAGGCTTTGAAGAACTCCATAAAGCGCGGCACGATGCCACCGGCAATGTAAACGCCGCCAAAGGTGCCGAGGTTCAGCGCCAGGTTGCCGCCGAAGCGCCCCAAAATAACGCAGAACAGCGACAGGGCGCGGCGACAGTCGATACAACTGTCAGCCAGTGCGCGCTCGGTAATGTCCTTCGGCTCCAGCTTTTCCGGCAGGCGGTTATCGGACTTGACGATAGCGCGGTAAAGATTGACCAGCCCCGGCCCGGACAGCACTCGCTCGGCAGACACATGGCCCACTTCAGCGCGTAACACCTCCAGAATGATATCTTCCTCTTCACTGTTCGGTGCGAAATCAACGTGGCCACCCTCGCCCGGCAGGCTCACCCAGCGACGATTAACGTGCACCAGATGTGCCACCCCCAAACCCGTCCCGGCGCCATACACCGCAATAGGTTTGTCTTTCTGCGCGCTACCACCGCCGAACTGCAATACATCCTCTGGCGACAGCATCGGGATCGCCATCGAAACGGCGGTAAAGTCGTTGATCACTTCCAGATGGCTCAGCCCCAGACTGGCCTTCATCTGTTTAATCGAAAACGCCCAGGTATGATTGGTCATCGCCACCCAGTCTTCAGTGACCGGACAGGCAATGGCAATACAGGCGTCCTGTACCTGGATATCCTGATCTTTTAAGTATTGGCGGATTACCGCCTCCAGGCTGTCAAACTCCAGGCCGGAATAGGTTTTCGCCTGGGTAATTTCACCCGTCGCCACAGTGCACAACGCCAGGCGGGCATTGGTGCCGCCTACATCACCTACGAGGGCATAAGTCATCAGTATCTTCTCCGCGAAATGAATAATAGAAAGCTGCCCACACTGTAAAATCCCGCTGCAAAAACAACAATCACCATCCGCTGCGCGGCCATCCATTAGCGATCCGGATCACAAAAAACGTTTCAGCCAACCCTTTTCAGCCCCATCTGAAACAAATTGCGGCAAAAAACGCGCCATAGTCACTGTTAACCGTCATGACAGAAAGGCACTATTAACCGGCTGCGGCCTTCACGCCCGGCCGGAAATATCATTGCGTGCCAGAGTGCCGATTGTCTGGCAAGCTGTGGCCATAACCATCACCCGTTCGGCCTGCCATCCAGCGCCATTGAAAAGGGATCCCTGCATGCTGCACCCGCGCGCCAATGCCATGTTGGCTTTCGCTCTGCCCGCTCTCGTTATCGGTTCGGCCTCAAGCCTGGTGCTCATTCTGGTGATGAAGTTCGCCGATGCGCTGCAGCGGTTGCTGTGGGTGAATATTCCTGCGGCTATGAATATCGATACTCATTCGCCCTGGTGGCTGATCGGCATTCTGACGCTGACCGGCGTCGCCGTTGGGCTGATAATCCGCTATATGCCTGGTCATGCGGGGCCTGATCCGGCCACTGAATCTTTGATTGGGATGCCGCTGCCACTTTCGGCGCTGCCCGGTCTTACGCTGGCACTGATCGTTGGCCTGGTGGGTGGCGTCAGTCTGGGGCCGGAAAACCCGATCACCGCCATCAATATTGCGCTGGTGGTGGCAATAGGTTCGCGCCTGCTACCGAAAGTCCCACGCATGGACTGGATTATTTTGGCCGCGGCCGGCACCATCGGCGCACTGTTCGGTACCCCGGTTGCCGCTGCGCTGATCTTTTCACAAACGCTGGCAGGCAATAATGACGTGCCGCTGTGGGATCGGCTATTTGCCCCGTTAATGGCGGCAGCGGCCGGTGCGGTCACTACACAGTTATTTTTCACGCCGAACTTTGCCCTGCAGCTTGATCCCTACACCGTCACCCGACTGACGGATATTTTCAGTGGTTCCATCGTCGCCCTGATCGCCATCGCACTGGGCATGGTGGCGCTATGGGGCTTCCCGCACGCCCACCGTCTGTTCCACTCGATAAAAAATCCGGTGCTGATGCTGGGATTGGGTGGTTTTGTGCTTGGGTTGCTGGCGTTAATCGGTGGCGACATCACCCTGTTTAAAGGGCTCGATGAGATGAAGCGGCTGGCGATCGGAGAGAATTATTCTGTCACGGAGCTACTGCTGATTACACTGAGCAAATTGGCGGCTCTGGTGATTGCTGCCGCCAGCGGCTTTCGTGGTGGACGTATCTTCCCGGCGGTGTTTGTCGGGGTAGCGCTGGGCCTGATGCTGCATCAGCATGTTCCGGCGGTACCGGCAGCGATTACCGTTTCCTGCGCCATTATGGGGTTGGTATTGGTGGTCACGCGTGACGGCTGGCTCAGCCTGTTTATGGCCGTTGCCGTGGTGCCGGAACTGCATCTGCTGCCCATACTCTGTGTGGTGATGTTGCCCGCCTGGCTGGTGCTGGCGGGCAAACCGCTGATGCTGGTGGGCAAGCGCCACTCTGCGCAGGACGATTAAGCGAGCGCGTATTCCGCTGCGGCGCGCGCATGGATGGCGGTGGTGTCGAAGACCGGCACTGACGCATCCTGCGCGCCGACCAGCAGGCCAATCTCGGTGCAGCCGAAAATGATGCCTTGCGCCCCCTGCTGTTCCAGGTCGCCGATGATGCGGCGGTACTCATCACGCGACGCATCACGGATTTTCCCCAGGCACAGCTCTTCATAAATAATACGGTGCACAATGTCGCGATCGGCCGCCACCGGGGCCACCACTTCGATGCCGTATTTTTCCTGCAAGCGCCCACGGTAAAACTCCTGCTCCATGGTAAAACGCGTGCCGAGTAGCCCGACGCGGCGAATGTCCTGTTGGCGCACCTGCAATGCCGTGGCGTCGGCAATATGAATCAACGGCAAGCCGCTGGCCTGTTCAACCGCATCCGCCACCTTGTGCATGGTGTTGGTACAAATGACGATGGCCTGCGCACCGGCGGCACGCAGCGAGGCCGCAGCGGCAGCCAATAAACGCCCCGCGCCGTCCCAGTCGCCCTGATGCTGCAGGCGTTCAACCTCGTGAAAATCGACGCTGTAGAGCACAATTTTGGCCGAATGCAGGCCACCGAGGCGCTCTTTCACCTGTTCATTGATCATGCGGTAATAAGGTATGGTTGATTCCCAACTCATGCCGCCCAGCAGGCCCAACACTTTCATCGTTTGCTCCTCCGTCATTGCTGCAATGATCCGACATTACCTGAGAATCGCAGTGATGACGACGCCTTATTTAGCCGAGGAATTGACCGGCTGGCGCGCCTCGAACCAGCGCTGACGCAGGGTATCGTACGCCCAGTTATAGAACATGGTGTACGGCAGGAAGAACAGGAAGAAACCAAGTTCCAGCATAAACGCCTGCACAAAAGAGATGCTCAGCATCCAGGCGGCAATCGGTACGCCGATCAACACAAACCCGGCCTCAAAACCCAGGGCATGAAACACCCGCACCTTAAGATTACGCACCACGCGGCCCACTGGCCACAGGCGGTCAAAAACGGTGTTATAAACCATGTTCCATACCATGGCGACGGTGGACAACATCACCGCCAACGCACCGACCTGTACCATCGAACGGTTTAGCAACCACGCGCCCAGCGGGGCGCAGATCATCACTGCGATGGCTTCAAAACCGACGGCGTGGACGATACGTTCAATGAAAGACTTGTTTTGCAGTTGCATACATCACCTGTTTTTTTACTGTTATTGCTAAAGTCAGGTGATTATCATCGATTTTTTGGGTAGATTAAAAATAGGTTCCATCGATAAAGTAGATACATCATGCGCTATTCCCCTGAAGCCCTGCAGGCGTTTGTTGAAGCTGCCGCCCTCGGCTCGTTCTCTGCCGCCGCCCGTAAGCTACGCAAAAGCCAGTCCACCATCAGTACGGCGATCGCCAACCTGGAGGCCGATCTCGGGCTGCTCCTGTTCGATCGCCAGGCGCGCCAACCGGTGTTGACCGCCGCCGGCCACAAAGTACTGGGCCATGTGCAGGAGATCCTTGCCGCCAGCGAACGGCTGGACGCACTGAGCATTCGGCTGGCGGACAATATCGAGCCACGCCTCAGCCTGGTGTTCTCCGATACCTATCAGCCGAAACACCATGATCGACTGATGCAACTTTTCGAACAGCGCTATCAGGATATCGAACTGGAGTGGATGATCGCCGAAGACGGCGACGTGCTTGACCTGTTGCAAAGCGGCCGCGCGCATCTCGGCATGGTGGAGGTTCAGGCCAGTTACCCGCCGGACATCGGGTTTGCGCGGCTGCCGGAACAAACGGAAATGGGGCTGTTCGTCACCCACTCGCACCCGCTGGCACAGACGGCCTCCCCCACGCCCGAACAACTGTCCAGCACGCGCCAACTCATCCTCAATACCTATAGCGGCGCTGAAGCCGCCCGCTCCGGCGGTCTGGTGTGGTCAGCTCCCAGCTACCTGCTATTGCTGGAAATGGCGGAACAAGGGTTTGGCTGGGCCGTACTGCCGAACTGGTTGGTAAAACAATACGGCCATGACAAGTTGACCGAGCTCAAGCCCCGCGGCTGGCCGAAGCTGATTTCAGTGGATGCGGTATGGTCGAAACTGACCCCGCCGGGGCCGGCGGGGTATTGGTTACTGGAACGCCTGCTGGAGAACGCGGCGGATCAGGCGGCCGCGTTACGCGAGTGAATGGCGCGTGAAACGCTATCGAGCAGTTCGGGAATGTCCATCTTCGGCAGCATCACTTCCACAAAGGCCAGTTGTGGGCTGTCGCCAACTTCTTTCAGCGCCTGGCGCAACTGCTGCGGATCGGCGACCCGCAGCGTTTTCACCTGATGCTCGCCCGCCAGCGCCTGCGGTAACTGCGTCCAGTTCCACTGGGCGATGTCGTTGTAACGCTGTTGCGGGCCGTGAATGGCCCGTTCAACGGTATACCCCTCATTATTGAGCAGGAAGATCACCGGCTTTTGTCCATCACGCAGCATCGAACCCAGTTCCTGCGCCGTGAGCTGAGCCGAACCATCGCCGATCAGCAACACCACCCGCCGATCCGGCTCCGCCGTTTGTGCACCGAACGCCGCCGGCAGGGTGTAACCGATAGAGCCCCACAGCGACTGGACGATAAACCGGCAGCCTTGCGGCAGGCCAAGAGCCGCCGCACCAAAGCAGGCGGTGCCCTGTTCGGCGATCAAAATATCGCCCGGGCGCAGAAAGTCCTGTATCTGTTGCCAAAAACCGTGCTGATCCAGGCCGCTGCCGTTCGGATCGGGCAACGTCGGGCGTTTAATGGCCGGTACTGGCCATTGTTTTGCCAACGATAGCGTCAACTGGTGCAGTGCTATTACCGCATCACGCAGCGGGATGTGGCTAAATACCTGTTGCCCTACCCGTGCTTCAAACGGCTGAAGATCAATGCATTTTTCCGCAGGCAGATGGTGGCTGAAACCGGCGGTAATGGTATCGGTAAAGCGCACGCCGACGTTAATCACCACATCGGCCCCTTCAATCAGTTGCTTCACCTGTGGATCGCTGGCGGCACCGGCGTAAGTGCCGGTAAAGCAGGCATGGGTTTCATCCAATACACTCTTGCCCAGCAGCATGGTTGAATGCGGTATCTCAACCTCATTCATCCACTGTTCCAGCACTTTTTCCGCCCCAAAACGTTCCGCCAAAAAATCTGCCAGCAGGGACACCCGCCTGGCCGGTAACAGCATTTGCCGCGCGGCGGCGATAAAAGCTTGCAGTGACGCCTGGGAAAGATGCGCCTGCCGTAACACCAGCGGCGCAGGCCGGGATGCCAACGGTGCTTCCGCCACCTCACTGGGTAACACTATATAGACCGGACGGTGCTCAAACAGCGCGATGGTCAGCAGACGGTCGATTTCCGCCTCGGCGTTGTCGGGGGTAAGGCTGGCCTGCGCGACGGTTACCTCTTTCGCCATACGGGCAAAGTGGCCAAAGTCACCGTCCCCCAGCGAATGGTGCAGCAAATCACCGGCCTGCTGCGCGCGTAACGTTGGCGCACCCACCACGTGGATCACCGGCAGATATTCGGCGTAGCTGCCGGCAATACCGTTGAGCGCGCTCAGTTCGCCCACGCCAAAGGTGGTCAATAAAGCGGCGGCCGGTTTACAGCGTGCGTAACCATCTGCGGCATAGGCAGCATTGAGTTCATTAGCGCAGCCTACCCAGGTAATTTGCGGATGACTGATGACATGATCGAGAAACTGCAGGTTGTAGTCACCCGGCACGCCAAAGAAATGTCGGATGCCGATCTGAGCCAAACGATCGAGTAGGTAATCAGCCACTCTATAGGTCGTATTCATGATCATCACCTGCCAACACTTGAGATTGTCAGTATTAAGTATCGAAGATGTGGTATGAATTTCGAGCTTTGTGTATAAAAAACGACTGGCAACCCAGCGTTACATCTACGCCCTATTGGCAGGCATGGGGAATACCTCACCCGCCGTATTTGTCCCGTTATGGCGATTAAGCGTGATCGGGGACTCTGACAACCCTTGTGAAAACGCATACACTAAAATTCATTTCACCTCTGCTGAAAAGGGTTCCTATGCTCTACCAGGCTGATTCTTCACGTTACCAAAATATGGAATATCGCCGCTGCGGCCGTAGCGGCCTGAAACTGCCGGCCATTTCACTCGGCCTATGGCATAACTTTGGCGACACCACGCTGTATGACAACGCGCGTAAGCTGATCCACTGCGCTTTCGACCGTGGGATCACTCATTTTGACTTGGCCAACAACTATGGCCCGCCCCCCGGTTCCGCCGAGGAAAACTTCGGCCGTATTCTCAGCGCGGACCTGAAGCCCTGGCGCGATGAGCTGATCATCGCCTCAAAAGCCGGTTACACCATGTGGCCAGGCCCTTATGGCGACTGGGGATCGAAAAAATATCTGGTTGCCAGCCTGGATCAAAGCCTGCAGCGCATGGGGCTGGACTACGTGGATATCTTCTACCACCATCGCCCGGATCCGGATACGCCGCTGGAAGAAACCATGGCAACGCTGGATTTGCTGGTGCGTCAGGGCAAGGCGCTGTACGTCGGGCTGTCCAACTACCCGGCCGACCGCGCGCGCCAGGCGTTTGCTATTCTGCAAAAACTTGGCACGCCGTGCGTGATCCATCAGCCGAAATACTCAATGTTCGAACGTTGGGTTGAGCCAGAATTACTGGACACGCTGGAAGAACACGGCGTGGGTTCCATCGCCTTCTCACCGCTGGCCGGTGGCCTGCTGACCGATCGCTATCTGCAGGGGATCCCGCAAGATTCACGCGCCGCCAGCAGCAGCCAATTCCTGCAACCCGGCCAACTCACCGACGATAAGTTGGATAAGGTGCGTCGGCTCGATGCGCTGGCGCAACAGCGCGGGCAGAAGCTGTCGCAAATGGCACTGGCCTGGGTATTACGTGGCGACCGCGTCACTTCGGTACTGATCGGGGCCAGCAAGACTGGCCAGATAGAAGATGCCGTCGGCATGTTGGCTAATCGCAGCTTCAGCGATGACGAAATAACTCAGATCGAACAAATACTAATGTAATCGCTTACAATTATCGCCGGTTTCCCCACCGGCGATATCCTATTTCGGCCAGACAAATCTTAAATCACTCGCCCCCGATCGTTTTTCAGATTCTCTCTAAGATTCAACCCTATCCGCAAAGGCTAAGATGCCGCTATTGCAGGTAAAACTATAAGGCCATTTTATAAACTGATGAACGCGCTTCATTACTTATAAAAAGGGCCGGGCCGCTGCGGCGGAAAGGAGAATTCATGTTTAAACCTCTGTTATTGGCCGCCCTGTTGGTGGCGTCGACACTGCCAGCCATGCAGCAAGCTCAGGCTGACGGCCTCAGTATCGATCTGATGCCAGGCGTTTCATTACGCATCGGCGAACAAGACAACCGCGGCCGTTACTGGGACGGTTATGACTGGCGCGACCGTGACTGGTGGCAGGGCCATCAGGGGCGCTACCTGGGTGACCGCAACCGCCGGGGCTACAACTGGGACGGTTATCGCTGGCGCGACAACGACTACTGGCGCAAAAATTATTACTATCATGAAGGCCGCTATCGCAAATACGATAAGCACTACTACAAGCATCATGAAAAGCACCACTGGAAGAAAAAACATCATGATGACCGTGATCATCGCCACCATGATCACGACGACTGACAGGCATCATGCCGTAATGCCTGCCAGCTAAGGTGAAATTGTTCCCTCTCCTTTGGGAGAGGGTTAGGGTGAGGGGATACATACTTACGCGAAAGCCCCTCACCCCGGCCCTCTCCCTCTGGAGAGGGGGACTATCGCTTTAGCAAAGTCGTACATTATTATTCAGAACTTTGCTTAGCTGACCGGCATTAGGCACTGCCGGCCTTTCATTTAATAGACGCTCACAGCAGGCTACTGACCAGCAGATAACCGTTCAACCCCACCACTACCACCACGATCAACTTACCTATCGTCTGTATGGTGCGGCTATTCACCATCTCACCCATCAACTCACGATTCCCGGTGAACGACAGCAACGGCACCAATGCCAGTGCAATACCGAAACTCAGTAATACCTGGCTCAGTACCAAAATGCGCGTGGCGTCCATCCCCAACATAATGACGATAAACGATGGCAGCATGGTGACCACACGGCGCACCCACAGCGGAATGTAAAAACGCACAAACCCCTGCATCACCACCTGCCCCGCCAGCGTGCCCACCACGGTAGAAGATAACCCGGCGGCTACCAGGCTCAGCCCGAAGATCGTGGCCGCCGCCTGCCCCAGCAAAGGTTGCAGCGTCAGATAGGCCTGGTCAAGATCGGTAATACCGCTGTGACCATTAAAGTGAAAGGCCGCGGCGGCGGTAGCCATCATCGCCAGGTTTACAAACCCGGCAATGGTCATGGCAATGGCCACATCGACCTTGGTGGCAGCATACCTGTCGGCCTTTGAGTTTTCCCCGGCCGCCTGAGTTAACGACGAATGCAGATAAATCACGTGCGGCATAATGGTGGCACCAAGCACCCCGGCGGCCAGAAACACCGCATCACCGTTCGGCAAATCTGGCAGCGCCATGCCTGTTAATAGCGGGCCTAACTGCGGTCGGGAAAACACCAGTTCCACCATATAAGCCAAAGCGACAAACAGCAGCAGGCTGCCAATCACCCATTCCAAAGATTTTTGCCCACGTTGTTGCAACATCAGGATCAGGAAAGTCGCGATGCCGGTCAGGATCGCTCCCTCCAGCAAAGTCACGCCCAACAGCAGTTTGAAACCTATAGCCGCGCCGATAAATTCGGCCAGATCTGTGGCCATCGCAATAATTTCTGCCTGAACCCAATAAGCCCACACCGCCGGACGCGGGAAACGATCGCGAATATGCTCCGCCAGGTTTTTACCCGTGGCAATGCCCAGTTTGGCAGACAACAGTTGGATCAACATCGCCATCACATTGGCCCACACCACCACCCACAGCAGGGTATAACCAAAAGAGGCACCGGACTGGATATTGGTAGCGAAATTACCGGGGTCAATGTAGCCGATAGCCGCGATAAATGCGGGGCCCATCAGGGAAAGTTTGATCTTCCTGGATGAGCGCGGGGTGGTCTCAACCACGCGACTGTTCAGCATGTTCTGAACCCTTACTTCTAATAAGCCTGGGGTTATCTTATGTAAATGATAATAATTATCAAGTGCATTTATGGCGGTAATACTTATCTCTGCAATAGGGAAAAAACACGGATTTAACGAAAGGTTTAGCAGGTAGATGAACATTTTCCGCACTCTTCCGGGCCAGATTCAGAGCACAATCCGTCTTATAATCAAATTAGTGGAGGAATAGGAATTTCATATGACTTCATTAAGCTATTGATTTTTTATGCTTTACCGTAATAATTTAAGACGTTTCCCAGTATGAATTTCCATATTTGCAATAGACCTCTCGTTTTTAAACGTGGCGTTACATAAAATGACATCCGAAATTCAGCCTGCCTCAAGTTTGGAGCAAACATGTCCCATATTGCGCACTTCGCGTTGGCGTTGGTGGTGGTCACGATCCTGGCACTTTTAGTATGCCGCGATCGTAAAAGCATCCGCATTCGCTACGTTATTCAACTGTTGGTTATTGAAGTACTGCTGGCCTATTTTTTCCTGCATTCGGAAGCGGGTTTAGGCTTTGTAAAAGGATTCGCAGCGCTGTTTGACAAGCTGCTCGGGTTTGCTGGGCAAGGGACTGAGTTTGTATTCGGCGGTATGGGTGATAAAGGTTTGGCCTTCTTCTTCCTGAAGGTACTGTGCCCGATCGTCTTCATCTCCGCGCTGATCGGTATTCTGCAATACATTAAAGTACTGCCGTTTGTCATCCGCATCATTGGTACCGTGCTGTCAAAAGTTAACGGTATGGGCAAGCTGGAATCGTTCAACGCCGTCAGCTCGCTGATCCTGGGCCAGTCTGAAAACTTCATTGCCTATAAAGATATTCTGGGCAAGATGTCTGAAAAGCGCATGTACACCATGGCGGCGACCGCGATGTCTACGGTTTCCATGTCCATCGTCGGCGCTTACATGACCATGCTGGACGCCAAATTTGTGGTCGCGGCACTGGTACTGAACATGTTCAGCACCTTTATCGTGCTGTCATTGGTCAACCCGTATGACACCAGTAAAGAAGAAGAACTGCACCTGGGCAATCTGCACGAAGGCCAGAGCTTCTTCGAAATGCTGGGTGAATACATTCTGGCTGGTTTTAAAGTAGCTATTATCGTTGCTGCGATGCTGATCGGCTTTATCGCCCTGATCGCCGCGCTCAACGGCCTGTTCAGCGCCATCTTCGGCCTGAGCTTCCAGGAAATTCTGGGCTACTTCTTCTATCCATTCGCCTGGATTATGGGTATTCCTAAGCACGAAGCGTTGCAGGTGGGTAGCATCATGGCAACCAAACTGGTATCCAACGAGTTCGTGGCGATGATGGAACTGCAGAAAATCTCTGCTGAACTATCTCCTCGCAGCATGGGTATTCTGTCGGTGTTCCTGGTTTCCTTCGCCAACTTCTCTTCCATCGGTATCGTTGCCGGTGCGATTAAAGGGCTGAACGAGCATCAGGGCAACGTGGTTTCTCGCTTTGGTCTGAAGCTGGTTTACGGTTCAACGCTGGTCAGCATCCTGTCTGCGTCCATCGCAGGCCTGGTTCTGGGCTAAGCCGAAACGTCAGTAAGATAAAGGTCGCTTCGGCGGCCTTTTTTAATGCCAGCAATTCGGTGCATGGGAAAGGGAAGGCAGTAAGGAAAGACAGAAAGCAAAAAGCCGACCCTAAGGTCGGCTTTTTAAATGGTGGTGGAGCTAGACGGGATCGAACCGTCGACCTCTTGCATGCCATGCAAGCGCTCTCCCAGCTGAGCTATAGCCCCACAAAAGTGGTACGCTTTAACCGGCGTTACGGTATTCCCCAACCCTTCTGAGATAAAGGTTGGTGGAGCTAGACGGGATCGAACCGTCGACCTCTTGCATGCCATGCAAGCGCTCTCCCAGCTGAGCTATAGCCCCAATCCACAATCACAAAATCCTGTGAACGGGGCGCATAATATGAAACCCACTCTAAGCTGTCAACGGCTAAATTGCATTCCTGCTTCAAGCGCTGAAAAAGCCGCCAAATCAGCGCGTTTGCTGCTAAAAATTGAGCATTATGCCCCAAACCATGACCCTGCCGCGGCGTACCAGGAATTCGCCATCAAGTAGCAGATACAAAAAAACCCCGGGATTGCTCCACGGGGCTTTGTCATTAACTGGCAGGGAAACGCTCAGCCTTAAGCTTCACGCCCGGCAATATAAGCCAGCGCCAGGTCGATACGCTGCAGAGAACGGCTCTGACCGATGGCATGAACGGTGACATCCATACCCGGTGACTGACCGGCACCGGTAACCGCCACGCGCAGCGGCATACCTACCTTGCCCATACCTACGCCCAGCTCATCTGCCGTGCCCTGAATGGCGTCATGCACGTTTTCCGGCGTCCAGGCAGTGATAGCAGCCAGTTTGGCGCGCACCGCTTCCAGTGGCTGACGAGCAACCGGACGCAGGTGTTTCTTGGCAGCGTCAGCGTCGAACTCGCTGAAGTCTTCGTAGAAGTAACGGCAAGACTCGGCCATTTCCTTGAGCGTTTTGCAGCGCTCGCCCAGCAGCTTAACGATATCTTTCAGCTCAGGGCCATTACGGGTCTCGATACCCAGTTGCTCAACATGCCACGCCAGGTGCACTGCCACTTCTTCAGCCGGCATATGGTTAATGTAATGGTGGTTCAGCCACTGCAACTTCTCGGTATTGAAGGCACTGGCGGATTTGTTGATCGCTTCCAGGGTAAAGAACTCTTTCATCTCATCAATAGAGAAGATTTCCTGGTCACCATGAGACCAGCCCAAACGCACCAGATAGTTCAGCAGCGCCTGCGGCAGGTAGCCGTCGTCACGGTACTGCATCACCCCTACCGCACCGTGGCGTTTCGACAGTTTTTTACCGTCGTCACCGAGGATCATCGAAACATGCGCGTATTCCGGTACCGGCGCACCCAGCGCTTTCAGGATGTTGATCTGGCGCGGGGTGTTGTTGATGTGGTCTTCGCCGCGGATCACGTGGCTGATTTCCATATCCCAGTCATCTACCACTACGCAGAAGTTATAGGTTGGTGAACCGTCGGTGCGGCGGATGATCAGGTCATCCAGCTCCTGGTTGCTAAATTCGATCGGGCCGCGGATCTTGTCGTCGAAGATCACCGAGCCTTCCTGCGGGTTACGGAAACGCACCACGTGTGGCTCGTCATCGGTATGGCTGCACTGGCTGTCGCGGCAGTGGCCGTCGTAACGCGGTTTTTCGCCGTTTTCCATCTGCTTTTCACGCAGCGCTTCCAGACGTTCCTTCGAGCAATAGCATTTATAGGCGGTATCCTGCACCAGCATGTCGTCAATCACCGCGTTATAGCGGTCAAAACGCTTGGTCTGGAAGTACGGGCCTTCATTCCAATCCAGGTTTAACCAGTTCATGCCATCCATAATTGCGTCGATCGCGTCCTGGGTTGAGCGTTCCAGATCGGTATCTTCGATACGCAGAACGAACTCACCGCCCGCATGGCGGCTGAACAACCAGGAGTAAAGCGCAGTACGGGCGCCACCGACGTGAAGATAGCCGGTTGGGCTCGGTGCAAAACGGGTTTTGATTTTCATTGGTTTCACTGCCTTATTACGCAACGCGTGTCGGCGGTTGCCGACGATTGCTCGGAATTTAAAAAAGTGGGCAACATTGTACCACCACGCGCTAATTCCTCAACGCTGACACGATATTGCCAAGGCTGATTTCATCATCTCTGCGGCGCTTTACGCATAACAATGTGCAAAGATTCGACATTGCAGGCGATAAATATCGCATCCTGTTTAAATTTGCGGCGAACGATTGAAATCATTTTAAAAACCGTTGACTCACTTTCAACTATCCCTATAATGCGACTCCAACAAGACGGGGCGATTAGCTCAGTTGGTAGAGCATCTCCTTTACACGGAGGGGGTCGGCGGTTCGAGCCCGTCATCGCCCACCATCTTGTTGAGTAGTAAAGCAGTAAGAAATGAGAAGAATGAGGGTGATTAGCTCAGTTGGTAGAGCATCTCCTTTACACGGAGGGGGTCGGCGGTTCGAGCCCGTCATCACCCACCACTCATTCTCTTGTTTGGCAGTACCCGGAAGTTCTGAAGTGGGTGATTAGCTCAGTTGGTAGAGCATCTCCTTTACACGGAGGGGGTCGGCGGTTCGAGCCCGTCATCACCCACCACTTCTGCGGGTCGTTAGCTCAGTTGGTAGAGCAGTTGACTTTTAATCAATTGGTCGCAGGTTCGAATCCCGCACGACCCACCAATACAGAAAAAAGCGCCTTTTGGCGCTTTTTTCGCATCTGCAGCACAGTAATCATCTCAAACACCTTTCTAACATAGTGCAGAGTGTCGTGCTGGATGAGAACCTGTGCAGGTTCGACAAAATTGCCCCGGCAATTTTGAACAGCGCTTGCGCTGGCCCGAAGGGTGAGGCCAAAGGCCGAGTTAATCCCGCACGACCCACCAATACAGAAAAAAGCGCCTTTTGGCGCTTTTTTCGCATCTGACGTCCGGAAGCGCTCAAAACTTCAGTAATCCTCCCAGTATCTCCATACAACTAACAATACTCGTTATTAGGGAGAGCGTGCCGAAGGGGTCGTAGCGGCTTGCCCGCCGGAGCGCCCCTCGGTGCGCTAGGCCCGAGTATCTCGGGATTAAAGACAACTATTTCACTACAAAATAAAGGCGCTGCTTGCAGCGCCTTGTGGCTATTGCGAAGATAGAACCTGATTATCAGGCCGCCAGCGTCGCCCCGCCGTCAATCACAATATCCTGCATGGTGATATGGCTGGCGCGATCGGAAGCCAGAAACAAAATGGCATCGGCGATTTCCTGCGGCTGAGCAATTTTACCCAGCGGAATACCCAATTTGAACTGTTCCGGGAAACCGTTAATGGTGTTCTGCTCACCGGTTTCATCCTGCCACATGCCGCGCTGCATAGGCGTATTGGTCGATCCTGGCGAAACCAGGTTGCAACGTACGCCATAAGGGGCCATCTCCAGCCCTACGGTGTTGCACAGGCTGCGTAATGCCGCCTTGGAAGCACAATAGGCCGCCATACCGACGCGCGGCACATGCGCGGCGTTAGATGCCACGCTGACAATCGCACCGCGTCGTTGGCGACGGAATACCGGCAAAGCGTGGCGGAACATATTAAATGCCCCACCGGCATTGACGGCCAGGCAAGCCAGCCAGTCTGCGGTGCTGGTTTCATCCGCCAGCCCCATACGCAGAATACCGGCGCCGTTGACCAGCACGTCCAACGCCCCCGGCTCCGCCAGCAAACGTCCGCAAACCCGATCTACCGCATCACTGTCGGCGATATCCAGCACTTCGGTGCGGAATGCGTATTCCGGCTCGCCAAAATGTTTATCAAAGCCAATCACTTCGGCACCGGCCTGCACAAACGCCAATGCCGTTGCCAGACCAATCCCGGCCCCAGCACCAGTGACCCAGACTCGCTTACCGGCGAAATCGCCCCGTTGTTCCATCAGGCTTTTCCCTCCGACAGCAGCGTCCACCAGCCATCGATGGTCGGGTTCTTGGCCAGTGCGATAAAATCAATATCGCCACGAATTTTACGCCAGCGTGCCGCCAACTCCATGATGCGCACTGAATCCAGACCGTAGTCGATCAGGTTTTCATCGTCGCCCATATCTTCACTGTCTTCATCGAGGAAAGGCATGATTTGCTGGCGTAAGGCAGCCTTACTGGCAATGCCCGGCAACAGTTCGGCAGTGGTCACCACGCGGCCACAACGGCCGGCGGTATAACGCAGCGCCATCAGATGCTCTTCGCGGGAGAAATCGGCCAGGCCGTCAGCCACCATAAACGGCTGAATATTGCGCATGAAGGCGTCGATCGCCGTAGTCATACAGCCGATATGGGCGTAGACACCACAGATGATCAACTGATCGCGCCCCGACTCCTGCAGAATTTCCTGCAGCGGTGAGCGGTGGAAGGCACTGTAGCGCCACTTCACTAACACCGTATCGTCTTCTTCCGGGGCCAGAGCGGCGACCACCGCCTGCTGTTCCGGGTGCTTATTCAGGCCCGGCCCCCACATGTCATTGAGTAATGCACGGTCTTCATCGCTCTGCTGATTAGGCTGCGCGGTGTAAAACACCGGGATCCCCTGTGATTTGCAGTAACGACGCAGGTTGGCAATATTCTCCACCACCTGCTTGATCAACGGGCTGTCTTCACCCCAGAAATTCAGGAAATACTGCTGCATATCATGGATCAACAGTGCAGCGCGCTGCGGTTCCACCGTCCAGCTCACTTTGTTGGTCGGCAGTTCAGCCTGAGTCGGCAACGCGTAATCATTCAGTTTTGGAATGGCCATGACTTATTCTCCCTGGACCAGAGTCAGTTGTTGCGCCTCCAGGCGTTGGCGCAACAGTTTTTTATCCACTTTGCCAACCGGGGTGAGCGGCAGCGTATCAACCTGTATAAAACGGTCGGGTAATTTAAATTCGGCCACGCCCTCGCCGCGTAAATGGCGGCGCAACACCACCGGCTTCAACGCGCTGGTCGCGATGATATAGGCGCAGCTTTTTTCACCCATCAGTTCGTCCGGCATCGACACCAACGCCGCATTGATCACTTCCGGATGGCGCAATAACAGGTTTTCGATTTCTTCCGCAGCGATCTTTTCCCCACCGCGGTTAATCTGATCTTTTTGTCGCCCTTCAACTTTCACATAGCCATCTTCGGTCAGGCTGATCAAATCGCCGGAACAGTAGAAACCGTCCTTATCAAAGGCGGCGGCGTTGTGCTCCGGACTTTGGTAATAGCCGCGGAAGGTATAAGGGCCACGGGTCATCAGACGCCCGGTTTCCCCCACCGGTAGCGGGTTGCCATCTTCGTCAGCCACCCACAGCTCGTCATCCGGCGACATCGGGCAGCCCTGAGTGGTCAGAATATGCTGGTCGTCATCGTCCAGACGGGTGTAGTTCACCAGGCCTTCCGCCATGCCGAACACCTGCTGCAACTGGCAGCCGATCTCGGCCGGAATACGTGCCGCCAGGGTTTCGCCCAGCTTGGCGCCGCCCACCTGCAACAGCTTAAGGCTGGCCAGTTGCTGGCAACCGCCCCACTCTTCAATCGCCTGCAGCCACAGCGTCACCGCCGGTGGCACCAGCGCCGTCACGTTAATCTGATGCTGCTCGATCAAACGGAAGCATTGTCCGGCATCCGGGTCGCTGGCAAACACCACCAGCCCGGCACCATAAAACACGCCCAGGACGCCCGGAGAACTCATCGGATAGTTATGGGCCACCGGCAGCGCGCACAGGTAGCGGGTATCGACATCGAAATGGCAAATTTCCACGCTGCGGCGAATGCTGTAGTAGTAATCGTTGTGAGTCCGCGGGATCAGCTTTGGCGTTCCGGTGCTGCCACCGGAAAGCTGGAAAAACGCCACCTGGTCGGCCGGGCTTGGCGTCGCAACAAAACCACTGCTGTCCTCTTCCAGCCAGGCCGCCAGCGACTGCTCGCCCCCGTCCTGATTGCGCAATGCCACCACGCGCAATGAAGGATGCTCGGCGCGAAACGCCGTCAGAAACTCGTCGTTGCCAAACAGGCCATGCTGACGATCGGCAATCAGCAATGCTGGTTTGATCTGTACGGCGTAGGCGTTCAGCTCATTGCGTTGATGACTGAACAGCGCGTTCACCGGTACCACGCCAATTTTCAACAACGCGAAGAAGGTTACATAGAACTCGACCACGTTGCCCAACTGCACCAGAGCAGTATCTCCGCTCTGAATGCCGCGGCGCTGCAGGGCGGCAGCCAACCGATCGGAGAGCTGATTAAGCCGGCGGTAACTCAGGCTGCGCTCCGGGTCGATCAGCGCGATAGCGTCATTTTTGGCCTGGCGAGTGATGATGTCGGTCAGGGGCCGGTCGGTCCAATAGCCGCGTTCGCGATAGCGATGGGCTAACGCCTCAGGCCAGGGGGTAAAAGCAATGGTCATCAGAATGTCTATCCTTGGTTCAGGCCAAACGCCCGCGAAATGGTACTGAGTTTGGTGCCGGTTTCATGCCATTCGGATTCCGGCGAAGAGTCTTGCACAATGCCGGCACCGGCAAACAGTCGCACCTGATTGCCCTGCACCGTGCCGCAGCGGATGGTCACTACCCACTCACCGTTGCCTTCGGCGTCACACCAGCCGACGATGCCGCCAAACAGGCCGCGATCGAACGGCTCCAACTGCTTGATCACCTGATGCGCCAACGCGGTCGGGGTACCGCACAGCGCCGGTGTCGGGTGCAGCAGGCAGGCCAGCGACAGCGCATTTTCAGCGCGGCTGGCGGCTTCACCGTCTATAGGCGTGGACAGGTGCCACAGCGTGGTGGTGCTCAATAATTCAGGCACGGTGGGAATATTCAGATAGCGGCAGCGCTCGGCCAGTACCTGCCGCATGCCTTCGGTGACAAACTGGTGCTCATAGCGATCTTTTTCGGACACCAACAGCTGCTGGCTGACTTCCAGATCCCGCTGCGGATCGGCATCACGACGGGCAGAACCGGCCAGCGGATTGGAGTAGAACTGCGCGCCGGATTTACGTAGCAGCAATTCCGGGCTGGCCCCCAGCAATGCCCCCTGTTCCAGCGGGACATGGAAGTGGAAACCATGAGGATTCTGGGCGATGATCCGCGCCATCAACGCCTGGCGGTCTACCGGCTCACGCGTTTCAATCTCCAGCAGGCGCGACAACACCACTTTATCCAACTGGTCGCCGCGGGTCGCTTCCACCGCATCCGCCACCATCTGCATAAAGGGTTGTTGGGCAGGCACTTCATTTTGGCGGATAATTTCCGGCAACGTGTCCTGCGGGGAAGTTACGCCGGCCAGAAAGGCATCGCGCTCAAACCATTGGGTTTGCTGGGGAATAAACAGAGCGGAGGGTTGATGAGTATCAAACGGGATCGCGCCGCACAGAACCGGGTTTTTAACCCCCGCCAGTTTCGCTTCGGCAAAAGCATGTTGTACCGCCTGCTGGAACTCACCGTTAAGCTGGTCCCCGTTATGGGCCGGCATCGTGATTTTGGCAAAGCAGCCTTGGGTGCTCAGGCTACGGAAAGGAGAGGTAAAGAAAAAGCCGGAGGTCGGCGACACATTTGCAGCAGCTTGTTCGCTATCCTTTCTTTGCGGCTTCTTCTGCCCGGTACTGTTTAGTGTAACGCTCATCGGTGCTCCCTTTCGTATCATGAACAATAACCTGTATAATAATGATTATCATTTGTATTGAATCGCGTTAAATTACCCTCGTGAATATGCTATGTCAATAAATGTAAACAGTTCTTCCATTCATAATCGTGATATAAAACCAGCAGTTTTAATTATATAAATGATAAGTATTACTATTTAACTTCTAAGGAATGCTTTATGAAGAAGAACCCCGTCTTCAGCCTGATGCTGTTTGGGCTGATGCTGATTGGCACGGCCCATGCCGCAGACGCCGGTTGGCCGCGTAAAATCGAAACCTCACACGGCGTCGTAACCCTCACGCAAGCCCCTGCCCGCATCGTTTCTACCAGCGTTACCGTTACCGGAACCCTGCTGGCGATTGATGCCCCGGTGATCGCCAGTGGCGCAACTACCCCCAACAACCGGGTGGCAGACTCACAAGGGTTCTTCCATCAATGGAGCGCTGTCGCGACGCAGCGCGGCGTTAAACGCCTGTATATCGGCGAACCCAACGCAGAAACCATTGCCGGTGAGGCGCCCGATCTGATTATCATCTCGGCGACCGGTGCCGATTCCGCCCTGCGCCTGTACGATCAGCTCTCCGCCATTGCCCCGGTGCTGGTGGTCAATTACGACGACAAAAGCTGGCAGGCACTGGCACTCGAACTGGGCCAGGCCACCGGCCATGAAGCCCAGGCGCAGAAAGTCGTCAGTGATTTCGACGCACGTGAACAATCGCTGAAGCAGCGTATGAAACTGCCGGAACAACCGGTTTCCGCCCTGGTCTTCAACGCCGATGGCAAATCCGCCAACCTGTGGACCGCCGCATCCTCCCAGGGGCAAATGCTCAAACAGTTGGGTTTTACGCTGGCGACGCTACCGGCCAAGCTGAACAACAGCCGCAGCATGGGGATGCGTAAGGACATTATTCAACTGGCCGGTGAGAACCTGGCGGAAGGGCTGAATGGCCAAACGCTAATGCTGTTCGCCAACAATGACAGCGACGCCGAGCGGCTGATGGCCAATCCTTTCCTGGCGGACCTGCCGGCGGTGCAGCACAAGCGGGTTTACGCATTGGGCAGCGACACCTTCCGACTCGATTACTACAGCGCCAGCAACCTGCTGACGCTGTTGGAAAAGCAGTTTACTTCTCAGTAGATCCCGCGGCGGGCTGGAGATCGCTTTCTTGCCCGCCACTGCCCACCTGACGCAAACCGCGCATCGCAAATGCCAGCACCACACCGAGTAGCGCCACGCCAAAACCAAAGCTGGTGGAGGTCATCGCCGGCAGCATAAACGCCCCCATGGCCCCCAGCAGCAGCGCGCCCAGTGCATCACCCACCACGTTTTGCGCCGTCCACAGACCATTGATACGGCCGAGGAACGCATCCGGCGTCAGGTTCTGGATCAACCCGTACTGCAGCAATGAGTTCAACGCGCTCAGGTAGCCGAAAACCACCAGGAAGAACAGCGCCAGGCCGTACCACGGCATCAGACCAAACAGGCCGATAGCGACGAAAGCGCCAATCGCCGTCATCAGCATCATCCAGCCCGGACGCGCGACATGAGCCACCCGGCCGCTGGTAAAGGCACCGATGGCTGCTCCCAGTGGCACCGCGGAATACATAAAGCCCAGTTGAGCCGCACTGACCTGCCACATACCGGACATGGCCGGATACAGCACCCGCACCGCACTGGCCATGGTCAACAGCGCGCCGATCAGCGCCACCATGCCAATCACCCGGTTGCGAAACAGGAAACCAAAGCCACCGGCCAGCGCACGTAGCGGGTGCTCACGCGGCTGCGGCGGCGGCAGCAACTGTGGCAGACGCAGTAACGGGATCAGCGTCAGCAAGGTGCCAAATGCGGCCAGACCGTAGTTCCATGCCACACCGGCGTTGGCGATCACCAACCCGCCGATCGCCGGAGAGAGGATCGAACCAAAGCGCACCGTCAGCATGCTGATGGCCCCGGCCTGCACAATATTTTCACGCCCCACCAACGCCGGTGTCGCCGCCAGCAGCGCCGTGACGCCAACCGCACCGAAAAAGCCGTCCCATACTGCCAGCAGGTAAATCAGCGTTAATGAAGGCGTGGGCAGTGCGGCGTTCAGGCACAGGCCGACAAAACCAATGCCGCAGGTGGAGCGGGCAAACAATATCAACCGACGGCGTTCGTAGCGGTCGGCCAGCACGCCCCCCATCAGCAAACCGGCAAACATGCCGCTACCCGCCAGCGTTACGGATAGCCCGACCAGCAACGTCGACCCGGTCAAGGCCTGGATCTGCACCGGGATCGCAATGGCCATCAACCCCAGCGCTAAAATGGAAATAAAGCGCGCGCAAAAAACGGCACGAAAAGCGCCATTGGTCTTAAGCAGGCCAAAATCAAGCAAAATAGAGGGCTTACTCATGAGCTTTCTCACCAAAACTAAAGAAAAAGGGGCAGCGTCTGGGCTGCAATAGCGAAGGGACTCATGGTACCATAGATGAAAGCAATCAATAATGATAATAAAACTCATTTATATTCAATTGAATAATGGATTGGTATGTTACGGATTACACGCCCAGGCACACAGCCCGTCCCCGCTCCCCAGGAGCGTCTTATTGGCGGCACTTCCCGTTCATTTCGTCGCAGGCTTTTTGGCCTGCTGATTGCCGTTGGTGCGCTGCTGATCGTTATGCTGCTCAGCCTGTCACTCGGCGCTAAATCTATTCCCTTCGACACGGTGATCCAGGCGCTGAAAGGCCAGTGCAGCGGTGCTGACTGCACCATCATCACCAACGCCCGGCTGCCGCGTACGCTGGTTGGCATTCTGGCTGGCATCGCGCTGGGCCTGTCCGGCGTGCTGATGCAAACCCTCACCCGCAACCCACTGGCCGATCCGGGCATTCTCGGGGTTAACGCCGGAGCAGGCTTTGCCGTGGTGCTGGGGATCACTTTCTTTGGTGCCGTCGACGTCAGCCAATATCTGTGGTTCGCCTTTGCCGGCGCGATGTTCGCCGCACTGCTGGTGGCGCTAATCGGCGCTCTGGGTGGCAGCAGCCTCAACCCGGTGCGTCTGACGCTGGCCGGTGTCGCGCTGGCGGCGGTGCTGGAAGGCATGACCTCCGGGATTTCCCTGTTGAATCCACTGGTTTTCGACCAGCTCCGTTTTTGGCAGGCCGGTTCGCTGGATATTCAAAATATGCAGGTAGTGCGCACCGTCGCCCTGCCGATCCTGTTGGGCACGCTGATTACGCTGTGGATGAGCAAGTCGCTGAACAGCCTGAGCATGGGTAATGAATTGGCTACCGCGCTGGGTACCGGCATTGTTCGTACTCAGTTGCTGGGCCTGCTGGCGATTACTCTGCTGTGCGGCGGGGCTACCGCGGCCGTCGGCCCGATAGCCTTTGTCGGCCTGATGATGCCGCACATCGCCCGGCGGCTGGGCGGTTCCGAACTGCATTGGATGCTGCCATGGACGCTGGTACTGACCCCTATCCTGCTGTTGAGCGCCGATTTGATCGGTCGCTTCCTGGTGGCCGGTGAACTGCGCGTGTCCATCGTCACCGCCCTGATTGGCGCCCCACTGCTGATCATGCTGGTGCGACAACGTCATATGTTCAGGAGGCAGCGCTAATGTCGACGTCCGCGGCCCGTCTGATGACCATTCACAAAATGCGCGCCCTGTCGCGCCCGACGCTAACCGCCCTGCTGCTGCTGTTGGCTGCTTTGGCGCTGGCGATTTACGCTCTGGGTTCAGGTGCCTTGTCACTGACGGCTACCCAGGTGATCGACGCCTTGCGCGGCGAAGGCCCGGCCAATCTGGCGGTGATAGTCACCCAGTGGCGTTTGCCACGCGTGGTGATGGCGCTGTTACTGGGGGCGGCACTGGGCCTCAGCGGGGCCATTTTCCAGTCGATACTACGCAACCCGCTCGGCAGCCCGGACGTGATTGGCTTTAATACCGGTGCCTACAGCGGCGTGCTGGTGGCCATAGTGCTGTTTAACGGTGGCGTTATCGGCATTACCGCCGGGGCGCTGGCCGGCGGCCTGTTAACCGCCGCGTTGATTTATCTGCTGGCATGGCGCAACGGCGTCGAGTCATTCCGTTTGATTATCGTCGGCATCGCCGTGCGCGCCCTGCTGGTGGCCGGCAATACCTGGCTTATTATCAGCGCCTCACTGGAGTCGGCCATGACCGCCGGGTTGTGGAGCGCCGGTTCACTTAATGGCATCAACTGGGCGAAAAGCCTGCCGGTGTTGGCGGTGATTGCGCTGTGCTGTCTGCTGTTACTGACCCTGACCCGCCGCATGCGCCTGCTGGAGATGGGTGACGATACCGCCTGCGCGCTGGGCGTCCCGGTTGAACGTTCGCGCGTCATGCTGCTGTTGATCGGCGTAACGCTAACGGCAGCAGCCACCGCCGTCGCCGGGCCAATCTCCTTTATTGCGCTGGTGGCCCCGCAGATTGCGCGACGCCTGTGTGCCAACCGCAGCGTGCTGCTGCTGACGGCCCTGATCGGTGCCCTGCTGTTGCTGCTCGCCGATGTCGCTGCGCAGCGCCTGTTTATGCCTTATCAGTTGCCGGTCGGAGTGTTGACCGTCAGCCTGGGCGGCATTTATCTGATTTGGCTATTAATCCGTGAGTCACGTAAAAAATGAATGCTGAACCCCTGCAGTCCGCGCCGTTGCGCGCCGAACACCTGACGCTGGGCTACGACAAAAAGATTGTCGCCAGCGACCTTTCCGTCGCTATCCCGCACGGCGAACTGACGGTGATTATCGGGCCGAACGCCTGCGGTAAATCGACTCTGCTGCGCACCCTCAGTCGCCTGATGCAGCCGCAGGCCGGGGCTGTCTGGCTGAACGGCAAACACATCAGCGAATACGCCACTAAAGAGGTGGCGCGCCAGTTGGGGCTGCTGCCGCAAAGCTCCACCGCGCCGGGTGATATCACCGTGTTTGATCTGGTGGCGCGTGGCCGTTATCCGCATCAGCGCCTGTTCAGTCGTTGGGGCGAAGCGGATCAGCAGGCTGTGGAACAGGCAATGCGCTCCACCGGCGTATTCGAACTAGCCGAACAGCCGGTCGATACCCTCTCCGGTGGGCAAAGGCAACGAGTGTGGATTGCGATGGTGCTGGCGCAGCAAACGCCGCTGCTGCTGCTGGATGAGCCAACCACCTGGCTGGACATCAGCCATCAGATCGATCTACTGGAGCTGATGCGTCAGCTAAACCGTGAAAACGGCCATACGCTGGTGGTGGTGCTGCACGACCTCAACCATGCCTGTCGTTACGCCACGCATCTGATTGCCATGCGCGACGGTAAGGTGGTGGCCGAAGGGGCGCCGAAGGATATTGTGACCGCGGAACTGATCGAAGAGGTGTACGGCCTGCGCTGCATGATCATTGACGATCCGGTCTCGCATACGCCGTTGGTGGTACCACTGGGTAAGTCATAAATATTGTAGGGGCCCAGCATGCTGGGCCCGCGTTAATCGGGGCGAATCTATTCGCCCCCTACCCGTCACTGGGTATTACAGCGCTCTTAGAATACGGTTCAGCAACGGTCCCAACACCTTGAACGATGCTGGTGAAACGATATCTACGTGCGCACAATCCAGCTCATGCACCTGTAAGGCATCGACGTATTGCGACCAGGTTTGCTGCACGTCCATCCCTTCCTGCAACGTCTGACGCGCGACAAACAGCGTCGCCTGCCCTTTGAAGTTCGCCGTATGGGTGGCTGAAAGCAGGCGCACTGAGTCGGCATAGTTGGCTTCGATATTATCGAACATCGCCACCCGGGTTTCGCCCAATGCAGGATCAAGCGCATCTTCGGAAACGGCCAGGAACTGCTCGCGCTCGCGCTGGACTTCTTTAAGCACGTTGTCATCGAGCATCACGTCCCAGTTCTGGGTTTCCGGCGGATAGGTATCCAGCAGCCCCAGGAAGGCCACTTCTTCCCCCCGCGCCTGCAATCTGGCGGCGATACCCTGCGCCAGGGTGCCACCCAGTGAATAACCGATAAAGTGATACGGACCCTGCGGCTGTACCTGCAATACCTGCTCCAGATGCGCGTCGCATACCTGATCCATATTCTCGCTCAGCGCCAGCGGGCCGTCGGGGCGCGGTGACTGAATACCCACCAGCGACCAATGCTGGTCGATATAGCGCGGCAGCACGCTGAACTGCCAGGAGAACCCGGAAGCCGGATGCAGGCAAAACAGCGTCGGACCTTCGGTGGTGCGCAGCGGCAATACGCTGTCGAAACCGGTCCGATCGGCCTCTTCCTGCGTGCGATCTTCTGCCAGCAGTTGCGCCAGCTGTTCCACGCGGGAAGCCACCATCACCTGCCCGACCGAAACCGCTTTACCCAGTTCACGGCGCAGCTCCGCCGCCAGGCGCATCGCCAGCAGCGAGTGCCCCCCAAGGGCAAAGAAATCATCATCGGCAAACACTGTTTCACGCTGTAGCAAACGGGCGAATACCGCCGCGATCGCCGTTTCCAGTCCTGCTTCAGGCTCGCGCCCTGCGGCCCTGACCCCGCTTTGCGGTTGCGGCAGCGCTTTGCGATCCAGCTTGCCATTGGCACTCAGCGGCAAGGCGTCCATTTCGACTAACGCCACCGGCACCATATGTGGCGGCAGGCGATCGGCCAGCGCGGCACGCAGCACCTCCAGATCTAGGCGTACACCCGGCTGCGCTACCAGATACCCCACCAGTTGGCGGGCATCACCACCGGCCGGATCTGTCGGCGTATTGTCCAGCACCAGCGCATGGGTTACCGCCTGCTTGATGCCCGGCAATGACAACAACGCATGATCGATTTCACTCAGTTCGATGCGTTGTCCACGAATTTTTAGCTGATCGTCGCTGCGACCGAGATACTCCACTTCGCCGCCCGGTAACCAGCGCGCGACGTCACCCGTGCGATACATCCGCCCACCGTCGCCCGCCGGGTCAGCCACAAAGCGGCTGGCGGTCAGTTCAGGTCGCCCCAGATAACCGTGTGCGAGCTGTACACCGGTGAGATACAAATCCCCGGCGACACCCGGCGGCACCGGCCGTAAGCGCGCGTCAAGAATACGCAATCCGGTATTCCATACCGGCAGACCGATGGGAACGTTGGCACCGGTGACGGCGGCCAACGCCTCACCCCAGGCAGGGTGCCAGCTGACGTCCACCGCCGCTTCGGTCGGGCCATAAAGGTTGTGCAGTCGCACCCCGGTGCGGCTTTGCCACAGGCGGCACAGCTCGGCCGGTAGCGCTTCGCCGCTGCAGAACACCTGTTGTAATGGCGCGCAGCACGCCACCGCCTGCCGATTGTCCAGCGCACCGACAAAGGCGGCCAGCATTGAAGGCACAAAGTGCATCGTGGTGACGCGGTGTCGATCAATCAGTTGCAGCAGCTGTTCCGGATCGCGATGCGCCTCCGGCGGTGCCATCACCAACTGGGCGCCGACCATCAACGGCCAGAAAAACTCCCATACCGATACGTCAAAACTGCAGGGGGTTTTCTGCAACACCACATCGCCCGCCGCCATTGGATACTGATGCTGCATCCACAGCAGACGGTTGACGATTGCCTGGTGCCCCACCAGCACGCCTTTCGGTCGCCCGGTCGAACCTGAGGTAAAGATAATGTAGGCCGGATGGTGCGGCGTGGGTCCGCTTAGCACCACGTCCGCCGCGCTGTCTGCCGCCAGCGGCGCGTCATACAGAAAAATGTCACCCTTGCCGACAAAACGTGCCTGCTGGCTGGCTTCGGTGATAATCAGACGCGGCGTAGCGTCCTCCAGCATCATGCTGAGGCGTTCGTCCGGGTAACCGGTGTCCAACGGTAAATAAGCCGCCCCCGCCTCGACAATGGCCATTAACGCCAGCGACAGAAACACCGAGCGCGGCAAGGCGACGGCAACGATATCGCCGGGTTGCACGCCCTGAGCGACCAGTTGGCGCGCCAACGCGCTGACCTGTTCGCGGGTCTCGCGGTAGTTAAATTGATACTGCGCATCGGCCAGCGCCGGTGCATCCGGGGTTTTCTGCGCCTGTTGCGCCAGCAAGCTGCTGAGGGTTTGCGGCGCCACAGGATAAGCAGTGTCGTTGACCCGAGCCAATAATTGGTGATCCTGCCCGGTAAGCAAGTCGGCGTCCCCGATCGGCATTTGCGGCTGAGCGGCGAACTGACGCAGCAACAGCGGCAGGCGTTGCAGATGCGCCGCCAACTCATCCCGCTGATAACGCTCGGCATTGGCCAGCAGATCGACCTTCAGCGTTCCGGCCTCATCGAGATACAGCGCAATCTCCAGGTCACGCACCGGCCCGGAGGCCAGCTCATGGGTAATGCCTTCGATATCGCCAAAGTCCAACTGGAAATCGAACATCTTAAAGTTGAAAACGGTGCCATACAGCGGCTGGGCATCACCGATCCGCCCCAGATCACGCTGCACCTGTTCCGCCTCGTAACGCTGATGGCGACGGACGCTTTTCAGCTCACGGCCGATATTGCCGGCAACCTCGCTCAGCGTCGCCTGAGGATCGAGGTGCATTTCGATCGGCAGTACGTTAATCACCGGGCCGTTGGCGCACAGTGCAGCCGAGCCGGTGCGACGCATAAAGATAAAGCCGGCGCTGAAGCTGGCGTGACCGCTCAGGCGAGACACCCACAGCGCCACCAGCGCCAACGCCATATCTGCCACGCTGAACTGCTGCTGACCGGCGTTCACCAGTTGGCTAAAGTCCTGGCGGTCGCACAGCTGTGATAACCGATGAATGCGGGTGGTCGGCGTCTGGCCGGCCAGTGGCTGCGGACAGAGTGTGGCTGGCGCAGGCAACTGCTTTGCCTTGTTCAGCCAAAAGGCCGCGTCACGCTGGCAAGTCGCCGATTGTGCATAGCGTTGATATTCTTCAACCACTTCACTGAAGGCACTAAACGGCGTCGGGTCCGGCTGCTCATTGCGCGACATCCGGGTGTAAATATGGGAAATTCTGCGGGCAATGGCGGTGAAACTGAAGCCATCCACCAGAATATGGTGATAACGCTGATACCAGAACCAACGCTGATCCGACAGACGGATCAACATATGGCGATACAGTGCATTGCCGCTGCCGATGCGTAAGTCACCGGACATATCCAGCTGCATCAAGGCACGCGCTGCCGCTGCTGCATCAGGGGAGTCTCGCAGATCAATCAGCTCAACCGGCAGGATCGCCAGTTGCGGGTCATGCCACTGCATCGGCACCCCGTCACGCTCTTCAAAACGGAACTGCAGGGTATCCACTTCGGACAGCCCCTGCGCGATCGCCTGCAGCAGGCAATCCTGGTCCAGCGCCCCGCAGAGCTCGATATAGTGGGAAACCGCATAGGCGTTGGCGTGCGGTGAAATTTGATCGGCAACCCAGATCCCGGGTTGCGCGGCGACCAACGGCAACTCAGTGGCGAGTGACTGTTCGGTCGATAATAAAGTGCTGTCTGACAAGGGACTGACTCCTGTTCTCGGTATTATTGCCATCACGCCTTACGCAGTGATGCGGGCCGCATATCCTGCCAATGTTGTTCCAGCCACAGCACGCACAGCGGCCGCGCCGCCGGGCCGAATACCGGCGTCCACCCCGCCGGTACTGCGCTAAATTCGGGCCACAGGCTGTACTGCAGTTGGTCATTGCACACAATCAGGCAAATTTGTTGTTCGTCATCGAACGGGTTCTGAGTTTCCATCACGGACTCCCTGGACGGTGAAGGTGAGTTTGGCCGCAGAGGCAGGAAGGCTATCCGACCACAGCGCCTGCAGCCCGTCGATCAGGCCGCCACGCCAGCACAGGTAGTCATGGCCGCCCGCCACCGTCCGGTATTGCACCCGATGCCCGGCGTCACGCAGCAACTCTGCCATTCGGTCATTCACCCGGTGCGCCACTTTTTCGTGCACGCCGGCTTCCATAAATACCTTCAATTTACCCTGACCGACGCCCTGCTCTACCTGATGCAGCAGCCAGCCGGCATCGGCCGGTATTGCTTCACGCTGATACATATCACGGCGCGGCCACCAGAATGAACCGGACTGGCTGATCACTCCACCGAAGCACTGTGGCCAGTGCAACCCGGCATACAGCGACGACAGGCCGCCAAAACTCTGGCCGCATACCAACGTCGTGGCAGGGTCACGGCTGTGAGGTGCCCATTCGGCCACCTGCGGCAGCAGTTCTTCTTGCACCGCCAGCCAGAAATCTTCATTGCAGGCCAGCTCCTGGCTGCGGTGTTTGAGACTGATAATGTCGATCAGCAGATAAACCGCTTCCGGCAATTGGCCTTCACGGGTCAACTGCATCAGCGGATCCCAGACCGGCATGTTGCTCGACCAGAACTGGCCGTCCAGCAATACCGCCAGCGGTCGCTGCGCCGGGTTGCTGTCGCCGGTGGTGTAAACCCAGACGTCGCGGGTATTACCCAACCGCTCGCTGTGCCAACTGTGGCGCTGTAGTCTGGCCGGTGGCGCTGGCGTACAGCGTCCACTGGCCACGGCGTAGCGATCAAAATCCTGCCAGGCCGCTTGCGCTGGGGCTTCCGGCATATGCAGCCCGGACAGCACGTTGCCGCCAACACCGGTCCATGAACGATGGGGATTCAGCAGATCCTGAGTGGCACCGGCAAACACCTGATGCCACCAGTGACGAATCGAATGCATATTGGCGTGTGCATCGTCGCCGCTGTGTTCCAGCGGTCGGTCGTCCATACAGGGGATAAAGCAGTAGCTGCCACGCCAGTCGGCGCTCAGTTCGGTTTGCCAGTACCAGACGTCGGTCCCTTCCAGCCGTTGCAGGCTCTGCGGCGGCGACGACTGGTGGTGGTCGGTCAGGCAATTGATATGGATCCAGACGCGTTGATAGGCTGAAGTGAGTTCACATCCCTGCGGATCGCGCCATAAAAATGTGACCTTCCCTCGCCCATCCCCCTGCAGTTCCACCAGCGGCGTGCCGCGTTTGGCGATAGTCAGCCACCATCCATGGCGCCCTGCGTGCTTGCTCGATAATAATCTGCTGCTTTCTGACTCGGATTTTGTTTTCAAAACGCCTATTCACTATTTAGCTGGCAGCTTCAGGAAAGCCGGTAAATTCGCGGCGCGAGGCGCTGCCCAAGAAAACGGTAAACCGAATACTATTGATAATTATTTGCGTTTGCAATAGTGTGTGTAGGCTCGCAAACCGGGCAGGTATGTTCAACAGGGATGGATACCGAATTTTATAGGGTATAGCGCTGGATCCAATGTCGGTGATGTCGCATCCGACCGGTTGGATTTTTATTTCCGAAAACACAAAAACTACAACCGCCCTTCTCTACTGCCGGAGGCCTGCTTTCGGTACTCCGGGAAAGGCAGCAAGGTAGGAACTCTCACATGAACCGCAAATTATCTCGTTATTCCTTAGCCACACTCATCGGGTTAGGATTAGGCGCGTCCGCCTTTGCGCACGCCGCACAGCAAACAGAAACCACCGCAGAAACAGACTCCGTCGCCAAAAATAAAAAAGAAGCCGCCGAGGACACCATTGTTGTCACCGCCGCCAAGCAGAACCTGCAGGCGCCCGGGGTTTCGACCATTACCGCCGACGAAATCAAAAAACGCCCACCGGCGCGCGATATTAGCGAACTGATCCGCACCATGCCGGGCGTTAACCTGACCGGTAACTCCACCAGCGGCCAGCGCGGCAACAACCGCCAGATCGATATTCGCGGCATGGGCCCGGAAAATACCCTGATCCTGATCGACGGCAAACCGGCCACCAGCCGCAACTCTGTACGTCAGGGTTGGCGTGGCGAACGTGATACCCGTGGCGATACCGCCTGGGTGCCACCGGAGATGATTGAACGCATCGAAGTGCTGCGCGGCCCGGCAGCGGCACGCTATGGCAACGGCGCCGCCGGCGGCGTAGTCAATATCATCACCAAAAAGAACACCAAAGAGCTGCACGGCTCGCTGAATGCCTACTTCAACGTGCCGCAGCACAAGCAGGAAGGCTCTACCAAGCGCACCGACTTCAGCCTGTCCGGCCCGTTGACCGACGAGTTGAGCTTCCGCCTGTTCGGTGGCTACAGCAAAACTCAGGCCGACGCCTGGGATATCAACGAAGCGCACAAATCTTACCGTGCACCGGCTTACGCCAACAGCACCCCCTCCGGGCGTGAGGGCGTGGAAGACAAAAACATCGATGCCATGCTGCATTGGGATTTTGCTCACCTGCAGTCACTGGAGTTTGAGTATGCCTACGGTCGTCAGGGCAACCTGTATGCCGGGGATACTCAAAACACCAACTCCAACCCGCTGGTGCAAAGCAACTACGGCAAAGAGACTAACCGTATTTACCGTGAAACCTTCGGTCTTAACCACCGGGGCGCCTGGGATAGTGGCGTCAGTACCAACAACTATATTCAGTTCGAACGCACCCGTAATACCCGTTTGAACGAAGGCCTGGCCGGCGGTACCGAAGGCATCTTCGATACCAAAAACGAAGGGTTTGGCACCACCAAACTGGACGATTTCCTGGCTCACAGCGAAATCAGCGTTCCCTTTGAACTGGGCGTGACACAAACCGCGACGCTGGGCACCGAATGGAACCAGCAGAAGATGAAAGACGGCTCCTCCACCAGCCAAACCCTGATGGGTGGCACCATTCCTGGTCAGGCAAACGGTACCCGCAGCCCTTATGCCTCCGCGCATATCTTCTCGCTGTTTGCTGAAGACAATATGGAGCTGACCGACAGCACCATGCTGACGCCAGGCCTGCGTTACGACCTGCACTCCGAGGCCGGCAACAACTGGAGCCCGTCGCTGAATCTGTCACAGGAACTGGGCGACTTCTTCACCCTGAAGATGGGCATCGCCCGCGCCTACAAGGCACCGAACCTGTACCAGACCAACCCAAACTATTTGCTCTACAGCAAAGGCCAGGGTTGCTCGTCCAGCGATGTCAAAAATGGCTGTTACCTGCTGGGTAACGACGATCTGAAGGCGGAAACCAGCGTCAACAAAGAGGTGGGTCTGGAGTTCCATAACGACGGCTGGCTGGCCGGCGTGACTTATTTCCGCAACGACTACCACAACAAAATCGAAGCGGGTAACTCCCGAATCGGTACCAGCAGCACCGGTACCGCCATTTACCAGTGGGAAAACGTGCCTAAAGCGGTAGTACAGGGATTGGAAGGCACGTTGAACGTGCCGGTCAGCGAGACCGTTTCCTGGACCAACAATGCCACCTATATGATTGAAAACAAGAATAAGACTACCGGTGATTACCTGTCGATTATTCCTGAATTCACCATCAACTCGACCCTGAGCTGGCAGGCCACCGAGGAGCTGTCGATGCAGTCGACCCTGACCTGGTACGGCCGCCAGAAGCCGAAGAAGTACAACTATCAGGGCAAACCGGTTAGCGGAACCGAAACCAAGGAAGTCAGCCCTTACGCCGTCGTGGGCGCCAGCGCCACCTATGATGTGACCAAGAACGTCAGCCTGACGGCCGGTATCGACAACCTGTTCGACAAACGCCAGTTCCGTGAAGGTAACTCGCAGAACGTGGGTGACCCGACCACCGGCGCGATTAATATCGCCGGTGCAGGCGCAGCCACCTACAACGAACCGGGCCGGACTTACTATATGAGCGTGAATACCCATTTCTAATCGTGGGATAAACCGGTAATGAAACGGGGGCTGCCATGCAGCCCCCGTTTATTTATTTCTCCAGCGAAACCTGTTTGAAGATGTGCTTGCCGAACGGGTCAATCTCGTAGCCTTTCACTTCCTTGCGTACCGGCTCAAAAATGGTTGAGTGGGCAATCATCATCGCCGGCATTTGGTCATGCATCATCACCTGCGCCTGCTGATACATCGCCACCCGTTTGGCGTGATCGTTCTCTTCACGCGCCTGCTGGATCAGCTTATCGAACGGCGGATAGCACCATTTGGCCGAGTTTGAACCGCCGTTGGCCGAAACGCAGGTAAACAGCGGGCCGAAGAAGTTATCCGGATCGCCGTTGGCGGTGGTCCAGCCCATCAACGCGGCCTGATGCTCTCCATTTTTTATCCGCTGCAAATATTCGCCCCACTCGAAGGTAACAATCTTGGCCTTCACGCCGATTTTCGCCCAGTCGGCCTGGATCATCTCCGCCATGCGCTTGGCATTCGGATTGTACGGCCGCTGTACCGGCATCGCCCACAGATCGATGGCGAACCCCTGCCCCAGCCCGGCCTCCTGCAACAACCGTTTGGCTTTTTCCGGGGAGTACGGATAGTCCTCAATCTGGTCATTGCTGCCCCACTGGGTTGGTGGCAACAGGTTCTTCGCCGGCTGGCCTGCGCCGTGGAATACCGCCTCGAGGATCGCCGGCTTGTTCACCGCCAGCGCCAGCGCCTGCCGCACCTTGAGGTTATCCAGCGGTTTTTTCTGGGTATTGAACGCCAGGAACCCGATGTTCAGCCCGGATTTCTCCATCACCTGGATATTTTTGTCCTCGCGCATGCGCTTGAGATCCGCCGGGTTGGGGAACGGCATCACCTGACATTCATTCTTTTGCAGTTTGGCAAAGCGTACCGCCGCATCCGGGGTGATCGAGAACACCAGCCGGTCTATCTTCGGTTTGCCCTCCCAATACTGGTCGAACGCCTTGTAGAGGATCTTCGCATCCTTCTGATACTGCACCAGTTGGAATGGCCCAGTGCCGACAGGATCGTTATCCACCCGCTGTGGCGTGCCGGCCTTCAGCATCGCATCGGCATATTCGGCAGAGAGAATGGTGGCGAAATACATGCCGAGATCGGCCACAAACGGCGCTTCGGCACGCGAAAGCTCAAAACGCACGGTGTTGTCGTCCACTTTGACAATATTGTTGATCAGCGTGCCAAACTCCATCGACTCAAAGTTGGTGTAAGCACCGTTGGAGACCTTGTGATAGGGGTTGTTGGCGTCTTTTTGCCGCATAAAGGAGAAGATAACGTCGTCGGCGTTGAAGTCGCGGGTGGGGGTAAAGTATTTATTGCTCTGGAATTTCACCCCTTTGCGCAGATGAAAAGTGTATTGCTTTCCGTCTTCGCTCACCTGCCAACTTTCCGCCAGGCTCCGTTGCAGCTCGACGGTACCGACTTTAAAGTCCACCAGCCGGTTGTAAATCGTCGCCGAACTGGCATCTACCGTCGGGCCGGAGGTAAACAACTGCGGATTAAACCCTTCCGGCGAGCTTTCGGAACAATAAACCAGCGTGCTGGCGCGAGCGCCGCCCATCACCGTTAGAGCCAATAGTCCCAACGTCATTGTTATTGCTTTTTTATTCATTGTGCCATCCCCAGAGTAGAAAACAGACTCGAGGGATACCAATAAATCATGCAGTTAGGGATGTAAAGCACAAATTCTGAGCATGAAAAACGGGGAGTGCCTCATGCGGCATTTCCCGTGGTTTAGCGACTTGCTGAAATTAAATCATCTGGCTGAAGTTCATCTGCGCCATCAGTTTGTAGTTGTCGGCGTAATCCACCGGAATAGCCACCACCACCGGCCCCTGAATTTCCATTGCCTTACGCAGCATCGGCCGCAAGTCTTCTACCGACTGCACGGCAAACCCGACCGCGCCGCAGGCTTCAGCATAGGCTTTAAAATCAATCGGGCCGAATTCCACCCCGGATTTGCGCCGGTATTTGTTCACCTCCTGCATTTCCACCATGTTGTAGGCGTTATCCACCCAAATGACGTGCACGATGTTATTTTTCAGGCGTACTGCGGTTTCCAGCTCCATGCTCGACTGCATAAAACCGCCGTCGCCGGAGATAGAGACCACTTTGTCCCCCGGGCGCACCAGCGCCGCACCGATCGCCCACGGCAACGCCACCCCCATGGTCTGTTGGCCGTTGGAAATCAGTAACTGGCGCGCGCGGAAACTGTAAAGATAACGTGCAATCCAGATGTGGAAACTGCCCATGTCCACGCACAGCGTCACGTCGTCGCTGACGATATCCTGCAGCTCTTTCACTATGCGCAACGGGTGAATTGGCATGCCGCCGCGCCGGGCAGCCCGTTCCGCCAGTTCATGGCGCTGACGGCCCAGATCGCTGAGGATCAATTCCACCTCCGTCGGCACGCTCACCGCTCCGCTAAAGGCTTCGGTCATCATGTCGAGAGTGGCGCTAATATTGCCCACCAGCTCAATGTCCGGGCGATAGCAGGTGTCGATATCCGCCGGCAGCACGTCGATATGTACCAGTTTCAACCGGCCCTGGCTATTCCACATGCAGGGATCGTATTCAATTGGGCCATAACCGACGCTGACCACCAGATCGGCCTTTTGCAATAGCTGGTCGGCGGGTTGGTTATTGAACAAGCCAACGCGCCCGGCAAAGCGCGCAAAGTGGTTAACGTCTATCACCCCCGCCGCCTGATAAGTGCCCACCACCGGCATATGGGTGCGATGCAGCAACTGACGTACCGACTCGCTGTTTTCCGGACGGCTGGCTTGCAAACCCAACAGCAGCACCGGGCATTTTGCCTGCTGGATCAATTTGACCGCGGCGCGAATATCCTCGGCCGCCGCCGCCCCCATGCGTGGCAACCGGCACCCCGCCAGCACCGGCGCACTGACCGGCTCATTGACGATATCCATTGGCAGACTGATAAAAGAGGCCCCCGGACGGCCGAACTCGGCGTGGCGGAAGGCGTTGGCGATCACTTCTGAAATCGCCGAACCGGCATGCACCTCGGCACAGTATTTGGTCACTGGCCGGAACATGCTGACGGTGTCCATGCTCTGGTGAGTCTGTTTCAGGTTATCGGCACGTTTCACCGCGCCGCCAAAAGCCACTACCGCATCCCCTTCCGAGGTCGCCGTCGCCAGCCCGGTGATCAGGTTGGAACTGCCCGGTCCGGAGGTCACCAGCGCCACCCCGGCCTTGCCGGTCAGGCGCCCGACCGCCGCCGCCATAAATGCCGCGTTGGCTTCGTGACGCACCACCACCGTTTCTATCGACGGCGCATCCTCCAGAGAATCAAATACCCGGTCAATCTTGGCCCCCGGAATGCCGAATACGTGCTTAACCCCCTGCGCCTCCAGATTTTTCACCACTAAATCTGCGCCACATGCCCAGTTATTGTCTGTTTTTGCCTTGTTCATGGAATACCTCCTGAAAACTAACCCAAGACTGTCGCGGAATTAACCCTCGGCAGAACGAATTGCGCGATCCAAATCCTCTGGACAGAGGTCGGCGCGCAGAAAATCCGCGTCATGCGGCAACTGAAGATTGAGACGGGTGATCACACCAAATTGCAGACGGCCATGGTCGAGCTGGTAATCCAGCACGTGCCCACCGCCGTTGCGGTCTTCGGTGACAAAATGCTCGTGATAACCGGCCACGCCAACGCCCTGCATATAGTCAGGCGAGCGAAAACCGACCAGCGTGCCCTGGCAATGATGAAAGGCAAAGGTGGGCTGTTCTTCAATCGCCTCCAGCATTGGGCGATAGGGGCGTTCCTGACGGGGCACAGTCCGGGTTTCCACGTGGCTGAACTCGCCGTCGACGCGCACCGCACAGAACAGATTCGGCGAAGCCACCTGTTCATCAATGCATTGGTGCAGCTGCGCCTTGGTGATCGGACGATCGAAATGTTGGGTGACGCTGGGTTGGAAAAAGGTGACGACGGCAAATGGGGTTTTCTGCTGCAGACTGGCCGGCCGCGCGCTACCGTCGGCACGCAACTGGTGTATTTCCTTGTCGAAGGCGATCAGTTCACCGTCCAGATGGTTGAAAGTCCCCAGGCCAAAATTACCGTGCCTGAGCAACTCGGCAATGGTGACCTCCCCTTCGTAAACACCGCTGATTAACGCGCTCATCAGCGAGATTTGGTAGATCTCGCCCTCCCCAACGCTCAGCGACTGCCTGGCAAAGCCCTGCGCCAAATGCTGCGCACAGGCACACCCGTGATCTTCGTTCATAACCTACTCCTCCACCAGCACGGAGTGAAATGCCCCGTGCGTTCAAAATGCTCACCAGAGAGTGAGCAAAGATGTCGCCGGCAACCCGTTCTGTTGGAACGATTCAGCCATCGGCGACAAAAAAACCGGCACGGCAGGCCGGCGGCGCCCAATGTCAACAACGGTTTAGTTTCACTAACCATTGTTGTTAAACAGGACGCCAAATTGAACGGTTAATCTGGTGTTGAAGCAGCGATCAATACCGCAGGCACACAGCAAGGCCTGGGAAAAACAAGTGTTCTAACGTTCTAAAAACCGCGTGCTTTATGCATTATTGCTCTGCGCGGTGAGATCACGGCACGTTGTTACTCGCCGTAAGCTCCCAAAAAGAGTAGCCGTAATGCGCCAGACGGAGAACCTGGTATTCATAAGAAACGCTTTTGCATATAATGCAAAAATGAATGACGCCCGTTATGTTGAACATCTGCCGATATTTCTCGAGGTGGCCCTGTTGGGCAGCTTCTCCGCCGCCGCCCGCAAACTGGGAATGGTGCCTTCTTCACTGGTGCGCCACGTCGATGCGCTGGAAAGTGCCCTGGACGCAACGCTGTTTATCCGTTCAACCCGTGGCCTGATGCTGACGGACGCCGGAGAAATGCTGCAGGCGCGCGCGGCAACGCTGCTGTCGGACATCAGCGATATCCGCGCCGAGCTGGCTTCACTTAGCGACAGGCCGCAAGGCACGCTACGCATCAGTTGTCTGCCGACCTTCGGCAAAACCTATATCCTGCCGCTGTTGCCTCTGCTTGCCGAACGTTATCCGCAGCTGTTTGTTGAACTGGATTTGACGGAGCGCCAGACCGATCCGACGCAGGAATTGCTGGATGCCGCCATTCGCATCGGCGAGCAGAAAGACAGTGGGTTGTACGCCAGCCGGATAGCCACCCAGCGCTGGGTGATGTGCGCCAGCCCGGCTTATCTCGCCCGTTATGGCAGGCCTGCCGATCTGAACGCGTTGCCGGAGCATCGGCTGATTGCCCGCTACCACAAGCAACAGCCGGCCTGCTGGGCGCAAATTCTCAGCGCCCCTTTGATGGACCGCTGCAATCTGGTATTGCGCTGTGACGACTTTACCGCTCAACGCGAGGCGGCGCTGTTGGGGTTGGGGATCACCTTTTTACCCAACTGGGTGGTCGGGCCGGATATACAGGCCGGTCGGTTGCTGCCGGTGCTCGAGGATCCGCGTCAAGAGCAACAGGGGATTTATCTGCTGCGCCCGGTGGCAAAGGTGTCGGCACGGCTTAACCTGTTCATCACGTTGCTCAAGCAAAGTATCGGTCAGCCCCCGAGCTGGGAGTGAAGCGGTGATAGCCGGCTATACAACGCCGGGTTGTCGCTTTCGTCTTTCAGGTCTATTCCGGTCAGGCGACGCTGGAAAGCCTGTTCCAGCAGCCACGCCAGTTTGAACGCCGCCTGCGGGTAATTCAGCCCTTCCGGACGCACGTTGGAGATGCAATTGCGTTCCGACTCACGCCGCTGGGTGTTCGGCCCCCAGGTGAGATAAATCCCCAGGCTGTCCGGGGATGACAGGCCCGGTCGCTCACCAATCAACATCGCCACAGCTCTGGCCCCTAAACATTCGCCAATATCATCCCCCAACGCCACCCGTGACTGATGCGCCAACACCACCGGTGCGACTGAAAGCCCCAATAATTCGAGATAAGGCCGCAGCGCCTGCAACAACGGCAGTGCCTGCCGATGTATCGCCTTGGAGGACAAACCGTCCGCCACCACCAGCAATAAATCCACCGGCTTGTCAGGCAAGTCCAACAGCAGGCTACGGCTGTCCGCGGCCAACCGACGCCCCAGGTCCGGTCGACTGAGATAAGCGGTACGGTCAGCAGCCTGGCTGTGCACCGTCAAGGTTGGCCAGCCCTGATCCTGCAACGCCCCGCCCAGCGTATCGCTGTCGAACGGCTGGTGCACCGCATCACGCGCCTGCGCATGCGCCAGGCCAAATTTAAGCAACTCCTCGGTTGGCAGGCTGGAGCCGGTGCGCCCCAGCGCAATGCGCGCATCGGTAAAGGCACGCAGCGCATCCCAGCGGTTAACGTGAACCGGCTTGCTCATGGTTGCTCTCCCTGTAACGCCAGCAACAACGGGTGATTGGCCGCGGTGTCGCGCAGCCGGCCCAGATCGTCGGTGATCTGCATTTTCGTCAGCCAGTCGGCGAACTCCGGCGCGTGCTTCAAGCCCAGCAGTTCGCGGATGTACAGTGCATCATGGAATGAAGTGCTTTGGTAATTGAGCATGATGTCGTCCGCTCCCGGCACGCCAATCAGGAAGGTCAGCCCGGCGGTGGCCAACAGCGTCAACAGCGTGTCCATGTCGTCCTGATCCGCCTCTGCATGATTGGTGTAACACACATCGCAACCCAGCGGCAGGCCGAGCAGCTTGCCGCAGAAGTGATCCTCCAACCCGGCACGGATAATCTGCTTACCGTCATACAAATACTCAGGGCCGATAAACCCGACCACGGTGTTGATCAGCAACGGGGAGAAATGTCGCGCCACCGCGTAAGCACGTGCTTCGCAGGTTTGCTGATCGACGCCATGGTGCGCATTGGACGACAAACAGCTGCCCTGCCCGGTTTCAAAGTACATGACGTTATTGCCCAGGGTGCCGCGATTGAGGCTCAGCGCCGCTTGCTGAGCCTCCGCCAGCAACGCCAGATTAATGCCGAAACCGCTATTGGCCGCCTCGGTTCCGGCTATCGACTGGAACACCAAATCCACCGGTGCACCGCGTTCGATCAGGCGTAGCGTATTGGTGACGTGCGTCAGCACGCAGGATTGGGTCGGTATGGCAAAACGCTGGATCACGTCGCCCAGCATATGATTGAGTTTTTCCAGCAGCGGCAGGCTGTCGCTGGCCGGGTTGATGCCCACCACCGCGTCACCGCTGCCGTACAGCAGGCCGTCGAGCATGCTGGCCGCAATGCCCTGTAAGCTGTCGGTGGGATGGTTCGGTTGCAGCCGCACGCTCAGGTGGCCCGGCAGGCCAATAGTGTTACGAAAACGCGTGATCACCCGGCATTTTTTGGCCACCAGGATCAGATCCTGATTGCGCATCAACTTACTCACTGCCGCCGCCATTTCCGGCGTAATGCCGGGGGCTACCTGCGCCAACATCGCACTGTCCGCCTGTTCACTCAGCAGCCAGTCACGAAAATCCCCCACCGTCAGGTGCGAAATTGGCGCAAAGGCCAATGCATCGTGGCTGTCGATAATCAGCCGAGTGACCTCATCCTGTTCGTAGGGCACCAGTAACTGCTGAAGGAAAGTCTTCAGTGGCACCTCCGCCAGCGCGATGCGTGCCGCCATGCGTTCCTCTGCGCTATCCGCCGCCACTTCCGCCAGATAGTCGCCGGAACGGGCCGGTGATGCCTTGGCCATCAACTGACGTAAATCGCTGAAACGATAGCTGCGCCGGCTAAGCGTTGCCTGATACATAGCGTCCCCTGTTCTGCCTGAATGTTTACCTGAAGTTGCAAACCCTGTACCAAGTGTAGTCAGTCGACCGGCGAATATATTCTCCTGCGGTTTCGCCCACGGCCGCTTCAGGTTACAGTAGCCGCAACAAAGGAGAGGTAATGACCCGGCAACAAAAAATTATCCAATGGTTACAACAAGATAATGAAAGAATGACGATATTGCGCACCGCCCGTCGACTCGGTCTGAATGACTGGTGCCTGGGTGCCGGCTTTGTGCGTAATCTGGTATGGGATCGGCTGCACGATTACGCCATGCCAACGCCGCTCAACGACATCGACGTGATCCATTTTGACGCACAGCGCCCGGAGGCGGAGCGTGACCAGATGCTGGAAGCACGGTTACAAGAATGGTTGTCGCAGCCCTGGTCAGTGAAAAATCAGGCGCGCATGCACCTGCGCAGCGGTCGGGTGCCCTACCTTAACAGCGAAGACGCCATCAGCTATTGGACCGAGCTGGAAACGGCGGTGGGCGTGCGGCTGAATGCGGATGACAGCCTACAGCTGGTGGCTCCCTTTGGCCTCGACGGGCTGTTCGATAACACCATCACCTTCAATGCCAAAAATGGCGACCTCGACGCTTATGAACAACGGGTGGCCAGCAAAGGCTGGTTGCAGCGCTGGCCACGCCTGCGGCAAATCCGCGGGTAAAGTTTTACCCCATTCTGCCGATACCCTGAGCAGCGAAATCCAAACTCAGGGAGAGTGTTATGTCGACCAGCATTACCATGATTGTCCCGGTGAAAAACACCGTACCCGGCATCAGCAACGTTTTTAGCGCCCCCGGTAACCAAGGGCAGTTGCTGATGGCCAAGCCGGTCAACCAGCAGCCGGAAGGCGGCAAGATGAAAGAAGCCAGGGAGGCTGAGGGTAACGATCAGATGAACGTGGCCGACAGCAGCGCTTCAGCGCGTATCAAGTCGCTGAACAAGCAAATCCAGGGGCTGCAACAGAAACTGGCAGACCTGAAAGACTCGGACGCCGATCCCAAAGAAATTGAAAAACAGAAACAGCTGATTCAAGCGCAGATCAAAATGCTGCAGGCCGAGATCGCGCGCATTCAGAAAGAAGAGATGGAAAAACAGCAGGCAGAGCAAACGGCTAAAGCTGCCGCTAGTATCGCGCCGGCCAAGGGCGATGGCATCAACCGCCCCACCGCGCACAACGCTGTGGATGTGTATATTTGACAGGCTTTTTACACTGATAAATCACTTGATTGAGCCTGCCATATCAGGCTCATCACCGTCATTTATAAGTACAATACCGAGTTGATCCGCCTCCTCGTCAATCACTTCCAGCACGGTGTCCGAATCAATAATCACTTCAGATTCGACGATGACATCCAACTGATCCCCCTTAATCCGATCGCCAAACAGCATTAAGGCACTGTCGCCATGCTGCTTGGATGACCATTTCAACCCATGTGCTGCGGGATGAGCCGCATGAATTGCAGAGGCATATTCCTGAGTATAAATATACTGATCGGCAGTCGAGTCCAGGAGCTGAGCTCTATTGACGCCCATTTTTTTCATGGTCTTAGGATTGAGATCGACCAGATTTAAATCAACTTTTGGCGCAATAACCGAATGTGCCAACCCTTGAAGATTGCCCATATCATAAGCCACCCCGTCAGTATGTTCCGGGAGGTCATGAAATAGGGTTTCCATCACCGCAACTCCGGTACTGACACCACCATAAATCGTGGGAACTCGTCGCCTCAGGCTGTCGTACACAGGGCTAAATCTGGCACTTCCCCGCGTTCCAGGATTGAACTGTATGGCGGTATAGCAGATAGAATGTACGCGATAAATATGTTGTCCTGCCGGCCAGGTGAAAAAGTTTACCTGCAGATCGCTAATTGGCGGCGGGATCCGACGTTCAACGTCATTTTCGCCCTTACTGTCATCCATGAGTTCCCCTCAACGTTTCCTCTCTGGCCGCAAGCAACACCTGTTCCGGCGCGCTGATCAACATGTCTTTGGGCTTACGGCCACCCAACCAGCTATTGTCAGCCCCAAACCAGGTGGCCAGCCCCCATGATGTTTTCCTTTCACCAAACATCAGGATTATTTTTTTAATGATCGGCAGCGGGCGATACCCTTCATCCAAAGCATATTCCGGATAAAAATCCTTCCCCTGCAACTGAATGGCAAAAATTTTACCTGATGATTTCCAACGATGCGGGCCCGCGCTAGGATTTGCTGATGTAAAACCCGTTTTTTGCGACAAATCATGCGCTGTTAACCACACCGAATCTTCTATGATGGCGGCATTGTGCTTCGCCAAGCGTTCCGCATGACGACGTTGACGTTCAGTTTTTTCATCTTGGCGGGTTCTTGCTTGAACAGTCGGCGTTTTATCTTTCGCCACTGTTGTTAATTTGGCTGTTTTATCGGTGCTATTCTCCGCTTTTCGGGGCGTTAGAGAAGATGATGTATCATCTGCACAGCCAGAGAATGCCGTCGCCAGGGAAGTAATAGCCGCTTTCATCGCCGCTTTGATGGCGTCAGCAAAATGCGGAATATGTCCTGTTAAATCGCCAAGCTCTACCACCAAATACTCAGCATTTGATTTGGTTTCAAGCTTGCGAAGCTCAGCCCCGCTAATCGTCTGAATGTTCAATGACGTTTGTACTTCGTGACGTGTCCGCTGTTTAATGACCATATTACCGCCTGAATATCGTGATATCGCTTATATTCGTTATAGTACGCCGATTAACTCGACCGTCAATGCTGTTCAATAAACAGGCTACCGCGCACAACGCCGTGGATGTGTATATTTGACTCAGTAATCTGCCTGCCGCTGACGCTGTTGTTGCAGCAAGGCCGCCTGCTGCCCCACCACCTGCCAGATGACCTCTGCTGCCGGTGTCAGCGAGCGGTTTTTACGCCGTACCAGCATCAGCGCACGGTTGATTTCCGGCACCAGTCGGCGAACCTTCAATTGGCCACCCTCCGGTAAGGGTAAGGCCAGCGCGGGGAAAATACTGATGCCGATACCCGCCGCCACCATAGGAAACAGCGTGGCCGGGTGGCCAATCTCCTGCACTACCGTCGCTTCCACCCCTTGTTGGCGCAGCGCGCTGTCAATCAGTGGCCGACTACCTGAAGCATAATCCTGCAACACCAAACGGCTGCCGTTCAGCGCTGACCAGCGCACTTCAGGCAGTTCGGCAAACGGATGATCGTTGCGGCACAACAACAGGAAAGGTTCGTGCAGGATCGGTTCACAGTCCAGATCCAACGCCTGCACCGGATCGACCACGATGCCAAAATCGACCTCGGCGTTGCGAATGCTGTGCAGCACCTGCTGTTGCGCCTGGTCACGCAGCATGATGCGGATATCCGGATACTGCTTTTCCCCGGCGGCAATGCACTGCGGCATCAGGTGCGCGGAGATGGTCTGGCTCGATGCCACCCGCACCGTACCACTGCGTAGCACGCCAAAGCTGCGCGCATCCAACAATGACGACTGCAACTCATCCAGTAAACGTTCAACCCGGTTGGCCAGCCGTTGCCCGGCGTCGGTCAGCAGCACTTCACGGGTGGTGCGATCGAGCAGGCGAACGCCGACCTCCGCCTCCAGCTCTTTCACGCTGTGGCTGACCGCCGACTGCGTCAGCCCAATGGCCTCGCCCGCCCGGCTGAAACTGCGGTGCCGGGCAATAGCGACAAAGACTTTGAGTTGTTTAAGCGAGTAATTCATGTTTTTTATTCATATATGAATTAAATAAATCAATTTAATTATTATATCCGGTCGCGCGACAATGGGCGCATTGATTTTTCTTCGAGTACGCCGCCATGAGATTTTTGCCCGATCGCTTTACCCTGACGCTGATCGCCACCGTGCTGCTGGCTTCGTTTCTGCCGGCGCGCGGCGAGTTCGTCGGCTGGCTGAACGCGCTGACCATCGCCGCCATCGCCCTGCTGTTCTTTATGCACGGTGCCAAGCTGTCGCGCGAAGCCATTCTGGCCGGCAGCAATAACTGGCGGCTGCACCTGTGGGTGATGTTCAGCACCTTTATTATTTTCCCGACGCTTGGCGTGCTGTTTAAATGGTGGTCGCCGGTCAACGTCAGCCCCGAGCTGTATTCCGGCTTTATCTACCTGTGCATTCTGCCCGCCACCGTGCAGTCGGCCATCGCCTTTACTTCGCTGGCGGGCGGCAACGTGGCCGCTGCGGTGTGCAGCGCTTCGGCTTCAAGCCTGCTGGGGATTTTCGTCTCGCCACTGCTGGTGGGGCTATTGATGAATGTGCACGGGGAAACCGGCAGCCTGCAACAGGTAGGCTCCATCGTGCTGCAACTGCTGGTGCCGTTTGTCGCCGGTCATCTGTCACGACCGTTGATCGGCAAATGGATTGAACGCAACCGCAAGCTGATCGGCAAGACCGACCAGACCTCAATTCTGCTGGTGGTGTATGCCGCCTTTAGCGAAGCGGTGACGCATGGCATCTGGCATCAGGTCGGCATCGGTTCGCTGGTATTTATTGTGGTGGGAAGCCTGGTGCTTTTGACAATTGTGCTGGTGGTGAACACTTATATGGCTCGCTGGCTGGGCTTTAGCAAAGCCGACGAAATCACCATCGTGTTCTGCGGTTCGAAGAAAAGCCTGGCGAACGGTATCCCGATGGCCAATATCCTGTTTCCGGCCTCAACCGTGGGAATTATGGTGCTGCCGCTGATGGTGTTCCATCAGGTGCAACTGATGACCTGCGCGGTATTGGCACGACGCTATCAGAAAAAACAGCAGGAACAACAGGCGGCGCCCAACGTGGAAACCGCGCGAGGATAGGAAAATGGGTGCGGCGGATACCGCACCCGGCAACTCAACTTTTCTTCAGCGGCTTGACCAGGTGGTCGAGCCCTTCAATTTTAATCGCCAACGTCATTTCCATCAGCATACCAAGCTTGCCCTGGGGAAACTCCCCCTTACGGGCAAACCACAACAGGTATTCTTCGGGCAGGTCAATCAGCACCCGCCCCTGATACTTGCCGAATGGCATTACCGTATTGGCAATTTCCAACAGATTCTCTTTTTCCATCAGGCCCCCAGCAGGCGGATCATTTCCGCTTCGTCGATGACCTCAATGCCCAGTTCCTGCGCCTTCACCAGTTTGGAACCGGCGGCTTCACCTGCAATCACCAGATCGGTTTTCTTCGATACGCTGCCACTGACCTTGGCGCCCAGCGCCGTCAGACGATCTTTGGCCTCGTCACGTGATAGCTGGCTCAACGAGCCGGTCAGCACCACGGTTTTTCCGGCAAACGGGCTGTCGATCTCTTCCGCTACTATCACCACCGGGGCCGGCCAGTTAATACCGATTTCGTCGCTGACCAGTTCCTGGATCACCTGTTGGTTGAGCTCTTCGTCAAGGAAATGACGCGTGTGCTTCGCCACGATTTCACCGACCTCGGGCACTTCTTTCAACGCCTCGATATCAGCGGCTAACAGTTTATCCAGCGTACCGAAGTGTGCAGCCAGATTGGCCGCTGTGGCTTCGCCGACTTCACGGATGCCAAGCGCATACAGGAAACGGGCAAAGGTGGTCTGCTTGGATTTTTCCAGCGCGTTGACCAGATTCTGCGCCGATTTCGGCCCCATGCGATCCAGCCCGGTCAGAATGCCGGCGGACAGACGGAACAGATCGGCCGGATTCTTCACGTACTCTTTTTCCACCAACTGCTCGATGATTTTGTCACCCATGCCGTCGACGTCCAACGCCCGACGGGAAACAAAGTGCTTCAGCGCTTCTTTGCGTTGTGCAGCGCAGATCAGCCCGCCGGTGCAACGTGCCACCGCTTCGCCTTCCACTCTCTCAACGTCGGAACCGCATACCGGACAATGCTGCGGGAACAAAATTTCACGCGCGTCCGCTGGACGACGTTCGGCTATCACCCCCACCACCTGTGGGATCACGTCGCCGGCACGGCGCACAATCACCGTATCACCGATGCGCAGGCCCAAACGTTCAATTTCATCGGCGTTATGCAGCGTGGCGTTGCTGACGATCACCCCGGCAACCAGCACGGGCTCCAGTCTTGCCACCGGCGTGATCGCACCGGTACGGCCAACCTGGAATTCCACCTCGCGCACCTGGGTAATTTGTTCCTGCGCCGGAAATTTGAATGCCGTCGCCCAGCGTGGCGCTCGCGCCACAAAGCCCAGCGTTTCCTGCAGGTCGATATCGTCAATTTTTACTACCACGCCGTCGATATCAAACCCGAGTTGCGTGCGGTCCTGCTCCACCTGGCGGTAGAACGCCAGCACTTCGTCGCTGCCGGTACAACGTTTGGCGCGATCGCTGACCGGTAACCCCCAGTCTTTGAACTGCATCAGGCGCTGCCAGTGGCTACGAGGCAATTCGCCGCCTTCCAGCAGGCCAACGCCATAACAGAAAAAGGTCAGTGGGCGTTTGGCGGTAATACGCGGGTCGAGCTGACGAATCGAACCGGCGGCGGCGTTACGCGGATTGGCGAAGATCTTGCCGTCCTTGCGACGCGCCTCTTCGTTCATCTGCTCGAAACCGGCCTGCGGCATAAACACTTCGCCGCGCACTTCCAGCCAGCGTGGGATATTGTCACCGGTCAGTCGCAGTGGAATGGCGCGGATGGTGCGCACGTTAGAGGTAATGTTTTCACCGGTGGTGCCGTCGCCACGGGTAGCCGCGCGAACCAGTTCGCCATCTTCGTACAGCAGGCTGACCGCCAGACCGTCCAGCTTCAGCTCGCAGCAGAAGGTCAGCGGATCGCTGCTCTTCAGGCGATCCTGCACTCGTTTGTAGAATGCCAGGAAGCTTTCTTCGTCGAAAACGTTGTCCAGTGACAACATAGGCACTTCATGACGCACCTGATCGAACGCCGCCAGCGGGGCGGCACCCACGCGCTGGGTCGGAGAATCGGCGGTGATCAGCTCCGGATGTGCGCTTTCCAGGGCACGCAGTTCACCCATCAGGCGATCGTATTCCGCATCCGGTACTTCCGGCGCGTCCAGCACATGGTATTGATATTCGTGATGGCGCAGTGAGGTTCGTAGTTGATTGATTTGTTGGATTATCGATTCCATGGCTCACCATCAAAGATAAAAAACCCCCGGCAGGCGGGGGCTTTGTTGTTACGGATGTTCAGTGCGCGTGGCCGTCGGTCAGGCGTTGTTTTCCAACACTTCACGAAGGCGCGCTTTGTAGGTTTCCAGCTTCTGCGGGGTCATCATGCGGCGCTCATCGTCCAGCACCACACCGCCCACATCGTCGGCGATTCGCTGTGCCGACTGCAGCATCAGCTTGAAGTTCTGATTAGCGTCGCCATAAGACGGCACCATCATGAACATCGACACGCCCGGCGTAGAGAAATCGGACATCATCTCAGGATCAAAGGACCCTGGCTTAACCATATTCGCCAGGCTGAACAGCACAGGACCGCTGCCCGCAGGGCTGATATGGCGATGGAAGATACCCATTTCACCAAACTGGAAGCCCGCCTGCAGCACGCTCTGCAGCAGAATTTCGCCGCCGATCACGCCACCCTGATGTGCGGTAACGTGCAGCACCAGTACGGTTTCTTTCAGTTTTGCCGGTTTGATGGCAGCTGGAGCAGGCTGAGGCTCGTGCGCCACCGCTGGTTTCACTTCCGGCTGCGGCTGATGAGCAGGTTCGGCATGGAATGCCGGTTCCGCTGCAGGTGCCACAGGCGGGAGATCGTCAACGCGCGGTTCACGGCGCGGCGCAGGCTGCTGCGGCTCGTCGTCTTCTTCCTGCGCGTAGTTGTCCAACAGGATGTCATCATAATCCGGCCGCTGAGACAGCGGTGGCGGAGTCTGATGGGCAGCCGGTTGAACGGCACGCGGTGCTGGCTCAGCCGCCGGAGCGGGCTTGGGCGCAACCACGGGTTCTTCGCGAGCGGCATCGAAATGACCAAAGGACGGCTCGTCTTCCGGGTGAGCGGAGCGTACACGCACCTCCCCCACACCTTCATCGAGTTCGTCGATCGGGGATTGTTCACGTTCCTTTTTGGAACGTTTGGCTGGGCGATCGCGAAAAAGCGATGAGCGTTCCTTACGACTGGTCCAAAGACCGTGCAATAACAACGCTATTATGGCGATCGCGCCAACAACGATTAATATCAGACGCAAATCCTGCATCATTGCTATCTCTGTTGTTCCAATACATTGCCACCGCGGCAAACATTCACTCTTTAACTCTATTTGCCCGAGCACACAAGTGCAAGTCCGTGCTGAACTTTATGCCAATAAAGATGATTATACTGCCTTTTTTTGCTGTTTTTTCAGCCAATGTCACCCTAGCCAGTAGAAAATCATCCCGATATGATAGCTAAGCCTGTTCAGACAAAGAGATAACTTAAGATATGTCCTATACGCAGTCACCTTCTCACTCCACCAGCGGCCTGCATTATTTTGCCGAAGGCTGGCGCCTGATTTCGCGCCCGGGGATTAAACGCTATGTCGTATTGCCGTTACTGGTCAACGTACTGCTGATGGGGTCCGCCTTCTGGTGGCTGTTCAGCCAGCTCGGCGATTGGATCCCCAGCATGATGAGCCATGTGCCCACCTGGCTGCAGTGGCTTAGCTATTTGCTGTGGCCACTGGCGGTCATTTCCGTACTGCTGGTGTTCAGCTATCTGTTCAGCACCATTACCAACCTGATTGCCGCCCCCTTCTGCGGCCTGCTGGCCGAACACCTCGAGGGCAGCCTGACCGGCAAGCCGCTGCCGGACACCGGTATCTTTGGCATTGTGAAAGATTTGCCGCGCATTATGGCGCGTGAATGGCGCAAGTTGGCCTACTACCTGCCGCGCGCGCTACTGCTGCTGATACTCTATTTCATTCCGGGTATTGGCCAGACGGTGGCACCGGTGTTGTGGTTCCTGTTCAGCGCCTGGATGTTGGCCATCCAGTATTGCGACTATCCGTTCGATAACCACAAGGTAAGCTTCGCCGATATGCGCCGCGCACTGCGCCAGCATAAGACCGACAATCTGCAGTTTGGCGCGATGGTCAGCCTGTTCACCATGATCCCGATCCTCAATCTGGTGATCCTGCCGGTCGCGGTTTGCGGTGCCACGGCGATGTGGGTTGATCGTTATCGCCCACAATTCGTTCGTTCCTGAGCCGTTTTATCGGCCACATTACGATTAATTCTTCGACAGGGCGCGCAATTTGCGCCCTTATCCTTGTGCTTAAAACTTATTTCCTAATAACATATAGATATACCAATTCTTTACTTCCCTGCCGGTACTGTTAGCGTATGCTTTCGACGTTCCCCACATTTTTCATAGAGTTAAAGGACGGGCTATGAGCAAGATATATGAAGACAACTCATTAACGATCGGCCATACGCCGCTGGTTCGTCTGAACCGTATCGGCAACGGACGCATTCTGGCCAAGGTTGAATCACGCAACCCGAGCTTTAGCGTCAAGTGCCGCATCGGTGCCAATATGATTTGGGACGCAGAAAAACGCGGCGTCCTGGTCGCCGGCAAAGAACTGGTGGAGCCAACCAGCGGCAACACTGGTATCGCACTGGCGTTCGTCGCCGCCGCACGCGGCTATAAGCTGACGCTGACCATGCCGGAAACCATGAGCATCGAACGCCGCAAACTGCTCAAGGCGCTGGGCGCCAACCTGGTGCTGACCGAAGGCGCTAAAGGCATGAAAGGCGCGATCGCCAAGGCGGAAGAAATTGTCGCCACCGATCCCAACCGCTACCTCATCCTGCAGCAATTCAGCAACCCGGCCAACCCGGCGATCCACGAACAAACCACCGGCCCGGAAATCTGGGAAGATACCGATGGCGAAGTTGACGTTTTCATCTCTGGCGTCGGTACCGGCGGTACGCTGACCGGTGTCAGCCGCTATATCAAGAACACCAAAGGCAAGGCAATTACCACCGTGGCGGTCGAACCTACCGACTCACCGGTGATCACCCAGGCGCTGAATGGTGAAGAAATCAAACCGGGCCCGCACAAGATTCAGGGCATCGGCGCAGGTTTTATCCCTGGCAACCTGGATCTCGACCTGGTTGATCGCGTCGAGCAAATCACCAACGACGAAGCCATCAGCATGGCACGCCGCCTGATGGACGAAGAAGGGATTCTGGCAGGCATTTCCTCCGGGGCTGCCGTAGCCGCAGCGGTGAAACTGGCTGAAGAATCAGAGTTCGCCGACAAAACCATCGTGGTGATATTACCTTCCTCCGGCGAGCGCTATTTGAGCACCGCCTTGTTCGCCGATTTGTTCACCGAACAAGAATTGCAACAGTAGTGCCAGCCGCGCACTAATCGCTAAAAAAGCACCTTACGGGGTGCTTTTTTGTGGACTGGATCAAAGTTTATAGCAGTCGAAGATTGATTTTACCCGCCAGCTTTAGTATTTAACGGTGCATTATTTCGATGCGCGAAATTAATCACCCTCCATTCGTTGTTTAGGCTGAATCGATTTACTCGTTTGTCGCGGATGCGGTAAACACGGCATAATGGAGAGCGGATTTAAACGACGGAAGAAGCCGGTTTTTTTGATCTGAAGTGCCAAACTCGTCGTTTTCTGTTGCATCAATGCTCGCCCCTGTACCATAGTCAGGCGCTAACCAGACAAGCTAAAGTCATACCCTTGGGCTAAACTTTAGCTCCACAACACACCAATAAGTTGGGGAAACATCAATGTTCCAGCAAGAAGTTACTATTACCGCTCCGAATGGTCTGCACACTCGCCCTGCCGCTCAGTTCGTGAAAGAAGCCAAAGGCTTCACGTCTGACATCACCGTGACTTCTAACGGTAAAAGCGCCAGCGCCAAAAGCCTGTTCAAACTGCAAACTCTGGGGCTGACTCAAGGGACCGTAGTGACCATCTCCGCTGAAGGTGAAGACGAGCAGAAAGCCGTTGAACACTTGGTAAAACTGATGGCAGAGCTTGAGTAATCGGCCCGTCTTCTTAGTTAACACCAGTCAAGAGTAAGGTAGGGTTATGATTTCAGGCATTTTAGTATCACCGGGTATCGCTTTTGGTAAGGCTCTCCTACTGAAAGAAGATGAAATTGTCATCAACCGGAAGAAAATCTCTGCAGACGCTGTAGAGCAGGAAGTCCAACGTTTTCTTGATGGCCGCGCCAAGGCATCCGTGCAGTTGGAAGCGATCAAGACCAAAGCTGGCGAAACCTTCGGCGAAGAGAAAGAAGCTATCTTCGAAGGCCATATCATGCTGTTGGAAGACGAAGAGCTTGAGCAGGAAATCATAGCCCTAATCAAAGACGATCTGGCTTCTGCGGACGCGGCTGCCTACACCATCATCGAAGGCCAGGCGAAAGCGCTGGAAGAACTCGACGATGAGTACCTGAAAGAGCGTGCGGCCGACGTGCGTGACATCGGTAAACGCCTGCTGCAGAACATTCTGGGCCTGGCAATCGTCGATCTGAGCTCAATCCAGGACGAAGTGATCCTGGTTGCTACCGATTTGACCCCGTCTGAGACCGCGCAGTTGAACCTGGACAAGGTTCTGGGCTTCATCACCGATCTCGGCGGCCGTACTTCACACACCTCCATCATGGCGCGCTCCCTGGAATTGCCGGCAATCGTGGGCACCAGCGACGTGACCAAGCAGGTGAAGAATGACGATTACCTGATTCTGGACGCGGTTAACAATAAAATTTACGTTAACCCAACCGCTGACGTTATCGATCAGTTGAAAGCCGAACAGAACCAGTACGTGACCGAGAAAAACGATCTGGCCAAGCTGAAAGACCTGCCGGCGATTACGCTGGACGGTCATCAGGTTGAAGTCTGTGCCAACATCGGCACCGTGCGCGACGTCGCAGGTGCAGAGCGCAACGGCGCTGAAGGTGTCGGCCTGTATCGTACCGAATTCCTGTTCATGGACCGCGACTCACTGCCGACCGAAGACGAGCAGTTCCAGGCCTATAAAGCCGTTGCGGAAGCCGTGGGCTCACAGGCAGTAATCGTACGCACCATGGACATCGGCGGCGACAAAGACCTGCCGTACATGAACCTGCCGAAAGAAGAGAACCCGTTCCTCGGCTGGCGCGCCATCCGTATCGCCATGGATCGCAGAGAAATCCTGCACGCCCAGCTGCGTGCCATCCTGCGCGCCTCCGCGTTCGGTAAATTGCGCATCATGTTCCCGATGATCATTTCGGTAGAAGAAGTTCGCGATCTGAAAGGCGAAATCGAGACGCTGAAAGCGCAATTGCGTGAAGAAGCCAAGGCGTTTGACGAAACAATTGAAGTGGGCGTGATGGTGGAAACACCGGCCGCGGCGGTGATTGCTCATCACCTGGCGAAAGAAGTCGACTTCTTTAGTATTGGGACAAACGATCTAACCCAGTATACTCTGGCGGTAGATCGCGGCAACGAGCTGATTTCTCATCTCTATAACCCGATGTCCCCATCAGTGCTTGGCCTGATCAAACAGGTTATTGATGCATCTCATGCAGAAGGCAAGTGGACCGGTATGTGCGGTGAACTGGCTGGCGATGAGCGTGCTACACTGTTGTTATTGGGCATGGGGCTGGATGAGTTCAGCATGAGTGCGATTTCAATCCCGCGCATCAAGAAAATTATACGTAATACTAATTTCGAAGATGTGAAGGCGTTGGCAGCGCAAGCCTTGGCACAGCCAACGGCGCAAGATCTGATGAATTGCGTGAATAAATTCATCGAAGAAAAGACGCTCTGCTAAACTTCCACGACACTGGAACGCCGCCCAATTTAATGCTTAGGAGAAGATCATGGGTTTGTTCGATAAATTGAAATCTCTGGTTTCTGATGACAAGAAAGACACGGGCACTATCGAGATCGTAGCTCCACTTTCTGGCGAAATCGTTAATATCGAAGATGTACCTGACGTAGTATTCGCTGAAAAAATCGTTGGCGACGGTATTGCCATCAAACCAACGGGCAACAAAATGGTTGCTCCGGTTGACGGCACCATCGGTAAAATTTTCGAAACCAACCATGCTTTCTCTATCGAATCCGACAGCGGCATCGAGCTGTTTGTCCACTTCGGTATCGACACCGTTGAACTCAAAGGCGAAGGCTTCAAACGCATCGCTGAAGAAGGCCAACGCGTCAAGAAAGGTGATGTGGTTATAGAGTTCAATCTGGCCCTGCTGGAAGAGAAAGCCAAGTCTATCCTGACGCCGGTGGTTATCTCCAACATGGACGAGATCAAAGAACTGATCAAACTGACCGGTAACGTCACGGTTGGTGAGACCCCGATCATCCGCATCAAGAAGTAATAGCGGATGAACGCAAGAACGGCGCCCTCGGCGCCGTTTTTTTATGTCTGTCATTCAAGCCAATCGCAACGGCAATTAACTCCAGCGTGGAATTCGCAGGGTAATCACCAGCCCTTCCCTTTCGCCGTTACGCGCCTCAACCTGGCCACCGTGCGCCAGGACCACCTTGCGGGTGATCGCCAGGCCCAGCCCGTAGCCCTTGCCTGACATTGCCGATTTCACCCTGACGAACGGATCAAAAATGCTGGAAATTTTTGACTCTTCCACACCCGGCCCCTGATCGCTGACCTCAATCTGGAACAACTGCTCGATACGCGTCAGCACCACCGTCACCCGCTGCCCGTGGCTGGAGAAACGCAACGCATTACGCACGATATTATCCACCGCACGCCGCATCAGTTCGGCATTGCCTTTGACGGTGTAATCCACGTCCGAGCTGGCCTGCAGCACGATGTCTACGCCGGGTATCTGTGCTTCGTAGCGCGCATCGCTCACCACCGCATCCACCAGCCCGTACAGGTCGAAATACTCTTCATCCGGCAGGCTGTTGCTCTCGGCACGCGACAGCGCCAACAGTTCGCCGATCATTTTATCCAGCCGCCCCGCTTCGTGCTCAATGCGCTGCAGCGAATTCTCTACGTTACCCGCATTCTGCCGCGCCAGGCCAATCGCCAATTGCAAGCGGGCCAGCGGCGAACGCAGTTCGTGCGAAACGTCATGCAGCAACTGCTCGCGGGCGCTGACTAACAGCTCCAGCCTTTCCGCCATGCTGTCAAAGTCACGTGCCACCTCAGAAAGCTCGTCATGCCGCCGACGCATCGCCGGGAACAGGCGCACCGACAAGTCGCCCTGTGCCACGCGATCAAAACCATCACGCAGTTTGCGCATCGGCCGGGTCAGGTTCCAGGCCAGTACCGCACTGAACAACAGCCCGGCTAACCCGCCCACCCAAATCATTGGTTCGGGAATATTGAAAAAATGCGAGCGTTTTTTGGGGCGATACTCGTCCCGCAGGCTGCGCATGTCATAACTCAGCAAATAGCCCTTGCCGCCCTCACCTGCCACCCATATGGTAATTGCTTTCGGCATCCGACGGCCTTCAAACGCCGGCTCCTCAGTTACCGGTGCCGGTGGCTGAGCCAGCGGGGTCACGGAAAGCAAGCGCCGGTCATCATCCGACCAGTCTTTCAGCATCGCGTCCAACGCCGGTATCCCTCCGCTGCGCAGCTGCGTGGCGGCCGACGTCAGTTGCAGCCCAATCACCCGTCGGGCCATCGAACTTTCCGGCGGTTCGTAGCGATCGCCATACAAGGAAAAAGCGACCCACAACGCCTGGGTCATGATGATAAAGGTCAGCCAGAAGCCGAGCAGGATTTTCCAGAACAGTCTTCCACGCATAGGCATTATCGGATGCGATAGCCGATGCTGCGCACCGTCTCAATGCTGAGCGCGTTGTCCGTCAACGCCCCCAGCTTCTGGCGGATATTGCTGATATGCACGTCGACGCTGCGGTCATAGGCTTCTCGTGGGCGGCCTAAACCTTTTTCTGACAGCTCGTCTTTTGATACCACCCGCTCCGGCGCGCGCAGCAGTAACTCCAACAGGTTGAATTCGGAAGCAGTCAGATCAAACGCCTTGCCGCGCCATTCACTGCTGCGGGTCGACGGGTTAAGGGTCAGTTCGCCGAAATTAATCGCAATCTCATCGTCCACCTCATCCGGACGCTCGTCGAAGCGGCGCAGTACCGCACGCAGGCGCGCCACCAGTTCGCGGGGATAGCACGGCTTGGGCATATAGTCGTCGGCGCCCATTTCCAGACCGATAACCCGATCGATGTTATCGCCCTTGGCCGTCAGCATGATGATCGGCATGCGGCTTTTTTTACGCACGTCGCGCAGCACGTCGATGCCGCTCATGTCCGGCAGCATGATGTCGAGGATCATTGCGGTGTAATCACCTGAAAGCGCGCCTTCCACCCCGGCCTTGCCGGTCAGCACCAGCGTGGCGTTAAAGCCTTCGCCGGTCAGGTATTCGCTCAGCATGGTGCCAAGTTCGAGGTCATCATCGACCAATAAAATTTTCATGCCTTGCTCCTTCGCGGATTTTCGTCATTTTCACGCCTATTTGTCTGCTTCGCAGCCGGTTTTACTCAATCCTTACATATTCCTGAACGCCAGTTAACCACAGCCCGGCCGACGGCGCGTTAAAGAAGAGATATTGGGGGGATGATTTCTTCCCGGCGAAACGCGCCGCCGGGATGGATCTGATACAGGCGTTGAAAAGGGGATAACCCTTAAGCAAAAACACCGGTGGAGAGATAACGATCGCCGCGATCGCAGATGATAGCCACGATCACGCTGCCCGGATTGGCCGCCGCAATCTGTAGCGCACCGGCTACTGCCCCGCCGGAGCTGACGCCGCAGAATATACCTTCGCGCTGCGCCAACTGACGCATGGTCTGTTCAGCGTCGGTTTGCTCAATGTCCAGCACCTGATCCACCAGGTCCGGCCGGAAGATCCCCGGCATATAAGCCGGTGCCCAGCGACGAATGCCGGGAATACTGCTGCCTTCTGCCGGCTGCAGGCCGATAATCTGCACCTGCGGGTTTTGGCTCTTCAGGTAGCCTCCCACTCCGGTAATGGTGCCGGTGGTGCCCATGCTGGAAACGAAATGGGTCACCCGTTGATGGCTCTGCTGCCAGATTTCCGGACCGGTGGTGGTGAAGTGGGCGTAAGGGTTGTCCAGATTATTGAACTGATCCAGCACCTTGCCCCGTCCCTGATTTTGCATTTCCAGCGCCAGATCGCGCGCGCCTTCCATTCCCACTTCGCGGCTGACCAGGATCAACTCTGCGCCATAGGCACGCATCGCCGCCTGACGTTCCAGGCTCATGTTTTCCGGCATCAGCAGGGTCATCGAATAGCCCTTGAGCGCCGCTATCATCGCCAGTGCAATGCCGGTGTTGCCGCTGGTGGCCTCGATCAACCGATCGCCGGGCTTTATCTCACCGCGCAGCTCCGCCTGCTGGATCATCGCCAGCGCGGCGCGATCCTTTACCGAACCCGCCGGGTTATTGCCTTCCAGTTTGAGCCAAACCTCGCTGCCCAGGCCTGCAGCCAGTCGTTGTAATTTTACCAGCGGGGTATTACCGATGCATTGTTCAAGCGTTGTCACGATCTTTGCCTGTGTTGAAGTGCGAAAAGTAAAAAGGCAACCCCAGGGTTGCCTTTAAAATGCTGTTGGGGACTAAAAACTATCAGGCGCTTTTAGCTAACGCAACAGGTTGTAGCAGTTGATCACCGGCGTACAGGCGCGCATTCAGGCTGCCAACGTAGTAGCGGCCACCTCGTACCGGCGGTTCGTTACCCTCCGGCAGCACCACGCTGATCGGTTCCTGATGCCAGCCAATCGGCTGCACGGTCATCTGCCAGAAATGGCCGCGTGGGCTGACTTCCAGCACCTGCACCGGCAGCGGGCAGCGGTCGCTGCTCTCGGTACCGACTTCCATTTCCCACGGGCGCAGGAACAAGTCCACGCGGCCCTGGTGCATTGGCTGGAACGACAACGGCCACTGGTGCGCACCGACGAACAGCTGCGAACCGCGGATCTCGCCGCTCAGGCGGTTCACTTCGCCCATAAATTCCAGCACGAAGCGGCTGGCCGGTTCACGAACAATCTCTTCCGGCGAACCGACCTGCTCAATATTGCCCTGGCTCATCACCACGATACGATCGGCGACTTCCATTGCCTCTTCCTGATCGTGGGTGACAAACACGCTGGTAAATTTCAGTTCTTCATGCAGCTGACGCAGCCAACGGCGCAGTTCTTTACGCACCTGCGCATCCAGCGCGCCGAAGGGTTCATCCAGCAGCAGAATTTGCGGTTCGACCGCCAGTGCACGCGCCAGGGCCACGCGCTGCTTCTGACCACCGGAAAGCTGTGACGGATAACGGTTAGCCAAATGGGCCAACTGCACCATTTCCAGCAACTGGGTCACTTTTTGTTTGATCGCCGCGGCATTCGGGCGCTCACGGCGCGGCAGCACGCTCAGGCCAAAGGCGATGTTGTCGAACACCGTCATGTGGCGGAACAGCGCGTAATGCTGGAACACGAATCCCACTCGACGATCGCGGGCATGCACGTGGCTGACGTCGGTGCCGTGGAAGCCCAGCTTGCCGCCGCTCTGGCTTTCCAGCCCGGCGATAATACGCAGCAGCGTGGTTTTACCGGAGCCGGACGGCCCCAGCAGCGCCACCATCTCACCGGAGGCAATGTCGAGCGAGATATCGTTCAATACCTTGGTACGACCGAAAAACTTATTGATACCGTTAATCTCAATGCTCATGATTTTCCTCCCGCTCGAGACGTGCATTCTGACGTTCCAGACGCCATTGCAGGCCACTCTTCAAAAATAGGGTCACTATCGCCATCAGGGTCAGCAAACCGGCGGCGGTAAAGGAACCGACCGCGTTGTAATCCTGTTGCAACAACTCAACCTGCAGCGGCAAGCTGAAAGTCTCGCCGCGAATAGAACCGGACACTACCGATACCGCGCCGAACTCACCGATGGCGCGCGCGTTGGTCAAGACCACGCCGTACAACAGCGCCCAGCGAATGTTTGGCAAGGTCACCCGGCGGAACATCTGCCAACCGGAAGCCCCCAGCAAAATGGCGGCCTCGTCTTCCTGACTGCCCTGGCTGAGCATCATCGGCACCAGCTCACGTACCACGAACGGGCAGGTCACGAAAATGGTCACCAGCACCATGCCCGGCCAGGAGAACATCAGCTGGATATTATGCGCATCCAGCCAACCGCCCAGCAGGCCATTGCTGCCGTAGAACAACAGGTAAATCAGCCCCGCTACCACCGGCGAAACGGCGAACGGGATGTCGATCAGCGTCAGTAACAGTTGACGCCCCGGAAAGGTAAAACGCGTCACCAGCCAGGCCAACAGCGTGCCGAAAATCAGGTTGAACGGCACGGTAATCAAGGCGATCAGCACCGTCAGCCAGATAGCGTGCAACATGTCGTGATCGACCAGGTTGCCCCACATCGCGCCAATACCTTTGGAAAAGGCCTCGGCGAAAATCGAAATGATCGGCACTACCAGCAGCAGTACCGAAAACAGCACGCCGATACCGATCAGCGTCCACTTGCCCCAGTTGACGCGCGGGCGTTCGACGCCGTTGAACTCAGAGATATCCGCCATCAGTGCCCCCCGATACGTCGGCCAAAGCGGCTCTGCAGAACGTTAATGCTGAACAGCAACAGCAGCGAGGCCGCCAGGATCACCGAAGCAATCGCACTGGCCGCCGGATAATCAAATTCCTGCAAACGAACAAAAATCATCAGCGAGGTCACTTCCGTCTTCCAGGCGATGTTGCCGGCGATAAAGATCACCGCGCCGAACTCGCCCAGGCTGCGGGTAAAAGAGATTGCCGTACCGGCCAACAGCGCCGGTGCCAGCTCAGGGATCACCACGCGACGAAAACTCTGCCAGCGAGTCGCGCCCAGGGTTTCTGCCGCCTCTTCGTATTCCGGCCCCAGCTCTTCCAGAACCGGCTGTACGGTGCGTACCACGAACGGCAAGCTGGTAAAGGCCATCGCCACAGCAATGCCGAGCCAGGTAAACGTCACCTTAATGTCAAAATGCGCCAGCCATTGGCCGTACCAGCCGGTGGTGGAAAACAGCCCCGCCAACGTCAGGCCGGCTACCGCGGTCGGCAGTGCAAACGGCAGATCGATCAGACCGTCCAGCAGCGTGCGACCGGGAAAACGATAGCGGGTCAGGATCCAGGCCATCAGCATGCCGAACACCGCGTTAAACAGGCTGGCAACGCCCGCCGCCAGCAGCGTGACCTTATAAGCCGCCACCACCTGCGGGTTGGAAATCACTTCCCAATACTGCGCCAGGCTCATCTGCGCCAACTGCATCACCAACGCGCTGAGCGGCAACAGCAGGATCAGGCAGGTATAAAACAGGCTGCTCCCCAGGCTGAGGCCAAACCCAGGTAAAACCCGCTTGCTGGTCAACGACAACATTACTTATGCCCTGCGGCTAACAGCTGATCCAACTCGCCACCGGTGGAGAAATGCGTTTTCATCACCTGCGGCCAGCCACCAAACTGATCTTCCACCCGGAACAACTTGGTCTCCGGGAACTGACCTTTGGCCGCGGCCATCGCCTGTTTGTCGTAAACGCGATAGTAGTAGCTGGTGATCACCTGCTGTGCTGCCGGGCTGTAGAGATAATTCAGGTAGTCTTTGGCCGCCTGTTCGGTGCCGTTTCTTGCCACGTTTTTATCAACCCAGGCCACCGGGAACTCCGCCAGAATATCGACCGGCGGCACGATCACCTCGTATTTGTCTTCGCCATACTGCTTGCGAATATTGTTCACTTCCGACTCAAAACTGATCAGCACGTCGCCCAGGCCACGCTCGACGAAGGTGGTGGTCGCGCCACGGCCACCGGTGTCAAACACCAGAACGTTTTTCAAGAAACGGGTCATAAAGGCGCGGGTTTTGGCCTGATCATTGCCATCCGCCTGATTGGCAGCCCCCCAGGCGGCCAGATAGGTATAACGGCCGTTACCGGAGGTTTTCGGGTTCGGGAACACCAGCTTCACGTCGTCACGCACCAAATCATTCCAGTTATGAATGCCCTTTGGATTGTCCTTACGCACCAGGAAAGCCATGGTGGAATAGAAAGGTGAGCTGTTGTTCGGTAAACGGGTCTGCCAGTCAGCCGGGATCAGTTGGCCGCGATCGTGCAGGATCTGCACGTCGGTCACCTGGTTGTAGGTCACTACGTCGGCGCGCAACCCCTGCAGGATCGCCAACGCCTGCTTGGAGGAGCCGGCGTGGGATTGTTTGATGGTCAGCTTGTCGCCCGGATGCTGTTGGTTCCATTGCTGCTCAAAACCTGGGTTCAGCGCGGTAAACAATTCACGGGAAACGTCATAGGAGCTGTTCAGCAATTCGGTTGCCGACAGCGGGCCGCTGGCTAACAGCGCCGCCGCCAAGCATCCTTTCAGTACGATATTTTTAACCCGCGTTTGTTTCATTGTGCACCTTATCACTGAGTCAATCCGTCGGGCTTTCGCCCTGATGTTGACCAGTGTATTTATAACTAGGTGCGGAGCTGTAACGCTTTTATATACCGTTTAGTGATTTTCAAGCATCAAACGCTATAAGGCAGGAACGGAGCGGCATGGCAGAGGGGGGAAGTAAAACCGGAGCCGACGTAGCCAGCCCCGGTAGAGGTGTTACAGCGACAGCAGGCGCGTCAGTGATGGCGCAAAGTAATAACTGCCGGTCACCGCACGGCTGAAACGCAGCATCGCGTCGCGTTTGCCGTCCAGATCGCCAAACATGCTCAGTAGTTGCTTTTCGATGTTATGCAGACGTGCGCAGTAGGCGATGAAATACAGTCCGTGCTTGCCGCTGGCGGTGCCATAAGGCAGGCTTTGGCGCAGGATCTTCAGCCCCTTGCCGTCTTCTTTCAGATCAACGCGGCTGACGTGCGAGGTGTCCGGGCGTTGCTCCGGAGGCAGTTCTTCGCTGTCATGTTTGGTACGGCCGATAATCTGCTCCTGCTGTTCAGTGGTGAAACGCTGCCACTGACGCAGGTTGTGTTCGTAACGCTGCACCAGCACGTAGCTGCCGCCTGCGTCTTCTTCGCCTTCGGCAATCACCGCCACTTCCGGACGTTGGTCGCCCTGCGGGTTTTCCGTGCCGTCGATAAAGCCGCTCAGGTCACGCTCTTCCACCCAGCGGAAACCGTGGGTTTCTTCTTCAATTTTGATGGCGTTGCCGAACGCCGCCAGCGCGGCCTGGGCCAGCGTGAAGTTAACATCATGACGCAGGGATTGAATATGGATCAGCAGGTCGCGCTGGGTGGCCGGTGCCAGCCCTTTGCCGAGCGGGGTGAATGGCTTCAGCTCTTTGGCGCCCTGACCGCTGGACAGGTCATGCCAAACGTCATAGCCAAAGGCAACCACCGCGCCCAAATGCGCATCGGGGAACTGCTGTTGCAGCTCGGTCAACGTCTGGCAAAACTGCTTGCAGCCCTGACGGAGTTCGGCAAATTCGCCCTGTACCGTGGCTTCCATAAAAATGGCGAAACGGCAGTGTTCCAGCAAAATGCCGCTCTGAACCTGTGTCATTGTCGTTATCCTCAATAGCAGAATCGGGTAACAGTAGCCTGTTACGAATGCGCAGCATCATACCGCAAGCAGGGGTATTTGCCTTGCCCGAACGCAAAGAAAATAAGGATATCCGTCAAGATGAAGGAAGCTGGGGCGCCGCAGATCGGACGCCCCAAAAGAAGGGTTTACTGAGGTTTGGCGTGCCAGATGATCTTGCTGACCGTCCAGCTTTTCAGCGTGTCATCCGGTGGGATGATATCCTGCGGGCCGGCCCACTTGCCGTTGAAAATGTAAGTCACGTACTTGCTCTGCTCCGCCACACACTCCACCTTGCCGGCATCGTCGCCATCGGCCGGTTTACAGGCACCGAACGCCTTGCTGTACAGGTCGCTGAACGGCGTGCCAAGTTTGCTGCCCCACTCGGTCGCCACCTTGCTGTCCATCACGTCCACACGCTGCACGTGGCCCTTGGGTTCACCGGTGATCACCAGTTTCACGTCATTGCCGTCCATCGCCTGATAGTAAGAAACTATCTGGCCCTGGCTGGTAGCCATGCCGCCGCGCAGGCGGTAATCGCCTTTCAACCCGTCGTTGATGGCGCTTTCCGACATCGGGGTGCCGGCGTTCAAATCGCCAACGCCCTTGGCGCTGACCTCAAGGCTACTGCCAAACCAGTTAAGCGGCGACAGGCTCGACCAGGAGAAGTTCGACATCGTCGAACAGCCGGTCAGTAACAGCGGGAGCCCTAACAATAGTGGGCGAATATTCATCTCTAGCTCCTTAACATCAAAGGCATGGGCCCGGCGTTTTGCTGCGTGCCAGCCTCTCACAACTGCCCACGCTTCGCCATCGGTTGCGAGCTTGGAGTGCAGAAAATAGGAAAAGTGCCGCCACAGGCGGCAATTACCCCGCTTCGTTCTGTACGGTAAAGCAGGCTTTCAGCCGCTGATTCAGCAACAGATAGGCCAGGGCCAGCGCATCAAGCAGTATCAGGACAGCATCCAGCGGTGGCTGATTGTCGGCCTGCTGCCACAGGCTGAACAGCGAACCGCCCAGTGCCGCCAGTAGCGAGAGACAAAGCACCCAACGCCAGGCGCGCCACAATCGTGGCCATTGGTGACGCCGTGGAGCCAACAGAAATGCCAGCGCCGCCGGCAGCCCCAGCATGATGCCGTACCAGAACCTTTGGGTGTCAGGGTAAAACAGCTGCAGCAGCCCTTCACCCTGCTGGCGCGAAGCACCGGCCATCACGAACAAAATCCAGGTCCGGGCCTGTAAAACCAGCACGCCCCAAAACCACAGCGGCAAACGCAGCGCGCCATGATGATCGTAATCGTCGGGGGAAAAACGGTGTGGGAGTGGCTTCAACGTCGATTCCTTGCCAATTTCATTATTATTACTCCTTCAAATGGGAGCCAGATTTATTGTTTTCAATGTGCTCGCTTAAGAACCCCTTAAGATTTTCATGCTTTACTTAACCCCATCAAACCAGCAGTCCTGATTGGCAGGGCTTTAATTCGCGATTGAGATAAGGAAGCTTAAGATGAAAAAATATACCCTGGCCGCATTAATCGCTCTGTGCAGCGCACCGGTTCTGGCACAGCAAGGCGGGTTCCTCGACCCTGCCGCGCCGCAGACACAAACGCAAAATACCCAACAGGGTGGCTTCTCCGGCCCAAGCGCGGCACTGACCACGGTAGACAAGGTGAAGTCGATGAGCGATGACACCTGGGTGATGCTGCAGGGAAACATTGAGCAGCGCGTCGGTGACGACACCTATACCTTCCGTGACGCCAGCGGCACCCTGACGGTGGAGATCGACAGAAAACGCTGGAACGGCCAGACCATCACCCCGAAAGATAAAGTGCAGTTGGAAGGGAAAGTGGATAAAGACTGGAGCAGTGTGGAAGTGGATGTGAAGAACATCAAAAAACTGCCTTAACACGCAGCAACGGGCGGTGAAGCTTCACCGCCCGAATGACGACTCAATATTCCTGATCTTCGATCAGGCGTTTACCCAGGTTGGTCACGTTCTGGATCTCGTAACCGAGTTTTTCGTACATCTCGATCACCGTGTCGTTGTCTTCACGTACCACCAGCTGGATCTTCGGGCATCCACGCGCGATCAGCTTCTTCTCCAGACGGTTAATTAACGCATTGGCAATACCGCGCCCGCGATAATCCGGATGTACCCCCAGGTAATACGCCGAACCGCGATGGCCATCGTAACCGCCCATCACCGACCCTACGACTTCGCCGCCCACTTCGGCGACCAGAAACAGGCCCGGATCGTGATTCAGTTTGCGCTCGATATCCATCTCAGGATCGTTCCACGGTCGCAGCAGATCGCAGCGCTCCCACAGAGTAATGACTTCTTCAAAGTCGTCTTGCCGAAATACGCGAATTTCCATCGATGTTCGCCGCTGTTAATTAAGATGTTTATCTGATTATCGCGTGAATATTCACTTACGCAATATCAAACTGCGATTTACCCCAGCAATTATCCAGAAATGATCGGTTACCCGCGTAATAAATGGACATAGTTATCAGGTCGATTAATGATTATCAATACGATATAACGTCGCAAAATAGAATTTGTCGACGGAGCGTAGCGTTATGAAAAAGCAGGTTAAACAATTCCTCAATTTTAAGCCGCTCTCCGTTTCCCCCACGCGACGTCAATTACTGCTCTCCGGCCTGGCGTTGGTACTGCTCGGCAGCAAAAGCCAAAGCGCCGAAGCCGAGTCCGGTGGCATGCTGCGCAACCAACATCCCAAACCGACCGCTAAACCAGCGCCTAAACCCTCCGGCAGCAAAAGGCTGGTGATGATCGACCCTGGCCATGGCGGTATCGACTCCGGCGCGGTTGGCAGCGAAGGCTCACAGGAAAAGCACGTCGTGTTGGAGATTGCCAACCACGTCCGCCGCATCCTGCACGAACAGGAACACGTCGAAGTCCGTCTGACGCGGGAAGAAGACGAATTTATCCCGCTGTTCCAACGGGTGGAGATTGCCCACCAGCATCAGGCCGATCTGTTTATCTCGATTCACGCCGACGGTTTTACCAGCCCGGAAGCCTCAGGCGCTTCGGTGTTTGCCCTGTCCAATCGCGGGGCCAGCAGCGCCATGGCGCGTTACCTGTCCAACCGTGAAAACGCCGCCGATGATGTGGCCGGTGGCAAGTACAAAAACCAGGACAACTATCTGCAACAGGTGCTGTTTGATCTGGTGCAGACCGATACCATCAACAACAGCCTGACGCTCGGCCGCCACGTGCTCGGCCAAATCCGGCCGGTTCACCACCTGCACAGCAACAGTACGGAACAGGCGGCATTTGCGGTGCTGAAATCCCCGTCTATCCCGTCGGTGCTGGTCGAAACCTCGTTCATTACCAACCCGGCAGAAGAGCGTCTGCTGGGCACCACCGCATTCCGCGAGAAAATCGCCCGCGCCATTGCCGACGGGGTGATCAGTTTCTTCAGCTATTACGATTCACACCAACGAAAACCCGGCTGATACTGCCAGCCGCGGTGAATAAAGGTATACTCTGCGCCTTGTTCAGTCAGACGCTGTGAATTATCCCGTATGAGTTTATCGACCATCGCAGAAGTAAAATCCTTCCTGCTGGCGCTGCAAGACCGCATCTGCACGCAGTTGGCCCAGGCCGACGGCAGCGCCGTTTTCAACGAAGACCGCTGGACGCGTGAAGAAGGCGGCGGTGGCCGCAGCCGGGTGTTGACCGAGGGTGCGGTGTTCGAACAGGCGGGCGTCAACTTCTCACACGTCTCCGGCGCTACCCTGCCCGCTTCCGCTACCGCGCATCGCCCCGAACTGGCCGGACGCAGTTTCCAGGCGATGGGCGTGTCGCTGGTGATCCATCCGCGCAGCCCTTACATTCCTACCAGCCACGCCAACGTGCGTTTTTTCATTGCGGAAAAGCCGGGCGAAGAGCCGGTGTGGTGGTTTGGCGGCGGCTTTGACCTGACGCCGTTTTATGGCTTTGAAGAAGATGCCGTTCACTGGCACCGCACCGCCGAACGGCTGTGTGCGCCCTTCGGTGAACAGGTTTACCCCAAATACAAAAAGTGGTGCGACGACTATTTCTTTATCAAACACCGTAACGAAGCACGCGGCATCGGCGGCCTGTTCTTTGATGACCTGAACACCCCGGACTTCGCCACCTGCTTCGCGTTTACCCAGGCGGTGGGCGAAGGCTTCCTCGAGGCCTATCTGCCGATCGTAGAGAAACGCAAAACGCTGAGCTGGGGCGATCACGAGCGCCAGTTCCAACTGTATCGTCGCGGCCGCTACGTGGAATTCAATTTGGTCTGGGACCGGGGCACGCTGTTCGGCCTGCAAACCGGTGGCCGCACCGAATCCATCCTGATGTCGATGCCGCCGCTGGTGCGTTGGGAATACAATTATCAACCGGCGGAAGACAGCCCGGAAGCGGCGCTGTACCGTGATTTCCTGCCGGTACGCGATTGGCTGAAGGAGCCGGAATGATGCAGATTTGGGTTGATGCGGACGCCTGTCCCAACGTAATTAAAGAAGTGCTGTTTCGGGCGGCGGAGCGCACCGCAATGTCGGTGACGCTGGTGGCGAACCAGCCGCTGAGAACGCCGCCGTCAAAGCACATCCACACCCTGCAGGTGGCGGCCGGTTTTGACGTGGCGGATAACGAAATCGTGCGCCGCTGCGAGAAAGGCGATCTGGTGATCACCGCCGATATCCCACTGGCAGCGGAAGTGATAGAAAAAGGGGCAGTGGCGCTGAACCCACGCGGTGAACGCTACACCCCGGACACCATTCGTGAGCGCCTGAACATGCGTGACTTTATGGACACCCTGCGCTCCAGCGGCATCCAGACCGGCGGCCCGAATACGCTGAACCAGCGCGATCGCCAGCAGTTCGCCAATGAGCTGGACAAGTGGTTGCAGCAGGCAAAACGGGCGCAGTAATTGCGCCCGCATTCCGTTTAGAAACGCACCTCCCCGCCGAAGATATAGGTTCGGCCGCGGGCGGTGTTGGTCGGTGAGAAGTCTCTTGATTGCGATGGCATGGCGTTCATCTTGTTCAACGCATCGGAATAGTCTTTGTCCATCAGGTTCTGCACGCTGAATTTCAACAACAGATTGCGGTTGAACTGATAGGTGCTGTAAAGATCGATAACGGTCGGAATATGCGGCGCCGGTTCTTTCAGCAACTGCTCATTCTCATCGACGTTAGAATCAGGAGAAAGGCGCACAGCCTTGCCGGTGTATTTCACCAGCCCGCCCAGCGTCAATTTCTCATCCAGCAAACGCACACCCGTATCCAGCGTGAAGTACAATTCCGGCAGCTCGCTAATGTCACCGGCACCGAACACATTGCTGGCCTGATTGGTCGGCTGGCTGGTGTGTTCCTTGCTCAAGGACAGTTTGGTGTAGGCAAAACCGGCGTCGTACATCGCTTCCACTTCCACCCCACGCGACCTGACTGGCTCGTATGAGTTGCTGTACATGGTCATGGCGACATTCACATCGGCGTTATCCCATTCCTCCTGACTAGTCTGGGCACGATTACATTTTTGGCGATTACTGCACACCATGTAGCTCTGGCTGGAAATGTAATTTTTGATTTTCGACTCAAAATACACCGCCTTCAGTTGGAAGCTGTCCTGTTTAAACAGCAGGTCATGAGCATTGGCGTTAAAACCCGCCTGATAGGTTTCTGCCGTTTCCCCTTTAAGGAACGGGTTCATCGACTGCCCGCCGCTGTTGGCGAAGAACACTTCCTGAATATTCGGCCCACGCATCGATTTGTTGTAGCTGACGAACGGCTGCAGCCACGGTGTTACCTGTGCGGACAACATCACCGCCGGGTTAAAGCCGTGCTCTTTCAAATTGATATTGCTGGCCCCCTGCGGGAAGCAGGCCACGCGTTCATCACAGGCCGGTTTATAACCGGAAATATCATAGGCGCTGTAGTTCAGGTCAAAATTACCCTGCCAGATGCCGTAATTAAGCTGCAGCCCACTGTAAAGGCTGGCGATATTTTGTTTGCCTGCGATCCCCACCGGCGAGCTTTCCGCCTGGCCCTCGTCTGTCACCAGCCCGGAGGCGCGCTTCTTGTATTCGTTGCGGATCAGCTTGCCGCCATAGCTAAAGGCAAAGTCGACCTCCTGCAGGCTGAAACGGCTGGTGTTATTGACGTCCAGCGCGTCGGAGATATTTTTTGCGGTGCTGTCGCTAAATCCCGCCATATTATCGGACATAAACTTCTGCTCACCCCGGCTGGTACTGGCAGTCAGATTAAAATCAATCAGCTCTGAAAACGGGGCGTAATGATATTTAATATAGAAGTCATTACTGTCGATATGGCGACGGGTGATCTTGTTTTGATAAGTTCTGGCCGACAGTTCAATACTATTAAAAGCGTCGGGTTTAATATCCACTTTAAATAACTGAGATTTGGGATTCTGGCGATAAGTTTTATCGACATTAAACTCTTCACTGTCAAACCCGGAACCGTTCTTATAATTAGAGGTGATCGAACTGCCGCTGATAGCCGCCATGGCTCCCAGGCTACCGCCTTCGCCGAATGCGTCGGTTTTCCCACCCACGGCGATCATACCGCTGCGGCCAATACCGTTATTGCCTACAGAAAACTTGGTGCGCACGCCAAAAGGATTATCCGAAAACACTACGTCATCCACGCCAATGGTGCGGAAGTTGGCGCTGCCTGCCAGCGCATTGACACCGGCGGATCCCGTCGCATTACCGCGTGCCACATCAACGCCGACGATAAAGTTAGGATCGATCAGCGCACCAAACTGGCTGGTTGGCAAACCGCCATGCGCCGCGTCACTGGGTGAACTGCCATAATAGTTCTGGGTAATGCCATCAACCATGGTATTAACGCGGCCAAAACCGCTCATGCCACGAATATTGACGCTGACCGAACCCTGGCCGGGGTCGATCTGGGTATAAGTGCCAGGCATACTGCGCAGAATGCTGTCCACCGACTCCAGATTTTTATTTTCCCCGCGCGAGCTGAAAGCGCCGGGCTTTTCCAACGCTTCTTTTTCACTGCTGCTGGTACTGCTATCTGCCGCCGAAACATTCAACGGGCTGAAAACAACCTTGCCCTTTCCCTCTTCTGCCCCATTCTGCGCAGCCGTCGCCGCCCCGCTCAGCGCTATTCCCGCGCCGATCAGGCTTACTATTAATTTGATTTTCATATATCCCCAGAAATTGCCAAAAAGATTTTATGGCCGACAATGCCCAGCAAAAAGCCCGCCGAAATCGACGGTAAATTTATTTTTTATAGTTTTAATAAACCGCCGGGCTTATTACCCGACGGTGATAGTGGTTATTTCTGTGTTTTCTGATCCATCGCCATAATAAAACTGTATTCCAGCGCGTTATTTTCCAGCCGCGTCAGGCGGCCCGATTTTCCGCCGTGGCCGGCCGTCATATCGGTCGCCAGCAGCAACACTGAATCACCCTGTTTAAAACGACGCAGTTTGGCTACCCATTTGACCGGTTCCCAATATTGCACCTGGGAATCATACAGGCCGCTGGTGACCAGCAGGTTCGGATAGGCCTGTTTAGCCAGGTTGTCATACGGGCTATAGGACTTCATCAACGCATAGGCCTGCGGCTGATTCGGATTGCCCCACTCTTCGTATTCACCGACCGTCAGCGGAATGCTGTCGTCCAGCATGGTGGTCAGCACATCAACAAAAGGCACCTGCGCCACCACCGCGTTATACAACTGCGGTGCCTGATTAATCACTGCCCCCATCAGCAGGCCGCCGGCACTGCCCCCCATGGCGTAAATACGGCCCGGCTGACCATAACCCTGTTGGATTAATGCCTGGGTGGCGTCGATAAAGTCACTGAAGGTGTTTGGCTTATGAGTCAACTTGCCCTGTTGGTACCAGTTCTGCCCCAGCTCACCGCCACCGCGCACGTGGATTAGCGCATAAACGAAACCGCGATCCAGCAAACTAATGCGGTTAGCGCTAAAGGCCGGATCCATACTCATGCCATAGGCACCATAACCGTACACCAGCAGCGGGCTGTGCCCCGGTTTGAACATGGCTTTGTTGTAGACCAGCGAGACCGGCACCTTCACACCGTCACGCGCGTTAATCCACACCCGCTCGCTGTGGTACTGGCTGGGATCCACTCCCTTCACTTCCTGCTGTTTCAGCAGGGTGCGCTCGCCTTTGTTGAGATCCCATTGGTATGTGCGGGTCGGGGTTGTCATCGCCGAATAGCCATAGCGCAGCTGCTGGTTGTCCGGCTCCGGGTTATAGCCCAGCCAGGCCATATAGCTGGCGTCGTCGAACGGAATACTGCGCTGGGTTTTACCGTCCCAACTGATTTGCCGTAGCTGTACCAGGCCATCAGCACGTTCCTTCACTACCAGCCAGTCGCGGAACACCGTGAAGTCTTCCACCTCGCGCTTTTCCTGTGGTGCTATTAGCGTTTGCCATGGCTTGCCGACTGCCGCGGTCTGGTACAGACCAAAATGCGGGCTTTGGTGGTTGGAGCGTAGATAGAACTCACCGCGATAGTGGTCTACATAATACTCGTGGCCGTTCTTGCGCGCGGCAAACAACACCGGCGTGCTCAGAGGCTGATTAGCGTCAATCAGCCGTGCCTCGGAAGTGGTATTGCCGCTGATGGTAATAATGACGTAGTCACGCGAAGAAGAGCGACCCAGGCTTAAATAGAACCCGCCATCATTTTCCTGATAGACAAGTTTGTCGTCCGCAACCGGCGTGCCGGCCTGATGGCGATAAACCTGATATGGCAACAGGGTCTGCGGGTGGTTGCGAATATAAAATAGCGTCTTGCCGTCATTGGCCCACGCCATGTCACCGGAGGTGTTTTCAATCACTTCCGGCGCCCATTTACCGCTATCGATTTCACGCAGCGAAATCCGGTACTGCCTGCGCCCCTGCAGATCTTCAGCGATCGCCATCTGCTGGTTATCCAGGCTGATCGCCATCCCACCCAAGCGGTAATAATCCTGTCCTGCAGCACGCTGATTGGCGTCCAGCAAGGTTTGCCACGGCGCATCGGCAGTCAGAGCCTGACGTTGATACAGGGCAAAGTCTTTACCTGCCGCATAGCTTTCCTGATAGCGATACCCATTAAGTTGGTAGGGCACCGAGCGATCTTCCGGGCTGATGCGGCCCAGCATTTCCTGATACAGGCTATCGCGCAGTTTTTTATACGGCTGCATCATCTGCTCGGTATAACGGTTTTCCGCCGTCAGATAATTCAGCACCTTTTTATTTTGCCGGCTGTCGTCACGCAGCCAATAATAATCATCCACCCGGGTTTCCCCCTGGGCGGTTAATGGGTGCGGGATAATCTCGGCGCTGGGCGCCAACGGCTGCGCCCAGGCGGCCTGGCCCAATAAGCTCAATGAAATCACGGCATAGGTGGCCATTCGCCAACGACGACGGCCCGACAAAAATGGATGTTCCATGGTCCCTCACTATGGTTTGGCATCAGCAGTTCCCTTTTGTTTGGGTAAACAAAAGAACGCGGCTCACGAAATAAATTATTGGCTGGCGTCCAGCGCCGCCAGATTAAAATCGATGGGCATCGTTACCTGAACCTTGCCCTGCCGCAGCATTTCGACCGGCGGTGGCGGCAGTGGCTGTGCCCGCATGACCACGGCCAGCGCCTCACGATCCAGCGAGGCGGTGCCCGACGGGGCATGCAAGGTCAGATCGAAAACCCGTCCCTGAGCATCCACAGAAAAAGACACCTGCGGCATGCCGGTACGGCGGCGGCGCTGCGCATCTGACGGATAACGCTTGATGCGGTTTAGCATTCCCTTTACCCGGCTTTCCCACGACAGCCTGACCTGTTCGCTGCTTGCGGAATCGCTGTTCAGCGGTGCGGCCGACTGCCGGGCTATGTTCAAGGCTTTCGGTGCGGCAGCGCTGGATGCAGCGGCGTGCCTGATCTCTTTCACCTGCTGTTCCGGCTTCGGCTGGGCTTTTTGCGGTGGCTGGTGTTCGGTTCGCTTTTTCTCAGCCACGCTGATTTTGGTCTTTTCGGCCCGCGCCAACTTGGGCAAATCGGGTTGATCCTGCGGCTCGGCCGGTTGTGCCGCAGAAGACTCGGCCTGTTGCACACCCAACGGCAGCGGCTTGGGGCTTTCCGGTGCTTCAATCTGCGCCGCCCAACTCATCATCACCGCCGGTGGCGCTAACGGCATCGGCGGCAGCGGCTGGGGTGGCCAATAAAACAGCAGTACCAGCACCACATGTGCCGCTATCGCACATAAAAATCCGCGTGCCCAGCGCGGCTGTGGCATGGAGGCTAGCGGATAAGATAAAGACGGACTCGGCATAGGGATATTAGATTACTTAATTACGAATGATTTTAGATCTCATTTGCTAATGATAATCATTTGTAATTTGTATTAACAGTTCTTTTCACCGTCTTAACCTAATCATTTACCCTCAGGGTTAACCGCTGGGGTAACCCACAGGTAATCCGCCACCTGCTTATCGACCTGTACACCGGGCTCAACCAGCATCAACACGGTTGGCAACGCTGTCGGCTGCAGATCCTGCACGTGTAGCGGCACCCCCACCGATTTGGAAGCATGATAACCGCCGGCAATCAGCAGCGTCGGCGTCGGCGCTGCCAGTAAACGTTCGGCCATACGTCGATCGCGTTGCTGCTGGATCGCCAGCATGGCATGCAGTTGTTGAGGCTCAATTTTCCCACCGTGCGAAGTGCGGATAGTTTCTTCCAGCGCTTTCTGCACCGCAGGACGCACTGACAGTTGGCCCTGCGGGAAAACCGGCTGCTGATAAAACGCCATGATTTCATCGCGATCCAGGTTGGCCGACCACAGCGGGTACGGTGCGCGCATCGCCGCCATCGTCAAATCCCCGTACAGCGGCCATTTCCAGCCTGGTTGCCAGTCAATCAACTCCGCCACGCGCTCATCACGCACTCTCGGATTACCCTGCAGCCACTGTTTCACCTGACTCACTTTGGCCTGTTGGCTCGGGTTGATCATCTCCATCAGTACGCTGCCCTGCGGCCGCTGCTGCGGTAAGTTTTCCACCAGCCACAGTTCAATCTGGTGGTGGTAGGGGTTGTCATGCTTTTCTCCGACGATAACCCGTGGCTGAGCGGCCAATCGGGTCAGCAGTTGCTCGGGTGACAAACTTTCGCCGCTGCGCAAGTCGGTAATTTTCCCCAGGTTATCAAGGCTGTTTTTCGGCGAGGAAACCGGTACCTGACTACAGGCGCCCAGTGTCAGCGCGGCCAATAAAATCAAAAATCTCATCATGCTGCCCTTGTAATAAAAGTGGCGACATTATAGATAATAATTATCATTTGCATATAGAAAGCAACCTGTCCTGAGACGCTGATAACGGTTTTTGCTTTATGGTTTCCGCTCACACATTGATTTCATGAAGTATTGCGGGTATAACTGATAGCCATTTAGCTGTTTAGACGTCTATACGGATAGAATATTATGCACTCAGCCGTTCCCGCCGAAGGGCAGTTCAAACGCACCATGAAGGCCCGACATTTGGTGATGCTGTCGCTGGGCGGCGTGATTGGTACCGGGCTGTTCTTCAACACCGGCTATATCATTTCCACTACCGGTGCTCTCGGCACCCTGCTGGCCTATCTGATCGGCGCATTGGTGGTCTATCTGGTGATGCTGTGCCTGGGTGAACTGTCGGTGGCGATGCCGGAAACCGGCGCCTTCCACGTCTACGCATCTCGCTATCTTGGCCCGGCCACCGGTTACACCGTCGCCTGGCTGTACTGGCTGACCTGGACGGTAGCACTGGGTTCCAGCCTGACCGCCGCCGGTTTCTGCATGCAGTATTGGTTCCCGCAATCACCGGTGTGGCTGTGGTGTTTGATCTTCTGTGCGGCGATTTTCCTGCTTAACGTGGTCACGACCCGCTTCTTTGCTGAGAGCGAATTCTGGTTCTCGCTGATCAAGGTCGTTACCATTCTGGCGTTTATCATCCTCGGCGGTGCGGCCATGTTCGGCCTGCTGCCGATGAAAGACGGCACGCCAGCCCCCTTCCTGCATAACCTGACCGCCTCCGGCTGGCTGCCAAACGGCACCTTGCCGATCCTGATGACCATGGTGGCAGTGAATTTCGCATTCTCCGGTACTGAGCTTATCGGCATTGCCGCCGGTGAAACCGAGAACCCGGAAAAGGTGGTGCCCTGGGCGATACGTACCACGGTGATCCGCCTGATGCTGTTCTTTATCGGGACGGTGTTTATTCTGGCGGCGTTGATCCCGATGGATCAGGCCGGGATTGTCAAAAGCCCGTTTGTGCTGGTGTTTGAACGCATCGGGGTGCCCTATGCCGCCGATATCTTTAATTTCGTGATCCTGACCGCCATCCTGTCGGCAGCCAATTCGGGCCTGTACGCGTCGGGGCGCATGCTGTGGTCGCTGGCCAACCAGCGCACCCTGCCGGCCTATTTCTCCCGCGTGAATAAACGCGGTATCCCGATCAACGCGCTGACCTTCAGCATGCTCGGCGGCGTACTGGCATTGCTGACCAGCGTGATCGCCCCGGACACGGTGTTCGTGGCGCTGTCGGCAATTTCCGGCTTTGCGGTGGTGGTGGTCTGGTTGAGCATCTGTGCCTCGCACTTCGCTTTCCGCCGTCATTATGTCCGCAGCGGCCAGCCCATTTCCGGTCTTAAATACCGCGCGCCGGGTTACCCGCTAACGCCGATCGTTGGTTTCACCCTGTGCCTGCTGGCCTGCGTCGGGCTGGCGTTCGATCCGGAGCAGCGCATCGCGCTTTACTGCGGGCTGCCCTTTGTCGCCCTGTGCTACATCGCCTATTACCTGACCCGCCGTGCCGGGCAAAAAACCTCTCTGGGAGAGAATCATGTCGGTTAACAACCCTGTCGCCACACTCTTGAGCGCCCACCCTACGCTGATTTTAGACGGTGCGTTGGCCACCGAACTGGAAGCCCGCGGCTGCGATCTGAGCGATCCGCTGTGGTCGGCAAAAGTGCTGATTGAAAACCCTGAGCTGATTTATCAGGTGCATCTCGACTATTTCAACGCCGGAGCGCAGTGCGCCATCACCGCCAGCTATCAGGCCACGCCACAAGGCTTTTTGCGCCGTGGTTTGGATCAAGCGCAGTCACTGGCGCTGATCGCCAAAAGCGTGCAGTTGGCGCAGCAGGCGCGCAGCGATTATCTGGCACAACACCCGCAGGCCGCACCGCTGCTGATTGCCGGCTCGGTGGGGCCCTATGGCGCTTATCTGGCCGATGGATCTGAATATCGCGGTGATTACTCGCTGCCGCAGGAAGAGATGATCGCCTTCCACCGCCCGCGCATCAGCGCACTGGCCGAGGCCGGGGTGGATTTACTGGCCTGTGAGACTCTGCCGTCCTTCAGTGAACTGCAGGCGTTGCTGACGCTGTTGGAAGAGTTCCCAACCCTGGGTGCCTGGTTCGCTTTCACCCTGCGCGACAGTCAACACCTCAGCGACGGGACGCCGCTGACCGAGGTCATGGCAGCGCTGCAGGCGAATCCACAGGTGCTGGCGATTGGCATTAACTGCATTGCGCTGGAAAATGTGGCCCCGGCGCTGCAGCAATTTGCCGCACTGGCTGACAAGCCGCTGCTGGTCTATCCGAACTCGGGTGAACACTACGACGCTGTGAGCAAAACCTGGCATGCCTGTGGGGGGGCGCACGGCAGTCTGATTGATCAAATCGGCGAATGGCAACGCATCGGCGCCCGGCTGATTGGCGGTTGCTGCCGCACGACGCCGCAGGATATCCACCAGATCGCCACACGCTGCAGGGCATAAAATAAAAAAACCTCCGGCGCCGAAACGCTGGAGGCTTGTAGTCACTTAAGGCTTATAACGGCGTGGTCTGCGCTTCCACCACGGCCAGCGCGACCATGTTGACGATGCGGCGTACCGAGGCGATTGGCGTCAGGATGTGTACCGGTTTCGATACCCCCATCAGCACCGGCCCCACGGTAACGCCTTCGGAAGAAGATACGCGCAGCAGGTTGTAGCTGATACGCGCCGCTTCCATATTCGGCATGATCAGCACGTTGGCCGCCCCTTTCAGCGGGCTATCTGGCATCAGATCGTTACGGATGCTTTCCACTAGCGCGGCATCACCGTGCATCTCACCGTCAATCTCCAGCTCCGGTGCCATCTTGTTCACCAGCTCCAGCGTTTTACGCATCTTGCAGGCCGCCGGGTTATCGGAAGAGCCAAAGCTGGAATGAGACAGCAGCGCCACCTTGGGTTCAATCCCGAAACGGCGCACGGTTTCCGCCGCCATCAGGGTGATTTCTGCCAGTTGCTCCGGCGTCGGATCGTCATTGACATAGGTGTCGGCAATAAAGGTGTTGCCGCTTGGCAGCAGCAGCGCATTCATCGCCCCGGCAACGTGCGCCCCTTCGCGGAAACCAAACACTTTCTCGACCACGTCGTAATGCTCGTGATAGCTGCCGATGGTGCCGCAGATCATCGCATCCGCCTCGCCGCGATGCAGCATGATGGCAGCGATCAGCGTTGGGTTACCAATTACCGCACGACGCGCCTGTTCCTGAGATACGCCACGACGCTTCATGATCTGGTAATACTCGCCCCAGTATTCGTTAAAGCGTGGGTCGGACTCGTTGTTCACCACTTCAAAGTCTTTACCCGGCGTCAGTTGCAGGCCGAGTTTTTGCAGCCGCATTTCAATCACGCTCGGACGACCGACCAGGATTGGATAGGCCAGCCCCTGCGACACCAGTTCCTGAGTCGCATGCAGTACCCTTTCCTCTTCCCCTTCCGCCATCACCACGCGCTTCATTTCTTTCTTCGCCTGGGAGAAGATCGGCTTCATGAACAGGTTGGTTTTGTAGACGAACTCGGACAGTTTTTCGACGTAGGCGTCAAAGTCTTCGATCGGACGTGTCGCCACGCCGGACTCCATCGCCGCCTTGGCAACCGCCGGGGCGATTTTAACAATCAGGCGCGGATCGAAAGGCTTGGGAATGATGTATTCAGGGCCAAATGACAGGTCCTGATCGCCATAGGCCGAAGCCACCACGTCGCTCTGTTCTGCCAGTGCCAGATCGGCAATCGCATGCACGCAGGCCAGCTTCATTTCTTCGTTGATGGTGGTCGCGCCCACGTCGAGCGCGCCGCGGAAGATGAACGGGAAGCACAAGACGTTGTTGACCTGGTTCGGGTAGTCGGAACGGCCGGTACAGATAATGGCATCCGGACGCACGGCTTTCGCCAGCGGCGGCAAGATCTCCGGTTCCGGGTTGGCCAGCGCCATGATCAACGGATCCCTGGCCATGGTTTTCACCATATCCTGGGTCAACACGCCCGGACCGGAACAGCCGAGGAAGATATCGGCATCCGGGATAGCATCCCCCAGCGTCCGCTGGCCGTTGTCTTCGATGGCATAGGCCGCTTTGGTCTGTTCCATGTTGGCGTCGCGACCTTTGTAGATAACCCCCTTGGAGTCGCAGACGGTAATGTTCTGCTGGCGCAACCCCAGCGCCACCAGCAGGTTCAAACAGGCGATCGACGCCGCGCCGGCACCGGAAACCACCAGTCGCACGTCGGAAATATTCTTTTTCACTACCCGCAGGCCGTTCAGCACTGCGGCGGTGGTGATAATGGCGGTACCGTGCTGATCGTCATGGAATACCGGGATCTTCATGCGCTCACGCAGTTTCTGCTCGATGTAGAAACACTCCGGCGCTTTTATGTCTTCCAGGTTGATACCGCCAAAGGTGGGCTCCAGCGCGGCGATGATGTCGATCAGCTTGTCAGGGTTTAGCTCATCCACTTCGATATCAAACACGTCGATGCCGGAAAACTTCTTGAACAGGACGCCTTTCCCTTCCATTACCGGCTTACCGGCCAAGGCACCGATATTACCCAGCCCCAGCACCGCCGTACCGTTGGAAATCACCGCCACCAGGTTGCCGCGTGCGGTGTATTTGTAGGCCGCGAGAGGATCGGCAGCAATTTCCAGACAAGGGGCTGCGACGCCCGGCGAGTAGGCCAGCGCCAGATCGCGTTGCGTTGCCAGCGGTTTGGTTGGAGATACCTGGATCTTCCCTGGGGTCGGATACTGGTGAAAATCAAGCGCACTCTGTTTGAGCTGTTCGTCCATTATGGGTTCCTATGCTTTTTGCTTTTATGTTGAGGTAAGACTTGTAAACCTTTAAGGCTATGAGGCTGCGTCCTGTCATTGTCCGTGGCGCCGTCGCAGACCCAAAAGCCCGTAATCAAGGCAGAGGGAGCAGAGCATAGCGGGCCTATGTTCAAACCCGACAACGCGGAGTACGGGCTTTTGGGGCGCGACCCGAAGGGCTGGGGCCATTTGAACGCGCATCTGTGTTACGAGTCGCTTATTTGGCCCACCAAACCTCACGACCCGCGCCTTGCTGCGCGTCCAAATGACCGCCAGCGGCGCTCACGTACAATGGCAGGGCACAGCCTTTAAGTATAGTGAGAGAAACGTCACAAACTTTGAAGCGGGCCATAACCTTGATCGAAATAGTTTTTTAAAAGTAAAAAAAGAAGTACCACAGGAGGGAAAAGAAAAACACTGCCGTCAGTGCGACTGATAGTGAGTTTGATAACAAAGTTGTTTTTTAGCTCGAGATACCCGGGCCTAGCGCACCGAGGGGCGCTCCGGCAGCCAAGGCTGCTACGACCCCTTCGGCACGCTCTCCCTAATATCGGGCATCATCAGTAGTCTGAATACCGTCAGTGCGACGGCAGTTGGGCACGCCAGGCATTGAGCGTCGCCACCCGGCCTGCGCAAATTTGTAACGAGGTTTGTAGTGCCAGCGTGTAACTCAGCGCATCGCCCCAGGTGTTACCCAGCAGCTGCGGCTGCTCACACGGAGTAAACACCGACTCAGGGGGCAACAGCACCACCGGCGCTGCCGTCTGCGGAGGTTGGGCGCAAGAGCTCAATAACAGCGCCAGGCATAGGCTGCCCAGCACAGGCGTCATTTTTAATCGCTTCACGGTATTTCCTCTGGTAAACGTCGCTTTGCTGGCGCAACTGCTGTTCCTGCTGCTGAGCCGCCATCAGCGCCCGGTTCTGGGCATCCTGGGTTTGCAGCGTGGCAATCAACCCCGCCTGCTGCGCCAGGGTCTTTTGCTGTTCGCTCGCCTGCTGTCGCATCAGATCCAGCCGATGCGACAACAGCGAGCTATAAGCGGCCAGGCAGATGGCTGCCAACAGCAGCAGCAACAATCCCCCCTGCGCCAACCGGCTCAGCCAGCCGCTCATGCCGGGTAATCCCTGAAGGAAAGCTGGAAGTGTGGCCCGTCCTTCAGCGTTTTCCATTCGCCCCCCCACTCAACGTTAACCGCACATTCGCGTGCCGCACGGCGCACCGCCACCGCGATTTGCGCGTAATAGTCCCATTCCCACGACACCACGCCCGCCGGCATCGCCACCACATCCACCGCGTGACCGGTCAAATGCCGGCTTTTCAGCGTCTGACTTTGACCACCGCGTACCAGATCGCGCTGACGCGCCATGGTACGCAGCCCCTCAGTGATGGAAAACGGCACCAACGAGTAATGCAGTGCCAGCCGTATCACCCGTACCAGATCCGGGTGAACGCCAATTAAGTTCGCCTCACTGCGGGCGGTAAACCGAATATCTTCAATTTCATTTATCATTTTTAAGCCCCGTTTTTTTTCCTATGATTTTTTTAATTAATGCGCTGATATAATCGGCCCCAAGAAAGCCAATCAGTACGCTGGCAAGATTCGCCCACTTTAATTCCAACCCGGCCAGCGCTAATGCATCGCGTACCGTCCAGGCCAATAATGCACACATGCCGGCATTTAATAGTCGGCGCCGCATACCTACGTTGCGGTAAGCTCCGTGCAATAACGCCATGATGCCCGCCAAAATGGCATTCATCACCGGCTGCAGATATTCACATGCTCGCTGGATAATTAAGCCAACAGCGTCTGGCTCTAAACTGGACATAGCTGAACTCCTATTTTATTTTAATTAACTGCCAATCACGGCCGGTGGGATATCGGTACATTCAGAATCTAGTTAAGGATGCTATAACAAAGCAAATGAATAAATACAGCCTCTAAGTTCAAATTGATTCATGCTCAGCCATGGCACAACAACTCGTGGTAAATAACGGCGTCGAGCGATAAAAAATTCATCTTTACTGTGATTTTTTTCGACTTCTCTTTATTGGAAAAATAAACATTAATAGCGGCGAGAGAATGGCTCTCAATAACAACAAACCTCAACTCTGGAGAAATACCATGTCCGAACGTAAAGCCGTTATTGGTTATTATTTTATTCCGACCAACCAAATTAATAACTATACCGAGTCTGATACTTCAATCGTGCCCTTCCCGGTGTCCAACATCACACCGGCCAAGGCCAAACAGCTGACCCACATTAATTTCTCGTTCCTCGACATTAACAGCAATCTGGAATGCGCCTGGGACCCGGCGACTAACGACGCCAAGGCGCGCGACGTGGTCAGCCGGTTAACCGCGCTGAAGGCACACAACCCCAGCCTGCGGATCATGTTCTCCATCGGCGGCTGGTATTACTCCAACGACCTGGGCGTTTCCCATGCCAACTATGTCAACGCGGTGAAAACCCCGGCGGCACGTACCAAATTCGCTCAATCCTGCGTCCGCATCATGAAAGATTACGGTTTTGACGGCGTGGATATTGACTGGGAATATCCGCAAAGCAGCGAGGTGGACGGCTTTGTCGCCGCGCTGCAGGAGATCCGCACCCTGCTTAACCAGCAAACCCTGGCTGACGGTCGTCAGGCGCTGCCTTACCAACTGACCATTGCCGGGGCCGGCGGCGCTTTCTTCCTGTCGCGTTACTACAGCAAGCTGCCGCAGATCGTCGCCTCACTCGATTACATCAACCTGATGACCTACGATCTGGCCGGCCCGTGGGAGAAAATCACCAACCACCAGGCGGGACTGTTCGGCGACAGCGCCGGGCCAACCTTCTATAACGCGCTGCGCGAAGCCAACCTGGGCTGGAGCTGGGAAGAACTGACCCGCGCCTTCCCCAGCCCGTTCAGCCTGACGGTAGATGCGGCGGTGCAACAGCATCTGATGCTGGAAGGCGTGCCGAGCAACAAGATCGTCATGGGCGTGCCGTTCTACGGTCGCGCGTTCAAGGGCGTCAGCAGCAGCAACGGCGGCCAGTACAGCAGCCACAGCACCCCGGGGGAAGATCCGTTCCCGGGCACCGACTATTGGTTGGTGGGCTGTGAAGAGTGTGTGCGCGATAAGGATCCGCGCATCGCCTCCTACCGCCAACTGGAACAAATGCTCTTGGGCAACTACGGCTATCAGCGCCTGTGGAACGACAAGACCAAAACGCCGTACCTGTATCACGCGGCCAATGGCCTGTTTGTTACCTACGACGACGTCGAAAGTTTCAAGTACAAGGCGAAGTACATCAAGCAGCAGCAACTGGGCGGCGTGATGTTCTGGCATCTGGGTCAGGATAACCGTAACGGTGACCTGCTGGCGTCGCTGGACCGCTATTTCAACGCGACGGACTACGATGACAGTCAACTGGATATGGGCACCGGCCTGCGTTATACCGGCGTTGGTCCGGGTAATTTACCGATCATGAGCGCCCCGGCTTACGTTGCCGGTACCACCTATAACCAGGGGGCGCTGGTGTCTTATCTTGGCTATGTCTGGCAGACCAAGTGGGGCTTCATCACTTCCGTACCCGGCTCGGACAGCGCCTGGCTGAAAGTGGGCCGCGTGGCATAACGGCAGGTTGCCGCATTAAAAAACCCCGGGGCCGATGGCAACGGGGTTTTTATTGCATTAAACGTTTAATTTTCGCATCCCTTCGTGGTCAATTCCCTCAGTTGTTACACCAAGGGTAACCCCCGTCACGTATCACTTCGCGTCCCATCAGGCTAAAGACGTCGCTTTTACGCGTCAGTCGCTCATGCCACCAGCTAAATCCGGCGCCCTTGCTGGCCGGGTGCCAGGCCAGCCAAATCATTTCGTCCCCCTTTTGCATATCGACCGGCACCGTCACCAGCTCACCGCTCGCCAACTCTTTTTCTATCAGCGCCGGTGGCAGGAAGCCGTGACCAATGCCGCGCTTCAACAGCGACAGCTTACTTTCGACGTCGCACACCACCAGTTGGCGCTGTAACGGCATGGTGCCGTGGTTACGTTTGGGCAGTTCGTGGCTGCTGTCGGCAATCACCACCACGATATCGTTCAGCCGCTGGTTTTTATCCACCGGCTTTTTCTGCGCCGCAAAGGGATGCGAAGGTGAAACACAGAGCACAAAATTCAGTTTGCCGAGCATCAGCGTTTTGGCCTGCACGCTGTCCGGGATCTGGCCGATGGCGATAATCAAATCCGCCCGGTTGTTCTTCAGGGCGTCCCAGGTACCATTCAGTGCTTCACGCTGTACGGAAATGTTGGCATTTGGGCTGTGCTGGATATAGTCACGGATATCCTGGGTGATAGTTTCCAGTGGAAAGAAATTATCGACGACGATGCGGATATTATTATCGAATTTCGGGATGTTTCTTACCCTACTCTCAAGATCCTGCACCGCATTTAAAATCCAGCTGCCCTCTTGCAACAGGAATTCCCCTTCATCTGTCAGGGTAATCATCGGGCCATTACGATGAAAAAGTTTCACGCAGAGTTTACTTTCAATATTGGAAACCCTATAGGATATCGCCGACGGCGTTTTATGCAACGCCTCCGCCGCCATTGAGAAAGAGCCGGTACTTTTTATGGTGCTGATTATTTTAATCGCATCCAGGGATAATCTAGTCATACAAATTCCTCTTTGAAATAAAATAAGAAAAAATTGACACTAAATTCCCAAGTGGTTGGCGCGTAAAAGTCGTTCAAGTCACACAAGAGTAAGTAAAACCACAAGCAATATACTCCATATCGGAGAGCGTCATCTGAAAGACTATTCATCGAACCTTTAAATAAAATTCATCATGACGCCGTTTTTTTAGACAGCAGTATTTAAATAAATTCAACCAAGAAACGAAAGGCAATCATCATAATAATTTTAGTTAATAGCCTATAAAACATTCCATCCTGACAGCCGAGACTAAGAGTAAAAATAAAACAAGCCGCCAAGAATGATGTTTTTAATCTCGTTAATAACCTCTCATTTCACCGGTGAAATAAACCCGACTTACAATACAACTTCAGTCAGGAGTGACTTATGAACAATACTTCTCGTACCCTTATGTCCCTTGGCCTGTTGAGCGCCGCACTGTTTGGCGTATCACAACAGGCTGCCGCCCACGGCTATGTCGAAACCCCGGCCAGTCGTTCCTACCAGTGCAAGCTACAACTCAATACCCAGTGCGGCAGCGTGCAATACGAACCGCAGAGTGTTGAAGGGTTGAAAGGCTTCCCACAGGCCGGTCCGGCAGATGGGCATATCGCCAGCGCCGACAAATCCACCTTCTTCGAGCTGGATCAACAAACGCCGACCCGCTGGAACAAGATCAACCTGCACACCGGTGCCAACTCCTTCACCTGGACGCTAACGGCTCGCCATAGCACCACCAGCTGGCGTTATTTCATTACCAAACCAAACTGGGATGCCTCCCAGCCGCTGACCCGTGCATCGTTTGACCTGACGCCGTTCTGCCAACAGAACGACGGCGGCGCGATCCCTGCAGCGCAGGTCACCCACCACTGCAACATACCGGCAGACCGTAGTGGTTCGCACGTGATCCTCGCCGTGTGGGATGTGGCAGATACGGCCAATGCCTTCTATCAGGCAATTGACGTTAATTTGACTAAATAATAAGGAGGGGGAATACCGCAGGGTTCAGCCGGGTGCTGAACCCTTTTTTATTGTCTGTCTCCGCTATAAGCCTGGTTTTCGGGGATCCATAGTTCTTATCCATTGCAACAATCAGAAAAAGCGCATTTTAATCGGCGGGCTTCTGATGCAGTGTGTGCAGCCTACGATGGAAAACGTTCTCATTTCCCTACATTGACGTTTGGTCAAGGAGCTTATAAATGAATCAACTGGATGCACTCAAGCAGCTAACCACGGTGGTAGCCGACAGCGGCGATATCGAATCGATCCGCCAGTTCGAACCGCAAGACGCCACCACCAACCCTTCACTGATCCTGAAGGCCGCTGCACTGCCTCAGTATAAGCCACTGATCCTCGAAGCCCTGAGCTATGCCCGCCAGCAAGGTGGCAGCAAAGAAACCCAATTGATTAATGCCTGCGACAAACTGGCGGTCAATATCGGCGTCGAAATCCTGAAAAGCGTACCGGGCCGCATTTCCACCGAAGTGGATGCCCGCCTGTCCTTCGACCGCGGTATGTGTGTGGCCAAGGCACGTAAACTGATCGCGCTGTATCAGCAACAGGGCATCGATAAGTCACGTATTCTGATCAAACTGGCTTCTACCTGGGAAGGCATCAAAGCCGCCGAGGAGCTGGAAAAAGAAGGCATCAATACCAATCTGACGCTGCTGTTCTCTTTCGCCCAGGCCCGCGCCTGCGCCGAAGCCGGCGTGTTCCTGATTTCACCTTTCGTTGGCCGTATCTATGACTGGTATCAGGCTAAACAGCCTGCGGCTGACTACGACGCAGAGCAGGATCCTGGCGTGAAATCAGTGCGCAACATTTATGAATACTACAAACAGCACCGTTATCAGACGGTGATCATGGGTGCCAGCTTCCGCAAGGTAGAGCAAATTCTGGCCCTGGCCGGTTGCGATCGCCTGACCATCGCACCAAACCTGCTGGAACAACTCAAGCACAGCGAGCAACCGGTCGAGCGTAAATTGACGCCATCCACCGAAGGTTTCCATCAGCCTGCCCCACTGGCCGAAGCTGACTTCCGTTGGCAGCACAATCAGGACGCCATGGCGGTTGAAAAACTGGCCGAAGGTATCCGCCTGTTCGCCGTTGACCAGCAAAAGCTGGAAGATATGCTGGCCGCTGAACTGTAATCACACTGGAGTAAAACATGTCCTCTCGTAAAGAGCTTGCCAACGCCATCCGCGCACTCAGCATGGACGCCGTACAAAAAGCAAATTCCGGCCACCCGGG
>NZ_JANUDZ010000006.1:0-299345 GCF_024809935.1 Serratia sp. BIGb0163
GGCCCGACGCACCAGCCGGTTGAGCAGATGGCCAGCCTGCGCGTGACCCCGAACATGAGCACCTGGCGTCCGTGTGACCAGGTGGAATCGGCGGTAGCCTGGCAGTACGGCATCGAGCGCAACGACGGCCCGACCACGCTGATTTTCTCACGTCAGAACCTGACCCAGCAGCCGCGTACCGCAGAGCAACTGGCCAACGTTTACCGTGGTGGTTATGTGTTGAAAGACTGCGCCGGGACGCCGGACGTCATTCTGATTGCCACCGGTTCGGAAGTGGGTATCACCGTGGAAGCGGCAGACCAGCTGACTGCGGCGGGCCGCAAGGTGCGCGTGGTCTCCATGCCGTCTACCGATGCGTTCGACAAGCAGGATGCGGCGTACCGTGAATCCGTGCTGCCGGCGGCAGTGAGCGCACGCGTGGCGGTAGAAGCAGGTATCGCGGACTACTGGTACAAGTATGTGGGCCTGAACGGCACCATCGTGGGCATGACCAGCTTCGGTGAGTCTGCCCCGGCAGAGCAGCTGTTCAAAGAGTTTGGTTTCACCGTGGACAACGTGGTAGCCAAGGCGCAGGCACTGCTGAAATAGTTCCCTCTCCCCCTGGAGAGGATGACGCCATCAGCCCGGCACATTGCCGGGCTTTTTCGTTCTGGCTGAAGCTCTTTTTATATTTCATATTCCCCCCCCCAAATTGAGTTAATCATAATCAGGTATCTTATACCTTTGTTTTATTAAAACTGACGTCACAGCAACCATAAAGATATAATTAAAATAAAATAACTCCCGCGATAGTTTATTAAGAAATCAGTTGCGGTGCCATTTATTGATTTTTAATGCCATTATTTTTATTGCAAAACAGCACATTAATAAATACCTCATATAACCAATGAGACTGTGATCCTTCGTTCAAGTCGGGCGCATTTAAATGGAAAAAATAAAAAAATTCAATATAATTATATCGTTATAAATAAAACCATAAAAATACAATAGCCAATGACTATCGAAACTTGCTTTTTGATCGATGACACCGATAGATTTAATCGATCAAAAGAAAGAAATTAATAGATTGAACGATACGAATATAGCGTGTAATTTTCATTCCTATTTTAAAACCCAGAAATATCAAAATAAAAAAACAAAAAGAAAATGTATCCTTCCGCATTTGGAATCACCAAGAACAATTACACATGGATAGTTACACTCAACATGAAGGAAGCGCCATGATTATTATCAGTGAAATACTTGGAAACATAAATAAGAACAAAGAGTGGCAAGACAAGATCCGTGGAACCTCTCCAGACTACCTCATACTGGATTCGGCACAGTTGGAAAAAGAATGTCATCAATACTCTACCCATGATGGGCTAAGACTGGCCATATTTATGCCACCCAACAGCAGGCTGGCGGATGGAGACATTTTAATCTGGGATGAAGAGACCGAAATCGCCGTTATCGTGAAGGTTATCTCACATGACATTATGGTGATTAACCTGCAACGCCTGCTCTCCACCAATTCAGATGCCATCATTCACTATGCATTCAAACTGGGTTTGATTTTAGGACAACATAAACTGCACGCCATGATAAAGAATAATCTGGTTTATGTCCCGATCACTATCGCCACCAGCACGTTAGACACCATGTTCAAAGAGAACAGTTTCCACTCGCTGTCCTATTGGTATGTCAACGGCACCGATATTTCTTCGCTGTTAACCCCTAATGAAATTGATCTCCTATTCGACGGTATCTTTCCCTATCGCCATGTATGACGTCAGGGTCTCACCCCGTACACCGCCAGCATTCTTTTTATAAATCAGAGGTCATTCACCCAAACGACAGAACATGAACGCCCCCAAAAGTCTATGCGATAAAAGGAGTTTTCCATGGCAATTAATATGAAGATTTTTATTAATGAGATGCTTAAATGGATAGAGGGCAATTTGGGAGCCGAGCTGAATATAAAGACCATTGCAAAAAAATCCGGCTACAGCAGATTCCACATTCAACGGCTTTTCAAGTTGCATGCAGGGCTAACGCTTGCCCAATATATCAGAATGCGGCGCGTCACTGAGGCGGCGATCGCACTGAGATTTACCGACAGAAAAATCATGGATATCGCACTGGATTATGGCTTTGACTCTCAACAGGTTTTTACTCGGACATTCAAAAAACAGTTAAAAACCACGCCAGGCGAGCTGAGGAGAAGCAAACAATTAAACAATAACCGGCTCTGTTACTCATTGTACATGCCGACGATGGTGCAAAAACCCTCGACAATCCAGCCTAACGCCCACAAGCCTAACTAACGCACGTTGGATTCATCTCGCCGTTCGCCGGCGAGATGAATAGCCTGTCTCAGTCCATAATCCGATGAATTTGCAGGTACTGCAGCAGCATAATGGTCTTGCCGTCTTTCATGCGCCCGTCGGCGATCATCGCCACCGCCTCGGTGAAGGGCAGTTCCACCACTTCAATATCTTCGTCTTCGATACCGCCACCGGCCGCATGACGCTCGTCGTCGTGGTATTCGGCGATAAAGAAATGAATAATTTCAGTCACGCCACCCGGCGACATATAGGCTTCGAAAACCTTCTTCACCTCACCGACCTGAAAACCGGTTTCTTCCACCGCTTCACGTCGCGCGCACTGTTCCGGTGAATCCGCATCCAGCAGGCCCGCACAGGCTTCCAGCAGCATGCCACTCTCATTGCCGTTAACATAGGTCGGCATGCGGAATTGATTGGTCAGTACCACCGTGCCCTTGGCGCGGTTATACAGCAAAATGGTCGCACCGTTACCACGATCGTAGACTTCGCGCATCTGCTGAACGGAACCGCCATCCTTGCGCTTGAGATCAAAAGTATATTTGTGCAGTACATACCAGTTATCCGACAACAGCTCTTTTTTCACATTCTCAATTTTCGCCGACATGAACCCTTCTTCTTTTCCGTTAGCTGAAACGCAAAAATGATACCGCGATTAAGCTTCGAAGTGACAACGGATTTGCAACAAAAAACCCCGTAGCTCATACAGAACCACGGGGTTTTTACCCTCAAAAGTATTTAGAAGCCGTTGGGTACGTCGCGCATATCCGGCAGCTTATGGGCGATCCCCTTGTGGCAATCGATACAGGTTTTGCCTTCGGTTATCGCCTTGTCGTGCATCTTCGCCGCCACGGTTTTTTGCGCGGTAAAGTCCATATATTCAAAATTATGGCAGTTGCGGCACTCTTGCGAGTCATTGGCCTTCATTCGTGCCCATTCATTGCTCGCCATCGCTAACCGATGCTGGTCAAATTTCTGTGGCGTATCGATCAGCCCGAACGCTTTGGCGTACAACTCCTTGCTGGCCTTAATCTTACGCAGCATTTTCGGCCCCCACTCATGCGGCACGTGGCAATCCGGACAGGTGGCACGCACGCCACTGCGGTTGTTGTAATGCACCGTGCCCATGTATTCCTCATAGACGTTTTCGCGCATTTCATGACAGCCAATACAGAACTGTTCGGTATTCGCTGCTTCCATGCCGGTATTAAAACCGCCCCAGAAGATGATGCCGGCGCCAAAGCCGAGCAACAGCAGCGTACCCAGCGCCAGGCGGCTTGGCCTGCGCCACCAGCGCCAGATCCGCAACAGGCGGCCGGGCTTTTTCTCAGTGGTGGTGTGTTTGTCTTCGCTCATAGCTCCCCCGCTTAATGCCCAAAGCCCGGCATGGGCTGGAAATCATTGCCGACAATCGGCGCCGCATCGGTTTGCGGTACGTGGCACTGCAGACAGAAATAGCGACGTGGCGCGACTTCACTCAGCACCTTGCCGTCCCGGTCCATAAAATGCGTCGGGCTGATACGCGGCGCACCGGTGGTGCGGTAATGTTCCACGCCGTGGCATTGCAGGCAGCGGTTGGTGTTCTTGCTGATCTGATAGCCATCCACGCTATGCGGGATCATCGGCGGCTGATTGACGTAGTTCAGCGCCATCCGTTCCTGCTGCTTTGGCATCGAAATCGGCCCGCTGGCAGTCGAGGACACTTCCGGAGACTTACTGAGATCGACATCACTGGCAGCAAACGCCAGGCCGGCAAAGGCCAGCGACAACAGGGTCACCCACAGGGCAAACGTCTTTTTCACAACAGGGCTTTTCATTTTTATTTGGCTCCCGGGTCATTAAATAAGGTGTTCATCGCGCAATTCGTCAGCCTCACACCTTCTCCAACTTCACCGCGCATTTCTTGAAATCGACCTCTTTGGAAAGCGGATCGGTGGCGTCCAGCGTCAGGTTATTGACCAGCTGCGCCGCATCAAAGAACGGCATATACACCAGCCCTCTTGGCGGACGGTTGCGGCCGCGAGTTTCGACCGTGCTGATCAATTCGCCACGGCGCGACAGTACCTTGACCTTCTCGCCGCGGCGCAGGTTGCGGCTTTTGGCGTCCAGCGGATGGATAAACACCACCGCCTGCGGGAAGGCACGGTGCAGCTCGGGTACCCGGCGCGTCATCGAACCGGTATGCCAATGTTCCAGCACCCGACCGGTGGATAACCAAAGGTCATATTCTTTATCCGGACTTTCCGCCGCCGGTTCGAATGGCAGCGCGAAGATCACCGCCTTGCCGTCCGGCTTGCCGTAGAAACGCACTTCTTCTCCGGCTTTAACGTAGGGGTCAGTACCTTCGCGGTAGCGCCACAACGTCTCTTTGCCATCCACCACCGGCCAGCGCAGACCGCGAGCCTGATGATAGCTATCGAACGGCGCCAGATCGTGCCCATGACCGCGACCAAAGCCGGCATATTCTTCAAACAGCCCTTTTTGCAGATAGAAGCCGAAGTCGCGAGCTTCATCGTTAAGCTGATCCGCCGGGATCTCCGTCAGCGGGTATTTATTGACCTCACCGTTGGCAAACAGCACGTCGTACAGCGTTTTACCGCGATATTCCGGTTTCTGTGCCAGCAGTTCGGCCGGCCACACTTCTTCCACCGTAAAGCGTTTGGAGAACTCCACCAGTTGCCACAGATCGGATTTGGCCTCGCCCGGCGCTTTCACCTGCTGGCGCCAGAACTGAGTACGGCGCTCCGCATTACCGTAAGCCCCCTCTTTTTCCACCCACATGGCGGTCGGCAGGATCAGATCGGCTGCCAGGGCGCTGACGGTCGGGTAAGGATCCGACACCACCACAAAGTTGCGTGCATCACGCCAGCCCGGCATCCGGTCTTCATTGATGTTCGGCCCGGCCTGCATGTTGTTGTTGCACATCACCCAGTAAGCGTTCAGCGTGCCGTCTTTCAGCGCGCGATCCTGCGCTACCGCATGCAACCCGACTTTGGCTGGAATGGTACCGGCCGGCAGTTGCCACTTCTGCTCGGCGGTCTGCCGATGTTTTTCGTTGGTGACCACCATGTCGGCCGGCAAACGGTGGGCAAAGGTGCCCACTTCACGGGCGGTGCCGCAGGCGGAAGGCTGGCCGGTCAGTGAGAACGGCCCACAGCCCGGTTTGGAGATTTTGCCGGTCAACAGATGCAGGTTGTAGCACAGGTTATTGGCCCATACGCCGCGCGTATGCTGGTTAAAGCCCATGGTCCAGTACGACACCACCTTGATGTTCGGATCGGCATACAGTTTTGCCAGCGCTTCCAGTTGGTCTTCCGGCACGCCGCTCATTTTGGCCGTTTTTTCCAGCGTGTAGTCCGCGACAAAGGCTTTGTATTCTTCGAAGCTCATCGGGTCCGAAGCGTCGCTACCGGGGTTTTTCGCCGCTTTTTCCAATGGGTCGGTTGGGCGCAGGCCATAGCCGATATCCGTCGCGCCACGGCGGAAGTTGACGTGCCGATTAAGGAAGTCCTGATCTACCGCGTTGTTTTGAATGATGTAATTGGCGATGTAGTTCATGATCGCCAGATCGGTCTGCGGCGTGAACACCATGCCGTTGTCCGCCAGTTCGAAGCTGCGATGCTCAAAAGTCGACAGGACCGATACGTTGACCTTCTCATTGCTCAGGCGGCGGTCAGTGATGCGCGACCACAGGATCGGGTGCATCTCCGCCATGTTGGAGCCCCACAGCACAAAGGCATCGGCCTGCTCGATATCGTCATAGCAGCCCATCGGCTCGTCCATGCCGAAGGTGCGCATAAAGCCCACTACCGCTGACGCCATACAGTGACGGGCATTAGGATCCAGGTTATTGGAGCGCAGGCCGGCTTTGAGCAATTTGGCGGCGGCATAGCCTTCCCACACCGTCCACTGACCAGAACCGAACATGCCAACGGCCTCTGGGCCTTTCTCTTTCAGGGCCTGCTTGAACTTTTCGGCCATGATGTCGAAAGCCTGCTGCCAACTGACCGGCGTGAACTCGCCTTCCTTGTGGTACTGGCCGTCTTTCATGCGCAGCAGTGGCTGAGTCAGACGATCTTTGCCGTACATGATCTTTGGCAGGAAATAGCCTTTGATGCAGCTCAACCCACGGTTGACCGCCGCTTCCGGATCGCCCTGTGAGGCCACAATGCGGCCGTTCTGGGTACCGACCAGCACGCCACAACCGGTGCCGCAGAAACGACAGGGCGCTTTGTCCCATTTTATAGAGTCGGCGCTGCCTGCCGCCGCCTGCACCACCGTAGGAATAGTCAGCCCGGCGGCTGCCGCAGCGGCGACCGCGGCGTTTGCTTTCATGAAGTCTCGACGACTGAGTTTCATGGCGTTACCTCACCTTGAGTGTCCTGCTGGTGATAAACCAGCGATACCGCCAGCACGCCATCCAAATTGCGTACCGACTCAATTTTTTCCAGCAGCTGATGAGAACAAGCTGCCTGCATCACCACCACCAGCTTGCCGTGCTGCTGGTCCTGGGCCGGAATTTCCGTGTCTGCGATCGCCAGCAAGTCGGCGACCAGCCTTGGAATTTTTTCCGGCCGTGCCTGCACCACCAGCCCGCTGACGTGCCATTCGTTATTCATCATTATTTTCGCTCTGGGTTAGGGTAACGGCACCGGCCGGACAACCGGCGACACAGGCGCCACAGCCAGTGCAGGCCGCGATCTCCAGCACCGGTTGAGCCATTTCGCCCAGACGGGGCCGAAAGCGGATCGCCTGGGTCTCACAGCTATCCTGACAACTGCGGCATTCCACGCCCCGCTGCGCCAGACAACCGCTACCGAATACCGCATGTTGTTGCCAGGGTGTTTCTGCCAACGGGCGAAATAGCGGTTCTTCGCAGGCCTGCACGCAGCGTCCGCAGAAGGTACATTCTGCTCGTTGAAAATCAATTTCGGGAAAACCGCCGCTGCCGCTAATCAGCACCCCGGTTTCGCAGGCGCGAACGCAGGCCTGGCAGCGAGTGCAACCGGTAATAAAAAGGGATTCTCGCAGCGACCACGGGGGGCGGATCGCTGCGGCTGGCTGACGCCATTGTCCACCGAGCAGGTTACGCCGTGACAATACGGTCATGCTGTTTTCCTCGACATTGCAAACACGCCATCGCGCGTAAATATACCCGTCATCTTTCAAGCTGCAGCGTTGTTACCTGCACTCGCTCACCCCAGTTACTTACTAAAGTAAGCGCCTGGGGATGAGCGAGCTGGCCGCCTAGCTGCAGCTTGAAAGCTATAGGGTATAGAACCTGTTTTTGTATTGTTATTGTAGTCGTTACCAAAGAGTTTCCAGTTGTCGTTAAAGACATTAAAAACGGCAGGCATAAACCTTGATAAATACGGGGGTAAGATAATATCAGTTCGGGGGGTATATAATCCCCCTAAAGGGGTAAATGCAGGAGTAGTTTGCGCCAGATCAATCAATTACCGATGGGGGGCGGAATTTTAGCCCTGCGATTTCCACTTACTCGCTATCTAGTTGATTATACAGCGGCCACCTTTTGTGACGATGGCAGCCAATTTCATGCAAAACGCTACGCATTTTAGTTGCAAAACTTATAATTTTGCTTTCGAATGAAACCCGGTGATGCTCATCGCCCGCGAGAAAAGGATGCATGATTGCTTGTTAAACGTTCAGTGACCAGCAGCCTGGCCAAGGCGCTGTTTTGCATTGTGATTTTGTCCGTGCTCTCTACCGGGCTGGCGCTAACCACCGTGGCTGACAGCCTGCGTGACGCCGAAGCGGTCAACATTGCCGGTTCGCTGCGCATGCAGAGCTACCGGCTGGCCTACGATCTCACTGGCCCGGCTCCGGAGCTGGAACAGCATCTATTACAATATCGGCAATCCCTGCAGGCCCCGGCGTTGCAGAAGTTGGATCGTTTTTACGTGCCTGCGGAAGTGCGGGAAAAGTACCTGTCTTTGCAGCATGCCTGGCAACCCTTGGCGCAGCAGATCCAGGCCGGCCAGTCGGCCGACTATCAGGCCAATATCGCCGGCTACGTTAACCAGATTGACCATTTCGTGTTGGCGCTACAGCGTTATTCCGAGCTGAAACTGACTATTGTGGCGGCCATCAGCGTGCTGGGCTTTATCGCCATCATCGGCCTGGTGCTGTTTTGCATCCGTTTTATGCGCCGTCAGGTGGTGGCACCGCTGAAGCATCTGGTGGATGCCAGCCAGCGCGTGCAACAGCGGGACTTTAACCACCCACCGCTGGATACCGCCCTGCCGAATGAGCTGGGCGTTTTGTCGCAGGCCTTTACCGCCATGTCGGGCGACCTGGCCAAGTTGTATCAGTCGCTGGAGCAGAAAGTGCAGGAGAAAACCCAGCGTCTGCAACAGGCGAACAAGACGCTGGAGGTGCTGTACAACTGCTCGCAAGCACTTAACGTGCGGCAGATAGACCAGCAGGCATTTGAGAAGATCCTGCACATCGTGCGCCAAAGTGAAGATTTGCACTGCATCCGGCTAAACGTGGCGGACAGCCTCAGCGAGTGGCAATTGCGCAGCGGCCGCCCTTCGCCGACGCTGGCCTGGCAATCGCTGACCATTATCCAGGGCGACAAACCGCTGGGTGAACTGAGTTGGCAGCATAAGGAACAGCCACCACATCCGCACCTGATGCAGAGCGTGGCCAATATGCTGAGTCGTGGGGTTTATTTTAACCGCGCGCAGAAACAGCATATGCAATTCTTGCTGATGGAAGAACGTGCCACCATCGCCCGCGAGCTGCACGATTCTCTGGCACAGGCGCTGTCGTTCTTGCGTATTCAGTTAACCCTGCTCAGGCGCACGCTGGCGGACAGCACCCCAGAAGCCCAAGAGATTATTAGCGATTTTGACCAGGCGCTGGCCGACGCCTATCGCCAACTGCGCGAACTGCTGACCACCTTCCGCCTGAACATTCAGGAGGCCGATTTGAACACCGCACTGCACCAGTTGCTGGCGCCATTAAAGGTTCTTACTGACGCACGGATTCAGTTACACTGTCGGCTTTCTTCCCAGGCGCTCAATGCCCAGCAGCAGGTGCATGCGCTACAGATTGTGCGCGAAGCGGTGCTTAACGCCATCAAACATGCCCAAGCACAGGAAATCGTCATTCGCTGCGAAATGACGGCCGAGGGTGATAACAGCATCAGCATCGCTGACGACGGTTGCGGCATCGCCAGCCTGAATGAACCTGAAGGTCACTATGGTCTGACCATCATGAGCGAGCGCGCTGCGCGACTGGGAGGAACGCTGCGCATCCAGCGGGGTGAGCCGGACGGCACGGAAGTCCGCCTGACATTCCCGCCATAAAATCAGGACTGTTCACTCTTCGTTACGGTTTAGCTGAGTCTAACGGTCTATTTCAGGATGTTCGTAGAGATAAGCTGCATCCCGTATTTGCACGTGAGCACCGCTGGCGGTCATTTGGACGCGCAGCAAGGCGCGAGTCGTGAGGTTTGGTGGGCCAAATAAGCGGCTCGTAACACAGGTGCGCGTTCAAATGGCCCCAGCCCTTCGGGTCGCGCCCCAAAAACCCGTACTCTGTGTTGTCGGGTTTGAACGTAGGCCCGCTATGTCCTGCCCCCTCCGCCTTGATTACGGGCTTTTGGGTCTGCGACGGTGCCACGGTCAAATACGGGATGCAGCTTAATCGCCACTATTTTATAAGAGTCTGTCCCACTGTGAAGCGTGCTGCACGGCGCGTTTGAGTGGCTTTACTCGCTACAGGGAGCATATTTCATGGTGATGAAGAATTACCGAGTGATGATCGTCGACGACCACCCGCTGATGCGCCGCGGCATCAAACAACTGCTGGGGCTGGATCCGCTGTTTAGCGTGCTGGCCGAAGCCAGCAACGGCAACGAAGCCATTACGCTCGCGCTGCAACACACGCCGGACGTGATCCTGCTCGATCTGAATATGAAGGGTTTGTCCGGCCTGGACACGCTGAAAGCGCTGCGTAATGAAGGTGTGGATGCCCGTATTATCGTGCTGACGGTGTCAGACTCACGCAGCGACGTGTACGCGTTGATCGACGCCGGTGCCGACGGCTACCTGCTGAAAGACAGCGAACCGGAACAGTTGCTGGAACACATTCGCGCGGCGGCGGAAGGAAAGAACGTGATCAGCGACGCGGTCGCGGACTATCTGTCATCCCGTAGTGAACAACACGACCCCTTTGCCGAACTGACCGAACGCGAGCTGGACGTGCTGCAGGAAGTGGCGCGTGGCCTTTCCAATAAGCAGGTAGCGGCCCAGTTGCACATTTCTGAAGAGACGGTGAAAGTACATATTCGCAATATGCTGCGCAAACTGGATGTACGTTCACGCGTGGCGGCAACGGTGATGTACCTGGAGCACAAGAGTCAATAATCTCTCCCCGGCATGCCGGGGAGGCTTTATTCGATGGCGGCAAGCAGCGCCTGATGATGCTGGTGAACCCAGCCCTTGTTGATCGGTCCCCAGTTTTCCAACTGATAGAAACCGTCGTTATTACGTACGCCCTGCTGAACAAACTGCAGCTCTACCCCCAGACCGGGCAAGGCTTTCAACACGTCTTGCAGGGTCCGGCGCGGCCAGCCGGTCAGCTCCATCAGACGCGGGACGTTTGGCCGTTCGCTATGGCTAATCAGCCAGCACAGATAAAGACGACGGGCAAATACCGGGTTAATTTCCATGCCTTGCTCCTGCATTAAAGTGAGTCCTGATTATTTTTTGACAACCCCGAATACTCAGGCCATTGATTGTCATTAAATTGTCTTAATCGCGCCGTTAACGGTAATGACAGTGTAATTAGGGGTTTCTTCTACCGTTATTTACATTATCTCCTTTTTTTCTCCACGCTTTCCCCCCCCTTCACGCGTAAAGTGCATAAGTGCCGGAATCCTTCCCAGCCACTGAGAAAACGCAATTCCGATGCGTCTTAAAGATAGAACAAGTCATAACGAGGTTCGCGCTGCATGGCCAATTTTTTTATTGATCGCCCGATTTTCGCCTGGGTCCTGGCAATTATTCTTTGCCTGACCGGCGCCTTGGCGATTTTTTCCTTACCGGTGGAACAATACCCGAATCTGGCGCCGCCGAACGTTCGCATTAGCGCCACCTATCCAGGTGCTTCGGCACAGACGCTGGAAAACACCGTCACCCAGATTATCGAACAGAACATGACGGGCCTGGACAACATGATGTATATGTCGTCGCAGAGCACCAACACCGGGCGAGCCACGGTAACGCTGACCTTTGAAGCAGGTACCGACCCCAACGAGGCGATGCAGCAGGTACAAAACCAACTGCAGGCGGCGATTAAACGACTGCCGCAGGCCGTGCAGACCCAGGGCGTAACGGTATCGAAATCCGGTGATACCACGCTGATGATGGTGGCCTTCGTTTCCACCGACGGCAGCATGGACAAGCAGGACATTGCCGATTACATCGTTTCCAATCTGCAGGATCCGCTCAGCCGCATCAACGGCGTGGGCAGTATGGACGTTTACGGTTCGCAATACGCCATGCGCATCTGGCTCGATCCCAACAAACTTAACAGTTACCAGCTCACCACCCAGGACGTCGTCAGCGCGATCCAATCGCAGAACGCCCAGGTCGCCGTCGGTCAGCTCGGCGGTACACCCTCCGTCGATAAACAGGCGCTTAACGCCACCATCAATGCGCAGTCTCAGTTACAAACGCCTGAACAATTCCAAAAAATTACCCTGCGAGTCAACCAGGACGGTTCATTAGTCACGCTTGGCGATGTTGCCACCATCGAACTCGGTGGCGAAAACTATGACTATCTCAGCCGCTATAACGGCATGCAGGCCGCCGGCATGAACATCAAGCTGGCCTCCGGTGCCAACGAGTTGCAAACCGATCAGTTGGTGAAGGATAAAATCGCCGAGCTGTCGCAGTATTTCCCGCATGGGCTGGAGGCGAAGGTCGCCTATGAAACCACCCCGTTCGTTAAGGCCTCAATCAAAGACGTGGTAAAAACCCTGCTGGAAGCCATTGTGCTGGTGTTCCTGGTGATGTACCTGTTCCTGCAGAACTTCCGCGCCACGCTGATCCCGACCATCGCCGTGCCGGTAGTGTTGATGGGCACCTTTGCCATTCTTTCGGCCTGCGGATTCAGTATCAACACCCTGACCATGTTCGCCATGGTGCTGGCCATCGGGCTATTGGTGGATGACGCCATCGTGGTGGTGGAAAACGTCGAACGCGTGATGAGTGAAGAAGGCCTGTCGCCCAGGGATGCCACTCGCAAATCCATGGGGCAGATCCAGAGTGCGCTGGTCGGCATCGCCATGGTGTTGTCGGCGGTGTTTATCCCAATGGCGTTCTTCGGCGGTACCACCGGCGCCATTTACCGCCAGTTCTCGATCACCATTGTTTCTGCCATGGTGCTGTCGGTGCTGGTGGCGATGATCCTCACCCCTGCCCTGTGCGCCACCCTGCTCAAACCCATTGCCAAAGGCCACCATCACGGCAAGCGCGGCTTCTTCGGCTGGTTCAACCGCATGTTCAACCGCAACGCCGACCGCTACGAGCGCGGCGTGGCGCGGGTGCTGCACTCCAGTGTGCGTTATATAGTGATTTACCTGTTACTGCTCGGCGGCATGGCGTTACTGTTTATCAAGTTGCCGACCTCCTTCCTGCCGCAGGAAGACCGCGGCGTATTCACCGTCCAGGTGCAATTGCCGCCGGGTTCGACCCTGCAGCAGACCACCAAAGTGGTGGAAAAAGTTGAACACTATTTCCTGACCAAAGAAAAACAGGACGTGCTGTCAGTGTTCTCTACCATTGGCGCCGGCCCCGGCGGGAACGGGCAGAACGTGGCACGCATGTTTATTCGCTTGAAAGACTGGGATTTGCGTACCTCCGGTGCCAACAGCTCATTCGATATCATCGATCGCGCCACCAAGGAATTTAACCAGATTATCGAGGCGCGGGTGATTGCCAGCAGTCCACCGGCGATTACCGGTCTGGGCAATTCTTCCGGCTTCGATATGGAACTCGAAGACCACGCCGGTCTGGGTCACGACAAACTGATGGCGGCACGCAATCAACTGCTGCAACTGGCCGCCGCTAACCCGCTGCTGTCCCGCGTGCGCCACAATGGCCTGGATGACAGCCCGCAGCTGCAAATTGATATTGACCAACGCAAAGCCCAGGCGCTGGGTGTTTCAATTGATGACATTAACAACACGCTGTCGACCGCCTGGGGCTCCACCTATGTTAACGACTTCGTCGACCGCGGTCGGGTGAAAAAAGTCTATGTGCAGGCCGCCGCCCCGTTCCGCATGCTGCCTGGCGACATCGATAAATGGTTCGTGCGCAACAGCGCGGGTGGCATGGTGCCGTTCAGCGCCTTTGCCACCTCCCACTGGGAATATGGCTCCCCACGTCTGGAACGCTATAACGGCAGCTCAGCGCTGGAAATTGTGGGCGAAGCGGCAGAGGGTGTCAGCAGTGGTACCGCAATGGCCGAAATGGAAAAGATTGTCAGCCAGTTACCGACCGGCTTCGGTCTGGAATGGACCGCCATGTCCTACCAGGAACGCCTGTCCGGCTCGCAGGCACCGGCGCTGTATGCCATTTCGCTGTTAGTGGTGTTCCTGTGTCTGGCGGCACTGTATGAGAGCTGGTCGATCCCGTTCTCGGTGATGCTGGTGGTGCCACTGGGCCTGATTGGTGCCGTTGCCGCTACCTGGCTACGCGGACTGGAGAATGACGTTTACTTCCAGGTCGGGATGCTGACCATCATCGGGCTGTCGGCGAAAAACGCCATTTTGATCGTCGAATTCGCCAACGAGCTAAACCAGAAAGGTCAGGATTTGATGTCAGCCACATTGGAAGCCTCACGCATGCGCCTGCGGCCGATCCTGATGACCTCGCTGGCCTTTATCTTCGGCGTACTGCCGATGACCATCAGCAGTGGGGCCGGCTCAGGCAGCCAGCATGCGGTGGGTACCGGGGTAATGGGCGGTATGATTTCCGCCACCCTGCTGGCAATTTACTTCGTACCGCTGTTCTTTGTGCTGGTACGCCGCCGCTTCCCAGGCAAGCCGGCAGCCACCGCCAAAGCGCAAGACGTCGCGCAATAGCAGGCAAAAAAAAGCAGCGTCGGGAAACCGATGCTGCTTTATCTCGAACGAGTGTCTCGTTCCCAGGGTGCTTTAATCACGAACAAATAAACCAACCTTGTTATCAACCTCAACGCAGTGTCAGTTGCCTAACATCTCTTCGATGAAGTCTTTCCAGTTTCCCAACTCACGATCAACCATAATAATTTACAACCTCAATTAATAGACGAAGCGAATTCTACGCCTGTTTTTTGAGCAAGTGAAGAGCTTCGGGAACGATGCCACCCACGAAAACCGGGGATAGTGCACATTTTCGTATTTATCTGATCAATGGATATTCCCGACTATTCCCTTCAGGTATTAACTCATCAAATCAGCGGCAGAAAAGATCTAACCCGGCCGCAGTTGGCAAGCGGCCGGGTAATTTACTCGGCAAAAGTTAGAAATCGACACGTAAGCCGAGGTTATAACGGCGGCCTTCCAACTGCGGATATTCTCCCCAACTGGTGGTGCGTTTTGGCGCACTATCGAAAATGTTGTACACGCCCGCCATCACCTGGGTGTGTTTGTCGAAGTGGTAAATTACCCCGCTATCGAGCAAAGCATAAGCGCCATAGCGGGTATGGTCGCCGGTCTCCTCATTGCGGCTGCGATAATTGACTTTGGACCAGACGTCCAGCGCCGATGTCGCTGCCCACTTGGCGGATAAGTTGGCCATGTGTTTCGGGAAGTCATTCAGGGCATAACCCTTATTAACGCCGTTTTTCTGTTCGCTTTTGTTGAAGGTGTAGTTGGCGCTAAAACTTAGAAGGTCCGTGGCCTGCCAGTCTGCGTTAAGCTCAAGACCGTAGACGTTGGCCTTGCCAATATTGAAATACTTATCGATGGATTCTGCGCTATACCCGTTAACCACGCAGGGGTGGTTCGCGCTCGCTTCACAGATATTCACCTCCGCGATCTTGTCCTTGAAGTCGGTATAAAACACCGTTGCGTCAAAAGAGAGATCGCGATTGTTGTTCCAGTACAGCCCCAGTTCGGTGTTCAGGCTGGTTTCCGGTTTCAACTCGCTGTTGCCTACCGACAGATAGGGATAAGGCGGGTTACTGCCACGCGGCGTAATGAATTGATCGGAGTTTTCCCGCAGCGACGGTTTTTTATAGCCGGAAGAAACACCGCCCTTCAGCGCCCAGGCTGAATCGAGGATCCAGTTGCCATAGAGTTTCGGGCTAATGTGGGTGCCAAAGTAGTTGTCGCGATCCATACGCGCCGAGGTAGTCAGTGAAAAATCATCAATATTCCATTGTCCTTCGGCGAACAGCGCCCAGCCGTCGCGCGAGATTTTGGTGACGGGCTCAATCCCTGGCGCCCGCTTGCTGTCAGCATAGAAATCGTCATTCAGCGTTTCACGGCTGTAGTTGGCGCCAAGGGTCAGGTTGTGCTCACCCAGGCTTAGCTTGGCCTGGCTGTTCAGCACATAATTCTCGCTCTGAATATGCTGTGGCGCCAGCGTGCTGGTGTGGAAGGTCGACTCGCCTTTTTCGTACTGGAAATAGCTGGTGGTGGCCACGCTATCTTCCGCATACCAACCCGAGTGGGTCAGGCTCAGGGCGTCACGATCAAAATCCCAACCCCAGGGCGTACCGCCACCTTTTTCCGTCCGGCTACGTTTTTTCTCCCCTTTAACCAGGTTCAGATCGAACAAATTGGTCTCATTGGCGGCAAAGCCGAGCGTCATGTCGATCGACTTTTTGTTGTTCTTGCTGAACGAGTTGGGTTTTTCGTCCTCGCGTCGATCGAGATAATCTGCCGACAGGCTGAGTCCCAGAACATCGGGTACCAGTGGGCCCATCAGGAACAGGTTGGTCTGTTGGGTATTACCGAACTCCTGATGTTGTTGCAGGAAACTGTTTGCAGCGATCGAGCCCATCCATTCTCGTACGCCAAACGGCTTTTTGGTAATGACGTTGACCACGCCGCCGATGGAGTCCGAGCCGTACAGCGATGACATCGGGCCACGGATCACCTCAATACGATCGATGGCCGCCACCGGCGGTAAAAAGCCGGCTTCAGTGCCGACATTCTGGCCATAGGGACGGGATTCGCCGGTATTCTGCTTGATGCTGTTGACCATGAACGAGGTGTAACTCGAGTCCATACCGCGGATCATAACGTCGCCGGAAACCTCAGTGCCGGCACCATTGCTGACCGACACGCCAGAAATATCCTGAACCGCTTCGGCCACATCGTGGCTGTTCTGCTTCTCGAGCGTCTTTTGATCGATAACCGAAATGCTGGCCGGGGCATATTTCTTGTTCTGCTTGAATCCGGAAGCGGTGACCACCAGTTGGTCTTCCTGCGAGGCGTTATTTTTCTGCTCTGCCTCCCCTTCCTGCGCATAAGCTTGAGGGGCAATAATCAATACCAGCGCCATTGCTCTGGCTATTTGGCTGCGTTTTCCCATGAAGTGTTGATCAATCATAACTATTCCTAATAAAACCTGTTTCCGATTGGTGTTGTAGCCCGCAAAGCATCCAAAAACGGCGGCGTAACAAGAAGTGAGTGGCCAATACCTGCCCACTGCGCACATCACCGGATAACCCCTGTTGATAGTATTTTTATTTACAGTTCTTAACAGTTGGCGGCGAATATAGCGGATATTTTCCCGCATTAAAACGAAATGAAAATCATTACATTCATTAAACAAACGGGAAACAAGATCGCTTAATAAGTCTATTTTATAAGGGCAAACGAATAAATTACTTATATTTCAAATACAAACACAACTATCACTGTATGATTAATTAAATGATATTGATATTAATTATCAATATCATTAGCATCCCTGAATCGTAAACTGATGTAAAGGAATGTATATGAAATTATCCCTGTTCACCCCAGGCAAAGGTTTCTCTTTCAGCACCCTGACTTCCGCCATGCTGCTGCTGTCTTGCTCAACGCTGGCGGCTGAGCTGCCAGAAAGCCATTTCCAAACCAAACCGGTGGGATACGGCCTGTATGAGCTGGCATTTGATGGCCAAAACAACAGCCTGTTTGCCGCTTCTACCCCTTCATTCGCCAAAGGCAAAAACAGCGGCATTGTCTACCGTATCAATCCGGCCACGCTGGCCACCGATGGGAAGATCATCACCCAACGCCGCGCCTTTGCCACCGCGCTGGATGAAGAACGCCATGTCTTGTACATCGGCAACACCGTCGACGGTTCAGTAACGATGATCGATACCCAGAGCGGTAAAGAACTCGCTACCGTCCAGCTCAGCGAAAGCATGAAAGAAGACCAATTCGTCCCGACGCGTGAAATGGTGCTCGATAAGAAAAATCAGCGTTTGTATGTCTCTGGTACTTCGAAGAAAGGCGTACTGTGGGTGATCGATACCGCCAAACGGGAAAAAATTGCCACCATCAGCGACGTTGGGGAATACCCTACCGGTCTTGCTCTGGACACCGAACGTGGCCATATCTACTGCGTTAACGGCGGCGGTGAACTGATTACCCTGGACGCCACCAGCCACAAGATCCTCAAGCGTCTGGTGGTGGAACCTGCTAAAAAACACTTCTTCTTGAATATCAGCCTGGACAGCAAAACCGGCCGTGCCTTCCTCACCGATCCTGACCTGCCGAAGGTGCTGGTTGTCGATATCAACAGCGGCAAAATCCAGCACCAGATTGAGGTGATCAACTCTCTGGCCGTGCTGTTCAACCCGGCACGCAGCGAAATCTACATCACGCACCGCGAGGCCAAACGCATCAGCATCGTGGACAGCAATAGCTACCAGGTCAAAAACAGCATCCTCACCACCGCACTGCCTAACAGCCTGGCCCTTTCTGCGGACGGCAATACCCTCTTTGCCAGCATCAAGCAGTCCAAGGAAGAGATGGAGAAAAAGCAGGATTATCTGCTCAAGATTAATCTCGGCGAACTATGAGGCAGGTAATGACGAGTTTTATGATTCGCCTCTCCGGTGGCGCACTGCTGTGCCTGCCGGTGATGGTGGCGCAGGCTACGGGGGCCGAGCAGGCTCCCCGCCCACAGAAAGAAGAAACCCTGGAAGTGGTCGCTTCGCCGTTCAGCGATGACGGCAGCACCGAGAACACCGGCTCCTACACCACCAGCCAGATGACCACCGCGACCGGCTTGCCGCTGAGCATCAAGGATACGCCGCAGTCGGTTTCGGTCATCACCCGCCAGCAAATTGACGATATCAACGCTTATTCGCTGAAGGATATTCTGCGCTGGTCCACCGGCGTCAGCGAGAGTAACTACGATAGCGAACGCTCCTCGTTCAATTACCGCGGTTTTAGCGTCGATAATTATCAATACGACGGCGTGCCCACCTTCTTTGATTCCGGCTATTCCGGCGGTGAGTCAGAAATTGACTCGATCACCCTCGATCATGTCGAAATCGTCCGGGGTGCCGCCGGTTTGCTGAACGGCGTCGGTAATCCGGGGGCGGCCATCAACCTGGTCAGAAAGAAAGCCTCCAGCCTTTCGCCTTTTGCCCGCGTCGAACTCTCCGCCGGTTCCTGGGATCACTACCGCACCACGGTCGATGTCGGCACACCGCTCAACGACGAAGGCACCGTCCGGGTGCGCGTCGCGGCCGCCGGCGAACGCAGTCACTCGTTTATGGACAGGCATCAGGAACGTAAAGGCACAATCTATGGCACGCTGGAAGCCGATCTTAGCAGCGATACGTTGCTGCGCCTGGGGGCGGATTATCAGCAAAACCGGCCTAAAGCCTCCACCTGGGGCGGTGCCCTGCCGACCGGTTGGTTCAGCGACGGCAGCGAGATCAATTGGGATCGCCACTACAGCGGCGCTTCTGACTGGTCGAGCTGGGATACCACGCTCAGCACCCAGTTCGCGACGCTGGAGCACCAGTTCGATAACGACTGGAAAGGCGTGGCCAACTACACTCATAGCCGTCAGGCTTTCGATGCCAAAATGGCGATGAGCCTTGGTGGGCTAATCGATCCCGATACCTGGGCGGTGAAACCTTCAAGCCCTTATGCCGGGCGTTATGAGGGTTACCGCGATCAGCATGCGGTCGACCTGAAACTGAACGGTGATTTCAGCCTGCTGGGCCGCAACCACAAATTTGTGGTGGGCAGTTCTTCCGCCTGGCAGCACAGTTACAGCACCTATCGTAGTGCCAGCGCCTCACAACTGTTTAGCGGCAGCTTACTGGACTGGAACGGTGGCCTGGGTGAACCCGAGTGGTCGGACAAAATGCCACAGATGGATTACCGCACGCGGCAAATCGGCTTCTACAGCAGCGCTGACTTTTCGCTAACCGACCGTCTGGATCTGGTGCTCGGTGCCCGCTTCAACAGCTTTAAAAACACCACGACCACCACCGCAAACAAGGTCACGCCGTTCGTCGGCACGGTTTATAAGCTGACCGATCAGGTCTCTGCCTATGCCAGCTACACCGACATCTTCAAGGATCAGAACCTGCTCGACAGCAGTGGCCACTATCTGGCACCAATCGAAGGGGTGAACAAAGAGGTGGGTATCAAAGCCGCGTTGCTCAATGACCGGCTCAACCTGTCGCTGTCGGCATTCCGCATCACGCAGGACAACCTGGGCGTGCTGGACGAAGACACCGCCAATCTGGACTGGCTGCAGCAGACCTATCATGAGAGCCAGGGTGCCACCAGCAAGGGCATCGAGTTCGAACTGAACGGTGAGCTGGCCCAGGGCTGGAACGCGCAGTTTGGCATCACGCACTTCTCGTTGAAGGACAAGGATAAGGTTGATCTCAACACCGAGCAGCCGCGCACGCGCATCAACCTGTTCACCACCTACCAACTGACGGGTGCCTTGCGCGACCTGACGCTGGGCGGCGGCGCACGCTGGCAGAGCAAGGTTTACGCCAACGTTAGCGGGGCCGATAACGGTGAAATGGTGCAGCGCAAAGCCGAGCAAGGATCTTATGTCCTGGTCGATGCAATGGCACGCTACAGGCTAACGCCGCAAACCTCGGTGCAACTTAACCTGAACAACGTTTTCGACCAGAAATACTACTCGCAGGTTAATTTCTACAGTACCCGCAACTATGGCGAACCGCGTAACTTCATGCTTACGCTCAAACACGAGTTCTGATTATCCGCAGTAAACTGGCCCCTGACTACGGGGCCAACCTTCCCTCTGTAATGCCTTAGCCCTTGTGCGATGAATTCTTCCGTAGTAGCGTGCAAAAGATACAAAAACCTTACTCACCCAAGGCCATATGATGTCTCCTACGCTGACCATCGAACAATTGAAAGAGTTGGGCCGCTATCAGGAAGCGACCGAACTGGCGCAACAACAGTTACTGCAACAACCGGAAGCCGCCGGGCTGCACTACCAATTGGCTTGCCTGTACGACGTTCAGGGGTTTGAGCAGCAGGCCATTCCCTGCTACCTCGCGGCACTGGCGCGCAATTTGCCGGCGACGCAGCGGCAGGAAGCCTGGCTTGGCCTGGGCAGTACCTACCGGGCGCTAGGCCTGTACCAACAGTCGCTGGCCGCCTTCGACGACGGGTTGAGCGAGTTCCCGCAGGCCAAAGAGCTCACGCTGTTCCGCGCCATGACGCTGTACAACCTGGGCGAAACCAAACAGGCGGTAGCGGATCTGCTGTTACTGCTGGCGGAAACCTCCTCGCATAGCGACATCAGCAGTTACCAGCGTGCGATCCGTCAATACGCCGCCGACCTGGATAGGATTGGCTAAGCGAGGCTGATATGGAAATAGTGACTGACCCGAACCGCTACGGCGTCGACTGGCTGCAGTTGGCCGGGCTACTGGAAACCGCCGGATTGGGCCAGCGCGATCCGCAGGTATTGCAGCGCGTTTATCAGCACAGCCAATTTTGCTACTGGGGCTACCTGGATGGCCGACTGATCGCCACCGCCCATGCCATTAGCGACATGACTTCGGTGGCCTATCTGGCCGACGTAGCCCTGCATCCGGATTTTCAGGGGCGGGGATTGGGACGACAATTGATGGATCGGGTGATGCAGGATCTGGCCCCGCTCGGCAAAGTGTTTATCTACTCGGTACCCGACAAGCTGGAGTTCTACAAAAAGTATCACTTCCATGAGCTGACCACCGGCATGGTCTATGCCGATAGCGCGGCTTTGGAACGCCTGCAGCACAATGGTTATGTCCGCTGAAAAAACCTTAAAGGAACATTGCTCCCAAGATCAGAAAAAAGCCTGAGTTATAAATTACGTCAGGCCGGAGAATAATTTCCGGCCTGTCATCTACAGCGTCTTCATCATAAAGACTCGGCTGGTGCCTGCCGGCAGACAGGGCACCTCACCAAAGCGCGTCCAGCCGTTCAACTCATAAAACTTTGGTGCCTGAAAGCTGATGGTGTACAACACCGCGGAAACGCAGCCCCTGCGCCGCCCTTCCAATTCGAAACGACGCAGCAACTCACTGCCCAATCCTGAGCCACGCAGCGATTTTGGCAGATGAAACAGATCGACAAACAGCATGCCCAACGATGAACGCCCGCTAATCCCGCCCAGCACCTCGCCGCTGTTCGGGTCTCTCACCACCACCGCCAACGGGCGACGATCGTTGGTGCCGGTCACTTCATCGTTATATTGATTCAGCCCTTCTGCAATCAGCGCTTCTATTTCGTCAATGCCGCTTTCGGTAACTTCAATTCGGTAATTTTCCATAGTCTTCTTCTATGTAGGGTAACTGAGTAGCACATTGAGATTAGCAAAAAAGCACCGCAATAAACGCGATCGGGATTTTTTCAGCTTTCCCCGGTCTTTCAGACCATTGTACGGTGGAACTCCCCGCCATTTTTCGGCATGCTGGTCGCTGGCATTTATTTCACCGCCACCGGCGGTTTACCACCGGCCCCACGCGCCGGTGTCAGGTTGCAGAGAAGGTTCTTACTCCATGACGTTGACCATGTACGGCATCAAAAATTGTGACACCATCAAAAAAGCACGCCGCTGGCTGGAAGAACAGGGTGTGGCTTATCAATTTCACGACTACCGCGCCGACGGGCTGGACGAACAGCAACTGCGCGGCTTTGTCGAACGTCTCGGTTGGGAACCGCTGCTCAATACCCGCGGTACCACCTGGCGCAAGCTGGATGAAGCGCAGCGCACCGCCTGCAACAATGCCGATGCGGCCATCGCGCTGATGCTGGCACAGCCGGCAATCATCAAACGCCCACTGCTGGACGACGGCAACGGACACGCCCTGCTCGGCTTCAGCGCCGAAGGCTACCAGCAATTTATTTCCGAGGTGGCAGCATGACTTGCCCGGTTATCGAACTGGCCCAACAGTTGATCAAGCGCCCGTCGCTCAGCCCGCACGATGAAGGCTGTCAGGCACTGATGATTGAACGTCTGGAAGCCATTGGTTTTACCGTTGAGCCAATGCCTTTCGGCGATACCCTGAATTTCTGGGCCTGGCGTGGCGAAGGCCAAACCCTGGCGTTTGCCGGCCACACCGACGTCGTGCCAACCGGCGACGAAAAACGCTGGGACAACCCGCCGTTTGAGCCGACTATCCGCGACGGCATGCTGTATGGCCGTGGCGCGGCAGACATGAAAGGCTCGCTGGCGGCAATGGTCGTGGCGGCCGAACGTTTCGTCGCGGCCAATCCGCATCATCAGGGCCGTTTGGCATTCCTGATCACCTCCGATGAAGAAGCCAGCGCGACCCATGGCACGGTGAAAGTGGTGGAAGCGCTGATGGCGCGCAATGAGCGCCTGGATTATTGCCTGGTCGGTGAGCCGTCCAGTACCGAACGCGTCGGCGACGTGGTGAAGAACGGGCGTCGCGGCTCGATCACCGCCAACCTGCACATTCACGGCATTCAGGGCCACGTTGCCTATCCACATCTGGCGGATAACCCGGTGCACCGCGCCATGCCGGCCCTCAATGAGCTGGTGGCGATCGAGTGGGATCGCGGCAATGAATTCTTCCCGCCGACCAGCATGCAGATTGCTAACGTGCAGGCCGGTACCGGCAGCAACAACGTGATCCCGGGCGAGATGTTCGTTCAGTTCAACTTCCGCTTTAGTACCGAATCGACCGACGCGACGATCAAACAGCGCGTAGAGGAACTACTTGAGCGCCATCAGTTGAACTACAGCATCGAATGGCGCCTGTCGGGCCAGCCGTTTCTGACTGCACGTGGCGCGCTGGTGGATGCGGTGGTTAACGCCGTCGAACACTACTCTGAGCTGACGCCGCAGTTGCTGACCACCGGGGGCACCTCCGACGGCCGCTTTATCGCCCAGATGGGCGCGCAGGTGGTTGAGCTGGGGCCAGTCAACGCGACTATCCATAAGGTCAACGAATGCGTACACGCGGCCGATTTGCAACTACTGAGCCGTATGTACCAGCGCATCATGGAGCAATTGGTCGCATGATCACACCGGAAATGTTGACCGGGTGCTCAACCGAGCATCTGGCACCGCTGAGCGGTAACCACCGGCTGCAGCCCGCCGCGGTGGCTGCATTCCTCGCCATGCAACAGGCGGCACTGGAGGCCGGTTTTGATCTGCAGCCCGCCAGTACATTTCGTGATTTTGGCCGGCAACAGGCGATCTGGAATGGAAAATTCTGCGGCCAGCGCCCAGTATTAGATAAGGACAGTCAGCCAATCGACATCACGCTGCTGTCTACCGGCGAACTTTGCGAAGCGATCCTGCGCTGGTCGGCCTTGCCGGGCGCCAGTCGCCATCACTGGGGCAGCGATCTGGATGTCTACGATCCTTCACTCTTGCCTGCCGGGCAAAAACTGCAGCTGGAGCCTTGGGAATACCAAAAAGGCGGCTATTTTTATCCACTCAATCAGTGGATGACGGAACATATGGCCGAATTTGGCTTTTACCGGCCGTTCACCGAAGAGGGTGACGGCGTGGCGGTCGAGCCCTGGCATCTAAGCTACCGTCCGCTGGCGCTTGAAGCCGAGCATCTGCTGACGCCGGAGCTGCTGCTGGCGGCCTGGAAAAATAAGGAAGTCGCCGGTGCCCAATGGCTTGAAGAGCATTTGCCATCGCTATTTTCGCGTTTTATACGCCCTGAAGGAAAGGAGTGAATATGGAATGGTTAGCAGATTATTGGTGGATTATCCTGCTGATTCTGGTCGGGATGATTATCAGTGGGATCAAAGAGCTACGCCGCGTTGACGTCAAACGCTATCTGGCCGATAAGCCGGAGTTGCCTCCGCACCGCGATAATAACGCCGAGTGGGACGACGACGACTGGCCGAAGAAAAAATGATATCAGGGCGCATTATACCCTATGAATTTCAAGTTGCAGTTAGGCGCCCAGCTCGCTCATCCCCAGGCGCTTACTCGAGTAAGTAACTGGGGTGAGCGAGTGCAGGTAACAACGCTGCAACTTGAAAGGCGACGGGTATAAGCGCCCTGAAGTTTATTTAAAGGCCACCAAATCGCCGCGCTTGCCGAACATCGCTTCGTCCCAGTAGCGTTGCGGGACGTAGTAATGCAACCGTTCCAGGGCATCATTCATCATGCCCTGATTGATGGCGTGCCCCACGTCATCTTCCACATCCAGCGTGAAATCGACGCCGATAGCCTGCAGCCGCTCAGCCGCCGCCCTGGCATGTTGCACCCTAATTACCGCATCCTGTTCGCCGTGGATCAAATGCACCACGCTGTCACCGAACGCTTTATCAGGCAAACCGGCAAAACGCCCGCTGAAAGCCACGATGCGGCCGGCCAGCCGGGGTTCCACCTTCAAGGCTTCCAGCGCCATGATTGAGCCCTGAGAAAAACCGACCAGCGCGGTACCGGCATCATTCACGCCGCTTTGTTGCTGCCAGTAACGCACGGTTTCGATAAACTTCGGCATCACTTCAGCAATGCGCTCGGCACGGTTTTCTTCGGTCACACCCTGCACCGAAAACCACTGGCGACCGCCACCGGTATCGAAGGCAACAGGGCCACCAATGCTGACTACCTGCGCCTGCGGGAAGTCTTTGGCGAAATAACTGCCAATCTCACCCATCGCCACCGGAGTATCGCCAACACCGTGAAACAGCAGGATCAGCTGCGCAGCCGGGGTTGCCGGGCTCTGTACAACAAAATGCTCATGTTTCATCGGTGACTCCTCGTGTTGATCAAATTCTGCCCGGCGCCAGATGCCCCGGTTCCTGCCAGCTACTATACGCCGCTGAGAATTCAGGAAAATCGGGTTTTATTGAGCAACATCTTCAATTTATTGCAATGACTGCGACCAGTCGTGCCAGCGCAGGCAATGCTGCGCATCGAGCTGTTCAAGCGCCATTCCCGTCTCTTGTCGCCAGCGACGCAGCAAGGCTTTCTGGCCGCTGAAACCAAGTAGCTCCACGCAACCTGCCGATGTCGTTTGCTGTTGCAGATGCAGCCGCAGTGCGGGCAGTGGCAAAGCGCTGGCTAACAATAAACGCTGTAACGCCCCCAGGCTGGCCTCCAGTGGCCGATGGGCGAAGGCGAATCCGGCCAGTTCACGCCAGTCGTCCTCGCCCAGCCGGGTGTCGCCGTCGTCACCGGTGACTTCCAGTTGCAGATCGATGCGCGGCTGCAACCAGCGCCAATCACGCGCCAGATGCTTATGTGCCGCATGACGCAGCGCCTCACCCTGCTCGCTCAAGGGCAGAATGGCCATGACGCTGTAGCAACCGCTGCTGGCCTCGATCTTGCTGCCAATGCGCACCAGCTCAAAGCCACAGGACTGCCAAAAGCGCCACAGCGGCTCGGTGTAACCAAAGCTGACCGAAAGATAATCCAACCCTTGTGCCTGCTGACGCTGCTGTTCGATCAGGCGGCGGGCGATGCCCTGCTGACGCATAGCGGGTAATACCGCAATGCGGGTAATGCGTCTTGAACGCAGCGTCGGTGCCCACCACTGGCCACCGTGCGCCGCCAACGATTGGGCCACCAGATTGCCACGTGGTCGCCGCCTGCCGGCCCAGACTTCGTGCGCCAGTTCGGCACTCAGGCCGCCTTCTTCTACCAGCCACAACGCGCCGACGACCTCATCCTCAACCTGCGCCAGGCCAAAATGCATACCCGGTGCATCCATCAACCGCCGTAAATCGAGCGGTGAAGTCCGGTAATGGGCGCTGCTCAACAGGGCGTAAAAACGCACTAAGCGTTGAGGATCGGCACACAGCGCCCTTTGTTCAGCTCCAGTGATACTGACGGGGCGATCCGTTGCCTGCCACGGCGGGAGTTCGTTGAACAGCAGCGCGTTATCGATGACACGCTCCAGCGCATCACCCGGCGCCCAACGCATGGGCTGCTGCAACTCCAGCGGCTGAAACTCAGGCAGCCCGGCGCAAAACTTGAGCAAGAAACCCCGGCCAGTGCCTTCATAGCCCTGTACCGTGGTCGTCAGCAGAATACGGGGGAAATGGTTAACCCACTGCTGTAATAACGGGCCGGGGATCGCCGCCGCCTCGTCCACCAACAGCCAACCCACGTCGCTGACATCATGTTCGCGACAATGGGCCAACAGCGCGTCCGGTGCCCAGAATTGCGCACGGCCCTGCGCCCATTCACCAGCAACCTCGGTAGCCGCTCGGCTGGGCCCGGTGAGCCAGCAGGTCAGCGGCGTGTTGGCCACCAGCATCCCCGCCAGCGTTGACTTGCCGCGCCCACGGGCGGCGGTCAGCACCCAAACGCCTGGCTCGGCGCCGAGTAATTGCGTCAACAACGCTTGCTGCTCGAAAGTCGGTTGGCCATTCGGTGCCAGCCACTGCGGGCGGACCGGCAAAGGTGCCAACGTCAGCGGCTCATCCTGTCGCCAGAGCGTGACTTCGCTGTCCGCCGCCAAGTGTTGCTGCAGATGGTGAATGAAGTTTGGGGTAGTGATCGGCTGTGGGCAATCGCTCCAGCGCAGGCTGTCGCTATCCGGCTGTTGGTGCCAGGACTGCCAGGGTGGGGTTAACAGCAACAACCAACTGCCGGCTCGCAGCGTACCGGCCAGCGCGGCCAGCGCTTCAACATCCAAACCATCGGTCGCGTCATACACGGCATGTAATCGTTCCTGCCCCAGCAATGTCCGTACCGCACCACTGGCCAGCGACTGCATGCCGCTGGGCGGGTTTTCCCCCACCCACGGCCAGTCACCCGGCAGGGTTGTCGCCAGCCGGTGCGCTTGCTGGCGACACCATTGCGGCTCGCCACTGAGCACCAGCAGGCGTCTGATGCCCTGCTGCTGCATAAGTTGTTGCATTGCCTGTAACATCAGTATCCAGACCCAGAGCTAAAAAAAATGCCGGAGTCAGGCTCCGGCATGCATGTTAACGGGATGCGAAGGTATTGCAGGTGTTAGGGTCACCGCTGTCGAAGCCCTGTTTAAACCAGGTGTAGCGCTGCTGTGAGGTCCCGTGGGTGAAGCTGTCCGGTACCACGCGTCCCTGCCCTTGTTGCTGCAAGCGATCGTCGCCGATCGCCTGCGCAGCGTTCAATGCCGCCTGCAGGTCGCCCTCTTCCAACATTTGCTGCTTCTCGGCATATTTGCCCCACACGCCGGCAAAGCAGTCCGCCTGCAGTTCCATTTTCACCGACAGACGATTCACTTCTGCCTGGCTGGCACCCTGCTGCATTTGACGCACTTTAGGCTCAATGCCCAACAGGTTCTGCACATGGTGGCCCACCTCGTGCGCCACCACATAGGCCTGGGCGAAGTCACCGCCTGCACCCAGTTTGGTTTTCATATCCTGATAGAACGACAGGTCGATATACACCGTTTTGTCGCCCGGACAATAGAATGGCCCCATCGCCGCCTGACCGGTGCCGCAGCTGGTGCGCGTTACGCCGCGATACATCACCAATTTGGGTGGCTGATAGGTTTTACCCATGCGCTGGAAAACTTCTTTCCAGTTATCTTCGGTAGAGGCCAGCACCACCGAGGTAAATTTGGCCAGCTCATCGTCTTTTGGACTGATGCTGGCGCTCTGTTGCTGTGTTTGCGGGCTAACATCCCCGCCGTTCAACAGCGGTGAAAGATCGATGCCGTAATAGCCGGCCACCAACACCACCACCAGAATGGCGATACCGCCCTTGCCGCGAGGCACGCGGAAACCGCCACCGCCGCCACCCAGACCTGAAGACTGCCCGCGACGATCCTCAACATTGTCACTTTCCCGACGCCCTTGCCAACGCATAAGTAAACTCCAGATTAGGTTTTTGTCATGTTACGTAGATCATTATAAATGCTCAGCGGCAAAGGAAATGTAGAATTTTTCTGGAAATGCAGACAGAAGGAACAGACGGCGGGGAAAGTCAGGGAAATGACGGGGCCAAACGGCCCCGTATAGCGGAAAAGGGCTTAGTCGAGTTTGACGCCGATGCGGCGAGCCACTTCTTCGTAGGCTTCGATCAGGCCACCCAGGCTCTGACGGAAGCGGTCCTTGTCCATCTTGTCCAGGGTGTTTTTGTCCCACAGGCGGCTACCATCCGGCGAGAATTCATCGCCCAGCACCACTTCGCCGTTGAACAAACCAAACTCCAGCTTGAAGTCGACCAGGATCAGGCCTGCGTCGTCAAACAGCTTGCTCAGCACGTCGTTCGCCTGGTAGCTCAGCTCACGCATGCGTGCCAGGTGCTGTTTGTTCACCCAACCAAAGGTTTCGCAGTAGGATTCGTTGACCATGGGATCGTGCATTTCATCGTTTTTCAGGAACAGGTCAAACAGCGGTGGGTTCAGTACCAGGCCTTCTTCAATGCCCAAACGCTTCACCAGTGAACCGGCAGCACGGTTGCGGATCACGCACTCTACCGGCACCATGTCCAACTTCTTCACCAGAACTTCGTTGTCTGACAGCAGGCGTTCCATTTGCGTCGGGATGCCGGCTTCTTCCAGTTTGCTCATGATGAAATGGTTGAACTTGTTGTTTACCATACCCTTGCGATCAAATTGCTCAATGCGCTGACCATCCAGTGCTGACGTATCATTGCGGAATTCCAACACCAGCAGATCAGGATTTTCAGTGGTGTAGACGGTTTTTGCCTTTCCGCGATACAGCTCAGCTAGCTTTTGCATCTGACTTACTCCAATAAAAGAATTATTTAAAAACGCTGCAAGGATGATGGGGTCTATTGTGCCAAATCCGTGACGCAAACGATACCGTATTGAACAAAGAAAAAAGGGGCCGTAGCCCCTTTTCCGTTATTTAACGCTGGTTTTACTGAATGCTGACTGGAATGCCGCAACCAAGCCGTCGTTTTGCGACTGGGTTAATGGCTTCCCTTTAGGATCGATAAATTGCAGGCTGGAGCGGTTGTTCAAGTCACCGACCTGCAGTTTGTAATCGCCTTCTTTCAGTTCAGGATCCTTGACGCCCAACGCATCCCAGTCGCTGCTGCTCAGGGATTTGTAGGTCACGGCGACGGTACCCTGCGGACGGCTGCGGTCACCCACTTTCATCCCCAGTTTTTCCAACGCCGCCGGCAGGCGATCCCACACTACGGTGTACGGACCACGCACGACCAACATTGGCAGGCCGGTATCATCCGCGCCGCTCTGCACGTCCAGCGCGCCGAAACGGTTGGCCGACTGGTTGCTCGCCAGGTTGTCCTGCTTGTCCAGGCCTTCGACGATAGTGTTCATCATCATGCCGTTGTAGCGCTGCACTTCAGACGGGTCGGTCACCTGATCGGTTTTACCCTGCTGCTGCAGGCCGACGGTTTTCACTACCAGCGCCTGCTGGTAACCCTGCTGCTGTACGCTGATCTGGTAGCGGCCTTCGTACTGGTTGTCTTCATCCAGACGGTTCCACTTCACCCAGTCGGTAGTCAGGGTCTGAGTAGCGTCCTGACGTGAGGCGATCGCAATGTTTTTCGCTTGCAGCATGCTGGTAACGCGTGACCACAGGTTCTGGTTCTGCGGGCTGTTTTCAAGCAGCAACGTACCGCTGTCGCCGGCATATTGCGCGCGTGAACCGCTCAGCAATGCCAGTGGCTGTACCGGCGGACGAATATCCAGTTGCTTGCCGACGCCGCCTTTCAGCGTGGTGGCCGGAACATCATAATTACCGCTTTGCACCGGCAGGATCATACCTGCGGGTGCGTTCAGTGGCTTGAGCACCGACGCGTCGAGGTAAGACTCATCGCCGCTAACCTGGCGTTTGTAGCGTTGGTCGGTGGTACAACCGACCAGCATCATAACCAGCGAAATACCCACGACTTTTGCTACCGTCGACTTTTGCAATGAATAAACCATCAAATTTCCCTTAGAGTTACAGCAAACCGGCGCTTTTCAACGCGCGTTCCACTACCGGACGGGCAGCGTCGGTCAACGGCGTCATAGGCAGACGCATCGTATCGGTTGCCATCAATCCCAATGCCTTACAGGCCCATTTCACCGGAATTGGGTTTGCTTCTACAAACAAATCCTGATGCAACGGCATCAAGCGTTGATTTAAGCGGCGTGCCTCAGCAAAGTTGCCCTGTGCTGCCAGCGCGCAAAGTTGCGCCATTTCACGTGCGGCCACGTTGGCCGTCACGGAAATCACGCCCTTGCCACCCAGTTGCATGAAATCCAGACCGCTGGCGTCATCGCCGCTCAGCAAAATGAAATCTTCATCATCAACCAGCACTTGGATCTGACTTACACGACTTAAGTTCCCTGTTGCCTCTTTAACAGCAACAATATTCTTGATTTTTGCCAGGCGCGCAATCGTCGGCGGCAGCATGTCACACCCGGTGCGAGAAGGCACGTTATAGAGGATTTGTGGCAGTGCGGTGCTTTCGGCAATGGCCTTGAAGTGCTGATACAGGCCTTCCTGAGTCGGTTTATTGTAGTAAGGCGTGACCGTCAGGCAACCCACTACACCGCTATTTTCGAAGCGCTGGGTCAGCGAAATGGCTTCGGCGGTGGCGTTGGCGCCGGTACCGGCGATCACCGGAATACGGCCTGCGGCCAGTTCCAGCGTCTGCAATACCACGTCAACGTGCTCGTCATGGGCAAGCGTTGCAGACTCGCCGGTAGTCCCTACGGAAACGATGGCCGCAGTTCCACTGGCTACATGATAATCAATCAATTTTTTTAGGCTCGCGCGATCGACAGCACCTGTGTCGTCCATCGGCGTAACCAGTGCAACTATACTTCCCGTAAACATTGGCCGTCCCCTCCACAAACAAGTCACTCATGGTACTTTTGCTGCCTATCCAAAAGCAAGCAAACAACGGTGTTGTAAGCGCTTGGCAGGCGGTTTTTTTTATGTTTACCATGGTAACCCCATTGTGCACGACAGGAAGCCCCATTTTGCCTAAGCCAGATGAACACTATCTCGTGATTACCGCGCTCGGTACCGACCGCCCCGGGATCGTCAATGCCATCACCCGCCACGTCAGCAGTTGCGGATGCAATATCGAAGATAGCCGTCTGGCCATGCTGGGTGAGGAGTTCACGTTCATCATGCTGCTTTCCGGTAGCTGGAACGCCATTACCCTGATTGAATCTACCCTGCCGCAAAAAGGGGCGGAGCTGGAACTGCTGATTGTGATGAAGCGCACCAACTCGCACGAGAGGCCGCCGATGCCGGCTACGGTGTGGGTGCAGGTTGAGGTCAAGGACTCCCCGCACATCATTGAGCGTTTTACCGATCTGTTCCACTCCAGCCAGATGAACATTGCCGAACTGGTGTCGCGCACCCAACCGGCAGAAAGCGACCTGCCGCCCCAGCTTCATATCCAGATCACCGCACACAGCCCCGGCAACGCCGATGCATCAAATATTGAGCAAGCCTTTCATCGCCTATGTACAGAATTGAAAGCACAAGGCAGTATTAGCGTTGTGAACTATCCACAGCATGATGAGAAAGATGGAGAGTAGTGATGACCCCATTGAAAGCCGGTGACACAGCGCCAAACTTTAGTTTGCCTGACCAGGACGGTGAGGAAATTAATCTGGCCGACTTCCAGGGACAACGAGTACTGGTTTATTTTTATCCCAAGGCGATGACGCCGGGCTGTACCGTACAGGCCTGCGGTTTGCGGGATAACATGGATGAACTGAAAAAAGCAGGTGTCGAAGTTCTGGGCATCAGCACGGATAAACCAGAGAAGCTGTCGCGTTTTGCCGAGAAAGAGTTGTTAAACTTCACGTTGTTATCTGATGAGGATCATCAGGTAGCGCAGCAGTTCGGCGTTTGGGGTGAGAAAACCTTTATGGGCAAAACCTATGATGGTATTCACCGCATCAGCTTCCTGCTCGACGGCAAAGGCAAGGTTGAAAAAGTGTTTGATGATTTCAAGACCACCAATCATCACGACATCGTTCTGAGCTATCTGCAGCAATAATTGAACCGAAGCGCAGCAACCTGATCCTGCTGCGCTTCGTTTTTCCCGTTTATTCCGCTTCCGTTTCCACCCGCAGTTCGTCCGGCCAGGCGTGGATCACCGCCTTCACCAGAGTCGCCAGCGGGATAGCAAAGAACACACCCCAGAACCCCCACAATCCGCCGAAAATAATCACCGACAAAATGATCACCAGCGGATGCAGATTAACCGCCTCAGAGAACAGAATCGGCACCAGCAAATTCCCATCCAGCCCCTGCACCACCAGATAGGCGACGATCAGCGTCCAGAAGTCGGCACCGACACCCCATTGGAACATCGCCACCACCACCACCGGAATGGTCACCAGCACCGCACCGATATAGGGGATCAGCACCGAGAAACCGACCAACACCGCCAGCAGCAGCGAATAGCGCATATCCAGCACCACGAACACCAGATAGGTCGCGACGCCGACGATCACCATCTCCAGCACCTTGCCGCGAATATAGTTGGTGATCTGCTGATTCATTTCGATCCATACCTGTCCGGCCAGCCCGCGATTACGCGGCAACACACGGCGTACCGCGTTGAGCATCTGCTCTTTGTCCTTCAGCAGGAAGAACATCATCATCGGCACCAGGATCAGGTAAATCGCCAGGGTCAGCAGCCCGACCAGAGAGGCCAGTGAGAATTTCACTACCGACTCGCCCATGCCCGACAGACGTCCACGCAGGTTTTCCGCCATCATATCGATGATGCCGGCATCCACCAGCGCCGGATAACGCTTCGGCAGCGTCGCGGCAAAGTTATAGAACTGATTGAGCATCCCCGGCAGATCGGTCATCAGGTTAATGCCCTGCTGCCACGCGGTCGGCGCCACCACAAACACCAGCAGCATTGCGATGCCGGCAAACATGATCATCACCATGCTCGCCGCCCAGTTACGCGAACAACCGATACGTTGCAGGCGTGCGGTCGGCCACTCCAGCAGGTACGCCAGCACTATCGCCACCAACAGTGGGGTCAGAATGCCATGCAGAAAATAGAGGATGAGGAAGCCGGCAACCAGGATCACCAACAGCGCGATGGCCTGCGGATCGGTAAAACGGCGACGGTACCACTGTAATAACATCTCCAGCATCAGAGAGTGCTCCTAGAGGTTTGACTGGCAGGCATTGCGGTTCCTGTGGTGGGATATTTTTTAACTTATTACTCCCCCGGTATTAACCGGGGTTCAAGCGTATCGTTGTACCATGCCGGCCATTTGCCATCCAGCTATCACTGTCGAATCATTCTAAATATTCGCCCTCATTTAAGCGCCTGCTCGGCTAACAAGACAACGGCGATGAGGGTCATCGCGATACCGGAGATGCGGCTGACAACCCGCGCCGCCTGCGGGCGCGTCTGTAATACTGACTGCGAACCATAACCCACCAGCAGATAAACCAGCCCACAACTGACCAGATGCAGCAGGCCGAGTGCCAGGATCTGCGCCGGAATCGACCACAGGGCATGTGGATCGGTGAATTGCGGCAACAGGGCCAGAAATAACAGAAAGACCTTTGGATTCATGCCACTGATGCAAATTCCTTTGCCTGCCCAGCGCATCCATGAATCTGAGCTCTGTTTCTCGGCGGAACTGGGGACCGGAGGATTCAGCAACAGATTGATACCTATCCACAGCAGGTAGGTTGCACCCACGACGGTAAGCCCCGTCAGGATCAGCGGGTTACCGGCAACCAACACGCCGACACCGGCCGCCACTACCACAATCGCCAGCAGATGCCCAAACAGTAATCCGGCGACTGCCGGTACTACCACCCTGCCGCGTATACCCGCCGATATCACGTATGCCCAATCCATGCCCGGCGTGATGACAAACAGAATCGAAACTGCCCAGAAGGCGGCAAAAATGGCCAGTGTCATGACAGATCGCCCCACTGCCGAGATTGTTCTGTTATGCGTATTTTCACCTGACTTTCCTCATCATAGGGCCTGCAAACCGCGTTAAGTGCGATCGGCCCCGGCCGCTTAATTATTGGAAAGAATATCTTTAGGGCGTTAAAATGTGCTGCCAATTACTTGCCTGAAAACCACAAATTCGGGGAAATTTTTCTAAATGGATAAGATAGACCGCAAAATTCTTGCCGAGCTACAAACGGATGGGCGACTTTCTGTCACCGAACTGGCCGAACGTGTCGGGCTTAGCGTTTCGCCCTGCCACCGCCGGGTGAAGGCTCTGGAAGAATCAGGGGTGATCAGGGGCTATCGCGCCCAGCTTGAACCCACCAGCCTGGGGTTTAACTTTTCCGCATTGGTTTTCGTCACCATGAGAGAAGGCGATCGCCATGCCGTCGCCGCCTTTGAGGATGCGATGACCGATATTCCTCAGGTGGTTCAGGCGCAAAGGCTGTTCGGTGACCCCGATTACCTGCTGCATGTGATCTCCCGCGATCTGCCCGCTTTCCAGCAGTTGTATGACGAGAAGCTCTCTGCCCTGCCCGGCGTTCAGCGCCTCAGCTCCACGCTGGTGATGAAAACCGTGGTGCCGGAGCGCTCTTTCTTGCCGATGGGAAAATAACGGCGGGAGCGTTTCCGCTCCCGTGGGTAGTGACTTACGGCTTAAGGCACAATCACAAAATCTGGATTGGCGACGGCAAACAAAGCATCGCGATCCGCTGCCGGTGGGTAAATCCACTGGGTGTTGATTTCCTGTTTGATCTTTTTGCCCTCTGCACGTGTGAATAGCACCTGACGATCCCAGCCTTCGGTGTAAAGCGCACCCCAGGCACCGAGATCGAGGCAAGTCACATACTTGGGTTGGCTATAAGGGTGCAGCGGCAATCCCACCAGTTCCGCTGCAGCATTGTGCCCGGCAACGCGTCCCAGGCTCATCGCATGCTGGCAGGTCATCAGATTATGGTTGCCCAACGCGTCGGTCGCTGCCTTGACCGTATCTCCGGTAACAAAAACGCCAGCCGCCGCCGGCGCATGCAAGAAGGCATCGCCGACAATGCGGCCAGAGCCGTCGCGCTCACCCGGAATTTGAGCGACCAATGGATTTGCCCGTACACCGGCAGCCAATATCACCGTGTTGGCTGCAATACGCTCACCGCTCGACAGCGTGACGCTGTCAGCATCGATCGCCGTCACGCGCATCCCGGCCCGTGGCTCAACGCCGCATTCTTCCAATGCTTGTCGGATCACCACGCCAGGTTCGGCCCCCATACCCGCCCCCACTTCCGCCGCAGTATCAACAATCACCACGCGGATGTTCGCTTCGCTGCCCAGAATGGCACGCAGGCGCATTGGCATTTCGGCGGCGCTTTCCAACCCGGTTAGCCCACCACCGACCACCACCACGGTGTTACGCGCCGGGGTTTCCGGTTGTGCTGCCAATGCCTTCAAATGTGCATCCAGTCGTTGCGCGCTTTGCAGCGTATCCACATTGAACCCATGCTCGGCGAAACCGGCAACCGGTGGAACAGAAAGCTGGCTACCGGTCGCCAGAACCAAACGGTCATAATCCAGCTGGAGCTTTTTCCCCTCTGCGTTTTCCACCACCAGCGTCTGGTTTTCGCTGTCTATCTGCTCAACCAAACCGGCCAAATGGCGAACGCCAATAGCGGCGAGCTGTGCCGAGATATCCGGGCTCATGTTCTCCAGCACCGCTTCATACAAGCGTGGACGAATGGTGACATTCGGCGTCGGCGAAACCATCGTGACTTCGATCTCCTCTTCCTTACCGGCCTGCGCTATCGCTCGCATGGCGGAAACTGCAGCCCAAAAACCAGCAAAACCAGAACCGGCGATCACTATTTTTTGCGTCATGGAATAACTCCTTCCTACAGGTTTAATCAGATGCCCGTACTATTTTCCAGGCGAGTGGCGCCGTTCCGCTGCCTGTTAAAAGGGCGCAGAAGGGCTACCGCCTGTGGCACACAGGCGGGAAAAAGAATCAGAGAAACTGCTGAGACGTTATTTAGGCTTGGTGCGGGCCGATTTGCCGCTGCGGGTGGTACGTTCGCTCATTCGTTCATCCATCCAGATGTTGACCTCACCAAAGAAACCCTCTGGTGCCTTGCGCCCGAAACGAGTGGCAACGGCCCCCAGAGTTTGTACCGCCAGTGCATCGCGCATGGCCTTTTCGGCCTGCAGCATCACTGCATGGATCGCACACTTGCCGGACAGCGCCCAGTCGGGTGGGTTGTCGTCAAAAACCGCGCAACGGCCGCGTACTTCCTGGCAATCGAACAATGGCTTGTGCCCTTCAATGGCATCGATGATCTCCAGGAAAGTGATCTCATCGGCCGGACGGGCCAACCGATAGCCACCGCGTACGCCTTCGCTCGCGGCGACGATCCCCGCTTTCTCCAGCTTGGGGAAAATTTTGGCCAGAAAACTCGGTGAGATCCCCTGCAGTTCGGCAAGTTCACGGCTGCTGAGCGCGCGCTGATTGTCGCCGACTAACCAAAGCAGGCAGTGAATGCCATATTCAACGCTGGTAGTGATGTAAGCCATATTGGATTTGAGGTGCACCTATGAATTCAATAACACAGACTATATTAGTCCACGTTTATCCTGTCAATTAAAACACGGACAAACTTTGTCTTTGTTTTATCTGATGACCCGAATGGCAATATTGAGAAATGAAAAATAAAGCATTTCTGGTCGAATATTGCCGAACAGAAGTTTCATTGTCGCATCCGGCTGACTATGATGTTAACTGCCAACTGGCCGCCACAACGCGTGCATTTTTGTGAGCTAACACGCTTTCGCACTGATTGTTTTGGCGAGTCCGGCAGGGAACAAGAACTCTTAGGTGATGCTGACGTCTTAGAAATGACTATTTAAGGGAAACGCCTGACTATGACCACCCGGTTGACCAAAACAGCGATTGCAGTACTGTTGCTTGGCACACTCAACGCCACGGCGCCGGTGCTGGCGGAAACCCAGGATCAACTGCCGGATATGGGCACCTCTGCGGGCGGTACCCTAAGCATTGGCCAGGAAATGGCCATGGGGGATTTTTACGTGCGTCAGCTTCGTGCCAGCGCACCGCTGATCAATGACCCGTTGCTGACTCAATATATTAACCAGTTGGGCAACCGGCTGGTGGCAAGCGCCTATTCGGTGCGTACGCCATTCCATTTCTATCTGGTGCGTAACGACGAAATCAACGCCTTCGCCTTCTTCGGCGGCAACGTAGTGCTGCACTCCGCCCTGTTCCGCGAAACCGACAACGAAAGCCAACTGGCTTCGGTGCTGGCGCATGAAATCTCGCACGTGACCCAACGCCACCTGGCGCGGGCGATGGAAGACCAGCAACGCAATGCCCCGCTGACCTGGGTCGGTGCCCTCGGTTCAATCCTGCTGGCGATGGCTAACCCTACCATGGGCATGGCGGCGCTCAGCGGTACCCTGGCCGGTACCCAACAGGGCATGATCAGTTTTACCCAGTCGAACGAACAGGAAGCCGACCGCATCGGCATTCAGGTATTGCAACGTGCCGGATTTGATCCGGAAGCCATGCCTGACTTCTTGCAAAAACTGTCTGACCAGTCGCGCTACGCGTCTAAACCACCGGAAATGCTGCTGACCCACCCATTGCCTGACAGCCGCCTGTCTGACGCACGCAACCGCGCCAACCAGATGCCCAAGCATCTGGTGCAGTCCACCCAGGATTACCTGATGGCCAAAGTGCGTTCTCTGGGGATGTACAGCTCCGAAGGTTACGGGCTGCGCGAAGAACTGCTCGATACCTACAGCAAAGGCAATATCCGTGAACAGGCCGCCGCCAAGTATGGCCGCGCCATTTTGTTCTATGAGGCGAAGAAATATGACGACGCCCGTAACATCATTCAGCCACTTCTGACGCAAGATCCAAAAAACGTCTGGCTGCTCGACCTGATGACCGACATCGACCTCGGTCAGAAACGTGCGCCGCAGGCTATCGCTCGTCTGCAGGCCGCCAATGCGGCCCAAAGCAACAATCCGGTGCTGCAGCTCAACCTGGCTAACGCCTATGTTGAAGGCAACCAGCCGGCTCAGGCATCCAAAATTCTTAACCGTTATACCTTCGCCCACCCTGACGATCCCAATGCCTGGGATCTGCTGGCCCAGGCCAGCGCCGCGCAGGGGTTGCGCGATGAAGAACTTTCCGCCCGCGCTGAAAGCCTGGCGCTAACCGGCCGTCTCGATCAGGCCATAGGCCTGCTCAGCAATGCCAGTTCATTGCAAAAACTCGGCAGTCTGAAACAGGCGCGCTATGATGCGCGCATCGACCAGTTGCGCCAATTGCAGGAGCGTTTCCGCCAGTACCAGCGCAGCTGATTTTGAAAAGGATGAGTTAATTGAAAAACGTCACTATTTACCACAACCCGCGCTGCTCCAAGAGCCGCGAAACCCTGGCGCTGCTGGAACAGCATGGCGTAACCCCTGAAGTGGTGCTGTACCTGGAGACGCCACCGTCGGTGGATCAGTTGAAAAAACTGTTGAAGGAACTGGGTTTCACCTCGGCACGCGAGCTGATGCGCAAAAAAGAAGATCTGTACAAGGAATTGAAACTGGCGGATGAAAGCCTGAGCGAAGCCCAGTTGTTAGCGGCCATGGTGGCGAATCCGAAGCTGATCGAACGCCCTATTGTGGTTAACGGCAACAAGGCGCGTATCGGCCGACCGCCGGAGCAGGTGCTGGAAATTCTGTAAACGTGATAGTGGGCACTGATTATGGTGCCCAAAATTTTCGAAGTGAAGCTGTTACAGCCCCAGGATCTCTTTCACAAACGGGATGGTCAGCTTGCGCTGGGCGGTGATTGAGGCATGATCGAGTTGATCCAGCGTCATAAACAACGTGCGCATTTCGCGATCCAGGCGTTTCAACAGGAAACGGCCCACGTCTTCCGGCAATTCAAAGCCGCGCAGTTTGCCACGCAGTTGCAGCGCCAGCAGTTTCTCTTCATCCGACAGTGGTTGTAACTTGTAGATTTGCCCCCAGTCCAGGCGTGAAGCCAGATCGGGCAAATGGAGATTCAATTGGCGTGGCGGGCGATCGCCGGTAATAAACAGGCGCGTACGGCCGGTTTCCAGAATGCGGTTGTAGAGATTGAAGATGGCCATTTCCCACTCTTCGTCACCGGCAATGCATTCGATATTATCGATACACACCAGGGCCAGCTGCTCCATGCCATCCAATACTTCAGGCACGAAATAGGCTCGCTTATCCAGTGGCACATAGCCTACGGCCTCGCCACGCAGCGAAAGCTCCGCGCAGGACGCATGCAACAGGTGGCTGCGCCCACCCCCCTCGCGTGACCAGAAATAGATATAGCTGCCATGTTCCTGACGAACGGCAGACTGGATCGCGCTCAATAGGGATGGGTTCTCCCCCGGATAAAAACTGGCAAAAGTTTCATCATCGGGAAGATAAAGTGGCAGTGAAAGCTGTGCCGGCGTATTCAGAAAAGCACCTCAACCAAAACTGGCAGGAAAACGCGGTAAGTCTACCACAGAAAGCTGGCTCTGTTGAACCGGCAGGATTTTATGCCGTAATAGTGAGCAAAGGCGCCAGGGAAAGCCAAGCTCCCCAAGGGCAGCATGGGTAAAATTTGTATTTTATCCAAGACTTATCCTAGTATAGAAAGGCGAAACGCAGTTACCATAAACAAGGTTTCTACAAGGATATAGACGATGAAAGTATGGAATAAAGTGCTTTTGGCTTCACTCATTGGGCTAGTGCTTGCCGGTTGTGATGACTCATCCAAGGTCGACACCAATCTTGAAAAAGCCAAAGACAGCGCAGAGCAAATGAAAGACGCCGCCCAGAAAAAAGCGGACGATCTGACTGATAAAGCCGCAGCCGTGGCCAAGGACATCAAGAAAGAGGCTACCACTCAGGCGGACCAGCTTAAAGACAAGGCCTCGGCGATTAAAGACGATGCCAGCAAGCAGGCGGATGCCATCACCAATGATGCCAAAGCCAAGGCCGATGCTATCAAAGACGACGCCAGCAAACAAAGCCAGCAGTTGGTCGATCAGGCCAAAGCCATTAAGAACGACGCCATTAATGGTGCCAACGACCTGACCGAACAGGCGAAAGCGAAAACCGAAGCGATTAAAAATAGCGCTGAGAATAAAGCAGAAGAATTAAAAAGTGATGCCGACGCTGCAGGAGCAAACAGTACTCAGCCGGCGACACAACAATAATTAGTTGATATCAAAGAAAGGAGCAGTCAATGGGAATTATTTCCTGGATCATCTTCGGCCTGATCGCCGGTATTTTAGCCAAGTGGATCATGCCGGGCAAAGACGGTGGCGGTTTTATCCTGACCATAGTGTTGGGTATTGTCGGCGCCGTGGTTGGGGGCTATATCAGCACCTTCTTTGGCTACAGCAGAGTGGACGGTTTCAACTTCGGCAGTTTCGTGGTGGCAGTGATTGGTGCCATCGTGGTGCTGTTTGTTTACCGTAAAATCCGCAGCTAATTCCTGGCACATTAATAAAACGGGCAGCTCATGGGCTGCCCGTTTTCATTACTTCTGTTCGACCGACTCGTCTGGTGCTTCGAGCACGACCTCTTCCTTGCGGTACAGGCTGATCACCTTAAACAGCAGGCTGAGACCAATGCCAACAATGGTCGCCAACGCCATGCCTTTCAGCTCGGCGGCACCGATATGCACCTTGGCACCGCTGACGCCGATAATCAGGATCACCGACGTCAGAATCAAGTTTTGCGCCTTGTTGTAATCCACCTTGGATTCAATCAGCACGCGAATACCGGACGCGCCGATCACCCCGTACAGCAGCAGAGATACACCGCCCATTACCGGCACCGGCACCGCCTGAATGGCCGCCGCCAACTTGCCAACGCAGGATAGCAGGATCGCCAGAACCGCCGCGCCACCAATCACCCAGGTGCTGTAAACCTTGGTGATGGCCATCACGCCGATATTCTCACCGTAGGTAGTATTTGGCGTTGAGCCGAAGAAGCCGGAGATGACCGTCGAGATACCGTTGGCAAACATGGAACGGTGCAAACCAGGGTCACGCAGCAGGTCTTTTTTCACGATATTGGCCGTCACCACCAGATGGCCGACGTGCTCGGCGATCACCACCAGCGCCGCGGGCAGGATGGTAAAGATGGCAAACCATTCAAAACGTGGCGTGTAGAAAGTCGGCAGTGCAAACCAGTGCGCTTCGCGGATCGGGGTTAAATCCACCACGCCCATAAAGAACGACAGCGCATAACCCACCAGCACGCCAATCAATATCGGGATAATTGCCAGAAAACCGCGGAACAGCACTGAGCCGAGGATCGTCACGCCCAGCGTCACCAGCGAAATGGTTACGGTCGTGGTGTCCGCGCTGACGCCGTCGGCTGGCAGCAGGCCCGCCATATTGGCCGCCACGCCCGCCAGTTCCAGACCTATAACCGCGACAATCGCCCCCATCGCCGCCGGCGGGAATATCACGTCCAGCCAGCCGGTACCGGCTTTTTTGACCAGTAGCCCCACCAGGCAGAACAGCACCCCACACATGATAAACCCGCCCAACGCCACTTCATAACCCAATGGCAGCAGCAACAGTACCGGGGAGATAAAGGCAAAGCTGGAACCGAGATAGGCCGGGATCTTGCCCTTGCAGATAAACAGATACAGCAGCGTGCCGATGCCGTTAAACAGCAACACCGTCGCCGGGTTAATCTTGAACAGGATTGGCACCAGCACGGTAGCACCAAACATGGCGAACAGGTGCTGGAAGCTGAGCGGAATGGTCTGCAGTAGCGGCGGGCGTTCACTGACGCCGATGACGCGACGTGTCATGGGGTTTTTCCTCTAATTATTTTCCGGTCAAAAAAAAGCCGACTCATCGTCGGCTTCAATTTTTATTTGGTACCAAATATCTTATCGCCCGCATCACCCAGGCCCGGCACGATGTAGCCCTTGTCATTCAGGCATTGATCGATAGAAGCGGTGTAGAGTTCGACGTCCGGGTGCGCTTTCTCCAGCGCAGCGATACCTTCCGGTGCCGCGACCAGTACCAGCACCTTGATGCTGTTGCAGCCGGCTTTCTTCAGCAGATCGATAGTGGCGATCATCGAGCCACCGGTTGCCAGCATCGGGTCAACCACCAGCGCCAGACGCTCTTCGATGTTGGAAACCAACTTTTGGAAATAAGGTACCGGCTCCAGGGTTTCTTCGTCACGGTAAACGCCAACCACGCTGATGCGCGCGCTAGGAACGTTTTCCAATACCCCTTCCATCATGCCCAGACCGGCACGCAGGATAGGTACGACGGTAATTTTTTTCCCTTTAATCTGGTCAATTTCAACCGGACCACACCAGCCATCGATGGTCACTTTCTCCGTTTCCAGATCGGCGGTCGCTTCATAGGTCAGCAAACTACCCACTTCCGAAGCCAGCTCACGGAAGCGTTTGGTGCTGATGTCATTTTCACGCATCAGACCAAGCTTGTGTTTCACCAGCGGGTGTTTCACCTCAACGATCTTCATCATTTTTCTCCTATTAAGGTGGTTGACGGCCAAAAAAATCGCCGGATTATACCTCCTTTTGCCGACTGCGCCACCCACAATAGCCCGATCGGGATCAACAAAAGATTGAATAACAGTATAGATGACGAAAAATCGGAGCTGGTTCACAAGCCACTCGCAAACGTTTGCCTGCGCTGTTAGAATTGCCGCGCCTTAGTCCGGAATCAATGCCGGATGCACAGTTTTCAAACCGCAAACCGTCGTGGGGATCGCGCAGTGACCGACAAAACCTCTCTCAGCTATAAAGACGCAGGTGTCGATATCGATGCTGGCAATGCATTGGTAGACCGCATCAAAGGTGTAGTTAAACAGACCCGCCGCCCTGAAGTCATGGGTGGTCTGGGCGGTTTTGGCGCCCTGTGTGCGTTGCCGCAGAAATACCGCGAGCCGATACTGGTTTCCGGTACCGACGGCGTAGGCACCAAGCTGCGTCTGGCGATGGACCTGAAACGACACGACACCATCGGCATCGATCTGGTTGCAATGTGTGTGAACGATTTGGTGGTACAGGGCGCTGAGCCGCTGTTCTTCCTGGATTACTTCGCGACCGGCAAGCTGGACGTGGACACCGCGGCCAGCGTGATCACCGGTATCGCCGAGGGCTGCAAGCAGTCCGGTTGTGCGCTGGTGGGCGGTGAAACCGCCGAAATGCCAGGCATGTATCATGGCGAAGATTACGACGTGGCCGGCTTTTGCGTCGGCGTGGTCGAGAAATCCGAAATCATCGACGGCAGCAAGGTGCAGTCCGGCGATGCCCTGATCGCCCTCGGCGCTTCCGGCCCGCACTCCAACGGCTACTCGCTGGTGCGCAAAATTCTGGAAGTCAGCAACACCGACCCAACCACTACAGTTCTGGAAGGCCAACCACTGGCTGACCATCTGCTGGCACCAACCAAAATTTATGTGAAATCCGTACTGGAGCTGATCGAGAAAATCGACGTGCATGCTATCGCTCACCTGACCGGCGGCGGCTTCTGGGAAAACATCCCACGCGTACTGCCGGAAGGCATGCAGGCGGTGATCGACGAATCCAGCTGGCAGTGGCCGGCCGTCTTCAACTGGCTACAGCAAACCGGTAACGTCAGCCGTCACGAAATGTACCGCACCTTTAACTGTGGCGTGGGCATGGTGATCGCTCTGCCGGAAGAATCGGTTGAATCCGCCATCGCATTGTTGACCGCAGCCGGTGAAAAAGCGTGGAAGATCGGTAAACTGACCGCTTCTTCTGACGAACAACAAGTGGTCATCAACTGATGAAAAAGATCGTGGTGTTGGTCTCCGGCCAGGGGAGTAATCTCCAGGCGCTGATTGATGCCTGCCAACAGGGCCGGATTGCCGCCGAAATTGTGGCGGTATTCAGCAACCGGGCGCAGGCTTATGGCCTGCAACGTGCGCAAGCGGCAGACATTGCCGCCCATGCGCTGGATGCCAAGGCCTATGCCGACCGTGCGGCGTTTGACGCCGCACTGGCAGAAGCCATTGACCAGTATCAACCGGATTTGGTGGTGCTGGCGGGTTATATGCGCATTCTCAGCCCGCAGTTCGTGCAGCACTTTGCCGGACGCATGCTGAACATTCACCCTTCCCTGCTACCAAAATACCCTGGGTTGCACACCCACCGGCAAGCCATCGACAACGGTGACAGCGAACACGGCACCTCGGTGCACTTCGTGACCGAACAGCTCGACGGCGGCCCGGTCATTTTGCAAGCCAAGGTGCCGATCTTCCCCGGTGACGAGGAGGATGAGGTAGTCGAGCGAGTGCAAACACAGGAACACCTGATTTATCCGCTGGTGGTGAACTGGTTTGTCGAAGGTCGGTTGGCGATGCGTGATAACGCGGCCTGGCTCGATGGCAAGCGCCTGCCCGAACAAGGGCATGCGGCGGACTAAAGTGCATCTTGAGTTTCTTCAAACCCTGGCTTTCAGCCGGGGTTTTTTATTCACGGATATTCCCGCTTGGCGTGAATAACACTAAGAACTTCTATATGCCCGATGATTCTATAAACAATCAGGTAGTTGGGATGGACGACAATTTCACGCGTATTATCTACCCTACCCAAACGATGCATTAAGGGGTTTAACGGCAGGGAAAGTACCACCGCTTCGATTTCGTGCTGCAATTTTCGCGCAGCCCGCGGATTTCTGTCATCAATATAATCAATAATGCTCCATAGCTCTTCCTGAGCTTCACTGCTCCATTCTATCCGCATTGATCATCCCATTTTGCGCAATTTTTTCTTTGCTGCTAAACGAGCTTGCAGTTCAGTCATCACCTGTTCGTGCGGAATTCTTGGCTGCTCACTGTTAATGGCTGATTCAATCTTGGCCCGATACCACCGATCGTAGCTCTCTGTTTGTTCGGCCGAACCCAGCACCGGCAAGGTAGAAAGTGGAGGTTTTATCGCCATGGAATACGTCCTCTCTGAGTTGTCTATATTTCAGGCAGTATAACGGCTTTGTTTACGAAAAAATACGCGACTCAGGCCTTCATCCTGACCATAATGTATTGTGCAGTATTATCATTGGTACCCTCCACGACATAAGGAACCCCCATGTCCAGCCCTACCAACGTCAAGCTACGCCCACTGGAACGGGATGATTTGACGTTCGTCCACCAGATGGACAACAACGCCAGCGTGATGCGCTATTGGTTCGAAGAACCCTACGAAGCCTTTGTTGAGCTTTCCGACCTGTACGACAAGCACATCCACGACCAGAGCGAACGCCGCTTTATTATCGAACACCAGGGCGCCAAAGTCGGGCTGGTGGAACTGGTGGAGATCGACCACATCCACCGCCGCGCGGAATTCCAGATCATTATTGATCCGACTCATCAGGGTAAAGGTTACGCCACTATCGCCGCCAAGCTGGCGATGGATTACGGTTTCTCGGTACTGAACCTGTACAAGCTGTATCTGATCGTCGACAAAGAGAACCCGAAGGCGATCCACATTTACAGCAAGCTGGGCTTCGAGGTAGAAGGTGAGCTGATTGACGAATTCTTCGTTAACGGCGAATATCGCACCGTGCTGCGCATGTGCATCTTCCAGCCGCAGTACATGGCAAAATTCAAAACCGCTGCCAGCGATAAACCTCTGGTGAAGTAAGCAAAAAACCCGCGAAAGCGGGTTTTTTATGAGGAGCTTATCGGCCCTTACTTGTCGTTAATATGACGAAAGAAAATCAGGTCCAGTCTTGATATCCATCATCATGGATCCAGACAATACCCGCAGAACAAGCATCAGATAAGAACCAATAACCATTGAAAGCCCCATGCTCCATATCTTCAGGGGTATTGGGGAAATTAACACGAAATCTATCTATTTGCTCTTTTATGCTTCCAGTTAAAAACAGGCCGTCACTGCCAAGTTTTACTTTCCCATCATGCATAAGACGTTCAATAAACCATAAAAACAACTCTTTTTCTTCGTTAAAAGAAAGAGTTATTTCCCCAGAGATACTATCTGGATGAATATTCTCCCATATAGTCACCATTGATGCGCCTTCAAGAGTCTCTTTTCTATTTTTATATTGTTCTTCTGTCAGCATAGAAATCACCTATCTAAATTTTATTTCAAACTTATTATCAGAAAGTTTAGACATTGTATTTATATTCTTATTTCCTATAATATCAATGGTCCATCGAGCTTTCGACTCTTGCGAACTTGAAGAGTAGTTTCTTAAATTGACTATTTTCCCATCAAACTTAGCAAAGTAAACAACCCCTTTCGAGTTTCTTACCTCTTTAAGGGGAAGACCTCCAGTAAGTGACTGAGCATAATCATAGATTTCCTTATCTGTTAGCGTCTCGGACGCAAAAACTTTTGTTGTTCCTTTTTTGTTACTCCCACCATCACCTAAAACTTGCTGTATTGATTTTCCAAAAACATTTACCTTGCCATCTACCTCCGTTTTATCGAAAAGCTTGACCAACTGATCTGTGTTGGTTTTCTGAATATCTCGCAGGTAATTCGCCGTTTTGGTCGACAGATTGGCACCCTCAGCCGTTTCGCCCTTGATGAAATCTGCGACCGGTTGAGCATTGAAGGTTTTGGTTTTATACAACTCATCAGAAGTCTTCACCAACTGCTGCGTTAGCTTCTTCACGCTATCCTCGGTTTTCCCCAAGATCAGCGTGCTGCCGGTAGTGACGGCTCCCGTTCCAATTATGGCCTCCGGCGCCACAATGTCTGCGGCAAAAATTCCGGCCTGGTTCAGGCAAAGCGCGGGGTTGGTTTTGCAACCGGCAATCGCCAATCGTGCCGCCAGAACTAATTCTGGCGCAGCTCCCACCAGCGTCATCCCCCCCGCAGTAAGTACCAGACCGCCGCCACCAACGGTCGCCACTATTGCGGCAGCTTCTCGGCGAGCCACAACACGTTTTGCCGCAGCAACATCGCCTTTATCAGCGGCCAAAATATCTTTCTGATTATCCAGCGCATACTGCAGCAACATATGTTCCGTCATGTTGTAACGGTAGACAGATTGCGCACTGTCCGCAGCGCTGTAAGCCCCTTCTGGCGTATGGGTAGTCAAAGCACCGGTCAGCGCACCGATAACACGTGCCGTTTGCTCTTTAACCTCATTGCCATTCATCGCCTCCTGCAGACGCAGCAGCTCGCGTTCTTTTTCATTGAGGTTGGCCGGTTCGAACAACGTGCTTTGCATAATAACGCCAGCCAGTTCTGCCGCCAGCGCCCCGGCTGCCGCCCCCTTGCCGTCACCGCGGCCGATTTCCGCCGCTACGCCGGCGACCACTGCATGGCTGACAGATTTACCGACGACACCCAGCAGGTAGTGTGGTTGGCGATACCAGCGATATCGCCGAGCGGAGAGACTGGCACCTGGCGTGCCACACTACCAACCGAATAACCGACACGGCGTTCTCTGCACGCTGACAACTACTCAGGTCCAATCTTCATAGCCGTTATCATGGATCCAGACAATGCCGCCGGGGCATTCCTCTGTCAGAAACCAGAATCCGTCGAAGGCATCGGCATCCATTCCCTCCTGATTTTTAGGAAACCTCTCGCAATACAGTGCAATCTGCTCAGCGACACTTCCCTCCAAGAATTTGCCTCGGCTGGCCAGTTTGATCTTCCCGTCTTCGAGCAAGCGTTGAAGAAACGCAAAGAAATATTCTTTTTTCTCTTCAAAAGGGAAGGCATCATTCCAAATGTCCTCATCTGGGCAACTGACTTCCCAAAGAGCACCTATAGACATACCTTCCAATGCTCTTGTTCTTTCATCATAGAGCGACTCTGTAATTTTCATTATTATTCAGCGCACCGATAACACGTGCCGTTTGCTCTTTAACCTCGTTGCCATTCATCGCCTCCTGCAGACGCAGCAGCTGGCGTTCTTTTTCATTGAGGTTGGCCGGTTCGAACAACGTGCTTTGCATAATAACGCCAGCCAGTTCTGCCGCCAGCGCCCCGGCTGCCGCCCCCTTGCCGTCACCACGTCCGATTTCCGCCGCTACGCCGGCGACCACTGCATGGCTGACAGATTTACCGACGACACCCAGCAGGTAGTGTGGTTGGCGATACCAGCGATATCGCCGAGTGGAGAGACTCGCGCCTGGCGTGCCACACTACCAACCGAATAACCGACCCGTTGTTGCCGACACGGCGTTCTCTGCACGCTGACAACTACTCAGGTCCAATCTTCATAGCCGTTATCATGGATCCAGACAATGCCGCCAGGGCAATCCTCATCATAAAACCAAATATCTTCATTTTTGGCTTTCCATTCCTCTTCCGTCTTGGGGAATGCAGCTTTGTAGAGTGTTACCTGATATTCAATGTTGCCTTCTAGGAGTTTACCGTGTTTTGCTAACTTTATTTTCCCATATTTCATAAGAAGCTGAATAAGTTCTAAAAAGTAGGCTACTTTCTCCTCATAAGATAATGTTTCTCTATCAAAGTTGTCAGCTCTCATAGCTGACCATACGGTTCCAATAGATGACCCTTCTAACTCTTCACTAAACAATTTGTATTTATCGTCGCTATACAACATGGAAATCCTCACCGAAACTTGATTTCTATTCTTTTCTTCACTTTACCTTGAAGCTCACCCAACTGTTCATTACCAAGGATATCAATTGTCCAACGTGCTTTGGTATCTTCCTTACTGCTTGAAATTTTCCTAAGGGTTAGTTTTTCACCCGTTTTCTCGTTCAAAACAACGGTCCAAAGCTCGTTAGTTCTTATCTCCAACAATGTTTTTCCACCCGTCAGTGACTGCGCGTAATCAAAGATTGCTTGTTTTGATAAATTCTCAGTTGCGAACACCTTCACATTACCTTGCTTGACCCTGACCCCGAATATGATCCAGTCATAATCAGGAATAACCGGCTTCTGACCCTGACCCCTACAATAAATCAACCATAGCGCCCGGTAATATAATCCTCGGTACGGCGCTGGCGCGGTGAGGTGAAGATGTCGTCGGTGTCGTTATATTCCACCAATCGGCCCTGGTGAATAAACGCCGTGTAATCGGATACTCGCGCCGCCTGCTGCATGTTGTGCGTCACCAGCACCACGCTGTAGTGCTGTTTTAGCGCGGAAATCAGCTCTTCGATGGTTAGCGTAGAGATCGGATCCAGCGCCGAGGTCGGTTCATCGAGCAGCAGCACTTCCGGTTCGATGGCGATTGCCCGCGCAATCACCAGCCGCTGTTGCTGACCGCTGGAAAGGCGAAACGCGTTCTCGCGCAGCCGGTCTTTTACCTCGTGCCACAGCGCTGCGGCACGCAGCGAACGTTCCACCGCTTCATCAAGGATGCGTCGATCGCGCACGCCCTGCAGCCGCAGGCCGTAAACCACGTTTTCATAAATCGACTTCGGGAAGGGATTCGGGCGCTGGAACACCATGCCGACCCGCCGTCTCAGCGCCGCAACGTCGATCTGCGTTCCAGAGATGCCCTGGCCGTTAAGTTGTAGTTCGCCTTCAATCCGGCAGTTGTCCACCAAATCATTCATGCGGTTGAAACAACGCAGCAGCGTCGATTTACCGCAGCCGGAGGGGCCGATCAGCGCCGTCACCCGGTGTTTCGGGATACGCAGTGAAATATCGTGCAGTACCTGCTTCTCACCATAAAACAACTTGAGATCCTTTACCGCCAACGCGGTATCTTCATCATCAAGATGCTGGACATCCAGCCGGGGCAAACTGCCTGGCGTCATCAAACCCATTGGGCACTCTCCAGCAATAGCTTCATTGTTACTGCGACCATGCTTTATACCGCTCCCTTAGCGAATGTCGGATGCCCATCGCCGCCAGATTCAACCCCACCACGATCGCCACCAACAGGAAGGCGGTGGCAAACACCAGCGGCCGGGCGGCTTCTACGCTCGGGCTCTGGAAGGCCATATCGTAAATCTGGAAGCTCAGGTGCATAAACTTCCGCTCCAGATGCAGATACGGGAAAATATCATCCACCGGCAACACCGGCACGGATTTCACCACGCCCACCAGCATCAGTGGTGCGGTCTCTCCAGCGGCGCGTGCTACCGCCAGGATCAACCCCGTCATCATGGCAGGTGCTGCCATTGGCAGAACAATGCGCCACAGCGTTTCCGCCCGGCTGGCACCTAATGCCAGCGATCCCTGACGCAATGAGGCAGGAATGCGCGACAACCCTTCTTCGGTAGCGACAATCACCACCGGCAAGGTCAGCAGCGCCAGCGTCAACGCCGCCCACAGCACGCCCGGCGTGCCAAAGGTCGGGTTGGGCAACGACTCCGGGAAGAACAGTTGATCGAGCGTGCCGCCAATCATATAAACAAAGAAGCCCAGACCAAATACCCCATAGACAATCGAGGGTACGCCGGCCAGATTCACCACCGCAATACGGATCAGCCGTGTCAGCAAATTATTACCGGCGTACTCGTGCAGATAAACCGCGGCAATGACGCCGAACGGCATCACCACAATCGACATCAGAATTACCATCAGCACCGTGCCAAAAATGGCCGGGAATACGCCGCCTTCGGTATTGGCCTCACGTGGGCTGTCAGTAAGGAACTTCTTGACCTGCTCGCCCCAGTGCACCAGCTTCTGGGTGGTATTCATCGCATTGGGATACCAGGCATCGCGCACCTGGCTGAGCGCAATAGTATGAACCTGGCCGTGCATATCACGCAGCAGCAGCGCATCACGGTGACGATCGCGGTTCAAGCCTTCCAGTCGGTCAGACAACAACCGATACTGACGTTGCAGTTCCAGTCTCTCAGCGTTGATGGACGCCTGCGCACGGGCGTCGAGCTTGTCGTCATGCTGCAGGCTTTTCTCCCGCAGGCGCAGCGCATCAAACCGTTGGTTGATACGCGCCATATCGCGGAACTGAATATCATGCGCCTGACGGGAAAGCGCGGCAATTTGCGGCAAACGCTGCAACAGCGCCTGGCTGAGATTACGCCCGGTCAACGGCTGGCCGTCCTCCAGCATGCCCGCCAGATAACCATAGGCGGTGCCATTACTGTTGCGTTCCAGTACCAGCAAATTGCGCGGCGTGCTTTGGCTCAGAATGTCACCGGCCAGCAGCGTGCGGAAGTCCTGCCCTTCGCTGTCACGATTACCCACTTTGATCAGATAGCGCTCAAAACTCTGTGCATCTGCTGGCGGCAAGGCAACCCCGGACTCCTGCAATTGACGGCGCGGAATGCTCTGCTGTTGGTACAGTTCGCCAATCATGGTCACCGATCCTGCGGCGCTCTGATTGAGTTCAAACTGGTAGACCGGGCTGGGCCAGAAATAGCGCATCCCCTGCCCGGCCAGCAGCAGCATAATGCCGATCAACGCCAGCAGGCTGACGGCCACCGATCCGGCTGTCAGCCAGATCCAGGGCGAGCCGCTCTTGGCCCAAAGCCTCATGGCGCCTCCTGATTCAGGGTATAGCGCTCACGCAGGCGCAGACGGATCGCCTCCGCCAGCGTGTTGAAGACAAAGGTGAAAATAAACAGCACCAGTGCGGTCAGGAACAGCACCCGATAATGGCTGCTGTCGGCCACCGCCTCCGGCATTTCGATGGCGATATTGGCCGCCAGGGCGCGCAAGCCCTGGAACAGGCTACCGTCGATCACCGGCGTGTTGCCGGTCGCCATCAGCACAATCATGGTTTCGCCCACCGCACGACCAAAGCCGATCATCAGTGCCGAAAAAATACCGGCGCTGGCCGATGGCAGAACCACCCGCATCACGGTTTGCCACTGGGTCGCACCCAACGCCAGCGATCCCTGGCTCAGGGTAGCCGGCACGCTGAACAAGGCGTCTTCCGCCAGTGAGAAGATGATCGGCACCAGTGCAAACCCCATTGCCACCCCCACCACCAGTGCATTGCGCTGGTCGTAATCATCGCCCAGCCAAAAATGCAGCGGCTCGCCAAACAGTTTTACCTCCAGCCACGGCCCCACGCTGAACGCCAACCAGACGGTCAATATCATCAACGGCAGCAGGATCAGCAGATCCATGCCCGGCGGCAAGCGGCGCGGTGCCAGCTTGTTCACCAGAGCGCCGCAGGCCAGCACCACTGTCGCCAACAACAGCGGCAGTGACAGCACCGTCAGCAGATAGTGTTCAATCACCGGTGCCAGCCAGATACCGGCCACCAGCCCAATCACCACCGTTGGCAGTGCACCCATCACTTCGATCGCCGGCTTGATCACCCGCCGTAGCCCGGCCGACATGAAATAGGCGGTATAAATAGCCCCGGCCAATGCCAGCGGAATGGCAAACAGCATGGCGTAAGCCGCTGCCTTGAAGGTGCCAAAAATGACCGGCATCAGGCTGAACTTGGCCTGATAGCTGTCCTCACCGGAGGTGGATTGCCAAACATAGGCGGGCTCAGGGTAATTTTCATACCACACCTTGTGCCATAGCGAGCGCCAGGTGACATCGGGATAAGGATTATCGATCGGATAATGCTGCCAACCCTGCGCCGTTTCCAGCAGCAGGCCGTCACCACGTGGAGCAAACGCCATCTGTTGCACCCCGGTGCTCAACCGGCCATTCAACAACGGCTGTGGCTGAATGCTGGAAAACAGCGAGAAGCCCCCGTCGGGCCTCAGTGTGGCGAACACCCGACGATAAGGTTCAGCCACCAGCAAATCCCGTGGTTCGGACTGATGGTCGAAATGCTGCACCGGCGTCAGTTGCCAGCGCTGCCCTTTTTCAACATCAAACCACTCACGCAGGCTGCCGTCAGCCGCTTCAATCAATAAGGCGCTGCCACCGGGCAAGGCCGTCAGTTGATAAGGAGTGCGATCGCCGAGAATACGCGTTTCTTTAAGCTGTAACTGAGTGTCGTTAATTTGATAGCGCGCCAGTCGGTTACCCGACAGCAGGTACAACTGACGGCCGTCCGGCGTCAGCACCAACTGTTGTACCGCGCTCTCCAGCGGGCTTTCGCTGAGCTGCGGCGCCTGGTCGCTGCCAAAACGGCCAAACACCAAACGCCGGTCTTCGGTAACCCCGGCCAGCAGATACTGCCCGTGCCGCGCTTCGGACAGTGCCAACAATGCCAGGGGCCGCCCCTGTTTATCCAGCGCCAATGGTCGTTGCCCCAGTGGGAATAGCCACTGTGGTGCAGAGGTGCTCGCAGCGGCAAAATCCGCACTGGCGATGATAAAACGACCATCGGCCTGCGCCAGAGCAAACAGGTCACGTTCCCCGGCCGCCTGGGTCAGCAACGCCGGTTTGGTCAGCAATGGCTGCTGCGTTAATGGCTTGCCGGTGCCGGCGGGATCCTGCTGCGTCAGGGAGTAAAACTGCCCTGCACCCTGCTTATCAATGCGATAGCCGATACGCTGCTGCACATCCATACCCAGCGCCAGCGCAGGCGCGGTGGCGCTAATCGGCAACGGCTTTGCCTGCCCCATCGCCGCCGGTTTAAACAGCGGCAGCACCGCAAACAGCAGGTAAACGAAGATCAGCATTAACGTCATCAGCACCAGCAGCCCGCTGACGGTCACGGCCGCCTGCACGCTACGGTCGATGCGCGCACGCAGCCGATCCCGGGGATGTTGGTTTACCGTAGTCTGTGCCATGTCTCTCGCTGTCGCTGATGTAAGCAGGCTTGCGCCATAGAATAACCGGGCATCTTATGTCAGTTTTATGACGTTTGCATGACAAAGTTGCCCGCCGAGTGCGTCGAACTTTAGGCTACACATAAGCATTATTAATCACATATATTGCTGAAAAATGATGATAAACCCGATCACATCTATAAACACAAAGCATGAAATGCGGCATTTTATGCCAGTTGGTAATGTCACGCAGTCCCAACGCCGCAGAAAATATTTTTACGCCTTAAAATGCCTCGCGCCAGGGTAATGGATATGTTGGACTTTCCTGTCAATCTCTCGCAATAATGATGAAGGACACTGAAGCGGCATCCGGGCTGCGTCCCGGATCCTTTTCTAAAATTGAACTGGAGTGGCAATGGGTCAGGAAAAGCTCTACATCGAAAAAGAACTAAGCTGGTTATCCTTTAATGAACGCGTATTGCAGGAAGCCGCAGATAAGAGCAATCCCCTGATTGAGCGCATGCGTTTTCTGGGCATTTACTCCAATAACCTTGACGAGTTCTATAAGGTCCGCTTTGCCGATCTCAAACGACGCATTCTGATCAGCGAAGAGCAAGGCTCTGGCGGCGCTTCACGCCATCTGCTGAAAAAGATCCAGGCCAAGGTATTAAAAACCGATCAAGAATTCGACAGCCTGTATAACGATTTGCTGCTGGAAATGGCGCGTAATCAGATCTTCCTGATCAACGAACGTCAGGTGTCGGAGAACCAGCAAATTTGGCTGCGACAATACTTCAAGCAGCATCTGCGTCAGCACATCACGCCCATCCTGATCAATCACGAAACCAACCTGGTGCAGTTCCTGAAAGACGATTACACCTATCTGGCGGTGGAGATTATTCGCGGCATACGCATCGATTATGCGCTGCTGGAGATCCCGTCCGATAAGGTGCCGCGCTTCGTCAACCTGCCGCCGGAAGCCCCGCGCCGTCGCAAACCGATGATCCTGCTGGACAACATTCTGCGCTACTGCCTGGACGATATTTTCAAGGGCTTCTTCGACTACGACGCGCTCAATGCCTATTCGATGAAAATGACCCGCGACGCGGAATACGATCTGGTCACTGAGATGGAATCGAGCCTGCTGGAACTGATGTCCTCCAGCCTGAAACAGCGCCTGACCGCCGAGCCGGTACGTTTTGTTTATCAGCGCGACATGCCGAATGAAATGGTGGAGTTGCTGCGCGGCAAGCTGGGTATCTCCAACTATGACTCGGTGATCGCCGGCGGCCGCTATCATAACTTTAAAGACTTTATCGGCTTCCCGAACGTCGGCAAGGCCAATCTGGTCAACAAACCGCTGCCACGCCTGCGCCATACCTGGTTCGAAAAGTTCCGCAACGGTTTTGACGCCATCCGCGAACAGGACGTGCTGCTTTACTACCCATACCACACCTTTGAACACGTGCTGGAACTGGTGCGTCAGGCGTCATTTGACCCTAGCGTGCTGGCGATAAAAATCAATATTTACCGCGTGGCGAAAGACTCACGTATTATCGAATCGATGATCCACGCCGCCCACAACGGCAAGAAAGTCACAGTGGTGGTAGAGCTGCAGGCACGTTTTGATGAAGAGGCCAACATCCACTGGGCCAAGCGCCTGACGGAAGCCGGCGTGCACGTAATCTTCTCAGCTCCAGGCCTGAAAATCCACGCCAAACTGTTCCTGATCTCACGCCGTGAAGGCGACGAGATTGTGCGCTATGCTCATATCGGTACCGGCAACTTTAACGAGAAAACCGCGCGTATTTATACCGACTATTCATTGCTGACCGCCGACTCACGCATCACCAACGAAGTGCGTCGGGTGTTTAACTTTATCGAAAACCCGTACCGGCCGGTCACCTTCGACAACCTGATGGTGTCGCCGCAGAACTCGCGCCTGAAGCTGTATGAGTTAATCGACCGGGAAATTGCCAATGCCGAGGCCGGGCTTCCCGCCGGTATTATGCTGAAAATCAACAATCTGGTGGATAAAGGGCTGGTAGATCGGTTATATACCGCATCCGGCGCCGGTGTAAAAATCCGCCTGTTGGTGCGAGGTATGTGTTCTTTGATTCCCAACCTGCCGGGGATCAGTGACAATATTCAAGTAATCAGCATCGTCGACCGCTATCTGGAACACGACCGGGTTTACGTTTTCGAAAACAAAGGTGACAAACTGGTTTATCTGTCCTCTGCCGACTGGATGACCCGTAACATAGATTACCGCATCGAAGTCGCGGTCTCGCTGCTGGATCCAACGCTGAAACAACGAGTTCTGGATATTCTGGAAATTCTGTTCAGCGACACGGTCAAGGCACGTTACCTCGATAAAGAACTGAGCAACCAGTACGTACCGCGCGGCAACCGCCGTAAAGTCCGTTCTCAGGTTGCCATTTACGAGTATTTAAAAGCTCTGGAACAACCAGGACAGTAGGCCAGCAACTATGCCGCTAAAAAGCACTGCAACAAATAAACCGCAGGAAATTGCTGCCATCGACCTCGGGTCGAACAGCTTCCATATGGTGATTGCCCGCGTCGTCAACGGCGCTTTACAGGTATTGGGCCGTTTAAAACAACGGGTCCACCTCGCCGATGGATTGGACAGCAACAATGTGCTCAGTGAAGAGGCAATAGAACGTGGACTAGCCTGCCTGGCGCTGTTTGCCGAACGGCTGCAGGGCTTCCCGGCGGATAACGTCACCATCGTCGGTACTCACACCCTGCGTCAGGCCGTTAACGCGGAAGTGTTTCTCAAACGTGCAGCTAAAGTGATCCCCTACCCGATTGAAATCATCGCCGGACAGGAAGAAGCGCGTCTGATCTTTATGGGTGTGGAGCACACCCAGCCGGAAAAAGGCCGCAAGCTGGTGATCGATATCGGCGGTGGTTCTACTGAGCTGGTGATCGGTGAAGACTTTGAGCCGCTGCTGGCGGAAAGCCGCCGTATGGGCTGCGTCAGTTTCGCCCAGCAGTTTTTCCCGGGCGGTGAAATCAGCAAAAACAATTTCAAGCGTGCGCGCCTGGCAGCGGCACAGAAGCTGGAAACCCTGGCCTGGCAGTACCGTATTCAGGGTTGGCAGTATGCTCTGGGCGCGTCCGGTACCATCAAGGCCGCACACGAAGTGCTGGTGGCGATGGGCGAAAAAGACGGCCTGATCACCCTGGAACGGCTGGAGATGCTGACGGAGCAGGTGTTGCAGTTTAAAAGCTTCAGCTCCCTGAGTCTGCCGGGGCTGTCGGAAGACCGTCAGTCGGTGTTTGTACCGGGTCTGGCTATCCTGTGCGGCGTATTCGACGCGTTGGCAATCCGCGACCTGCGTCTTTCTGACGGCGCGCTGCGCGAAGGCGTGCTGTACGAAATGGAGGGCCGTTTCCGCCATCAGGATATCCGCAGCCGTACCGCCAAAAGCCTGGCCGATCACTACAATATCGACCGTGAGCAGGCCAAGCGGGTGCTGGACACCACCGAACTGCTGTACGCCCAATGGATGGCGCAAAACACCAAGCTGGCGAATCCGCAGTTGGAAGCGCTGTTGAAATGGGCCGCCATGTTGCATGAGGTGGGGCTGAGCATCAACCACAGCGGCATGCATCGCCACTCGGCCTATATTCTACAAAACACCAACCTGCCCGGCTTTAATCAGGAGCAGCAGTTGCTGTTGGCGGCGCTGGTGCGTTTCCACCGTAAGGGTATCAAGCTGGAAGAACTGCCGCGGCTGAACCTGTTCAAGAAAAAGCATTACCTGCCGCTGATCCAACTGCTGCGTTTGAGCACCCTGCTCAATAACCAGCGTCAGTCGACCACCACACCCGAGACGCTGCGCCTGAGTACTGACGATAATCACTGGACGCTGCGTTTCCCGGCCGGTTATCTGGCGTTAAACAACCTGGTACAACTGGATCTTGAACGTGAGCAGGCCTACTGGAATGACGTCGTCGGCTGGAAGCTGATTTGCGAAGAAGAAGAGACCCAAAACGAGCAACGTACTGCCTGAGTCTTTCGCCCCCTGCCTGCCGGGGGGCAAACTCAACGCGGTGTCGGTAACAGCGCCAGCAAGGGTTGTGGCTCGCCAATGAAGTAGCCCTGCATATAGTCCACGCCAACCCCTTTCAGCGCGACCAACTGCTCCATGCTTTCCACATATTCAGCCACTATCGCCAGCCGTTTCATGCGCGCAACCTTGCAGATAGACGTAATGACCTGGAAATCCACTGGATTGGTCAGCATGTCACGCACAAAACTGCCGTCGATTTTCAACATGTCGACCGGCAGCATCTTCAGCCGATCGTAGCTGGCATAGCCGGTGCCGAAGTCATCCAGCGCAATGCGACACCCCATCTCACGCAATGCCTGCAAATTGGCCCCGGCATAGGCCGTATCCTGCAACAGATGCGATTCGGTCACTTCCAGCGTCAGTTGATAGGGCTCAATCTGGTACTGCTCCAGCAGGCTGTTGACATCGTGGCGCAGCATAGGCCGGCACAGCGAAGAAGGTGACAGATTAACCGCGAAGCGCGCACTGGGCAGTTCGGCACGGTACAGATCCATAAATTTCAGCGTATTGCGCAACACCCACAGGTCCAGCCGATACGCCAGGCCGAACTCATGTGCCACCGGCAGAAAATCATTAGGCGATATGATCTCTCCGCACGTATCGCGCATGCGCAGCAGAATTTCATGATATCGGTCACCGCGCAGGCCCACGATCGGCTGCGCCATCAGAATGAACCCATCGTTATCCAACGCATGCTGTACACCATGCAGTAACTCGACTTTGCGCTTAATTTCTTCCTGTACCCATTGCCCACCGTTTTGCACGCTCTCCGGTTTGCCGCTGGTCAACGATACTTCGGCCAACGAGCTAAGCTCCCCCAGCAGAAGGTAGAGATGTTCGAAATCCGCATTCACGCTGCAATAGCCTAACCCCAGCGGCGGATGGAGCGGCAACCCGTTCCATATCAGACGGAATTTCTCCAGCGCGTGGTAGATCTGCAAAACCTTTTCTTCGCTATCTTCGCCATCCACCCGCAGCAACAGATCATAACCCGGCAGATGATATACGCCCTCACCGGGTGCCAATACCTGATGCAGCAGCGCCGCCAACTGCTGTTTGAAACGAATGCGCAATTGCATACCGTAGTTGCGGCTCAGCAAATCCAGCTCGCTAACGCGCAGGAAACACAGCGTTGAGGGTAATGACAAGGTCAGATCGCGCTTGAGGGCGCGCAGGTTAGGCAAGCCAATCACCGGATCTTGCAGCGCAGCGCTTTGCGCCCTGGCATGACTTAATCGCTGGCGGGTATTGAGCGCCGACATCAGGTAAATACACAGGGTAAACACCACCATCATCGAAGAGATGACTGCCAGGTTATGCAATAAATTGTCGCGCTGCGCATAACCGGGATAATGGAAAAACAGCACCAGCAGCGAAGAAGACCAGATAATGCAGTTGAATTGGTAGCCAAAGCGCATCGCGCCATACAGCATCACCGGCAGCAACAGGATCAGGCCATAGCCCCCCAGCAGCAGAGGATTGGAATTTTTGGCGTAGTAAGACAGCAAGGCCACCATGCTGACCAGCACCAGCAACCACAGAGACAACTCTTTTTTATCGGCCTGGGGAGCCATTTCACGGCCAAAACGTCGCCACAGCGTCAGTGCGAACCTGGGCTTGTTCAATAGGCGCAACATAAAGTAGAACAGCGGCATAGCGGACAGGCAACCCAGCAGCAGCGCCTGAAAATTGACCAGGGCCAACAAATAATCACTATTACCGGGCATCATCCCCAGTTCGTCAGGCAATTGGGCCAGAGCGACCAGCAGTTTCAGGCCGAAGACAAACAGCAACGCCGGCAGCACCACCAACCAGATCAACCTCGCTTTGACCAATGCCGGTACGCCGGGGGCCGCACACCAACGACGCTGAGTCTGGCTGCGATAGCCCAACCAGCACAGGATCAGACAAAGCAGGTACAACGAGGTGACCAATATGCCGCTCTCCAGCCCCAGTCGGCTCGCGTATCGCACCATGATGGCAAGGGTAATGCCCGGCAGCGCCCGCCAGTCGTAGACCATCAACAACGCAATGCAGGCTGCCAGTGGCAGATAGAGCAGATAGACTTTGCCCTCTGGCAACATAATGCGCGGCGACAACCAACCGGCGAACGGGATCAACAACAAGCCCCAGATGAGGGGATAACCCCACCAGCGCTCGCGTAAATGCTTCCAGAATATTGGCTTAACCATAAAAATAACGAGTCCGTCAGGGCGCAATTCCATTCGCGCGTTCAGGTAATAAGGCAGGTTCCTTTACGTACCTCTATCCATTCATGAGGCAAAGTGAAAGTAACATATGCGACAGGAGAATGGAGTGGAATTTTATGCGGCAGGGTCAGCAAGGGTTTGACTGCGATCAATCATGGAGGAAAAGTTGGGTAAATATGTGTAAGCCTATTTTGGGTATTTTCTTAAGTCCATGATCCAATAGACAAACTAAAACTCTTGCTAAACATAAGTGAAATATCCGACGGTACCAACCGGAAATAAATGGACAATATTTGTCATCGATAGCTAAAATTCCGTTTACAATTTATCGGCTTTCACCGTCGTTGAATGACACAGGAAACCGGCATGCCGGGTGATATATGCGTAAAAAAACCACCGGACAGATGACAAAAATAGTACTGTTTGTCAGCTTTATCATTTTGGTTGGCCGTCTGCTGTATGCTGCGGTGGTCGCAGTACCCCATCATCAGGAAAAAAAGCTCGCCCCTTATCAAACAACCACCGAAACAGGCGGCGAAAACCAGGGCACCGCTCCCTGACTTCAAAGACCCAGGCTACTTTGCAGGGCTTGCGAATAGTTAAGCAGCCTGCCGGCGTTTCGGCATGCCAGGCCCCTTACTTATTCCTCAGCTTCTGCTGCCATTTCATAAAAATGACGTCTGCATTCACTAAGCTCTCTGTTGTTCAGAGCTTGTCTGTAAGGACCCCTGAGTGCCAGTAAGGAATATCATGTCAGCCGCAACGCATAATGTTAAAAAAGTCGCTGAGCACCGCCAGCGCATTATTTCTCTGCTGTTAAATAACAAAGACCTGGTCGACGGCATTCTCGGCCGACCGGGTGACGAAAACGCCCTTAGCAAAAGTGAGCTGCTCAACCAGACCGCTGAAATTACCGGCCTGCTCGACGATATGCATGCCGCCGATTTGGCTGACTTGCTCGAAGCGCTACCGCAGGACGAACGTCTGGCGTTGTGGCGGCTGGTGGGTAACGCCAAGCGCGGCCAGGCACTGGTGGAAGTCGCCGAGCCGGTGTGGGACAGCCTGATCGAAGAAATGAGCGATAAAGACCTGCTCAAAGCCATCAAAACGCTGGACGTTGATGAACAGGCCTATCTGGCGCAATACCTGCCGCGTAACCTGATGGGCCGCCTGCTGACCTCGATGGAGCCGGAGCAGCGCGCTCAGGTGCGCGAGATGATCCACTACGGCAAGGACACCGTCGGCTGGATGATGGATTTTGAACTGGTCACGGTGCGCCCGGACGTCACCCTCGGTGCGGTGCATCGCTTCCTGCGCCTGCGCAAAACCATACCGGCGGCCACCGATAAGCTCTTTGTCACCGACCGTAAAAATACGCTATTGGGTGAGTTGCCGCTCACCGCGGTGCTGCTCAATGACCCGGAAACTCTGGTACAGGCGGTGATGGACAGCGATCCCACCCGTTTTCTGCCGGAAGAGAAAGCCGAGGCTGCAGCCAGCGCGTTCGAACGTTATGACCTGATCAGCGCCCCGGTGGTCGATGCCAAAGGCAAGCTGATGGGCCGCTTGACCATTGAAGAGATCGTTGACGTGGTCAACGAGGAAAGCGACAGCAACCTGCGCCGTATGGGGGGCTTAAGCCCGGAAGAAGACGTGTTTGCCCCGGTAAGCAAAGCGGTGAAAACCCGCTGGGCATGGCTGGCGATCAACCTGTGTACCGCATTTATCGCTTCGCGCGTTATCGGCCTGTTTGAACACACCATTTCACAACTGGTGGCGCTGGCGGCATTGATGCCGATTGTCGCCGGTATCGGCGGCAACACCGGTAACCAGACCATCACCATGATCGTTCGCGCACTGGCCCTGCATCAAATCGAAGTCGGCAATATCTCCCGCCTGATGTTCAGGGAACTGGGGGTCGCCATCATCAACGGCGTGGTCTGGGGCGGTATCATGGGCATCGTCACCTGGCTGTTGTATGGCGATTGGGCGATGGGCGGGGTAATGACGCTGGCGATGATCCTCAACCTGCTGGTAGCGGCGCTGATGGGGGTGGTTATCCCGATGGCGATGCTAAAAATGGGACGAGATCCGGCGGTCGGTTCCAGCGTCTTGATTACCGCGCTGACCGACACCGGCGGCTTCTTTATCTTCCTCGGTCTGGCCACCCTCTTCCTGCTGTAATCTCTGATGGCCGGCGGTTACGCCGGCTTTTGCTACCGCTCACTAACACCGTCCCCCTCCATTCAGCCCCATTCTCCTGTCTTTCAGGCCGTGGCGTCATTGGCCACATGCCCCCGATCACGTTTTTTTTGCTTAGCCAACCTGAGGTTAGTGGTATAACTAACGAGTTAGAGTTAATCGTTTGAACAAAACCTCGATACGGAAATCAGCACGCGCGTTAATTTCCACCACCATCTTTAAACGTGATTGCTCAGGGATAATGGCTATGAAAAACGAGTGGTTTGCCGCCAGAGAGCTTACCGGCATTGCAGGACTGCCCTCCTCGCCGCAGGGAATCAATTTGATGGCCCGCCGCGAAGGCTGGATCAGTCGCCGCCGAAAAGGCGTGCAGGGCAAAGCGGTGGAATACCACATCAATAGCCTGCCGATCGGCGCGCGCAGCCTGTTGGTACTGCAAGAAGATCCTGCTGAATATCAGCTTGAACGCCAGGATCCGCTGGCAGTCTGGGTTGAGTATTACTATCACCTGAGCGAAAGCGAGCGCGAGAAAGTACTCACCTTCCTGATGCGTGAAGGGATCGACAGCCTGCTGGCGCTGATTGCTGCCGAAGAATAACTCGGCTACTCGTCAGTGTCCGTTGACGGCACCCAACCCTGGTTATGCCACAGATGCAGCGTGGCGTAAGAGCGCCAGGGCCGCCAGCGTTCGGCATAGTTTTCAATCTGGCGTGGCGTCATCCCAGGAAAGCGCTGCTTGATCAGATAATCCCCTGTCAGAAACACGTCCGGCCATGACCAGGCGCGCATCGCGATGTAACAGGCCGTCCAACTGCCAATCCCCGGCAACGCGGTCAGCGCCTTGATCCCTTGCTCAATATCCAGCACGTTTTCCAACTGTAACCGCCCTTCGGTGACCGCCCGTGCGATGGCGATCAGCGCCGCTGCGCGTTTCAGTTGCACCCCCAGCGGGCGCAGTTCCTCGGGTTGCAACCGCGCCACCTGTTCGGCATTGGGGAACACATGGGTAATGCCGGCGTAAGGCTGTGCCAGCGGCGTTCCCCAGCGTTCAGCCATGCGTCCGGCAAAGGTCGCCGCCATCTTGACGCTGACCAACTGCCCAAGCACCGCCCGGGTCGCCTGCTCAAAGCCGTTGACGCAGCCGGGCAAACGCAGGCCCGGCGCATCGGCGGCAAGCCGCCCCAAGGCCTGGACGATCAGATCTGGCGCCGCGTCCAGATCAAACAGCTGGCGGATGCGACGCAGCACTTCCGTGGTCACCCGGCTGAGGGCGGGGGCAATCTCCACCCGCACTCGATTGTGGCTCTCTTCCGGCTGCACGCTGACCCAGCCGTGATAATCAATGCCGCCCTGGGTGATGGCGATCGCCCGCAGATACTGTTGCCCTTCCACCTTTTCCACTCCGCTCACCGCACGGGTTTGCAAAAAACTCAGCATACGCGGCCAGTCATAGGGCGGCCGGTAACCCAGATGAAAGACCAGCCCGCTGGCGACGGTGCGTTCATTACGGCCGCTGCTGCTGCGCAGCGCCGAGGGGATCAGCCGGTAGCGTGCCTTGAACAACTCGTTGAAACGTCGCAGGCTGCCGAAACCGGCGGCAAACGCCACCTCACTTAGCGGCATATCGGTATCCGCCAGCAGCCTTTTGGCCTGTAACAGCCGGTGCGACTGGGCATAATCAATCGGTGACGCGCCAAACTGATCGGCAAAGATACGCCGCAGGTGGCGGTCGGAAATGCCCAACCGCGCGGCCAGTTGCTCACAGCTGTGCTCCGACAGATAGCCCTGTTCAATCAACTGTACCGCCACCTGGGCATAGCGATTGCCCAGATCAATCAACGCCAGCCCCGGCGCCAACTCCGGCCGGCACTTCAGGCAGGGGCGAAACCCGGCCAGCTCTGCCGCCGCCGCGCTAGGGTAAAAGGTACAGTTCTCGATTTTCGGCGTGCGGGCACTGCACACCGGGCGGCAATAAATACCGGTCGAAGAAACGCCGACAAAAAAGCGGCCGTCGAATTTACGATCGCGCGCACTCAGTGCCTGATACAGCGCCTGTTGTTGGTTTTTCATGGCTAGGCTCGGGGTCAGTTTTTTGTTCATTATGCGACTCGGCTGGTGCGCTGACGTGCGGGATTCGGACATTAAGTTAAGCACGCGCTCCCGTTAGTCGCTAAAATTTTCGTCAGTTATGCGCTGGCACGTTGCCCGAGGGACAAGTCTCGGGTAAAGTCGCCCCCCTTCATCGGCATGGGGAGTGAGAAAAGACATGTTTATTGGATTCGATTACGGAACGGCCAACTGTTCCGTTGCAGTGATGCGTGATAACGGCCCCGAGCTGCTGACGTTGGAAAACAACGAACCCTATCTGCCGTCGATGCTGTGCGCACCGACGCGTGAAGCCGTGAGCGAGTGCTTGCACCGTCACTGGCAAGTGCCCACCGGCAGCGAAGAGAACCAGCAACTGCTGCGCCGGGCAATCAACTACAACCGTGAAGAAGACATCCCGGTCGCCAGCAACAGCGTGCTCTTCGGCCTGCAAGCGCTGGCACACTACGTTGAAGATCCGGAAGAGGTGTATTTTGTTCGTTCACCGAAATCCTTCCTCGGCGCCAACGGCCTGAAGCCACAGCAGATCGCGCTGTTTGAAGATCTGGTGTGTGCCATGATGTTCCACATCAAGCGCCAGGCGGAAAACGTCCTGCAGGACAGCATCAGTCAGGCGGTCATCGGTCGCCCGATCAACTTCCAGGGCATGGGCGGTGAAGATGCCAACCAGCAGGCGCAGGGCATTTTGCAACGCGCTGCCGAGCGTGCCGGGTTCAAAGACATTGAATTCCAGTTCGAGCCGGTCGCGGCAGGGCTGGACTTCGAAGCCACGCTGACCGAAGAGAAAACCGTGCTGGTGGTAGACATCGGCGGCGGTACCACCGACTGCTCGGTACTGCTGATGGGGCCACAATGGCGTGACCGCGCCGAACGCCAGCAAAGCCTGCTGGGGCACAGCGGTTGCCGCGTGGGCGGTAACGACCTGGATATCATGCTGGCATTCAAACAGCTGATGCCACTGTTCGGCATGGGCGGCGAAACCGGCAAGGGTATCGCCCTGCCTGCGCTGCCTTACTGGAACGCCGTCGCCACCAACGACGTGCCGGCGCAGAACGACTTTTACAGCGTCGCCAACGGCCGCATGCTGCGCGATCTGATCCGCGATGCCGCCGAGCCGGAAAAGGTCAAACGCCTGCTGAAAGTTCACCAGCAACGTCTGAGCTACCGTTTGGTGCGCGCGGCGGAGGAGAGTAAAATCGCCCTGTCCGCACAGCAAAACATCAGCGCACCGCTGGCTTTCGTCCAGGCTGATTTGACGGAAACCATCAGTCAGGATCAGCTTGCCGAGGCTATTTCGCAGCCGCTACTGCGTATTCAGGAACAGGTCAGCGCCGCACTAGCCAGCAGCCAGACCGCGCCACAGGTGATTTATCTCACCGGCGGCAGCGCACGTTCACCGCTGCTGCGCGCCGCGCTGCAACAGCAGTTGCCGGGCATTCCTATCGTTGGGGGCAACGATTTTGGCTCGGTCACCGCCGGGCTGGCACGCTGGGCGCAAACGCTGTTCCGTTAATCGTCCGAGGGCGCGGCCTGCCGCGCCCCTGGTCATTGGAGGTCAGTGATGTATGAAATACTCCCCCTGGAAAGCGACCGGTTGCTATTGCGCGCCTGGCGCGACCAAGATCTGCCGGCATTCGCCGCCCTCAACGCCGATCCCCAGGTGATGCGTTATTTCCCTGCCCCGCTGACAGCCGAACAAAGCCACGCGCAGGCTGATAAAATTCGTCAATTCATGCAGCAGAACGGTTGGGGTTTGTGGGCGGTGGAAGAAAAAGACGGCGCGCCTTTTATCGGTTTTGTCGGGCTGGCGATCCCGGCGGATGATCTGCCCTGCTCTCCCTGCGTAGAAATCGGCTGGCGGTTAGCGGCAGCGCACTGGGGAAAAGGCTACGCCACTGAGGCCGCCCGCACCGCACTGTGCTACGCTTTCGAACGGCTGGATTTAGCTGAAGTAGTGTCTTTTACCGCCGAAAACAACGGGCCATCACGCCGGGTTATGGAACGTATTGGCATGACTTCCAGCGGTGAAAACTTCCTGCATCCACGGTTGCCGCAGGGCCATCCGCTGCAAAAACATGTCCTGTATCGGCTGACACAACAAAACTGGCGGGAGCAACAATGCTGATCGTTTTTTCCGGTCTGCCGGGCAGCGGTAAAACTACACTGGCGCGAGCGCTGGCTAGCGCATTACCCGCAATGCATCTGCGAATCGATACCCTTGAACAAGCGATCCGCAACAGCGGAGCTCTGGCTAATGACATTGGCCCGGCGGGATATTTTGCCGCTTATGGCGTCGCCGAAGATAACCTGCGCCTGGGTCACACCGTGATTGCCGACTCAGTCAATCCGCTGCCGGTCACGCGTGAGGACTGGCATAGCGTTGCACTACGGGCTGGCACTGCCTGCCTGGATATTGAAGTGGTCTGTTCCAACCGTACGGAACACCGCCGACGAGTCGAAACCCGCGACGGTGATATTGCCGGGTTACGGTTGCCCAATTGGGAAAGTGTCACCGCCCATGATTACACGCCCTGGAGCACACCGGTGGTGACGATTGATACCGCTGGGCGCACCGTTGAAGCCTGCCTGACGCAGTTGCTGTCATTGATTAACGCCGTGCGCAGCTAACCCGATTACCAGGCGCTGGCCTGGTTCAGGGTGCTGATATCCTCAGCATCCAACCGCAGACGGGTAGCGCTAACCAACTCATCCAACTGCGTTAACGAGGTTGCGCTGACGATCGGTGCAGTAATGCTGGGCCGCGCTATCAGCCAGGCCAATGAAACCTGCGCGGGTGAAGTCTGGTGCTTCACCGCAACGCTATCCAACGCCGTCAGAATTTTTAAACCGCGCGGATTAAGATATTGCCCAATCACTCTGTCGCCACGCTGGCTCTTGCCGATATCTTGCTCGCTACGATATTTGCCGGTCAGGAAACCGCTGGCCAGCGAGAAGAAGTTAATCACGCCCAGTCCATGGCGCTGCGCCACCGCCTCCAGCCCTTGCTCATAGCCTTCTCGCGCATACAGGTTGTATTCCGGCTGCAGGGTTTCGTAACGCGCCAACCCTTCCCGCTCGCTGACGTTCAGTGCTTCTTCCAGACGATCGGCCTGATAGTTGGAAGCGCCTATCGCTCGCACCTTGCCGGCCTTGATCAGCGCATCAAACGCCGCCAGAGTTTCTGCCAGTGGCGTGTCCCGGTCGTCATCATGCGATTGATAAAGGTCGATATAATCGGTCTGCAAACGGCGCAGTGAATCCTCAACCGCCTGCTGGATATAGCGCGGCGACAGCCCCTGTTTGCCTTCGCCCATCGGCTTGCCCACTTTGGTGGCAATGATGACCTGGTCGCGCTTACCGGTTTTTTTCAGCCATTGTCCAATGGTGGTCTCCGACTCTCCGCCCTGATTGCCCGGCGCCCAACTGGAATACACGTCGGCGGTATCGATGAAATTGAGCTGGTTCTCCACCAGCGCATCCAGCAGGCTGAAAGAGGTTTCGCGATCGGCAGTCCAACCAAACACGTTACCGCCGAAGGTCAATGCCGGTACTTTAATGCCCGAACGGCCCAGTTCTCTGTTGCTCATTGTATGCTCCAAGGGAATTAATGATTCGCAGGGTAATTATTAGCGCCAAACCGAGAAATAGGCCAAAACGTATTGGCTATATGCCGGATTAAGTCTCTTATAAGGCGGGCATGCACAAATCTGCAACTTATTAGGACAATGCTGACGGTTACTCCATATTTCCTTCATTTTTATGCCGTCTTGACTGGCTAAACTAGTATCCTGTAAGGAGTGTAACTTTTTTGGCAATGAGTGCCCGCACGCCTGCCTTTTGGAGATATTTTCACCACCATGAATGCAAAAAACCCACGTCGTTCACTGATACTGCGCCTGCTGGTGGTGGTCATTGTGGCTATTGCCGCCGTGCTGATTTGGCGTCACTTCCGCGCTGCGCAACCTGCCACGGATGCTGCACCGCATGCGCGCCACGCAGGTAAAGGCCAGGCGGCCGCTGGCCGACGTGGGGCACCGATGTCACCGGTACAGGCCGCGACCGTCACGCAGCAGACGGTACCACGCTATCTTTCCGGACTGGGCACCGCCACCGCCGCCAACACCGTGACCGTCACCAGCCGGGTTGACGGCCAACTGATGGCGATCCACTTTACCGAAGGCCAACAGGTCAAGGCAGGCGATCTGCTGGTGGAAATCGACCCGCGCCCGTTTGAAGTGCAACTGACTCAGGCATTGGGGCAACTGGCAAAAGACCAGGCCACGCTCGCTAATGCCCGGCGCGATTTGGCGCGTTACCAGCAACTGGCGAAAACCAATCTGGTCTCGCGGCAGGATCTGGATACCCAATTGTCATTGGTGCAGCAGACTGAGGGGGCGATCAAGGCCGATCAGGGCACGGTGGACAGCGCCAGGCTGCAAATCACCTACAGTCGCATCACCGCGCCGATCGACGGTCGCGTCGGCCTGAAACTGGTGGATGTCGGCAATTACATCACCAGCGGCAGCACCACCGGCATTGTGGTGATCACCCAAACTCATCCTATCGATGTGGTGTTTACCCTGCCGGAAGCCAATATCAGCGACTTGATCAAAGCGCAAAAAGCCGGCCCGGTCAGCGTCGAAGCCTGGGATCGCACCAACCAAAATCAACTGGCAACCGGTTCATTACTGAGCCTGGATAACCAAATCGACACCACCACCGGCACCATCAAACTCAAGGCGCGTTTCACCAACGAGGACGATGCGCTGTTTCCCAACCAGTTTGTGAATGCACGTTTGAAGGTGGCGACGCTGCACGATGCCATGGTCATCCCGACCGCAGCGCTACAGATGGGCAACGAAGGCAACTTCGTCTGGACCCTGAGTGAAGAGAACAAAGTCAACAAACACCTGGTCACCACCGGCATGCAGGATAGCCAACAGGTGGTGATCACCGCCGGCCTGAACGTCGGCGATCGGGTAGTCACCGACGGTATCGATCGTCTGACAGAAGGCATGCAGGTAGAAGTGGTGACGCCGCAGACGGCTTCGGCAGCGACTAAACCGAGCCAACCAACTCGCGCTCAGGGGAAATCCTGATGCAGGTGATGCCACCTAACCCCGGCGGTGGCCCATCCCGCCTGTTTATTCTGCGCCCGGTCGCGACCACGCTGTTGATGGTGGCGATCCTGCTGGCGGGGATTATTGGTTATCGCGCCCTGCCGGTTTCCGCCCTGCCAGAAGTTGACTATCCGACCATTCAGGTGGTCACGCTGTACCCTGGCGCCAGCCCGGACGTGGTCACTTCGGCCATTACCGCCCCGCTGGAGCGCCAGTTTGGCCAGATGTCCGGCCTGAAACAGATGGCATCGCAAAGCTCCGGCGGCGCCTCGGTAGTGACGCTGCAATTCCAGCTTGAACTGCCGCTCGACGTCGCCGAACAGGAAGTACAGGCGGCGATCAACTCCGCCACCAACCTGTTACCGAGCGATCTGCCCTACCCGCCGATTTACAGCAAGGTTAACCCTGCCGATCCACCGATCCTGACGCTGGCCGTGACCTCATCCGCCATGCCTATGACTCAGGTGGAAGACATGGTGGAAACCCGCGTAGCGCAGAAAATATCGCAGGTCACCGGCGTCGGGCTGGTCACTATCTCCGGCGGTCAGCGGCCGGCGGTGCGCGTAAAACTTAATGCCGCGGCCGTTGCCGCCTACGGCCTGGACAGCGAAACTATCCGCACCGCCATCAGCAATGCCAACGTCAACTCCGCCAAAGGCAGCCTGGATGGCCCGACGCGCTCGGTCACGCTATCCGCCAACGATCAGATGAAGTCCGCCGACGATTACCGCCAACTGATTGTCGCCTACCAAAACGGCGCGGCGATCCGCCTGCAGGATATCGCCACCATCGAACAGGGCGCAGAAAATACCCGGCTGGCAGCCTGGGCCAATAAACAACCGGCGATTGTGCTGAACATCCAGCGTCAGCCGGGGGTGAACGTGATCACCACCGCCGACAGCATCCGCGAGATGCTGCCCCAGTTGATCAAGAGCCTGCCAAAATCGGTCGACGTCAAGGTACTGACCGATCGCACCACCACCATTCGCGCCTCGGTCAGCGACGTGCAGTTCGAACTGCTGTTGGCGGTGGCACTGGTGGTAATGGTGATTTATGTATTCCTGCGCAACGTACCGGCCACCATTATTCCGAGCGTCGCGGTACCGCTGTCGTTGATCGGTACCTTTGCCGCCATGTACTTCCTCGGCTTCTCCATTAACAACCTGACGCTGATGGCATTGACCATCGCCACCGGGTTTGTGGTCGATGATGCCATCGTGGTGATTGAGAACATTTCGCGCTATATCGAAAAGGGGGAAAAACCGCTCGATGCGGCGTTGAAAGGGGCCGGTGAGATCGGCTTCACCATCATTTCACTGACCTTCTCGTTGGTGGCAGTGCTGATCCCGCTGCTGTTTATGGGGGATATCGTCGGCCGACTGTTCCGCGAGTTTGCCGTGACGTTGGCGGTGGCGATTTTGATTTCCGCCGTGGTTTCACTGACGCTGACGCCGATGATGTGCGCGCGCATGCTGAGCCACGAATCGCTGCGTAAGCAGAACCGTTTTTCCGCGGCTTCCGAGCGTTTCTTTGATCGGGTTATCGCCCGCTACGGCAAATGGCTGAAAACGGTGCTCAACCACCCGTGGCTGACGCTCGGCGTGGCGTTCAGCACGCTGCTGCTCACCATCTTGCTGTACCTGCTGATCCCGAAAGGTTTCTTCCCGGTGCAGGACAACGGCATCATTCAGGGCACGCTGGAGGCACCGCAGTCGGTGTCATTCAGCAATATGGCCGAACGGCAACAGCAGGTGGCGGCAGAAATTCTCAAGGATCCGGCGGTGGAAAGCCTGACGTCGTTTGTCGGCGTCGATGGCAGTAATTCCACGCTCAACAGTGGCCGCTTGCAGATCAACCTCAAGCCCTTAAGCGAACGCAGCGAGCGTATTCCGGCCATCATCACCCGACTGCAACAGATGAGTACCCAGTTCCCCGGTGTGAAGCTGTATCTGCAGCCGGTACAGGATCTGACCATCGATACTCAGGTCAGCCGCACCCAATACCAGTTCACCCTGCAGGCGATGTCGCTGGACGATCTCAGCCTGTGGGTACCGAAACTGATGGCGGAACTGCAACAAACGCCGCAGTTGGCGGACGTGACCAGTAACTGGCAGGATCAGGGCCTAGTGGCCTATGTCAATGTCGATCGCGATTCGGCCTCTCGCCTCGGCATCAGCATGAGCGACGTGGATAATGCGCTGTACAACGCCTTCGGTCAGCGGTTGATCTCCACCATTTACACCCAGGCCAACCAGTACCGCGTGGTGCTGGAACATGACGTCAGCACTACGCCAGGGCTGGCGGCGCTGAATGATATCCGTCTGACCAGCAGCAACGGCACCATAGTGCCACTGAGCACCATCGCCAAAATTGAACAGCGCTTCGGGCCGCTGTCGGTTAACCATCTGGATCAGTTCCCGGCGGCCACCATCTCCTTTAACGTCGCAGGCAATTATTCCCTCGGAGAAGCCGTTGACGCCATCACTCTGGCAGAAAAAAACCTCAACCTGCCGAAAGACATCACCACCCAGTTCCAGGGCGCGACGCTGGCGTTCCAGGCAGCGCTGGGCGGCACCTTATGGCTGATCCTCGCGGCAGTAGTCGCGATGTATATCGTGCTGGGCGTGCTGTATGAGAGCTTTATTCACCCGGTGACCATTTTATCCACCCTGCCCACCGCCGGGGTCGGTGCCTTACTGGCGTTGATGATGGCCGGCAGCGAACTGGACGTGATTGCCATTATCGGCATCATCCTGCTGATCGGCATCGTGAAGAAAAACGCCATCATGATGATCGACTTTGCCCTGGCCGCCGAGCGGGAACAGGGAATGACGCCGTATGACGCGATTTATCAGGCTTGCCTGCTGCGTTTTAGGCCAATCCTGATGACCACACTGGCCGCGTTACTGGGCGCACTGCCGCTGATGCTCAGCACCGGCGTCGGCGCGGAGCTGCGCCACCCACTCGGAGTCTGTATGGTCGGCGGGCTGGTGATGAGCCAGATCCTGACGTTGTTCACCACGCCGGTGATCTACCTGCTGTTTGACAAGCTGGCGCGCAATACTCGCCGTCAGCCGGATGCGCAGGAGCTGCCGTGAAATTCTTCGCCCTGTTTATCTACCGGCCGGTCGCCACCACGCTGCTGACATTGGCTATCGCCATCAGCGGCGTGATCAGCTTCAGCCTGCTGCCAGTCTCGCCGCTGCCGCAGGTCGACTACCCGGTGATTTCAATCAGCGCTTCGCTGCCGGGTGCCGATCCAGAGACCATGGCCTCGTCGGTGGCGACGCCGCTGGAACGGGCGCTGGGCCGCATTGCCGGGGTCAATGAGATGACCTCGATGAGCTCACTGGGCAGCACCCGGGTGATTCTGCAGTTCGATCTCGATCGTGATATCAACGGGGCCGCGCGTGACGTACAGGCAGCGATTAACGCCGCACAAAGCCTGTTGCCCACCGGCATGCCAAGCCGCCCCAGCTACCGTAAGGTCAACCCGTCCGACGCGCCGATCATGATCCTGACGCTAACCTCGGATACCTACAGCCAGGGCCAACTCTACGATTTTGCCTCGACCCAGCTGGCGCAAAAAATCGCCCAGACCGAAGGAGTGGGTGACGTTTCGGTCGGCGGCAGCTCGCTGCCTGCGGTGCGGGTCGAACTCAACCCGAGCGCCCTGTTCAATCAGGGCATATCGCTCGATGCAGTGCGCCAGACCATCAGCAATGCCAACGTACGCAGGCCACAAGGGTCGGTGGAAAATCAACAGCAGCGCTGGCAGCTCCAGGCCAATGACGAGCTGAAAACCGCCGAGGCCTACCGGCCGCTGATTATCCACTACAACAACGGTTCGGCAGTGCGCCTGAGCGACGTGGCCGAGGTTAACGATTCGGTGCAGGATGTCCGCAACGCCGGGATGACCAATGCCAAGCCGGCGATTATTCTGGCCATCAGCCGGGCGCCGGACGCCAATATCATTGAAACCGTCGATCGCATTCGCGCCGAACTGCCCGCGCTGCAAGACAATATTCCGGCGTCGATCCAATTGAATATCGCCCAGGATCGCTCACCGACCATCCGCGCCTCACTGGCTGAGGTCGAACAGTCGCTGGTGATCGCCATTGGGCTGGTGATCCTGGTGGTGTTCATCTTCCTGCGTTCCGGCCGCGCTACGCTGATCCCGGCGGTAGCGGTGCCGGTCTCGCTGATCGGCTCCTTCACCGCCATGTATCTGTGCGGCTTCAGTCTGAATAACCTGTCGCTGATGGCACTGACCATCGCTACCGGCTTCGTGGTCGACGACGCTATCGTGGTGCTGGAGAATATTTCCCGCCACATCGAGGCCGGCATGAAACCCATTAATGCGGCGCTGGTCGGGGTGCGTGAAGTGGGCTTCACCGTGCTGTCGATGAGCGTGTCGCTGGTGGCAGTGTTTATTCCGCTGCTGCTGATGGAAGGCCTGCCTGGCCGCCTGTTCCGCGAGTTCGCCGTCACCCTGTCGGTGTCGATCGGGCTGTCGCTGATTATCTCGCTGACGCTGACGCCGATGATGTGCGCCTACCTGCTGCGCCACCAGCCGCCGCGCTCGCAGCGGCGCATTCGCGGCTTCGGTAAAATGCTGTTGGCGTTGCAAAAGGGTTATGGCCGTTCGCTAAGCTGGGTGCTTGGCCACTCGCGCTGGGTGCTGGCGGTGTTTCTGGCCACCATCGCACTCAACGTGTGGCTGTACGTCAGTATTCCAAAAACCTTTTTCCCGGAACAGGATACCGGACGGCTGATGGGCTTTATCCAGGCCGATCAGAGCATTTCCTTCCAGGCTATGCGCGTTAAGCTGGAAGATTTCATGAAAATCGTGCGTGAAGATCCGGATGTGGAAAACGTCACCGGTTTTACCGGTGGCTCACGCACCAACAGCGGCTCGATGTTTATTTCGTTGAAACCCCTGTCGGTGCGCAGCGATGATGCACAGAAAGTGATCGCCCGTCTGCGCGCCAAATTGGCCAAAGAGCCGGGTGCCAGCCTGTTCCTGATGGCAGTACAGGATATTCGCGTCGGCGGCCGACAGGCTAACGCCAGCTATCAGTACACTTTGATGGCGGATGACCTCGCTGCGCTGCGCGAATGGGAACCGAAGATCCGCACCGCGCTGGCCGCGCTGCCGGAGCTGGCGGACGTCAACTCCGATCAGCAGGACAAAGGCTCGGAAATGGACCTGGTTTACGATCGCGAGACCATGGCCCGTTTGGGGATTTCGGTCTCCGATGCCAATAACCTGCTGAATAACGCCTTCGGCCAGCGCCAGATTTCGACCATCTATCAGCCGCTCAATCAGTACAAGGTGGTGATGGAAGTCGCACCGCCCTATACCCAGGACGTCAGTTCGCTGGACAAGATGTTCGTGATCAACAGCGACGGCAAGGCGATCCCACTGTCCTACTTTGCCAGTTGGCGACCGGCCAATGCACCGCTGTCGGTCAACCATCAGGGGTTGTCGGCCGCCTCGACCATCTCGTTTAACCTGCCAGATGGCGGCAGCCTGTCGGACGCCACCGCCGGTATAGAGCGCACCATGACCGCACTCGGAGTGCCCTCAACCGTGCGAGGGGCCTTTGCCGGTACCGCGCAGGTATTCCAGGAAACGTTGAAATCCCAGTTGCTGCTGATCGCCGCCGCCATCGCCACGGTGTATATCGTGCTCGGCATCCTCTACGAAAGCTATATTCACCCGCTGACCATTCTGTCCACCCTGCCTTCTGCCGGGGTCGGCGCACTGCTGGCGCTGGAGTTGTTCGGCGCGCCGTTCAGCCTGATCGCATTGATTGGCATTATGCTGCTGATCGGCATTGTGAAGAAAAATGCCATCATGATGGTCGACTTTGCCCTGGATGCACAACGCAACGGCGGTATCAGCGCACATGACGCCATTTTCCAGGCTTGCCTGCTGCGTTTCAGGCCGATCATGATGACCACACTGGCGGCGCTTTTTGGCGCACTGCCATTGGTGTTGACCCACGGCGACGGCGCAGAGTTACGTCAACCGCTCGGTATCACCATCGTGGGCGGCCTGATCGTCAGCCAACTGTTGACGCTCTACACCACCCCGGTGGTTTACCTGTATTTTGATCGGCTGCAGATGAAATTCCGTCGCGGCAAGAAACTGGATCCTTTGCCCCAATAATGGCTGATTGATGCTCATAAAACACACCGCCTCGGTACAGTGGCAACTCTGGATTGTGGCATTCGGCTTTTTTATGCAGACGCTGGACACCACCATCGTCAACACCGCCCTGCCGTCGATGGCCGTCAGCCTGGGGGAGAACCCGCTGCGCATGCAGTCGGTGATCGTCTCCTATGTGCTGACGGTGGCGGTAATGTTGCCTGCCAGCGGCTGGCTGGCGGATCGGGTTGGCGTCCAGCGAGTGTTCTTCAGCGCCATCGTGCTGTTCACGCTGGGGTCGATTCTGTGTGCCCGTTCAGAAACGCTGAACGAACTGATCGCCTCACGCGTGGTTCAGGGCATCGGGGGCGCAATGATGGTGCCGGTCGGTCGGTTGACAGTGATGAAAATCGTCCCGCGCGAACAGTATATGGCGGCGATGACCTTCGTCACCCTGCCCGGCCAAATCGGCCCGCTGATGGGGCCGGCGCTGGGTGGTTTTTTGGTGCAGTACGCCAGCTGGCACTGGATTTTCCTGATCAATATTCCGGTGGGGATCGCCGGGGCCATCGCCACGCTGCTGCTGATGCCCAACTACCGCATGCAGACCCGGCGCTTCGACATCAGCGGCTTTATCCTGCTGGCAGTCGGGATGGCGACGCTGACGCTGGCGCTTGACGGCCACAAAGGCATGGGGCTGTCCGCTACCGCCATCGCCGGGCTGGTGGTGGCTGGCGTAGCGGCGCTAGCGGGATACTGGTGGCATGCACACGGCAACAGCCGGGCCCTGTTCTCGCTGCGGCTGTTCAAAACCCGGACCTATAAGGTCGGGCTGACAGCCAGCCTGCTGGGCCGTATCGGCAGCGGCATGCTGCCGTTTATGACACCGCTGTTTATGCAGGTCGGGATGGGCTTTTCCCCGTTCCACGCCGGGCTGATGATGATCCCGATGATCATCGGCAGCATGGGGATGAAACGCATAGTGGTGCGCGTGGTTAACCGTTTTGGGTACCGCAACGTGCTGGTAGCCGCGACGCTGATGCTGGCGCTGATCAGCCTGAGTTTCCCGCTGGTGGCCATGCTCGGCTGGATCTGGCTGCTGCCGGTGGTGCTGTTCTTCCAGGGCATGGTTAACTCACTGCGCTTCTCTGCGATGAATACCCTGACGCTGAAAGATTTACCGGACCGGTTGGCCAGCAGCGGCAACAGCCTGCTGTCGATGGTGATGCAACTGTCGATGAGCCTTGGCGTCAGCATCGCCGGTATTCTGATCGGCAGCTTCGCCCATCATCAGGTGGTCACCGACAGCCCGGCTATCCACAGCGCGTTTATTTACAGCTACTGCTGCATGGCATTAATCATCGCCCTGCCTGCGTTGGCCTTCGCCCGCGTCCCGGCTGATACCACCACTAACCGTACGCTGACCAAAGAGCCGGGCACAGGCTCCACGAGGTTGCAACAATGAAAATAGGCATTACCGGTAAACTGTTCATGGCGATTTTCGCCACCTGCATGCTGGTGTTAATCACCATGCACTGGGGTGTGCGTGTCAGCTTCGAACGCGGGTTTATCGACTACATCAAGAACAGTAACGAGCAGCGCATCAACATGCTGAGTGAAGCGCTGGAAGAACAATACAGTCACCACGGTAACTGGGTCTTTCTGCGCAATAACGATCAGGTGGTTTACCAGATCATGCGTTCGTTCGAACAAAACAGCGACAGCAGCCACAATCTGCCGCCCAAGGGCTGGCGTACCCAGTTCTGGGTGGTGGACAGCCAGTTTAACCGGCTGGTGGGGCATTCCGGCCCGCTGCCAAAGGAAGGCCCGCGTCATCCCATCCGCTACAACAATGAAATTGTCGGCTGGGTGCTCACCACCCCGGTAGAGAGGCTGACGCGCAATACCGACATTAACTTCGACCAACAGCAAAGACGCACCAGTTGGATGATTGTCGCCCTCTCCACCCTGTTGGCTGCGGCGGTGACCTGGCTGATGTCGCGCGGACTACTGGCACCGGTCAAACGCCTGGTAGCGGGCACCCATCGGCTGGCGGCGGGGGATTTCAGCACCCGCGTGGCGGTCAGCAGCCAGGATGAACTGGGGCGACTGGCGCTGGACTTTAACCAGCTTGCCACCTCACTGGAAAAAAATGAGCAGATGCGACGCGCCGTGATGGCCGACGTCTCGCACGAATTACGCACCCCGCTGGCGGTGTTGCGCGGCGAACTCGAAGCCTTGCAAGATGGCGTGCGTCAGCCCACCCCGGCCTCACTCAGCTCACTACTGGCGGAAGTCGCCACCCTGACCAAGCTGGTCGATGACCTGCATCAACTGTCGTTATCCGATCTCGGCGCGCTCGCCTACCGTAAATCACCGCTCGACTGTGTGCACCTGCTGCAAGTTGCGGTCGCCAGCTTCCGCGACCGGTTCCACGCTAAAGGGCTGGAAATCGTGACACTGCTACCAGAGCAGGCACCGCTGTTTGGCGATCCCGACAGGCTTAACCAACTGTTTAATAACCTGCTGGAAAACAGCCTGCGTTATACCGATGCCGAGGGTAAGCTGGAGATCGGTGCAGAATCGTTGCCGGGCCGCCTGCTAATCTATTGGCAGGACAGCGCACCGGGCGTCAATGACGAGCAACTGGCACTCATTTTTGAACGCTTCTACCGTACCGAAGGTTCGCGTAATCGCGCCAGCGGCGGTTCCGGACTCGGGCTATCGATCTGTCAAAACATAGTGGAAGCACACAACGGGAAGATCTACGCACAGCACTCGCCTTTGGGCGGCGTGCGGATTACTGTAGAATTCGCCACCCCGGTAATGAATAAGGCGTCATGATGGAAACCCAGAACCAGCCGTTGCAAATTATGATTGTTGAAGATGAACCCAAGCTGGGCCAACTGCTGGTGGACTACCTGCAGGCTGCGGGATACGCCACGCACTGGCTGACCACTGGCAGTGAGGTGGTGCCGGCGGTACATGCCCATTCCCCTGCCTTGATCCTGCTGGATTTGATGCTGCCGGGCAGCGACGGGTTAACGGTTTGCCGCGAGTTGCGCCGCTTTACCGATATTCCGGTGGTGATGGTAACGGCGAAAATCGAGGAGATCGATCGCCTGCTGGGGCTGGAGATCGGCGCAGATGATTACATCTGTAAACCTTACAGCCCGCGTGAAGTGGTCGCCAGGGTGAAAACCATTCTGCGCCGTTGCTACCGCCCGTTGGACAATACGCAGGAAGAAACCCAGCTTCACATTGATGAACCACGCTTTCAGGCCAGCTATCAGGGCCAAATGCTGGATCTCACCCCGGCAGAGTTTCGCCTGCTGAAAACGCTGGCCAGCCAACCGGGCAACGTGTTCTCACGTGAGCAACTGCTGAATAATCTGTATGACGACTACCGGGTCGTCACCGACCGTACCATCGACAGCCATATCAAAAACCTTCGGCGCAAGCTGGAACTGATCGACGGCGAGAAGTCCTTTATCCGTTCGGTGTACGGCGTGGGCTATCGCTGGGAAGCCGAGCCTTGCCGGCTGGTGAATGGGCTTTAAGTCCAGTCTTCCACTGCCAGGCCTGGCACCATGGCGAACGCCTTATCGTTAGTCACAATCGTCGCACCGCGGCTCTGGGCGTGCGCGGCAATAAGCTGATCCAAAGCCCCCATCGTTCGCCCGTTTTTTGTCATCTCCGCCCGCATAGCGCCATAGCAATGCGCGGCTTCACTGTCCCAGGCATAGACCGTCACGGAATCAAGGAATGCCGCAACCGTCGCTTTCAGCGTCAGACTCTGCCGTTTGGCGACGCCATAGAGCAATTCAGCCTCGGTAACACTGGAAATGCAGACCGCAGAAGGCGGGATCTTTTCCATTAAGCCGAGCAGACGAGGGTGCCGACGAAAGAGCTGGCTGACCGTATTGGTATCAAACATATACATGCTTATTCTTCCCCGGCAAAGGGATCGCGGGTGGCCATCCCCTGCTGACGATCCTCCGCGGTCAGGAAGTCCTGCGGTACCTGCGTTTGTGCGATCATTTGCAGCAGCGGAGCCCAACTATCAGGTTTCGCCGGATATTTCGATAAAATCACGTTTCCCTCCCGATCGCGGCGGATATACACGCGATCTGTATCGAATTCGAATTCCACGGGTAATCTCACCGCCTGATTTCTGCCGTTTTTAAACAGCTTCGCGACTCTTTCCATTTTCATCTCCTCTGACAGGCATAGGCCTAAGCATATGCCTGTTGAGCTTCGATGCCAAGATGCTGCGATCATTTTTTAACCACCACTTGCACAGCGGGCCAACCTTAGCGCGTCATCGCCGCCGGCGAAATACTGCCTTGGCAATAATGCGGCCAGCTGCGCAAACTTTCAGCATCACAATCCGCCATTAGCTTCTCGTGCTACAGCACTTTTCGCTGGCTGAAACTCAACGCCAGCGCAAAAAAATCGCCTGTTTTTTGCGCTATGGTGCGCAAGTCAGGTTTATTAGCCGCCCAATTTCAAGCTATTGGCTACACTTACATCACTTATCGGAACCCACAGGAGAGGAACCATGGCAATCGGTCACTATGAGCTGAAAAAAGCAAAGAATGGACAGTACCACTTCAACCTGAAAGCCAGTAATGGCGAAATCATTCTGGCCAGTGAGATGTACGCCAGCAAGGCCTCGGCGGAGAATGGCATTGCCTCGGTGCAAACCAATTCTCCCCACGAAGCGCAATATGAAATCAAGCACAGCACCAGCAATCAGCCTTACTTTGTGCTGAAGGCCAAAAACCATCAGGTGATCGGCGTCAGCGAAATGTACAGCTCTGAAACTGCTGCCAAAAACGGCATTCAATCGGTAATCAAAAACGGCCCGAGCACCGACGTGCGCGATTTGAGCGCATAACATCATCTGAGCGACGCGCGATGGTCGCCATCGCGCGTTTTTCTTATGACCAGGATCAATCTCCCTGTAATAAATCCGGTTACCTGCTGATTTCTTGCCGCTCTGCCGCTACAATCCCCCGCTTTTACTGCGCCATTTGGTGGTGCGGTACTGACCTGAAATCAGACCGAGACTCATTATGTTTACACCGGAACTCCTCTCCCCGGCGGGGACGCTGAAAAACATGCGTTACGCCTTTGCCTATGGTGCGGACGCCGTTTATGCCGGCCAACCGCGTTACAGCCTGCGGGTGCGCAATAACGAATTCAATCACGAGAATCTGGCACAGGGGATTAACGAAGCCCACGCGCTGGGCAAAAGATTCTACGTGGTGGTGAATATCGCCCCGCACAACGCCAAGCTGAAAACCTTCCTGCGCGATCTTAAACCGGTGATCGACATGGGCCCGGACGCGCTGATCATGTCCGATCCAGGCCTGATCATGATGGTGCGCGAAGCCTTCCCGCAGATGGACATTCATTTGTCGGTACAGGCGAACGCGGTTAACTGGGCGACGGTGAAATTCTGGCAGCAAATGGGGCTGACGCGAGTGATCCTGTCGCGTGAGCTGTCGCTGGAGGAGATCGCCGAGATCCGCACTCAGGTACCGGAAATGGAGCTGGAAATCTTCGTCCACGGTGCCCTGTGCATGGCCTACTCCGGCCGCTGCCTGTTGTCCGGTTATATCAACAAACGCGACCCCAATCAGGGCACCTGCACCAACGCCTGCCGCTGGCAGTACAAAGCGGAAGAAGGCAAAGAGGACGAGACCGGTAACATCGTGCATATGCATGAGCCGATCCCGGTACAAACCGTAGAGCCGACGCTGGGCATCGGTGCGCCGACCGATAAAGTGTTTATGCTGTCCGAAGCGCAAAAACCGGATGAGTACATGAGCGCCTTTGAAGATGAACACGGCACCTACATCATGAACTCGAAGGATTTACGTGCCATCCAGCATGTGGAACGCCTGACTCAGCTCGGCGTGCATTCGCTGAAAATCGAAGGCCGCACCAAATCCTTCTACTACTGCGCGCGCACCGCACAAGTCTATCGCCGCGCCATCGACGACGCCGTCGCGGGCAAACCATTCGATCCCACCCTGCTCACCACGCTGGAAGGTCTGGCCCACCGGGGTTACACCGAGGGTTTCCTGCGTCGCCATGTGCACGAAGCCCAGCAAAACTACGATTACGGTTCCTCACTGTCTGAACGCCAGCAGTTTGTCGGTGAATTCACCGGCGTCCGCCGTGACGGTTGGGCAGAAGTGGATGTGAAAAACAAGTTCATGGTCGGCGATAGTGTCGAGATGATGACTCCCGGCGGTAACGTATTGTTTACCCTGGAGAGCATGCAAAATAAGAAAGGTGAAGCGATCGACGTGGCACCGGGCAACGGGCATATCGTTTATTTACCCATTCCGTCAGATATCGATCTCAATTACGCATTGCTGATCCGAAATTTGCCGGAGACCAATAGTCCTGCGGTGTAAAAATTCTGCCCGCTATCTTTTAATGCTGGTTTTTGGCAAATATTAGAATTAGATCACATCAATTAGTGCGCAGCTTGGTTAACATCAGGCTGCTTAAAACTAAGAACGAAAAATATTTGCATAGCAATACTAGGAACCACCTCCTTAGCCGGTCCAATCTCCCTTGGACTGGCTTTTTCTTTGGTTTCAACCCAATATCCGCTATAGCGCCGCCAATATAACCCACCTATTTTCAAAGCGTTATTTTATCTATTTTTATAAAACCTTCCCCCGTAGCGATATAAATATAATGCTACAGCGATTACTTATTTCATTAACAATAATCGCTAACTTATCTAGCTCGCATATCTCAAATTAAGTCAATTATGCAGGAATAATCTCTGCCAAGAGGCACCAGCCAGAATTAACTGAATATTCTGATGGATTGCCACTGATGGGTAGTTTATCGTTGCCCACTATCTGTTAACAGCCGGGAGATATTGGGAATGCATCCACCAGCACCAGCGCTGCTTATCATCAACGGCAAAGGCGCCGGCAACGAAGAAGTTCGCCTGGCGGTACAGAAATTGCGGGATGAGAACCAAATCCTGCACGTTCGCGTCACCTGGGAACAGGGTGACGCCGCGCGCTATGTGCAGGAGGCCTGTCAACTTGGGGTGGCCACACTGATTGCCGGTGGTGGCGATGGCACCATCAATGAGGTGGCTGCAGCATTGGCCGCGTTACCGGCTAAAGGACGGCCGGTATTGGGCATTCTGCCGTTGGGCACTGCCAACGACTTCGCCATGGCCTGCAATATCCCGCTGATGCCGGAACAGGCGCTGCGGTTGGCGGTCAAAGGCCGCGCCGTCCCGATAGATCTGGCAAAAGTTAACGATCAACGCTATTTCATCAATATGGCGACCGGCGGTTTTGGTACCCGAATCACGACCGAAACGCCGGAAAAACTGAAGGCCGCGTTGGGCGGCGTGTCCTACTTTATCCACGGCTTGCTCCGCATGGACACGCTCAAAGCCGATCGCTGCGAGATCCGCGGTCCGGATTTCCATTGGTCCGGTGACGCTTTGGTGATTGGTATCGGTAATGGTAAGCAGGCCGGTGGCGGGCAGCAATTATGCCCGGACGCACTGATCAACGATGGCCTGCTGCAACTGCGGCTGCTGACTGCTGACGAACTGTTACCGACACTGATCGCCAGCCTGTTTAACGATGAAGAAAACAAAAACGTGATCGGTGCTGCCCTGCCGTGGCTGGAAATCGATGCGCCCCATGAAATGACCTTTAATCTCGACGGCGAACCACTCAAAGGCAGGCATTTCCGCATTGAAGTGCTGCCGAACGCCATCGAATGCCGTCTGCCCCCCAACTGCGAGCTGCTTGGGCAAACCCAGTCTTCCCAATAACCGCTGAATATAGGGCTCAGCCTGTGCGCTGAGCCCCCTGTTGGTCTTCTGTTCTGCCCCTCTTTTTCCGCGACAAAATGTGATCTTCCCCGGCAAATTCACTAAATCATACTTGTATGGTAGTTAGTTCATGGCGTATTTTTCGTCCATTATGATGCCCCATGGGAACAGGATTAGACGTATGAAGATTATCAACGCAGAGGTTTTTGTGACCTGCCCTGGCAGGAATTTTGTCACGCTGAAGATTACCACTGACGACGGAATTACCGGCATCGGCGACGCCACCCTGAACGGCCGCGAGCTGCCGGTGGCGTCCTATCTTAAAGATCACGTCTGCCCGCAGTTGATTGGCCGTGATGCCCATCAGATCGAAGACATCTGGCAGTTCTTCTATAAAGGCGCTTACTGGCGGCGCGGGCCGGTCACCATGTCTGCCATCTCCGCCGTAGACATGGCGCTATGGGACATCAAGGGCAAGGCCGCCAACATGCCGCTGTATCAGTTGCTGGGCGGCGCATCGCGCACCGGCGTGATGGTTTACTGCCACACCACCGGCCATTCCATCGACGAAGTGCTCGACGACTACGCCAAACATAAAGAGTTGGGTTTTAAAGCCATTCGCGCCCAGTGCGGCGTGCCGGGCATGAAAACCACCTACGGCATGGCCAAAGGTAAAGGGCTGGCTTACGAGCCAGCCACCAAGGGCAACTGGCCGGAAGAACAGCTGTGGTCAACGGAGAAATACCTCGATTTCACCCCCAAACTGTTCGAAGCGGTGCGCAACCGCTTTGGTTTTGATGAGCACTTGCTGCACGACATGCACCATCGCCTGACGCCCATCGAGGCGGCGCGCTTCGGTAAAAGCATTGAGCAGTACCGCCTGTTCTGGATGGAAGACCCAACGCCTGCGGAGAATCAGGAATGTTTCCGCCTGATCCGCCAGCACACCGTCACGCCGATCGCCGTCGGCGAAGTGTTCAACAGCATCTGGGACTGCAAACAGCTGATTGAAGAACAACTGATCGACTATATCCGCACCACCCTGACCCATGCCGGCGGCATTACCGGCATGCGCCGTATCGCCGATTTTGCTTCGCTGTATCAGGTGCGCACCGGATCACATGGGCCATCCGATCTGTCGCCAATCTGCATGGCTGCGGCGCTGCACTTTGATCTGTGGGTGCCGAACTTCGGTGTCCAGGAATACATGGGTTACTCCGAACAAATGCTTGAAGTGTTCCCACATAGCTGGAGCTTTAACGACGGCTATATGCACCCTGGCAACAAACCGGGGCTGGGCATTGAGTTCGACGAAAAACTGGCCGCCCGTTATCCGTACGAACCGGCTTATCTGCCGGTCGCGCGCCTGGAGGATGGCACCCTATGGAACTGGTAACAGGAGAAAGCGCCATGCAAAGCGTGGTCATTGAACAGCCCGGCCTGCTGGCTATCCAGCAGCGCCCCCTGCCGCAACCGGCGGCCAACGAAGTGCGGGTAAAGGTTAAATTTGCCGGTATCTGTGGTTCTGATGTGCATATTTACCATGGGCATAACCCGTTCGCCCGCTACCCACGAGTGATCGGCCACGAGTTTTTTGGCGTGATTGATCAGGTAGGCAGCGATGTCAGCCCACTGCGGCTCGGTGAACGCGTCTCGGTCGATCCGGTTGTCAGTTGCGGCCATTGCTATCCTTGCTCTATCGGTCGTCCCAACGTCTGCACGGAGCTGCAGGTGATCGGTGTGCATCGCGACGGCGGCTTCAGTGACTACGCCTGTGCCCCAGCGCGCAATGCCTACCCTATTCCGGACAGCATCAGCGATCGCCACGCCGCCATGGTCGAACCCTTCACCATTGCCGCCAATATCACCGCCCATCTGCAGCCCAACGCCGATGATATCGCGTTGATCTACGGGGCCGGGCCGATGGGATTAACGGTGATCCAAACGCTGAAAGGCGTCTACGGCGTGAAACAGGTGATCGTCACCGATCGCATCCATGAACGACTGGTGATGGCACAGGAAAACGGCGCCGACTGGACATTCAATAATGCCGAAGCGTCATTGCCTGCCGAGCTGGAACGGCGCGGTATTCGCCCGACGTTGATCGTCGACGCCGCCTGCCATCCGGCCATTTTGCAAGAGGCGATCAATCTTGCCTCTCCAGCAGCGCGCATCGGCATCATGGGGTTCTCCGGCGATGCCTGCACCATTACCCAACAAAGCATCACCAGTAAAGAGCTGTCGATTTTCTCCTCACGTCTTAACAGTGCACGCTTCCCGCAGGTTATCGATTGGATGGCCAGCGGGAAAATCGACCCGCAGAAACTCATTACTCACTGCGTGCCAGCCAACGAGGTTGAACAGGCGATGCTGATGTTCGAAAAAGATCAGCGCACCTGCTGCAAGGTGTTGCTGCAATTTGACTGATTGATTTACCAGGGCTGAGGGCGGCAGGAAAGCGCCCTCTACAACCATGAAACTTCGCGATTAAAACAACATTAAGTGGAGTGCATTTATGTTTAAAAACCTGCGTTGGACCATCGTATTCCTGCTGTTTATGGTTTACATGATCAACTACCTCGACCGCGTCGCGCTGTCGATCACCGTACCTATGATCGAAAAGGATCTGATGTTGAATGCCGAGCAGTTCGGCATCATCTTTGGCAGCTTCTTCTTCGGTTACGCCATCTTTAACTTTATCGGCGGGCTGGCGGTAGACAAGTTCGGCCCGACGTTGGTACTCGGCATCGCCGTCGGTCTGTGGTCTATCTTCTGTGGCATGACGGCATTAGCCACCGGCTTCTATTCCATGCTGATCCTGCGCGTGCTGTTCGGCATGGCCGAAGGGCCGATCTGCGCCTCCGCCAATAAAATGATCAACGGCTGGTTCCCGAAGAAACAGGCGGCGACCGCGATGGGCCTGCTCAGTGCCGGTTCCCCTTTGGGTGGTGCCGTGGCCGGGCCGATCGTCGGCTACCTGGCGTTGGCGTTCGGCTGGCGGCCGGCGTTTATGATCATCTGCTCGATCGGCATCGTCTGGATGCTGGTGTGGTTCTTCGTGGTGGCGGATAACCCGGCGAAAAGCAAACGCGTCAGCGATAAGGAACTGGCGCTGATTAACCAGATGAAGGAAGAGACCCACAGCGCCGAAGAAGAGCTGAGCAACGCCGCACACGGCCTGGGCTACTACCTGAAGCAGCCCATCATTCTGGTCACCGCGTTCGCCTTCTTCTGCTACAACTATATTCTGTTCTTCTTCCTGAGCTGGTTCCCGTCTTACCTGGTGCAGGCGCATAACCTGAACATCAAGGAAATGAGCCTCACCACCATGATCCCGTGGATTGTCGGCTTTGTCGGGTTGGCGCTCGGTGGCTATATCTCCGACAAGATTTTCAATATCACCGGCAAGCTGTTGCTGTCACGCAAGATTGTGCTGGTCACCAGCCTGCTGGCGGCGGCTGTCTGCGTGGCGCTGGCAGGTACCGTCAGCAGCGTGGTACCGGCGGTGATGCTGATGTCGGTGTCGATCTTCTTCCTGTACATCACCGGCGCGATTTACTGGGCGATTATCCAGGACGTGGTGCATAAATCCCGGGTCGGTGGCGCCAGCGGCTTTATCCATCTGGTCGGTAGCGTTTCCGGCATCATTGGCCCGGTGGTGACCGGCTACATTGTGCAAAACACCGGCAAGTTCGACAGCGCCTTTATGCTGGCGGGTGGCGTGGCCGCGCTCGGGGCGGTGCTGGTACTGCTGGTGATCAAAGCACCACGCAATAGCGTGCAACCGCAAATCTCAAAACCCTAACGCATCCGGGGTGGCAAATGTCGCCCCGTTTTCTGCCCCCACTTTCAGGAACTCCAGCATGACACTTTCCAGCAACAGCCTGCTGCCGACGGCAGTTGCGCAACCGGGTTACTCACGCGAAAGGATTAAACCGCGCATCGTGCACCTTGGCTTTGGCGCGTTTTTTCGTGCGCATCAGGCGGTTTACGCCGAAAAACTGGCTAACGAGCACGCCAGCGACTGGGGTTACTGCGTAATCAGCATGCACAACGGCCAGCAAAAAATCGCCGACCTGCAGCAGCAGAATTTGTTGTATACGGTCGCCGAAATGGACAACGACGGCTGGCACGGCCAGGTGATCGGCGTTGTCAGGCAGGCGTTACACCTGCAGGTTGATGGACTGGAAGCCGTGCTCGAGGCCATGGCGCAGCCGGAGGTTGCCATCGTTTCGCTGACCATCAGTGAAAAAGGCTACTGTTACCAGCCTGCCAGCGGCCAGTTACTGGCGGAACATCCTGATATCCAGCATGACATCGCCCACCCGCTGCACCCGCAATCTGCCCCCGGCCTGATCCTGGCCGCACTGCGGCGACGGCGGGAACGAGGGCTGCCGGCGTTTGCCGTGATGTCCTGCGACAACATGCCGGCCAACGGTCAGGTGACCCGCAACGTGCTCAGCCAGTTGGCTCAGCGGCAGGATGCGGAACTGGCCACCTGGGTCGAACAACAGGTCGCGTTTCCATCAACCATGGTTGACCGCATTGTCCCGGCTGTCACGGCGGAAACACGGCAACACATCGAGGCTTTACTCGGTGGCATCGCCGATCCGGTTGCCGTCGCCTGTGAGCCCTTCCGCCAATGGGTGATCGAAGATAACTTTCCGCAGGGACGTCCGGCATGGGAAAAGACCGGTGCCGAACTGGTCAGCGACGTGCTGCCCTACGAAGAAATGAAGCTGCGGATGCTCAACGGCAGCCATTCGTTTCTCGCTTATCTGGGTTATTTGGCCGGCTATACGCATATCAGCGACTGCATGCAGGACGAAGGTTTCGTTAATGCGGCACGGCACCTGATGCTGGCAGAGCAGGCACCGACGCTGCAGGTCCACGGCCTGGATTTGACGCAATACGCAGACTCACTCCTGGCCCGTTACCGCAATGCCGCGCTAAAGCACCGAACCTGGCAGATCGCCATGGACGGCACGCAGAAACTGCCGCAGCGCATGCTGGACGCCATTCGCTGGCATCTGGCGCACGGCAGCGATTTCAGCTGTCTGGCTTTAGGCGTCGCCGGTTGGATGCGCTACGTCGGTGGCAAGGATGAACAGGGCCGGACGATTGAGATCAGCGATCCCTTAAGTGAACGCCTCGCCGATTTGGTCGGCAACAGCCACGAAGGCCCGCAGCGGGTGCTGGCGCTGCTGCAGCTTGATACGGTGTTTGGCCACGATCTTCCTGATAACCCACGATTCGTCAGTGCCGTAACTGATGCCTATCTGGCGCTGCTGGCGCAGGGTGCCAAAGAGAGTGTGGCCAGATTACTGCCAGTTTGATCTGTATAAAACGCTGGGTGAATCCACTCAGCGTTAGGTTGCTGCATTAGGAATTATCCGCCGCGGCAGCAAGATAATCTGCTAGTATGGTGGCATCCAAATCCAAGCCAAATGACCGATCGTCACCATGTCTGAATCCTACAATCTCACTAATAGCCTCCCGGTTAATCAGCAGATCTACCGTTTCCTGCGTAAGGATATCGTCGACTGCACCATTCCCCCCGGCACGCTGTTGTCAGAGAAAGAGATCTCCACCCGCTTTAGCGTTTCTCGCCAACCGGTGCGCGAAGCCTTTATCAAGCTGGCGGAGGCCGGATTGGTGCAGATCTTGCCGCAGCGCGGGACTTTCGTGATGAAGATTTCCGCCAAACGGGTGGCCGACGGACGTTTTATCCGTCAGGCCGTAGAATGCGCAATTGCGCGCCGTGCGGCAGAACGCATCACCCAGGAACAGCTGATGACGCTGGAGCATAATTTGCACCGTCAGGAGCTGGCGGCGCAGAACAAGCAGACGCGTGAATTCCTGGCGCTGGACGATGAATTTCATCAGTTGCTTACCCAGTTTGCCGAATGCCCGTTAGCCTGGGAGACCATAGAAACCATCAAGGCCACCATGGACCGGGTGCGTTTTCTCAGCCTGAGCGAAGTATCACCGCCGGAAAGCCTGCTGCAGCAGCATTACCGCATTTTTGCCGCGCTGAAAGCGCAGGATGCCGATGCCGCCGAGCGTGCCATCCATGAGCACCTGCAAGAGATGATCTACTCCATTACCCCTATCTCTTTGCAAAATACCGAGTGGTTCGACGCCGAATAGTCAAGCACAACGCAAAAGCCCCTCACCCCGGCCCTCTCCCTCTGGAGAGGGGGACGCCCACTTAAACAACGTCATACATTCTTATTCAGAACTTTGCTTAACTGACCGGTATTAGGCGATCGTCCCCCGCTATTTGGCTTTGCAAATGGCATTTCCTCTCAATCGCATCTATTGTTTCTCCTTGCCATCAGGATTTCATTACTATCGTTTTTACAGCTTCAATCACTGCTTTTTAGTACGCGGGCAACCATTCATACCCTACTGTTTTTTGCTGCCGGTGTATTAGGAAGCTAATCAGGAGTTAATCATGACTGATATTGCACAGTTGTTAGGAAAGGAAGCGGAAGACCTGTTGCAACACCGCTGTACCACCATCCCTGCTGAAAATCTGTACCTGCCGGGCGCCGACTTTGTCGACCGTATCATGATCGATAACAACCGACCCAACACTGTCCTGCGTTCGATGCAAAGCCTGCTTAACCACGGCCGTCTGGCCGGCACCGGTTACCTGTCGATTCTGCCGGTTGACCAGGGGATTGAGCACTCCGCCGGCGCATCTTTCGCCGCTAACCCGCTGTACTTTGATCCGAAAAATATCGTCGAACTGGCCATTGAGGCCGGCTGTAACTGCGTCGCCTCCACTTACGGCGTGCTGGCTTCGGTATCACGCCGCTATGCTCACAAAATCCCGTTTCTGGTCAAACTGAACCACAACGAAACCCTAAGCTATCCGACCCAATATGACCAAACCCTGTATGCCAGCGTCGAGCAGGCTTTCAATATGGGCGCAGTCGCGGTCGGCGCTACCATTTACTTTGGTTCCGAGCAGTCACGCCGCCAAATTGAGGAAATCTCAAGCGCCTTCGAGCGCGCCCACGAACTGGGCATGGTTACCGTGCTGTGGGCCTATCTGCGTAACCCGGCATTTAACAAAGACGGGGTCGATTACCATTCCAGTGCCGATCTCACCGGCCAGGCCAACCATATTGCCGCCACCATCGGTGCCGATATCGTTAAGCAGAAAATGGCGGAAAACAACGGCGGTTACCGCGCGGTGAAATTCGGCTACACCGACGATCGCGTCTACAGCAAACTGACCACCGACCACCCGATCGATCTGGTTCGTTACCAGTTGGCCAACTGCTATATGGGCCGCGCCGGGTTGATCAACTCTGGCGGTGCCGCCGGTGAGAACGACCTGCAGGAATCGGTGCGCACCGCGGTCATCAACAAGCGCGCAGGCGGTATGGGGCTGATTCTGGGGCGTAAAGCGTTCAAGAAATCAATGAAAGAAGGTGTCGCGCTGATCAACGCCGTTCAGGATACCTATCTGGATAAGAAAGTTACCATCGCCTGATCCCGTCACCCGCAAAACCTGTTCCCCCCAGCCCGGTTCGCCGGGCTTTTTTATGCCCTTAATCTGCTCCTCCCCTCCGCTTAGCCTGACGGCTACCGCGCTTTTACCTTATTTTTCTTTCATAATTAACTTTCACAATAAAATATTTATCTTTCAAACTGTGATCTATTTAAAACAAATCAATCCATAAAGTGATTAGTGTAAGGCTCATGGCGACAGAGCCAGCGTTCGCTCCAGGCCATACCTTCCATCTCAGGAGAACAATAATGATTGAGCTAATCACCCACGGCGCCGAATGGTTTATCGGCCTGTTTCAGAAAGGTGGTGAAGTGTTTGTCGGCATGGTGACCGGCATTTTACCTTTGTTAATCAGCCTGTTGGTCATTATGAACGCGCTGATCAAATTTGTTGGCCAGGAACGTATCGAACGCTTGGCGCAGCGCTGCGCGGGGAACCCGGTTTCACGCTATCTGCTGCTGCCGCTGATCGGCACCTTTGTGTTTTGCAACCCGATGACTCTCAGCCTCGGCCGTTTTATGCCAGAGAAATACAAACCCAGCTACTACGCGGCGGCGTCCTATAGCTGTCACTCGATGAATGGCCTGTTCCCGCATATCAACCCCGGCGAACTGTTCGTTTACCTCGGTATCGCCAGCGGGCTGACTACCCTCGGCCTGCCGCTGGGGCCGCTGGCGGTGAGTTATTTTCTGGTTGGCCTGTTTACCAACTTTTTCCGCGGTTGGATAACCGATCTCACCACCAGCCTGTTCGAACGCAAGATGGGCATCCGCCTGGACCGTCAGGTACAACTTTAATCCGTGGAGTTCAGCATGAGTGCTTTTATCCGTATTGAGAAAGGCGATAGCGGCTGGGGTGGCCCGTTGCAGTTACCGATCGAGCCGGGGAAAAAAGTGGTGTACATCACTGCCGGTACTCGCCCGTCGATCGTCGACCGGCTTAGCGAACTGACCGGCTGGCCGGCCGTCGATGGCTTTAAGGAAGGCGAACCACCGGCGGAAGAGATTGGCGTGATGGTCATTGACTGTGGCGGCACCCTGCGCTGCGGTCTGTACCCCAAACGCCGTATTCCGACGGTCAATATCCACGCTACCGGTCAATCCGGCCCGCTGGCGAAATTTATCCTCGAGGATATTTATGTCTCCGGAGTACGCGACAGCAACATCAGCCGGGTTGAATCGGCAACAGAGACGGCGCAAGCGGCCCCCGCCCCGCAACCCAAGGGACGGGATTATGACACCAGCAAAAAAATCACTGAGCAGAGCGACGGCCTGTTGGCGAAAGTCGGCATGGGCATGGGTTCAGTGGTGGCGGTGTTCTTCCAGTCTGGCCGCGACACCATCGACACGGTACTGAAAACCATTCTGCCGTTTATGGCGTTCGTCTCGGCGCTGATCGGCATCATCATGGCCTCCGGCCTGGGGGATTTTATTGCCCACGGCCTGACGCCATTGGCCAACAGCCCGATTGGCCTGGTAACGCTGGCGCTGATTTGTTCCTTCCCGCTGCTGTCGCCCTTCCTCGGCCCTGGCGCGGTGATCGCTCAGGTGATCGGCGTACTGGTCGGGGTTCAGATTGGCCTGGGTCATATTCCACCCCAGTTGGCGCTGCCCGCGCTATTTGCAATTAACGCGCAGGCCGCCTGCGACTTTATCCCGGTCGGTCTGTCTCTGGCGGAAGCCAAACAGGACACGGTGCGGGTCGGCGTGCCTTCGGTTCTGGTCGGACGTTTCCTGACCGGCGCACCTACGGTGCTGATCGCCTGGGCCGCCTCGGCCTTCATCTACCAATAACTTTTACTGCCAGGGGCTAGCTATGAACACCATTTTCCAAACCACCATCACCCAGATTGGCGACAGTGCTCGCGAGGCGCTGCTGGACGACATGCTGATCACCTTCCGTGAAGGCGCACCGGCAGACATCGAAGAGTTTTGCTTCATCCATCGGCACGGCAATACCCTCGGTGAACTGCAGGCAGGCGGCTGGATGGAGTTGGCGGAGCAGCGTTATCCCATTACCGCCGTTGGCGACGTCGCCAGCCAAAACCTGCGTGAACTGGGCCACCTTACCGTGCGTTTCGACGGAGAAAGTCAGGCCGAATTTCCCGGTTCTATCCACGTGGCCGGTACCACGCCGGTTGATATCCCGTTAGGCAGTACGCTGAAATTTATCGCATAAGGAGTAGACCATGTCTGAAGTAGCTGTAGTGATTGGCGGAGGCCAAACATTAGGTGCATTTTTGTGCCTGGGACTGGCGCAGGCGGGTTACCGCGTGGCGGTAGCCGATTTAAACGCGGATAACGCCCACCAGGTGGCGCAGCAGATTAACCACCAATACGGCGCCGGCATCGCGCAGGGTTTCCAGGCCGATGCCACCGATGAACAAAGCGTCATTGCCCTGGCGGCTGCGGTGGATAGCAAATTTGGCCAGGCCAATCTGTTGGTATACAGCGCCGGTATCGCCAAGGCCGCACCGATCACCGATTTTCCATTAGGGGATTTTGATCGCTCGCTGCAGGTCAATCTGGTGGGGTATTTTCTCTGTGCCCGCGAATTTTCCCGCCTGATGATCCGTGACGGCCTTGCCGGACGCATCATTCAGATCAACTCCAAGTCCGGCAAGGTCGGCAGCAAACACAACTCGGGCTACAGCGCCGCCAAGTTCGGCGGGGTCGGGCTGACCCAGTCACTGGCGCTCGATCTGGCGGAATACGGTATTACCGTGCATTCGCTGATGCTCGGCAACCTGCTGAAGTCGCCAATGTTCCAGTCGCTACTGCCGCAATACGCACAAAAACTGGGGATCGCGCCGGATGAAGTTGAAAAATACTACACCGACAAGGTGCCGCTAAAACGCGGTTGCGACTACCAGGACGTGCTGAATACCCTCCTGTTTTACGCCAGCGACAAGGCGTCTTATTGCACGGGGCAGTCGATCAACATTACCGGCGGTCAGGTAATGTTCTGATTAGCGATACTTCCCTCTCCGTCCGGGGAGGGAAGATAAACAGGAGACACTATGCCCCAGGCATTAATCATCTTCGCCGTACTGGCCTGGCTGCTGCAAATCGCGCTCGGTTGGTGGCAGCTCCAGCGTTTCAACCGTGCCTTCGACGGCCTGTGCCAATTGGGCAGCGTCGGTGTCGGACGTTCCGGTGGGCGCTTTCGGCCACGGGTGGTGCTGGCACTGGCCTTCGATACGGAACAGCGAGTTTGCGGCAGCATGTTGATGCGTGGCCTGACCATTTTTGCCCAACCGCGGCCAATCGCCCGGTTGCATGGTCTGCACCAGAGAGACCTGAGCCCGGATGTGATCTTCCCCGAGGATCGCGCATGCCAGACAGCACTATCGTTAGCGATTGCCCCTAAATCATGATATTTTCACATTAAAAGACATTACCTTTCATATTGAATTATTCATTAAAGGGAAATGCTCAACTCTTGTGAACAGGACGGGCTATGAAACCAAAGCAGCGACAGGCCGCTATCCTTGAATATCTGCAGCGACATGGCAAAACGGCAGTGGATGCCCTGGCGGTACATTTCGCCACCACCGGCACCACCATACGTAAAGATCTCACCCTCTTGGAAGACGAAGGCGAGGTGATCCGCACCTACGGCGGCGTAGTGCTCAGCCGCGACGATGGCGACCAGCCCATCGACCGAAAAACGCATATCAATACCGAAAAGAAACGCCAGATCGCCTACGCCGCCATCAAGTTGATCAACGACGGTGATTCGCTGATATTCGATGCCGGCAGTACGGTATTGCAAATGGTCCCGCATCTGGCGCAGTTCAATAACATCACGGTAATGACCAACAGCCTGCACATCGTCAATGCGCTGGTGGAGCTGGATAATGACCAGACCATCCTGATGCCCGGCGGCACTTATCGCAAAAAATCGGCGTCCTTCCACGGCAGTCTGGCGGAGTCGGCTTTCCAGCAGTTCAGCTTTGATAAGCTGTTTATCGGCGCAGACGGCGTGGATCTCAATGCCGGTGTCACCACCTTTAACGAAGTGCATAACGTCAGCAAGGCGATGTGCGAAGCCGCCAGCCGCATTATCCTGCTGGTGGACTCGTCAAAATTCGGCCGCAAAAGCCCCAATGTGGTTTGCGATCTGAGCGCCGTCGATACGCTGATCACCGATAAAAACATCAACCCGGATTATCTCGCCGCGCTGCAAGCGAAAGGCATCAATATCCTTCTGGTAGGAGATTCTGATGAGTAATAGTGCCGCCCTGCTGGCCTTTGCCCGCGAAACGCTGGAAATTGAGCTGGCCGAAGCACAACGCCTGCTGGCACGACTGGACGACAATTTCGTCTGTGCCTGCGAACTGCTGCTGAACTGCCGCGGCAAGGCGGTGATTTCCGGCATCGGTAAATCCGGCCATATCGGTAAAAAAATTGCCGCCTCGCTGGCCAGTACCGGCACCCCGTCATTCTTCGTGCACCCGGCGGAAGCGCTGCACGGCGATCTCGGGATGATCGGTGCCGACGACGTGGTGGTGTTCATCTCCTACTCTGGCCGTGCCAAAGAGCTGGATCTGATCCTGCCGCTGCTGGCGGAAAATAACATCCCGGTGATCGCCATTACCGGCGGCAAAGAGTCACCGCTGGCCCAGGCGGCGGCCTGCATGCTGGACATCAGCGTAGAGCGTGAGGCTTGCCCGATGGGGCTGGCGCCAACCTCCAGCGCGGTCAATACGCTGATGATGGGCGACGCACTGGCAATGGCGCTGATGCGTCAACGCGGTTTCAACGCCGAAGACTTTGCTCGTTCGCATCCGGGCGGCAGCCTGGGCGCACGCCTGCTGAACCGGGTACATCACCTGATGCGCACCGGCGATCGCCTGCCGCAGGTCAGCGAAAGCGCCAACGTAATGGAAGCGATGCTGGAACTGAGCCGTACCGGGTTGGGGCTGGTGCCAGTGTGCGACGCACAGCAAAAAGTGGTGGGGGTGTTTACCGACGGCGACTTGCGTCGCTGGTTGGTGAAAGGCAATAGCCTGCAGGATGCGTTAAGCCCGGCGATCACCCGCCCCGGCTACCGTTTACCGGAACAATGGCGCGCCGGAGAAGCACTGGAAGCGTTGCACGAACAACACATCAGCGCTGCGCCGGTGGTCAATCTTGAGGGGGTGTTGGTGGGTGCCATCAACCTGCACGACCTGCATCAGGCCGGTATCGGCTGACCCATTAACTAATGCTGCCCATTTGTCCCCTCTCCTTTGGGAGAGGGGCTTCTAATCCGCTTATTTCCAGTCCGGATTATTCTCGAACTGTTGCTTCAACAGCGCCTTCATATCGTCGTTCGGTTTACCCAACCACTGATATTTGGCGTATTTCTTCGGATGATCAATCGCTTCCGGCTTATTCGCCACCTCGACGCGTACCGCCCAGGCCTGCGACTTGTCTTCTTTAAACGCCACCATCATAAAGTTGTTGGCGCAGTCGTGGGGTTTACAGATATTACCCACCAGATAGTTTTGCCCTTTCCAGCTCAGGCTTTGCGCCGGGGTCGAAGTCCCCACCCCTTTGCGTGCCCAGCCGGGCAAGCGGGCCTGCCCCTTCACCATATTCTGCCAACTGCTCTGATAACCAGGCTGCTGGATCACATCAGAAGTCGTGACGATCTGCTGGGCAAAGCCCCCCACGCTGAAGCTGAGCAACGCGCCGAAGATGGCGCCGCGAAGTGCGTTTTGTCCTGTCATGGCCTTCTCCCTTGATAAAATTTAATCGCACCCGGCCAATACCGGGCCTGGATCTAGTCAGACCACAAGGGTAGCAAAAAGTTGGCTCACCACCAGGCGTGAAAATGATGCACCGGCCCGATGCCGTGCCCCACTTCCAGCGTATCGGCCTGCTGCAAGGCTTTTTGCAGATAATCCTTGGCGGATGCCACCGTGCCTGCCCAGTCGTCGTGACGCGGACGCAGGGCGGCCAATGCGGCAGACAGCGTGCAGCCGGTGCCATGCGTATGGCGGGTCGCTACGCGCGGTGCAGTAAAGCGTTGCTCCAGTCCCGCACTGAACAGCCAGTCCGGGCTTTCGCTTTCGCTAAGATGGCCGCCCTTCATCAATACCGCCTGGCAACCCATCGCCAACAGTGCTCGCCCCTGCTCACGCATCTGGCGTTCATTTTCCGCCGGGGCGCATTCCAGCAGGGCCGCCGCTTCCGGCAGGTTCGGCGTGATGATCGACACCAGCGGCAACAGCTCGCAGCGAATCGATTCCACCGCCTCCGGCGCCAGCAGAGGATCGCCGCTTTTCGCCAGCATCACCGTATCCAGTACCACAAACGACGGCTGATAGTGACGTAAACGCTCCGCGACCGCCTGCACAATATCGGCGTTGGCCAACATGCCAATTTTGGTGCTGTCGATACGCAAATCGCTGAACACGGAATCAAGCTGGGCAGCGACAAAAGCCGGTTCGATGTTATACACCGACTGCACGCCGCGGGTATTTTGCGCCACCAGCGCGGTGATTACCGAGGCACCGTAGGCCCCCAGCGCGGAAAAGGCTTTCAGGTCGGCCTGGATCCCGGCCCCCCCGCTCGGATCGGTACCGGCGATGGTCAACGCGTTAATCCGTTTCATTGCAGATCCTCCGGACGCAGTTGGTACAGAGCGTCGAGGAATGCCGGGGTAAAACTGCCCGGCGCGGCGGCGCGGCGCGTGGCCATCTCACCGCAAAGTGACATCACCCGGCAGGCGGTCGCCACGTTGTCCAGGCTGTCGCCCGGCAGGCTGCAAAATGCCGCCACCACGGCCGAAAGTGCGCAACCGGTACCCACCACTCGCGTCATCAGCACGTCGCCCCCGGCGACCGCCCAGTCACACTGGCCGTCGGTGATGTAATCCACCACGCCGGTCACCGCCACCACGGCCCCACTGTTTCGCGCCAATTCCCGCGCCGCCGGTAACGCTGCCAGCGAATCGTCAGCGCTGTCAACACCGCGTCCACTCGCCTGCAGACCACTCAACGCCATAATTTCAGAAGCATTGCCGCGGATTGCCGCCGGCTTTTCGCCCAGCAAACGTTGGGCAAAGGCGGTGCGATACGCCAGCCCGCCGACGGCGACCGGATCCAGCGTCCAGGGTGTGCCTGCCGCATTGGCAGCTTCTATCGCCGCCAGCATGGATTCGGCACGCGAGGCATTAAGGGTGCCGATATTGATCAACAAAGCGTCAGCCAAACGGCTGAACTGTGCCGCTTCGGTCGGCTCCACCACCATCGCCGGGGAAGCACCGAGCGCCAGCAACACGTTAGCCGTCAGCTCCTGCACCACTTCGTTGGTCAGGCAGTGAATCAATGGGGATTGGCGTTTAAATTGGGTTAAACAGGCCGCGGCGCGGGCGCCGGGGAAAACATCAGGTCGAGCGAGCATATTCCTCCCAACCGGCGTTCAAGAAGGCGGGTACCGGTTGGGGCACCGAGACTTCCCTACGCTGGCATAATCCAGATCAGGTAATACGGGTAAAATCTCAGCCCCTAGAGGCACCCCGAGTCAGACGGTCATTATTGGGGTTGCTGTCGGTGAGGTCAATCGCGCTATAGTGACAAAAAATAAAAAGGAGCCGCCATGCGAATAAGAAAATACCAAGAGGCCGATCGTCCCTTCCTGCGCACCCTGTATCTGGCATCGCGCAAGGCGGCGTTTCCCTGGCGTGATACCGAAGATTACCGACTGGAAGATTTCGATCGCTCGACGCTGGGCGAGGATATTTGGGTGGCGGAAGAAAACGGCAAGCGACTGGGGTTCGTCTCGATTTATCGTCAGGATAACTTTATTCACAATCTGTATGTCGACCCTCAGCTACCGCCTCTTGGCGTCGGTAGCGCCCTGCTGCAGGCGGCGGAGCAAACCTTCACTGCCACCGGCTCGCTGAAATGCCTGGTGAAGAATGAGAAGGCGCTGGCCTTTTACCATAAACACGGCTGGCGGACGATCGCTACCGGCAATGACGGCGCGGAAGACTATTACCTGATGCACTCGCCGACAAAGTAAGGGGGCACAGTGCTGTGGCGCCCCCTTTAATAGACTCCAGGTCAGACGGCAGAAACCGCCGGGGTCAATTTGCCGCGTGCGCGGATATTTCTAACCAGCAGCCCCGACACGATGATCCCGGCGCAGGCAAACATGCCCATCAGGCCAAAGACAATCTTGTAGCCGGTTAACCCTGGGAAGGCATCGAGAATGTGGCCGTACAGGCTGAAGCAAAACATCGCCGGGGCATAGCCGATAAAACTACCCAACGCCATCGCCGCACCGGTATGTTCCTCATCAATCCCCGCCTCACCGATCGGGGCGAAGAACACCGCGCGTTGGGTAAAGACTACCGCCCCAAATCCCAGCGTACAGGCCATGCCCAAATACACCGGCATTTTCTCATGTGGCAGCAGGATCAATAATGCCAGCGCAATGGCACTGATAATAAAGGTGTAGAATAAATACTTGCTCGGGGATTTTAATACTTTATCCGCGATCAAACCGCCAATCGGCCCACCCACCATTTTTAGGCAATACTGATTAATAATCCCATAGGCACCCACCAGCGCAATCGGCAAGGCATAGACATGGCTCAGGAAAGGAATAAAGAACGTCAGCCCGCAATAGACGGCATAAACACAGAAAACGCTGAAGGCAATCAGCCAAACCGTTTTATTTTTTAATACGCTGCTCATCCCCGGTTTTTTATCGGCCGGCGCTTCGCTCTTAGAGGCTGTTTTTTCCTCCGGGCTTTCTTTCATTACCAACAGAATAATCATCCCTACGATAATCGCGATCGCTGAATAAAACAGTATCCCAACCTTGAAGCCAAGATAACCGCTGCCAAACGCGGTAAACAGTGCTAACGCAGAAAACGCCACAACGGTATCCACCACGCCGCGTCCGGTTTCGAAAAAGCCGAACAGCCGCCCCTGTTGAGTACTGTCCCCCAGCATACTCACCGATTTGAGCAGCACCGGCCAGTTCAGCATGTCACAGGTGACCCCAAACAACGCCCAGACAAACAGAATGCCCCAGTAGCCCGGCATGCTGGACAGATAAATACCAAGCAAGCCGGTGGCGATCAGTGAAAACGACATGGTAAAGCGGCGCGGCAGACGGTCGGAGAAATAAATCGACAAGAAGAAGCCAATGGTGGTAACAATCGAGTTGACCGACATGGCGTTACCAATTTCCCCGTTACTCAGGTGAAAGTATTCTTGCATCGGCACATAAAACGCATCCTTAAGGGAGGGTAATTTATATATTGTCCCGCCACATAAGACCAACAAGCTAAATAGTGCCCATCTTTTTTTAGTCAGCATAATCCCCTCACAGCCATTAGATAATAAGCGGTGTTGTTACCTCAGTGACGGGACGAGTGTTTCTCCACATCATTGAGAATGTGTTATTTATAAAATTATTTATTATATTATGCCGGGGTTAGCAGCTCCCGGGCTTGCTTTATCAAACTGTCAGTAATGGTGCGAACATGGTGAATTTGATTTAATGCATCCTGAACCTCTTTTTTAAGCCGTTCCTCCAGCCCATGTTCCGGTAACGCGGTTTCACTCATCTCCCGCCATGGAATATGCGGGTTATCGCCCTCTCCGTTAAAACGAAATGGCGGCGCGTAATAATCCACCTCTTCTTCCAGCCCATAAGCGGTAACCTGCGGCCGCTCTTCGCCCAGGCAAATTAGCCCCAGCAACAATTCCCGGAAGGGCAAATCCCCCTGCCCGGAAATACAGGCCCGGTGCCCCATTCCCTGGTCTTCACGCACGATCAGTGCGTCCTTGATATGTACCTGGGTGATATCTTCAGCCATTACCGCCAATGCCGTCAGCGGCTCTTCATTGGCGTTGATCATGTTGGCGAAATCAAATAACAGGGAAAGCTGCGGGAAATCTGCCGCCCGAACCAGGCTAACCAGTTCATGACTTTTAAGATCCTCGTGCTGCTCTAAAGTAAAGCTCAGACCGCTGTGCTGATAACGCTGCTTGATGTACTGAATATCTTCGGCAATGCACGCCAACACTTGCTGCAATGCCCCCTGATAGCGCGGATAGAAGCGCACCGAACTGGCACCGGATTTAAGGGCAATGTTCACCGCCTGATCGATGGTCTGCGAGTCGGAAGCGCTGGTTTCGATATGGATATCCAACCCATAGCGCTGTGCCTGCTCACCAAAGTTGCGAAGGCGGGCATCATCGGCGTGGCAAAGCGCCTGACTTTCCCCATCCAATACATGCACTTTCACGCCGCGCAGTTGCTGCTGATGAGCAATGGTCAGCAGATCCTCAGGCAGGATTTTCTCCATGCGCATATTGAGATGAAAGGCGTAGGCATGCAGATAAAGCGGTAAATTCTGCGCCCGCAGAAGAACTTTCTCCGCCGTTAAGCGATCCATGGTGTTCACCTATAAGTTAATGAAAAAATCCACCGACTCGAAACGCCAGTATTCGATATCCACCTGCACGATACGGCGCTGGGCATCGGCACGATGCTTCTCTACCAGTATCGACGGCGTGCTGGCGTTGCCGCCCATCACCTTGCAGGCATCACCGGACAATCGGGTCGGTTTAAAAGCCAAATGATGGGTGCGAGTCGCGGTTCCGTAGGCTTTTTCCCATACATCGGCAAACGAGTTCTCACCCAGGCGTTCGATGAAGTCGGGTGCCACCCGCGGACTGATAAAGGTTTCGTGATAAAACACGATGTGATTATCCAGCGCTCCCCAGCCACAGATTTTGTAGATCTCCGCCCCTTCACTAAGCTGCAGTAAATCGCAAATGGCCGCCGGTGCCGTCAAAACCCGCTCCTTGGTCATATAACCCCAGGAGGGAGAACGGCCCTGCTCAATGGCAGCCTGTTTGAAGCTGGTAGACGAATTGGGGTTGTAGTTAAAGCGTGGCAATGCTGCAAACCAACCCCGACGATCCTTACGGAATATCCTCGACTCACTTTCCAGGAACAGCAGCGCCTGGCGCAGCGTCATGCGTTTAATGTTCAGCAATTCCCCCAGCTCTCGCTCCGAAGGAAGCTTGTCGCCGGGGGCTATTGCGCCCTGACTCAGCCAGTCATTAAGCCTTTGCTTGGCCAGTTCAACGGTAGAGTTGTTTTCCATAGCTCACTTTATTGGTTTAAACCAGATTACATAACAGTATCGCGGTGAATTATGACAAACAATGGGGGTACTGAATTTTATATGTGACTCCTGTCCCAGAACCGAAAGGATGCCGCTAATGCGCCGCATTTGAGGCCGGCATGGCACGCAGCGTCAGCCCCCAGAACAACAAGGCCGCCAGGCTGACGCTCGCTCCCAGCCAACACACGCCGTACCAGCCCGCCAGAGCGAATACGTGGGTACTGGCAAAGGCACCCAGCCCGCTACCCACCGCGTAGAACAGCATGTAGCAGCCGACTAACCGGCTATGAGCCTGCGGATGAGCGCTGAAAATCAGACTCTGATTCAACACGTGAATGGCCTGTCCGGCCAGATCGAGCAGTACAATGCCCATAATCAGCCATCCCAGCCCGTAACTCAGCAGGCCGAGCGGCAACCAGGCCAGCACCAACAGCAACAGACAGATACCGGTTGCCAACTGCCCCAGACCGCGATCGGCCAGATGTCCGGCACGCACCGCCGCCAGCGCTCCCACCGCCCCCACCAGACCAAAGGCACCAATCACCGAATGTGAAAAATTAAACGGCGCCTGACTGAGTGGCAGAACCAGGGCACTCCAGAAAATGCTGAATGCCGCAAACATCAGCAGCGCCAGCATGCCGCGGATCTGTAGCGTGCGATCGCGCCACAGCAACGTCAGCATTGATCGCAACAGCGCCGGATAACTGAGTGTTGAAGGCGCTGTGTCCGGGACGGGCAACAGACGCGCAAGCACCGGCAACAGGAGCAGGGTTACCGCCGCAGAGAAAAAGTAAACCGCGCGCCAGCCACCGATATCCGCCATTGCGCCGGAAAGCGTGCGCGCCAATAACAACCCGAGAACCACACCGCCTTGCGCGGCGCCCACTACCCGTCCCCGCTCATGCGGCGCTGCCAATGTAGCGGCGAAGGCGACCAATCCCTGGGTCATGGCGGTACCCAGTAACCCCACCAGCAGCATGCCGACCAGTAATAACAGGCTGCTGTTCGCCCAACCGACCACACAAAGTGCGGTAATCAGCAGCAGTTGCTGAACCGCCAGCAGCCGGTGACGATTAACCCGATCGCCCAACGGCACCACCAGCAACAATGCCAATGCGCAGCCTAACTGAGTGACGGTGATCACCATGCCCACCGACGCCAGGCTGATATGAAAATCCTGAGCAATGGCGTCCAGTAAAGGTTGTGCGTAATACACATTCGCCACGCTAAAGGCACTGGCTCCCGCCAGCAATAACACCAGCGACGCAGGCAGGCGACTCAGCGCTCCGCCCTGCGCGGCACAAATCGGATCCAGCGTTTTATCACTCATCGTTCGCCCCAAAGTGGTTGCATTATTAAACCCAATGAACTTTACGCACGGAGGTTTTATAATGCAACCAGATATCGCTACAGGAACGGAATGCCATGAAACGTAAAAGTCTGGAAGATGCACAGTGCCCGGTGGCACGTACGCTGGATGTGATTGGTGACTGGTGGTCGCTGCTGATTGTGCGCGATGCCTTCGACGGCGTGCGCCGCTTCAGTGAGTTTCAAAAGGGACTGGGGATGGCGAAGAATATCCTCTCCACCCGGCTACGTACCCTGGTGGCGCACGGCATTTTGGAGATTGCCCCCGCTTCGGACGGCAGTGCCTATCAGGAATATATTCTCACCGACAAGGGGCGCGCCCTGTTCCCGGTTATCGTCGGCCTGCGCCAGTGGGGGGAGGATTATCTGTTTGACGCACAAGAGGCAAGATCAACGCTGGTAGAAAGAGACACCCGCCAACCGATCCCGCGCATGACGCCGACCAGCAGCACCGGGCAGGTTCTTACGCCGCTGAATACTTTGGTGGTGAAGGTCGACGGGGCCTGACGGATCCTTGGACGGGTGCATGCAGGGCTATTAGTGGCCGAAAAGCAGCTCGGTGTATTTCCTGGAAACGGCGCCGGTGCGTTTACCGCCTTCACCGTAGTAGCGATCCTCGCGGCACAGTCGCTCTTTGACATCGCAGAAAATGCCGTTGGCAAAGGTGAATTCGGTCGGGTCGAACTCACCTTGCGAAGACAGTTTGCTGGCGACTTTCTTGCCGAGATACTTTTCGGTCAATGGGCGGGAAATGCCATCGGTACCATTCGCACAGACATAACGGTCGCACAACACGCCTGATGCCGGTGACTTGAGGGATGAGTTTTGCTTCGCCTGTGCAGGCATCACGGATGCGGCAAGCAGCAGGGTCAGTGAGAACGAAAGTGCTATTTTATTCAATGAGTCAGCCTCGTTTAATGGCAGAGCGCCCGTTATTTGGAGCACTATACTGCCATGAAAAACAGGCCTTTGACGATGTGCAATTTTAAGCAATCTTCGCAATGCCCCCCGGGTAATGTATAGTCCGCGTTTTACGGGGACACCATGCCAACTCAATCATCCATTCGCCTGAATAAATACATTAGCGACAGCGGTATCTGTTCCCGCCGTCAGGCCGATCGCTATATCAAACTGGGTAAGGTTTTTATCAACGATAACCTGGCCGAGGTGGGTGCGCCGGTATTTATTGGGGATGTTGTGAGTGTTAACGGGCAACGGATAGAGCCGCGTAATGATGCAGATTTGGTGCTGATCGCGCTGAATAAACCCGTGGGTATCATCACCAGCATGGGTAAACACGTGCCGAACAACATCGGTGATTTCGTTAACCACAGCCAGCGCACCTTCCCCGTCGGCCGCCTGGATAAAGACTCTCAGGGGCTGATTTTTTTGACCAACCGCGGTGAACTGGTCAATAAGATCCTGCGCGCCGGCAACAATCACCAAAAAGAGTACCTGGTCACCGTCGACAAACCGCTGACCGATGAGTTTATTCAGGGCATGGGAGCGGGCGTGCCGATATTGGGCAAGGTGACCCATAAATGCCAGGTGGCGCAGGAAACTCCGCAGGTGTTTCGCATTACGCTGGTGCAGGGGCTTAACCGCCAAATCCGCCGTATGTGTAAATACTTTGGCTATCAAGTCACCAAACTTGAGCGCGTGCGCATTATGAACATCAGTCTGGAAGGGTTAGCACTGGGCGAATGGCGGGACTTGAGCGAGGATGAACGAACCGCGTTATTTAAGCTGCTTGAGCACTCTTCGTCCGAGGATCCAGACCTGCCACAGAGAGACGAGATACCGCCAGGCAACGATAATCTGTTACCCAACGATACCCCGTTATAACAAAACCGAATTTATCAAGAAATCAGAATGACCATCGGATGTTGGCATTAACGGCATTAACCTGGGTATCAGAACCGTATTGCCCCTGATAGCCGAGATCCAGGCTAGTGGAGCGCGACAGCTTCACGCTCACCCCGACGTCCGCCACCATCAGGTTGTCATCAACTGCGGTGCCCTGCGTGGTAAACGCATCGCTGCCGGCAAAGGCCATACGCGAAGAGGTGGTTTTATCACCGTAGGCATGCTGCCAACCCAGTGAGCCGTAAAGACTGACGTTCTGCGGCAGTTCAACCGTACCGCGCACGCCCAACGTGGAATAGAAGGTATTCATCGTTTCATTACGCACGCTAAGCGCTGCGGCACCGCCACTTTCCTCGAAGTTATCCGTATGCAGACGGATGTAGCTCAGATTGACGAATGGCTCAAGGTTCGCGTCCGACTGCCCAAAACGGTAGCCCGCTTCGGTGAACGCCAGCAGCGAGTCGGCATCATAGTCTGCCTTAAGCCGATCCGAGTAATTACCGAAGTTAACGTTGCGCTCATTTTCCAGCCGGTGCCAGGTGTAACCCAACGCGCCACGTAACGAGAAGGCGCCTTGCTGCCCTGCGGCATACAGACCGAGGTGATAATTATCGCTGTCGGACTTGGAGCGGCGGCTATCGACATCATAATCACCGCGGCTATAACCAAAATATCCACCAACGCGAACACTGCTATCCGCTAATTTATGGTCTGCCCCCAGCAGGAAGCCGCTGGTGTTGCCATCGAGTTTTCCGACGTTGTCATTACCGCTGTTTCTTGCCCATGAGCCAAACGTCTGCCCCCACACGCCACTGTTTTCGGCCTGCGCCGGTTGAACCAGCGTCATCGCCAATGGCGGAACGGGCAACGTATCGTTATCAAAAGCGCGCAACATGCGCTGATTGAGCACATTGAACAGCATGGTGCTGCCGGCAATCAGGTTAGATTGCATGGAGGGATAGACCTCACCAGAAAGTTGATTGAATGCCTCACGAGCTTCGGGCGCACTCAATAACAACAGTGAGTTGTACAGGGCCAATGAAGGGCCGCCTTGCGCCAGAGTCGAGAGCGCACCCGCGGTATTCCATTGGTTGTCGGTTTGTGCCACCGTCTGGAAAATACCTGGCTTGCCGCTGCCTTCTCCCGGCCCCTCACCGCCTGGGTTTTCACCCCCCGGATTCTCGCCGCCAGGGTTTTCGCCTCCCGGATTTTCACCGCCTGGGTTCTCACCACCCGGATTTTCACCGCCTGGGTTCTCGCCGCCTGGGTTCTCACCGCCGCCTTTCTGCGCAATCGTCAAATCCACGGCGTTAGCCTCGTGTTTGAGCGCAACGTCCAGGAACGCAGATTTTGAGACCGCTTCGGCGAACTGCCCGTCAATTCCCCCTTCCGAGGTTAAAATACGATAGCTTTGGCCGGTCTGATAGCTGGTTTGCGAGTCCAGCGCAGTCACCTGCACCTTCGCTTGATCGCTGATAGTGGTTTTACCCGTAACCAGCAGTTTGTCACTACTGCCATCACCGGCGATATCAACGTCGTAGAAAGATTCACCAATGAAGTTCAGATAGCGTTTCAGCGTCAGAGTGCCAATATTCCCGTCGCCAGGGGAAATGTGACCACCGGACTGAATTTCTGTCTGACCTAAAGTGCCATTGCCGCCCAGCGTGCCGCCGGATTTGATTGACGCAGCACTGCTGTAACCCAGACCATTGCTGACGTCGGAGCCGGCTGTTGCATTAAGAATCAACGTACCGCCATTCTCGGCACTCAGGGTCTGCACGTCGAAAGGACTGTCTTCTGGCTGCGTATTGATATCGCTGTTAATGATGATTTTACCGCCACGGGCGGTTACGTTCGCCTTAAGCTGGGTAAGATCCCCGCTCAGCGTCGTCTGCCCGGCGGTGTTGATCACCTCACCTTCGCCAACCATCTTATTGCGGAAATCATAGTTGTCGGAGGTATGGTTAAAGTACACGTAGCTGCCGAACAACCCACCGCGCAGATTGACCACCGTTTGGGCATCGAGGGTACCCGCGCCGCCCGCCGCACCGAGCGTGGGTTCGGTCAGGCCGGTGCCGGTATCCATATTGCCGCGGCTGCCGATGATTAGCGCGCCCCTGTTCGAACCGGAACCGGTATCGCCCAACCGCAGCTCGTTAGCCCCGGCGGAGAATGTTCCGCCGTCCACCACCGACAGCACACCGTTGCCATAATCTCCCACGTTGACGCTGCCGGCACTGGTAAAGCGCGAGCCTTCACCAGCAATATAAAGCTCGGCAGTTTTTCGCGAGCCAGAAACGCCGGCAATTTCCGCGCTGCCGACGTTAACCACGCCGCCATTGAGCACGTCAACATCGCCGTTGGCCGTGAGCGTTTGGCTGATGTTCCACTGCGAGTTTTTACCCGTCACCGTGGCTTTGGGGTTCAGCTTGTCGGCCTCATCAGGCTTGAATCCGCTGTCTATTCTGGCGGCGGCCGTGGTTGTCACCACCCCGCCATCTTCAATCAGCAGGGTGGAACGCGCGCCCTGCCCAAAACCGATGCCAAGCCTGTCGCTGGTAACCCTGGAACCGGCACCTTTAACATTCAAATGGCTGTCGTAACCCCCGGTAGTGCCGACGATAATTTCTTTCGCACTGGCCAGCCCGCCATCTTCAACCCGCAATGTCCCCTGGCCGAGGTTTAAACTGCCACGCAGAACATTTTGATCGTTTACGGCACTCAATACCGCATTAGGTCCTCTGACCGTGACCAGGCTTTCATAAATTTTGCCGTCTGAGCGGGTGCCGATATTGATGTTATAGCCGCCGACCTGGCCATTATCTATCAACAGGTTTCCACTTTGATTGCGACCGACGTAAACATTCCCGCTGTAGGCTAAGGGTTCTGTCACTTTGGATTCACCATCGAATATAACATCGTCGGCCCGAGCCATATCGGCAGACCCCATCAATAGCAATGGCGCGGAAAAAAGTGCGAGGTAAATTTTGGAAAGCGGTTTTCTTACCGCTAAATGATGCGATATTTTATCTTTCATGTTTTCTCTCCGGCCTAATTAACTTAGAGCCATCAAAATTATTATTTATATGAAAAATTCAATGTATTAGAGGGTGTAGAGTGCGTAATGCCGCAAACACAAACTGATTACCATCGAGACGCAAGCTTATTGCCCCCCAGCGCTAACGCGTCGATGCCAAACTTATTGGGCTTGCGGGTCAATACTGATTTTTCCCCTCGGCTCACACCCACAGGAGATTATTTATGCGTGACAACCGGGGTACAGCTCGGGGCGGTCAGCGATGGCGCAGATCCTAAAAACCCTGGCATCATCATCGAAGAGCAGTCGAAAATTCGCCCTTTTTCAGTGGTGGCGCGGTAAGTGAGTTTTTGTCCACCGAGTGCGTCGGGCTGGGCGCCGTTAACATTGGTCACGGTAATTTCGTCTGATGAGCCCAGCCCCAGCATTTTAGCCGTTTCCGCCTGCAGCAAAGGTATTGCCTGATCGGTTTTCAACGTTGAACAACCGGCGACCAGTAAAGTAACGGCCAGAGCGATAAATGGTTTCTTCATAAATTATCCTTTTCAACCAAACAGATCCAAACGCTGAATGGCTCTATGTTTTATCTTATCCAAATCCCCGCATAATATATTTCTCTTTCCTAAACGAAAAAACCCTCCTAAAGTAGGGAGGGTGGATAATAAGAGATTACCGGAACCATCCGATACGTTTATACGAAGGAGCTAGCTTTGGGACAGGAGTATGCACTGGTCGTTGATGACCATCCTTTGGTGGCAAGTGGCATCGCCAATTTTCTTAATACGCATTGTCGATTTAAACATGTCCACATGGCGACCAACGAAGATCATTGCTATCGCCACATTATGCTAAATGGCCCTCCTCGTTTAATGGTTATAGATTTTTGGCTATCCAATGGCACGGCGCTTAAATTCCTCAAAGAGATGAATGAACGTTATTCACAAATTCGCTTATTGGTGGTGAGTGGCGACGACAACAATGAAATATGGCAAAAGGTTCGAGAGGCCGGCGGCCATGGTTTCGTGCTTAAAAATGAATCTCCTGAATTATTCGCCAAAGCCGTAGCCACACTCACAGACAATCGACTATGGTTTCCTCAGGATAATGCGACGGGTGTAACGCCCGTCCAAAACCATTTGCAACATTTAAATCTAACGCCGCGACAGGTTGAAGTGCTTGCCATGATGTTGCGTGGTTTTCCTAATAAAAGAATAGCCTCACAACTTTCAATTTCAGAACCCACAGTTAAAGAGCACATCAGTAATATTCTGAAAAAGATAGGTGTGAATAGTCGGGTAGAGGCGATCACCCTGCTCCACGGCCGATCGGGGCCATTACAATGAAGTTACTTCAATCTTTACAAGATGATGGTATTTCTCCCCGTGCGCAAATCCGTCTGCTGGACAATACATTTATACGCCTGGTATTTAGCTTCAGCGCAGTGCCCTTTGTTGGTATTCCTTTCGCTATTTGGATTTATTTACTGGGTGAAAACCTATGGCCGATTAGCCTCTGGATAGTCTTATATTTGTTCTGCGCCGTCGCCATCAGGTTATGGCATCGCAGCTATAAGAGAGAAACAATAAAAAAAGATGCGGACGTTATTCTTCGCCGCTGGTTACCCCATATCAATAAAGTTGCCTTCGTTCATGGGCTGGGTATTTCTTCGTTATATATAATCACGCCACAGATAAACAATTTTGACTTTTTCTTATTATTGAACATCAGTATCGCGGCTATCGTTGCGGCCAACGCAACACATTTAACGCCAGTCATTAGCACCTTTACTCTGTTTTTCTTTTCCTGCTGGAGCATACTGAATATTGGCATCATCTGGCGATTAAACGATGTCATGCTTATTGTGCTGATGCTTAACCTGCTTTATGGGTTCGCCATCTACCGCCACGCATTAAGCTCCCATAAATTCTTTATCCAGCAAGCCCGCCTCGAAGAGGAAAGCTCCCGTCTTGCGGAGCAATTCAGACAAGCCAAAGAGGAAGCAGAGCAGGCGTTATTGGATAAAAACCAATTTCTTACTACCGCCAGTCATGATTTGCGTCAACCGGTGCACGCCATGGGTTTTTTGATCGAAGCCATTATCCATAAAAACCGCGATGTCACGCTCATCCCTCAGCTATTGGATCTGCAGCAAAGCGTAAGATCCGTGCATCTTATGTTTAATTCCTTACTCGATCTCAGCAAGATTGAATCCGGCAACGTCAGCACGGCAACGACCCATGTGGACATTGGAATGCTGCTCGACTCGGTGATGACCCTGTTTCGCGAAGAGGCGAACAGCCGGGCATTATCATTACGGGCATGGCGGCCCAAGCGCCGAATTTATGTGATGGGCGATCAGCTACTCATCAGGCAATCACTGATTAACCTGATACAAAATGCACTGCGTTATACGCAAAAAGGAGGCGTGCTGATAGCCATCCGCCCTCAGGGAGCGGAATGCTTAATTGAAGTTTGGGACACCGGCGTTGGCATCGCCGACGAAGAGAAAGGCAAAGTTTTTTCCCCCTATTATCGCCCTGAGCTGGCGTGGAAAATCGATAGTGCCGGCCATGGATTAGGGCTGGCGGTAGTGGCACGCTGCGCCAAACTGATGAAGGTGAAATACGGCATGCAATCCGTTGAAGGCAAGGGTTCCCGTTTCTGGATGCGCTTTGCCCTTTACAACGGCGAATGCGAGCTACCAGAAAGCGCAAACAGTTACTCAAATAGCCTCACTCCCATCCGCTATGCGCCGCTGTACGGTTCCTGTCTGGTGGTGGACGATGACCCACTGGTGACTTCCGCCTGGTCGAGTTTGATGAGCACCTGGGGCCTCACAGTACGCTGTGCGGCCTGTGCAGAGGAGGCATTTGCGATTATCGATGAAGGCTTCAGCCCTTTTGCCGTGCTGTGCGATCAACGGCTCCGCTCTGGCGAGAGCGGGTTCGATATATTGAAAGCGCTGTTTGAACGCCTGCCGGATACCAGCGGTGCCATGGTCAGCGGGGAATTTAACTCACCCACTTTGCAAGAGGCCGAGCAGGAAGGTTATCTGGTACTGCGAAAACCGCTGGAACCCGCGAAACTCTATGCATTGCTGTCGCAATGGGCAGCCTCAGTTAGCCGGTAGGCTTTATACCGGTGAACCCATGCCAGAATTTCGTTTCCGCATGGGTCCGATTTCAGGAGTGGCATTCCTTTAGATCTCGAGGCCGCGCAGCAGGCCCTCAAGGTTGCGCTCGCCAGCCCGGGTCTGAGCACCTGCCTTCAATCCGCCCCGAATGAGTTTTTCTGCTGCGGGCCGTGCGAACAGCCCAGCCCAGGCATCGTGTTCACGATAAAAGCCTTCCCGCAGATCTGGTGCAGGCATCGCCTGTTTGGCCGCCGCAATAACGCCCTCGGGCAATGCCGCAATGTTGCGAGCCAACCGATCGACGAAATCATCGAGTTCGGCAGCAGGTAATGCGCGATTGATCCATCCGTAACGTTCCGCCGTAGCGGCGTCGATCAGTTCGGCACCCAGGATCACTTCAAGCGCACGACCGCGCGTCATCCGGCTGGTCAGATACTGGGTAGCGCCACCGCCGGGCGTGATACCCATCAAGGCCTCACACTGGGCAAGCCCCGCCAACCCCTCGGCGGCAAACGCCATGTCGGCCGCCGCAACAAACTCGGCACCACCGCCGCGTGCCAGCCCGGCAAGCTTGACGATCGTGACCTGCGGCTGCTCCCGCAGAAGCTCACCGAATGCCTGGAACGGATTAAGGCCTTCTGGAGCATGGCGTGCAAGCTCATCGAAAGCGTGCGGCTCATCGATTAAGGTCATGTCGACATGAGCAATAAAAAACTCGGGATTTGCGCTCTGGAATACCAACACTCGCGTGTCCGGATCGTCACGAACAGCAACAAGAAAGCGGCTGATCTCCGACATCAAAGACACATCAAGCACGTTGACCGGAGGATTGTCGATCGTGATCGTCGATACGCCATGGTCATGGGAAATACTCAGCCTGCTGAAATCTGTATCTGTCATGTCAATATCCTGGGTGGTGGGGAAGAAAGTGGCAGCGGGTTTGGGTGCTGTTCACCGCATGGTATACTTTGCATACCTAGGGTCAATTACGCACTTTAAACATCCCAGGGATGCTGGAGGATACCTATGAACGAGACAGATCCTATCTACCGGGCCGACTGCCCAAGCCGAATCATTCTCGACCAGATCGCAGATAAATGGTCGATGATGGTGCTGGAAGTGCTTCGCGAGCCACGGCGTTTCAACGCGATTAAGCGCCGCCTTGACGGCGTCACTCAGCGCGTACTGACCCAGACACTGCGTAAGCTGGAACGCAACGGCATGGTGAAACGCAGGGTTCTGGATGGGCGGGTACTGGGCGTCGAGTATTCACTGACCCCACTCGGCCAATCGTTACAGGAGCCGTTTGCAATCCTGTTTAATTGGACGCTGGGGAATATGGAGACGATTCAGGACTGCCAGAAAAAATATGATGAGCAAAGCCAATAGAATGAAAATTGAGGTTGGCAGCCTCAATTCCCTGCGCGACTAATGGCCGCGTACATCCAATAATCTCTGGCCTGCCCGCGCACGCGGCGGTATTGCCTGATTAAACCTTCGCGCTGCATGCCCACTCGCTCCAGGACGGCAATCGACAATATATTGCTATCAAGAACCGTAGCCTGAACACGCTGAAGGCCCAGAACGGTGTGCGCCCAATGAATAACGGCACTCGCCGCCTCAGTCGCCAAGCCCCGGCCACAGTGGCTCGGGTCAAGATCGTAGGCAATTTCCGCCCGGCCATGATCGCGGGATATTTCGTTCAACCCAACCGTACCGAGCAAACCGTCACTCTGATCCACAATGGCCCAACGAAGAGAGTCTTTGCCTTCGGCATAGTCAGCAATCAGCGTTTCGAGGTTGGTCGGGCCGACATCCCCCCAACTGGTATGTTCAATCACGCCAGGTTTACTCAAATACGCCGACCACGCATCAACATCGTCTAATCTCAGCGGCCTTAATGACGCGTAAAGCTCTTCAGGTAACGGTATTCGTGTTGGCAATGTCGTCATAGCACCTCCGTCAAACCAGTCACTGATGCAAAGATATAAAGTACTGTGGTTTAGATGCGTTGTGAACCTACGCCAGGTAATTCCATAAAATTCTTTTACTTCATAAAAAATCCCGCAGTTACGCGGGATTAGATGTGATGGCTGTTATTTAGTGCCGGCCTAGACCGGCCGCTAAATCATTCCCACTCAATGGTAGCCGGTGGCTTGCCGCTGATGTCATAAACTACGCGGGAAATGCCGTTCACTTCGTTGATGATGCGGTTGGAGACGCGGCCGAGGAAATCATACGGCAGGTGCGCCCAATGCGCGGTCATAAAGTCGATGGTTTCCACTGCGCGCAGTGAAACAACCCAGTCGTATTTACGGCCATCGCCCATCACGCCAACGGAACGTACCGGCAGGAACACGGTGAATGCCTGGCTGACCTTGTTGTACAGATCGGCCTTGTGCAGTTCTTCAATGAAGATGGCATCGGCGCGACGCAGCAGGTCGCAATACTCTTTCTTCACTTCGCCCAGCACGCGCACACCCAGACCTGGCCCCGGGAACGGGTGGCGGAACAGCATGTCGTACGGCAGGCCCAGTTCCAGGCCAATTTTGCGCACTTCGTCTTTGAACAGCTCTTTCAGCGGTTCGACCAGGCCCAGCTTCATCTCTTTCGGCAGGCCACCCACGTTGTGGTGCGACTTGATCACGTGCGCTTTGCCGGTGGCAGAAGCGGCGGATTCGATCACGTCCGGGTAGATGGTGCCTTGCGCCAGCCATTTGACGTCAGCCTGTTTGCAGGCTTCTTCGTCGAACAACTCAACGAAAACGCGACCAATGATTTTGCGCTTGGCTTCCGGCTCGTCAACACCGGCCAGGGCGCTCAGGAAGCGATCTTCTGCCGCCACGTGAACGATGTTCAGGCCGAAGTGGTCACCAAACATTTCCAGTACCTGTTCGGCTTCGTTCAGGCGCAGCAGGCCGTTGTCGACAAACACGCAGGTCAGGCGTTTGCCGATGGCACGGTGCAGCAGCATCGCGGTAACGGAAGAGTCTACGCCGCCGGACAGGCCGAGGATCACGTGATCTTCACCTACCTGCTGACGAATACGTTCTACCGCATCTTCAATGATGGTCGCCGGGGTCCACAGGGCTTCACACTGGCAGATATCCAGCACGAAACGCTCCAGCATACGCTGGCCCTGACGGGTGTGGGTTACTTCCGGGTGGAACTGCACGCCGTAGAAGCGTTTTTCTTCGTTGGCCATAATGGCAAACGGGCAGGTATCGGTGCTGGCGACGGTCACGAAGTCAGCCGGGATAGCGGTCACTTTGTCGCCGTGGCTCATCCACACGTCCAGCAGCGGTTTGCCGGCCGGGCTCAGGGCGTCTTCGATGTCGCGCACCAATGCGCTTTCGGTGGTGATTTCCACCTGGGCATAACCGAACTCACGCTCGTTGGAACCTTCTACCTGGCCACCCAACTGCATCGCCATGGTCTGCATGCCGTAGCATACGCCCAGCACCGGGACACCGGCGGTGAACACGTATTCTGGCGCGCGCGGGCTGTTGGCTTCGGTGGTGCTTTCCGGGCCGCCGGACAGGATGATGCCGCTTGGATTGAATTCGCGGATTTGCTCTTCGCTAACGTCCCAGGCCCACAGCTCACAGTAAACGCCGATTTCGCGCACGCGGCGTGCTACCAGTTGAGTGTATTGCGAACCAAAGTCCAGAATCAGGATGCGATGCTTATGGATATTTTTTGTCATGTGAGGCGAATTCCAGCAACAGAGAAAAAGAGCGAAAATAGTGTTTTCGGGGTGAAGCGTTACGCCCCACCCCGGCTTCTCCCGCAGGAGAAGTTAAAGCATTAACCCATGCGGTAGTTCGGTGACTCTTTGGTGATGGTCACATCGTGCACGTGGCTTTCCTGAATGCCGGCGCCGCTGATGCGCACAAATTCAGCCTTGGTGCGCAGCTCGTCGATGGTGCCGCAACCGGTCAGGCCCATGCAAGAGCGCAGACCGCCCATTTGCTGGTGAACAATGGCTTTCAGCATGCCTTTGTAAGCCACGCGGCCTTCGATACCTTCAGGCACCAGTTTGTCGGCGGCGTTATCGGTCTGGAAGTAACGGTCGGAAGAGCCTTTGGACATCGCGCCCAGTGAACCCATACCGCGATAGGATTTGAACGAACGGCCCTGATACAGCTCGATTTCGCCCGGAGATTCTTCGGTACCCGCCAGCATAGAGCCAACCATCACGCAGGATGCGCCAGCCGCGATGGCTTTGGCGATGTCACCGGAGAAACGGATGCCGCCGTCGGCGATAACCGGGATACCGGTGCCTTCCAGCGCTTCAACCGCGTCGGCGATAGCGGTGATCTGCGGTACGCCAACGCCGGTAACGATACGAGTGGTACAGATGGAACCAGGGCCGATACCCACTTTCACCGCGCTAACACCGGCATCAGCCAGCGCTTTGGCGCCTGAAGCGGTCGCGACGTTGCCGCCAACGATCTGCAGATCCGGGTATTTGGCGCGGGTTTCACGAATGCGCTGTAATACGCCTTCGGAATGGCCGTGGGAGGAGTCAATCAGCAGGACGTCAACGCCGGCAGCGACCAGCGCATCAACGCGCTCTTCGTTACCTGCTCCGGCGCCAACCGCAGCACCAACGCGCAGACGGCCATGCTCGTCTTTACAGGCGTTTGGCTTGCGTTCCGCTTTTTGGAAGTCTTTGACGGTGATCATACCCAGCAGATGGAACTGGTCGTCTACCACCAGCGCTTTCTCAACGCGTTTTTCGTGCATTTTCTGCAGCACGACTTCACGCGCTTCACCTTCTTTCACCGTAACCAGGCGCTCTTTAGGCGTCATCACGGCGGTAACAGGCTGGTTCAGATCGGTGACGAAGCGAACGTCACGGCCGGTGATGATGCCGACCAGTTCGTTTTCTTCGGTCACGACCGGGTAGCCGGCAAAGCCGTTACGCGCGGTCAGTTCTTTCACTTCTTTCAGGGTGGTGGTCGGAGTCACGGCCTGTGGGTCGGTGACCACGCCGCTTTCATGTTTTTTCACGCGGCGGACTTCTTCAGCCTGACGCTCGATGGACATGTTTTTGTGGATGAAGCCTAAACCGCCTTCCTGCGCCAGCGCGATAGCCAGATTGGCTTCGGTAACGGTGTCCATGGCTGCGGACAGCATAGGGATATTCAGGTGGATGGTTTTGGTCAATTGGGTGCCGAGCTCAGCGGTATTAGGCAGAACCGTAGAGTGAGCTGGAACCAGGAGAACGTCGTCGAATGTCAGTGCTTCTTTTGCGATGCGTAGCATGGGCAATATCTCACCAGAGTGGGCTGTGAAAAAGATAAAATATTGCCGCGGCATTATACAGAGCGTAATCGGTTGCCTCCAGTACTTTCGCACAAAAACTCTTGATTACCTTTTTCAGCCATGTAGTATCGACCAATTAAGTGCTTGTTTTGAAATTTGATCTGGGTCACATGTCGCTACCTGTTTCGCCGTCTATTTTTACCGTAAGCCGCCTGAATCAGACGGTTCGACAGCTGCTGGAAATGGAAATGGGCCAGATTTGGCTCTCCGCCGAGATTTCCAACTTCTCTCAACCCTCTTCCGGCCACTGGTATTTCACGCTGAAAGACGATCGTGCGCAGGTGCGTTGCGCGATGTTCCGCAACACTAACCGCCGCACCACTTTCCGCCCGCAGAATGGCCAACAGGTACTGGTTCGCGCCAGCATTACGCTGTATGAACCGCGCGGCGACTACCAACTGATTGCCGAAAGCATGCAGCCTGCCGGTGACGGTCTGTTGCAACAGCAGTTCGACCAGTTGAAACAGCGCCTGAGCGCCGAAGGCCTGTTCGACCAACAGTTCAAGCAACCCTTGCCCAGCCCGGCCAAACGCGTCGGGGTCATTACCTCCGCCAGCGGTGCGGCGCTGCACGATGTGCTGCAGGTGCTGCAACGGCGTGATCCTTCACTGCCTATCGTTATCTACCCTACTTCGGTACAGGGCGCAGAAGCGCCATTGCAGATTGTGCGTGCCATCGAAACGGCTAACCGCCGCGACGAGTGTGACGTGCTGATCGTCGGCCGTGGTGGCGGTTCGCTGGAAGATCTGTGGAGTTTTAATGACGAACGCGTGGCGCGGGCAATTTTCGCCAGCCGCATTCCGATCGTCAGCGCCGTCGGCCATGAAACCGACGTCACCATTGCCGATTTTGTCGCCGACCTGCGTGCGCCAACCCCTTCAGCCGCCGCCGAACTGGTCAGCCGCAATCAGCTGGAGCTGCTGCGCCAGTTGCAGTCCCAGCAGCAGCGGATGGAAATGGCGATGGATTACTATCTGGCGCAGCGCCAGCAACAGTTCACCCGCATCAACCACCGTTTGCAGCAACAGCATCCACACCTGCGCCTGGCGCGTCAGCAGACGCTGTTGTTCAAACTGCAGCGTCGGTTGGAAGATGGCATGCAGAACCAACTGCGCTTGTCTTCACGCCGCAGCGAGCGGGCGCAACAGCGCTTGGCGCAGATGCAGCCACAGGCACGCATTCATCGCTATCAGCAACGCGTGCAGCAGCAGGAATACCGTTTACAGCAGGCGCTGGAGCGGCAGCTCAACGCCTGGCGTCAGCGCTTTGGTGTGGCCTGCAGCCAGCTTGAGGCGGTCAGTCCGCTGGCAACGCTGGCGCGTGGCTACAGCGTGACGCAAACGCCACGCGGCGAACTGCTGAAAACCACCAAACAGGCACAGGTGGGTGAATTGCTGAAAACCCGTCTGCAGGATGGCTGGGTGGAAAGCGAGGTGAAAACCATCACCCTGGCCAAAAAAACGCGCAAAAAGCGCGCGGCTGAATAATTCCGCTTATTCCAGCGTAAAACTGTTGCCGGGCGCGCCGTTGATCCACAACTCGCGCGCTTCTCCGGCAGGCAAGCTGAAGGTGATGGTTCGCCATGCCGGTTTAAAGCGGCCCTCGGTGGTGAGGTTCAGCGTGATGCGCTGATTGTCACTGAGCATCTCCCAGCGCAGCCACAGCGCGTCGCCCTGCTGCCAGCCATAACTCTCGCCGTCGTCTTCAAATAACAGCCCAGAAGCGCTGCCACAGCCTTTTAGCGGGTACAACTTAAGCTCACGTCGCTCGTCCGCCGTTACGTCAACATGCGCCAGGCGGGATGACAACGGCAATGCCGCACCGGCACGCACCAGCAGCGGCAAGCGCTCCAGCGGGGCTTCCAGCACCACCGTCTGGCCGCCACTGAACCACTGGCCGCTGTAGAAGCAATACCAACCATCGCCGTTATCCGGCAGATACACCGGCCGCTGGCGTTGCCCCTGCTCCACTACGCTGGCCACCAGCAGATCGCGACCAATCATAAAATCATCGGTTTCTTTCAGGGTCTGTTCGTCATGCTCATGGTCGAGGAAGGTCGGGCGCAGCATCGGCTCGTCGTCGGCACTGGCCTGCCACAGCAGGGTGTAGAAATACGGCATCAGCCGGTAACGCAGGTTAATCGCCTCGCGTACCGCCGGGGTAGCGGCCGGATACATCCAGGGTTCATTCACCGTGGCGTCGTCGTTCCAGGAGTGAATGGTAAAACGCGGATGCATCACGCCGTTTTGCACCCAGCGCACCAGGAGTTCGGCGTCCGGCTTGTCACCGGAGAAACCGCCGACGTCGTGCCCGAGGTTATACAGGCCGGACAGGCTCATGCCCAACCCCATGCGGATGTTGTAACGCAAAGTCTGCCAGTTGGTGCGGTTGTCGCCGCTCCAGGTCTGCACATAACGCTGCATACCGGCGCAACCGGAACGCGAGATCAGGTAAGGCCGCAGCTCGGGAGCAAAGCGTTGCTGAGCCTCCATTGAAGCGCGCATCATCAGTAACGGCATCACCGGGCGAATGTGCTTGATGGCGATAGGCGTGCCAAAACCGTGGCAACGCGCCTCTCCGTCCCACACTTCGTATTCGTTATTGTCATTCCAGGTGGAATCAATGCCCATCTCCAGCAGCTGCTGCGTCACGCCCTGTTGCCACCATTGCACCGCCGCCGGATTGGTGAAGTCGAGGTGCGAGCCTTCGTCGTCCCAAAAGCTGGAGCGCTCCGGCCGGTCGCTTTCGGAATCCCGGATAAACAGCCCCTGCTCCGCCGCCTGCTGATACTGCGGATGATCCTGCAACAGGCACGGCTTGATGTTGGCCGCCAACTTTAACCCGGCATCGTGAAACGCCTGGCTCAACTGTTTGGGCTGCGGCACCTTGTCGTAGTTCCAGTTGAATACATAGCGCTTGTTGCCGATCGAGGTATAACCCGACGACAGTTGGAACGAGTCGCAGGGAATATCATGCTGGCGACAGAGTTGAATAAACTGCTGTAGCTGCTGCTGGGCATCCGGCGCATCGGTGTAATGCATGGTGGAACCGCTGTAGCCCAGGCTCCATTTCGGGCCGAAGTGAGTCTTGCCGGTCAGACGTACAAACGCCTTGGTCACGTCCAGCACTTTGGGGCCGAGGAACAGGTAATAATCCAGATCCCCCGCTTCAGCCTGATAGCGGCGATAGGCCAGATGGTAGTTATCGATCTCATTGCCCAGATCCAGCCAGCAACTGCTCAGGTTGTCGTAAAACAGCCCGAAACTGGCCTCTTCCCCACGGGTGATGGTGAAAGGAATGTGCTTGTACAGCGGATCGGTGCTGGCGGCGTTGTAACCCATCGCGTCCAGGTTGCGCATTTCAAAGCGGCGACCGCTGCGTTCCAAATCACCGGCCTTCTCACCCAGGCCATAGTACCGCTCGGCGGCCTGACGGCGCTGGTAGTGGGCCACGCCGTCACCGTGCGGGTTCAGCAGGTAAGCGCTGGTTGGCCGATCGGCGGCCAGCGGAAGCCATTCACCGGCGGCGTTGCAGTGCTCCCACTCCAGCCACAGCGGCTGATGCACGGTAACGCGCAGTGCAGACGTCGTCACCACCAGCCGATCCTCATGTTGCTGCAACTGATAACCCGGCAGGCCGAAGCCGGCCACGCTCAAGCGATCACGCCCTTCCCAGGGCACATCAGTCTGCGGCGCAATGCTCCAGGTGCGATCCAGCGCCAACTCGCCATTGCGTTTAATCAACACGCGGAACAGGCTGTTTTCCAGCACGTAAAGACAGAACAGGTGACGTTCATCGACCAACAGCTCAATGCGATCGGCATACTGGCCGGCCAACGTCCAATTTTTTAAGGTTTTCATAGGCATCCAACTTAACTATTAAGTGTTTTTTTACCGCCACGTTCGGCGATCAAGGCAATCAGGAATACGGCGCCGATCAGGTCGAAGAAGCCCATGGCGATAAACAGCGGGTTGAAACCGACGGTATCGGAGACCGCGCCGATCAGCAGCGTGAACAGGAAGCTGGCGATCCAGGCGCTGGAGCCGCGCATACCGTTGACCGTAGCTACCTGATTTTTATCGAATGATTCCACCACCAGCGCGCTGAGCATGCAGGAGATCACCTGATGGCCGAAACCGCCGATCGAGATCAGAGCGATCGCCACATAGGGATCTTTGGTGATCGCGACGAACGCCAGCGAGACCATCATGAATGCGCCGGTGACCGAGCTGGCAACCACCGAGTTGACGCGGCTGCAGCCGAACCATTTACGGTACAAAGTGGTGAGATAGCCGCTGGCGACGCTGCCGATGTCCGCCGCCAAAAACGGCAGCCAGGCAAACATGGCGATGTGTTTTAAATCCATGCCGCGTTCGGTGGCCAAATACAGCGGCACCCAGAAACTGAATACCGCCCAGGCCGGCTCGGCGAGAAAGGCCGGAATGGCAATGCCGTAGAACTTTTTGTTGCGGCAGAGAATGGCCAACGACTTGAGGAAAGGCAGTCGGGGTAACTCCGGCTCGTTGTCTTCGCGGATCAGATCCAGCTCCTGCTGGCTCAGATTGGGGTGCTGCTGCGGCGAGTGGTAGAACCGCCACCACAGCACCACCCAAAACAACGCCAGCGCGCCGGAAAACAGGAAAGCGCCCTGCCAACCAAAGGAGACGTGGGCAATAACGATGATCGGCGGTGCCAGCATGGCGCCAATAGAAAACCCGACGCCCGCCCAACCGGCGGCGATGGGCCGTTCCTTCTTCGGGAACCAGTCGGAAATCGCCTTGGCGTTGGCCGGCGTAGCCGCTGCTTCTGCCCCGCCCATAAAGAAGCGCAGGATCGCCAACTGCACCCAGGTGCCGGCCCCGGCATGCATCATGCAAACCACCGCCCAGATGCTGGCGCAGATCAGGAACCCCATCTTCAGACCAATCACATCGATCAGCCAACCGCAGATCGGCTGAAACACCGTATAGGCCAGTTGGAACGACGCAACCACCCAGGAATACTGCTCGGTGGTCATGTTCAGGCTGGTTTTCAGCTCCGGCGCCAGGATGCCCAGCGAGTTACGAGTGATGTAGTTAACCGTGACACCCAGCAGAAACAGCGCCAGCATCCACCAGCGCAGTGATTTAAATTTACGCCGGCCGCTGTCGACGACCCTTTGATTAATTTCCACACTCATCTGTCTTCTCTCCACGACGGCTGCCCGGTGACACAGCGCGCTTTTTGGTAGGGTACGTTTGGTTAGCGAAGGTATGGGTGGTGTTAAATTGCATTATGCTTCCCAGAAGCAGGCGCACGTCCTTCACAACCACATGATTTATTTTCATTTTATTTATAATTCAGCCCATTAATTGGACTGATAAATCTATAAAGTTGGTATACCAATTCAAACTAGCCAGCCGGAAGCGTGAGCGAAACGTGGTTTTTTGCAAAAATTTTCATACGAAGGATAAAAGCTCGCCATAATGGCCACCGAAGCCTGACAGTACGCTGAAAAAATGCAGTGAAAATATTTTCATCACCAAATTTGAAGGAGATCACAGAATGAACGGAAAGCTGAAAATCCAGGAGATCGCCCACCAAACCGGGTTGTCGATCAGCACCGTTTCACGCGTTTTAGCCGGCAAGTCCAATACCAGCGTCGAAGCACGCCAAAAAGTGCTGGCCTGCGCCCAACAGAACGGCATCCTGCAGGGGATTTCCAGCGGTCGACTGATGTTGAACAGCGTGATGGTCTTCGCGCCACAACGCGCCTTTGACGTACGTACCGATATTTTTTACTACAAGGTGATCCAGGGCATCACCGCTGCGCTGGCAGAACATGAGGTACGTATTCGCTATTGCGGGCTTGAGGAACTGCACAGCGACGGCGCGCTGTTTTTGGAAAAGATGAGCGATCCGCAGACCCAGGCGGCGCTGATTATCGGTATCGATGACGAGCATATTCACCAGTTAGCCGCCGATCTGAATAAACCCTGCGTGCTGATTAACTGCAGCGACCGGCAGATGCGGCTCGATAGCGTGTCGCCCGACCATCAACTGATTGGCGAATTCTCCGCCAACTATCTGATCCAGCAGGGGCACAGCCATATTCTGAACCTGCAGTGCCTGCGTCGGCACACCATGGAGCTGCGGCTGGCGGGCATTAAACAAGCCTATGCGCGGCACAACATCGCCTTTGACGAGGGTCGCCATCTGGTCACCACCTCCGGTTTCGGTAGCGAAGAGGCCGAACAGGCACTCACCACCTTTATCAACCGGGTCAGTCAGCGCTCACAATTGCCGACGGCCATTCTTGCCGGTGGCGACTATATGGCGGTCGGCGCGGTCAAGGCACTCAACAAATTGCAGTTGAGCGTGCCAGGTGATATTTCGGTGATGAGCACCGACGGTTTTAATCTGGCGGAAATTCATGACGTGCCGCTCACCTCGGTACACGTGCCGCGCGACGAGTTGGGCTATGAGGCCATTCAGCTACTGCAACGCCGCATGCTGCGCGCCGATGCGCCCCCATGCAACCTGCTGCTGCACGGCAAGCTGGCGGTCCGCACCTCGGTCAAACGCGTCAGCCCCCATAAAACCAGCCCGGCGGTCAGCACTCACGATCACCGTCTTTACGATGTCTGAACTACACTTAGTGGCGGAATCTTTACTCAAGGAGAGCCACTATGCCGACCCTGACAGCGCGCTCGGTCATTCCCCCTTATATGCTGCGTCGGATCATTGAGCACGGCAGCCTGCCGCAGCGCGACTGCGCATTACACACCCTGAACCACGTTCAAAGCCTGCTCGGCAACAAGCCGTTACGCGCCCCCGGGGCGAAAACCTCGACCGGTGGCGAAGTCATCCGCGATATTTTTGATGCCGAAAACGGCACCCAACTGCCGGGTAAACAGGTACGTAATGAGGGCCAGGCCAGTAATCATGACGTGGCGGTGGATGAAGCCTATGACTACCTCGGCGTCACCTACGATTTCTTCTGGCAGGCATTCAAACGCAACTCGCTGGACAATCAAGGCCTGCCGCTGACCGGCAGCGTGCATTACGGCAAGGAATACCAGAACGCCTTTTGGAACGGCCAGCAAATGGTCTTCGGCGATGGTGACGGCGAAATCTTTAACCGTTTTACCATCGCCATCGACGTAGTCGGCCACGAACTGGCACACGGCGTCACCGAAAGCGAGGCCGGACTAATTTACTTCCAACAGGCCGGTGCGCTGAATGAGTCGCTGTCTGACGTGTTCGGTTCTCTGGTCAAACAGTTCCACCTCAAGCAAACCGCGGATAAGGCCGACTGGCTGATTGGCGAAGGCCTGCTGGCGAAAGGCATCAACGGCAAGGGCCTGCGTTCGATGTCGGCACCCGGTACCGCCTACGACGATCCGCTGCTGGGGAAAGATCCGCAGCCGGCCGACATGAAAGACTACATTCAGACCAAAGAGGATAACGGCGGCGTCCACCTCAACTCCGGCATTCCCAACCGCGCCTTCTATCTGGCGGCCACGGCTCTGGGCGGCTTTGCCTGGGAGAAAGCCGGTTACATCTGGTACGACACGCTTTGCGATAAGACACTGCCGCAGGACGCTGACTTCGCCACCTTTGCCCGTACCACGGTGAAACATGCCAAACAGCGCTTCGACAGTAAAGTGGCGGATAAGGTACAGCAGGCCTGGCATCAGGTAGGGGTAGAGTAATGAAACCCTTGCCGGCACTCAATCAGGACACGGTCATTGAGCTGGCGCGTGAAGGCGGCTTCGCCTTTATTCCCAAACTGGCGGGCCAGCGGCGCATTGCGCTGGCCGACATTACGCCAGAACAACGGCAGCGCCTGAATCAACTGTTGAACCAGACGCTGCCCTACGCCCAGGAAGAGGGGCAACCGGACTCTCCCGGCTGCGGTGACCAACGTTATTTTCGCGTGCAGATCAGCTATTACAGCCAAACTTTACGCAGCGAAATCGTACTGCTGATCCCGGAAACCAGCGCCCCGCAGGCGTTGGTCGACCTGTGGAAAACCGGTCAGGTGGATGAGTGAACGCTTACAACGGCTGATAACTGAATAACACCCGCTTTTTGGATATCAACCCATGGCCGTTCTGGCACAGGTAGTCCACCGCGCCGCAGGCCTTGAGTTCTTGTAATGGCTGCCCGCAATCCGGGCAGTGGGCCAACTGCTGATAATCGCTGTTACAGGCGGTGCAATGGTAGTGACCATTCACCCACTCCATCGTTTGATCGCATTGTGGACACTGCGCTTCCATAGTCACTCCCTGGTTAAATCACGCCCCATGAGCGTAAGAAATAGATGCCCAACGCGGTAGTGAAAAACGAGCCGACGGTGGTGATAGCGATAATATTCGCCGCCAGCGTGGCGTTCCCCCCCATCGCACGCGTCATCACATAGCTGCCAGAAGCCGTTGGCGTGGCCGAGAACAGGAAAATAATCCCCAACGCCGCGCCGTGAAAACCGCACAGCCAGCCACTCAGCGTCATTATCACTGGCACGACAAACAGCTTGGCCGAAGAAGACAGCGCCGCCACGTTGGACGAACGAAACATGGCGCGCAGGTCTAAACTGGCGCCGGTGCACAGCAAGGCCAGTGGCAACGACAGTGCGGAGATATAGCTGCCGGTCTGCCGGATCACCTGAGGTATTCCCAGACCGGTCTGGGCATAAGCCAGTCCGCACACCAGGCCGATAATCAGCGGATTGGTGACAATACTGCGCAACAGCGACAAACGGCTGATCCTCTTGCCCTGCCCGCCCTGCAGGCTGCGCGTGAGGGTAATAACTGACAGTATGTTAAACAGGATCACCGTCACCGTCAGGTACAGCGACCCTAACGCCACGCCCTCACTGCCGTAAGCGGTCATGGCATAGGCCAGGCCGACAATAGCGGTATTGGCACGGAAGCCCCCCTGCACAAAGACACCGCGCTCACGTGGCTCTTTAACCAGCCAGATAGCCGCCACTTCCAGCAGCAGGAAGGTGACCACGGTGCCTATAGCGCCAAAGATTACCAGCGGCAGGTTGCCCAGCAACTGCGGGTGGTTGGTAGCGATGCTGAAGAACAACAAACAGGGCAGCGCCAGGTTAAACACCAACTTGGTGGCACCATCGATAAAACGGTCGTCCATCAAGCGCCAGTGGCGCAGCAATATGCCCAGCAACATCATTAACAGATTGGGGACGGTGACGTTGAATGCAAAACTCCAGGTTTCCCAGGACATGATGTTCCTTCAGGCTAACGGCGGTAATAGTCAGATAATAAAACGATTTCGATCCAATAAAAAAGGGGCGCGGTAGTGATACCGCGCCCCTCATTCTTATGATTAGCCTTTCTTCAGGTGGCTCATCAGACGTTTACGCTTGCGCATCTGGTTCGGCGTCAGCAGGTTACGCTTACCGGCGAACGGGTTCTCACCCTCTTTGAACTGGATGCGGATCGGCGTACCCATCACCTTCAGAGAACGACGGAAGTAGTTCATCAGGTAGCGTTTGTACGAATCGGACAGATCGGTCACCTGGTTGCCGTGGATCACCACAATCGGCGGGTTATACCCACCGGCGTGCGCATATTTCAGCTTCACGCGGCGGCCACGTACCAACGGCGGTTGGTGATCGTCGGCAGCCATCTGCATGATTTTGGTCAGCATTGAGGTGTTCACGCGGCGGGTCGCACACTCGTAAGCTTCCAGTACCGACACGAACAAGTTGCCAACGCCGCTACCATGCAGGGCAGAGATAAAGTGAATGCGGGCGAAATCGACAAAGCCCAGACGCAGATCGAGCATCTCTTTCACGTGATCGCGATCTTCCTCGCTCATGCCGTCCCACTTGTTGACGACAATCACCAGTGAGCGCCCACTATTGAGGATAAAGCCGAGCAGCGAGAGATCCTGATCGGAAATGCCTTCGCGTGCATCCACGACCAGCAACACTACGTTGGCGTCTTCAATCGCCTGCAGGGTTTTGATTACCGAGAACTTCTCTACGGTTTCCGTAACCTTGCCGCGCTTACGTACCCCGGCGGTATCGATCAGCACGTATTCGCGCTCGTCGCGGACCATCGGGATATAGATGCTGTCACGGGTCGTGCCCGGCATGTCGTAGACCACGACACGATCTTCGCCGAGAATGCGGTTAGTCAGTGTGGACTTACCTACGTTAGGACGACCCACGATAGCCAGCTTGATTGGCAGATCCTGCGGGTTGAAGTCGTCTTCCGGCTCTTCGTCTGCGCCTTCGAGGGTTTCACCTTCTTGCTCTGCCCAATAAGCGGCGTTAGCCTCTTCTTCGGTCAGCTCGACTTCTTCCGGCTTTTCACCGACAAACGGCACCAGTACGTGCTCGATCAACTGCGCTACGCCACGACCGTGGGAAGCCGCGATCGGATGCACGTCGCCCAGGCCCAGCGAATAGAAATCGGCGGCGGCCATGTCTGGATCCATACCGTCGGTTTTGTTGGCGACCAGGAAGGTGGCTTTCTGACGGTTGCGCAGATGCTGGGCAATGCCCAGATCGGCCGGCATCAGGCCAGCGCGAGCATCGACCATAAACAGCACGATGTCTGCTTCTTCGATCGCCAGCAGCGACTGACCGGCCATGCGTGTTTCAACGCCATCTTCGGTGCCGTCAATGCCCCCGGTATCGACGATAATAAATTCATTACCCTCAACCTCAGCACGACCATACTTGCGGTCTCGCGTTAGCCCGGGGAAATCCGCCACCAGCGCATCGCGCGTATGGGTTAAACGGTTAAACAAGGTGGATTTACCCACATTCGGGCGCCCTACTAGCGCGACGACAGGTATCATTGTGAAGCCTCATTACTTAATAATCAAAGCGTTACTACACTATGGATAGACACCAGGAGTGCAGCTTATAAAAATACGAAACGGCCCCTGAACATTCAGGAGCCGTTGGCAATCCGTGCGACGATCGGCGTTAGCGGGTGAAAGCGTAAACTTTTCCGCCCTTCGCCTGGATGACCAGCTTATCGCCAGCTACCATCGGCGCAGACAGGAAGCCGGAGCTATCCACTTCCTGCTGAGCAACAAAACGGCCGTCCGTGGTGTTGATCCAGTGCAGGTAACCTTCAGAGTCACCGGTCACCAGGAAACCATTGTACATCACCGGCGGAGTCAGATTGCGGTGCAGCAAATCGCTCTGCGTCCATACCGTCACGCCACCTTCGGTGCTCAACGCCACCACGCGATCGTTCTGATCGATAAGGTAGATGCGACCTGCATCAACGATAAAGTCGTTCACCGAGCCCAGTTCACGCTTCCACATGATCTGGCCGGAACGCAGATCCAGCGCCGTCAGGTTGCCATTGTAACCTAATGCGTAGACAACGCCCTCAACAATCACCGGCGTAGTGTCGACATCGTTCAAACGATCGATTTCGGTCGCGCCGCTCGGCTGGGAAATACGTTGTTGCCAAATCAACTGACCTTGCTGCATCAGCACGGCATTGACGCGACCGTTATCACCGCCAACAATGGCTGCGCCAAAGGCAACGGCCGGTGCGGACTCACCGCGCAACGACAGTGAAGGCATGTCCAGGTTAACCGTCCACTTCACCGCGCCATCAGATTCGTTCAGCGCCTGCAGCAGGCCGTTAGTGGTATGGATCAACACCATACCGTCGCTGATCACCGGACGTGAAATCGCTTCGCCGGCCACCTTGGTCTGCCAGGCCAGGGTACCGTCTGAGGTATTGAGCGCGTAAACCACGGCTTTCTCACTGCCGACATAAGCCTTGTCGCCCGCGACCGCCATACCGCCCGACAGCAGTGCCGGCAGGTTGCTGGACAGGAAGCCGGTTTTCTCAGAGAGATCAACCTTCCACTTTTCGTTACCGTTATCGGCATCCAGTGCTTTCACGATGCCATGACGATCGGCTGCGTAAATAGTGTTGTCCTGGAAAGCAGGACGCAGGTGAGAATAGAACTCACCAACACCGTCACCGACCGAGGTACTCCACGCCTTGTTCGGCGTGAACTGATTTTCAACTTTCGGCAGCGGCGACATGGTAACCACGTCTTCTTCACTGTTGAACAGTGAGCAACCACTCAGCAAGGCAACGGAAACCAGTCCGACCAAGAGTGTTTTACGCAATTGCATGGGAATTCCCCTTAGCTGGACAAGTTATTCAATTTCATGCGCAGCAGAACCTGCAGCGCCTGAGAAGCGTTAGACTCAATGCCTTTACTGTAAGCTTCACGTGCACCTTTGGTGTCACCCTTAGCCAACAACACGTCGCCGCGCGTATCTTGCGCCATCGCCGCCCAGCCTTCGCCTTTCACGCCATCCAGCGTTTTCAGCGCGTCATCCAGCTTTTTCTCCTGCAGCTGGACACGTGCCAGACGCAGGTTAATCATCGAAAGCATGTTTTCGTCTTTGGTCTGGCCCTGAGCCAACACCAGTTGTTGGCTCGCTTTGGCAAACTCATTCTGCTCAACAAAATGCTTCGCCAGCTCCAGGGAGGCCAGCACGCCATAGCTGTTGCTGTTGGCCTGGGCAAACTTCTCCGCGGCGGCTACATCGTCCGGCTTACCGCTAGCCAGACGATCGCTGGCTTCCTGATAGGACTGGGACGCAACCATCATGTTGGAGTTTTCGTGGCTCTGCCAGTAACGCCAGCCGACCAGGGCACCAATTCCGAGCACCACGCCCACTGCCAGCGCTTTGCCATTTTCGGCAAAGAACCGACGCACGGCGTCGACTTGTTCGTTTTCAGTGGTATAGACTTCCACGGTGTCCTTCTCCTTAACCTAACATCAGAGCCAGGCGCACTGCGACTTCGCTTTGCGCCAGCGTTTCTTGTTCACCACTGCGCAGGTCCTTAACCACCACCTGCTGGGCTGCGACTTCGTTCTCACCCAGGATCAAGGCGACGCGCGCGCCCCACTTATCCGCACGGGTGATCTGCTTCTTAAAGTTACCACCGCCGTAGTTGGTCATCAGTTTGAGCTGTGGCGCCGCATCACGCACGCGCTCCGCCAGCTGCATTGCTGCACTCTGAGTACCGGCACCGGAGGAGATCACATACACGTCGATGGTCGCCGCGGCCTTGAACTCTGGGTTAACCGCCTGAACCAGCAACACCAGGCGCTCCAGACCCATGGCGAAACCGACCGCCGGCGTCGCACGCCCGCCCAGTTGCTCTACCAGGCCGTCATAACGACCACCGGCACACACCGTACCCTGAGCGCCCAGACTGGTGGTCACCCATTCGAATACCGTGCGGTTGTAGTAGTCCAGACCGCGCACCAGGCGTTCATTGATGGTATATGGGATGCCTGCCTGCGCCAAAAGTTCACACAGACCTTCGAAGTGGGCTTTGGAATCTGCATCCAGATACTCGGACAGGCGTGGCGCGTCGTTCAACAGCGCCTGCACTTCCGGGTTTTTCGAGTCCAGTACGCGCAGCGGGTTGCTGTACATACGGCGTTTGCAATCTTCGTCCAGCTTCTCTTGATGCTGTTCCAGGAAGGCCACCAGAGCATCGCGGTAGTTGGCACGCGCTTCCAGTGAACCGATGGAGTTCAGCTCCAGCTTGACGTGCTCGGAAATCCCCAGCGCTTTCCACCAGCGGGCGCTCAGCAGGATCAGCTCAGCGTCAATATCCGGGCCCTGCAGGCCAAACACTTCGGCCCCCAGTTGATGGAACTGGCGATAGCGGCCTTTTTGCGGGCGCTCGTAGCGGAACATCGGACCGACGTACCACAGACGCTGCTCCTGATTGTACAGCAGACCATGTTCGATGCCGGCGCGAACGCAACCAGCCGTGCCTTCCGGACGCAGCGTCAGGCTTTCGCCGTTGCGGTCGTCGAAGGTATACATCTCTTTTTCCACGACGTCGGTCACTTCGCCGATCGCGCGTTTGAATAACGGGGTCTGCTCTACAATCGGCAAGCGGATTTCGCTGTAACCGTAGCCGCTAAGCACCTGCTTGAGGATGCCTTCAATACGCTGCCATAATGCCGTTTCTTCCGGCAGGTAGTCGTTCATGCCGCGAATGGCTTGAATGTTCTTTGCCACGTGAGTTCTCTGTCCGTTGTCTAAAAAAATGAACCCGATTATAGGGACTTTGCCGCCCCGTATTCAACGCGAATACCGAGTTCTGCTCCCGGGTTCATAAACAAGCGGGCTAAAAAGCCCGCCGTATCGGTGTAATGCTTATTTTTCCAGCAGGTTGACCGCGATGCGATTGCTTTCATCCATCATCGACGCCTTGGCGCGAATTTTGGCTTCCAGCTGGTCAATCATCTGCTCGTTGTCGAAACGTTCTTTCTGGCGCACACCGTCTTCGTAAAAACCGCTCTTTTTATGGCCACCGGTAACGCCGAGCGTGGAAACCAACGCTTCGCCCGGGCCATTGACCACACAGCCGATAATCGAAATGTCCATCGGCGTGATGATGTCTTCCAGACGCTGTTCCAACGCGTTGACCGTTCCGATAACGTCAAATTCCTGACGTGAACATGTCGGGCACGCGATAAAGTTAATGCCGCGTGCGCGGATGCGCAGCGATTTCAGAATGTCGAAACCGACCTTAACTTCTTCCACCGGATCGGCTGCCAATGAGATGCGCAGAGTATCGCCAATGCCTTCCGACAGCAGCAGCCCCAAACCAATCGCCGACTTCACTGAGCCACTGCGTGCGCCACCGGCTTCGGTGATGCCCAGATGCAACGGCTGATCGATACGCGCAGCCAACAGACGATAGGATTGCACCGCCAGGAACACATCGGATGCCTTGACGCTGACTTTGAACTGGTCGAAGTTGAGACGATCAAGGATATCAACGTGGCGCATGGCGGATTCGAGTAGCGCTTCCGGCGTAGGTTCGCCGTATTTTTCCTGGATGTCTTTTTCCAGCGAACCACCATTCACCCCGATACGGATTGGGATGTTTTTATCGCGCGCGCAGTCTACGACTGAACGGATACGCGATTCGTTACCGATATTGCCCGGATTGATACGCAGGCAGTCTACGCCATACTCGGCAACCTGCAGCGCGATACGGTAATCGAAGTGGATATCGGCGACCAGCGGCACGTTAACCTGCTGCTTGATCAGTTTGAACGCCTCGGCGGCATCCATGGTGGGGACTGAAACGCGGACGATATCAACGCCCACGCGCTCCAGCGCTTTGATCTGATTAACCGTTGCTTCAACATCAGTGGTACGGGTGTTAGTCATCGACTGCACGGCAATCGGCGCACCATCACCAATAGGCACATTGCCGACGTAAATTCGCGTTGATTTTCGACGGATGATGGGCGATTGGTTATGCATTACTTACTCTCCATTGTTGCCCTGACTTAACGACAATGGCCGCGCAATTACTGCGCGGCAACGGTCAGACGAGCAACACGGTTTGACTTAACAAACCGGCTTAAATCAACCGGCTTACCTTGATATTGAATCTGTACTGCAGCCGGGGCGCCAATGGTCAGTTTGTACGGCGCGGTACCCGCCAGGCTCAGCTTGCCGCCGCTTTTCTGGCTGCCGCTGTACAACGTTTTACCGTTGGCATCACTCACCTGCAACCAACAATCGGCGGAGAACTCCATAACCAGCGCGTTAGGATCAACAGCCGGGGCAGTCACGCCCGCGTCGGCAGTTGGTAACGGCGCAGTTGGAGCCGCAGGCGTTGTTTCAGGCAGCGTTGTCTGGCTTGGTGAAACCACCGCAGGCTGCTGCGCGGTTGCACTGCCGCTAACGGCCGGAGTCTGAGACTGCTGTGGAGCAACGCCGGTATCTACCGGCGTGGAACCATTGTCAGCCAGAGGCGCGCTGTTGTCGGCATTGCTGTCGGTCAACGGCACTGACTGGCCTTCATTGTTTTGTGAAAGCTGCGCAGAGGATTGATCGGCCATGGTGACGATCTCTTCCTGCTGGGCCTTGTGGTTTTGCCACCACCAGGCGCCGGTCAGGCCAACCACCACGAAAACGATCAGCCAGGTGAAGCTCATCAGCCAGCCATCGCGTTTTTTGCGGCGCTTGCCCAATGAGAAACTCTGCATTGGTGCAACTTTCGCAACCTTCAACGGAGCCTGCTTGGCCAGCATCGGCAGCAGTTCATCCTCTGGCAAACGCACCAGCTTGGCGTAGGAACGGATATAACCCCGCACGAAGGTTGAAGCCAAATCTGCGGACAGATTGTCTTCTTCGATATCGCGCACGGTAGACATTTTGAGGCACAGGCGTTCTGCAACGGCCTGTTGACTCAACCCGAGTTGTTCACGGGCCTGACGCAGACGTTCGCCTGTCGTCATTGATACAGTTTTATCTTGGGAGGCTTCAGTATTCATTAGCTAAGAACTGCTGGTACTGTTTGGATTGTGGAAAACTTCGCGATAACTGCTTGCCATAGCGTTGCACGCTATCCTGGCGCCCGGCTAACGCGGCGAAACGAATCTGTAACCATAAGCTGTCGGCGCTAGCCGGCAGAACATGCTGATAACTATCGAGTAAAAGTTGCGACTGTGCGCGCTTCCCTTCTCCAAATTGCTTTTCTGCCTCCACCAACAGTGGAGTGCCTTTGTCCGGATCGATCTTCATGGCACGCGTTAACAAGGTACGTGCTTCATCGTTCTGTCCGGCCTTGAGAAAACAGTAACCTGCGTTTTCCAGGCTGTCGGCAACCTGACCGTAATCCGGTGCTACTGCCGCAGCGCTAAACTGCTGTTGTGCCGGTACATACTGCCCTAAACTGCAAAGAAACGCACCGTAATTATTCAGCACGGTGCCATTGTTCGGCGCAAGTTTGAGCGCTTGCTGATAACGCTGTTCGGCCGCGCTATTTTCGCCCATCCGCTGCTCATAAAGCGCCATGCCCAATTGGGTACGGTAATCCTGTGGGGCAGCGTCTGCCGCTTTCTCCAGATTCTGTCGCGCGGCGGGTAAATCGCCCTGCTTGAGATATTCCAGACCCAGCTGCAAACGCGTCTGGCCCGCTTGTGACTGCGCGTCTTTTTCTTCCGGCGTTGAACCGGAACAGCCGGCCAGTAAACCAGCCGCCAGCAACGTTCCCCACAGAGTCAGCTTCATGCCTGCATTCATTTCCTTGTCTGATGTCACCTTGACGTCCATTCACATAACAGACTGTAAGATAACAAAAAAATCATGCTATAGGATTCAGACCGCACGTACAGAGATAGGTTCCCCGGCCATTTTCTTTTTCAGGGTACGCTTGGTACGGTCGATCACTTCACCCGCCAGTTGCCCGCAGGCGGCATCGATATCATCACCACGGGTTTTACGAACAATAGTCGTAAAGCCGTATTCCATCAACACTTTGGAAAAACGATCCACCCGGCTGTTGGAGCTTCGGCCGTAAGGTGCCCCCGGGAACGGGTTCCATGGGATCAGGTTGATCTTGCATGGCGTGTCCTTCAGGACTTCTGCCAGCTGGTGCGCGTCGTCAGTGCTGTCGTTGATGTGGTCCAGCATCACGTATTCAACCGTTACCCGCCCCTGGTTGGCATTGGATTTTGCCAGGTAGCGACGTACCGCCGCCAGGAAGGTCTCGATATTGTATTTACGGTTGATCGGCACGATGTCGTCGCGGATCTTGTCGTTCGGCGCATGCAGCGAGATTGCCAGTGCAACGTCGATCATATCGCCCAACTTGTCCAGTGCCGGCACCACGCCGGAAGTAGACAGGGTCACACGACGCTTGGACAGGCCAAAACCGAAGTCGTCCAGCATGATTTCCATCGCCGGTACCACGTTGTTCAGGTTGAGCAACGGCTCACCCATGCCCATCATCACCACGTTGGTGATCGGACGTTCGCCGGTCACTTTCAGCGCACCGATAATTTTCGCCGCACGCCAAACCTGACCAATGATTTCCGACACGCGCAGGTTGCGGTTAAAGCCTTGCTGCGCGGTCGAACAGAATTTGCATTCCAGTGCACAACCCACCTGGGAAGAGACACACAGGGTCGCACGGTCGCCGTCCGGGATATACACGGTTTCGACCTGCTGATCGCCCACTTTGATCGCCCATTTGATGGTGCCATCGGCTGAGCGTTGTTCTTCCGCCACTTCTGGCGCACGGATCTCGGCGACGCTCTGCAATTTATTGCGCAGGACCTTGTTAATGTCGGTCATCTGCTCAAAGTCATCGCAGCAATAGTGGTACATCCACTTCATGACCTGATCGGCACGGAAGGGTTTCTCGCCCATTTTGGCGAAAAACTCACGCAGTTGCTGACGGTTCAAATCCAGCAGGTTAATTTTGGCCACAGCCGGTTGTTCCGCGTTAACGGATTGAGTAGTCAGCGAATTATTTTCAGACACGATGTGCTCGGACGTGATGGGTTCTAACATAATTGATCTCTGGCCTCGTTGTTACACGTTACGGCGCGAAAGAGTGGAAAGTAAGTGCGTCGTTCAACCCGCATAAATTGCGGTGACGGCGCTAAAAGCGCGCCCCTGACAAGAAGCCTCATCAGGGGCGCGGCATTGTACAAATTTTAGTAGCAGCTTTCCACGTCTGAAAGACATTCAGGGCATTTTTATTGTTTCAGCCGATGAATGAAAAATTCGAGTAGCGGCGCTGCATGCTGCGCCTGAGCCAATCGGGGCGAATATATCGCCCCCTACAGCTTGAAAGGCAACGAGCAAATTAACGTGAGCAGATTTCGCTCTCATTAAAGAAATACGCGATTTCGCGCTGTGCAGATTCTACTGCGTCAGAACCGTGTACGGCGTTGGCAGTGAAGCTGTCCGCGTAGTCAGCACGCAGGGTGCCGGCCAGTGCGTTGTCCGGGTTGGTTGCGCCCATGATGTCACGGTTACGCTGTACTGCGTTTTCTGCTTCCAGAACCTGAACCACGATCGGGCCAGAGGTCATGAACTCAACCAGGCCATCGAAGAATGGGCGGCCTTTGTGCTCAGCGTAGAAGCCTTCGGCTTGTTCGCGAGTCAGACGCAGCATTTTGGATGCGATGATTTTGAAACCGGCACGCTCAAAGCGAGCATAGATTGCGCCGATGTCGTTGTTAGCTACAGCGTTTGGTTTAATGATGGAAAAGGTACGTTCTACGGTCATGATGGCCTCTGTATAACTTCCAAAACAGGCCGGTCTGCAAACAGGGGGCCGGCCTTCTCAAGTGGCGCAGATTATATGTGTGCTGCCAACGCTTGCCTACGGGAAAATCAACATTTCATTAAAAAATCATTATCTTTATTCTTCACTTTGCGGCCCAGAGCACAGGTTATGAAAACTTACCTTAATCGAGGTTAAATTCGCGCAATGCCATCTGACCGCTCTCATCCAGCACGCTGAGCTGATAGCGACCAGGTTGGGTCAGCGTCTGTAGCAGCGACTCCCCTTCCCCCACCAACTGGCCGTTGAGGAACCACCAGCGCTGTCCGCCGCCGCCCTGGGCGCTGACCCGCAAGTCCAGCGTATTATTGCCCGGCAGGCGGCGCAGTATCGCGCCGTCACGCACGCCCAGCATCAACAGCGGCGGTGCTTCTTGCTGCTGCAACGGCGGACACTGCGGATCAATAGCCGGCAAGCGCTGCGCACGACGCTCCGCCGGAGGCAACCAGGGCTCCAGCGGCGTAGGCCACAGGGCCAGCCGACGCGGTGTCGCCCCGGGGCAATCCGCCGCCACTCGCAAGCCACGCGCGTTCAACCACATCAGCGGCTGGCTGCCCAGCAGGCTTTCCTGACCCGGTGCGGGAAGCGTGGGCGGAATAGTCCCGTCGAGAATCCAGCTCAGACGTCGTTGGCGGCAATTGCTGTCACCCGCGGGCAGTGGCTGGCCGCCCGGCCAGCAGATCACCGCACGGCTGACGCTGGCGGGGCGCGGATCGGCCGGAATGCCTTCCCCACGCTGGCGTAAAGAGGTCAGCAACAGGTTATTGACCTGATTAAGCAGCGGCACCGCGGTAGCAAAACCGAACTGCCCGGCCACCGGAGTACCGTCCGGTCGCCCCACCCAAATGCCTATCGTATAGCGCGCATTAACGCCGATGGCCCAGGCGTCGCGGTAGCCATAACTGGTGCCGGTCTTCCACGCCAGTGGCACACTGGCAGGCAATGCATCATCCGGCAATGGACGAGCCTCTCCCGCCAATATTCGCCGTACAATCCAGGCGGCGCCCGGAGACATGAACTGGCGATCGTAAATCCCTTGCTGAGGCGTAAAACGCAGCGGTGCCACCCGGCCCTGACGAGCCAGCGCGCTGAATCCGGCCACCAACTGATCCAAACGGGCACCGGCCCCGCCCAAGATCAGCGCCAGGCTGGGTTCGGCGTGTGCCGGCAGCCGCAGTTCAACCCCCACGTTACGGAGATTGGCGGCAAAGCGCTTCGGCCCGTAGGCTTCCAGCAACTGGACCGCCGGCAGGTTGAGTGAACGCGACAACGCTTCACTGGCGCTGACCGGGCCGTGGAAACCGGTATCAAAATTACCGGGCCGATAATCCCCAAAACGGCGCGGTACGTCCTGCAACAGCGATTCGGCGTGGATCAGGCCGTCGTCCAGCGCCAAACCATACAAAAAGGGTTTTAGCGTCGAGCCCGGCGAGCGCCAGGCAGCCACCATGTCGACATGGCCAAAACGGCTGTTATCGTTCAAATCCAGCGAGCCCAGGTAGGCACGTACTTTCATATTGGTGTGATCAACCACCAATACGCCAACCGAGGTTTTTTCCGGCAGTTGACTCTTCCAGCCGCGAGCCAGTTCTTCCAGCCGCCGTTGCAAGGTAGCGTCCAGCGTGGTGGTCACCACCTGGCTACGATTACCCTGTGTCATGCGCCTTGCCAGTAACGGGGCCAACTGCGGTACCTGGCGCGGGGCCAGCCACAACGCTTCCTGCCGGATTTCGGCCACCTGCTGCGCTGGCCAAACCTGATAATACGCCAGGCGTTCCAGCACCTTGTCACGCGCAGCCTGCGCCCGTTCCGGGTAGCGGTCCGGCCGCAAACGGCTGGGAGCCTGCGGCAACACTGCCAGCAACGCCGCCTCACCACGCGTCAGCGCCGAAGGCGGTTTGCCCAAATAAGTCCAGCTGGCCGCGCCAATCCCCTGTAGCGTGCCGCCGTACGGCGCCCGGTTAAGGTAGATTTCAAGGATTTGATCCTTCGACAGATGCCATTCCAACTGGGCGGTACGCCACACCTGGCGTAACTTGCCGGCCAGAGTGCGTGGATGGGGATCAATCAGGCGCGCGACCTGCATCGACAGCGTGCTGCCGCCGGAAACAATCTGCCCGTTACGCAGGTCTTGCCAGGCGGCGCGGGCCAGCGACAATGGATTGATGCCGGGATGCCGATAAAACCAACGGTCTTCATAGGTCAGCAGCGCCTGCAAATAATAGGGCGAGACCTGCTGCAGACTGACCGGATAGCGCCATACGCCGTCACTGTCCGCATAGCGCCACAGCGGGGTACCGTCTTCCGCCACCACCACTCGTGCCATCTCGGCATCTTTCAGCGGCAACGGCCACAGCCGGTCCGCCAACCACAGCAAAACGGGCGGCAGCAAAATAGCCAGCAGCCAGATGGCTGCCCGGCGACGTAAATGAGTAAGAAATCGATTCATCAGGAAGGTATCACCCCTTTGCCCCGCCACCGGCTAAATCACCGGGCGGGGCAAAAAGGATCATTTGGCAATTTCAAGCCGCTGTGGTGTCGCGCCCAGCGCACGCCAGGCAGGCACATACATCGACTCAACCTGCGGTGCCGGAACCAGATATGTGCCCGGCGTCACGGCCCGAGCCAGATACAGCAGCGTGGTATGACGGTAGCCGTCGATATTCACCGCCGCCACATAGCGATCGTCACGGAACTCCTGATGTTTGATATCGGCCTGCTGCATGTCCTGCAGCAGTTCGGTCACGCTACTGGCGCTTTCGCCCAGGCTGGCGCTGCTGTCCCCCAGATTTTGGTTCTCCAGCTCCAGCCCGGCCGGCAGCAGATCCACCACCAGCGCGTCCGGCACCTGATTATCGGCCCAGACGTCCAGGTGCACCAGGATCAGCTGACCGCTTTTCAGTTGGGTCAGATCCACGGATTTGCCGTCCAGCCCCAGGAATTCGCGGCGGATATTCAACACGTTGCTCTGCGGCTGCGGCGCCTGCTGCGGATAACCGACCAAATCGACCCGGCTGTACAGTGTACCGCTGCCGGTATTGGTGAGCTGCAAACCGCTCGCCAACTGCTCAGCGGACAGATTTTGCGTCAGCGCCTGGTTGCCGGACAGGGTTTTGCCCTGCGCCGTTTGTGCCTGCCATGGCGTTTCAGCACTGCCAATCAGATTGCGCGCCGCCAGGAACAGGGCATTGCTCTCCTGCGTAGACAGATAACGTTCGCCGTTGAGACGCTCAGACAGCGTCAGCAAACGCTGGTCACGCTCGGCCGGCAGCAGGTTATTTTCGGTCAGCAGCGCCAGGATCATCGCGTCATCACGCAGCGGACTGCCGTAATCTTCCAACCAGTAATCCTTGGCATTGCGCTGCGTTGCCAGCCCTTGTTCAATAGCCTGATTGGCACGCGGCATATCGCCCATCAGCTTCAGCGCCACGCCAAGTTGCACCAGCGGCAGGCCCGAACGAGCATCGGCACGGCGCTCAAACAGCTGTCGCAATGCCCCGAGCGGTGCCTGTTGCTGACGCGCCAATACCAAGCCGGCATAAGCCTGCACCGCAAAACGGGTGTGGTCCGGGTACTGGGTGGAAGCAACGTCAATCTGACTACGGTCCTGCAAATAGCGCTGCAGCCGGTTGTTGGCCGCCGTCAGCGCATCGGTCGGGACGCTGTAGTTCTGTTCACTGGCACGGAACAGGAAGTCGGTAGCGTAGGCCGTCAGCCAGAACTCTTCCTGGCTGTCGCGACTCCACAGACCAAAACCGCCGTTATAGCGCTGCATGCTGAGCAGATGCTCGATGCCAACGTCGATACTGTTGCGGCGGCTTTCATCGCTGCCGGATTTAATCCCGAGCGCACTGAGCTGCGCCCGGTTGGTATACAGCGACGGATAAAGCCCACTGGTCGTCTGCTCCAGGCAGCCGTAGGGATAGGCGTACAGTTCGCTGATGTAACGCGCCAGGTTGATTGGCGGACGGCTGGTCAACAGCAGTTGCCCTTCGGTCGTCGCCTGAACCAGCCCGGCGGCGGCATCTGCCGGCAGACTCCAGCTTTCACCGGCGTGGATCACGCTGGCGAACTGGCGGGTTTGCGCTGGATAAGCAGGCCTTACGCCAATCTTCCAACTGTGCTGATAGTCCTTGAGCGTTTCCCCCGGCAGCACCAGACCGCTGAGGGTCAGCGCGACCTCGCCCTGACCAAAGCCCGCCAGCGCCTGCACCGGTATCTGCAGCGTGGTGCGTTCACCGTTGGCCAGGCTGACTTGTTGTTCGGCAGCCCCCTGCAGCGCCACCAACCCGCTGGAAGCCAGTTTCACGGTTAATGTCTGCGGCTGGCCCGACAGGTTGCTGACATCCAGCGCCAATTGGGTGCTGTCGCCCCCGGCCAGGAAGCGTGGCGTCGCCAGCTCTGCCACCACCGGTGCGGCAACCACGGTCTTGCCTTCCGCCTTGCCGAAGTCTTCATCGCTCCACGCCTGCGCCATCAGTCGTAATTCACCGTTGAAGTCAGGAATGGCAATCTGAATTTCGCCTTCGCCGTTGGCATCCAGCTTAACCGGCTGCGCCTGCTGGGCAACAATGGTAACCGCGGTGATCGGCTTTTTACCGCCGCGCGACAACGCATCTTCGTCATCACCGTCGCCGCCGTAGCGCAGGTTTGCCAAACGCCCTTTGCCTTCAATCAGTTGACCATAAACATCGTACTGATCGGCGCTGTAGCGCTTACGGCCAAAGAAGGCCTGATACGGATCCGGCGTCGCGTAATTGGTAATGTTGAGGATGCCGCTGTCCACCGCGGAAAGCAGCACGTTGATTTGCTGTGGCGGTTTACCGCTGCTGTGGGCGGCCTTCACCTTCACCGTCAGCATTTGGTTCGGCCGCATACGCTGCGGCGCGTCCAGCTGCAGTGCCAGTTTGCGTCCTTCATCCACCAGCGGCAGATGCAACAGCCCCACCGCCCGTTTCGGCGTCGACTGCTGTTGTTTGTCACCCGGGCGGATCACCAATGCGCTGAGGTACAGATCGTGGCGTTTCCACTCCTTATTGATAGGCACTTCAACATCAACGCCCTTGGCCGGCACATCCAGTTCCTGCCACCACAGCGGACCATCGCTGGATTCCACCAGCAGGTAGCCCTTGCCGGCGGCCGGCGCTTCGATATGCAGCTTCACTTTCTCGCCCGGTTGGTAGGCCGGTTTGTCGAGTTTCAGCTTCACCTGGTCCGGACGTACAGCCCCACTACCATTAGTGTTGTCCTGCCAGCTGTAACCGGCCCAGAAACGCAGGCTGCTGATCAGATTGCTCTGCGGATCCACGACCTCAATACGATATGCGCCCCACTCCACCGGGAAACTGACCTTGGTGCTGCCGTTGGCGGCGATATCGATAGACTGTTCCGCCAGTGGCAGATCCTTCTTATCGTACAACGACTGCCAGCCTTCGCCTTCTGACCACTGCCAGTAGTAGTCGCGACGCTCACGCACCAGGCGAGCCTTCAGCCCGCTGACGGCCAGTTTTTCACCAGCGGCATTGGCGTAGACAATATCAAACCCAGCCTGGGTGTTTTCATCCACCACCGGCTGGGCCTGGTAGCTGTTGCTACGATAATCATAAATCTGTTGTTTGTTGAACAAAGGTCGAATGCCGGGCAGCGCATCGGCAGGCCAGATCGCCTGTTCGGCGCGGCGCGTCACCGGGCGACCACCAGACTCCAGCAGGCTGGCCTGCAAGATGGCTTTCAACGGCGATTTTACCTCTGCCCAACTGCTGTCCACCGCCACCTGCGCCTTGCCGGCGTTATCCAGCGCCTGGTCGAATTCATCCATATTGCGCGACAGGCTTTCTTCCGTCACCGAACCAAACTCATAGCCCGGCAGGCTGCTGACCGCCTCACGCTGCGGCCGCAGGAACACCTGCCCCTGCAGACGGTTACCCGAGGCCGGGGCACCATAGAGATAGCGGCCGGTGACGTCGAACACCAGTTGTGCGTCAGGGCGCAGCGGGGTTTTCTCGGCGGTAATATCGAGCGCCATGCGTTCCGGCAGGAAATCCTCGACCTTGAAGTTGTAAAGCCGCGGCTGGTTATCGCCCAGATTGAAACGTAGCGACCAGTTTCCGGTCGGCCCGCCTTCAGGGATTGGGTACTGATATTGATACAAGCCATCCTGCGGCTGCCAGACAAAACTGCGCGCCACCTGATCGTCCGGTTTGACGATATCCACCTTCACCGGCTGGGCCGGCAGCGGTTTGCCGTCGGCGTCACGCAGCAGCCCGTTAACAATCAGCGTTTCGCCGGGGCGGTAAAGATCACGCGGGCCGAAGGCGAAGAATTGCTTGCTGTAGCCTTCCGGCCCGGCAATATCGAACTCAGCCAAATCCAGCGCCGGCGTCGACAGATCGATCATGCTGGTCTGGCCCTGTTGGGTCGCCAGCAACAGCCGCGCCTTGGCGCTTTTCACCAACTGGGCGTGCCCTTGCTTATCGGTGGTGCCCTGGGTCAGCGTTTGACCTTTTTCATCCAGCAGGCGCAGTTCAACCGCGCCCAATGCCGCGCCGCCATCCAGAGCCTGGGTAAACACGTCCAGACGGTCATGATAACTGTGCAGCGAAACGCCGATATCACTGAGAGTGAACAGGGTCGCCGGGTTGGTATATCCGTAATGCCCGGCCTGCTGCATCACCGCCAGGTAGACACCCGGCTGTTGTAAGGCCTCGATGCCACTCAACGGCAATAGCAGGCGTTCGCGGGTATTGTGTTGCGGGTTGAGATCGAAGCGGCCGCTGTAGACCAGATCGGCCATTTTCAGCAGTTCTTCCGACTCCCAACTGGAGAGCGAATTGCGATATTCCCAGTTTGCCAGGAACGCAGGTAAGGCATCGGCCTTCACCCGGAAGAAGTTAACGTCAACGTTATCGACGTTTAATGCCATCACCGGCAGCCCCTGCGCCAGCTTGGTCGGCAACAGCGAGCCTTTGCCGGCAAAGCCGACGCTCGGTTTGATGTCGCGGGTGGTAATAGTCTGTTCTTGCTGTTTGCCCAGTTCGGCACCGTTGACCGCTTTCAGACCGCTCTCGAGGGTCAGCACCAGCTTGCGGTTGGGCTGCAGATGACGCAGCCGCAGTTCCATCAGGTTATCTGACAGCTCCCAGGCACCGTCGATTTTACCGCTAACGCTGTCGACCAGATGCGCTCGCGCGGCGAAATCCTGACTCGGATCCAGCGGCAAAGAAAACGTCAGCACCATGGCACTGGCGCCGTCGAGTTGCAGTTCGGAAGCATCAAGCAGCGTCAGCGGCTTACCGGCGTCGCGTTTCGCCAATGCCGCCAACGCGGCGGCATCCGGCCGTTTGGCCTGCGTGACACTACTGGCCTGGGCATCGGCCTGCGCTGCGGTTGGTTTTTTCCCGCCGTCATCACAGGCGGCCAGCAGCAGCAGGCTTCCCGCCAATGCGATCCCCTGACAAAGCTTCTTGCCTGATGCAAATGCCCCTGAACGGTATGGTTTCATCGTTTAACTCCCTGGCAGCCTTTACGCAACGACACTCGTCGGCGCAAGATCCGAATATGGATGAATAATAGCAGCGCTGTTAGCATCAGACCCAGCTCAATTTTTTCCCTTCAACAGAAAGGGGCCACCCAAGCCTGAAGCAGGAAATGATATGGCCACAATGAAAGATGTTGCCCGACGGGCAGGCGTGTCGACGGCCACCGTCAGCCGGGTGATCAACAGCACCGCCTATGTGGAGCCGGTCACCCGCGAACGGGTTGAAAAAGCCATGCGCGAGTTTAACTATCACCGCAATGCTGCCGCGCTGGCCCTGGCGAAAAGAAGCGGCAATATGCTGGGGCTGTTGACCGGTAATCTCGACGACCCTTTTTTCTCGCGTCTGGCACGGGGAGTCGAAGATGTCACGCGCAAAGACGGCGTAAAATTAATGGTCTGCAGCGGCGGCCATCAGGCCGAACTGGAGAAGAACGGCCTCGATTTTCTGATCAATCAGGGCTGCGAAGCCATCGTGGCCCACGTGACCCGGATGAGCGATGCCGACGTTTTACGCTATGCCGCCCACACCCCGGCGATGGTGGTGATCAATCGCTATTTGCCTGCCATCGCCAACCGCTGCATCTGGCTGGACAACGTCAGCGCCTCTCAGGCCGCCACCCAGATGCTGATTCGGCACGGGCACCGCAATATCGCCTGTATCACGACGGACTTACCCATCGATGACAGAAAACAGCGCCTGGAAGGCTATCGCAGTGCCATGAATGATGCCGGGATCTCGGTGCCGGGTAGCTGGATCATCAGCGTTCCCTTCAATGAGCAAGGGGGCGAATTAGCGGCAGAAAGGATCCTGGCAAGCGATCACCCTTTTACCGCCGCACTGACGTTCAATGACGTGATGGCCGCCGGTATGATGCGAACCTTTCGCCAGCGGCAGATAAAACTGCCGGAGGCTATCTCGATTGTCGGCTTTGATGACGTGACCCTGGCAAAATATCTTCACCCGTCATTGACCACCATGCATTATCCGATTGAGAAAATGGCGCGACGTGCGGCTAATTTGGCGCTGCAGTTGAACTCTGCTGCCACTGTGGCACCGCAGAATAATATGTTTTCCGCTGAATTGATCCTGCGTGACTCGGTCACCCCCCTCGAGAAAAACACCTCAAATCAAGAAAACAAGCCTGAAAAATGAGAGGCAACGCACACAACGCCTACTCATGAAACCGATTACATGGACAGTTGCCCAGGCTCACATCTCAATCAAAACGAATTCATTAGGCTGGCGTCACACCCTCATCCTTAACCGGAGTTGTTAATGAATAACAAAAAGAAACTCAACCTGGGACTGGCGATGCTGCCCATTGTGGCGATGCTATTGCTGCTCATCGTCGGCTACGGCCAGCTTGGGCTGCGGATCGAGCCGTTGCTGCTGGTTTCGGCCACCATTGCCGCCGCACTGGCCTGGTGGCAAGGTTATCGCTGGAACGACATTATCGAGTCCATCGTCGCCAAACTGGCCAAGGCCATGCCAGTGATCATGATACTGATCTGCGTCGGCGGGTTGATCGGCACCTGGATGTTCAGCGGCACCATTCCTTACATGGTGTACTGGGGCTTAAAGCTGATTAGCCCGCAATATATCCTGATCGCCGCATTCTTTATTACCAGCGTGATCTCCGTTTGTACCGGCACCTCCTGGGGCGCGGCAGGCACCGTGGGTGTCGCACTGATGGGCGTCGCCGCCGGACTGGATGTTCCCCTGGCCGCCGCCGCCGGTGCCGTGGTTTCCGGCGCCTACTTTGGCGATAAGATCTCCCCGCTGTCCGACTCCACCAATTTCGCGGCCATCGTCGCGGATACCGATCTCTACAGCCATATCCAGCACCTGATGTACACCACAATACCGAGCTTTGTTTTAGCCGCGGTGGTGTATCTGATTGCCGGGCACACCAGCGCCGTCGGCAGCGTAGCCACGCCGGAAAAAGTCACCGAGATCGTGACCGCGCTGGAGGGTCTGTATCACTTTAACCTGCTGCTGATCCTGCCGCCGGTGTTGGTGCTGTGGGGTGCCGTGACCAAACGGCCGGTGATCCCCGTCATGCTGGCGGCCTGTACCCTGGCCATATTCATTGGCGTACTGCTCCAGGGGTTTAACCTGCAGCAGGGCCTAAATGCATTGATGGACGGCTTTAATCTTTCAATGTTTACGGCTCAGGGACACAGCATTACCGGCATCGCCCTAGATGTTCCGCGCCTGCTCAACCGCGGCGGCATGTCCTCGATGATGAGCACCATTCTGCTGGTGTTCTGTGCGTTTTCCTTTGCCGGTGCCTTAACGCTGACCGGCGCGCTGACCGTTATCATCAATCGCTTGCTGAAAGTGGTTCATACCACCGGCCAATTGATCGCCGCGACAGTCGCGACCACCATTCTGGTGACCGGTGCCACCAGCGACGGCAAGCTGGCGCTGCTCATTCCGGCCGAGCTGTTCAAAGGCGCTTACCGTCGCATGGGGTTAGACAATAAAAACCTGTCGCGGACCGTAGAAGATGCCGGCACCGTCATCGAACCTTTAATTCCGTGGACCGCCGCAGGTATTTATATGGCAACCACCCTGGGTGTCAGCACGCTGGATCTCCTGCCGTGGGCCATCCAATGCTACGCCGCCGTGGTCTTCGCCCTGATTTATGGGTTTACCGGATTTGGGATTGCCAGAATACAGCCAGAAAACGATTTACAGCGTAAGGAAGCCTGACGTGAAACAGACCGATTTTAACCAGATAGTTAACCGCCACAACACCGGCTCGGTGAAATGGGACTTTATCGACCGCTATCTGCAACTCGATGAAACCGACCTTTTGCCAATGTGGGTCTCTGATTTTGACTTCCAGTGCCCGGCGGAAGTCCGGCAGGCACTGCATCAGCGGGTTGATCACGGCGTATTTGGCTACAGTGAGCGCGATGACGCATATTACCAGGCGGCGATCAATTGGTTCTCAAGACGGCACAATCTGCCTTTGCAGCGCGAATGGTTCACCTCCGTTGAGGGGGTGGTGCCCGGATTGGCGCTCCTGATCCAGTTGCTCAGCCAGCCTGGCGATCCGGTAGTGATCCAGGGACCATACTATGGATCTTTCGCCAAGATCATCACCATGAACGGCCGAGAAGTCCTCGAAAACCCGCTGAAGGAAAGCTCGCAGGGTTATCAATTTGATTTCGAGCATCTGGAAGCCTGCTTTGAGCAGCGTAAACCGCCGTTACTGCTGTTGTGTAATCCGCATAACCCCACCGGGCGATGCTGGACCCGCAGCGAACTGACGCAGTTGATGACGCTATGCAGTCGTCATGGCGTGACGGTGATTTCCGATGAAATCTGGGCCGACCTGACGCTGCCCGGCGAAACCTTTACCTCGGTGCTGCATCTGGATGAAGCCTGGCATGACCAGATGATTTCGGCGACCTCTGCCAGCAAGAGCTTTGGCTTGTCGTCGCTGAGGATCTCAAATTTCCTGATCCCCAATGTTCGCACCCGCAATGCGTTTATCGAACGCCTGAATGCCCATGGGTTGGATGTCTTTAATGCACTCTCGATGACTGCCGCAACGGCAGCTTATCAACAGGGGGAAGCCTGGCTTGATGATTTACAAGGTTATCTGGCAGACAACCGGCGTTGGTTTGAGCAGGCATTAGCCTGTGCCGCACCCTGGTGCAAAATGACCCCAGCCGAAGGAACCTACCTTGCCTGGCTGGATTGTCGCGCCTTAGGCCTGGATGATCACGCCCTACAGCAGGCGTTGATCCACCAGTCGAAAATTGCCGCCTCGATGGGCATCAGCTTTGGCGAGCAGGGAAAAGGCTTTATCCGCATCAACCTCGGCTGTCCTCGCCAATATCTTGAACAGGCCATCGCGGGGCTCGCCCGGTTAAAACCCTGAACCACAATCACCGACGTATGAAAGGCCCCAAACGGGGTCTTTTTGTTGAACGATATCTGGCGGAAATGGTTGAACGAATTTACCTCGACCTGGCGGTATAGCTTTGAAATTAAAGCTTCTGTTAGACTGCTGACGGGCGCTTGAAGCTTTCTGCTTCAGGCCCTGGGTGGGAAGCAGAAAGAAGAAAGCCCCAAACTGACTCTTAATCAGAATGAGGCTTCACCATACTGCATCAACACCAGCATGGTAGCCTCTTAACCGCAGAAATGCAACGGAGGGCTGACATGTCGCGAAAACTGTTTTTACCAGGATTTACAGTAGGATGCGTAACATTCTTGGTATTCATCTGGCTTATACGTGGCTCAGTTTGTGAGCTGACGTTTAAACAGGGAAATACGGAGGTAGCGGCAGTGTTGTCCTGTAACGTTAAACGTTAAATGGCAACCTGAAGGCGGGGTTCGCCCCGCCTGTTTTGGTGCGACGCAGTGGTTTTCCGGCGCCCATTGTTGTACGCGGCCAGCCTTTCGAGGTTGGCCGCTCTCTTTTACCCTGATACAACTTACAACAGCAAAAACAGGGCTACTGGGTTTTGTCGGTAGAAGGGATGATGTTGCGTAACCAACTGCCCCAGCGGCGCTGGTAGAAGGGTTGGGTATGAGTGATCAGGTAATGGCTGACGCCACGTTCCTTTTCCGATACCAGGCAAAAATCCACCGGTTCGTCGTTAGGTGCGGTTTCGCTGGCCACGCTGCCCGCTTCATTGATCAGCGCCTCGATATCGCCTTGTTCGCCGTCTACTTCCAGCCCGACCAGCAGATTGGGTTTTTCGTCGACCGCCTGATCGTGCATCAGCGCCAGAAACGCGCGGCGGACCGGCTTGCGCTGGCTGAACAATGTGGTCAAGGCATCGACCATCGCCGACGGATATTCTTCCGGTTGGCCCAACAGGATCTGGGTATCCTTGTCGATATAGCGTTCTGCCGGTTTGCTTACGCCGCCGGTGGCCAGCAGCATTGCCACCTCTTCAGGATAAAACTCCTTGCCGTACTCGGCCTTCGGGTTGAGGAACAGATCCGCACCCTGCGTAATCTCGAATAAGACCCGTGCCGGCATGGCGATGAAGGGCTGTTCATCCTCAACGGCCTTTTGCAGCGCTTCCACCGAGGTGAAAAACGGGATGATACTGCCGCCTTCCTGCTTTTCCCAATGCTGAATATTCACCGGCGTATCGGCGTTCAGCGTGATGTCTCCACCGAGTTGCACCTGTTCGCTGTCACCGAGGATCAACACCGTAGCCTCAAGCAGTTCACGAAAGAATGCCGGACGATGGGCCGGCTCCGTCACCGCCAGTTTCAACAGGCGTTCAAGTTCGTTTTCGCCTGTGGCGGCTTCGTGATGGTGAGAACTCATGGCAAACTCCAGCAATCAAATAACGGGGCCCAGCATGCTGGGCCCCGAGGATAAACGACATTCTATACCCTATAGCTTTCATTTTGCAGCTAGGCGCCCAGCTCGCTCATCCCCAGGCGCTTACTTTAGTAAGTAACTGGGGTGAGCGAGTGCAGGTAACAACGCTGCAACTTGAAAGATGACGGGTATAACGCCCACCGGGGTGGGCATTCAATTACTTGGCTTTGCTCAGCAGCAGGTTGGCCAGGGCACGTACCCCCAAACCGGTTGCGCCAGCGGACCATTGATCTACTGCACCTTTGCGGTAAGTAGCGGAACAGTCAATGTGCAGCCAGCCCTGCTGGTAGTTAGTCACAAAATGCGACAGGAAGGCAGCCGCGGTACTAGCACCCGCCGTGTAGGCCGGACCGGCTACGTTGTTCAGTTCGGCAAAGTTGGACGGCAGTTGGCTGCGGTGGAATTCAGCCAGCGGCAGACGCCAGAATGGCTCTTGCTCCGCCGCCGCACTGGCCAGCAGCTCTTGCGCCAGAGCGTCATCGAAGCTGAACAGCGCATGGTAGTCGTTACCCACCGCCGTTTTCGCCGCACCGGTCAGAGTGGCGCAGTCGATGATCAACTGAGGGTTCTGTGCGGACGCATCGATCAGGCCATCGGCCAGCACCAGACGCCCTTCCGCATCGGTATTCATCACCTCAACGGTTTTGCCGTTGCGGTAACGGATGATGTCACCCAATTTGAAAGCATTGCCGCTGACCATGTTGTCGGCACAGCACAGGTAAAGTTTCACACGCTGTTTCAGACCGCGAGCCGCTGCCAGCGCCAGTGCGCCGGTAATGGTGGCTGCACCGCCCATATCCGCCTTCATGGAGTCCATAAAGGCGCTTTGTTTCAGGCTGTAGCCACCGGTGTCAAAGGTGATGCCTTTGCCCACCAGGCAGGCAAACACCGGCGCTTCCGGGTTACCGGTCGGGTTGAAATCCAGTGCCAACAGCACCGGTGAACGATCTGACCCACGGCCCACGGTGTGAATACCGGCGTAGTTTTGCTCACGCAGATCTTCACCCTTGGTAATACGATAGCTGACGGCTTCACAACCGATGTCACACATCAGATCAACCGCGCGAGTAGCCAACTGCTCCGGCCCCAACTCTTCCGCCGACATGTTGATGGTGTCACGCACCCAGTCAACAATCTTCAGGCGCTGTTCCAGCTCTTTGCTTTCCGCTTCCGGCAATGGCGCCCATTCGACACTGCGTTTGCCTTTCGGCCCACGGAAGCCCTGCCAGAATGCCCAGCTGTTTTCCAGATCCCAGCCGTCACCGGCCAGTTTGACATTCTTGATGCCCTGGCCGTCAATCTTACGGGCCGCACGTTGAATGCTGCCCAGTTTATCTTTGCCGGTCAGGTGGATGGTCATCCCTTCTGCACCGGTGCTCAGCAGCGCTTTCTCGCCCCAGCGCGCGTCAGCAGATTGGTTCGACAGCGTTACCAGCATAAATTCAGTTGTCATAGCCTTACTCCGGATTTCCCCTTCATTTTCACGCCACACGCAAAATCTATTGGGGATTTTTATTGTATACCCTATGAGTTTCAAGTTGCAGCTAGGCGGCCAGCTCGCTCATCCCCAGGCGCTTACTTGAGTAAGTAACTGGGGGGAGTGAGTGCAGGCAACAACGCTGCAGCTTGAAAGGCGACGGGTATGTCGGATACAAAATAAACGGGCCGCCTATGGCAGCCCGTTACGCTATTTACTCCGCTTCATCTAACCAGACCAGCAGAACAGCTTCCAGTATTTTTTCGTTGGAAGCCTGTGGATCGTCGTCAAAATCTTCCAGATCGCAAATCCACTGATGCATGTCGGTAAAACGTACGGTTTTCGGATCGGTATCCGGGTATTGGTCGTACAGGGCTTCGCCGATTTCACGGCTGTCGGTCCACTTCAGTCCCATTTCTACTGTCCTCTTACCCTTCACGTGCGTGGTTGACGGTATAACGCGGCATTTCAACCACCAAATCTTCGTCGGCCACCAGTGCCTGACAGCTCAGACGGCTTTCCGGCTCCAGACCCCAGGCCTTGTCCAGCATGTCATCTTCCAGTTCAGTGCTCTCTTCGAGAGAGTCGAAACCTTCGCGCACGATGCAGTGACAAGTGGTGCAGGCACAGGATTTCTCACAGGCATGCTCAATCTCGATACCGTTGCGCAGCGCAACGTTGAGGATTGACTCCCCTTGTTCGGCTTCCAGTACTGCCCCCTCCGGGCATAAATCTTGATGGGGCAGGAAAACAATTTTAGGCATGATTAAACCTCATCCACAGAATGGCCAGCCAGCGCACGGCGAATGGAAGCATCCATGCGGCGCGCGGCAAAGTCTTGCGTTTGTGCATCTAATGTTTTAATTGCGGCTTCAATAGCGGCAGGATCGGTGCCCTGCGTCGCCTGTTGCAAAGCTTCTACCGCCGCGGGGATCGCCGTGCTTTCTGCTTCGCTCAGCAATGCGGCGTCGCTGGCCAGTGCGCCCTGCAGGCTTTCCAGCACCCGTGACGCCTCAACCCGCTGTTCCGCCAGCATGCGCGCGCCGACATCGCTCTGCGCATTGGCCATCGAATCTTTGATCATGCCGGCAATTTCGGCGTCGGACAGACCATACGACGGTTTAACCTGAATTGAAGCCTCAACGCCGGTGGATTTCTCCATCGCGGTGACGCTTAACAGGCCATCAGCATCCACCTGGAAGGTAACGCGAATATGGGCGCCGCCGGCAGGCAGAGGCGGTAAGCCACGCAGCGAGAAGCGCGCCAGCGAGCGGCAATCCTGCACCAATTCGCGCTCGCCCTGCAGCACATGGATCATCATCGCGCTTTGGCCGTCTTTAAAAGTGGTGAACTCTTGCGCACGCGCCACCGGAATGGTGGTGTTACGCGGGATCACTTTTTCTACCAGACCGCCCATGGTTTCCAGGCCTAGCGAAAGTGGGATTACATCCAGCAGCAGCATGTCGCTGTCAGGTTTGTTACCCACTAAAATGTCCGCCTGGATCGCCGCACCAATAGCGACGACTTTATCCGGATCGATCGAAGTTAACGGCGTGCGGCCGAAGAACGTGCCCACCTGCTCACGCACCAGAGGCACGCGGGTGGATCCGCCAACCATGACCACTTCCAGCACTTCTTCGGCACTCACGCCCGCGTCTTTCAGCGCACGGCGGCAGGCCATCAGGGTACGTTTCACCAGAGTGGCGATCAGCGCATCAAACTGTGTTCGGGTCACTTCGCCCTGCCAGCCGGCAATCTCAACGACAGTACTGTCGGCATCGCTCAGTGCAACTTTGGCCGCGATGGCCGCATCCAGCAGTTGGCGCTGTACACCGTGATCGCTACGGTCAGCCACACCGGCCTGTTCACGCAGCCAGTCAGCCAGCAGATGGTCAAAGTCGTCGCCTCCCAGCGCGGAATCCCCGCCGGTAGCCAACACTTCAAACACCCCACGGCTCAGCCGCAGAATGGAAATATCAAAGGTACCGCCGCCCAGATCGTACACCGCGATAATGCCTTCCTGCCCGGAATCCAGGCCATAGGCAATCGCCGCCGCCGTCGGTTCGTTCAGCAGACGCAGCACGTGCAGCCCGGCCAGACGCGCAGCGTCTTTGGTGCCCTGGCGCTGTGCATCATCAAAATAGGCAGGAACGGTGATCACCACGCCGTCCAGATCCCCTTCCAGCGCAGTTTTCGCACGCTCGGCAAGGGCTCTGAGGATATCGGCAGAAACCCCTACCGGGTTAACCGCACCGGCAGCGGTCAGCATCATCGGCAAGCCGTTGTCGCTGGCCTGAAACTGATACGGCAGGTTCGGGTAACGCGCCAGTACGTCGGCCAATGAGCGGCCCATCATACGTTTCACTGAGCTGATGGTATTGGCAGGATCCTGCGCTGCCTGTTGGCGCGCATCCCAACCGACACGCAAAGTGTCAGCCTGGTAATGCACTACCGAGGGCAGTAAATCGCGGTCCTCGGCGTCGGCCAGCGTTTCCGCCTGCCCGCTGCGCACCGTGGCGACCAGAGAATTGGTGGTGCCTAAATCAATACCGGCAGCCAGACGGCGCTGGTGCGGCGCAGCGCTGAGGCCGGGCTCACTAATTTGTAATAAGGCCATATTGAAGCTTCCACAAGCAAAAATGTGTTACTCAAAACCCAGCAGTTTTTCTTCGAGTTGTTCAACCTGTTGCTGGAGTTTGTCCAAAAAACGCAGCTTACGCACGGTGTCAGCGGCATCCATCCACTGCTGGCTATCGAGTTGCTGAATCATCAGAGCGCTGCGTTGTTTGACCGTCTCGTTCACCCGCGCGCCAAAGCTGGCCAACTGGGTTTGTGCATCTGCTTTGCGCTCAATGGCGTCGAGCTCCTCGCGCAGTTCCAACTGTTCCATCAGGAACGCGGTATCACGCATAGTGTGCTGCTCGTTACCCAAATCAAAGCCGTGCAAAGATAGCATATACTCCGCGCGTTTTAATGGGTGCTTCAGCGTTTGGTAGGCTTCATTGATAGTCGCTGCCTGTTGTAACGCCATCAGGCGTTCGCGTTCTGGCTGACTTGCAAAACGATCGGGATGGAATTGGCGCTGCAGATCCTGATAGCGAGAGGCAAGCAGGCTGCCGTCCACGGGATAGCGAACTGGCAGCCCGAATAAAGTAAAGTAATCCATAGCGTGCTCTGGGCGTTATCGGATGAAGTTCCCCCGCACCTGGCGGGGGAGCACGATGGACTGTCAGACGTTGAAACTTTCGCCGCAGCCACACTCGCTTGAGACATTGGGGTTGTTGAACTTGAAGCCTTCGTTCAGGCCTTCCTTAACGAAATCAAGCTCGGTGCCGTCAAGGTAGACCAGGCTCTTGCCGTCAATGATCACCTTAACGCCTTTGTTTTCAAAAACGATGTCGTCATCGTTCATATCGTCAACAAATTCCAGCACATACGCCATCCCGGAGCAGCCAGAGGTTCTCACCCCCAGACGCAGGCCAAGACCTTTGCCACGGTTATTCATAAATGCCTGAACGCGCTGTGCAGCGCTGTCGCTCATGGTAATTGACATCACAACCTCACACTTCAAAGCCCAACCAAGGCCGGGCTAAATGACTCAGAAATAATTACTTGGCGCTGTGTTTGCTCTTGTAGTCGGCAATCGCTGCTTTAATGGCGTCTTCGGCCAGGATTGAGCAGTGAATTTTTACCGGCGGTAATTCCAGTTCTTCGGCGATCTGCGTGTTTTTGATCGCTTCGGCCTGATCAAGAGACTTGCCTTTCATCCATTCGGTCACCAGCGAGCTGGAGGCGATGGCGGAACCGCAGCCGTAAGTCTTGAAACGGGCGTCTTCAATGATACCTTCATTGTTGACTTTGATCTGCAACTTCATCACGTCGCCACAGGCCGGTGCACCCACCATGCCGCTGCCAACGCTAGGATCTTCGTTGTCGAAAGAACCCACGTTACGCGGGTTTTCATAGTGATCGATTACTTTTTCGCTGTAAGCCATGACCTTGCTCCTGAATCCTGAGAATTAATGATGTGCCCATTCGATGCTGTTGATATCCACGCCCTGCTTGAACATGTCCCACAGTGGAGACAGGTCACGCAGACGGCCGATGGATTTACGCACCAGTTGAATGGTGTAATCGATCTCTTCTTCTGTGGTGAAACGCCCCAGAGAGAAACGGATCGAGCTATGCGCCAATTCGTCAGTCATGCCCAACGCGCGCAGCACGTAAGATGGCTCAAGGCTGGCGGAGGTACAGGCAGAACCCGAGGATACGGCCAGGTCTTTCAGCGCCATGATCAGCGACTCGCCTTCAACATAGTTGAAGCTGACGTTCAGGATGTTAGGCACCCCGTTCTCCAGAGAGCCGTTCAGATACACTTCTTCCATATCTTTCACGCCGTTCCACAGACGATCGCGCAGCGTGCGCAGACGTGCCATTTCCGACGCCATTTCTTCTTTGGCGATACGGTAGGCTTCGCCCATACCGGCGATCTGGTGTACTGGCAGGGTACCGGAACGCATACCGCGCTCATGACCACCGCCGTGGATCTGGGCTTCGATACGGATACGTGGCTTACGACGCACGTACAGCGCACCAATGCCTTTCGGGCCATAAATTTTGTGGCCGGAGAAAGACATCAGATCAACTTTCAGCTTGCTCAGGTCGATAGGCAATTTGCCCACGCTCTGGGTAGCATCAACGTGATAAATGATACCGCGCGCACGACACATTTCGCCGATAGCTTCGATATCCTGCACCACGCCGATTTCGTTGTTCACGTGCATGATAGAAACCAGAATGGTGTCCTCACGCATCGCGGCTTCGAGGGCCTGCAGGCTGATAATACCGTTGCTCTGAGGTGCCAGATAGGTCACTTCAAAGCCTTCACGCTCGAGCTGGCGACAGGTGTCCAGCACGGCTTTGTGTTCGGTTTTGCTGGTGATAATGTGCTTGCCTTTCTTTTGATAGAAATTGGCAGCGCCTTTGATCGCCAGGTTGTCGGACTCGGTGGCTCCGGAAGTGAACACGATTTCGCGCGGGTCAGCGCCAACCAGTTCAGCAATTTGGTTACGGGCGATATCTACCGCCTCTTCCGCCTGCCAACCGAAACGGTGGGAACGGGAAGCCGGGTTACCAAAAGTCCCGTCCAGAGTCAAAAATTGCATCATTTTCTCAGCAACGCGCGGATCAACCGGCGTCGTTGCTGAGTAATCCAGATAAATCGGTAATTTCATTGCTCTTGTGCTCCGTACATCACTTCCAAAAACTAAAAAAATATCGCCAGCTGCTTATGCGCGCAGATTAACGTTGATAGTTTCTTGCGGACGACCGTTGGCCGTGCGACGGGTATCGTTGTTTTGACGGTCCGCCACCACCAGCACGTCCTGGTTGTTCACCAGTTCAGCCAGCGTAATGTTGTTCAGGAACCCGCTGATGCGCTCGCTCAGATCACGCCACAGGGTATGGGTCAGGCAGCGATCGCCACCCTGACAGCCTTCTTTACCCTGGCAACGGGTTGCGTCTACCGATTCATCGACAGCAGTGATGACTGCACCTACGGCAATCTCACTCGCGTCTTTGCCCAGCAGATAACCACCGCCCGGTCCACGTACGCTGGCCACCAGGCCATTCTTGCGCAGACGGGAGAATAATTGTTCCAGATAAGAGAGCGAGATACCCTGGCGCTCAGAAATATCCGCCAGAGGAACGGGCCCTTCCTGGGAGTGCAATGCCACGTCAAGCATAGCGGTTACGGCATAACGGCCTTTGGATGTCAGTCTCATAGCTAAGTGGTTACCTGTTGGTCAAACATGGCCGAAAGTCTGACATTCCTGAGTAAATCAGTCAACTATTTAACCTAGTAATTTACTCAAGTATTAGCACGTTTTGGACTAAGCCAGATAATATGCATATAAAATACACATTATAACCGTTAGATAACTAATACTATTACCGCAAGCCGTCATTTCACATCAAATTAATTACCTTGATGTTTGTCCTGTTTCTCGATCGACGTCAGCATACCGCGCAGGATATTCAGCTCTTGAGCTTCCGGCCGCGCACGGGTGAATAAACGACGCAAACGGCTCATGACCTGCCCCGGATGAGAGGGACGGATAAAGCCACTATGCTGCAGCGTTTGTTCCAGATGCTGATAGAAGCGTTCCAGGTCATCGACCAACGGATACGGCGTTTCTTCCAGTTGTGGCGCGCCTGCCTGTTGACGATCGAGGTAAGCCACACGCACTTCATAGGCCAGAATTTGCACCGCCATCGCCAGATTCAACGAGCTGTAATCCGGGTTGGCAGGGATGGCGACATGATAATGGCACTTTTGCAGCTCATCATTGGTCAGGCCGACACGTTCACGGCCGAACACCAGCGCTACCGGCGCATGTTCACCTTCGTGCACGGCGCGGATGCCGCATTCGCGCGGTTCCAGCATCGGCCACGGCAAGGTGCGCGAACGCGCACTGGTGCCCACGACCAGACTGCAGCCGGCAATGGCGTCATCCAGAGTGTCAACAATAGTGGCGTTGCCGATCACGTCGCTGGCACCAGCGGCCAGGGCGATCGCCTGAGAATCAGGTTTTATCAGCGGATTAACCAAATAAAGGTTGGTTAATCCCATGGTTTTCATGGCTCTGGCGGTCGAGCCCATGTTACCGGTATGAGAGGTTTCTACCAGAACAATGCGGATGTTATGCAGCATACAAACTCTGAGCGTAGCGGAAAATCACAGCAGCTTAACACAGCCGTAGGCATTTTGCCGAACACCTGCTATACTTCGCGCCGTTTCCTGTTCTTTAACATCCTAGTTGGAAGATACCCATGCATCCGATGCTGACGATCGCCGTGCGCGCTGCGCGCAAGGCCGGTAACCTGATTGCCAAAAACTACGAAACCCCGGACGCTGTAGAAGCGAGCCAGAAAGGGACCAATGACTTTGTCACTAACGTCGATCGCGATGCAGAGCATCTGATCATCGACGTCATTCGCAAGTCCTATCCGCAACATACTATTGTTACCGAAGAACGCGGCGAATTGGTCGGCGAAGATAAAGACGTACAATGGGTGATCGATCCACTGGATGGCACATCAAACTTCATCAAACGTTTCCCACACTTCTCAGTTTCCATCGCCGTACGCATTAAAGGCCGTACTGAAGTGGCTGTGGTTTACGATCCAATGCGTAACGAACTGTTCACCGCCACCCGCGGTCAGGGCGCACAGCTCAACGGTTACCGTCTGCGCGGCACCAATGCCAAAGATCTCGATGGCACCATCCTGGCGACCGGCTTCCCGTTCAAGGTTAAGCAGCACGCAACGCCATACATTAATGTGGTTGGCAAACTATTCACTCAGTGTGCCGACTTCCGTCGTACCGGTTCTGCCGCGCTGGATCTGGCCTATGTGGCCGCCGGTCGCGTTGACGGTTTCTTCGAAATAGGCCTGAAGCCATGGGATTTCGCCGCAGGTGAACTGCTGGTACGTGAATCCGGCGGCCTGGTGACCGACTTTGTTGGCGGCCACAACCACTTCAGCTCCGGCAACGTGGTAGCCGGCAACCCGCGCGTAGTGAAAGCCATGCTTTCCACCATGCGTGAAGAACTGAGCGAAGCGCTGAAGCGTTAATATCGCGAAGTGAATGAATAAAGAAAAAGCGCTGCAGTTTATTGCAGCGCTTTTTTTATGCCCGTCAGCGGGAGAAAGGCCGGATGCCGCCGATAAACTCCGACTGGGCAGTGAGATACAGCAACAGCCCGGCGAACAGCAAAATCAGGCCACCGGCCAGCGCCAGCGAACCCCAGGCCACCGCACTCCAGGCCGCAGGTGCACGTGATTGGCTGAGACGTACCGCCAATCGGCGACTGTAATGCACCAACAAGGCCAATAATGAGATGGTCAGTGAGGTGCCCAGCGCCATGGCCAACGCCGAGAAAACGCCCCAGACAAACACGCCAATCACCTTGGAAAACAGCAACACCAGTATTGCGCCCGAGCACGGCCGCATTCCCATCGCCAACACGATGGCGGTCTGTGTACGCCAGTCGCTACCCGCCTGCAGTTCGCTGTCGCTCGGCATATGGCGGTGACCGCAGCCGCAATGCTCACTGTGAACGTGGTCCGCCGGCAGCGGTTGCAGGCTGTTGATTCGCAGCGTTGGCGACGGACGCATGGCTTTCACCGCATAATACAAACGCTTCAGCGCTCGCCAGCTCAGCAACACCCCGAGCAGCATCACCAGAATAAAACTGCCTTTCTCGAGCCAGAAACTGCTCTGGTGCAGTTGCCGGGACGACAGTTGCAGTACCACCAGCATCAACGTCACCAGCGCGATCGCCACCAGTCCCTGCACCAACGACGCGGCAAAGGTCAGTTTCAGGCTGCTTTTCAACCGCGCCGGATGGGTAGCCAGATAGGTGGCAATCACCACTTTACCGTGGCCGGGGCCAAGGGCGTGCAGCACGCCATAACTCAGGCTGAACAACATCAGCGCCAACCCGGCCTGTTGCGGTGCCGCTTTTACCTGCTGCAACAAACCCGCCAATTGCAGGTGCAGCCCTTTCTGCCACACCACGCTTTGCATCAGTAATTGCGGCCAATAGTGCCACGCCAACTGCGCGCCCAGCATCAGCAACACGGCAAACAGCAGCAGCGGCCACAGGCTGAAAGCCCAGTGTCGCTTACGCGCCCGGTGCTGGCTGAGATTTATTGACATTGCAGGCTAACCCGCTGGGCGAACTGTTGCCCCAGCGCCATATCTTCGCCGGGTGAATCGTTTTTATCGAGGGACAATGCGTAAGCCTGTAAAGAGGAGTCCGGTTTGGGCGTCATCAGTTTGAATTTGCACTGCGAAGCCATCTCCGACGGCAGATGCAATGCCGTTTTATCTTTATAAGTCATATCGACAAAATAAGTGGGATCGTAGGTGGAGATCTCGAACGGCTTGCCCGCCAGAGGCTGCGGTTCGGCCAGCGGCAGTACAAACTCCAGTACCGCCTGGTGCCCCTGGCGTGACAGGTGGTATTCCGTTGGCAGATTCAGGTATTTCACCGGCTTGCCGTCGCGATAGACATCCGTAAAATAGTGTTGCCCCAGAACATTGGCCATCACTTCCGCCGCCAGCTTTTTCCATATTTCCGAGTCTTTTTTGGCATTTTGTGCATCGTACAGCAGATCTGCCGAGGTGATTTCATCCATAACCCAAACCATTTTCAAGCCAACCAGCTGTTGATCCTTCGCCACAAAGGTGGTGTTCATATCAATAAAGCTGTGCGGGTGAGCCACAGCGCCGGCGCTCAATAGCATTAAAAAACCGGCCAAAACAAAGCGTAACTTCATCATCAAAAGATACTCATTATTGTTATAAAGTAACATAAACCGTTCTTCAACCGCCGCGATCTCGCCCAATATTTGTGACGAAAGTTGTAAGCCGAAGTAAAACCGGGTGCCGTTGCCGCGCCGCGCATCACCTTTTGCTATGCTTATTCATAATTTAAACGTTACCTGCCCGAAGGTGATATGAGCCTGGACACTGCCCCCGTGCCTGAGCTCTCCGGTCAACAACGACGCTGCCATCTGTTATTGATGTTGTATGCGCCGGTGCCCGCAGTACAACTGGAGACTATCAGCCAAATTAATGGCGTTTCCCCCCCGATTACCCGGCAAGATATAGCCGAGGTTGCCAGTGAAATCCAGCGTTTCCACCATCTGGAGATCGACGGTAACCCCGATGAGGGTTACCGGATCAGGGGCAGCGCACTCAACCAACGCCTCTGCCTGCTCCACTGGCTGCGCAGAGCCCTGCGCTGTAGCCCGGAATTTATCGATCAACATTTTTCCCGCTGGTTACAGCAAGCTCTGGGGCAAAGCGCCGATCTGACACCGCAGCTGGAACAGTGCATCAGCGAGTATGAAGCGCTGGTCAACCGCAGCTTTGATCGACGCGATCGTCAGTTTCTGCAACACTACCTGCGCTACTGCGCATGGGAGAACCAACGCCGGCGGCACCCGACATTCAGCCCCGAACAACGCGACTGGCTGCATCAGAAGCCGGAACATCAGGCGACCGTCTTGCTGCATCAATCATTGAATCAGTTATTTGCTCTGCCACCCGAAACCAGCGAAAACGATTTTCTGGTGCTGATGTTTACCATGCTGAAAAATCACAGCTACCACAGCAATGACTCAACGGAAGATCTACGATTAATGGCAGCGATTGAAAATATGGTCGAGCGCTTCCAGCAGATTTCCGGCATGACTTTTAGCAGTAAAGAGGATTTGATCAGCCAGCTGTTCGCCCATCTGGCCCCTGCGGTAGAACGCTGTCGCTTTGAGATTGGTATCGATAACACACTGCTGGAGGAAGTTGAACGCAAGTATCCGCGCCTGATGCGTACCGCCCAGGAGGCACTGGCCCCGCTGGAACAGGAATACGGTATTCATTTTTCCAGCGAAGAAGCCGGGCTGGTCGCCATCAGTTTCGGTGCCTGGTTGATGCAGGGCAATGCGTTGCAGGAAAAACAGGTGTTATTGCTGACGCTGGACAACCCGCAGTTGGAAGATGAAGTGGAATATCAGATCCGCGAATTAACGCTGCTGCCACTTAATATCAAGTATTTGCCACTGCGCGACTATCTGCATTCTGGCGCGCCGCAGGGCGTCACCCTGGTGATCACCCCCTATGCCACGGAGCACAGTGCGCCACAGCCGCCGCTGATTTATACCGAATTGCCATTAGCGCGCCAGCAGCGCAAATTCATCCGTGCGCTGCTGGAAACCTCTTAACGGCTGCTGCTGACCGCAACGGCCGGTGGGCGGATAAACAACGCCGGCAACACCACTGCCGCCATCACCCAGAACACCCCACCCTGCAGATGCTCGAACAGGAAACCGGCGATCACCGTCATAATCGCAATACCGCCGCCCATCGCCAGCGCCGAATAAACCGCCTGCAGCCGGATCACTTCCGGCCCCTTGCGCGCGGCGATAAAACGCATCGCTGCCAGATGGCAAACGGTAAAGGTGCCGCAGTGCAGAATTTGGATCACCAGTAGCCACCCCAACTCGGTGCTACTGGCCATCAGGCTCCAGCGCAGTATCCCGCAACAGGCGGAAAGCAGCAGCAGATTGCGCGCATTCCAGCGGCGGAACAGGAAATTGCTGCTGGCAAAAATAACCACTTCGGCCACCACCCCCAGCGACCACAAGTAACCAATGGTCGAAGCCGAGTAGCCCGCCTCCTGCCAATAGATAGAACCGAAACTGTAATAACCGGCATGCGCGCCTTGCAGCAGAGTGACGCACAACAGGAAGCGCCAGACGGGCCCTTCCTTAAGCATCTCCCACAGAGAACGTTCGGTTTCGCTGTGGGTGCGCGTTTCCCCCTGCGGCATCACGCTCGGTTTCAGCATCATGCCCAACAGCATCGCCAGTATGCTGATTATCAGGCTGTAGAGAATGGCGCTATGGCCCCAGACGGAAACCATCTGCCCGGTTAGCGCCGAACCAATCACAAACGCCAGCGAGCCCCATAGCCTGACCCGGCCGTAATCCATGGTGATTTGTTTTTGCCAGGTGCCGGCCAGTGCGTCGGTGAGCGGAACCAACGGTGAAAAGAACAGGTTAAAGCCGGCGATCACCAGCATCAGCCAGCCCCAGCCGTTGCCGAAACAGAACCCAATGGCAAAAGCCAGCGTCAGCAATGCCAGCAGGCGCAATGCCGTCACCAGATGAGCGGGATCTTTCACCCGTGGAGCAATCAACAAACTACCGAGGAAGCGCGCAACCAGACCGGCGCCAAGCAGAATACCGATGGTTTCAGGCGGTATGCCCTCACCTTTTAACCAAACGCCCCAAAAGGGTAAGAAGATGCCGTAAGAAAAAAAGTAGGTGAAGTAACTGAGAGCTAGCCAACGCGTAGATTGCAGAACCATGATCCCTCCGGTGTGAGGGCGATACTTTGACAGAGCTCACACTGGCTAGCAATGTTCATTCATCGTCGAGGGAGTAGAGTGCTAGGGAGTTCACAGTTTATTCCCATAATCAGGGCGCAGCTTGCCGCTACCCTGATTATGGAGATACTGCTATTTAGCCCAACAAATGATCCGGGCCGAACCCAAGTGGGAAAAGCTCAGAAATATCGTGCACATAGTACTCATCCAGGCTGTTAGCGATAATGATCTGGATATCCTTGCCGAATTCATAAATCATTTGGCGGCACACGCCGCAAGGCCCGGAATAACCTTTAGCCTTGCTTTCACCCACTCTGGGGCCGCCGATCACCACGATCATCTCAAAACTGCGCTCGCCTTCGGAGACCGCTTTCAGGATCGCCACGCGTTCTGCGCAGGTGGTTGGCGAATAAGAGACGGATTCGACATTGCAGCCGGTGAACACCTTGCCGCTCTTGGTGATCAATGCCGCCCCCACGGTAAAGTTGGAATAAGGGGCATAGGAAAACTCTCTGGCCTGGGAGGCGGCAGCAATCATTTCTTGAATCTTGGCTTTGTCTTCCATTCTAATTTCTCCTTTTGATTGAATTCAATATATTGCACCAGAAGGCGGTATAATTTTCCCATTGCATAAATTGCGGCCCACCCCAATGTGGGGAGCAATCAGCGGCAAAGCAGGCAACATGGCCTTCTTGATACTTACCCACCACCAGCAGAGGATCGCCGTTAATTTCGGCTAATGTTTCGCTGCCGGGTTTGGCAATAAATTTGTTATAGCCCAGTAAGGGCGGCCATTCATTTAAATGACGGGTAATCTCGTGAGTCTTGCTTAATGTGAGGGGCTTGCAGCCTTGCGGCAACTCAACGCGGTCGTCGTGGTCTAACATTTCAACCGGTAATACTTCGGCAAGGATGGTGTTTTTATAATTTGCTTTTGCCTCTATGCCGGTAAAGGAAAGATAACCGCCTATCATTAACGCACCGCCCCCCATAGCGACATAGTCTTTTATCAGTGACAGAGCATTGGTCATCACCTCCATTTTATAAAAGGTTTTATTTTGCAATAGGAAGGTATTACTGCCGATATCGCTAATCACGACGACATCATAAACCAGCAGTTCGTCTAACGTTTGTGGGAAGGCATTTTGAACTGTATGCGCCGGCATATAGTCGATGAAAATACCGGCGCTGCGCAGACAGGACAACAGATACTCTGCCCCCTCTTCATATTTACTCGAGGTAAAACTGTCAAAGCCTTTAGAGTGGATCATGTGAATATGCCATGACTCACCAATAAACAAAATCTTCATTGCAACACCTCCTTATGTCGGTTGATTTTAAATACCGCCGGGATAAATATTCCTTAATCTAGCCTGCCAGAGGGTTTAAATAACCAATCCGGCCACCGCTGCCGATAAGAAACTCACCAGCGTTGAGCCATACAGCAGTTTCATACTGAAACGGGAAACCACGTTCCCCTGCTTCTCGTTCAATGCTTTAATCGCACCCGCCACAATGCCCACCGAGGTGAAGTTGGCAAAAGAAATCAGGAATACCGACAAGATCCCTTCGGCGCGGGGCGACAGCACGGCTTTAATCTGTTGCAACTCAGTCATGGCGACAAACTCGTTGGCGACAATCTTGGTCGCCATGATGCTGCCAACCTGCTGCGCCTCATGAGCCGGCACGCCAAGCACCCAGGCAAAAGGATAAAGCAAATAGCCCAGCAAGCCTTGAAAACTGATGCCAAACAGGCTGCTAAACAACGCGTTGATGGCGGCGATCAGGGCAATAAAGCCCAGCAGCATGGCGGCAATGATTACTGCGACCTTAAAGCCGGCAAGAATATATTCGCCCAACATTTCAAATAAACTTTGTCCACGATGCAGATCCTGCATCTCAACCTCTTCTTCCAAATCGACACGATACGGATTAATCAGTGACAGCACGATAAATGTGCTAAACATATTCAGAATCAATGACACTACGACATAGCGGGCATCAACCATATTGATATAGGCACCGACCATAAAAACCGAGACGGTTGACATCGCAGTGGCTGCCATAGTGTAAATGCGATTTTCGGACATCTTGCCCAGCACGTCTTTATAAACGATAAAGTTCTCTGACTGCCCCAGCAATAATGCGCTGACAGCATTAAAAGACTCCAACTTGCCCATGCCATTGACTTTGGACAACACCGTCCCCACTACCCGGATAATAATCGGCAACAGATTGATGTGCTGAATAATACCGATCAATGCAGAAATAAAAATAATAGGACACAATACATTGAGAAGGAAGAATGCCAGTCCTTGCGCCCGCATTCCGCCGAATAAAAAGTCAGTGCCTTCACCGGCAAACAGCATCAAACCGTTAAACACCGTAGAAACCTGTGCCGTAAATCCGGTACCCATATCAGAACGAAGGAACAGCCAGGCAAGTAATACTTCAATCACCAGCAGCTGAATAATATAGCGGATCTTAATTAACTTTCGTTCATGGCTGACCATCAATGCCATTATCGTCACTAACAGACACGAGAGGATAAAGTGAATAACCTGCGTCATACGACACTCCATAGTATAATAACCATCCTTTTTCAAGATATACCATGAGAGCAAATAACAATCATATAGACTTACATCACATAACACCGTATGTAAACAAGGTAATTAATTAAAAGACGACAAATATCACACCCTATCGTTGATATATATATCAATAACTAATATTAATGACGGAAATATATATACGACGTTCAATCTCTAACCGTCGCCTAAAGGTAAAAAAAAACCGGTCACCCAAGTGACCGGCCTGACGCCTCAGCGTTTTTTACAGCAATGGAAATTATGCGTAAACCGGCAGGCGGGCGCAGATATCCAGTACTTTCTTCTTGGTGCGTTCGATGGTGGCTTCATCGTTGATGTTGTCCAGCACGTCGCAGATCCAGCCGGCCAGTTCACGCACGTCAGCTTCTTTGAAGCCGCGACGGGTCACTGCCGGAGTACCGATACGCACACCGGAGGTGACGAACGGGCTCTTGGGATCGTTTGGCACGCTGTTTTTGTTCACGGTAATGTTGGCGCGGCCCAGGGCAGCGTCAGCTTCTTTACCGGTCAGGTTCTTATCAACCAGATCCAGCAGGAACAGGTGGTTATGAGTGCCACCGGAAACCACTTTGTAGCCGCGCTCCAGCACCACTTCCACCATGGCTTTGGCGTTTTTGGCCACTTGCTGCTGGTAAATTTTGAACTCAGGCTCCATGGCTTCTTTCAGCGCCACCGCTTTACCGGCGATCACGTGCATCAGCGGGCCGCCCTGGCCGCCCGGGAACACCGCGGAGTTCAGCTTTTTATACAGATCTTCATCACCGCCTTTCGCCAGGATCAGGCCGCCGCGCGGACCTGCCAGGGTTTTGTGGGTGGTGGTGGTCACGATATGTGCGTGAGGGACCGGGTTCGGATAAACGCCGGCGGCGATCAGACCCGCTACGTGCGCCATGTCAACGAACAGGTAAGCGCCGATGCTGTCGGCGATTTCGCGCATTTTTGCCCAATCAACGATACCGGAGAAGGCAGAGAAGCCGCCGATGATCATTTTTGGTTTATGAGTCTGTGCCTGTTTCGCCAGATCTTCGTAGTCGATTTGACCTTTTTCGTCGATGCCGTAAGGCACCACGTTATACAGTTTACCAGACAGGTTGACCGGTGAACCGTGGGTCAGGTGGCCGCCGTGCGCCAGGTTCATGCCCAGAATGGTGTCGCCCGGCTGCAGCAGCGCGGTGTAAACAGCGAAGTTCGCCTGGGAACCGGAGTGCGGCTGGACGTTGGCGTAATCTGCGCCGAACAGCTCTTTTGCGCGATCGATGGCCAGTTGCTCAACGATATCCACATATTCGCAGCCGCCGTAATAACGCTTGCCCGGATAACCTTCAGCGTATTTGTTGGTCAACTGGGAGCCCTGGGCCTGCATTACGCGCGGGCTGGTGTAGTTCTCAGACGCAATCAGCTCAATGTGCTCTTCCTGACGCACAACTTCTTGCTCCATTGCACGCCACAGTTCGGCATCGTAATCAGCAATGTTCATTTCACGCTTTAACATCCGGCTTCTCCTGACTAAATCAGCTAACTAAAAAATCACCAAATAACTACCCGTTCGGGTTCTGGGCCACAGTGTAAACTGTTTCGCCCCACCGAGGATAGGTCTTGACAGAGGTTTTTACGCAAACGATTGGCATTAGGCGCAGCAAGGCTTTGATCCGATAAAACACCCCATTCGACAACCGACTTTTACTCATACTGAGGATGCGGTTTTTTCATGTTCTGTGAGCGAGATCGTCGCATGGCGACTCCGCAACAAAAACAGGGGTATTTACAGCCACGGCAGAAACCGTTAGGATGCGTTCAAACGTAAAGGTGCATTTAAAATGCATCATTAGAATATTCCAATAATGTCCGACCAAGGAGCGCCACCATGCTGGATAGCCAAACCATCGCCACCGTAAAATCTACTATTCCCCTGCTGGCCGCTACCGGGCCAAAACTGACCGCCCACTTCTACGATCGCATGTTCGAGCATAATCCCGAGTTAAAGGACGTGTTCAACATGAACAACCAGCGCAATGGCGATCAGCGTCAGGCGCTGTTCGACGCGATCTGCGCCTATGCCGCGAATATCGAAAACCTGGCGGCGCTGCTGCCGGCGGTGGAGCGCATTGCCCAGAAGCATACCAGCCTGAATATTCGCCCGGATCAATATCAGATTGTCGGTGGTCATCTGCTGGCAACTCTGGACGAAATGTTCAGCCCGGGGCAGGAAGTGCTGGATGCCTGGGGTAAAGCCTACGGGGTGTTGGCGGATGTATTTATCCAGCGCGAAGGCCAGATTTATCAGGCCAGCGAAACTGCCGAGGGTGGCTGGCGCGATCGACGAGCCTTCCGCATCGTCAAAAAACAGCCACAGAGCGAGGTGATTTGCAGCTTCGTGTTGGCGCCGGTTGACGGTGGCAAGGTGATCGACTTCAAACCGGGCCAGTACCTGGCGGTCTACATCAAGCACGACAGCATGGAAAACCAGGAGATTCGCCAATACTCACTGACCACCTCACCGAATGGCGAGTACTATCGCATTGCGGTAAAACGAGAGGATCAGGGCAAGGTATCGAACTTCCTGCACCAGCAGGCCAAAGAAGGCGACGTCATTTATATCGCTCCGCCGCACGGGGATTTCTTCCTGGAAGCGCAGCCGGAAACCCCGGTGGCACTGATCTCCGCCGGTGTCGGCCAAACACCAATGCTCGGCATGCTCCATACGCTGCACGATAACCAGCACCCGGCGGACGTGCACTGGCTGCACGCGGCGGAAAACGGCAGCGTTCACGCCTTTGCCGATGAAGTGGCGGATATTGCCGGCCGCATGCCGAATCTGAGCCGTCACGTGTGGTACAACCAACCGGGTGCCAATGATGTGGAAGGCCGCGACTACCAGAGCCGTGGCCTGATGAATCTCAGTGCCCTGCGTGAAACGCTCAGCACGCCGCAGATGCATTACTACTTCTGCGGACCGTTACCGTTTATGCAGTCTGTGGCCAGCCAACTTCTGGACATGGGCGTAGAGGCCGAACGCATCCACTACGAATGCTTCGGCCCGCATAAGGTCATGTAATTGAAAGGGGCGCGGCCTGCTGCCGTGCCCTCAGACGGCTGATAATGCCCGTTATTAGGGAGAGCGTGCCGAAGGGGTCGTAGCGGCTTGCCCGCCGGAGCGCCCCTCGGTGCGCTAGGCCCGAGTATCTCTGTCTAACAAACAGCTCAACGCGCGCCCACCGTTATTTCTCCGCCAGCTTGCGTGTCTCTTTTACCTGCTGCGCCGTGACCGGTGCCGCCTGGTTGCCCCAACTTCCCCGCAAATAACTCATCAGATCGGCAGCCTGCTGGTCGTTCAATGTCCAGGCGTAACCCGGCATGGCAAGCGCCGTAGCATGTTGGGTGATCGGCGTATGTGCTCCTTCCAACACTACGCGCAGCGCGGTTAGTGGATCCTCCGCCGTGACCGTTGCGTTACCGGCCAATGCCGGAATGGTGTTATCGCTGCCCTCGCCCTTATTACCATGGCAGGTTGAACAGTACATGGCATAGGTGCGTTGCCCCGCTTGCCAGTTGTCGACCGCCATGGCTACGGGTTTCTCCGCCGGCGGTTTCTCTGCCGCCAGACTGTGCAGGTAAGTAGCAATGGCGTTCAAATCACCGTCGGTCAGATATTGCGTGCTGTGGCTAACCACTTCACTCATCGGCCCTGCGACTGCCGCATGTTGGCTGCGCCCGGTTTTCAGCAAGGCCACCACTTCATCCTGTTTCAGCCCGCGTATTCCTGAAGCGTACCAGCCATCGAGTTCGGCACCGCTCAGGAAGGCCGGATCTTTGCTGTCCAGCCCTTTCTCCTGCATCGCCCAGCCGCGCGGCGTATGACAACTGCCGCAGTGCCCTGCCCCTTGCACCAAATAGGCGCCACGGTTCCACTCTGAGCTCTGGCTGCTGTCCGGCTGATAAGGCGTATCCTCATGGAACAGTTGGTTCCATATTGCCAACGGCCAACGCATCGACAGCGGCCAACTGATATCACTGGCGCGGTTGACGGTGTTCTGCGCCGGGACTTCCTTCATCAGATAGTCGTACAGCGCACGCATATCTTCCGCGTTCATTTTGGCGTAAGAGGTGTACGGCATCGCCGGATACAGTCGATGGCCATCTTTGGCGATCCCCTGACGCATCGCACGGTCAAACTCGTCAAAGGAATAGGCGCCGATGCCCTGCTGCTTGTCCGGCGTAATATTGGTAGCGTAAATATTGCCCAGCGGGGTCGGAAACTTCATACCACCGCCAAGCAAAGCCCCACCCGGCGTGGTATGGCAGGCGGTGCAGTCACCAGCCCTGGCAACATATTCCCCGGCCGACATCGCCTGTGCCGAGCCACCCGCCGCCAGTAAGGTCAGTAAGTACAGTGAACGCATGCTCATGCTCCCTCCTTGGCGGCAACCTGGCCGAAGGCCAGTTCATTAACCGCGCGCCACGCCTGATCGATCGCCGAGTTGGCGTACGGGCTCCAGTCTGAATCCGAGTTGGCAATCACAATTTTGCCGATCGGCTTACGCGCCGTCTCAATGATTTTCTTCGCCTCGTCCTCATCGTCAAACAGCCCGTTGAGGAAGTAGGAATAGCCGTGCGACCAGCGGTTTACGGTGATCGCTTCAATATCACGCTGATGATCAAAACCGGCGGAACCGAGCATGCCCTGCAACTGCTCACGGATCATCTGCTCATGCACTTCAAACGGCGTGCCCAACAGCAAGGCACGGCCCTTGCGCGACTGCTCGCGTGGGCTTAACCCGCTGCCCGCCAGCGTCGGCACATACACCATGTGCAGGCCAATCGGCTGGTTCGGATCGCGTGGATGCTGGTAGCCGCCCATGCTCACCGGATAATCCAGCTTCACACGGCAATAAGGCGCCGTTGGCGAGTAAACCTCATGCACGCCCAGTTTAATAAACGACTGCCAGTTACGGATCACCACTTTGCTGTACACCAGCGGCGACTTGACGTTCTGCTTCAGCGCCTGTTGCTGCTCCGGCGACATTTCCGGCACCAGATAAGGGATCATCATATTGTAACCGGCCATCACTACCTGCCCGGCGCGCACCTTGGTCATTTTCTCGCCGGTCATGTAGGTCACTTCGACCTTGTCGCCAACGTTAGCCGCGTGCAGCCCGGTGCTGTTCAACCGCAGTTTTACCGGTGACTCCGCCCGGTCAAGCTGGCTGTAGTCGAACTTCGCCAACACTATGTCATTCATGTCCTTACCGCCCGGTGAGACCGCCGGGATCAGATGGCGCACCATTAAGCGTGTCAGCGTGGCGTTGCCGTCCGGGAAGTGGAACACGTAAGGATCGTCGAGATCCGCCTGTGACTCTTCATCCAGCGGCGGCAGGTTCATGCCGTTCAGGCCAGGCAGATCGCAAATACGCGCATCGCTGCACGAAGTGGCGTCGATGCCCACCGCCTGGAAGTCACTGGTGGTTTGTTGGAAATAGCGGATCGCCATTTCGCTCAGGCCAACCTTGTCACGCAGGAATTCGGTATAACTGTGCTTGTCGAGCCATTCGCTTTTCTGCTCCTGACTCATTTCCGGCAGGTAATCCTTTTCCACCGTATGCAGTGCAATCAGCGCCTGGCGATCGCTTTCCGGCAGCGGGAAATCACCGATAAAGGCTTCGTAGGAACGGCCATTAAGGCGGTCATGGGGAATATCATCCGCCACCATACGGCCAGGATCCCCGTTCACTACTTTGTCGACGCCGAAGTTTTTGCGATCGAAATAGACGCCACGGCTCAGGTTAAGATCCGGGTAGAAGGTTTTATCGAAAGCCTTTTCCAGGTTGTCGATGCTGACGCCCAGTTTTTGCAGCAGCCCCATCGCCACCGGGCTGAAGTTGGAGCGCGGCGACTGCAGCGACTCGCTGCCGCCGTAGCCGAGAATGGTGCCATTTTCGCTGCTGAATTCATTACGCTTGGCGTGGCCGCCGAAATCATCATGGTTGTCGATCAGCAAGATACGCTGCTGCTGACCTTTCATTTGCTGCCAGAAACAGGCAGCGGCCAGTCCGCTGATCCCGGCACCGACTACCACCAGATCGAACTCTTCCGTGGCCGGGATGCTGGCAAAATCGAAGGTCTTGCCGTCACGCCCCAGTTGGTGAGCATGCTCAAACGAACCAGGATGGTTGCCCCGCAATCCGGTCAGCGTCGGCGGATAATAGAGGGTTTGATTGGCGGTTTGCGGCGATGCACGCAGGATCTGCATCGGCGTTAACCCGGCGGCGATAGTGATCGCCACCCCATTAAGAAAATCGCGTCTGGTGATTCCCATGGCTATTGGCTTCCTTTGAGTTTTTATTATCATCAGACCGGCCGGAGCCGGTCTGAAAGCCGCATTATTTTGCAGATAAAACCTGATGAATCAATGTTTAAACATCACGTGGCGGATTGCGGTGTAATCTTCCAGGCCGTACATCGACATATCCTTGCCGTAGCCAGACAACTTTTGGCCACCGTGCGGCATCTCGCTCACCAGCATGAAATGGGTATTCACCCAGGTGCAGCCGTATTGCAAACGGGCGCTCAGACGGTGTGCCCGCCCCACGTCGCGGGTCCACAGGGAAGACGCCAGCCCGTAGTCAGACTCGTTGGCCCAGGCCAGCACCTGCGCCTCATCGTCGAACGGCGTGACGGTCACCACCGGCCCAAACACCTCACGCTGCACGATTTCATCCTCCTGACGAGCACCGGCCAACAGCGTCGGCTGGAAATAGTACCCAGGGCCGTTAACCCGCTCACCACCGGTCACCACCTGTACATGCGGCAACGCCTTGGCTCGCTCGACAAAACCCACCACCCGCTCCAGATGCTGAGCGGTAATCAACGGACCCAGTTCGCTGCTGGCATCGATCGGCGGGCCGATCTTCAGGCTGCCGATAGCCTCGCCCAACGCCTTCACCAACTGCGGATAGATGCCTTTCTGCGCGTAAATGCGACAGGCGGCAGTGCAGTCCTGACCGGCGTTGTAGAAGCCAAAGCTGCGGATCCCTTCCACCACCTGTTGCAGGTCGGCGTCGTCAAACACCAGCACCGGCGCCTTGCCCCCCAGCTCCATATGGGTGCGTTTAATGCCGGATGCGGTATGGCCAATGATATGTTCGCCGGTGGCGATTGAGCCGGTCAGGGATACCATGCGCACTTTGCTATGGCCGGTCAGCCTGTCACCGACGCTGGCACCACGACCAAACAGGACGTTGAGCACGCCCGGCGGGAACAGTCCGGCGGCCAGTTCAGCCAGCTTGAAGGTGGTCAGCGGTGTTTGTTCCGACGGCTTAAGCACCACGCAATTGCCCGCCGCCAGGGCCGGAGCCAGCTTCCACGCCGCCATCATCAGCGGATAGTTCCAGGGGGCGATCGAGGCAACGACGCCCAGGGGATCACGGCGGATCATCGAGGTGTGTCCAGCCAGATATTCACCGGCCGCCAGCCCGCTCAAACAACGGCTGGCCCCGGCGAAAAAGCGAAAGACGTCGGCCACACCCGGCAGTTCATCATTCAGCACGCAGTGATAGGGTTTACCGCAGTTAATCGATTCCAGGCGAGCGAAGGTTTCCGCATGACTGTCGATCAAATCCGCCAGCTTCAGCAGATGTTCAGCCCGCTCCTTCGGCGTGGTCTGCCCCCAGTGTTCAAAGGCGGCGTCGGCCGCCAGCACCGCCTGATCGACCTGCTCTGCACTGGCTTCAGCCACCTGTACCACTACCTCTCCGGTTGCCGGGTTATACACCGGCAACAACGCGCCCTGGCCGGTAACCAGTCGGCCGTTAATCAACAGTTGGCTTTGCATAGGATTATCCTTTTATAAGATGTCTGGTACGCATTAGGACCAAGAGGCTATTTATTTGCTGCTGCCGGCGACGCTTTCGCCGCCCTTGGTCAGGTAATAGGCCCCCAAAATCGGGATCATGGTCAGCAACATCACCGACAGCGCCACCACGTTGGTGATCGGCACATCGCGCGGACGACCGAGCTGATTGAGCAGCCACAGCGGCAGCGTGCGCTCATGCCCGGCGGTAAAGGTGGTAACAATGATTTCATCAAACGACAGTGCGAACGCCAGCATGCCACCGGCCAGCAATGCTGAACCCAGGTTGGGCAGCATCACGTAGCGGAAGGTTTGCCAACCATCGGCACCGAGATCCATGGAAGCCTCGATCAGGCTATGGGAAGTCCGGCGGAAACGAGCGATGACATTGTTGAATACGATCACCACGCAGAAGGTGGCATGACCGATCACGATGGTCAGAACTCCCGGCTCGATATTCAGCGCCTTGAACGCCGCCAGCAGCGCCAGACCGGTAACAATGCCCGGCAGCGCGATAGGTAACAGCAGCAACAGTGAAATGCTGTCCTTACCGAAGAAATCACGCCGGTACAGCGCCGCCGCCGCCAGGGTGCCCAGCACCAGCGCCACCGCCGTCGCCAGCGCAGCAATCTGCGCGGAAAGCAGCATCGCATCGATAATGTCCTGCCGACCGGCAGCGACACTAAACCAATGCAGCGTAAAGCCCTTCGGCGGGAAGCTGAACGCTGCGTCCTCGGTGTTGAAGGCGTAGATGGCGATAATCGCCAGCGGGAAATGCAGGAAGATCAGACCGCCCCAGGCGGCCAGTTTCAGCCCTAATGGTGCGCGCTCAGAGTGCATCGAAGGCCCCCAGACGTTTCACAATGGAAAGATAAATCGCGATCAACACAATCGGCACCAGGGTAAAGGCCGCTGCCATCGGCATATTGCCGATCGCCCCTTGCTGGGCGTACACCATGCTGCCGATGAAATAGCCCGGCGGCCCTACCAGCTGCGGCACAATAAAGTCCCCCAGCGTCAGCGAGAAGGTGAAGATCGACCCGGCGGCAATGCCCGGCACCGCCAACGGCAGGATCACGTAACGGAAAGTCTGCGACGGACGCGCGCCCAAATCCGCCGAGGCATGCAGCAACGAAGGCGGCAGGCGTTCCAGCGCCGCCTGGATCGGCAGGATCATGAACGGCAGCCAGATATAAACAAACACCAGAAAACGCCCCAGCCCCGAGGTCGACAGGGTATTGCCTCCAACGCCCGGCACGGTGAGGATTGCCGCCAACACCGGCTCCAGCCCCAGATGTTGCAGGAACCACTGCGCCACACCATCCTTTGCCAGCAGCAGCGTCCAGGCGTAGGCCTTGACGATATAGCTGGCCCACATCGGCATCATCACCGCGATATAAAAGAACGCTTTGACGCGGCCACTGGTGTAACGCGCCATGTAGTAAGCAATCGGGAACGCCAACACCGCACTGGCCAGCGACACCAGCACCGCCATGGTCAATGTGCGCAGAATAATGTCGTAGTTGGCCGGGTTGAACAGCGCCCGCAGGTTATCGAAGGTCAGATCCGGCGTCACCGTCATGGTGAAGTCGTCGAAAGTATAAAATCCCTGCCACAGCAGCGTCAGTAATGAGCCAAGGTACACCGCGCCGAACCACAACAGCGGTGGAACCAATAACAGCAACAGGTACAGCGTCGGCCGGCGATAGAGAAAGGTCGACAGGGCGCGCAGAGTACCGCGGCGCGGCGCGGGATAGTCGATGCTCATCTCCATCTCACCTCTCCTCCAGCAGGGGCACCATCGCCTCACGTGACCAGCAGGCGGTGACCGGCTGACCGATCAGATGCTGCTGCCCGGCGGCATGCCACTGAGGATTCGCCTCGCTGACCAGCAGTTTCTCACCGCTGCTCAACGCAATTTCGTAGCGCGTGGCCGCCCCCTGATAATGGATCTCTTGCAGCAATCCCTGCACCTGGATTTCACCCTGCGCGGCACCGGCCTGATCCATTAGGCGAATATGCTCGGGGCGGATCGAGAAAGTGGCGGTCTGGCCGAGTAAACGCTGAGCCAGTTCGCTGCGCACCACGTTAGAGGTGCCGACAAACTCGGCAACAAACGGCGTCTTCGGCCGCATGTACAATTCACGCGGCGCATCCACCTGCTCGATTCGCCCGTTGTTGAACACCGCCACCCGGTCAGACATCGACAAGGCTTCGCTCTGATCGTGGGTGACGAAAATAAAGGTGATCCCCAGTTGGCGCTGCAGCTTTTTCAGTTCGCCCTGCATCTGTTCACGCAGCTTGAGGTCCAGCGCGCCCAGCGGTTCGTCCAGCAACAGCACCCGCGGTCGGTTCACCAACGCGCGGGCCAATGCGACCCGTTGACGCTGGCCACCGGAAAGATGCGCCGGCTTACGCTCGGCCACGAAACCCAGCGCCACGCTGTCCAGCGCTTCCTGTGCCCGTGCCAGCCGTTCACGTTTGGCGACGCCCTTCACCATCAATCCATAGGCGACGTTTTCCAGTACCGACATGTGCGGGAACAGGGCGTAATCCTGGAATACGGTATTCACGTCGCGCTGATACGGCGGCAGGTTAGCCGCTTCCTGACCGTGAATGCGGATCGAACCGGCGCTGAGTTGTTCAAAGCCGGCGATCAGTCGCAGGCAGGTGGTTTTGCCCGAGCCGGAAGGCCCGAGCATGGAGAAAAATTCCCCGTCCTGTATCTCGATAGAAACCCGATCCACGGCGCGAACCTCGCCGAAGCTCCGCGAAACATCGATAAATTGCACGGCAATGGTCATGATCTGCGCTCCTGAAAGGCATTAATCGGGCGTAGCAGGCTACGCCCCCGCGGGTTAGCGACCGCCCATGATGGCGATATAGTCCTGAGTCCAGCGGCTGTATGGCACGAATTTGCCGCCCTGTGCCTGCGGCGTTTTCCAGAAGGCAATCTTGTCGAACTGGTTGAAGCCGTTGGTTTCACAACCTTTGTCGCCCAGTAGCGTGCTGGCCTTGCAGCCCGCCGGTGATGCCGGTACCGAACCAAACCAGGCGGCAACATCGCCCTGCACTTTCGGCTCCAGCGACCAGTTCATCCACAGGTAAGCACAGTTCGGATGCTTGGCATCACTGTGCAGCATGGTGGTGTCCGCCCAACCGGTAACCCCCTCTTTCGGGAACACGGTGCCAATCGGCTGGCCTTCTCCTTTCAGAGCATTGGCCTGATAGGGCCAGGCGCTGGAGGCCACCACGCCTTCGTTTTTGAAATCGCTCATCTGCACCGAGGTGTCATGCCAGTAGCGGTGGATCAAGGCATGCTGGGTGCGCAATAGCTTCAAGGCGGCCTGATACTGCTCTTCGTTCAGTTGGTACGGATCGCTGATGCCAAGCTGCGGTTGCGTGGCCTTCAGGAACAGCGCCGCATCGGCGATGTAAATCGGCCCGTCGTAGGCCTGCACCCGGCCCTGATTGGTCTTGCCGTCCGGCAGGTTCTGTTGCTGGAACACTACCGCCCAGCTGTCTGGCGGCGTTGGGAAGGTTTTGGTGTTGTACATCAGCAGGTTTGGCCCCCACTGATAAGGCGTGCCGTAGGTTTTGCCGTCAACGGTGTACCAGGCACCGTTCAGCAGGCGCGGGTCGATATTTTTCCAGTTGGGGATCAGTGCAGTGTTGATCGGCTGCACCCGTTTACCGAAGATCAATCGCAGCGAGGCGTCGCCGGAAGCGGTGACCAGATCGTACCCGCCCTTGGCCATCAGGCTGACCATTTCATCGGAGGTGGCGGCGGTTTTCACATTCACCGCGCAGCTGGTTTGCTTTTCAAACTGGCTGACCCAGTCATAGTTTTTATCGGACTGGCCACGTTCGATATAGCCCGGCCAGGCGATGATATCCAGTCGCCCTTCGCCTTTACCCAGCGCCTGCGGCAAGTCTGCCGCCTGGGCCAGGCCGCAAAGCACGGTGAAACAGAGTGCGGAAACTGTGGTGGTGACTGCGGTAGTTTTTCCCATCGTAATAACCCCTGTGTTGCGTATCTGTGTGCGGCAGGGAACGGCTGCCGCTGTAGTTTTCATTAGAAGCTGGCTTTAAACTTCGCCATTACATGCCTGACTACGCTGTAGTCCTGCAGTGAATCACTGGAAAGATCTTTGCCGTAGCCGGAGCGTTTCAGACCGCCGTGTGGCATCTCACTCGCCAGGGTGAAATGGGTGTTGATCCAGGTGCTGCCGTATTGCAGATGTGCGGCAATATGCAGCGCTCGATCGATATTCTGCGTCCAGACCGACGAGGCCAGGCCGTATTCGGAATCGTTGGCCCAGTTGACCGCCTGCTCCAGATGTTCGAAGCGGGTGACGCTCACCACCGGGCCGAATACCTCGCGCTGGACGATTTCGTCGCTTTGCAGGCAGCCGGCCAGCAGCGTGGGTTGGTAATAGAAACCCGGACCGGAGTGCGCGGCGGCGCCGGTAATCAACTCAATATGCGGCTGGCTGAGCGCCCGCTCGACAAAGCTGGCCACGCGATCGCGCTGGCGGCTGCTGATCAGCGGGCCGATTTCGTTATCTTCATCGCGCTTGCGGGCAAAGCGCAGGCTGGCAACCGCCTCGCCCAGCGCTTCCACCAGCTTCGGATAGATCCCCGCTTGCGCGTAGATGCGGCAGGCGGCGGTGCAGTCTTGCCCAGCGTTGTAGTAGCCGTAGGTGCGGATGCTGTTGACCACTTCATCCAGGTCGGCGTCGTCACAGACAATCACCGGGGCCTTGCCGCCCAGTTCGAGATGCGTGCGTTTAACGCTTTTCGCCGCGGCCTGCAGAATTTTTTGCCCGGTGACAATATCGCCGGTCACCGAGACCAAACGCACCTGCGGATGCCCGACCAGATGGCTACCGACCCCTTCGCCACCGCCATAGATGATGTTCAGCACGCCCGGCGGCAGGATGTCCTGCAGTGCGGGCACCAGCGCAAGAATGGTCAGCGGGGTGTGTTCGGAAGGTTTGAATACTACGGTGTTGCCCGCCGCCAGCGCCGGTGCGATCTTCCACGCCGCCATCATCAACGGGTAGTTCCATGGCGCAATCGAGGCCACCACGCCAATGGGGTCGCGGCGGATCATCGAGGTGTGCCCTTCAATATATTCACCGGCCAGTTGCCCCTGCTGGGTGCGCACCGCGCCGGCAAAGAAACGAAACACGTCGACGGCGGCCGGCAGATCGTCATTGAGCGCCTGATGCAGTGGTTTTCCGCAGTTGAGCGCCTCCAGACCAGCCAGGCGCGAGGCCTGCCGTTCGATGGCGTCGGCAATACGTAGCAGAATGGAAGCACGGTAGGCCGGTGTGGTGCGCGACCAGTGGCCGAAAGCCTGCTGCGCCGCCTTAACCGCACTGCCGACCTGCGCCGATGAGGCTTCGGTGATGGAAACCAGCGTTTCGCCATTGGCCGGATTAACGATGCACTCCTGCTGGCCTTCGCCTTCGACCGACTGACCGTTAATGAATTGCTGACAGGATAAACCTGAAAGGAGGTGCACATCTGCCATGGTGTATTGCCCCTAAGTGACCCAAACGTTAACCAAATGTGAATAAGTTAGTTTCAATCAGACTAAGCGAGCATCAGGCAGCCAACAAATTCTAAATACTGAACGCCGCGTTCGATTAAATCGAATGCTTCAGCCCGGCAGCGTGCATATTGCCATTCTCACGGGCAATGGTGAGGAAAGGCGTGACCAGTTCCGGCCGCGCACTGCCGCGTCGCCAGGCCAGGCCGATGTCGAGCGGCTCCAGCAGATCCACCAGCTTGCGGGCTTCAATCATGTTGCCCTCCAGCGACCAGGCGCGATAGGCCATGTCCGGCAGGATCGAGACGCCCATGCCCGCCGCTACCAGGCTGCGCACCGCCTCCGTCGAACCGGTTTTCATGGCGATCTCCGGTTTCACTCCGGCGCGCGCCCAGATACGCCGCGCATGCACGTCCATTTCGTCGGCATTCAGCTGGATCAGCGGCAGCTTCGCCACATCCGCCAACCCGATACTTTCATGATCCAGCAACGGATGCAGCGGCGGTAACCACAGACGATAAGGCGAGTGCATCAGCACTTCGGTCTGTAACGCATCACGATCCTCAATATTCGACAGTATCAGTACACCGATATCGATCTCCCCGCTCACCAGCAGGTGCTCAATATAAGGACGCTCATCTTCGATCATCTGAATGGTGACATTGGGATAGGCCGATTTAAACCGCTTGAGCAGTTCGACCAAAAAGTACCCGGCCACCAGGCTGGTCACGCCAATGGTCAGCTTGCCGGTCAGGCTTTCGGTACCCAGTTGCAGGCTGCGCTTGGCGTTATCCACCGTGGCGAGGATCAGGTAAGACTGGCGCAGAAACTGATGGCCCTGATGCGTCAGGTTCATGCCCTTGGCGTGGCGATCAAACAGCCGCACGCCAATGTCGGTCTCCAGTTGCTGGATGGCCAGCGTCAGCGAGGATTGTGAAACAAACACCGCCTGGGCGGCGGCGGAGATCGAACCGGTTTCCGCCACCGCAATGAAGTGGCGAATTTGGCGTAGCGTCATCATAGGTCACAACCTCAATCAAAACAGTTGGATTGAGTGTAGATGCCGCGCGCAAAGCGATCGGGAAAACTATTAAAAACGCGACAGCCTTCGCTTTTTTAGAATGCTCACAACAGGAATGACTGCAAAAGAAGGAGGAGTCGGCAGGAGCAGAACAGCAGATACAACAAGGGCGCAGTATTGAACCGCGCCCCCAAGCGACTGATAAAGCCTGTTATTAGGGAGAGCGTGCCGAAGGGGTCGTAGCAGCTTTAGCTGCCGGAGCGCCCCTCGGTGCGCTAGGCCCGAGTATCTCAATAAATCAGATTGCTTCTTCGTCCTGCTCGCCGGTACGGATACGCACTACGCGTGCCACGTCGAAGACAAAGATTTTGCCATCGCCGATTTTGCCGGTTTGCGCGGTCTGCATGATGGTCTCGACGCAGGTATCGACGATATCGTCGGCCACCACGATCTCAATTTTCACCTTCGGCAGAAAATCGACCATGTACTCCGCGCCACGGTACAGCTCGGTGTGGCCCTTCTGGCGGCCGAAGCCTTTCACTTCGGTGACGGTCATCCCGGTAATGCCAACCTCAGCCAGCGCTTCACGGACATCATCCAGTTTGAACGGCTTGATAATAGCGTCGATCTTTTTCATCTTGTTTCCTTTACCAATTTTTGCGGCCAAAGCCGGATGTGATTGGGTAGCGGCGGTCTTTGCCGAAATTGCGGGCGGTGATGCGCGGCCCGACGGCGGCCTGACGCCGTTTGTATTCGTTGATATCCACCAGGCGGATAACCTTGCGCACGATCGCCTCGTCGAAGCCTTCGGCCACCAGATCGGCAACCGACTTATCGCGTTCGACGTAACCTTCCAGAATTGCATCCAGAATGTCGTACGGCGGCAGGCTGTCCTGATCGAGCTGATCCGGCGCCAGCTCTGCGGACGGTGGACGATCGATAACCCGCTGCGGGATCACGTATGAGACGGTATTGCGGTATTCGGACAGCTTGAACACCAGCGTTTTCGGTACGTCTTTCAGCACGTCGAAGCCACCTGCCATATCACCATACAGCGTGGCGTAACCTACGGCCATCTCGCTTTTGTTGCCGGTGGTCAACACGATGCTGCGGCGCTTGTTGGACAGCGCCATCAACACCACGCCGCGGCAGCGTGCCTGCAGGTTCTCTTCGGTGGTGTCGCGTTCGGTGCCGGCAAACATTGGCGTCAGCTGGCCCATAAAGGCGTCGAACATAGGTTCAATAGAGACGATGTCGAATTCAATGCCGAGGATTTCAGCTTCTTCTTTGGCGTCAGCGATACTGATATCCGCGGTGTAGCGGAACGGCATCATCAGCGCCTGCACTTTATCTTTGCCCAAGGCATCGACGGCAATCGCCAGCGTCAGCGCCGAATCGATACCGCCAGACAACCCCAGTACCGCGCCCTTAAAGCCGTTTTTAGTGACGTAATCGCGCACCGCCAACACCAGGGCTTCGTACACCTGCGCCAACTGCGGCAGCTCGGCCGCCGGAGCGGTCATTGGCACCACCTCCAGCTCATTGAGCTCAAGCAGGGTCACCTGCTCGGCAAATGCGGTCAGGCGATGGGTCATGTTACCGGCCGCATCGAACACCTTCGAACAGCCGTCGAAAATCAGTTCATCCTGCCCGCCAATCTGGTTCAGATACACCAGCGGCAGATGGGTACGTTGGCAATGGCCGGCCATTAACGTTTTGCGGATATACGGTTTTTCGCGGTTGTACGGCGAGGCGTTGATCGACAAAATCATTTCGGCACCGGCCGCCTTGGCGGCATCGACCGGCCCTGGGAACCACAGATCTTCGCAAATCAGCAGGCCCAATTGATAGCCTTTCAGCTCAACCACGCAGGTTTCACTACCGGCCTGGAAGTAGCGTTTCTCATCGAAAACGCCGTAGTTCGGCAACTGCTGCTTGAAGTAACGCGCCAGCAACTGCCCTTCGGAGAACAGAGACAGCGCATTATACAGCTTGTCGCCTTCACGCCACGGATGGCCAACCAGAATGGCGACCTCGGCAGATGCCTGCTGCAGACGTTGCAGCTGCGCGTCACAGCGCTGGTAAAAATCGTTGCGGTACAGCAGGTCTTCCGGCGGATAGCCGGAGAGCGCCAACTCGGTGAACATGACCAGATCGGCTCCCGCCTTCTGCTGCTCTTGCACGGTTTGCAACATGCGTTCGGTGTTGCCTTCAATGTCACCGACCAGCAGATTCAGCTGGGCCAGTGCGATGGAAAGTGATCTGCTCATTGTTTAGGATCCCGCTTAATACGTTCCATGGTGCTCTGTGTTGGGCCACGCCACAAACAAGAGAACGGAGTGTAAATCATTCCGTCGCGTTTGTTGAGAACCTGCGTGCGCAGGCTGCGGCGGAAAACATCATTCTTTAAAATCGTTGGCGTCCAGTTCATGACGCGACAGCAATTTATAAAACTCGGTACGGTTGCGGCCTGCCATGCGCGCGGCCTGGGTCACGTTACCCTTGGTGATCTGCAACAGCTTGCGCAGATAGTGCAACTCAAACTGATTGCGGGCCTCGACAAAGGTCGGCAAGGCGGTATTTTCCCCTTCCAACGCCTGCTCAACCAGCGCTTCGCTGATCACCGGCGCAGAGGTCAGGGCCACACACTGCTCGATGACGTTCACCAGTTGGCGCACGTTGCCCGGCCAGGTGGCGGTCATCAGGCGTTTCATGGCGTCCGTTGAGAAGCTGCGAACGAAGGGTTTGTGTCGCTTGGCCGATTCGCGTAGCAGATGATTGGCCAGCAGCGGGATATCCTCGGCACGCTCATTCAACGCCGGGATCTTCAGGTTCACCACGTTCAGCCGGTAGTACAAATCCTCGCGGAATTCGTTTTTCGCCATCGCCTTTTGCAGATCGCGGTGAGTGGCGGAAATGATGCGAACGTCAATGTCCAGATCGCGGTTGCTACCCAGCGGGCGTACCTTGCGCTCCTGCAATACGCGCAACAGCTTGACCTGCAGCGAAAGCGGCATATCGCCGATCTCGTCAAGGAACAGCGTGCCGCCGGCTGCCGCCTGGAACAGCCCTTCGCGGCTGCTGACCGCGCCGGTAAAGGCCCCTTTGGCATGGCCAAACAGCTCGGACTCCAGCAGTTGCTCCGGCAGCGCCCCGCAGTTAATGGCGATAAACGCCTTTTTACCGCGAGGACTGGCACCGTGGATAGCCTGTGCCAACACCTCTTTACCTGTGCCGCTGTGGCCGTTAATCAATACGCTGACGTCCGACTGCGCCACCATTTTTGCCTGCTCCAGCAGGCGCAGCATAATCGGGCTGCGGGTGACGATGTCTTCACGCCAACTGTCATCACCGGCCGGCAGTGACAGCGATAGGGCATCGTCGATGGCTTTATACAGCGCATCACGATCCACCGGTTTGGTCAGGAAGCTGAACACCCCTTGCTGGGTAGCCGCCACCGCGTCCGGGATTGAACCATGGGCGGTAAGAATGATCACCGGCATGCCGGGCTGATGCTTCTGGATTTCGGCAAACAGCGCCATGCCGTCCATTTCATCCATCCGCAGATCGCTGATCACCAGATCAATCTTCTCACGCCCTAACAGGCGCAGCGCTTCCTGGCCGCTTTCGGCGGTGGTGACATGAAAACCTTCGCTGGTCAGGCGCATCCCCAGCAGCTTAAGCAGGCTGGGATCGTCGTCAACCAATAACAAATTGGCCGGTTTGCGTGCGGTCATTGCGCGTGAGACTCCTTGTTAGCGGGGGGCGGCGCGTAGGTATCTTCCGGCTCCACCGGCAAAGCGGTACCCTTCTCAGGTTCAGCATCCGATTCCGCAGCCTTGGCTGGCGCAACTTTCTTGCCCGTGGCGTCAGTTTTTTGCTGCGTGCCGCCGTTGTCCGGGATGTCACTCTGCATCTGCTTGCGCGAAGAGAGCTGGCGTTCGATATCGGTCAGGTTTTCCAGCTTGCGCGAGGTATCCTGCAGCTGCGCCTGTAAACGTATCTGGCTCTGACGCAGCGTATCTATCTGGCTGTCGGAGCTTTCCTGCAGGTGCTGATAGCGCGCCTTTTCATCAAACAGGGTGATCTGCAGTACCTGCTGTTGACGCCACAGCTGCAACAGCGGGCGCAGTGAGCTTGGGAACTCCATGCGGTAACTGTTCAGACGGTCGATCATCTGGCGACGTTCGCCCGAGGTCGGCTCGGCACTGGCCAACAGGATACTTTGCTTGAAAATACCGTCCCAGCTGTTGCCAGGCAGGGTTTTCGCCAGCGCACGCGCCTGGGTTGAACCGATACGATCGGCACAGTCCATGGCTCGCAGCCAGTAAAGTGAGTTATTCAACGCGTCTTTTTCGTCGAGCGGCCACAGGCTGTCGCAGGCTGCGATGCGATAATCCACCACTTTGGTGTCCGGGATCGCTTCTTGCTGCGGCTGATTCAGGCCACCGCTAACCGCACGATCGACGCAACCCGCCAACAGAAACGGCATAAAAAGAACGCTGCCTAAAAAGGAAAATCGACGCTTGCCGAGCGGCGTGCCCTGTGTGGCACGCGGTGAACGTTCGGTCTGCGAGAGACGAAGGCGTTTAGACCATGTGTACATTATTATTCATTCTCGGCGGTTAATGGCAATTCAATACGGAAGCAGACGTCGGTGCCGGCGACTTCAACCAACTGCAGTTCGCCACGCATGCGGCGGATACAATCCTGCGCAATGCTCAGCCCCAGACCGCTTCCTTTTACCGCCCCTTTTCGCTGGTGACTACCCTGGAAAAAAGGCTCAAAAATCATGGTTCTCTCGGCTTCGGGGATCGGCGTGCCGCTGTTGGCGACATCAATCTGCACCCGTTGCCCAACCTGACGGCTGCGGATCCAAATGTTACCGGATTCCTTGCCGTAGTGCACCGCATTGGAGTAGAGATTATCCAGCACGCGCATTAATAGCGTAGGCTCTGCCCAGCATATTTCCGCATCCAATTGGATCTCGGTGCGGATCAATTTTGCCCGGGCCGGCAAACTGTGTGCCGCCACCACCATTTCGACCATTTCTTTCAGCTCGACATTCTCATGCTCTGCCGGGCCATCGGCCAGTTTGCGGTTGTAATCCAGCAGTTGTTCAATCAGTTGCTGCAGGTGGCGACTGCTGCCGTCGAGAATGGTCACCACCTCTTTTTGATCGGAGGTCAGCGGACCGGCCACTTCGTCCGCCAGCAATTCGGTGCCCTCACGCATGCTGGCCAACGGCGTCTTCAGCTCATGCGAGATATGGCGCAGGAACTCATGGCGCTGCGACTCCAGCCACGCCAGACGTTCACTCAGCCAAATAATGCGCTGAGCCAGAGAACGCAGTTCACGCGGCCCTTTGAAAGAGTCGGTACTGCCCAACGCCCGACCTTCCCCCAGGCGGTTGATCATTCGCTCTACCGCTTTTACCGGGCCGATAATCATCCGGGTGAATAACACCACCAGCATTACGCTGACCAGAAACAGCATCAATGCCTGCCAGCCGAAGAACTGACCGCGCTCGGCAATCGCCTGCTGTAACTGCTGGCCGCGAGAGAACACCACGGCGCGCGTGGCCTGCACCATTTCGGCATTGGAACGCGAGAATGACTCCAGCAACGTCGAAGCCTGTGCGTCCGGGCCGCTGCTTTGGCATTTAATCGCCGCAAGCTGGGTCAGCAGATCGCGCAAGGTTTGATAATAGCGTTCATCCGGCAGGATCGGCGCGTGGGCATCGAGCATCTGTGAATACTGTTTGCGCTGGTTTTGGTACAACCGCGCCAGAGTGGGATCGACCAGTACGCAATACTGGCGGTAACTGCGTTCCATTTCCAGCGCCACGCTGGTCATTGCCTCACTGCGTCGCGCATCCACCAGCGTGGTGCGGTTGATGTCTGCCGCCTGCGCGCTGAGGTGATCCAAGCTCTGGTAAGCCTGATAGGCCAGCACCAGCAGTGGCAGCAGCACCAGCAGGAACGCCATCAGCACCAGTTGGCGCAGCGATCGGGGAAATAAACGCCATCTTTTCAATGAAATCATCTCACTGTCTCTAGTTGCTCCGATGCTAACCGAGTCGCCGATGAGAGGAAAGCCCGGTGTTCAGCGCAGCGTCAGGAAAATACCGTCAAGTGGGCCTTGGGCAGAAGTTTGCGTTTGGATCTGTCGCTAATGAAAGAGGGGTAAACAGGACTTTGAAGATTTGACGCTGGGGCAGAGCTGCCCCATCGCAAGAATGTGTGGATGCCCTTGAATCTCGTCCCCAGGGTGATGTAGCACATGGCTGGCATCGAACAGGACGAATAGCATCCGTACGTATCCGGGATTGATGAACACTCATCACAGTTGGATACAGGCGGTGCCTCACTCCACGTGTCGCCCGATGCTTGATAAAGCGCTTGCGCGTCTGTTATCGGTTTGGTTGGACGATAGGCACCATTTCTTTGGCATCATTCGGAGGCTTATGAGGCAACAATTCCGTCTAAATACGGGGCCGTCATAAATAGTTGAATGAGCAACTGGGCAGAATAATGCACTTAGCGTGCCAACTTTTCAAGTTATTTTTAACTCATTGATATTTATGAATAAAATATTTATTCACTGTCAAAACACACAAATTAACCGCGTATCCGGCGAAGAAAAAAACGCCACCCTGTCGCCAAAAACCGACAACTTAAGCCAATTAATTTTACACCATTACAAATCAATGAGTTATGTGTCTCTTTTTAGAGACAGTTAAAATAGCCGCTGTCGCAAAATACCGACAACCCTCAGCAGGCAGCGCAATAAAAAGGGGCGCAATCTCTTGCGCCCCTCAGGCTACCGCTAAATGCTCGCTTAACCCAGTTGCTTACGGGCGTTGCGGAACATACGCATCCACGGGCTGTCTTCGCCCCACTCTTCCGGATGCCACGAGTTGCTGACGGTGCGGAATACCCGCTCCGGATGCGGCATCATCACCGTCGCACGGCCATTGCTGCTGGTCACTGCGGTGATCCCGTTCGGTGAACCGTTCGGGTTGGCTGGGTAGGTTTCCGTGACCTGACCGGCATTATCGACAAAGCGCAACGCCACCAGGTTATGGTGCTCCAGAGCCGCCAGATGTGCAGCATCGCGCACCTCGACGTACCCTTCACCGTGCGAGACGGCGATCGGCATGCGTGAACCCGCCATACCCTGCATGAACAGCGACGGGCTGGCCGCCACCTCCACCAGGCTGAAACGCGCTTCAAAACGGTCTGACAAATTGCGTACGAAACGCGGCCAATGTTCAGCCCCTGGGATCAGGTCGCGCAGGTTCGACATCATCTGGCAACCGTTACACACGCCCAACGCCAGGGTCTGCGGACGGTGGAAGAAGGATTCGAACTCATCACGGACGCGATCGTTGAACAGAATAGACTTCGCCCAGCCTTCACCGGCACCCAATACGTCACCGTACGAGAAGCCGCCGCAGGCCACCAGCGTATGGAAGTCCTGCAGGTCGCGACGGCCTTCCAGCAAATCGCTCATATGCACGTCTACCGCATCAAAACCGGCGCGATGGAATGCTGCCGCCATCTCAACGTGAGAGTTAACCCCCTGCTCACGCAGTACCGCCACTTTAGGACGTGCGCCCTTGGCGATGTACGGCGCAGCAATGTCTTCTTCCGGAGCAAAGCTCAGTTTGACGTTCAGACCAGGATCGCGCTCATCCTGCTTGGCCTGGTGTTCCTGATCGGCACATTCCGGGTTATCACGCAGACGTTGCATCTGCCAGGTGGTTTCCGCCCACCAGGTGCGCAGCGTGGCGCGGCTTTCGCTGTATACCGTTTTATCGCCCTGTGTGATCACAAAGCGATCGCCAGTCTGCACGCTGCCGATGTGATGAACATTGTCCGTCAGGCCGTGCTGAGCAAATACCTGCTGTACCGCTGCAAGCTGGTCAGCCGTAACCTGGATCACTGCGCCCAACTCTTCGTTGAACAGCGCAGCCAGCGCATCGTCGCCCAGCGCTTTGATATCCACCTGCACGCCGCAGTGGCCGGCAAACGCCATTTCCGCCAACGTAACCAACAGGCCGCCGTCGGAACGGTCGTGATAAGCCAGCAGCGCGCGATCGGCCACCAACTGCTGCATGGCGTTAAAGAAGCCCGCCAACTGCTCAACGTTGCGCACGTCGGCCGGTTTGTCGCCCAGTTGACGATAAACCTGCGCCAACGCAGTGGCACCCAGCGCGTTATGGCCGTTACCCAGGTCGATCAGCAGCAGTGCGCTGTCGCCCTTATCGGTACGCAGTTGTGGCGTCACGGTGTGGCGGACATCTTCTACACGAGCAAAACCGGTGATCACCAGTGACAGCGGCGAGGTCATTTCGCGCTGTTCGTTGCCTTCCTGCCAGCGGGTTTTCATCGACATCGAGTCTTTGCCCACTGGAATAGTGATACCCAGCGCCGGACAAAGTTCTTCGCCCACCGCTTTCACCGCTTCATACAGACCGGCGTCTTCACCCGGGTGACCGGCTGCCGCCATCCAGTTAGCGGAAAGCTTCACGCGTTTGAGCGAACCGATTTCGGTCGCGGCCAGGTTGGTCAGCGCTTCCCCGACCGCCAGGCGGCCAGAGGCAGCGAAGTCCAGCAGGGCTACCGGCGCACGTTCGCCGATCGACATCGCTTCACCGTAATAGCTGTCCAGGCTGGCGGTGGTAACCGCACAGTCGGCCACCGGGATCTGCCACGGGCCGACCATCTGATCGCGTGCCACCATACCGGTCACGGTACGGTCGCCAATGGTGATCAGGAAGGTTTTCTCTGCAACCGCCGGCAGATGCAGTACGCGGTTGACCGCATCATTCAGGGTGATCTCGTCACGCTGCAGCGGCTGGCCTTTGGCCTGCAGACGAGTCACGTCACGCGTCATCTTCGGCGTTTTGCCCAGCAGCACGTCCAGCGGCATGTCGATCGGCTGATTGTCGAAATGGCTGTCGTTCAGCGTCAAATGTTGTTCTTCGGTGGCTTCACCGATCACCGCATAAGGCGCACGCTCACGGCGGCAAATCTCGTCAAACTGCGCCATCTGCGCCGGTGCAATCGCCATCACATAACGTTCCTGCGATTCGTTACACCAGACTTCCAGCGGACTCATGCCCGGCTCATCGTTCAGAATATCACGCAGTTCGAAACGACCACCGCGGCCACCGTCGCTGACCAGTTCAGGCATGGCGTTGGACAAGCCACCGGCACCGACATCGTGGATAAACAGAATCGGGTTTTGTTCGCCCAACTGCCAGCAGCGGTCGATCACTTCCTGGCAACGACGTTCCATTTCCGGGTTGTCGCGCTGTACCGAAGCGAAATCCAGATCGGCATCAGACTGGCCGGAGGCCATGGATGATGCCGCGCCGCCGCCCAGGCCGATATTCATTGCCGGGCCACCCAGCACCACCAGTTTGGCACCGACGGTGATTTCAGCTTTCTGCACGTGGTCGGCGCGGATGTTACCGATACCGCCCGCCAGCATGATCGGCTTGTGGTAGCCACGCAGTTCTACGCCGTTATGGCTGTTGACCTGCTCTTCATAGGTACGGAAATACCCCACCAGCGCCGGACGGCCGAATTCGTTATTGAACGCCGCACCGCCCAATGGGCCGTCGGTCATGATGTCCAGTGCCGTCACAATGCGGTCTGGCTTGCCGAAATCCTGCTCCCATGGCTGTTCAAAACCGGGAATACGCAGGTTGGAAACCGAGAAGCCTACCAGACCGGCCTTGGGTTTGGCACCGCGGCCAGTCGCGCCTTCGTCACGGATCTCGCCGCCGGAGCCGGTAGCCGCACCCGGCCATGGGGAGATCGCCGTTGGGTGGTTATGAGTTTCCACCTTCATCAGGATATGAGCGGCTTCCTGATGGTAGTCATACTGGCCGCTTTCCGGTGCGGCGAAGAACCGACCGACCTGCGAGCCTTCCATCACGGCCGCGTTGTCTTTATATGCCGACAACACGTAATCCGGCGTCTGTTCGAAGGTATTTTTGATCATTTTGAACAGCGACTTCGGTTGCTGTTCGCCGTCGATGATCCAATCGGCATTGAAAATTTTATGGCGGCAGTGCTCGGAGTTGGCCTGCGCGAACATGTAGAGTTCGATATCCGTCGGGTTGCGCCCCAGACCGGTAAAGGCATTCAGCAGATAGTCGATTTCGTCTTCGGCCAGTGCCAGGCCCAGCTTGAGGTTAGCCTGCTCCAGCGCGCTGCGCCCTTCCCCCAGCATATCGACCCTCTGGTAAGGTGCCGGCTGATGCTGAGCGAACAGTTGCTCCGCCTGTTGCAGGCTGCTGAAGACGGTTTCCATCATGCGGTCGTGCAACAACGTGGCAAGCTGCTGCCATTGGGCTTCGGTCAGCGCCTCTGCTTTGACGTAGAACGCCAGACCGCGCTCCAGCCGCAGCACCTGCTTCAAACCGCAGTTATGGGCAATATCGCTGGCTTTGGAAGACCACGGAGAAAGGGTACCCGGACGCGGCGTCACCAACAGCAGGCGGCCTTCAGGGGCATGTTCGGCGAGAGAGGGGCCGTACTTGAGCAGGCGCGCGAGCTTGGCGTGCTCTTCGGTATTTAACGGTGCGCTAACATCAGCAAAGTGGACGTACTCGGCGTAGATATCACTGACCGGAAGTTGAGCGTCCTGGCAGCGGGACAGCAGTTTGGTAACACGAAAAGCCGACAAAGCGGGCGAACCACGCAGTATTTCCATAATCAAAGTTCTCTCGTCTTCGAAGCAACTGACTTCAGCACTTCATTGGGCGCAACAGGGGGAAAACGCGCGCCATTATAGAGAATCTACGCCGCCGACGAAACCGTTTGCGTAGCTATTATTGATAAAAGCTCTCCGCCCCCTCGAATTGTCATAACGTGTCAATAAAGTTGCGCGCTGGCGTTTTGTTGCGCAAAATGCCCCGGCACTGTTGATTTAACCATAAGAAAAGACTGGTCAGCCGTCGGCAGTGCATGTGTGCCACCACTGGATAACTATTTGAAACGCCTTAAAATAAACTACATTCTAATCGGTGTTGTTACCTTGCTTCTGGCGCTCGCCCTGTGGCCCAATATTACCTGGCGCGGCGGTCAGGGCGGGCAACTCGAAGAGATCAAATCGCGCGGAGAGTTGCGTATCAGTACGCTAAACTCGCCGTTGACCTATTTCACCACCAAGCAGGGGCCGAGTGGTCTCGACTACGAGCTGGCAAAACGCTTCGCCAACTACCTGGGCGTGAAACTGGTGGTGATCCCGCACAAGAACATTAATGACCTGTTTGACGATTTGGACGATGACGATGCCGACCTGTTGGCCGCCGGTCTGATCTACAATCAGGATCGCCTCAGCCGTGCGCGCACTGGCCCGGCTTATTATTCCGTTTCCCAACAGTTGGTTTATCGCCTGGGTACGGCTAGACCGAAAACCTTTGCTGATATTAAAGGCAAACTGGCGGTGGCTTCCGGCTCGGCACACGTCAGCACCCTGAAACAGCTCAAGCAAAGTAAATTCCCGGATCTCAGTTGGGAAGCCTCCAGCGATCTCACCTCCAAAGAGCTGCTCGAGCAGGTGGCCGACGGCAAGCTGGATTACACCCTCGGCGATTCCGTTACCATCGCGCTGCTGCAACGCATCCACCCGCAATTGGCAGTGGCGTTCGACGTCACCGATGAAGAACCGGTCACCTGGTATCTGAAACGCGGCACCGATGACAGCCTGTATGCGGCAATGCTGGACTTCTACAGCCAGATGGTGGATGACGGCACGCTGGCGCGGCTGGAAGAGAAGTACCTCGGCCACGTAGGCAGTTTCGATTACGTCGATACCAAAACCTTCCTGTCCGCCATCGATTCGGTGCTGCCGACCTTCCGTTCGCTGTTTGAAAAGTACGCCAGCGAGATCGACTGGAAGCTGCTGGCGGCCATTGCCTATCAGGAATCGCACTGGAACCCGCAGGCAACCTCACCGACCGGCGTGCGTGGCCTGATGATGCTGACACGAGCCACCGCCGACGGTCTGGGGGTTAACGATCGTCTCGATCCCGAGGAAAGTATTCAGGGCGGTGCCCTCTACCTGCAAAGGCTAATGGCCAAGGTGCCCGACAGCGTGCCGGAAGATGAACGTATCTGGTTCTCACTGGCAGCCTATAACATGGGCTGGGGCCATATGCTCGATGCCCGCAAACTGACCAAAATGCAAAAAGGCAATCCGGACAGCTGGGTCGACGTCAAACAGCGTCTGCCGATGCTCAGCCAGAAACGCTATTACCCGCAATTAACCTACGGCTATGCGCGTGGGCGCGAAGCCTATAACTACGTGGAAAACATTCGCCGCTATCAGGTCAGTCTGGTGGGTTATTTGCAGGAAAAAGAGAGAAAGGCGGCACAGGAAGCGGCCGAACAGGCTGACCTGGGGAAAGGTTATCCGGCCGTTACGCCGGAACTGGCACTGAATTTCTGATTATTCCGGCTTGTTATCTACATCGGTGCGCTGCGCTTGTTTCAACGCCTTTTGCTGCTCACGACGCATGCGGAAAAAGTTGCTCAGCGTAGCGGCGCACTCCTCGGCCAGCACGCCGGACAGGATCTCCACCTGATGATTCATGCCGGGGTGGCGCAAAATATCCACCAGCGACCCTGCCGCACCGGTTTTAACATCGGCCGCGCCGTACACCAACCGACGAATACGGCTGTGCACCATAGCGCCTGCACACATCACGCAGGGTTCCAGAGTCACGTACAGGGTAGCATTCAGCAGACGGTAGTTCTGTAGCACCGCCCCGCCCTGCCGTAACGCCATGATTTCCGCATGCGCCGTCGGATCGTGGCGGCCAATCGGTCGGTTCCAGCCTTCGCCTATCACCTGATTATCCAGCACCAGCAATGCCCCTACCGGCACCTCGCCCTCTTCCTGCGCACGCAGGGCCAACCGCAATGCCTGACGCATCCAGTACTCATCATTATATTCAGTCATTGCATCATTCCTCGTGCACTTTGCGGCGGGCATTATACACAGTAGGGGCGCTGCATGCTGCGCCCGTGTTAGCCGGGGCGAATATATTCGCCCCCTACAGGTGGGAGCAAAGTTGAACTCTGCAGCTTGAAATACAACGGGTATATACTGATTGAATAACGGTGTTTTTCAGGGACAGGAAACATGAAATTCAGCAAAAAAAATGCCGCCGTGGTGCGAAAAGCACTGGACGGTTGGGTGGGTGAAGGCGCGCTGACCCCACAACAACAGCAACAGCTGCTGCAGCATGTAGAAGTGCAGCCCTTCGACTGGCGACGACTGGCGCGTTATGCATTTCTCGCGGCGCTGGCTTCGCTGGTGATAGCCATCAGCAGCCTGTTCGCCGACAGCGAGCTGCTTTACCACTTGAGCGAATTGTTCCGCTTCGACGCACCGGTGCGCATGACTATCGCTGCCGTAGTAGCCGCACTTTGCTATATCTGGGCGCTGCGTCGCCGTCGTCGCCATCCGGAAAAACGCTACGGCAATGAGGCGGCGCTGTTCGTTGCCGTGCTGTTTACCGCCTGTGCCCTGTGGCAGATGGGCGTCTGGCTGGATAACGGCAGCGGCCGGGTTTCACTGCTGCTGATATTCGCCGCCCTATTGTATGGGGTGATCGGCTGGTTCAGCCGTTCCGGGCTGGTATGGTGGTTTGCCCTGCTGTCACTCGGCAACGCCTTCGGCGCCGAAACCGGTTATATGTCCGGCTGGGGAGCTTATTGGCTGGGCATGAGTTTCCCGATGCGCTTTATTGCCTTCGGGATGGTCCTGATCGCCGCGGCTTTGCTGTTACGACCGCTGCTCGCCAGTCGCGGGCTGGAACGAGTTTCCCTGGCGATGGGCTTGTTGTATCTGTTTATTGCCCTGTGGTTGCTGTCAATCTTTGGCAACTATGGTGACCTCGACAGTTGGTACAACGCTCGTCAAATAGAACTGTTGCACTGGAGCCTGTTGTTCGGCCTGGTCGCCGTCGGCTGCATTTGGCTGGGGCTAAAACGTGACGACGGCATGCTGCGCGGGTTCGGCCTGACTTTCCTTGGCATTAACCTCTATACCCGCTTTTTCGAGTTTTTCTGGGGTGCGATGCCAAAGGCGATTTTCTTTGTGCTGCTCGGTCTGAGCCTGTGGGCATTAGGCCACTACGCTGAAAAAATATGGCAACTGGGCCGCAAACCGCACGACCTGACCGATGATTAACATCCGGCCACGTCTGCAGCGCAGCTAACAACAGGGTGGTTTAAAAGACAACGGGTATACCGCGAAATTGCGATAGATCATAAACGCTTAATAATTAGCGTAGTAATGTTTGAGGCAAGCAATAAAGCTTTTATCAAGGAGTGACTTATGGCTGCCTCAACTTTCTTTATCCCTTCCGTCAATATGATTGGTTCCGGCTGTCTGGACGAAGCGGCAAAGACCATGAAACAACAGGGATTGCGCCACGCATTGATCGTGACCGACAAAGTGTTGAATAACATCGGCGTGGTCGCCCAGGTTCAACAGTTACTCGTCGCGCAACAGATTGAAAGCTGCGTTTATGACGGTACTCACCCTAACCCAACTACCCTTAACGTGAAACAGGGCCTGGCGCTGCTGCAAGAACACCGCTGCGACTGCGTGGTTTCTCTTGGCGGCGGCTCACCGCACGACTGTGCCAAAGGCATCGCGCTGGTCGCGACCAACGGCGGAGAGATCAAGGATTATGAAGGTGTCGATCGCTCCGCCAAACCGCAGTTGCCGATGATTGCCATCAACACCACTGCCGGCACCGCGTCTGAAATGACCCGTTTTTGCATCATCACCGATGAAGCACGCCACATCAAAATGGCGATTGTCGACAAGCACGTCACCCCAATCCTGTCGGTCAACGACCCGCACCTGATGGCCGGTATGCCGAAAGGCCTGACCGCCGCCACCGGGATGGATGCATTAACCCACGCGATTGAGGCTTACGTTTCCAGCGCCGCCAACCCGATTACCGATGCCTGTGCGCTGAAAGCCGTCACCATGATTGCCGAATCGCTGCGCGACGCGGTCGCCGACGGCAGCAATATGCAGGCGCGTGAAAATATGGCTTACGCCCAGTTCCTGGCCGGAATGGCCTTCAACAACGCTTCTCTCGGTTATGTGCACGCCATGGCGCACCAGCTTGGCGGTTTCTACGATCTGCCTCATGGGGTATGTAACGCGGTGCTGCTGCCGCACGTGCAGGAGTTCAACGCCCGGGTTTGCGCGCCACGGTTGAAAGACGTCGCCGTCGCCATGGGGCTGGATGTGAAGCATCTTAACGACCCACAGGGCGCTGCTGCATGTATCGCCGCCATTCGTTTGCTGGCAAAAGACGTCGGCATCCCGGCTGGGCTGCTCGATTTAAAAGTGAAAGAACAGGACTTCGATACGCTGGCGGCCAATGCTTTGAAAGATGCATGCGGTTTCACCAACCCGATACAAGCCACCCACGAACAGATCGTCGCCATCTTCCGCGCGGCAATGTAATTATCCAAAATAGCAAAAGGGCGGATATCCGCCCTTTAGTTATTCCAACTGCTGCAGCTCACCCAGCTTACTGACCCGCCAGCGGTGCTCGCAGAAATACAGCAAAGGGTTATCCTGCTTGCTGTCGCTGTAGCCGCTATATAACTTCAGCGGCGCGCCGAGACGCTGTTCCAACTGGGTCACCTTCTGTACCCCCAGGCAACGCAGAGCCAGCACCCAACCACCGTAACGCCGTAAAATACGGCTGCCCACCAGGTGGACCTGCGGCAGAAAAGCAGAGTCCTGATACACCTGCTCCACCAGACGCTCCGGCGAACCGGTAATCAGCCATACCTGCGCATCATGCGCCTCGAGGTACTGGCGCAAACGCATTTGCACCACCGGGAAAGCGGTCACCTTATCGCGGAAATAACTGACAAAACGCTGTTCCAGCGCCTTTAAGCGGGCCTCCGAGCGACCAAAGGTAATCGACCACAGCAGCACGCTCATCGGCCAGCGGGCAGCACGGCCCATCACCAACAGCGTCAGCCCGACAACCGGCAACAACGGTACCACCAGCAACAGATTCAATGGCAGATGGCGCAACAAGAAACGCAAGAAACTGCCAAACATGTCTTCCTGATGCAGCGTGCCGTCCAGATCAAAGAACACCACACGGCGGCCTTCCGCGGCCTGTTGGCTCTGTTTCTCGCTCAAGCGCTACTCCTCAGGATCGTTGAATCCCATTATCCAGGTGAAAATAAATCCAGCGGCAATGGTAATCACCAGACCCGTCAGATACAACATCACCTTACCCGAGACAATGGTTAACGCCAAAGGTAAACCCGAGATACCGAAGGTGATCACCGTCGCCACCTTCCAGTAGCTGATCAGCGCCCCGCCCACGGCACCGCCGAGACACGCGGCGACAAAGGGCCTCCCCAGCGGCAAGGTCACCCCGAAAATCAAGGGCTCGCCAATGCCGAGAATACCGACCGGCAACGCTCCCTTGATCACCTTTTTCAGCCGTGCATTACGGGTTTTCATTAATACGGCCAGCGCAGCCCCGACCTGACCAACACCCGCCATCGCCAAAATCGGCAGCAGTGGGTTGGAACCATGTGCCTGCACCAGCTCGACGTGGATCGGCACCAGCCCCTGATGCAAACCGGACAGCACCAACGGCAGAAACAGCCCGGACAGCACTGCCCCCACCAGCAGGCCCCCTTTGTCGATAGCCAGGTTAGCGCCGTGGGCGATGGCATCCGAAATATAGCCGCCCAGCGGCTGCAGGATCACAATCGCCAACGATGCGGTCACCAGCGTGGTGATCAGCGGATTGAGGATCAGCTCGATCGACTCCGGCAGCCAATTACGCAGCCGCTTTTCAACCCAGCACATCAACGCCACCACCAGCAGCACTGCAATCACCCCGCCACGGCCAGGCTGCAACGCCTCACCGAACAAAGTGATTTGCGCCAATGCCGGGCTGGAGAGAATACCGGCCATCACGCCGCCCATAGCCTGAGAACCGCCAAACACCCTGGCGGCGTTAACCCCGACCAGAATATTCATGATGGCGAACACGGCGCTGCCAAAAATTGCCAGCAGTCCCAGCACGTTAGGGTAATTTAGCGCCAGTTCGCCGGCAATATCCGGCCGTTTCAGCAGGTTGATGATGCCGGTAATCAGACCGGAGGCGATGAACGCCGGGATCAACGGAATAAAGACATCGGCCAACTTTTTCAGCGCGCCGCTCATTGGCGCAGCATACTTTTGTTTGGCTTGTGCCTTGTTACGGGCGACGTCATCTCCGCTGGCCACGGCAACCGGTGCGCCGGTGAGCAGTGAACGCATGGCATCGACCACCTTGGCAGCGGCACCCGGCCCAACAATAAACTGATGCTGTTCGCCCTGTTTGATATAGCCCTTAACACCCGGTAACTGCTTGAGCGCCGCCAGGTCAAGGCGTTGCTCATCGCTAACCTCGACACGTACTCGTGTCATGCAGTTCTCCAGCCGGAGGATATTCCCCTCGCCGCCAATGCCCGCCAGAATCTGTGTCGCCAGTGCCGTTGTCTTGTCCATCGCCCGCCCCAGGTGTGGTTTAGCGCGTCAATGCCGCGCGCAAATAGCCGTCATGCTGTTGTAAGCGCTGCTGCGCCTCTTGTGCGTCGATACCGGCCAGGATCATCAGGATTGCCGGTTTGACTTCAAAACCGGTCTGCGTCAGCGCCGCTTCGGCCTGACTGCGCTCGGCACCGGTGGCTTCCACCACGATGCGGCAGGCACGATCCACCAGTTTTACGTTGGTGGCCTTCACGTCCACCATCAGGTTTTCATAGACTTTACCCAGTTTGACCATCGCCCCGGTCGACAGCATGTTCAGCACCAGTTTCTGCGCAGTGCCAGACTTCAGGCGCGTCGAACCGGTCAGGGCTTCCGGCCCCACCACCGGTGAAATCGCCACCTGCGCCTCATGGGCGATTGGCGAATCCGGGTTACAGGAGATCGCCGCCGTCGGACAGCCCAATTGGCGTGCATAGCGCAGTGCACCAATCACATAAGGTGTTCGCCCGGATGCTGCCAGCCCTACCACCATATCGGTAGCGGTCAAATCCAGCGCGACAAGGTCAGCCTCGCCCAGCGCCGCATCATCCTCCGCACCTTCCACCGCTTTGAGCAGCGCGCCCGGGCCACCGGCAATCAGCCCGATCACCATGCCATGCGGCACGCCGAAGGTCGGCGGACATTCGGAAGCATCCAACACCCCAAGGCGGCCGCTGGTGCCGGCCCCCAGATAAATCAACCGCCCACCGGCCTTCAACGCCGCGGCCGCCAGATCCACCGCTTGTGCGATGGCCGGCAAAACTTTTTCAATCGCCTCCGGTACCTTGCGGTCTTCCTGGTTAAAACAGCTCACCATCTCCAGCGTCGACATCTCGTCGAGCCCCATGGTGGCCGGATTGCGGGTTTCAGAGACTAAAGCGCCCAAGTTCATTTTTTCACCTTTGAATTTTTAATTCACAAACTTAAATCATTATTTGAATATTTTATTCAACAAAGCGAGCGCTTTTTGCTATTTTAGAGACTGGCTCACAAAAAATTTTCACTGCGCGTTTTCGCCATCACCGTGGCAGAATAGCGTCTGGTTTCCAGGGATATATCAATATCAATGAGTACCCTTCTTCGTATTCGCCAGATGTATCCAACGCTGGCTCAAAATGATCGCAAGCTGGCGGACTTTCTGCTGCATAACGCCGAGCAGGCGCGCCATCTCAGTTCGCAAAAGCTGGCCCAACTGGCTGGCATCAGTCAGTCGAGCGTGGTGAAGTTTGCTCAGAAGATGGGCTACAAAGGCTTCCCGGCACTAAAACTGGCGCTAAGCGAGACCCTGGCCCAACCGCAGACAGCCCCCGTAGTTACAGTACATAACCAGATCCTCAGCAGTGATGCCTTGAAAACCGTTGGTGAAAAACTGTTGGTAGAAAAGCAGGCAGCGTTGCGCGCCACGCTGGACATTAATAGTGAGGAACGCCTGCATCAGGCACTGGAAATGTTGCGTCAGGCGCGAAGGGTTATTTTGTTGGGGATTGGCGCTTCCGGCCTGGTCGCCAAAGACTTCTCCTATAAGTTGCTTAAAATTGGCGTGATGGCAGTGGCCGAGCAGGATATGCACGTCCAGTTGGCAACGGTTCAGGCGCTGGACAAGCGGGATTTGCTGTTGGCCATTTCGTTCAGCGGCGAACGACGGGAAATCAACCTGGCGGCGGAAGAAGCCCGCCTGGCCGGTGCTAAAGTACTGGCGCTGACCAGTTTCTCACCGAACGGCCTGCAGCAACGTGCCGACCACTGCTTATATACTATCGCCGAAGAACCCAACACCCGCAGCGCGGCCATCTCTTCCAGCACCGCTCAATATGCCCTCACCGATCTGCTGTTTATGGCCTTAATTCAACACGATCTTGATCATGCCCGCGATAGAATAAAACACAGCGAACAGTTAGTGAAAAAACTCGTCTGAGTCGTATAATGCCCATGCCACAAATACCAGAATATAAAAAACTCATCTAAAAAATAGAGTACGTGGCGTTTATTGTTTAAATTCCGCCCAGAATTTAATCAGGCATGGACAGCAATATATTGATAATCGAGTTTTTATGAAAACACATACAGCAATTTTAAATAAAACCCACATACTCGCAACATCCCCCGTGGCACGTCACTTTTTGCTCTTCGTTGTCGTTTCGTTGATATTAATAAAGGCGATGGGATATAGCGGCGCCAAAGGGATCGATATCCTGTTTCTTTCCCTTAGCCTGTTATTATTATCCGCAATCCCCCTCACTCGATATTTTCTGGTTATCCCCTATATTATATTCTGTGCCATTTATGCCCCCGTCGGCGTGATCTACGGCCCACCTTCCGTTCCCGTGGTGTCGGCCCTGTTTCAAACCAACCGGGCGGAAGCCATTGAGTTTCTGCACGCTATACCTGCCGGCTGCTACCTGTTACCCAGCGCCACACTGCTCACGTTGTTTATTCTTGCTCGCTATAGCTGGCAGCGGCCGCTCCCGTTAAAAAAATTATTGCCATTTTTGGTGATTTTTATCGTTTTGCTGTTCGCCAGAATACTCAGTGGGGGAGTGGAAAATCTTAAATTAGTGAATTTCTTTTCCTCGCTAATTTCTTCGTACCAGAGCTACAACCAACAAATAGCAGAAATTGAAGCCGGTACGCATTCCCAACCCAGCTGGAACGTCGATAGCGCAAAGAGTAACGAGGCTAACTATGTCATTGTGGTTGGCGAAAGCATGCGCAGGGACTATATGTCATTATTTGGTTATCCGACGCCAACGACCCCTTTTCTGGATCACGTGAACGGGACATTTTACAGTAATTATATTTCCACCGCGCCGAACACCTTCGAATCCTTGCCAAGAACCCTGGCATTGAGCGACGGAAAAACACATCATATTGCGGATAATATTATCACCCTGGCAAAAGTCGCAGGACTGCATACCTATTGGTTTTCCAACCAAGGGTTGATTGGCCAATTTGATACGCCGATCTCCAAAATAGCCATGTTTAGTGATGAGCATCAGTTCCTGAAAAAAGGAGATTACCAATCACGCAATACCGATGACGATGAACTGCTGCCACTGTTGCAAACGGCACTGGCCCATAATGGCGTGGGGAACCTGTATGTTCTGCATATTATGGGATCTCACTCGGACTTTTGCGAACGCCTCGGCGGTGAGCCACCGGCTTTCACCAGCGATAATTCCGAGCTAGGTTGTTACCTGTCGACCTACCGCAAGACAGATCGATTTATCGAGCATGCTTATCAAATGCTGCAAGAGACTCACTCTCCCTTTAAATTATTCTATTTCTCTGACCACGGTCTTTCTCACAGAGATATTGACGGCAAGCTGTATCTACGCCATGGCGGCAATAATCGGCAGAATTATGAGGTGCCACTGCTGGTGCTTTCTGATTCCGACCGACAGCGAACCCTTATTGAGGATCCGCACAGTGCCTTTGACTTTCTCAGTCTGTTTGCCCAACAGGCTGGGATTACCCTCACCCAACCACAATTACACGCAGCGGTGACTGCGCAAGGCACACGGCATGTCTTCAATGGTCAGGAAATGGTTGATTTTGATCAGTTGGCCAACGACCCGCCGGAGTTACTATGACGGCCCGGTTAAGCGCATCTGCTGCTACAGGTGAAAAAACGCCCGGAAAAATGGGTTTTATGATAGATTGCGCGCCTGTTCGTGTGCACCGATTAAAAGATAACTGACATGGCACTGCTGATTACCAAGAAATGCATCAACTGCGATATGTGCGAACCCGAATGCCCTAATCAGGCCATTTCGATGGGCGAGGATATCTACCAGATTGATACCGATCGCTGCACCGAATGCGTCGGCCATTACGATGTTCCCACCTGCCAGCAGGTGTGCCCTATCGATAACACTATTGTGGTTGATCCGCAGCACAACGAAACCAACGAACAGCTGTGGGACAAATTTGTGGTGCTGCACCACGCCGACCGACTCTGACCACGCAGTCAGATCAACAAGGGCGCCTACAGGCGCCCTCGGGTTTGATGACAAAGTTGTCTTTGAATCCGAGATACCCGGGCCTAGCGCACCGAGGGGCGCTCCGGCGGGCAAGCCGCTACGACCCCTTCGGCACGCTCTCCCTAATAACGGGCTTTGTCAGTAGTCTTAAGGGCGCGAATAGCGTCCTTTCGTTTTGTCGCCGGATAAAACCATTACCCTTCGATAATCACCGTGGCACAGGCATAGCGACGTTCATCCGCCAGCGAAACATGGATCGAGGTGACCCCCATTTCCTTTGCCAGCTCGGCGGCGCGAGCATGCAGGCGAATATTCGGCTTGCCGAGACCGTCGTTGAACACTTCAAACTGATTAAACGCCAGCCCATTGCGAATACCGGTGCCAAACGCCTTGGCGACGGCTTCTTTCACCGCAAAACGTTTGGCCAGAAAGCGCACCGGCTGCTGATGTTGCTGGTACAATTCCCATTCAGCCTCGCTCAGCACGCGGCGCGCGAGACGATCGCCACTGCGCTCAACGACGGCTTCAATGCGCGCCATTTCGACAATGTCGGTACCCAGCCCCAGCACCGCCATTAGCGACGCGCTTCGCGCATCAGTAACTTCATATCTGTCACCGCTGCCGGCAATCCACACATCACTGCCTGGCCGATGATTGCATGGCCGATATTCAGCTCATGCATTTCCGGCAGAGCAGCAATTGGCTGAACGTTATGGTAAGTCAGGCCGTGGCCGGCGTTGACCTTCAGGCCTTTCTCTGCGGCGTAGGTAGCGGCAACGGCAATGCGGTGCAGCTCGGCTTTCACCGCCAGTTCACCTTCGGCTTCGGCATAGGCGCCGGTATGAATTTCAATGTAAGGAGCGCCCACCGCCACCGCCGCATCGATCTGTCGATGATCCGGATCGATAAACAGCGAAACCAGAATGCCGGCCTTTGCCAGTTGCTCAACCGCGACGGCCATTTTGTCTTGCTGCCCGGCGACGTCCAGCCCACCTTCGGTGGTCACTTCTTCGCGTTTTTCCGGCACCAGACAACAAAAATGCGGCTTTAACTCTATGGCGATATCCAACATCTCATCGGTCACGGCCATTTCCAGATTCATTCGGGTCTGAATGGTCTGGCGCAAAATGCGAACATCGCGATCGGTGATATGACGGCGGTCTTCACGCAGGTGTACGGTGATCCCGTCGGCCCCTGCCTGCTCGGCAATAAATGCCGCCTGTACCGGATCCGGGTATTGGGTTCCGCGCGCGTTACGTAACGTGGCGATGTGATCGATATTGACGCCCAGCAGCAAATCAGCCATGACAACCCTCTAAAAAACGATTTTCAGTGGCCGTAGTTTACACGCGGGGACAGTGCTGCAAAAGGGGAAAAGGTCAGGCGTCGTCGACCGGCGGATCCGGCTGTTTACGGACAAACTGACGAAACAGCTCGCGGCTCTTCAGTGGTTTGCCCCCCAAATAGGGTTTGAGCGCCATGCGGGTGAAACGTTTGGCGGCACGCAAGGTTTGCACGTCCGGGAACTGGCGCTCTGCCAGCGCACGCAGCTCGCGGCCGGTAAAGCTGTAATGGTCCACCACCAGGCTGGCGATAAAGCCTTTTTCCTCGCGGTAGCGATAGGTCATGCCGTCGTCCACTGGCTGGCCACTACCGGCGCAGTGCAGGAAGTCCAGGCCGTAGCCCAGGTGATTAAGCAAGGCCAATTCGAACTGACGTAATGCCTGCTCCGGCGAAACGTCTTCTGCCGCCAGCGCCTGCAAACATTGCAGATAATCGAAGAATAATACCGAGTAGTTTGCTTCCTGCTCCAGCACCCGTGACAGTAATTCATTCACGTATAGGCCGCTGTAGAGCATCATGCCGCTAAGGGGTAAACCGAGAGAGACCGCTTCGGCGCTACGCAGCGTTTTGACTTCGCCACGACCGCCCCAGCGTACCAGCAGAGGAGTAAAGGGTTGCAGGCAACCCTTTAAATTGGAACGGCGGCTGCGCGCGCCTTTTGCCAGCAAGCGCACCCGCCCATGACCTTCGGTAAACATATCCAGCATCAGGCTGGTTTCACTGTACGGTCGTCCATGCAGGACGAAAGCGCGTTCCCAGCCGTCCATTGGATAGTTTATTTCAGGTCGTCGGTATAGCCTAGGCTACGCAACGCACGTTCGTCGTCCGCCCAGCCCGATTTCACTTTCACCCACAGTTCCAGATGCACTTTGGTTTCAAACATCTGTTCCATATCCTGGCGGGCTTCGATACCGATGGTTTTGATCTTGGCGCCTTTGTTGCCGATGACCATTTTCTTTTGGCCTTCGCGCTCAACCAGGATCAGCCCGTGGACGTTGTAACCGCCACGCTCATTCGGCACAAATTGTTCGATCTCAACCGTCACCGAGTAAGGCAGTTCTTCACCCAGGAAACGCATCAGCTTTTCACGGATAATTTCCGAAGCCATAAAGCGCTGGGAACGATCGGTGATGTAATCGTCCGGGAAGTGGTGTTCCGCTTCCGGCAATACCTTGCGTGCGATAGCCGCGATGGTATCCACGTTCATACCTTTTTCGGCAGAAATCGGCACTACGTCGAGGAAGTTCATCTGCTGGCTGAGGAACGCAATGTGCGGCAACAGCTTGGATTTGTCGGTAACGTTGTCGACCTTGTTGATCGCCAGCAGCACCGGGCATTTCAGGCTACGCAGCTTGTTGACCACCATTTCATCGTCGGCGGTCCAGTTGGTCCCTTCCACAACGAAGATCACCAGCTCGACGTCGCCGATTGAGCTGCTGGCCGCGCGGTTCATCAAACGGTTGATGGCGCGTTTTTCTTCGATGTGCAGACCCGGGGTGTCGACGTAGATGGCCTGATAGGCGCCATCGGTATCGATACCCATAATGCGGTGACGGGTCGTCTGTGGTTTACGCGAGGTGATGGAGACTTTTTGCCCCAGCAGTTGGTTCAGCAACGTGGACTTGCCCACGTTGGGGCGACCGACTATCGCAATAAAACCACAGTATTGTTTCTCTTCGCTCATTCAAGCTCCAGCTTTATTAACGCTTGTTCCGCTGCCGCTTGTTCGGCTTTACGGCGGCTTGAGCCGGTTCCCACGACGGGTTCGCTCAAACCACTCACCTGACAGTGGATAGTAAATTCCTGATCGTGCGCCTCACCGCGAACCTGCACTACCAGATAAGAAGGTAACGGCAGATGACGACCCTGCAAAAACTCCTGCAAACGGGTTTTTGGGTCTTTCTGCTTATCACCGGGGCTGATTTCGTCCAACCGGCTGCGATACCAGTCCAAAATCAGTCGTTCAACAGTTTGGATGTCGCTATCCAGGAAAACGCCGCCAATCAAGGCTTCCACCGTATCCGCCAGGATTGATTCGCGGCGGAATCCACCACTTTTCAACTCACCCGGACCAAGACGCAGACATTCGCCCAGATCAAACTCACGCCCCATCTCTGCCAGCGTATTACCGCGCACCAGCGTGGCGCGCATACGGCTCATATCGCCCTCGTCTACGCGAGGAAAACGCTGGAACAGCGCATTGGCGATGACAAAACTGAGAATGGAGTCACCCAGAAACTCAAGACGTTCATTGTGTTTACTGCTGGCGCTACGGTGAGTTAACGCTTGCAGCAAGAGCTCCTGCTGTTGAAAAGTGTAGCCCAGCTTCCGCTGTAGCCTATTTATTACGATGGGGTTCATGAGTTACCAATAGATCAAGAATGCGTCAAAAACTTGCAGCATACGGAACAGGCCTGCTTTGCCGAAAGCCAATCCAAAGCTGTTTCGTTTGCAGTGGCCCCCAACAGGGAGCCAACTTTTTATCGCTCGAGCCGGTATTCTACAACGAGTGGAAATATAATGCTGCGTTAATAGACGCCGGATTAATGAATTCCACCGATGCGGCTAAATCTTACGCCGGTAGGCCATTCGCCTTCCTGCTTTTCAAAACTCATCCAGATAGCCGTGGCCTTGCCTACCAGATTTTTCTCCGGTACGAAGCCCCAATAGCGGCTGTCGGCGCTGTTGTCGCGGTTATCACCCATCATGAAGTAATGACCCGCCGGCACAACCCACTCCGCCAACTGTTTACCCGGCTGCTGATAGTAAGCGCCCACCTGATCCTGCGTGCCCGGCACGGTCAGAATATGGTGAGAAACATTACCCAGCGTTTCCTGGCGTTCACGCAGGCGGATGCCGCCCTGCGGTACGTTTTCACTCAGCGGGATCTGGTAGAAACCATTGCTGGCCTCACCCATGCCGCTGCGGCTGAACAGCTGCACAAAGTCACTTGGCTGTGCGTCGTTATAAGTCACTGCCAATGCGGTGTCGCATGACTGGCCGCTATTACACGAAGGCTGAACGGTCACACGCTTATTGATCGGATCGTAACTCACACGGTCGCCCGGCAGACCAATTACGCGCTTGATATAATCGAGTTTCGGATCCAGCGGATATTTAAATACCGCAATATCACCGCGTTTCGGATGACCGGTTTCAATTAGCGTGGTCTGGGTAATAGGATCTTTAATGCCGTAGGCATATTTCTCCACCAGAATAAAATCGCCAATCAACAGCGTCGGCATCATGGAACCGGACGGGATCTGGAAAGGTTCGTAAATAAACGAACGCACCACAAAGACCAGCAGCAATACCGGGAAAACCGACGCGCCGGTTTCAATCCAACCCGGTTGTTTAGCCACTTTTGCCAGCGTTTTATCATCTACGGCGCCCGCAGTCTGTGCATTCACCGCCGCAATCTTCGCTCGGCGGGCCGGCGCCCATCTGAAGCGCTCAAAGGCCCAGATGATCCCGGTCACCAATGTGGCCAGTGCCAGGATCAGGGCAAACATATTCGCCATGCAAACTCCCTAGTTTCGCGACTTTATCGCTGTTACTTACTTGTCCTTGCCAACGTGCAGAATGGCCAGGAACGCTTCTTGTGGCAACTCGACGTTACCCACCTGCTTCATGCGTTTCTTACCGTCTTTCTGCTTCTGCAGCAGCTTCTTCTTACGGCTGACGTCACCGCCGTAGCATTTAGCCAAAACGTTTTTACGCAGCTGTTTCACCGTCGCACGCGCGATGATGTGAGTACCGATAGCGGCCTGGATGGCAATATCGAACTGCTGGCGTGGGATCAGCTCTTTCATCTTCTCTACCAGCTCACGGCCACGGTACTGCGAATTGTCGCGGTGAGTGATCAGCGCCAGCGCATCCACGCGCTCGTTGTTGATCAACACGTCGACGCGCACCATGTCAGAGGTCTGGAAGCGTTTGAAGTTGTAATCCAGCGACGCATAACCACGCGAGGTAGATTTCAGACGGTCGAAGAAGTCGAGTACCACTTCCGCCATTGGAATTTCGTAAGTCAGCGCAACCTGGTTACCGTGGTAAACCATGTTGGTCTGCACACCGCGTTTCTCGATACACAGGGTGATCACGTTACCCAGGAATTCCTGCGGCATCAGCATGTGACATTCGGCGATCGGTTCACGCAGCTCTTCGATGTTATTGAGTGGCGGCAGCTTGGATGGGCTATCAACGTAGATAGTCTCTTTGCTGGTGGTTTCCACTTCATACACTACCGTTGGCGCAGTGGTGATCAGCTCCAGATCGTATTCACGCTCCAGACGTTCCTGAATGATCTCCATGTGCAACAGGCCGAGGAAGCCACAGCGGAAGCCGAAACCCAGCGCGGTGGAACTCTCTGGCTCGTAGAACAGCGAGGCGTCGTTCAGGCTCAGCTTGCCCAGCGCGTCGCGGAAGGATTCATAGTCGTCGGAGCTGATTGGGAACAGGCCCGCGTAAACCTGCGGCTTCACTTTTTTGAAGCCCGGCAAGGCTTTGTCCGCCGGTTGGCGAGCCAGTGTCAGGGTATCGCCCACCGGTGCGCCAAGGATGTCTTTGATTGCACAGACCAACCAGCCTACTTCACCACAGTTCAACACGTCGCGATCGACACGTTTCGGGGTGAAGATGCCCAGACGATCGGCATTATAGGTTTGGCCGGTGCTCATGACCTTGATCTTGTCGCCCTTGCGCATGGTACCGTTCTTGACGCGCACCAGGGAAACTACGCCCAGGTAGTTATCGAACCAGGAGTCAATGATCAGTGCCTGCAGTGGCGCTTCCGGATCGCCTGCCGGCCCCGGAATATCACGCACCAGGCGTTCCAGCACTTCTGGTACGCCAACGCCGGTTTTGGCCGAGCAACGCACCGCATCGGTAGCGTCGATGCCAACGATGTCTTCAATTTCCTGCGCGGCGCGATCGGGATCGGCTGCCGGCAAGTCAATTTTGTTCAGTACCGGCACCACTTCCAGATTCATATCCAGCGCGGTGTAGCAGTTGGCCAGCGTCTGGGCTTCTACGCCCTGCCCGGCATCGACCACCAGCAGTGCACCTTCACAGGCGGCCAGTGAACGGGAAACCTCGTAGGAGAAGTCAACGTGTCCAGGGGTGTCGATAAAGTTGAGCTGGTAGGTTTGGCCGTCCTGCGCCTTATAATCCAGCGTCACGCTCTGCGCTTTGATGGTAATGCCACGCTCGCGCTCAAGATCCATAGAATCGAGCACCTGCGCGGCCATTTCACGTTCGGTCAAGCCACCGCAAATTTGGATAATACGGTCGGACAGCGTCGACTTACCGTGGTCAATGTGGGCAATAATGGAGAAATTTCGTATATGCTTCATTATAAAAGTTTTTCTGCCTTGGTATTTCTGAATTACTCGCCTATAGAAACCCGCATGGACCTAAAGCGACAGTGAATGGGTTCGGCCGTCTTGCGCCTGAATCGCTGCATTCTACATGCCACAACACTGAAAACCTAGCGATCGGTGCAGTGAAGGCATTCTATTATGTACACTTTAATGTTACAGAGCGCTCCGGGTTATGAAAGCGGATGTTAACAAAGCCCGACGCGGTCGACAGGGTAAGTTATAACAATCTTGCCCTCCCATATTGCCTCGCCAGCCGTTGACGGGATCGCCCGTTAATACATATCCACCAATAACGCAATAAACCCTCTCCTAATTCTGAATAAAATAATATTTGGATCAACATCTTAGAATTGCGCTTTGCCCCCCGGGCTTTAGGAAAAACCCGATGTACGCTCGCCGACTGCTCCTATAGAAATGAGGGTGAACACCGCGATAAAACATAATTCAGGGCACTACATCGGCATGCCCACCGGGGTTCACCAGCATATCTCTGCGTGTTGATTGGAAGGTGCATAATGATCGATAAAGGGCAAATGCTGAGCCGGCACGATTTTTCAAAGGTCAATTGGGGCATTCTCGCAGTGGCAGCGCTGCTGTTAACTCTCGGTGCGGCACTGCTGTTGCTGCCGCTGCTGAGCAACATGGATGAAAATGAGGTACTGACCTTACTGCAAACCGGCGCAGCGACTATTTTACTCGGCTGTATCCTGCTGGCACTGCGCCATTACCTGCGGCCAGCATTGACCTATCGCCTGTACGAACAGGGTGTTCGGGTGATTAACCCACATAGTCATAAAGAACGATTTATCCCCTTTGAAAAAATTGGTGATATTTATCGTTTTCGCGGCGGTCGTTTATTTGGGGGAGTCTTGGATGTAATGGCATTTCGCGCGTCGGCTGATCAACCCTGGTGTCCGGTGTTCAGCAATGTTTCCCACTCCTTGCGGCTGGCCGATACCATTATCGCTCAGCAGATCCAACAGCGTGGACCACAGGCCTTGAATGCACTGTATCAGGGGGAAGTGCTGTCGTTTCGCTATCTCAGTTGCGGCGCTCGCTGGCTGACCCAATTGCTGCCTGGCCATCGGAAAGGACAATCGGCCCAAACCTTGAGCCTGAGTTCAACGGCACTGATCACAGCTCAGGGGTCTATCCCGATTGAGCAAATCCGCGAACTGGAAAATAATCCGCAGCGCGGCACCATTCGCCTGTTGGATAATCAGGGCAATGCGTTATTTACTATCGGCTATTTTTCGCTGCTCAGCGCCGATTTGTTTATCGCGCTGCTGGAGCATATGATCTACGCCCGCATCACCGCCTACCATAACCCGGCGATGACGCGGCAGCAGTTTTAATGCAGAGGCTGGTTTTCCGTTTGCAGGCGCATGGCCCCAGGCGGTAAACCAATTTGCAGAACGATGGGTTGGTAATTTGCCTGTTCACCGAGGCGGTGTGCCAGACTGCGCGCCAGCATAAAGGCCGCGACACCGCCGAGCAGTGCGCCAAGCGCGGCAGAAGCATCGGTACCCAACCAGTATTGCAACAGGCTGCCCCCCAGCATCATGCCCAGTAGCGGCGTCAGATAAACCAGCATTGCTGAGCGCAACAGGCTGCCTTCCGCAATACCCACCTCAACCCGCTGGCCCGGCTCAAGCGGCTGCTCGATATGAACCTGCAACTGGTGTTCGGTTTCCGGCACCAGTTCATTCAACGCCCGCGCGCCACAGCCAGAACGGGCAGTACAACTGCCACACCCGGCTTTCGGCTCACAGCGCAGCAGCGCCACGCCCTGTTGCCACGAAACGACCGTGGCCCACTCTTTCATCATTGTGGTGACACCTTGAAGGAAATACTGTCAGCGATACGCTTGGCCGTTGCCGGCGGCAGTTCGCCCACGATAGTGATCTCATTGCCGTTACGCACTTCGGTTTGGATAGTACGACGCCCCTGGCGATAATATTGCTGGCCGGCACCGCTGCCCGCCGGGCTGATGTTGACCGAGAAACTGAACAAGCCGTCGCTGTAGAGCCGCGACTCAACAGGTTCGTTCACATTCGGCAACTTGCGGCGGTTACGTGCGACTTCATCGACCCCAGCCGGTAACCAGCCCGTGCTCCAGCTCAACTTGATTTTATCTATCGCCGGAAGCGACAGCAAGGGTGGCAGATTAGCCTTGATCAGCCCTTGCATCGCGCCTTGTACCTGCGACCCGACGACAAACGAAATCACCCGGTATTGCTCAAGCGTTTCGCCATCACGGTCGATCAAATCCACCCGCAACGGCAGCTTGGTGGCTTCATCCATCCAGACAATGTAGCTATAGCGTGAACCATCGCGAGCAACCACGCGGATCACTTCGCATGGACGATCGGAAATTCGGGTGCTGCCGACGGAGATGAAATCGTAATATTTCGCCAGACGGTCAAAATCAGCATAAACAATGGCCGGCAACGCATCGACGATGTGATCGCCGGACAGCGTAAAGGGCTCCAGGCCGGGTTCGAAATAGCTAATTCCGCCGCCACGCTGCAGCACTTCACGGCGCGGGCCGTCCATATGCAGTAATTGGCCGAGCGGTTGCTGGTCAATCACCGCATGACGATAGCGCAGCGATTCGATCCCCTGCTTGCTGATGCTGATATAGGCGAGTTCATAATTGAGCGAACGGCTGGCACTGCTCATCTGTTGTAACAACGCCCCGGACGCAGAGGGCTGCGCCGGGGCGATGTTTGAGTAGAGCAGGCTGCCCGTCAATAGACAGACGGAGAACCAAATTTGCTTCATTACTGCTGTTGCATTCCTAAAGACTGAGTTCCGGGAACCTGAACGGCAGCCTGTTGTGGGGTGCTTTGCTCAAGCTGCAGTTGATCAGAATGCAAACGACGTTGCAACTCATAATCTTGCAGCATAGCGTTAATGCGTTTGCGCTGTTCCTGCACCTGCTGCTGTTGACCGCTGCCGGTGGAGAAACTGTCTGCCGGCACGCCGAGGCTGACCGGTGACGCCTGCCCCATGATTGGCAGGGTATTAAACGCCGGTGATTCAGCGGCGCCAGATTGTGCAGCCGGTTGATTATATTGCTGTACGCCTACAATCACCGCCAGCGACACGCAGGCCGCCATACCAATCTGAGTGATCTGGCTGGCCCAAGGGCGGACTTTGTGCCAGAACGGCATTTTCTGCCAGGTGTGAGGTTGCGGCTGAGATTCCGTAACTGCAGAAGGAACCAGACGTGCAGGTTCTTTCTCAAGTGCAGCAGCAACACGATCTGCGATATCGAGATGCATAACTTGTCCGATATCACCCCGTAGTGTGTCACGTATCAGGTGATAGCTCTGCCAGCTTTGTTGAAGCGCCCTGTCTTTAGACAATGAACTCAGCAGCTCGCTGTCGAGCGATTCCCCATCCATCAGAGCGGAAAGCTTTTCTTTCTGCATGCCTAAGTACCCTTCCTGTGTCCGCCATTGCTAACGTTGAATCAGCGGTTGAACTTTATTATCGATAGCCTCCCTGGCGCGGAAAATACGCGAGCGTACGGTTCCTACCGGGCAATCCATGATGGCAGCTATCTCTTCGTAGCTTAGACCATCCAGCTCCCGCAGGGTAATCGCCATGCGAAGATCCTCAGGGAGAGACTCAATGGTACGGAAAACTATCTGTCTCAGCTCTTCTGACAACATTAAGTTCTCAGGGTTCGAAATTTCTTTCAGTGCACCCGCACTTTCGTAATTTTCGGCATCGTTGGCATCCACATCGCTGGATGGCGGACGACGGCCCTGAGCCACCAAATAATTTTTTGCCGTATTCACAGCAATTCGATACAACCAGGTATAGAAAGCGCTATCCCCACGGAACGATTCCAGTGCGCGATAGGCTTTAATAAACGACTCCTGTACCACATCCGGCACATCGCCCTGCGGTACATATCGGGAAACGAGACTCGCCACTTTATGCTGGTAACGAATTACCAGTAAGTTAAACGATTTCTGATCGCCCTTTTGGACCCGCTCAACCAGAACTTGATCCGTTAACTGCTCGCTCATCCGAGGTAAACTCTCCCCAAATCCGTCTCCACGCGTAAAATTGTACTGCCAGCCATACATTATTTTCCTGAGCAAGCACTCGCTTGGAGTTCATACAGAACACGAAGTTCCGTATTGCCATTGTTTTTTATGTTGATGTCACCCATCCGTGGCTTTTGCCCGGACAATTAGGCTAACATGAATTTCACTCTTCTTCTGCACACATCATACGCTATGCAACCATCATCTGAACATGTTAGCGATGTACTGATCGTCGGTAGTGGTGCTGCCGGCCTGTCATTGGCGCTGCGCCTGGCGCAGCATTGCAAGGTTACCGTACTCAGCAAGGGGCCGCTCAACGAAGGCGCCACATTTTATGCCCAAGGCGGGATCGCCGCGGTTTTCGATGAAACGGACAGCATTGCCTCACACGTAGATGACACTTTGATTGCCGGAGCCGGCCTGTGTGACAAAGACGCCGTTGAGTTTATCGCCGGCAATGCGCGCCACTGCGTGCAGTGGTTGATCGATCAGGGGGTATTGTTCGACACCGAGGTCAACGCTCAGGGCGAAGCACATTACCACCTGACGCGGGAAGGGGGGCACAGCCACCGCCGTATCCTGCATGCCGCTGATGCTACAGGTAAAGAAGTAGAGACTACCCTGGTGGGGAAAGCAAGCAACCACCCGAATATTTGCGTGATGGAACGCCGTAATGCGGTCGATCTGATCACCTCGAACAAAATCGGCCTGCCGGGCACTCGTCGGGTGGTCGGCGCCTATGTGTGGAACCGCGAGCTGGAGCAGGTAGAAACCTACCGCGCCAAAACAGTGGTGCTGGCTACCGGCGGTGCAGCCAAGGTTTATCAATACACCACCAACCCGGATATCTCATCCGGCGACGGGATCGCCATGGCCTGGCGCGCAGGTTGCCGGGTCGCCAACCTTGAATTCAATCAGTTCCACCCGACCTGTCTGTTCCATCCGCAGGCGCGTAACTTCCTGCTGACCGAAGCGTTGCGCGGTGAAGGTGCCTATCTGAAGCGCCCGGATGGCAGCCGCTTTATGCCCGATTTTGACCCTCGCGGCGAACTGGCACCACGGGACGTCGTTGCGCGAGCCATCGACCACGAAATGAAGCGTCTGGGTGCGGACTGCATGTATCTGGACATCAGCCATAAACCAGCTGAATTCATTACCCAGCATTTCCCGATGATCCATGAAAAACTGCTGACGTTGGGCTTTGACCTGACCAGCCAGCCGATTCCTATCGTCCCTGCCGCGCACTATACCTGCGGCGGCGTGATGGTCGATCAGCATGGCCGTACCGACCTTGACGGGCTGTATGCCATTGGCGAGGTCAGCTATACCGGCCTGCACGGCGCTAACCGCATGGCGTCCAACTCACTGCTGGAATGTCTGGTCTACGGTTGGTCAGCGGCGGAAGACATCATGATGCGTCTGCCGTTTATCAAGCTGGCGAAACAGCTGCCGCAGTGGGATGAAAGCCGGGTTGACGACGCCGACGAACGCGTGGTGATCCAACATAACTGGCATGAGTTGCGATTGTTTATGTGGGACTACGTGGGGATCGTGCGCACCACCAAACGGCTGGAGCGCGCATTGCGCCGCATCAATACCTTGCAGGCAGAAATTGACGAGTACTATGCCAACTTCCGCATCTCCAACAACCTGCTGGAACTGCGCAATCTGGTGCAGGTGGCGGAGCTGATCGTCCGCAGCGCCATGGAGCGCAAGGAAAGCCGCGGGTTGCACTATACGCTGGACTATCCGGATCTGCTGCCGGAAGCGCTGCCGACCATTCTGCAGCCCTAATGATGCCGCCTGGGCGCCTGACCATGGCGCCCTTTTCATTTCAGTAAAACAAATAGAAATCAGTAATCAGACGGCGAAAATCATCGGTGTAACTGCCATCGGCCAACTTAATCGCCAGCTTCTGCTCGGTTGCCTCTTCCGCAGGCTGACGCGTCAGGGCTAACAATACCCGGTGCATCGGCGTATCCGCGCGATCGCTGACATTCAGCCGCTGCGCAGTATGCCAGCCACGGCGATGTGCATTAGTTTCGAAAGCTTCACCAATGTCATGCGGCAGTACTACGCAAAAGGTTCCCTGCGGTGCGATTAGCTGTTCCGCACTGACCAGCAGGGCATCGTGGGTCAGGGTTTCGGTGTAACGTGCGTTGTGACGCGCCTGGTCGCGACAGGCGACCGCAGGCTCGAAATACGGCGGGTTGCTGACGATCAGGTCATATTGACCGGCATGATGTTGGGCAAAATGGTGAATATCCTGCGCATGCACCTGAATGCGCAGCGACCAAGGGGATTCCAGCACATTGTCATGCGCCTGTGCAGCGGCGGCTTCATCGAGCTCTACAGCGTCAATCTGCACGTTCTCGGCAGTACGCTGCGCCAGCATCAGCGCGATCAATCCGCTACCGCTGCCGATATCCAGCACCCGTTGTGCCTGCGCCAGGGGGGCCCATGCACCGAGCAGCACGCCGTCGGTACCCACTTTCATTGCACAGCGATCGTGAGCAACAAAAAATTGCTTAAAGGTAAAACCGCCGCGACGCGGAGTAAAATTCGCTTTCGATTGAGTGCTCACAATAACCACCTGAATACAAAACTGGCGTAGCATAAGGCAATCTGATTTTTGGGAAAAGAGATGCTTTCCGCTTAAATAGGTGAAGAACGCGGCCAACCCGTCTATAATCGGCGCCCCAAGTAGAGGTAGACCATGACAGTAACCAATTTTTCCGAGCTCGAACTCGATGAACGCCTGATAAACGCCCTGCGTGATAAAGGCTACGAACGCCCAACCGCCATTCAAGCCGAGGCGATCCCGCCTGCGATGGATGGGCGCGACGTATTGGGTTCGGCGCCGACCGGCACCGGCAAGACCGCTGCATTTTTGCTGCCGGTATTGCAACATCTGCTCGACTTCCCACGCAAGAAGTCCGGCCCACCGCGCGTACTGATCCTGACCCCGACACGCGAGCTGGCGATGCAGGTAGCCGATCAGGCACGTGAACTGGCTGCTCATACTTCGCTGGATATCGCTACCATCACCGGTGGCGTCGCCTATATGAACCACGCGGAAGTCTTCAGCGAAAACCAGGACGTGGTCGTTGCCACTACCGGTCGTTTGCTGCAGTACATTAAAGAAGAAAACTTCGACTGCCGCGCGGTAGAAACGCTGATCCTTGATGAAGCCGACCGCATGCTCGACATGGGCTTCGCACAGGACATCGAAACTATTTCCGCCGAAACCCGCTGGCGTAACCAGACCCTGCTGTTCTCCGCGACGCTGGAAGGCGATGCCATCCGCGAGTTCGCCGAACGCATTCTGAAAGAGCCGGTAGAAGTCGAAGCTGACCCGTCACGCCGTGAACGCAAAAAGATCCTGCAGTGGTACTACCGCGCCGACGACGTGGTGCATAAAACCGCCCTGCTGGTGCATTTGCTGAAACAACCGGACGTGCAGAAATCCGTAATCTTCGTGCGTAAGCGTGAGCGCGTGCATGAGCTGGCAGCCTGGCTGCGCGAGGCCGGTATCAATACCTGTTACCTCGAAGGCGAAATGGTGCAGGCCAAGCGTAACGAAGCGGTAAAACGCATGATGGATGGCCGTGTCAACGTACTGGTCGCCACCGACGTTGCTGCCCGTGGCCTGGATATCCTGGATATCACCCACGTGTTCAATTTCGACATGCCGCGCACGGCGGATACCTACCTGCACCGCATCGGCCGTACCGGTCGTGCCGGGCGTAAAGGCACCGCGATCTCGCTGGTTGAGGCACACGACCACCTGCTGTTGGGCAAAGTGGGCCGTTACCTGAACGAGCCGCTGAAAGCGCGGGTGATCGAAGAGCTGCGTCCGTCAACCAAAGTACCGAGCGAAAAAAGCAACGGCAAGCCTTCCAAGAAGGTGATTGCCAAACGCGCAGCCGACAAAGAAAAGAACAAAGAAAAAGCCAAGGTGAAAGTCCGTCATCGCGATGCGAAAAACGTGGGCAAACGTCGCCAGCCGAAGGCCAAACCTGAGAGCAACGGCGCGAAGTAATGCTGCCGTAGTGAATAAAAACCGCCTCCATTAACCTGAAGGCGGTTTTTTTATGCCCGCTTACTGCTGCGCGTAATGCGTTGCCTGCTGATGGGCTTTCAGCCAGGCATTCAGTTGACGATAACCCTCGCGCATTTCTTCACTCTGCAACGACGCTGGCGTTTGTGAGAAATAGAACTGGAAGGTCACTCCCTGCTGATTGCGGGCCTTGGCATCCGCCCCCGCCTGCAACAGCATCAGCGCCAACTGCGGCGCATTGGTTTTTGCCGCTACGTGCAAAGGCGTATCACCCAGCCGATCGCTCAACGTAACATCCGCCCCGGAGACCAACAGCAACCGCAGTTGCTCTTCCCGCCCGGCCAACACGGCAGTCGCCAAGGGGGTGGCGCCGGTTACCGCATTACGTGGATTAACCGCTCCCCCCTGCTCCAGCAACAGCCGCAAATACTGCGGGTCCTGCACCGCCGCCGCGGTATGCAGCGCGCTGTTGCCATCCAGACCCGGAATGGAAGCATCAGCTCCCAGCTCCAGCAGTAAGGCCAGACTCTGCGGTTGCTGCGCCAGTATTGCCCACTGCGGCAAAGTGACCTGACGCTCACCCTGCTCGCTCAGACGCCCCTGTGTGGCCTGTTCGGCAATACCCTGTACATCACCGCGCGCTACCGCCTGAGCCAGCGCTGCATTGCCACGTCCGTTGAACGGAGAAATATCCTGATTCATCTGTTGCTCCTTAGCCATAGTCAGCAAACCGGCGATCGCAACCAACGCCAGCATGGCGATAATCAACGTCTGCCGCACGCGCCGCCTGTCAGGCATTGGCCTTGTTCTCCCATGGCTTTTGCTCCGCCATCGAACTGATAACCTTATCGATTCCATGCGCGGTCAGGCTGCGATCCACATGTTTGCTCGGCCGCCAGTCGTCAATGCCACTCAGAGTATCGTTATTGGCCAACGTGATTTTATGCCCGATAGCGTCCGGGATCAGCGAAGTGGATTCCTGAGTGCCGGTCAGCATGTCGTATTGTTCGCTGTAACGGCGGATCCCCCCCGCTTGCGCATCTTGTTTCGCCGCTGCCGGATCGATCCCCATGCGGTTCAGCGTGTAATCGGAAACGCCTGCGGCATTAAAAGTCACCGCCACCGTGCCAGTCGCCAGTGCCGCCGTTGCAGCCAGGCCACCGCCAAGCGAATGACCGGCAATCACCAATGCCTCGCCAAACGCCGCTTTGGCGCTTTTGGCAACCGCGACTGCCTGATTGTACTGCACATCATCATAGCCGGTCGCCTGACGCACATTGCTCAACCAGTCACGCATATCATTGGTGCCGGCAAAGGCCAAGACATACTGCTGATTATCGCTGTAGATCCCGGCCTGGAAACCCGATGCCGAGTCATGCAGGCTGGCGGGGTCAATGCCTGCGCCGAGCAAGGCACTGTCGTTCAAGCGGGTGAAACCGCCAACGCCCTGACTGGCGGTGTTGTAAACGTCCTTGGCCAGTAACGCCAGCGTATAGTCCCCTTGCTGTGACTGTTGCCCACGCGTCACGCCCTGACTGGCAGCCACCGGCGCAGCGGCCGAAATATCGCTCACCAGCGTATTAAGCAGATTCTGGGCATTCAGACTGTTTGGGGAAAGCGTGGCCGCAGGGGCTTTAGCCGCTGGGGGCTCAATCGGCTGTGGCGAATTCAGGGGTTGCGGTACCGCACGGGCCACCGGGGGTTGAATGGCCGCAGGGCTGACCGCAGAGGTAAAACTCAAAGACATACTCATGCCGACTCCTTGTCGATAGACTTATCTATGCCGCACCCAAATGAGTGCTGCTGTAGCTATCGGCAGGTCGGAGCAGTTCTGTAATGCGAGTGATTATCTTTGCAAGGAATGTGATCAGGATTCACTTTTTGGCGGGCTGAGCAATGAAAAAGGGAGCCGAAGCTCCCTTATTAATCACGCAGACAATTACAGGCTTTCTGTAAAAGTACGTGTAATCACATCGCGTTGCTGTTCTGGCGTCAGCGAGTTAAAACGCACCGCATAACCGGACACGCGAATGGTTAATTGCGGATATTTTTCCGGATGCTTAACCGCATCTTCCAGCGTTTCGCGGCGCAGTACGTTCACGTTCAGGTGCTGCCCCCCTTCAACGCGCACGGTAGATTGCATTTCCAGCGGCACTTCACGGTACTCGATCTGGCCCAGTTCGCTGACCGGAACGACCTGATCTTCCGCGTAGTTGGCTTTCGCGCAAACGCAGCGAGCTTCGGATTTTTCATCGTCCAGCAGCCAGAAAGAGTTCACCAGCGCCTGGTCGTTCGCTTTAGTGATTTGAATACCAGTAATCATGTTGTTGCCTCCGTACAAGGGCGAAAAATTCTACTTCGAAAAAACCCAATGTTGGTTTCGGCCATTTGGTAAAACCATTGTTGTCTTGTTGTTCTGTATACCAGTCTGGCCGGGGCAATTCTTTGATTAAAGTCAATTTTTACGGGGTACCCGCACAGCACAACGGGGCAAGTTTATGTTTTATGTCAATTTTCCCCGCAAGACACCTCGCAATTATTTTTGTAAATTTTCAACAATATTTGCATAAAACGAAAAGACGCCAGGATAAAAGCGGGTTTCACTGAGTGAAGCTAAACGGTAAGCTATGCCCAGTGAATTGTTAACGAAAACAAAGGAGAGCGTTTATGTCCACCTCCCTCACCTGGCATGATGTCATCGGCAAGGAGAAAGAGCAGCCCTATTTTCATGAAACGCTTGCCTTTGTTGCCGCTGAACGTCAGGCCGGTAAGACCATTTACCCACCGCAAAAAGACGTGTTCAACGCCTTTCGCTATACCGAACTGGCAGACGTGAAGGTGGTGATCCTCGGTCAGGATCCGTACCACGGCCCGAATCAGGCCCATGGCCTGTCTTTCTCGGTGCTGCCCGGCGTGCCTGCTCCCCCTTCGCTGGTGAATATGTATAAAGAGCTGGCGACGGATATCCCGGGTTTTGAACGCCCTAGCCACGGCTGTCTGCAAAGTTGGGCGGAACAAGGCGTGCTGCTGCTTAACACGGTGTTGACGGTGGAAGGTGGCCAGGCGCATTCACACGCCAAACTGGGCTGGGAAACCTTTACCGATAAGGTGATCGCCGCGCTGAATGAAAACCGCGAAGGCGTGGTGTTTCTGCTGTGGGGCGCTCACGCCCAGAAGAAAGGCAATTTTATCGACAGCAACCGCCACCACGTGCTGAAAGCGCCGCACCCTTCACCGCTTTCCGCCCACCGGGGTTTCCTCGGCTGCCGCCACTTCTCGCAGGCCAACCAGCTGCTGGTGCAACAGGGGTTGCAACCTATCGACTGGCTGCCGCAACTGCCGCAGAGCTGATTCAGACGTAAAAAAGGCACCCTAAGGTGCCTTTTCTTTACTTAATTCGCTTAAGCCTTGGCTTTGGAAACCGCGACCATCGCCGGGCGCAGCAGGCGGCCATTCAGCGTATAGCCTTTTTGCATCACCATCATTACGTGATTTGGCTGGTGATCGGCCGATTCCATCAGGCTCATCGCCTGGTGTACTTCCGGGTTGAACGGCACGTTAGTGTCGCCAACGATTTCGATACCGTACTTACGCACTACGTCCTGCAGGGACTTCAGCGTCAGCTCGATACCTTCGATCATCGCCGTCAGCTCCGGATTGTTTTTATCCGCCAGATCCAACGCACGCTCCAGGTTATCCAACACCGGCAGCAGGTCACCGGAGAATTTCTCCAGGGCAAACTTGTGCGCTTTTTCAATATCCAGCTCGGTGCGGCGGCGGACGTTTTCCATTTCCGCTTTGGCGCGCAGCAGGCTGTCGCGTTCATGCTGCTGGGCTTCGGCCAGTTGAGCTTCCAGCTCAGCAATGCGCTCATCCCGCAGATCGACGCCCTCAGCCGCTTCCGGCAAGACTTCCTGCTGTTCCATTTCTTCCGAGACTTGCTCGTTTGGCGTCTTCTGTTCTTTACTACTCATGAATATCTCCGCGTTTTAGCATTAATCTCGCAACTTGGCTTATTATGGGGATCAAAACCGGGGTTTCAAGTCAACCGGTCACAATGTGGGGCATAAACTGGTCCCGGTGAGGAAAATCACAACAATGAATAAAAAATTCGCCTGTATTGGCATTGTTGGCCACCCGCGTCACCCTTCGGCGCTGGCAACGCATGAGATGTTATTTCACTGGCTGGTCGCCCGAGGCTATTCAGTGATGGTTGAACGGCAGATAGCCCAGGATTTGGGGCTGAAAGACGCCGTCACCGGCAGCCTGGCAGAGATTGGCCAAAAGGCCGATTTGGCCGTAGTGGTCGGCGGCGACGGCAATATGCTGGGCGCAGCACGCGTGCTGGCACGTTACGATATTAAAGTGATCGGTGTTAACCGCGGAAATCTCGGTTTCCTGACCGATCTTGATCCCGACAACGCATTGCAGCAATTGGCCGACGTGCTGGAAGGCGAATATATCGATGAACAGCGCTTCCTGCTGGAAACCATCGTACATAAGGAAAACCAGCAGTGCCGCATCAGCACCGCTATCAACGAAGTGGTGTTGCACCCCGGTAAAGTGGCGCACATGATTGAGTTCGAAGTGTATATCGACGATCGCTTCGCCTTCTCACAGCGCTCTGACGGCCTGATCATCGCCACCCCGACCGGTTCGACCGCCTATTCGCTCTCTGCCGGCGGGCCGATCCTGACGCCGTCGCTGGAAGCCATCGCGCTGGTGCCGATGTTCCCGCACACCCTTTCAGCCCGCCCGTTGGTGATCAACGGCAACAGCACTATCCGGCTGAAGTTTTCGCAGATTGGTAGCGATCTGGAGATCAGCTGCGACAGCCAAATCGCCCTGCCTATCCAGGAAGGTGAAGAGGTATTGATACGCCGTAGTGATTTCCATTTGAATCTTATTCATCCAAAGGACTACAGCTATTTCAATACGTTAAGCACCAAGCTGGGTTGGTCAAAAAAATTATTCTAAAAACTGCGCCAGCCTCTTTACTGTATATAAAACCAGTCTATACTGTATGTAACTACAGTTATGTATTTATATACAGGAAGGTTCCCATGCTGGCGCAATTGACCATCAGCAATTTTGCTATCGTTCGTGAGTTGGAAATTGATTTTCAACCGGGTATGACGGCGATTACCGGTGAAACCGGCGCCGGCAAATCGATTGCCATCGACGCGTTGGGGCTGTGCCTCGGTAATCGCGCCGACGGTAACGTCGTCCGATTGGGAGCCGCCCGTGCCGATATCTGCGCCCGTTTCTCACTGGCGGACACCCCTTCTGCACGACAATGGCTCGAGCAGAACCAGTTGGACGACAGCAATGAGTGCCTGCTGCGCCGGGTGATCAACGCAGATGGCCGTTCCCGTGGCTTTATCAATGGCACCGCCGTCCCGCTTTCGCAACTGCGCGAACTCGGCCAGCGCCTGATTCAGATCCATGGCCAGCATGCCCACCAGTTGTTACTCAAGCCTGAGCACCAAAAACAACTGCTCGACGCCTACGCCGATGAACCCGCCCTGCTGACGCAAATGCAACAGGCTTACCAGCGCTGGCACCAAAGCTGCCGCGAACTGGCTCATCATCAGCAACAGTCCATCGAGCGCGACGCACGCAAACAACTGCTGCAATACCAATTGAAAGAGCTGAACGAGTTTGCGCCGCAGGCCGGTGAGTTTGAACAAATCGATACCGAATTCAAACGCCTGGCCAACAGCGGCCAGTTGCTGACCATCAGCCAGCAAACCCTGCAACTACTGGCCGATAACGAAGAAAATAATATGCTGAGTCAGCTCTACACCGCCAAACACCTGTTGCTTGAGCTGGTCGGCATGGATGAAAAACTCAGTGGCCTGCTGGATATGCTGGAAGAGGCGTCAATCCAAATCAGTGAAGCCAGCGATGAACTGCGCCACTACGCCGATCGTGTGGATCTGGATCCAAACCGTCTGCAAGAACTGGAACAGCGCCTGTCGCGGCAAATCAACCTGGCGCGTAAACACCACGTCGCGCCAGAAGAGCTGCCGCAATTGCACCAGCAAATGCTGGATGAACAACAGTTGCTGTCACAACAAGAAAACGACCACGAACACCTGGCCGAGGCGGTCACGCTGCATCATCAGCAAGCGCTGTTGTTGGCAGAGCAGCTGCATCAAAAGCGTCAGCATTATGCCGCTGAGTTGACCACGTTGATTACCGACAGCATGCAGGCACTCTCCATGCCGCACGGTAAATTCAATATCGACGTGCGCTTCGAGCCGCAATATTTGAGTGCTGAAGGCGCGACCCGTACCGAGTTCTGCGTTTCCACCAACCCGGGCCAACCACTGCAGGCGCTGGCGAAAGTGGCCTCTGGCGGCGAACTGTCGCGCATCGCGCTGGCAATCCAGGTGATTACCGCCCGCAAGATGGAAACGCCAGCGCTGATTTTCGACGAAGTGGACGTAGGTATCAGCGGCCCAACCGCCGCCATTGTCGGCCGCCTGCTGCGCCAGTTGGGGGAATCTACCCAGGTTATGTGCGTCACTCACTTGCCGCAGGTAGCCGGTTGTGGTCATCAGCATCTGTTCGTCAGCAAACAGACCGACGGCACGGAAACCGAAACACAGATGTCACCACTGGATAAACGCGCTCGTTTGCAAGAATTGGCACGCCTTTTGGGCGGCAGTGAAGTCACCAGAAATACCCTGGCAAACGCGAAAGAACTGCTTGCTGCATAGAAAAGCTCAACTTTTTTACTTTCCTGAGGTCATATTGGGGCCCTGTAAAGGTTTCCAACTGCTGCAAGGTCTATTATCATCGGCATCCTATGCCCTAAAGGAATGTGATTACTATGCGCTGTAAAACGCTGACTGCCGCCGCTGTGGTTCTTGTGATGCTGACTGCAGGCTGTTCTACTTTTGAGAAGGTGGTTTACCGGCCTGACATCAACCAAGGGAACTACCTGACGTCCACCGACGTAGCTAAAATTCAAAAAGGTATGACCCAGCAACAGGTCGCTTATACATTGGGCACCCCAATGCTGCAGGACCCGTTCGGTACTCAGACGTGGTTCTATGTGTTCCGTCAGCAACCTGGTCATGAAAATATCACCCAGCAAACCCTGACGCTGACCTTTAACAGCGCGGGTGTCTTGACCGATATTCAGAACAAGCCGGCGCTGACCAAGTAATCCGCGCAGGAACTATCGTCCGGCCCGTGAGGGACGCGTCAAGTTCTTCATGACAGTACCAGGCTGCAACTCGGAAGATAAAATTCTGATAAAAAATAAGGCGCTCTTAGCGCCTTATTTTTTTGCCTTCTCTGCCCGTTGACGGCGCAGCTCTTTGGGGTCGGCAATCAATGGGCGATAAATTTCCACCCGGTCGCCATCGCTGAGCACATCACCCAACTTGGCCGGTCGGCTATAGATGCCCACCTTGTTACTTTGCAGGTCAATATCACCACGCAGTTCCAGCAGGCCGGAGGCGACAATTGCCTGCTCAACGCTGCTGCCCTCCGCCAGTGTGACATTGCGCAGATACTGACGCTCCGGTAAGGCGTAAACCACCTCGACCCGTATCTCAGACACTGTAGACCTCTTTCGCCCGCTGGGTGAATGCCTGCACCATGTTACCCGCCAGCTCTTTAAACACCTTGCCGAACGCCAACTCGATCAATTTGTTGGTAAATTCAAAATCAAGGTGCAGCTCAACCTTGCAGGCTTCCGGGCTGAGCGGCGTAAAGTGCCAGCCCCCCATCAAGGAGCGGAACGGACCATCAACCAGTTGCATATTGATGCTTTGATTATCCAGCAGCGTATTGCGCGTGGTAAAAGTTTTGCTGATACCGGCTTTGGCAACATCTACTGCAGCGGTCATTTCATTGTTGGACGCGTTAATCACCCGGCTACCGGTACAACCCGGCAGAAAATCGGGATAAGAATGAACATCGTTAACCAACTGATACATCTGCTCGGCGCTGAATGGCACTAACGCAGATCGACTGATCTGGGGCATATCATTTCCTGTGAGACACAAAACATACAAATCATACCATTTATCTATCGGCAAACAAAAAATCTGCTATGCAACACAGAGGCCAAAAATGCGAAAAATTGCGCAGGTGCTGAGCGGGAAAGGATTTCTTTCGCTGACGCATCCAGTATAATGAACACACTATGACAAAGAAAAAAGCACACAAACCCGGCTCTGCCACCATTGCGCAAAACAAGCGTGCGCGTTTCGAATACGCCATTGAGGAAGAATTCGAAGCGGGCCTGTCTCTGCAAGGGTGGGAAGTCAAATCGCTGCGTGCCGGCAAAGCCAACATCAGTGACAGCTACGTGACTTTTCGCGATGGTGAAGCCTACCTGTTTGGCGCCACTGTCTCACCGCTCAACGTAGCTTCTTCTCATGTGGTCTGCGATCCGACACGTACCCGTAAACTCCTGCTGAAAAAGCGTGAGCTGGACTCACTGCTCGGCCGTGTAAATCGTGACGGTTACACCGTGGTTGCCTTGTCCATGTATTGGAAAAATGCCTGGGCCAAGATCAAAATCGGCGTAGCCAAAGGTAAGAAAGAACACGATAAGCGCGATGACATCAAAGATCGTGAATGGCAGACGGCGAAATCCCGTATCATGAAGCACGCCAACCGATAAGCCTCTGGCTTAACGGGTAAAACTTCTGTTATACTGCGCGACGTAACTTGGGGCTGATTCTGGATTCGACGGGATTGTGAGGCCTTAGGAGCATGCCGAGGGGCGGTTTGCCTCGTTAAAAGCCGCAAAAAAAATAATTGCAAACGACTCGCAATTCGAATCTGCTGCTTTAGCAGCTTAATCAGCCTAAGAAACTGAAGATTCCCTCTCTCCCTAGCCTCCGCTCTTAGGACGGGGATCAAGAGAGGTCAAACCCAAAAGAGATCGCGTGGATGTCCTGCCTGGGGCTGAAGCGTTAAACCCAATCAGGCTAGTTTGTTAGTGGCGTGTCCATCCGCAGCTGACCGGCGAATGTGAAGATTGGACTAAGCATGTAGTGCCGACGGTGTAGTAATTCCGGACGGGGGTTCAAATCCCCCCAGCTCCACCAAATGATGATCCGGGTATTACCAGATAAGTCCGGAGAAGTACGGAAAGCCCGCATACCACCTAGGTTTGCGGGCTTTTTTGTGTCTGTAGTAGTCCGAGAATATCCAGCTAAATCCGGGATTTATTGGTATACGTTTAGGTATACGTTAAAATGTATGCCATAAACGTATACCAATTATGGAAGAACCCTTACATGGCGCGGACTACACGCCCCCTCACACATACCGAAATACAAAAAGCCAAAGCCCTAGAGAAAGACCTCACCCTACACGACGGTGACGGCCTGTTCCTGTTAGTCAAAACCACCGGCAAGAAATTGTGGCGTTTCCGCTACCTCCGCCCCGGCACCAGTTCACGGACTATGGTTAGCCTCGGTGCCTACCCTGCCCTGTCACTTGCCGACGCCCGGCAAATACGTGCCGAAAAGCTCGCGATACTGGCAAGAGGCATTGACCCACAGGCCAAAGAAGCAGAAGAAGCGGAACAAAAGCAGGTAGCCCAAGAAAGCATTTTCCTGAATGTGGCAAAGCAATGGTTCGCATTAAAACAGGCCAGCGTCAGCGCTAAGCATGCTGAAGACATCTGGCGTTCTCTTGAAAAGGACATACTGCCATCTATCGAGAATGTCCCAGTTCAGGACATTAAAGCACGTTTGCTGATTCAAGTGCTGGAACCTATCAAAGCCCGTGGTGCATTAGAGACAGTCCGGCGTTTGGTGCAACGCATCAACGAAATCATGATTTACGCCGTCAACACCGGTTTGATTGATGCTAATCCGGCTTCTGGCATCGGCAATGCGTTCGAGCGCCCTAAGAAGCAGCATATGCCGACCATACGGCCCGAAGAACTGCCCAAGCTGATGCGCACAATCTCGATGAGCAATTTATCAATCCCAACCCGTTGCTTACTTGAGTGGCAGCTACTTACGCTTATACGTCCTGCAGAAGCCTCCGCAACCGCATGGGCTGAGATCGATATAGAGAAACGTGAGTGGCGTATCCCGGCGGAACGGATGAAGGCTAAGCGAGATCACATCGTTCCACTGTCAGACCAAGCATTAGAGATACTGGAAATCATGCACCCTATCAGTGGCAGGCGTGAGCATGTATTCCCTAGCCGTAATGATCCACGCAAACCAATGAACAGTCAGACTGCTAATGCTGCTTTGAAGCGTATTGGCTATGGTGGTAAATTAGTTGCGCATGGTTTAAGGTCTATCGCAAGCACCGCTTTAAACGAACAAGGTTTTAATAGCGATGTGATCGAAGCAGCCCTTTCTCACGCTATTCATGATGAAGTAAGAAAAGCATATAATAGAAGCACATATTTAGAACAAAGATGTGAAATTATGAGTTGGTGGGGCATGAAAATAAAAAACAGTTATGGAGGGTAAAAATGTCATTTATTCTACACACAGAAACACCATCATTAGAAGATAAGATTGATGGTAATAGTCATAAAAACATTGCCATTAAAATTGCGGATGCTTTAAATAACGACAATTTAAATATAATTGGCATTAATGGACCATTAGGTTCTGGCAAGTCAACCGTAATAAAAATATTAGAGCAAGAACTTGCTGACGATAACTTTAATTTCATAAATTTTGATGCTGAAATATATCAGCAGGGTTCAACCAAGAAAGCTCTAATTACAAAAATTTATGATGGAATTTTACCAAAAATCCCACACAGTCTCAAACGAGTGCTAGAAGAACATAAGGATAGTGCACTTGGTAATAGTGTGACTTACAAAAAAATACAAGATAGCGAAATTAGCTTATGGGCTGTATTATTTATTGCATCTATATTTATCTGTAGCCAATCAATTAGACCGTTACAATTGGAGTGGGGTAGAAAACCAGAGGATTTCAGTCTCATCTTAGGTATTGCTCTAATTACATTTTTAATATCACCATTAATTGTTTTAGTGGCTTTTATTCTACGCTCGATTTGGGATAAATCTCTTAAGATTGGAAATCTAATAAAAAGGAACTCTGTTGATACAATCACCGAGAAAATGTTAGTTTCAAAAGAAGTTGGAAGCATCGAACTGCATAACGCAATAAGTGGTTTTAAAGAGTGCATCCCACCTGGCCTGAAATTTTTACTGGTAATAGATAATTTAGATAGAATATCTCCGGAAAAAGTTAAAGAAATATGGAGTGACATTGAGCTTATTAGTAACTCTTCAGAAAAAAGATTAAAACTGCTAATCCCTTACTCATCTGAGCATGTCGCAAAATCTCTTTCCAATGACCCTTACGAAGGAAGAGAGTATATATCCAAAAGAATACCTATTAGTTTTCAGATACCTCCAATACTTTCAGCGGGTTGGAGAAATGCATTCTCTAATTATTGGAAAGAAAGTTTCCCTGAAGATAAAGATCATCTTTACCATGATACTTCAGAACTCATCGAAATTTGGCTTCCTGAAAGCTATCAACCTGTGACACCGCGATATTTAAAGAAACTAGTAAATGATATTCAAATAATATCCGTTTCCACCCCAGTTGAAGTTAAAAACATAGCATGTGCTTATTACATACTCACGACAAAGCAAAATGAACGTCCTTTTAGTGATTTGTTGATTGAAAATTTCGATAATCATGAACTTGACAAGACATTGATAGATAAGTTCAAAAAAAGCATTAGAAAGCTTCAGAGAATATATGGAAACGACCGACAAAATTGGGTTGATGAACTTCTATGCATTAATTACCAAACCAATGCTACTTTAGCGCAAGGTGAGTTAATTGATGAACCTCTTAAGATAGCATTAAAACAAGCTAATTCTGATGATTTATCTAGAGTTTCTGATATGTTCGGATTCCATTCTGCTTGGAGAAGAATAATAGACTCAACAGATCCAACTGACTGGTTCGTAACTCTATCTAAAATTCCCACTGTCAAAAAAGACATGGTTAGAGAAATTCTTCCTGAGGTTATCAGATCATTGGATACTTTAGATGAAACTTCTGCCTCTACAATAGACAATGACAATTTCCTGCCCGCCCTTAATCATCTTAAAGAAAGTGGTTTTGAAGTTCATGGTAAGTATATTGATATTTTAAAAAACAGAATATCTAAAGAAATTCTTAGCTTTACTTCTTTAGACGATGACTCACTAATGAAACTTGGAGCTTACAACCCAGAAATACAACGAGTGATATCTCAGTGCGATTTAATGGCAAAATTGATAAATGAGAACATTTTAAATGATATATACCCTCAGCCAGAATCAATTTTCTACATATTAAACCTTAAAGATAAATCTCAGGATTTTTTAAATTTAAAAATAACAGATTACAAGCTAAAGCCTGAGAGTCTCATACATGGCCTGCAATATTCTTATGAGCATGACATTAATATTCGACTAACAGATCCTGATATTGACAGACATGCCATATTTGAAAACCCTGCAATAACCAGCATAATTAAAGATGGGTCCTCCCCACAACTAGATGCTGTTTATAGTAATTTTACAAGCAACTCATTTAAGAGTGTTTTTTCCTTTGAGGTCATGGTTCTTATTCAACAATGGCATACATCTAACTTAACCAGTTACTACAATAAGATAATTTCCTCAACTATTGATTGGAAAAATGAATGCATTGCACATTTTATAGCACAAATGGTATCATCTAAAACCATTTCTTCAATAGAAAGCTATAAAAATCAAATTTCTGATGAACTCATGCTTATCTCCAACTTGTCGTGTTACTTAAAATACATCTCCGATTTTTCAAGAATTACAGATGCGCTTACAGAAGAAACATTAAATGAATATCTCATCCCAGCAATAGACATTTTAGCGCATCAAGATGAATTAAAGATTAATAACATAAAGCATGTGGTAACAAAATCATTTTCCACCTTAGGTAAATATCTAAATGAAAACACATTGGATAAATTTACAAAAAACAACGAGGCCGATATTTGCAACGAAATAGAAGATCAGTATATTAAAGTAATCGATAAGTCGTTAGTAAGCTTCATTCTTAAAGGAGATACGGACACCCCTCTTGTCAAGTCACTAATCTCTAGTTTTGAGTATGAATTAGACTCACAAGAAAGATTCAATGAAACAGCCATCGCAGAGCTGACCAACTATATCAATATAGCTAGTTATGCGAAAAATAAAGCCATATCATTCCCATACAGCAAAGACTTTATAGCAAACTTCTTTAGTTCATCTAATGTCAATGAAATTGATAGAGTCATCCCAAGACTAACATTCGACACTTTAAATGATGATGATAAAAACATTGCACTAAGAAAAATATCCGACTTAATTTACATGAGAGAAATAGATGTAAAACGGCAAGTGATTCTAATAAAACACTTTGGTGATTTACTAATTTATAATGACGAAGAAATAACATCTGGCTCAAGATCAATATCAAGACTTTTTGACATGATCCAAGAAAATCCTTTCATAGCTTCTTGGCTTGACGTCCAAAATATTAACTTCGTGAAATGGAATCGTGATGATAAAAACTCTGCAATTGCAATTATTGTCGATAACATTAAGCTATTCCCGACATTAAGAGAAAAAACTGCTGTAAAAAACAAATTACGAACATTAAGCGATCAAGGTGGCTAATGCTCTGCGCGCGCAATACTCCCTCGCCTACGCGCTCTGACTTTATCATGCACATTTCATGCATGACACCGAGGCCCTGTAAGCCCTTGTGACGCGGGGTTTCGGCTGTTTTGAGAGTCTGGGGATTAATGCAAAATCATGCACCCTATGCATGCACGCGCAGTTTGAGGCAGGCTAGCCAGAAAAAAGGCTGTTTTCGGGCTTGGGGGAAGGGTAAAAACCCCGCAGCAAAATCAGCATTGCAGCGGGGCCAGTTCAATCAGTGAAGTGTTTGATTTCGGCTATAACGGCGGTAACGATTTAATGTCCTTTTTTCCGGCGGCGGTAAATCTTCACTGGTCACCGTCTCCGCTTGAATGGGCTGGCATAAAATCTTATCGACGCTCTCTACCGTTTTAAAGGTGCAGGAGCACACGATGTTTTGGCACTGGTAATAGGCTTCTTTCGTCCGCTCCGTGATATAGCGGCTGGTGCGAGTATAGGAGGCATGGGTGCACAACGGGCAGCGCATCATGATTTGGCCCCTTTCTGCTGCAAGCGTCGACGTTTTTCCTTCAGTTCTGAGACAACCTGCATGCGTCTGGCAGGACTGTTTTGCAGTTCCGGCAATGCGCCGGTTTCTTCCGGTATCGTCAGGCCAATCTCATTAAGCACCGGGTGGTCGATATTTTGCTGTGCCATGGCAACGTGAATACGGCCTTGTAGCGTTCCCAGTACCTGTTGCTCAATCATTTTCATCGGATTGTCCGCATAGACGCCGTAAGCCCGTGAAGCCAGTGCGCAAGCCTTGATAACTTCAGGGCTGATAAGCGCCTTGCTCAGCGCATCCACTGCCTGATGCATCGCATGAGCAGCAAAGGTCGTGAGGGCGTCTTTGTGCGCATCCACCACTTTCGGGGCTGTGCCGCCGCAACTGAGGTGAAGCTGCATTTTGTCCAGCTCCATTTCTTCAATCAGGCCGTCGAATTCCTTTGCCAGTTCCCGCGTGGAAATCCGGCTGTGGTGTTGCGCTTGTAGCTCCGGGGTCATTTCCCCACGCAGTTTGCGAAACAGGGTGCGCCACTGGCTTTCTGCCTCATGACTTTCCACTTCCGTGTCTTTCTTCTGTTGATGACAGCGGGCGATCCCCGTAATGACGTCCGTCAATGCCTGATAGTTTTTATCGTGGGCGGCGCGGGCATCACGCAGGGCGTGCAGTTTATCGGTGATGTATTTCGGTAAGGTGGTGGTGCTCATGGGGTTATCTCCGGTGTCAGTCAATGTGAGGCTATTCTGCTGACGGCCGTACAACATCGCCATTCATCCCGGTTGGACTGTCCGCAGGACAACAGCACTGAAAACTGACGATAAAACCATCAACGAGATTTTAGTTTTATATAAAACTATTCACTACTGTTCACTTTAATAAAAAAGGTAGATAAATCAGTAAATAAAGTAGTGACTAGTTTATCTAAAACTATTCACCCAGTGTTCACTACTGTTCACTTTTCTAAAAAAGACCTTTACTCTGGCTAGCCATGGTTAGATTTATTTTTGATATTCCTGCCTATTTATAAATTGCTTATTGATTGCTGAAAACTATGGACTAAAGGTGAGGAAGTACGAGGAGGGGTGGGCTAGTGCAACTTAGTGCAATTCGTTGTTTTTACGTACAATTCCTTAATCCACCACACAACATCCCCTTGTTGCCACCCCGCAAAATATTCTCATAATAGGGCGCTACCAGACGAACCCACACAGCACCGGTGAGATCCCACCGGGTATAAACGAGGTAGCATTCCATGCTTGCAGTTGCCACACAGCCCCCTTCCACACTCTCGCCCGTCCCGATCGATTACACACCACGCGATCGCTTCATTCGCCTGCCGGAAGTGCTGTACACCACCGGGCTGTCACGCTCTACCGTGTACGAGATGATGACCCGCCGCCAGTTCCCGGCCCAAATATCCCTTGGCGGCAAAACCGTGGCATGGCTCGAATCAGAAATCGAAAGCTGGATGGCTGAACGTATCGCCAACCGTCATCAGGGGGCCGCAGCATGATGCGGTTAACGCTCGGCCGACAGAACTTTACCCTGAACGATACCGACGCACTGTTTGTCGCAGAAGCCATCCTGTTGCAACGCAAACAGCCGGATATTGCCTTACCGGAACACCGCAGCGATAAACATGGTGTGATCCGCCTGGCCAGCAGCCAGGCCGAACCGCGCCTGTTCCGTGCCGGGCCGGTGCCACTGACCAGCGCCGCCGCCGATACCCGCCACGACCAGCTTACCGACTGTTGATCACTATGCGATCGATTGAACATCCGGGGGCGTCTTACGGCTTGCCCCCACGTCCAGCCCTGCGCTATAGTCCCCCCGCTGTCGCACAATCGGCAGCCGGGCGTGAGAACCCGAGTTACTCAATGGCGACACCACACGCGCCAAGCGTGTTTTTTTTCGTCGCAGCCTTAGTGCGCTCATTTTTTGCACAGTGGTTTATATGCTACTGTGGCTGTCAAACAATGGTGGCTCAGGCGGGGCAGCCTTCGGGCTGGCCGGTATTCATTGAGGCCGGTTTCTCACCCCCGTCTGGGCTGCCACCCTTGCGTGAGAACTTCGGTGGTAGCAATAACCATTACTCAATGGAGGCTGCCACCATGGCTACTATCCTCACCCCGACTCACCCTGAATTCTGTTTCCTGTTTGCGGCCATTCGCCGTACTGCCCTGACGGCAGCCCCGTGCATGCTGCGCACCGTGGCGGATTCCGAGCACAACGCCCGCCGCCTGCTGGCGCGTGACTACATTTTGTCGTTTGCGGGCCGTCTGCCTGCGCAGGGGGTGGCATGAATACGCTGGCCGCCCGTTTCCACAGTGAAACCTTCTATCCTATTCCGCATGCTGATTTCCTGCGTCTTCAGCACGCGCATTCTACCGGCGTGCTGTTTCTCGACATGCTGGACACGCTCGAATCGACCGGTCAGCACCCGGACACCGCTCAAAAAGCCGCCTTTGCGTCTGTCATTGCTGTACTCACTGACCAGCTCGGACAGGTCGTCAAAACCTGTGATTCCCACATTCTTGCCAGCATGGAGGCTTCCGCCGCATGAACACCCCACAGTCTTGTTTACCCATTGAAGTCCGTACCGCTGTTTACCGCCGTGCATTGGCCCATGCCTATCTCGATACCTGCGCTTTTTACCGGGTGAACCCCGGTTACACGCTGGATGAGCTGCAAATGGCGATTGCGATGGACATTGAGGGCTACTTTGTCCGCCAGCACGGCGCAGAGGTGGGCATGGATATGGCCTGCACCATGCTCAGTGACATGGTGCAGCCGGATATTCTGGTGGCGCCCCCGCGCCTGACCACGCTCGGCCAAAAGATGATGGATGAGCTGTGCTGTGGCCGGATGGCCGTCACCTGTAACACCACCGTGCACTGAGGAGACAAAACAATGACCGCATTAAGCGTTTCTCACACCTCACGTGCAGCGACCGGTCACTGGCCGGTGTTGCTCCCCGCGCTGGGCATTCATATTACTGCAGGGGGCCGGGCGCAGCCCTGCCCGGTCTGCGGCGGCAAAGACCGCTTTCGCTTTGATAATCTGCAGGGCCGTGGGACATGGTTTTGTAACCAGTGCGGCGGTGGCGATGGCCTGAATCTGGTCGAAAAAGCGCTGGCCGTGACCGCCAAAGAAGCCGCTGTGAAGGTGGCCGGGGTATTGGGTGAGCCGTCGGGCAATACATTGCCGGAGCACAATCCCCAGCAGGAACAGCAAGACAAGGCGCAGGCGCGAAATAACGCAGTGCAGCAGGCCAGACAACTGCTCGCCAGCGCGCGACAACAGGCCGGGAATAGCTATCTGACCGCCAAGGGCTGGCCGGACACTGACGCCCTGACATTACAGGGGCTGTCACTGCGTGTCGGCGGTATCACTTACCAGCCCGGCGATCTGCTGATCCCCTTGACCGACAGCACCGGGGAGGTGGTCAACATCCAGTTGATCAACGCCGCAGGCGACAAGCGCACGCTGGCCGGGGGACAAGTAAAAGATGCCTGCCATTTCCTGCACGGGCAAGATAATGCCGTTATCTGGCTGACTGAGGGCTACGCCACTGGCCTGACCGTGCACCACCTGACCGGGGAAAGTGTCTGCATCGCTCTTAGTGCCAATAACCTGCCCGCCATGGCGCAGCAGTTGCGGGCTCACTACCCTGACGCGCTGTTACTGTTGGCGGCCGACAATGACGAGAACGGCACCGGGCAGGCCCGTGCCGCCGAGGCCGCGCAACTGAGCGGCGGTAAACCGGCGTTGCCACCAGAGGTGGGAGATTGGAACGACGTATACCAGCAACAAGGCAAGCTGGCCGCGCTTGCGCAGTTGACGGCCTTTAGCCAGCCCAAGCAACCCAGCCCGTTTGATACGCTCAGCGATGCCGACCTGAAAGCCATGAGCGCCAGTGAAAAGGCCGAACTTCTGGCGGAGCACTACCAGCATCTGTTGGCCGTGCCACAGGTCGGTGAAGACCTGTGCCGCTATGAAAACGGTGCATGGCAGGTGTTGCCGCACCGGGTACTCAGCCGCGAGATTGCCGCCCTGTTCCAGAAAATCCGCGCCCCGTTCTCGGCGGCAGGTATCAACAGCATTCTGGACACGCTCCGGCTGATGGTGCCGCAAATGGGCACGCCGGCACGGCACCTGATTGGCTTTCGTAACGGGGTATTTGATACCACCACCGGGCACTTCAGTGCGCACCAGAAAACGCACTGGCTGCGTACCGTCAACAGTGTGGACTACACGCCGCCCAAGGCCGGGGAAAATCTGGCCGACCACGCCCCGCACTTCTGGCGCTGGCTAACCCGCGCCGCCGGGCAACAACCCGACAAGCAGGCGCGCATTCTCGCCGCGCTGTTTATGGTGCTGGCGAACCGCTATGACTGGCAACTGTTCCTTGAGGTCACTGGCCCCGGCGGCAGCGGTAAAAGCGTGATGGCCGCCATAGCCAGCCTGTTGGCGGGGAAAGACAACACCACGTCGGCCACCATCGATACGCTGGAATCGTCACGGGAACGCGCCTCCGTGGTCGGGTTCTCGCTGATTATCCTGCCTGACCAAGAGAAATGGAGCGGTGACGGCGCAGGCATCAAAGCGATCACCGGCGGCGATGCGGTGGCGATTGATCCGAAATACCGGGATGCCTACTCCACGCACATTCCGGCGGTGATTCTGGCGGTGAATAACAACCCGATGCAGTTCAGTGACCGCAGCGGCGGGGTGTCCCGTCGCCGGGTGATCCTGCCGTTCCCGGAAGTGATACCGGCCAACGAGCGTGATCCGCAGTTGCTGGCAAAAATCACCGGCGAGCTGGCGGTGATCGTGCGCCACCTGATGCAGCGTTTTGCCTCGCCCGATGACGCCCGCGCATTGCTGGAAGCACAACAGAACTCGGGTGAAGCGCTGGAGATTAAACGCAGTGCCGATCCGCTGGTCGATTTTTGTGGCTACCTGCTGGCAGTCAATGCGCCTGACGGTCTGTATATCGGTAATGCCAACATCACCCCGGCGAACCCACGCAAGTACCTGTATCACGCGTACCTGTCGTTTATGGAGTCACGCGGCCACCAACGGCCCATGAGCCTGAGCGCCTTCGGGCGTGCCGTACCGCAAACCCTGCGTGAGTATGAAATCGCGCTGTTGAAACGCAAGACTAATCAGGGGATGCAAACCAATCTGATATTAAGTGAAGACTGTGAAGCCGACTGGCTCCCCAAGTGTGAGATGCGCTGAGCGAATGGCATCACGATCGTTTCTGCCGATCAATAGGCGGTTATTGATCTGCCGAACCCATTGGACGCTGTTGTGTAGTGGCACTTATAGTTCCCCTGTACAAACCGCATACACCCAACACCGGGGAACCCCGTAGCGGTGACTACTCAGGCCTGCATTGCAGGCCTTTTCTCTGCCTGAAATCTCTCCCTGCCGCTCACCCGCAGCGCAATAAATCACCGGTTTAGGCCGGTATTTTGCATTTTGGGGTCTGACTGTTCACTGTGAGTGACCAGTTAGGGCAAACTCGTCACCAACTGGTCACTACTTAATTATTTGTTTTTAAACAACTAAAACCAAAAGTGAACACTGTGAACAGTTTTTCTATAAATCTTTTTTTCTGGCGTTCAGATTATTGCCTTGTTAGAGACTCTTCCAGTCAGGCAGCTTGTTGGCCCGCTTGCGCCATGAGTGGATTAGCGCCATGAATAAACCAAACAGCAAACCGGCAAAGAGGGCGTTTAATACCGCGATTTGTACAGTGACACCTTCATTTTTCCAGCTACCAAACCACATAAGAAGGCCCCATAGCGGGCCAAACCAAACGGCGAAGAACAGCGTATTCAGCCAGAAGGGGGCAAACGGTGGCGGTGGCATTTTACCCCCCATTTTCCAAAACAGGCGCAAGATCGGTGGTGCATAATTGCTCCGCCACATCTTTTTATCTTCCATCAGGGCGATTGCCTTTTTCTTCTTATCTTCAAATGCCATCATCCGAATCCTTTCATTGGGTATCTATAAAGATCGTCTAATAATATGCCTTATCAAGAGTCAGCCATAGCGTGAAATGAATGAACGTTCAGCCCTCCTGTAGCAAGGCAGATCTTACCGTCAGAAACACTTCTAGAACCCGCTCAGGCCGGTATTTGCATTTTTGGGCTGACTGTTCACGGTAAGTGACCAGTCAGGGCAAACTCATCACCAACTAATCACCGATTAATTAATTGTTTTTAAATAACTAAATCCAAAAGTGAACAGTGTGACTAGTTTTTCTATAAATCTTTTTTTTCTGAGAGAGATGACGGATTGGATCTATCATGGGGCAAAGCCAAAAACAGACTCATTTAAGGGATAACAGCTAAGATGGAAACGACCAAGAAAATAATTTTGGAAGGATTAGAACGGCATGATTTAAGCGAACTACCCGGCCGCCCTTATGATTGTTCCTTCGAATTACTGGCCGACAAGCCAGCAAGAAAGCGCTTAATCATGGTCGGGTTCAATGGTTCATCTGCAGATGGCGGTTTTACGAATGCTGAAGCAGTGATAAACGGCTTTAATTCACCTTGTTTCTCTAATGTTCAGGCCGGTACTGAAGGTGAATGGGGTATCAAACATTTGGCAAACCGCCTGCAATCAGTCCCTGAGCAGCTAGGCTTTAGATGGCAAGATACTGTCTATACCAATGCACTACTCATGTGTTCTAAAGATGCCCTGTCGCTCAAAAAAAGTGCTCAAGAGAGCACAATTGGCAGTTTGGATCGACTGATTGAAAAATCTATGAGTTTCTTTGAAAACGTTACCGTCCCCCTATGCAAACCTGAGCTAATTATTGCTTACAGTAACGGAATGAACTCTCACTCAGCAGCTCGCTTGCTATTAGAAGCATTCGGCGATGGCGATGAACCCGAGTACATAAGCCGAAACCGCTACTACTCCACGTTCTGCTTTACGGCACGGTTTAAGCAATTCGATGTGCCAGTGGTAGGCATCCGCCACATGTCGCGCTTCAAACCTGATGTGCAGCTCATCAAACAAGCATGGGAAAAAAAGCGCTAATTGGTGATACCAGATTCTAGAATCACCCTCTAAATCGGTATCACTTTTCTACATTGGTATACGTTTAGGTATATCCTACAAATCTTAACTCTATTTTTATCAAAAATTACAATAAGTTAATCAAGTTATTCAGATTCCCCCAGCCCAAATAGGTCACCGGTGATACCAGATAGATCCAGTGACAATAACGAAAAATCCCGCAATTCACGTTGCGGGTTTTTTTGTGCCCTCAATTTGCCCCGTGAAGTCTGAAGTCAACTTATTAAATCCGAATCTTCCAGGCACTTTCTAAAACATTATTGTTTTTGTGGCGCCCCAAATTTTGGAAACCCGGCAGTAGCAAGACAAACAGAAATCGAATCCGCCAACCCGCTCAGTGAGGCTTCAAGAAAGCCCCTGCGCGGACAACCACTTTCTTCGGATACCAGAACACAGCACTCCCTTCAATTTAATGAGTATTTAAAGTTACATTATTATACTCAATCGGCAATTGTGAGTATAAAAAGTTACATTAAACAGAAAAATCGTGTTTAATGAGTAATTAGTGACTCATTATCTACCGGGAGGCGGATATGGAAACTTTAACCCTGCAAGCGTTCCTCAACAATCAGTGGATTGATGTCGCCAATATTGCTTTCCCTGATGCCGAGCAACAATCATACAAAATCACCGAATTGCACTATCACACCGACTTTGCGATAGATTATTTAGATCGGGATGATAACCACGCCGTCTCAATCAACCATCCTGTCTCCCTGTTCTTTGAGGACGAAGGCCCACGCGGCTGGATGAAATTTCTGGACGACATCGTGCCCAACGGGTCAAGCCGCCGTTATTGGTTAAAGTATCTCGATATTGATGAGCTTACCCCTGGCCAGCAGGACTTTGTGCTGCTCAAGTATGGCACCATGTCACCCGTCGGGAATTTGCGCATCAAAGAATCCTTAGCCGAGGCTAATCCTCTGGCCGACAGACTGTTTTTTAGCATTGAGGATGTCAAAAACAGAGCCGGCGACTTTCTCGATTACGCTCAACAACGTGGTGCCGCCGCAGGTGGGGCGACAGGTGCGGGCGGAGAAGCACCAAAGTTATTATTGCGATACAGCCATGATGAGCGGATTTGGATTGATACCTTCCAAAATGACCTGACCAACCGGGATATACCCTATTTGGTAAAATATCCGCGCGGTCAAAAAACTGAAATTGATTGCAACATCGTCAGAGCTGAATTTCATTATTACCATGAGCTGGAAGCCATGGGGTTTAACACAATATCAACCCAACACATGCGGCTTGAGGAGGGAATAACCTATCCTTCAATCTGGTTGCCAAGGTTTGATATTTGTTTTGAAACTGCCGACAAGGTGAAGCGCTTCGGTATGGAATCGGTTTACTCTATGCTGAAAAAAACGGCCGGTACAACCCTGGATCAAGAGATAACAATAAGGACACTGATTGAAAAAATCACCCAAAGCAATATGGTGACAGAGCATGGGTTTGATTTTGACGTGCGGGAATTTGTGATTGAGTGGGTACGAAGAGATTTGCTTAACATTATCTTTGGCAATAGTGACAATCACGGCCGGAACACCTCATTTATCAAAGACTCCTTCAGTATTCAGCTAGCCCCAATTTATGACTTCGCCCCAATGAAAGCAGATCCAGAGGGCATACCAAGAACAACCAAATGGGCACAAAAATTAGAAGTTGGCGGAGAATACAACTATGAAGCCATTACGGCTGCACTCGCCGACCTGGTGCCTGAAAACGAACTTATGCATGCATTAAAAACCACAGCGAAACAATTGGTTGGGCTTAAGGAAAGATTACAAAACAGAGGCGTTCCCCTACAAATCATTGAGATGCCATCGATCGGTTTTGACTATATACCAGAGAAGTTGAAGAAATGGGGTTTGCTATGAAAACGCCAGAAAAGATGAGTGATTCAGCGAGAGAGACCATTAATCGGCTGCGTGAAAAAAACAAGGCTAATTATAAAGAAAACAGCAGCATCAGCGATGTGAAAAATGAAGTGAATTCAGAAAAAGAGAGAGGGCGCCAAAGAGCCTCTGGCACCTCTAAATCGATGAGTGCAATTGAACGGAATTCTGCCCGGCATAACATCATGAAATTGCTTCTCTTGGGAGAGATCACTCAGGGGCAAGCTTTAAAGACATTGAGAGTCGACGTACTGGGATTAAAACAGGAAAATTATGCCACTCTGGTTTCGGTATCGAGAAAGACATTGTCGGAAATTGAAAATAACAGAGGTAACTATACCTCCGACATTATAAATAAAGTATTCAAGCCCTTTGGGCTTCAGGTGGGATTAGTGCCGATATCTCGTCATACCTTAAGTACTTTACTTAACGAGTAAAGTACCATTTACCAAACCTCGGCCAAGTTCCTCTAAAACCCGTAACCTAAATTACGGGCTTTAGAATCAACGGCACAAACCTCTCGCCACTAGTGATCCAAATACAGGTAGTGCATCCAGCTGGTCATGCGCAGCAGGACTTTACGCATAATGGAAAGATGCTCAAAGTGCTCGGTATATACTGCAGTCTGCGCCGTCACGCCATCGGGCAGTTTGTCGAGTTCCTTGCTGGGGGCCAGATCAATCATCACGTAAACCCCTTCCTGTTGGGCGCCAACATTTAACCCCTGCAATGCCCCGCTGGCCTGGTAGCTGCCGTCCGGTACCACCGGCAACACTCGCGTCACCGAGCCACCATAGATTTTGCCCGGCAAGCCGTTAAATACCACCTCGGCTTTATCGCCCTCGGTTAAACGCAGGATCGAGTTTTGTCGGAATACCGCCACCACCTGCCGTTTTTGCTGCGGAATAAAAATCATCACCGGCTTGAAAGGCAAACGCACTGCGGTGGTGCCCGGTCTGGCCAGTACCTGGGTAACATAACCGTCGCTGGGTGCGCGAATAGTGGTTTGTTCCAGGTTATAAGTGGCCTCTGCAATTTGTGACTTCAGGCTGGCGATATGGGCATCTTCACCGTTGTAGTGGCCCGAAAGCTGTTCCTTCGCCTGCTGATGCTGGGCCCTGGCGGCCTGCAGCGCGGCGGATTGCGCCTGGTATTGTTGCTGCGCATGGCTGATGTCTTGCTCAGAAAAAGGGTTGACCGCCATGGTCGCGCCTTTGGCATAGCGCTGATAATCCTTGCGGGCCCGTTCATACTCGGCATTTACCCGCTGAACATTCGCGGCAGACTCATTCAATGTCGCCTGGCGCCCACGTACATCCGCCTGCGCACCGGCAAGCTCCGCCTGCAGTTTGTTGAGTCGGGCGCGGTAGCGGGTATCATCAAGGCGAAACAGAACTTCCCCTTTGCGCAGTAACACGTTGGTTTTATCGGTGACTTCAACAATCATCCCCGAGACCTGCGGGACGATCGGTACGGATATCGCGATCTTCTGCGCCCGGTAGGTATAAGGATGGTTGTAGTTCATGCCCAGGATTAAGGCACCCACAATGAAAATACCGCCAAGCACCGCCGTCGGCACCGTCCATTTATTGACCGGGATACGGAACAGTTTGAATACGCCGTAGCTCAGCGCAACGTAGCTGAGAATAATTAAGAGATCCATACTGTTTGCTTAACCTTTATTGGACGACGAGCTTTGAGCGGCAACCTGCGTCTGCATACGCTGCAATTCACTTTCGAGCCGATTAATTCGTGCCTGCAACACATCAGGTTGCTCAGCTTTGTCGCTCATTCCCCAGCCCCGTTCCGGCCGGTATAAAGTCGCCCAAATCCATAACAGTGGCCAAATGGCATGCAGAGTAAACAGGCTGACCCAGCCTGCCACATGGATGGCATCCTGATGCGGGTGCTGGCGTTTCTTGGCCAGCAGATAAGGAATATCGTGGATAATGATCACGCCGTAAAACAGAATTAAAAACACGGCGATCAATACGCCTAAAGCGAAGTAATCTAGAAACATGCGAAACCCTGGTTAATAAGGCAAACTAATTACCGACGTCTATGACGTCTTATATTCTTTAATATCATTGGCAATGGTATCTATGGCATTTTTCACATCAGCCACTTTTAACTGCGACTTTTCATTATTCAGATTCTCTCCGGACGCCTTCCTCACCACTTTGATTACCGGCTGGTTGGTTGAAGCGTCGATAAATTCACCTTCCATATAAACGGCGCTTTCCATGGTGCGGTGGCCGGTTACGCTTTGCGTTGCGGCAACCAGCAGCGTAATCGGCAGTACTTCATACACCTGTAGCCCCTTCTTCTGCGTGTCGATCGCCGTGATAGCTCCACGGAAAATCAGCGTATTTTCACGCGGAACATCCTCCAGGGTAAAATGCGACCCCATAGCTTGCTTGAACTGCCTGTTGGTGTAACTGAGAATATTATCAAGCGCCTGCTGGCTCACCATCTCGCTAGGCTTTGGCCGTGGGAAATAGATCATCGGCTGGTAAACCAGATATTTATATTTGGAAAAATCAACGTTCTTATCCTTCCAATATAATACATCCTTACCGGAGGCCGATTGGCTCTTGGTAATATCATTATAATCAGGCAGAAACGTCGAGAATTTCTCTTTTTCAGTGACCGATGATGAGCAGGCGGTCAATGTTAACGCCACGGGTAAAATTATCGCGCAGGTTTTTTTCATTATAATCTTCCATGTCAATTTTAATGCATAGCAAATAATTGACCAAAAGAATACCCGCCGGTCAGTGATAAGTCATATGACAATAACGGCAAAAATGTATATCATTTTTGATATACAAACTCAGAATGGCTCACCGCGTGAAAGCAAAAGACTTCAGGATCGACGAACTCAGGATCGTTCGCACCATCGCCGAAACCGCCAGCGTCAGCAAGGCGGCACAGCTGCTGGATATGCCGCAATCCAATGTGTCGCGCACCCTGACGGCGCTGGAACGGCGACTTGGCCTGGAGATATTTCTACGCAGCCCACGAACGCTGTCTTTGACCGAGTTTGGTGAACAGTTTTTACGTCGCGCCGCTCAGCTATTGGATGAGCATAACGACCTGCTCGATATGTCCGGCACCTATAAACAAAGCCTGAACGGCATGGTGACGCTTGGCGCACCGATCGGCATCCATTCATTCCTGACCCGTTATCTACTGCCGCCGTTGCTGCGCGAGTCACCCGAACTGATCGTCGACCTGGTGACCCGCAATCCGGATGAACGAGAGAAAAAATATGGCGCGGTTTTCGACAGTGACAGCGATCTGCTGATCAGTTTCTTCCAGCCACAGAATGAAAGCCTGATCGCCCGACCACTGACCCGCTTCCGGGTGGGGCTGTTTGCATCGCCGGATTATATCGCCAACTCTCCGCTCGTGGAGCCGACTGAATTGACGCAGCATCGCTGCATCACCCTGCGGGTATTGGGCGGCAGCCGTAATACCTGGAGCTGTTACAACTCGCTGGGGCAGTTGGTCGATGTAGCGGTCAACGGCACCAGCATCTGCGACAATATTCTGCCGGCGATTGAGTTAGCCAAGCAGGGGCTGGGCATTGTTTATGCTCCTTACTACTCGGTGGCCTCGGCGCTGGAGTCCGGTTCACTGCTGCCCTGCATTGAGCGCGAACGCTGCATCGATATGCAGGCGTATCTTATTTACCGCCAACGTGGCGTGTTACCCCACCGGGTGCAGGTGATGATGGACAGCATCATGAATACCATTAAGCTGCACGAACATCGATTGGTCTAACCGCCAGCATCCATTAACGCATACGGCTACCACTCCCGGCATATTATTTAAATAAACCCAGAGTCCAATTTCGGACTCTGGGCACAACCTTATGAAATAAAATAAAAACCTTCAACTTGAATATATCTTGAAACATTCTCAACCGCACTGAATTTAAATTAATGCGTAATATCGCCATGAGACAAATATAAGGAGTAGATAATGAAAAAAAGAATAAAAATGCTGATCGCCGGCATGTGTTTATTTTCCGCTGGTTCTGTTTTTGCCGCCGAAGGCTTGCAAAGCGCCAGTCGTCTGGCCGGTGTATTGGATCTGAGTCAAACACAGCGTCAGGAAATACATGTTATTCGCGATAAGGCGCAACTGCAGCTCGACAGCATCAAAACGGATAAGGTCGACAACGGCGCCATTCTGAAAGTGCTTGGCTCCTCTCAGTGGGACGAGCCAACGGTAAAAAAACGCATTGCTGAAATGGGCATTTATCAACAACAGGCGGAATATATCCGTTACCGCTACTTGTTTGACGTAATGCAAACCCTGACGCCAGAGCAGAAAACCAAACTGCAAAAAATGATCAAGTAACCCCATTCCCAGCTATACCCACTGCCACTCATTCCCCCGGCAGTGGGTTACGCCCAGGGCAAAGAACGTTTAATTCCCCGAATTAAGCAGCCTCCCCTATACTCAGCCGGTACAACACGCATAGACTACAAGCTAACGTGCTGATTAACGGGGAATCAAGGTGACAGACAAGCCGCATGCAGCCGGGAGTGCTCCAGGCAACGACCACTTCAACGATGCGCTGCAAAAAATCATTCCGCATAAGCCAAGCGACATCATTGCTCGTCTGATGGCGGAGCTGAAACCCGAGGCCGTCGAAGTGACCGCCAGACGCTCACGCCAGTTCAGCGGTAAAAACCCTCAGGTATTCCTGCTATTACAGGGTGCGGTCAACCTGCATCGTCAGTCGGACGATCTGCTGATGACCACCATCTACGCGCCGCATATCATCGGCCTGGCGGAACTGCTGCACCCGGTGGGACAAACCTATCTGCATCTGGAAAAAGACTGTGAGATCCATGTGGTGGCAGGCAGCAAGGTGCTGCAAAAGCTCGACCAGCACCCCATGTTATGGGCCGACGTCTCTCGCATTTTGGCTTATCAACTGCATTTCGCCAGCCTGCGTGACCTGCACTTGTTGAATAACCATGCTTATGACGCCATCCGCGGTAAGCTATTGGAATTGATCAATGCACCAGAAAGCACAAGGCTCGACTATTCGGCATTGAGGTATATTCAGGAACGCACCACACTGGCGCGCAGCACCATATTAAAATGTTTGAGTGACTTGAAGACCGGCGGTTATATCGCCATGGAGAAAGGCCACCTGACTCAGGTGTTTAATTTGCCTCAGCGTTATTAAAAAAGGCCGCTGGGGATGCCAGCGGCAACGGACACTACTGATATTGTCTTTCTAGCTTTCTTATTGCTTACACACAGTGGCAATAATAGAGTAATAAAATCCTATGCCCATCATTATCCAGTCCGAATTCGGACTCTTTCCGCTGTAATTATTCCGTAAAATACACCGCAATCAATCTCTTTCTGTATTTAATCAGCCGCCAGACCGCATTGCGATACCCTCTGGCCAACGGGATAATCATGAACAAAAACGCATTATGCTTAACCGGCAGCTTACTGCTGTGCGGCGGTCTGCTGCTTACCGGTTGTAAAGATAAAAACCCTAAGGCCACGCAGCTTCCGCCGCATCCGGTCGGTGTAGTCACCTTGCGCTCTCAGCCACTGGCAATAAAAACAGAACTGCCGGGTCGCACCAATGCTTACCGCACGGCGGAAGTCCGGCCTCAGGTCAGCGGTATTGTCCTCAAGCGCCAGTTTGTTGAAGGCAGTGACGTGCAGGCCGGTCAATCGCTGTATCAAATCGACCCGGCCAGCTATCAGGCCGCCTGCGACAGCGCGCTGGGCGATCTGAAAAAGGCCCAGGCCAGCAGCGAAATAGCGCATCTGACCGTAAAGCGTGAGCAACCGCTGCGGGCCAAAAACTACGTCAGCCCGCAGGAATTCGACACCAGCGTGGCTCAAGCCAGGCAGGCCGATGCCGATGTTATCGCCGCCCGCGCAGCGCTGGAAAGCGCACGCATCAACCTGCAGTACACCAAGGTTATTGCGCCAATCTCCGGGCGCATCGGCAAATCCAGCGTCACCGAAGGTGCGCTGGTGACCTCCAGCCAGAGCAGCGCGCTGGCGACGGTGCAACAATTGGATCCGATGTATGTCGACGTCACCCAGTCCAGCGACGATTTCCTCAAGCTTAAACAGGCTATCGCCTCCGGTACCATTACCCACAACGGCGGCAAAGTGCCGGTCAGCCTGATCCTGAATAACGGCCAGCGTTATCAGCCGACTGGCACCCTGGAATTCTCCGACGTCACCGTTGACCAAAGCACCGGTTCCATTACCCTGCGCGCGATCATCCCTAATCCGCAGCATAGCCTGCTGCCCGGCATGTATGTCCGCGCCGAGATTGACCAGGGGCAACAGAAACACGCGCTATTGGTGCCGCAGCAAGGTATCACTCGCAACCCGCGCGGCGAAGCCACGGCGCTGATTGTCGACGCCCACAATAAAGCACAGTTACGTCAGGTGATCGCCAGCCAGGCGATTGGCGACAAATGGTTGGTGACGTCGGGGTTGCAGGCCGGCGACAAAGTGATCGTCAGCGGCATGATGCGCCTGAAGCCGGGTATGCAGGTACGGGCAACGGAAGAGACGCCGGACACCGCTCAGGCCTTGTCTGACGTCTATCACGGTTAAGGGGCGCCAAGGCATGTCTAATTTCTTTATCAACCGCCCGATATTTGCCTGGGTTATCGCCATCATCGTCATGATGGCCGGTGCCCTGTCCATCATGAAGCTGCCGATCGCGCAGTATCCGACCATCGCGCCGCCGGCGGTCAGTATCAGCGCTACCTATCCGGGAGCCGACGCCAAGACGGTGCAGGATACGGTCACCCAGGTGATTGAGCAGAATATGAATGGCCTGGACGGCCTGATGTACATGTCGTCCAACAGTGACGCCGCCGGTAACGCCACGGTCACCCTGACCTTTGCCACCGGCACCGATCCGGACATTGCTCAGGTACAGGTGCAAAACAAGCTGCAACTGGCGATGCCGCTGCTGCCGCAGACCGTGCAGGATCAGGGGATTAACGTGCAGAAGGCCTCCAGCAGTTTCCTGATGGTGGCCGCCTTCACTTCCGACAGCAGTGCCATGACGCAGGCCGATCTGGCGGACTATGCGGTCGCCAATATCAAAGACCCGATCAGCCGTACCAGCGGCGTCGGTCAGGTACAGTTGTTCGGCGCACAATACGCCATGCGCATCTGGCTGGATCCCAACAAGCTGGATAATTACCAACTGACCAGCGAAGACGTGGTGCGTGCCATCAAGGCGCAGAACAACCAGATTGCCGGTGGCCAGCTCGGCGCCCTGCCGGCGGTACCGGGGCAGCAGCTCAACGCATCGATCATTGCCCAAACCCGCCTTAGTTCGCCGCAGCAGTTCGGCAATATCCTGCTGCGCGTCAATCAGGATGGTTCTCAGGTGCATCTGCGTGACGTTGCTCGCATTGCGCTGGGCAGCGAAAACTACACCACCAGCGCCGAATACAACGGCAAACCGGCCGCCGGGCTGGGGATTAAATTAGCCACCGGCGCCAACGCGCTGGATACCGCCAACGCGGTGAAGGCTGAAATTGGTCGTCTGGAACCTTATTTCCCGGCCGGGATGCACGTGGTATATCCGTATGACACCACGCCGTTCGTTAAAATCTCGATCGGTGAAGTGGTGAAAACGCTGATCGAAGCCATCATCCTGGTGTTCCTGGTGATGTATCTGTTCCTGCAAAATCTCCGTGCCACGCTGATCCCGACCATTGCGGTGCCGGTGGTGTTGCTGGGGACCTTTGCCATTCTGGCGGCCTTTGGCTTCTCGATTAACACCCTGACAATGTTCGGCATGGTGCTGGCCATTGGCCTGTTGGTGGATGATGCCATCGTGGTGGTCGAGAACGTCGAACGGGTCATGACGGAGGAAGGGTTACCGCCCAAAGAGGCCACACGCAAATCGATGGCGCAGATCCAGGGCGCACTGGTGGGCATCGCCATGGTGCTGTCGGCGGTATTTATTCCCATGGCGTTCTTCGGTGGCTCAACCGGCGCCATCTATCGCCAGTTTTCGGTCACCATCGTTTCCGCCATGGTGCTGTCGGTACTGGTGGCGATGATCCTGACTCCGGCACTGTGCGTCACGCTGTTGAAACCCGGCGTGCATGCGCCCAAAACCGGCTTCTTCGCCTGGTTTAACCGCCTGTTCGAACGCAGCACCCAACATTATCAGGGCAGCATCGGCAATATCCTCAACCATACCGGTCGTATGCTGCTGATCTACCTGCTGATTGTGATTGGTATGGCGCTGCTGTTCATCCGCTTGCCCACCGCCTTCCTGCCCGACGAGGATCAGGGGGTATTCATGAACATGATCCAACTGCCGGCCGGCGCCACCCAGCAACGCACCGAGGCCGTATTGGGCCAGGTAACCCACTACTACCTGAACAAGGAGAAGGCTAACGTCAATTCGGTCTTCACCGTTGCCGGGTTCGGCTTTAACGGTAACGGCCAGAATAACGGGTTGGCGTTTGTCAGCCTGAAGGACTGGAGCCAACGTCCGGGGGAGAAAAACAAGGTTGAGGCGATCATCAAGCGCGCCAATATGGCCTTTGCCCACACGATCAAACAAGGCATCGCCTTTGCCTTTAACCTGCCGGCGATTACCGATCTCGGCACCGCTACCGGCTTTGACTTCGAGCTGATCGACAACGGCGGTCTCGGCCATGCCGCGTTAACCAAGGCACGTAACCAATTGCTGTTTATGGCCGCCAAATACCCTAACGTGGCGACCAAGATCCGCCCAAATGGCCTGGAGGACACGCCGCAGTTCAAGGTCGATGTCGATCAGGCCAAGGCCGAGGCGCTGGGGGTTTCGGTTGACGACATCAACCAGACGCTGTCCACCGCCTGGGGTGGCACCTACGTTAATGACTTTATCGATCGCGGTCGGGTGAAAAAGGTCTATGTGCAGGCCGATGCGCCGTACCGCATGCTGCCGGACGATCTCAACCAGTGGTACGTGAAGGGTAACCGCGGCCAGATGGTACCGTTCTCCGCCTTTGCCAGCGCGCACTGGGAATACGGCTCACCACGCCTGGAGCGTTACAACGGTCTGCCTTCGATGGAAATTCTGGGTGAACCGGCCCCGGGGCGCAGTTCAGGCCAGGCGATGATGCTGATGGAAAAACTGGCGGCCAAACTGCCGAAGGGCATCGGCTATGACTGGACCGGCATGTCTTATCAGGAACGACTTTCCGGCAACCAGGCTCCCGCGCTGTACGCCATCTCGCTGGTGGTGGTGTTCCTGTGTCTGGCGGCGCTGTATGAGAGCTGGTCCATCCCGTTTGCCGTAATGCTGGTGGTGCCGCTCGGCGTGGTCGGTGCGCTGTTGGGGGCCACCTTACGCGGCCTCAATAACGACGTTTACTTCCAGGTCGGCCTGCTGACCACCATTGGCCTGTCAGCCAAAAACGCCATTCTTATCGTCGAATTCGCCAAGGATCTGATGGAGAAAGAGGGCAAACCGCTGATTGCCGCCACCCTTGAGGCCACCCGCATGCGTCTGCGTCCGATTCTGATGACTTCGCTGGCCTTTATCCTTGGCGTGCTGCCGCTGGTTCTCAGCAGCGGTGCCGGTTCCGGCGCGCAGAACGCAGTCGGCACCGGCGTCATGTTCGGCATGATCAGCGCCACCCTGCTGGCGATATTCCTGGTCCCGGTATTCTTCGTTGTCGTCCAACGTCGCTTCGGCCGTAAATAACCCGATTAACCCTGGCGGGCCGCTTTGGCCCGCACTTTTTTAAAAGGCCTCATGATGATTAAAAAACAGAAATTAACCTGGATCCTGCTGAGCGCGGGTTGCTTAAGCCACCCCGCCTGGGCGCAAAGCCCGTGGACACTGGGTGCGTCGGTGTTGGTCAGCCCCAGCCCTTATCAGGGGGAACAGGACCGGGTAATGCCACTGCCGGTGATCGGTTATGACAGTGACCGTTTCTTCGTGCAGGGGCTTAGCGCCGGAGCCTATCTGTGGAAGGACCAGCAGAATCAGCTCAGCCTGAACGCCTACTATTCTCCGTTGCATTTCAAGGCCTCCGACAGCGACAACGACGCCATGAAACAGTTGAACAACCGCCACGCCACCATGATGGGCGGTATCGGCTATCGCCATCAGGCCAGTTGGGGCACCCTCCGCACCGAGCTGGCGACCGATATGCTGAACAACAGCAACGGCTTTACCGGCGACGTCGCCTATCTGTACCCGATCGAACGCGGTGATTGGCAATTTCGGCCCGGCGTTGGCGTCACCTACAGCAACGGCAAAACCAATGATTACTACTATGGCGTTTCTTCCGATGAGTCGGCGCGCAGCGGACTCTCTGCTTATAAGGCCGGTTCGTCCTGGTCGCCCTATCTGGAACTGTCAGCCAGCTACCAGCTCACCCCGCAATGGACGACCTTTATCACCGGGCGCTATACCCACCTGGCAAACAGCATCACCGACAGCCCGATGGTGGATAAAAGCGGCAGCGGCATGCTATGGACCGGCGTGACCTACCGCTTCTGACAGTGCGGTCCGATTCCGGACCCGGTTTAAATATCGCCCAATGAGTGAACATGGGATTCTGGGGCATCCGAGAAACTGAGCGGGGAATGGCGTTAAACGCCGCAGCCAGGTCGGCGCTTCCCCCTGAATGGCTCAAGAGATCCTCGGCTCAACAAGAGGAGCATCGCATGTTCAACATGAAAAAATTACCCTGGGTTCTGATGGCGCTGCTGGCGCTGAGTGGTTGCGACCGAGCGCAAGACCGCCCTGCACCGCCGTCGTCGTCATCTGCCACCGCGCCGGTACCACTGGTGCAAAATAGCGGCCTACCACAGAGTGCCGCAAGCACTCAGCAGTTGTACTCACTGCTCGGCCCGATCGCCCTGTTCCCGGATAATTTGCTGGCACAGGTCCTGGCAGCGAGCACCACGCCCGATCAGATTACCGCCGCCAATGCCTGGCTGCTGCAGAACAAAAGCCTGACCGGCAGCGCACTGACGCAAGCAGTTAACGCGCAGCCCTGGGCGCCGGCGGTAAAAGCCATGGTGACCTTCCCCGACGTGCTGCAGCAAATGGCACAGAATCCGGGTTGGACTCAGGCTCTGGGCAGCGCTTATAGCCAAGATCCGAGCGACGTGATGAACGCGGTTCAGCTACTGCGTCAACGCGCCAGCAACAGTGGTGCGTTGAAAAGCAACGCACAACAGCAAGTTATCGTTACCGCTAATAACGCAGCAGGCACGCCCGCGACTGCGGCCAATAAAACCACGGCTGCACCGACCCAAACCATCGTCATCAAACCGGCTCAGCCAAGCGTGGTATATGTGCCCAGTTACGGCACCGCCGTTTATGGCAATCCGCCAGTGGCCTACTATCCGGGCTATGCGCCACCACCGGCTTACAGTACCAGTGACATGGTGGCTACCGGGTTGATCAGCTTTACCGCCGGGGTCATGGTCGGATCGATGTTCGATAATAACTGGGGTGTGCACTGGGGCGGCAGCCCGGTAGTGGTATATAACAACCGGACCTTTATCAGCAATAACGGTTGGCATCACAACGGATATGGGCCACGCGCGCCCTTCAGCGAACCGCACTTCGCACCGGCGCGCAGCAACTTTACCCCACGGCATGCCACGCCGCTGGATCATCAAGGTCTCCGTTCACCGACCTTCGACCCGCATCGCAATGCCGAGCGTTACGCAGGCCCAGTGCGTACCACGACACGCCAGCCGGAACGTCATGTCGAGCATGCCCTGCCCCAGCGCAGCAGCGGATTGCAATCCGAACGTCATCTGGCCCCCGGACCGGTACGCTTGTCCTCCGTGCATCAGCCCCAGTTCCAACGTGAGCGTGATGTGCGTCCCTTCGGCGATGGCGCATCCCACCCGGCATTTTCCAGCGCGCTGAACCGCTCGTGGGGGGATGGGCATCTCTTCGGCGGGAATAATCATCGCCGCCGGCTGTAATCGCACTCAGACAACAGTCCACAGCAGATGTCGGGCTTTTCACAATGTCCGCGTATACACTCGCGAAGCCTCACCCCAGGGGTGATAGCCCAGCCCATTGAAGGCAAACCCCTGTTTCTCGTAGTAGCCTTCCAGATCGGTGCACAAATGCAACTGCGGGAAGCCGAACTTGCGCGTCTCCTCCGCCACATGATTAATCAGTTGTGAGCCATAACCGCGCCCGCGGTGCTGCGGCTCCACATACAGCGCACACAGCCAGGGATAAAGTTCACCACGGCTAATAAAGTCATTGGTGATCAGCCCAGCACAGCCCAGAATTTGTTCGTTATCCATTAACAAATACCACTGCGGCAACGGATTGACCGCGCCAATGCATCGGGTGATGGCATCCTCATACATCATCAGGGTCTCTTCCGTGGCCCAATGTTGTTGGAAGTAGCGAATCGCCTGAGATTTAAACTCGGGTAACTGACGCACCGAAATCATCTTCATATCCGTTCCTGAGGTTAGTTTTCATGCTTTTTCCGGTCGACGATTATGCGACAGCCTACACGGGTTATCACTACCTTTATTATGGGAATCAGTTGGATGTGCGGATAATATGGTAGCACTGCCCGAATATCCGGCAGCGGTTTACCCCAACAGGAGTCGTTATGACACAGAATATTTATGACAATCAGGCGTTTTTCGACGGTTATGCCCAGCTCAGCCGCTCGGTACACGGGCTGGATGGTGCACCGGAATGGCAAAGCATCCGTAGCATCCTGCCGGACTTGCAGGGTAAAAAAGTGGTCGATCTTGGCTGTGGTTATGGCTGGTTCTGCCGCAGCGCACGTGAACAGGGCGCCGCCAGCGTTTTGGGCTTAGATCTGTCGGAGAAAATGCTCGATAAGGCACGGACGATGACAGAGGATAGCGGTATTGAATACCGCCAACAGGATCTGGAACAGCTTCAATTGCCATCGCAGTCTTTTGATCTGGCTTACAGCTCACTAACGCTGCACTACATCAAAGATCTGGCACGGCTGTTCGCCACGGTTTATCAGGCGCTGGTGCCGGGCGGGCAGTTTATTTTCACCGCCGAACACCCGATTTACACCGCCCCAAAACAGCAGGGCTGGCTGATGGACGAAAACGGGAAAAAATCCTGGCCGGTCAACGGTTATCAGCAGGAGGGGCAACGCATTTCAAACTGGTTGGCGGAAGGAGTGATCAAGCAGCATCGCATGCTCGGCAGTTACCTTAATCTGCTGGTGCAGCAAGGTTTCGTCGTGAGTTATCTCAATGAATGGGGCCCTTCGGCACAGCAAATCGCAGAAAACCCCGCGCTGGACGAAGAGAAAGAACGCCCGATGATTTTTATTCTGGCCGCCCATAAAACCGCGTAGTTATTCCCTGCCACAGTAAATCCTTAACATATCCAATATTGGGGAGGCTGCCTCCCCCAAAGTCACCTATGGCCCAGCCTTCAGGCACGGATATCCTGATATTCCGGCATGGTGTCAAACTCATGTTTGGCGAACGGGCACAGCGGAATAATTTTACGGTTTTCCGCCCGCATTTTCGCCACCACCAGCGCCACCAGCTTTTTACCGACGCCCTGACCTTTCAATACCTCATCCACCCAGGTGTGATCGATAATGGTTAATTTGTCTCCGCTCGGTACAAAGGATATCTCGGCGATCATTTTTCCCTGCCGATCGTTTATATAAAAACGTTTCTCGTCTGCCAGAATTTCAAGATCCATAAATTTATCCCATTTTAAAAGTGCATAACTGTGGGTGAACGCTAGAACAAACCTGATATTAGTCTACTATTTAATCAGTAACACAACATAATTTTGACAGTGGCTGAGGAGTTCAAAATGGGTGAAGGCTCAAAAGACGGCGTTATTCTGCTATCCCGAATCTTATTGATGATCCTGTTTATCATTTTTGGTTGGATGAAATTGATCGGTTTTGGTGCAACCGTTAGCGCAATGGAAGGTTATGGCACGCCAATGCCCTATTTGGCGGCGATTATCGCCGTGGTGGTTGAGTTCTTTTTTGGCATCGCGCTTATTCTCGGATTATTTACCCGGCCTATTGCGGTTATTTTTGCCGTCTATGTCCTGGGCACCGCTTTTATCGGTCACCCGTTCTGGAAAATGACCGGCATGGAAATGATGGGCAACGAAATAAACTTCTTTAAAAATATCAGCATTATCGGCGGGCTGCTGTTGCTGGCGGTCACCGGTGCCGGGCGTTATTCGCTGGACCATAAATTCTTTAATAAATAGCCTATTCCAGCCGGCGGCAACGCTGCCGGCTGCTGCTGTTCCACAATCCCCTAACGGCTGCGCTTGGCGTGGCGCTCGAAATTATCCGCCCTGGCCTGCGCCGATTTGCGCAGCGTGACATAGCAGGCACCTTCACCGCCGTCACGCGGCAGCGCCCGGCAAAAAGCCTGAACCTGTTCAAACTGTGCCAGCCACTTGGCGAGATAGCTGCGAATGATATTGGCATGGCTCTCTTCTTCCCGACCACGGCCGTGGACAATCAGCAGCGAACGCAGGTTTTGCTTTTCTGCCTGCAAAATAAAGCGGAACAGCGCCTGCCGCGCAGCCTCCACCGATTGTTTCAGCAGGTTCAGACTGGCCTGCGGCGGATAGCGGCCATGGCTCAGTTTGTCCAGTACTCCCTGCTGAATGCCCTCGCCTTTGTATTCCAGCGGGACTTCGCAAGGGATCAGTTCGAGAAAGCCGGTACTGAGAAAGTTTTCCTGCCGCAGCGCCTGCGCCTCACGCCGGGCACTTTTATCCATCGTTTCCTGCGGTTTAAGGTACAGGGTCTCGGGGGCGCTGGATAACGGGATGACATCCGCCATCGCCTGTTCAAAAAAGTCTTTGTCCTGGTTGCTCATCTTTCTGCCACTCTCAGACTGGGCCTTTAATGCCGGGGATGAACCTGATTGTAAGACGGCTTGCCGCGGTTGCAAGCCGGGAATTTTCCGCAATTGTCGTCAACGGGTGAGGTTCTGTGCAGTTTTCGTTATACTGCTAAACCATTATTGAGTGCCGCAAAGGATCGATCCCATGAAAATGCGCGAGCTGGAAACCCAGTTTCAAAATGCCATGAGCGAGTTGCAGGCCAGCTTCGAAAAGCAGCACCGTGAATGGCAGCACAGCTATCAGGCACTGCAGCAGTTGCTGGAAGAGGCTAAACAGCGTGAAGTCGCATTGCGTATGCAAAATGAGCAGCTGGTGCGCAAGCTGAGCACCGCCAGTTCAGTGCCGGAGCAGCACGCGTTAGTGAAGCAAATCAAAATGCTGGGCGCCCATCTGGACGCGCTGGCCAAGGATGCAGCCACCTTCAACCACCACCTGCGTCATCAACAGCGGGCAGCCGACAATTTCAGCGGCGAACAGCGTTGACACCGGGCGCTGTCACGCAGCGCCTCCTGCCAAATACTGGCGCAATGAGAGTGTAATAAATCATAAATGACCTGGATCATCATCGCTGCCCTGATCGTTGTATTTATTATTGGTTACCGCATTCTGACTTCCGATACTCGCAAAGCCATCGACTCTCTGGCCCACCTGCTGAAAGTAAAACCGATGCTGATTGAATCCATGATTCAGGAGATGGGCAGCCGCAATAGCCAGACGTTTATCCGCGTGCTGAACAACGGTTACACCGAAGAGATGCACCAGGCGGCCTATTTGCTGTTTATCTATCTGACCTTTATCAAACAGGCGGATGACCACCAGATAGCTCTGTGGCGGGAAACGCTGATACGCGCCGGGCTGTCGCCGGAGCTGCATGCCGAACACACCGAGGCCGCGCTGTTTTACTTTGCCGATCTGGATATCGACGCTTTCGAACTGGCGCAGTTTCGCCGCGCTTACAATGAGCGTTTTAATCAGGAAGCGATTGCGAATTGGTAAAATTGTGTCCCCCGCTGGCGGGGGAGGCATTACTGGAACATGCTGTAGATATAGCGCGAAAGCGCATCACGCGAGCTGAAGCCGTGGGGAATGCCGTAACGCGCACTCGGGGCATCGCTGCTTAAATCCAGGGGAAACTCAAGGTACTGATTGCTGATGCGCACCGGCGAGGTCGGCGTGGCAAAATGCACGCTTTTCTCTTTCAGCGCCGGGTGGATCACCAACGCGGTTCTGCCCATCCGCGCCTCACGATTCACATAAACGTAGTGCTCACCCTTGCGGTAACCATAAGACTGGTCGGTGACATAATCACGCTCAAAGCCAGTATTCTCCAACACTCTAGCCACTTCATCCGGCCGTAAATACATCGATTTCTCCTCTCGTTCTGGACCGCTGAGCGACCTTACCGTAATCATGAGATGAAACAATAAATTTTTCGGTATGGATGTGGGTTTAGGAATAATCCTTAACTATAGATTTTGCCGGTTTTGCAGCAGCAAGCGCAGCGTCAACAGCACGCCCAGAAACACTATCAGCGCCGCCGCCAGATAGATTGATGGCACGCCCATGCGGCTCATCAGCAAACCGGCCAACGGCCCGGTGATCCCCAGCGCCAGATCGAGAAACGCCGAGTAGGTGCCCAGCGCAGTGCCCTGATTCTGCTGCGGCACCTGTTTCACCGCCTCCACGCCCAGCGCCGGGAACACCAGCGAGAAACCGGCACCCGCCAACAAAGCCCCGGCCTGCACCATCAGCGGATCGCCGGCCTGCCAGATCATCAACAACCCGACAATCTCGATCAGGAACGACACCAGCGTAACTTTCAAGCCGCCGTGGCGATTAATCGTCTGGCTAAATATCAGGCGGATACCGACAAAGGCAACGCTGAACAGCGTCAGTGAGAACGCGGCCCCACTCCAGCCCTTATCAGCATAGTAGAGGGTAATGAAAGTGGCGATCACGCCAAAACCCACGGTCCCCATCGCCAGCCCCAGGCCGTAAGCCCAGATGCGGCCAAACACGGCGCTAAAGGCAATACGCTGACCGGCTGCGATCGTCACATTGGGCTTACCGCTCGCCAGCCACAACGAAATCGCGACCGCCAGCACGATCAGCGCCGCCACCCCGGCCAATCCCCAATGCTGGTTGAGATAAACGCCCAGTGGCGCTCCGGCCGCCATGGCACCGTATGTCGCTACCCCATTCCACGAGATCACCCGGGCGGTATGCAGCGGCCCCACCAGACCAATGCCCCACAGCGTGGAGCCGGTGCTGGCAAAGCTTTCGCCGACGCCAAGAAACACCCGGCCGACGCATAGCAGGATTAAACTCAGTAACGGCAGGCCGCTGAACCAAAAAGCCACGGCGTAAAACAGGCCGCTTGCGCCGCAGCAGGCCAGGCCGAACAGCACCACCTTTTTCGGGCCGAGCTGATCGGCATAGCGTCCGGCATGCGGGCGGCTAAACAAGGTAGCGAAATACTGGGCGCTGATAATCAAACCGGCCAGTACCGAGTTGTAGCCCAGATCGTTATGCACAAACCCAGGCAGCACCGCCAACGGCAGGCCGATGGTCAGGTAACAAACGAAGGTGAACATCACGACCGACAAAATACGTTTATTCAGTTGGAGATGGTTTTCTTTGGAACTGATTGCGGTCATCGAAGGTGGCTCGCATCGAACGGGGTAAGCAACAGTGCTCAGCATACCCCGATGGGATCCGATGATAAATGTGAGAGTTATAACGAATTATTATTTAACTACGCGTTTGTTGCCTGCGCCATTCGCTCGGATTAACACTATAAATACGCAAAAATTCGCGGTTAAAGTTCGACTTGGTGGTAAAGCCTGCCGCCTGCATGATATCGGTCACCGGATCATCACTGGCAAGCAGCCATTGCGCCGCCTGGTGGACACGCAGCTGATTCACATATTGCGACACATTCATGCCCGCATGCCGATTGATGGCTTGTGACACCCGACGCGCCGGCAAGCCCACTTTGCGCGCCAATCGGGCCAGGTTCAGCTCAGGCTCCAGATAAAGATCATCCTGCAGCAACCGCTGTTGTACCCGGTCAAACCACTCGGCCAATTGCTCTTCGTCTTCGGTAACCTCCGGCGTCGACTCCGGCAGCGACTCCACCGGATGGTCCAGGGGACGGCTACGGGACAACACCAGATAAAGGCTCAAGGCCACCAGCACGTTAACGAGGGTCGCCAGCACAGCAGCGTGCCGGCCATCGAACAGTGAGAAATCGAGTGCAATCACCAGTTCGGCCAGCGCGATGGCTATTAACAGCATGCCCAGACCGCGCCACAACCGGTAACTGAGCCAACTTTCCGCCAGCGCCACCTGCTGTAAGCCGTTCTCACCGCGCCGCAACGCGTACAGCAGTGCCAGGCCGTAACCCAGATAAGCGCTAACAATCAAGGTATCCAGCCAAAAAGGCGCGATCAGACTGGCTAACAGCGTCAGGCCCAACGGCGTCAGGTGCCCAAGCTCACGCCAGCGAAGCTGGCCCTGGGTACTGACCAAAAATGCCAGATAGGTCAACGCAGGGATCGCCACCGCGCCGAACGGTTGCAACCGGTTAAGTTGCGTCACGCCATAGCCGTAGCGGACACCCACCAGCAGACTTTGCCAGGCGCATAACAGCAGCAATAGCTGGAAAACCCAAAGCTGCGGCCGCGGTCGTCCCAGGCGGTACAACAACCCCAGACACAGCAAACCAAACAGAAAAGTGAGCGGAATAAGTGGCATTATCGGCATCTTGTTGTGTTCACACAGAACCGGCAGTGTACTGTCAAAACAATCATTTAACGACCCGGATCGCGATCGAGGTCGCCGGATAGCGCCGCCAATGCCACCCTCGCAAGGTCAACATTTTGAGGAGTGAAAATGAACAGAGCGTTATTGTTGTGGATACTGCTGTGCGGCGTTGCCAGCGCTACCCCTTATCAGGTCGCCACCCACGATCAAGTCTTCCAGGCCGGTTCACGTTCGTTGAACAGCCGAATTTACTACCCTACCACCGAGACCGCTCAACAAAGGGCCATCGGGGCGAATCCGGTCTTTACCGGTATCAACAGCCAACCGGATGCCGTTGTGGCCAGTGGACGTTTCCCGCTGATCGTTATCAGCCATGGCAGCGGCGGTAATAACAGCAGTCAGGGCTGGTTGGCGGCGGCATTAGTCCAACAGGGAGTGATCGTGGTGGCGGCCAATCACCCCGGCAGCACCACCGGCAACTCTGTCCCGGCGCTCTCCGCCGAATTGTGGTTACAGACCGAAGATATTTCCGCCTTGATCAGCGCCATCACCGCCGATCCCCAGTGGGATAAAGTCATTAATCGCCAGATGATTGGCGTTATCGGCCACTCCAAGGGCGGTTACAGTGCCATTGCCGCCATCGGCGGACGAGTTCGACTGGCCGATTTTATCAGCGGCTGCCGACAGGCCCCGCAGTCACCCAACTGCCAGTTTTATACCCAGGCCAAGGTTGATTTGGCTGCGCTCTCCGCCCGGCAATTTGATGCGGATTATACCGACCCGCGCATCCGCTTTGCCGTTGCCCTCGATCCCGGCATGGTGCCTTATCTGTTGCCTGCCAGCCTGCGTCGGCTCAATGCCCCTTTATTGGTCATCGAACCTCAACGTTTCGAACCAGATAACCGGATACCCGGCCTTGGCGGTGCCGCACTGGTCAAAGACGCAGGGCAACAACCGATTGATGCACTACGGCTGTCGAACGGTAACCATTTCGATTTTGTTCCGCTTTGTCAGTCGAATGGCCGTCAAATTCTGGCCGCAGAGGAGAAAGACGCAGCGGTGTTATGCGCTTCCTCCAATACGCAGCGTGAATGGGTACACCAGAAGACAGTGGCAGCCATAATGACGTTTATTCGCCCGTGGCTACCCGCGCCCGCAGAAAATCAATAAACGCCCGCACCTTTTCCGGTACGTGACGCGTGTTTGGATACAGTGCATAAATGCTTTGTATCGGGAATTGATGGTCTGCCAGCAGCGGGCACAGCTTGCCTTCGGCAATGGCGGGTCGCACCAGCCATTCTGGCAGCAATGCCACCCCGGCACCGTGCAGGGCAAAAGCCAGCAGTGCAGCGGCGCTGTCCCCCGTCAGTGTGGCGGCGTCTTCAACCTTGAACAGCACCGCCTGCCGTTCCGGGGTAATCACCTGCCAGCTCAACGGTGAACTAAGGCGGCTGTGGGCTATCCACTGCGCCTGCGCCAGTTGCGCCAGCGAGCCAACAGGATGACGCGCCAAATACGCCGGTGAGGCGACCGGCAGGATGGCAAAACTGTCGAGCCGCGCTGCGTGATGACTGGAGTCCGCCAGTTGCCCCAGCCGGATCGCCACGTCGAAGCGCTCCGAAATCAAATCGGCATGATAAGAAGAAGAAACGTGCTGAATGCGCAAGCGCGGATGCAACTGGGAAAATGCCGCCAGCGCCGGTACCACCACCTGTGCGCCGTATTCCGGCGTGGTGGTGATACGCAATACCCCGCTCAGGCCGTGGTGATCGCGGCGCACGTCATCCAGCACATTCTCCGCGTCTTGCAGTAGCCGCAGGCAGCGTTGATAAAAGCGTTCACCGGCATCGGTCAACGCCAACCGCCGGGTGCTGCGCACCAGCAACGAGACGCCCAACTCGCTTTCCAACTGTTTGACATTGAAACTGACCACCGCCTTGGTTTGCCCCAATGCCACCGCTGCGGCGGTGAAACTGCCCGCATCCACCACCGCCACAAAGATCGCCAAACGCTGCAGGTTAAGCATAGTGTTGCCCGTTATTGTCAAAATTATTTTGACAGTGTAATCGTTCGCAGCCGATTTATCCGCAGTTTCCCACCCGCTACACTGCGGGCCTTCAACCGGAGGCCTCATGCCCTATCGCATCAAAGTCGCAATCGTCTATCTGCTCGGATTTTTTGTCGATCTGATCAACATGTTTATCGCCAATGTCGCTTATCCGTCGATCGGCCATGCGCTGCAGGCTTCGGTCGGTGAACTGGCCTGGGTCAGTAACGGTTATATTCTCGGCCTGACGCTGGTGATCCCGCTCAGCGCCTGGCTGGCACAGCGCATCGGCGGACGACGGGTGTTTTTGTTGTCGCTGACGCTGTTTATGCTGGCGACAACCGCGGCGGGCTACGCCAGCTCCATTGGCGAGTTGATTGGTTGGCGGGTACTGCAAGGTATGGGCGGCGGTTTGCTGATCCCTATCGGCCAAACGCTGACCTATCAACTGTATCGCAGCCACGAACGCGCCGGGCTTTCCGCCGCCATTATGCTGGTCGGCCTGCTGGCACCGGCGCTGTCACCGGCGCTGGGCGGGTTGATTGTCGACAGTCTTGACTGGCGTTGGGTGTTCTTCGCCAACCTACCGCTGGCCGCGCTGGCGTTGCTGCTGGCCGCGCTGTGGTTACGCCCGCAGGCGGCCGATCCGCAGCGCAGGCCGCTCGATCTCAATGGGTTGCTCAGCGCCTGCGCTGCGCTGACGCTAATCCTGCTGGGTCTGACCCGGCTGGGTGAAGCCGATGGCCTGACGCAGGGCATGGTGTTATTGGCTGCCGGGGCACTGATGCTGGCCTATTACCTGCGACGCAGCCTGCGCATTGCCCAACCGCTGCTGAATTTGCGGCTGATGCAGGATCCGTTGCTGCGCACTTCAATGATGATTTATCAATGCATTCCCGGCCTGTTTATCGGCGTCAGCCTGGTCGCCATGCTATATCTGCAAAATCAATTGGGCATGCACGCCGCACAGGTCGGCAGCCTGATGCTGCCCTGGTCGCTGGCCTCGTTTTTGGCCATCACGCTGACCGGCAAGAAGTTTAACCACCTTGGCCCACGACCGCTGTTTATCGCCGGTTGCCTGCTGCAGGGGTTGGGCATTCTGGCGCTGTCGCAAATTACCCATGCCGGGGATCATGGGTTGCAGCTGGCGGCCTTCGCCCTGATGGGCTTTGGCGGCAGCCTGTGCAGCAGCACCGCGCAAAGCAGCGCTTTCCTGCAGATTGCCGATGAGCAACTGGCGGATGCCAGCGCACTGTGGAATATCAATCGACAGCTCAGTTTTTGCCTGGGGGTCGCCCTGCTCAGCCTGCTGCTGAATCTGCTGCTTGAACATTTTTCCCCCGCCGTCGCTTACCAAAGCTGTTTTTACCTGGCCGCCGCCAGCACGCTGATCCCACTGCTGCTGTGTCTGCGCATCGCTAACCGCGCCATCGTGCGCCATCTCAATACTCAACAGGAAAACTGATGAACCGCTATTTTACCGAAGTGATCGACGCTCATGTCGCCATTGAAAACTGGCTGGAGAAAGGTGCAGGGGAAGAACAGGCCTTATTGGCACGTTTTGACCCGGCATTCAGCATGATCGCGCTAAACGGCAGTCGGCTGGATTTCGCCGCACTGAGCGCCTTTTTCCACGCGCATCGCGCCGCTAAACCGGGGCTGGAAATCACTATAGAAGAGATGACGTTGGTGGCCGAATGGCCGACCGGTGCGGTGGTCAGCTACCGTGAAAAGCAAATGTTGCCGGGACAGGCGGCAACGCTACGCAACTCCACCGTGGTGTTCGAACAGACCCAAACCGGGCTGGGTTGGCGGCACCTGCATGAAACCACGCTGGCGCAGTAATCAGAGAAAACCGTCGGCCAGGAACAGCTCCCAGGCGACAATTAACCCACACAGGGTGACGGCGCTGAAAATCACTTCGAATAAATAACGATTGATCATCATGAGCTAGCCCTCAAAAGAAAACACCCGGCAAAACCGGGTGTTTAAATACTGTCTGGATGCTGCGGTACCCGCAGACTTCACTTATTTAGCGGCTGGAGCTGCTTTTTTGGTGGCTTTGTGGTGTTTTTTAGCAGCCTGGGCTTTTTGAGCTGCAGCTGGCTTGGTCGCTTTGTGGTGCTTTTTAGCGGCCTGGGCTTTCTGTGCTGGAGCGGCTTTGGTCGCTTTGTGGTGCTTTTTGGCGGCCTGGGCTTTCTGTGCTGGGGCTTTCTTGGTCGCTTTGTGGTGCTTTTTAGCGGCCTGAGCTTTCTGAGCTGGGGCTTTCTTGTGCGCTTTCTTATGGTGAGTGGCTTTAGCTGGTGCCTTGGTAGCAGCAGCGGCTGGTGCAGCGGTAGTGGTTGCAGCTGGAGCCGCAGCCGCTGGAGCTACTGCATCGGCAGCGAAGGCAACAGAAGACAGACCCATGGTAGCAGCAACGATCAGGGCTAATACTTTTTTCATCTTTAATTCCTCAGAGTGTTTTTTCAGTAAGCCCCGTTGGGCCGTTGAAGCAGATACTAGAGGAATCGATGAGCCGCTTCCGTGAGTGATTGGTTTCGCCGAGTAACCAAATGTACAGCGACAGTATGACCATCGGACAGGCCGTTTTTTTCCGTGATCGCCAACACATTTTAAATAATGGTCTACACTTAAAAGACATGTGTCGAAACGGAGAATCGAATGTTTAAGAGATCAGAAAAAGTAGAACGCGACATCGATCAAGACGTCACCCTGCTGGCGGATACGCTGGATGAGGTGCTACGCGAATCCGGTGACAAGACCAAGGAGGAACTGAAAGAGCTGCACAGCAAGGCAAAAGGCGTTTTACGCGATGCCCGTGCGCGCTTCAATGGCTCCAGCAATTTGACACAGCACGCCCGCGATGTCGTCGGACAAGCCGACAGCTACGTGCGCGACAAACCTTGGCAGGGCGTTGGGATCGGGGCCGCTGTCGGCATCGTCCTTGGCGTACTGCTGGCCCGGCGTTAACACCCCTTGCAGTCATAAAGATAAAACAGATGTGCGTCTGGCCCACGGGAAACCGTGGGCCGTTTAATTTCTGCCTTTGAACAACTCAGCCAATCTGGCCACCGCACGCTCCGTCTCGGTCTGCTGAGTAAAGTTGGCAAACCCCATCAGCAAACCAGTACCTGTAGGCTCTGTGATTCGCCAGTCCGATAGCGCCTGCACCGACAGACCGCACTGCCAGGCGTCCTGCGCCAAGCGCCGATCCTCTCCATCCTGTTTAAAACGAGCCAATAGCTGAATGCCGCCGTCCTGCGACGCCACCGTCAAATACTCCGCCAACTGTTGTTCCAGCGCTTGCGCCAGCCACGCTCTGCGCTGGCGGTAGATTGGCCGCATCCGTTTCAAATGGCGATAGAAATGCCCCTGTTCTATAAAGTCCGCCACGCTGGCCTGTAACAACGGCGGGCAACCGCAGCCGCGCAGCCGACTGCTGCGCCCAAAGGCTTCCACCTGCCCTGCCGGTACCACTAAATACGCCATGCGCAATGCCGGGAACAGCGTTTTGCTGAAGGTTCCGGCGTAAAGCACCCGCCCCTGACGATCGAGACTTTTCAGCGGTGGCAACGGCCTGCCGTGGTAACGAACCTCACTGTCGTAGTCATCTTCAATCACCCATGCCGCCTGCTGTTGCGCCCACTCCAGCAATGCCATGCGCCGCGCCAGGCTAAGCGAAACCCCCAATGGACTTTGGTGAGTCGGCGTCAGCACCGCCATCCGTGCCTGAGGCGCCCTGGCCATACCGCTGGCAATGTTCATGCCCTGTTCATCAACCGGCACCGCCACCGGCCGCATGCCGGCGGCTTGAAACAGCGGCAGCGTCACCGGATAGCCCGGATCCTCCAGCCATACCTGATCGTCCGGCTTGAGCAGGGTACCGATCACCAGATCCAGCAGCGCCTGATACCCTGCGCAGATAAACACCTGTTCCGGTCGGCAACTGATGCCGCGCGAAAGCTGTAAATAATTGACGATCGCCGCACGTAGCTCAGGCAATCCCTGAGTTGAAGGATGGGCCAGAGCAGCCAGTGGGCTGGTGCGCAACTGGCGGCCGACAATCCGCTGCCACAGTGCGCGAGGAAAGGCATCCAACGCCGGTAGCCCCAGTTGAAACGGCTGTGTGGCGCCGTTCGGATGCAGCGGATTCGCCGTCACCGCTGGCAAAGGCTCCACCGCCAGCGCCGCACGCACCGGCAGGTTTTGCAACTGCGGGGAAACATAGGTTCCCGCCTGCCCCCGACTTTGCAGAAAACCTTCGGCAATCAGCTGAGCATAGGCACTTTCCACCGTCGCGCGCGCTACGCCCAGATCGCTCGCCAGTCCACGAACCGAAGGCAGCCGACTGCCCGCCTGCAGAGTTCCCTGCGCAATGGCATCTTTAATTCGCAGATAAATCTGCCGGTACAGCGGATCGGCAAGCCGACTGTCCAGCGTTAGGGAGGAAAGAAACGGACGCATCACGTCTTAATGCTACAAATCAAGGCGAAATAGTCCCCTCTCCCTTGGGAGAGGGTTAGGGTGAGGGGAAGCACACTGATGCAAAAGCCCCTCACCCCGGCCCTCTCCCAAAGGAGAGGGAGATGCTCACTCAAGCAACGTCGCACACACATATGCCCAATACTGCTGGTCTGATGGATACAGTGCATTATGGCCCGGTTAAATAATCATTTTATGGCCCTATAGTATAGTCCATATCACCGTTAAAGTAGCGTCATGTTCCTGTTATTCGCACACCGAGGTTGACCATGATTAAGCAACGTTTGAACTATTCCGCACTCTCCCCCGCACCGTACAAAAGCATGGTGAGCGCCCTGATGGCACTGGAGAAAGGCGCGCTGGACAAAGCGACGATTGAACTGATGTTCATGCGTGTTTCGCAGATCAACGGCTGTGCCTTCTGCCTGGATATGCACGGCAAAACGCTACGCGAAAGCGGCGTCAATAACGCCAAACTGGACCAGTTGGCAGGCTGGCGCGTTAGCCATGAATTCAGTGAGCGCGAGCGTGCAGCACTGGAATGGGCAGAGTCCGTCACTCTGATCGCCACGACTGGCGCACCGGACAGCGCGTTTGAAGCACTGCAGGCGCACTTCAGCGACGTGGAAATTGCCGATTTGACCTTCGCCATCAGCATCATGAATGCCTTTAACCGCCTGGCCATCAGCATGCGTCAGTGATAAAACCGCACTTCCCCTCTCGCGACGAGAGGGGTTTTCCGTCAATAACCCTCTGCAAAAAAAATTTACCCGCCGCTTTTCCAGCCCCGCTGCGCCCTGCGCAAAAAACCCAACAAAACACCATATATAGCGTGGTTGATAAAACAAATATCTACATATAGTATTTAAGCCATCAACCGCAGGGAATATGTCGCGGTCGGTAACGCCGTCAGAAACGCCGTTCAATGCTCCGTTATCTGACCTTTCCGCCTTTCCTTCAGCTTAAAAGGTAAATGCGAATCATGAGCATTATTATTTACAGTAAACCGGACTGTGTCCAGTGCAACGCCACCTATCGCGCATTCGATAAACAAGGGATTGGTTATCAGGTGATCGACCTCACCCAGGATCAACAGGCGCTGAGCCATGTCAAATCCCTTGGCTATCAGCAGGTTCCGGTGATTATCGCCGGTGACGATCACTGGTCCGGTTTCCGCCCGGACAAAATTGGCGCACTGGCTCACGCCCTGGTGCCTTGAGGCCGACCATGAACCCGCTGGTCTATTTCTCCAGCAGCTCGGAGAACACCCACAGGTTCGTTGAAAAGTTGGGCTTGCCGGCGATGCGCATACCGATCGCCGGTGCCCGCAGCAAACTGTTGATGGAAACACCCTATATTTTGATCGTGCCCAGCTATGGCGGCGGCAGCGCCGTGGGAGCCGTGCCGATCCAGGTGATCCGCTTTCTCAACGATCCACAGAATCGCGCCTTCCTGCGCGGCGTCATCGCCGCCGGGAATACCAATTTCGGTGCAGCGTACGGCATTGCCGGCGACATCATCGCCAAAAAATGTCAGGTGCCTTTTCTTTACCGTTTTGAACTGCTCGGCACCACACAAGACGTTGCAAACGTTCGACAGGGAGTAACCGCATTTTGGCAACGACAGAACTGACCAGGCCCACCACCAGCGCGCTGGATTATCATTCGCTCAACGCGATGCTCAATCTTTATGATGCCGAAGGCCGCATCCAGTTTGATAAGGATCGACTGGCGGCGCGGCACTACTTCCTGCAGCACGTGAATCAAAACACCGTGTTCTTCCACAACCTGGAAGAAAAGCTGCGCTATCTGGTGGAAGAAGGTTATTACGAGCAAAGCGTACTGGCGCAATACGACTTCGCCTTTATCAAGCAGCTATTCCAGCAGGCCTACGCGAAAAAATTCCGCTTCGAGACCTTCCTCGGGGCCTTTAAGTACTACACCAGCTACACGCTGAAAACCTTTGACGGCAAACGCTATCTGGAACGCTACGAGGACCGGGTGTGCATGGTCGCCATGACGCTGGCCGCAGGCGATACCGCACTGGCGCAGGATTTGGTAGAAGAAATGATCTCCGGTCGCTTCCAGCCGGCGACGCCAACCTTCCTCAACTGCGGCAAACAGCAGCGCGGCGAACTGGTTTCCTGCTTCCTGCTGCGCATTGAAGACAACATGGAGTCGATTGGCCGGGCGGTGAATTCTGCGCTGCAACTATCGAAACGCGGCGGCGGCGTGGCATTTTTGCTGACCAATATCCGTGAAGTCGGTGCGCCGATCAAACGCATTGAGAACCAATCCTCCGGCGTTATTCCGATCATGAAAATGCTGGAAGACGCCTTCTCTTACGCCAACCAACTGGGCGCACGCCAGGGGGCAGGAGCGGTCTATCTCAATGCCCACCACCCGGATATCCTGCGTTTTCTCGATACCAAGCGCGAAAACGCCGACGAGAAGATCCGCATTAAAACGCTGTCGCTCGGAGTGGTGATCCCGGATATCACCTTCGAGCTGGCGAAAAACAACGAAGAGATGTACCTGTTCTCGCCGTATGACGTCGAGCAGGTGTATGGCGTGCCCTTCTCGGAAATCAGCGTCAGCGAGAAATATCGCGAAATGGTGGATGACAAGCGCATCCGCAAATCACGCATCAATGCGCGTGAGTTTTTCCAGGTGCTGGCGGAGATCCAGTTCGAATCTGGTTACCCGTACATGATGTTTGAAGATACCGTCAATCGTGAGAACCCGATCGCCGGACGCATCAATATGAGTAACCTGTGCTCGGAGATTTTGCAGGTTAACCGCGCCAGCACTTACCACGATGACCTGAGCTATGACCAGGTGGGCAAGGATATCTCCTGCAACCTCGGCTCGCTAAACATCGCCAAAACCATGGATGCGCCGGACTTCGGCAAAGCCGTCGACACCGCGATCCGTGCGCTGACTGCGGTGGCAGATATGAGCGACATTCGTTCGGTGCCGTCGATCGCCGAAGGCAATCGCAGCTCGCACGCCATCGGTCTGGGCCAGATGAACCTGCATGGCTATCTGGCACGCGAACGCATCTTTTATGGCTCGGAGGAAGGGATTGATTTCACCAATATCTATTTCTACGCCGTTGCTTACCACGCCATTCGCGCCTCTAACCAATTGGCGATTGAACGCGGCAGCGCCTTCGGCGGCTTTGAGGATTCCACCTACGCCTCCGGTGAGTATTTCAGCAAATACACCGAGCGGGATTGGCTGCCACAGACCGAGCGAGTTCGCACACTGTTTGCCGACGCCAATATCGCCATTCCAGGCCGTGAAGAGTGGCTGGCGCTGCGCCAGTCAGTGATGATGCACGGACTGTACAACCAGAACCTGCAGGCGGTGCCACCAACCGGTTCCATTTCTTACATCAATAATTCGACCTCCAGCATTCATCCGATTGTGTCACGCATCGAGATCCGCAAAGAGGGCAAGATTGGTCGCGTGTATTATCCGGCGCCCTATATGACCAACGACAACCTGGAGTACTACCAGGATGCCTATGACATCGGGCCGGAAAAGATCATTGATACCTATGCCGCCGCCAGCCAGCACGTCGATCAGGGATTGTCGCTGACGTTGTTCTTCCGCGACACCGCCACTACGCGCGACATCAACCGCGCGCAGATTTACGCCTGGCGTAAAGGCATCAAAACCATTTATTACATCCGTCTGCGCCAGATGGCGTTGGAAGGCACCGAGGTGCAGGGCTGCGTGTCCTGCGCACTGTGAGGCAAATTATGAATAGCATTAAACCGGCGCAGCTGGTGCGCGCAGTCAACTGGAACATCATCGAAGACGACAAGGATCTGGAGGTGTGGAACCGTCTGACCTCCAACTTCTGGCTGCCGGAGAAGGTGCCGCTGTCGAACGATATTCCCTCGTGGGCCACGCTGACACCAAAGGAACAGCAACTGACCATCCGGGTGTTCACCGGCCTGACGCTGCTCGATACCATTCAGAATACCGTCGGGGCACCCGCGCTGATCGCCGATGCCATTACGCCGCACGAGGAGGCGGTGTACTCCAATATCAGCTTTATGGAGGCGGTACACGCCCGCTCCTACAGCTCGATTTTCTCCACGCTGTGCCAAACGCCGGACGTCGACGACGCCTACCGCTGGAGCGAGGAAAACCGTGCGCTGCAGAAAAAGGCCAGCATCATTTTGGCCCACTACCGCAGTGACGATCCGCTGATGAAGAAGGTCGCCAGCGTGTTCCTCGAGTCGTTCCTGTTCTATTCGGGCTTTTACCTGCCGATGTACTGGTCTAGCCGCGCCAAACTGACCAACACCGCCGATCTGATCCGCCTGATCATCCGCGACGAGGCAGTACACGGCTATTACATTGGCTATAAATTCCAGAAAGGATTGGAAAAGGTCGACGCCGCCCGCCGGCAACAGGTGAAAAACTTCGCCTTCGATCTGCTGCAGGATCTGTACGACAACGAGGTGCGTTACACCGAAGAGCTGTACGACGGCGTGGGCTGGAGCGAGGACGTGAAAACCTTCCTGCACTATAACGCCAACAAGGCGCTGATGAATCTGGGGTACGAAGCGCTGTTCCCACCGTCGATGGCGGAGGTCAATCCGGCGATTCTGTCTGCGCTGTCGCCGAACGCCGATGAGAACCACGACTTCTTCTCCGGCTCCGGCTCGTCTTACGTGATTGGCAAAGCGGTCAATACCGAGGATGACGACTGGGATTTTTGAGGTTAATAGCAGGGGCGAATAACTTCGCCTTATAACGATAACCGGTGAACGGGCGCAGCATGCAGCGCCCCTACAATTCATTCTTTTGCTAGCTGCACATTACTTTCGAGAAAACCTCGCATATCGCCCCAGGAAAGCGTTTTTCCCGTTGCCACTAGATTGGCATAACGATTTTCTGCCTCATCCTCAAAATTGCGGCGCAGTTCTCTTCTCTGAATTTTCTCGGTAATTGCCTGTAAAATAAAACTGTTAGAAGTTATACCACTTTGTTTTGCTGCCGCTATTATTCGACCTTCAAGCCTTTCAGGTATCAAAACAGTAATTATTGGCATAGTAAGTCCCTCTCTTACATCCTCAATATATTCATTCAGAGATCACGGCACGCTGCCGGATGCGTTGCCAGATGGCCCGCTTTTCATCGTCATCGGCGCTCGACCAGGCGGCGATTTCATCCAACGTGCGCCAACAGCCACGGCACCACGATTTTTCGGTGTCGATCTGGCAAACATTATTGCAGGGCGAACGGACGCCATCATCGATCTGACTGCCCGTCTTCCTTCTTCTACTGCGGCCTACCATTAAACGCTTCCTCGCGGTGGATTTCCCGCCACAGGATACCCGATCCCACCGCGGAAAAACCGGTCGCAAGCATCAGATAATGCCACCGTTGGCACGCAAGGTTTGGCCGTTGATCCAGGCACCGTCGGCACCGGCCAGGAATGATACCGCCGCGGCGATATCCTGCGGCTGGCCCAGACGCTCCAGCGGTGCCATTTTCGCCAGACGTTCGACAAGCTCCGGCGTTTTACCGTCCAGAAACAATCCGGTGGCGGTCGGGCCCGGCGCTATCGCATTGACGGTGATATTACGCCCGCGCAGCTCTTTCGCCAGCACGCTGGTCAGCGCCTCAACGGCGGCCTTACTGGCGGCGTACATGCCGTAGCCCGGCTGTAACAACCCGACCACGCTGGAAGAAAAGTTGATGATGCGGCCATTGTCGCGCAGACGTTTCGCCGCTTCACGCAGGGTATTGAAGGTGCCCTTCAGGTTGATGTCGATCAGCCGATCGACATCGGCATCGCTCATTTCCGCAACCGGGGCCAGTGCAATTACCCCGGCGTTGTTGACCAAAATATCCACGCCGCCGAAGGCCTGTTCGGCGTGGTCAAACATTTTTGCCACCGCTGCGGCATCGCTGACGTCCGCTTTGGCGCTCAGCGCGCGGCCGCCATTTTGCTCGATTTTGCGCACCAGTTGATCGGCCAAAGCCTGATTACCTGAATAATTGACGATCACTGTCATACCGTCGGCGGCCAGCCGTTCGGCGATGGCGGCACCGATGCCGCGTGATGCGCCGGTTACGATGGCAACTTGTTGGGTGGTGGTGTTCATCTGATCTCTCCTCGTCGGCGCTGCGCCGGCAGACTTGCTGGCGTGAGATCATCATGCACCTTTCGCAATGGCGGATAATCCCCTAATCTTCGTTATCACTATTCGAATAAAACGAACAATCCCATGGACAGAATTGATGCCATGCGTCTGTTTACCCGCGTGGTGGAACAACGCAGCTTTACCCAGGCCGCGCAGGATCTGGCTCTGCCACGTTCGACGGTGACCGATGCCATCAAACAACTGGAGGCCAGGTTGCAGGTGCGGCTGCTGCAGCGCACCACTCGCCACGTCAGCCCAACGCTGGATGGCGAGGCTTACTATCAGCGCTGCCTGACTATTCTGGCGGATATCGAAGATGCCGAAATGGCCTTTGCCGGTGCAAAACCGCGTGGGTTGTTGCGCATTGATGTGCATGGCACGCTGGCCCGCCACTTTCTGCTGCCGGGGTTGCCCGACTTTCTGGCGCAATACCCGGATATCGAATTGTTTATGAGCGAAGGCGATCGGCTGGTGGATCCGGTGCGGGAAGGCATCGACTGCGTGATCCGCGTAGGTAAACTGAAAGACAGCGATATGGTGGCGCGTCGGCTGGGTGAGCTGGAAGAAGTGACCTGCGCGGCACCGGACTATCTGCAACGCTTCGGCACGCCACTTGGCATCGATGAACTTGAAGGGCACCGCATGGTGGGTTTTCGCTCCTCGGCCAGCGGCAGCATAATGCCACTGGAGTTTAATGTCGCAGGCCAGCCGCAGCAGCTAATATTGCCCTGCACGGTGTCGGTCAGCGCGGCGGAAAGCCTGGTGGCTGCGGCTCGTATGGGGTTGGGGATTATTCAGGTGCCGCGCTATCACCTGCGCGACGATTTGGCCAGCGGCAGTCTGCTGCCGCTGTTACCACAATTCCCTTCCACACCAATGCCGGTATCGCTGTTGTATCCCCGCAGCCGCCAACTTTCACCCCGGGTACGGGTATTTATCGACTGGTTCAGCAAGGTGTTCGCCGCAGGCAACCACTAAAAAACCGCCCATAAGGGCGTAATGCCGGTCAGTTAAGCAAAGTTCTGAATCAGAATGTACGACGTTGTTTAAGTGGGCGTCCCCCTCTCCAGAGGGAGAGGGCCGGGGTGAGGGGCTTTGGCCTTGGTATGTATCCCCTCACCCTAACCCTCTCCCAAAGGAGAGGGAACAATAACAAGCATTACCCATCGGGGCGGCCAATGGCTTACATTGTGCCGTAGTCCAGCGGGACCCAGTTGTAGCCTTCACCCTGCTGATTGAGATAACCCAATCCCGGGAATGACAGATGCGCAGCGCCCACCAGCACACTCTGCCGGGCGCTATCACCAAAGACTCGCAGGCGCTGAGCCACCGCCGCTTTGGCATCGCTGTCGAAACTTATGGCAACGCGCGGATCGGGAAGCTGCACTGCCGCCACATGGATCAGATCGCCAATCACCAGCAGCTTTTTACCTTCGCTCTCGACCAGATAAATACTGTGCCCCGGCGTATGGCCATGAGTCGCGAACGCGCTGATCCCTGGCGACAACTCACCGTCACTGGCGAAAGATTTAAAGTGCCCAGCAGCCTGATAGGGTTTGATCGCCGCCATTGCCCTTTCAAACGAGGCTCTGTCTTCGCTTTTCGCCTGCTTCAATCGGCTCTCGCTCAGCCAAAAATCGGCATCCTGCTGACTGGCGCGCACCACCGCATTCGGGAATACCGCCTTGCCGTTTTGCGACAGGCCGCCGAGATGATCCGGATGCAGATGGGTCAGATAAATTTCGTCCACCTGTTGCGGCTGATAGCCGGCGGCCTTCAGGTTGGCCACCAGCTTGCCCAACCCGTCCCCCAGCAACTTGCCGGCGCCGGTATCAATCAGGATCAGCTTACTGCCGGTGTTGATCAGATAGGCATTGACCGAGGTGATCACCGGCAGTTTCTGATGGCGCTCGGCCAGGGCGTTTTCAATCTGCTTTGGCGAGCTGTTAAGCAGCAGTTTTTCCACCGGCAAACGGAGCACACCATCGGACAAGGCGGTGACCTCATAGCTGCCCAGCATGATGCGATAAAAACCCGGCGCGGGGGTTTTCACCTGTGGCGCAGCGGCCAGAGTTTGCAGCGACATGACGGCCAGCGCCGCCCCCAGCAGGTAACGTTTCCAGAACATAACGACTCCTTATTGTAAATTTGGCAGCGCTAAGTATTGACGCAAAACCCAGAGCCTGCCCGCAAGAGCGATGACACAGGCAAAAAAAATCCCCGCGGGGGCGGGGAAAGGCAAAGAAAACTGAGTTTTTTTTGTTATACGAAGAATTTGGCCAGGACTAACAAAGAGAGTGAGACGTTGATCGCACCGCCAATACGGGTGGCGATCTGGGCAAACGGCATCAGCGACATGCGGTTACCGGCAGTCAGGATGGCCACATCACCGGTGCCGCCCTGCCCGCTTTGGCAGCAGGAGACAATCGCCACGTCGATCGGGTGCATGCCAATTTTTTTGCCGACGAAGAAACCGGTCGCCACCAGGGTGGAAACGGTGCTGACAATCACCACCAGGTTTTGGAGAGTGAAGGCGTTAACCAGTTCCTGCCATGGGGTGATGGCTACGCCAACGGCAAACAGGATTGGGTAGGTCACCGCCGTGCGGAAGAACTTATACACCACCTGCGAACCTTCCTGAATGCGTGGGGAAACACCGTGTGCCAGCTTCACCGCTACCGCCGCGAACAGCATGCCAACCGGTGCAGGCAGGCCAATCATGCGGTGCAGCAGCATCCCGACCATGTACAGCAGGATGGCCAGCAGCGCGCCACAGGCAATGGTACTGACATCCACCTTACCGCTGATTTTATCCACCGCGCTCATTTCGCTGTCACCCTGCTTGCTCGGCATCAGGCTGCCCTCACCGGTCAGGTGCGGGTAGCGTTTACCGAGTTGATTCAGCAAGCCGGCAAGCACAATGGCGGTCAGACTGCCGAGCATCACGATCGGCAAAATACGACCTAACGCCACCCCCTGCTCCATATGCAAAATTGCCGCGTAGCCCATCGACAGCGGGATCGCGCCCTCACCGACGCCCCCGGCCATGATTGGCAAGATCAGGAAGAAGAAGATCTGGAAGGGTTCCAGCCCAAGAGCCATACCAACGGCCATGCCCACCAGCATGCCGGCAATCTCGCCGCACAGCATCGGTACAAAGATGCGCAGGAAGCCCTGGATCAGCACCTGACGATTCATACTCATAATACTGCCGACGATAATGCAGCAGATATAGAGGTACAGAATATTGGTCGACTTATAGAATTTGGTGGTCGACTCCACCACCACATCCGGCAGCAGGCCGTAATGCACCAGTGCGGAAGGAATAAAGGTGGCGCAGATCGCCGCGGCACCCATTTTGCCGATCAGCGGCAGGCGTTTACCGAACTCACCGCAGGCAAAGCCAAAGAAGGCCAGCGTTGCGACCATCACTACGATATCGCTGGGTAATTTCCCTTCCAGGCAATCAAGTAAAATAAGTACGCCGGCCAGAACAAAGAACGGCAACGGAATAATCCCTACTTTGTAGTTATCCAGTATGTGCCACCATTTTTCACGCAATGGTATTTCAGCGGCTTTATCTTTGGCGACGAGGTAAGAATCATCTGTTGTGCTCATAATCTGGCCTCTTATTAGTTTGTTCAGCCATCATAGAGAAACGCACGGATTATCTGCTGTGATTTTGTTCAAAATAAAAAAGGGTTTTTAATGGTGGTTATGGTTTCTATGGTGTTAATTGAGGTTATGTAAAATACAGAGTGGTTTTAATGGTGTTAATGTTATTTTAACTTTAAAAGTTATCAATTTTATTGCAGTCATGAATGCAGCGACCCGCCAAGAATAAACCCGTGGCGGCGATCACAAGTTGATCCGGCGCAATATTACATGAACCCCGACTCATGATAGGGTAAGCGCTCAGGATTTCTCAGGGTGCCTCCCAGACCATGCGCATAAAACTCTCATTTCAAATCAAGCTATTCCTGTGCCTGGTCGCCTTCTCCTGCCTGCTGCTGAGCTTTATTGGCGCCTATACCTACTATCAGCTCGATGCCCAGTTGCACCGCGATCTCGGCGCGCGAGCGCAGGTACAGGCGCGAGAAATTGCCCTGATCCCCTCGCTGGTCAGCGCGGTGGAAAAAAACGACCCGGTAAAAATCGCCGAATTGATGAAAAAAATACGCGCCAGCAGCGATGCCAGCTATATCGTGATCGGCGATAAACAAACCCGGCATCTTTACCATTCTGAATATACCAACCGTGTCGGTACCCCAATGGTCGGGGGCGATAATAAAGAGGTTTTGGAAGGGAAAAGTATTATTTCCATCCGCAAAGGTGGCATCGGCATTTCATTGCGCAGTAAAGCGCCCATTATGGATGAGTATAATAACGTCATCGGCATTGTTTCGGTCGGCTATCTGAAATCCCATATTGATAACCTGAATGCCAGAACCCTGACGCAAATCGTCGGCTCCATTGTGTTGTTATTAATCGCCCTGTTTGTTTTTTCCTGGCTATTGTCGAAGAATTTAAAACGCCAGATGTTCTGGCTGGAACCCAAAGAAATTGCGCTACTGGTACGTCAGCAAAAAGCCTTGCTAGAGGCCATCTATGAAGGCGTCATCGCCGTCGACCCGCAACTGCGGATCATCACCATCAACCACGCGGCGCGTGAACTGCTGGAGCTGCGCCAGCCTGCCGCCGCGCTGATGGGCCGCAATATCGGCGAGATTATCCAGTCACAGCCGGACTTCTTCGGCGCCTCCCAGTTGGGGCACGACACCCACGACGAGGTTTGCCGCTTTAACCACGTGCGGGTTATCGCCAGCCGGGTGCGTATTATGCAGGAGCAAGAGCTGCAGGGCTGGGTGATCAGCTTCCGCGACAAGAACGACATCAATACCCTGAGCAGCCAGCTCAGTCAGGTCAAACGCTACGCTGACAACCTGCGCATCATGCGCCATGAGCAGCTTAACTGGACTGCCACCCTGGCCGGGCTGTTGCATATGCAGCGCTACGACGAGGCGATCCGCTATGTGGAGGCTCAATCGGAAGGCGCGCAAGAAATTCTCGACTTTATTTCGCAGCGTTTCAGCTCGGCGGCACTCTGTGGTTTGCTGTTGGGCAAATACTCCAGCGCCAGGGAAAAAGGCGTTGAGCTGCGCTTCGATCCCGCCTGCCAGCTACGACAAATCCCGGCGGCGCTGAATGAAACCGAACTGATGTCGATCATCGGCAATTTGCTGGATAATGCGGTAGACGCTACGCTGCATTGCGCCGAGCCACACGAGGCGGTAGAACTCTATATTAGCGATATCAGCAATGAGCTGGTGATTGAAGTGGCCGATCGCGGTATCGGCATTGCGCCCGAGGTGCGTGATACGCTGTTCGAGCAGGGCGTCACCACCAAAGAAGATAAAGGTGACCACGGCATCGGCCTGCATTTGGTCGCCAGCCACGTAGCGCAGGCGCATGGCAGTATAGAAGTGTCGGACAACGAGCCGCACGGGGCCATTTTTTCTTTATTTATCCCTAAAACCTTATAACCCGTTTCGAGCACCCGAATGATGCAACCAGAAGCACTGGACGTTTTGATCGTGGAAGATGAGCCGCAGTTGGCCACGCTGCACGCCGAGTTTATCGAGCAAAACTTTGCTCTGCGGGTGGTGGCTTATGCCGCCACGCTGGCCGAGGCCAGAGCCAAGGTCAACGCCCACCAGCCGCGGTTGATCCTACTGGATAACTTTCTGCCGGACGGCCAGGGCATCGAACTGATGGAAGAAGCTGCGGTGAAAAACCCCGGCTGTTCGGTGATCTTCATTACCGCCGCCAGCGATATGAACACCTGCAGCCAGGCTATCCGCAACGGTGCCTTCGACTACATCATCAAACCAGTATCCTACAAGCGGCTGCGCAACTCGCTGGAGCGTTTTATGCAGTTTGTTCAAACCCAGCGCACCTTTAAGGTGATCGACCAAAGCAACGTCGACGCGCTGTATAACCTGCAATCCAAACAGTTCTCCAGCGAACCCAGTGCCAAGGGCATTGAAACCAATACGCTGGAGTTGGTGCAGGCGCTGTTTATCGAACAGCCGGAGGCGGCGCACGCGGTGGAAGACGTGGTCAAACAGGTGGGTATCAGCAAAACCACCGCCCGGCGTTATCTGGAATATTGCGTCGCTACCCAGTTCGTGCGCGTAGAGATGATGTACGGCAATATCGGTCATCCACGCCGCCTGTATCGCAAGGCTTAATCTGACATCTGGCTGTCATATTAAGCGGATAATATGACCGTGCCGATATCCCCTCGATATCGGCACCTGTCGTTGAAATTAATGAAATACTGATGACTTTTACCCGGCCTATGGTCGGGTTTTTTATTGTCTGAATTCAGTGCCGAACGGGGAAATAACAAGATTATTGCAGCAGGATTATTTTTACCTAAAACCAAGCGTTTAAGGCGAATATCAGATTCAAATAATTGAATATCCACCCCACTACCATAGCCAATCGAAATGTTGATGTAAATCGCTAATATCCCATTCATCGGACATTGAGGGTTGTCTCAGATATTCACTGTGTTAGGGTATAGGCGACTATTATTTTCTATTGGGACATTTTTTATCGTTTGATAATTCATCAGAGGAAACAGCAAATTGCATGGCAATTAAACTCGAAGTAAAGAACCTGTATAAGATATTTGGCGAACATCCGGATCGCGCATTCAAACTGATTGAGAAAGGTCTGACAAAAGATCAACTGCTTGAAAAAACCGGGTTATCACTAGGCGTAAAAGACGCCTCTCTGGCCATTGAAGAAGGCGAGATATTCGTCATCATGGGGCTTTCCGGTTCAGGAAAATCCACCCTGGTACGCCTTCTCAATCGTCTGATAGAACCCACTCGCGGCCAGGTGCTGATTGACGGTGAAGATATATCGAAAATATCCGACAGCGCACTGCGCACCGTACGTCGAAATAAGATCAGCATGGTGTTTCAATCATTCGCTTTAATGCCGCATATGAATGTGTTGAATAACACCGCATTCGGTATGGAATTAGCCGGTATTCCGCCGCAGGAACGTCAGGAAAAAGCCCTCGAGGCCCTGCGTCAGGTCGGACTGGAGAATTATGCTCATTCTTATCCCGATGAACTTTCTGGTGGGATGCGTCAGCGCGTGGGATTAGCCCGTGCCATGGCTAATAATCCGGATATATTATTGATGGATGAAGCCTTCTCAGCACTTGATCCATTAATCCGTACCGAAATGCAGGATGAACTGGTTAAATTACAGGCCCAACATCAGCGTACCATCGTCTTTATTTCCCATGATTTGGACGAAGCGATGCGTATTGGCGATCGTATTGCCATTATGCAGGGCGGTGAGGTGATTCAGGTCGGTACGCCGGAGGAAATATTAAATAATCCGGCCAACGATTATGTACGCACCTTCTTCCGTGGCGTAGATGTCAGCCATGTTTTCAGCGCCAAGGATATCGCCAAGCGTCGTCCGGTCGCGCTTATTCGTAAAACCCCCGGTTTTGGTCCGCGCTCAGCGTTACAGCTGCTGCGGGATGAAGACCGCGATTATGGTTATGTTGTTGAACGCGGAAAGAAATTTATCGGCGTGGTGTCGGTAGATTCACTCAAGCAGGCGCTGGCGGCCAATCTGACGCTGGATGACGCCCTGCTGGAAGCTCCCGCCCCGGTACCGGCCGACATGCCGCTAAGCGAACTGATTTCATTGGTCGCTCTGGCGCCTTGCGCGGTACCTGTGGTCTGCGAAGAAAATAACTATATCGGAATTATTTCCAAGGCCATGCTGCTGCAGGCCCTGGATAAAGAGGGCCCAACGAATGAGTGATACTACACAGGATCCATGGGCCACTGCGCCTGCCGACGCTGGTGCCAGTGCCGCACCGGCCACTGACGCTGCAAATTCAGCGGCTCCCGCCGGCGATGCCTGGTCGAGCGCGCCGCCACCGGCAAGCCATGACGCCGCTAATCAGGCCGCTCAGGGCGCCGACTGGCTGAATAGCGCACCGGCTCAGCCGGAGCATTTCAACCTGCTCGATCCGTTCCACAAGACCTGGGTACCGTTTGACTCCTGGGTCACCCACGGCATTGATTGGCTGGTGCTGCACTTTCGCCCGCTGTTCCAGGGGATCCGCGTACCGGTCGACTTTATCCTCAGCGGTTTTCAACAACTGCTGCTGGGCATGCCGGCACCGATCGCCATTTTGCTGTTCTCGCTGATTGCCTGGCAGCTCTCCAGCCTCGGTATGGGTGCCGCCACGCTGGTCTCACTGATTGCCATTGGCGCTATTGGTGCCTGGTCGCAGGCCATGGTGACGCTGGCGCTGGTATTGACCGCCCTGTTCTTCTGTATCGTCATCGGCTTACCGCTCGGCATCTGGCTGGCGCGCAGCAAGCACGCCGGCAAGGTCATACGGCCGTTATTGGACGCCATGCAAACCACGCCGGCCTTCGTCTATCTGGTGCCGATCGTCATGCTGTTCGGTATCGGTAACGTGCCGGGAGTGGTGGTCACCATTATCTTCGCCCTGCCGCCCATCGTGCGGTTGACCATTCTGGGCATTAAGCAGGTGCCGGAAGATCTGATCGAAGCCGCTGAATCCTTTGGTGCCAGCCCGCGCCAACTGCTGTTTAAAGTGCAGTTGCCATTGGCGATGCCGACCATTATGGCCGGGGTAAACCAAACGCTGATGCTGGCACTGTCGATGGTGGTGATCGCCTCGATGATCGCCGTCGGCGGTCTGGGCCAGATGGTGCTGCGCGGTATCGGCCGCCTCGATATGGGGCTGGCCGCCGTCGGCGGGGTCGGTATCGTGATCCTGGCGATTATTCTCGACCGTCTCACCCAGTCGCTGGGGCGCGATCGCCGCAGTAAAGGCATGGGGCGTTGGTACGCACACGGCCCCATCGGCCTGGTCACCCGGCCCTTCATCAAAAAGCCTTAATTGCCCTGCCCCCGGCCAGCGTCGGGGGCACCGATAAAATCGAAGGAACCACTATGCGCTCGACAGGAATTTGGGCTTTGGCCCTGACTTCATTGCTTGGCACACAGGCGTTCGCCGTCGAACTTCCCGGCAAAGGCGTCACGGTTAAACCCTTGCAAAGCACCCTCGCCGAAGAAAGCTTCCAGACCGAACTGGTCAACCGTGCCCTGACCCAGCTGGGTTATAACGTCCAGCCGACCGCCGAGGTGGAATACAACATTGCCTACACCTCTATCGCTTCCGGTGACGCCACCTATATGGCGGTGAACTGGGATCCGCTGCAAACCGACATGTACCAAAGCGCCGGCGGCGACAAAAAGTTTTATCGCCAGGGCGCCTATATCACTAATGCAGCGCAGGGTTATCTGATTGACAAGAAAACCGCCGATAAATACCACATCAGCGATATTTCGCAGTTGAAAGATCCCAAGCTGGCCAGGCTGTTTGACGCCGACGGTGACGGCAAGGCCGATCTGGCCGGTTGTGAGCCTGGCTGGGTGTGCGGCAGCGCGATCAACACGCATATCAAAACCTATGGCCTGAGCAACACGGTTACTCAGAACCAGGGTAACTACTCCGCCATCATCGCCGACACCCTGACCCGCTATAAACAGGGCAAACCGGTGCTGTACTTCACCTGGACACCGTACTGGGTCAGCGACGAGCTGGTGCCCGGCCGCGATGTGGTCTGGTTGACCGTGCCGTTCTCCGCCAGTCCGGGTTCGTTGAAAGACAAGGATACCGCCTTGCCGAACGGCAAAAATTACGGCTTCTTCGTCAATAACGAGCATATCGTCGCCAACAAGCAATGGGCGCAGGCCAACCCGGCGGCGGCCAAGCTGTTCGCCATCATGAAGCTGCCGTTGGCGGACGTAAATGCGCAGAACCTGCGGATGCACAAGGGCGAGAACAGCGCCGACGATATACAACGCCACGTAGACGGCTGGATTAAAGCCCACCAGGCCACTTTTGACGGCTGGGTCAGCACCGCTGCGGCGGCAGCGAAATAATCCCGACGTGCCGGAAATCCCGGCTTCATAACATAAAAAAGGTATTTCACTATGCGCACTACAGGAATCTGGGCGGTTGCCCTCACCACATTGATTAGCTCACAGGCGGTTTCCGCCGCGGACTTACCGGGTAAAGGCATTAGCGTTCAGCCGGTGCAAAGCACCATATCTGAAGAAACCTTCCAGACGCTGTTGGTCAGCAAGGCGCTGGAAAAGTTGGGCTATGACGTCAAGGACACCCGTGAAGTGGACTATAACGTCGCCTACACGTCGATCGCCTCTGGCGACGCAACCTTCCTGGCGGTGAACTGGGATCCGCTGCACGCCGATCAGTACAAGGCCGCCGGTGGCGACGCCAAGTTTTACCGTGAAGGGGTTTATGTCAACGGCGCGGCGCAGGGTTATCTGATCGACAAAAAAACCGCCGATAAATACCACATCACCAACGTTGAGCAGTTGAAAGACCCGAAGATCGCCAAATTGTTTGACACCAACGGTGACGGCAAGGCCGACCTGACCGGTTGTACGCCGGGCTGGGGCTGTGAGGCGGCGATTAACCACCACATCAAGGCCTACGGCCTGTATAAGACCGTCGAGCACAACCAGGGCAACTACGCGGCGATGATTGCCGATACCATTACTCGCTACAAGGAAGGCAAACCGGTGCTGTATTACACCTGGACGCCATACTGGGTGAGCGACGTGCTGGTACCGGGCCGTGACGTCGTCTGGTTGCAGGTGCCGTTTTCCGCCATGCCGGGCGAAATGAAAGATATGGATACCAAACTGCCAAACGGTGCCAACTATGGGTTCCCGGTGAACACCATGCGCATCGCCGCCAACAAGAAATGGGCCGAAGCCAACCCGGCAGCCGCCAAGCTGTTTGCCATCATGAAACTGCCGATTAGCGACGTGAATGCGCAGAACCTGCGGATGCATGAAGGTCAGGCGTCAGAAGCCGATATCCAGGGCCACGTTAATGGCTGGATCAAGGCGCATCAGGCCACCTTTGACGGCTGGGTGAAAACCGCCGCCGAAGCCGCGAAGAAGTAATAACACCGGGGCGCAGTTCACCACTGCGCCCCGTTCTATTCATTCAGCAATAGCTATCCCACTAAACTGCAAAAACCGCTCGGCGGTTCTGGACAGTGGCTGCGGCCATACGCAGTACACCTGTCGCCGCGGACCATCCTCGATCGGGATCGACACCAGCGAACTCAAACGCTGCGCCGTCGAGATGGGCACAATGCCTGCCGCCAACCCACGCCGCACCAGATTTTCCAGCCATTCGATATGGTCAATTTCAAAACTGACATGCCGCTTGATACCTGCCGCCTGAAACGCACGGTCGGTCTGCCGCCGGGCACCGGTCCCGCTGTAAAAGTCCACCAGCGGCACTTCTGACAGGGTTTGCAGATTGACCCGTTGACGGCTGGCCAGCGGATGCTGCGTCGCCACCAGCGCAACCAGCGGCTCATCGGTTAGCTGCCGATGCGACACCGGCAGCATATCAATATCCCCCGGCCAGAGACCGACAAACGCCACGTCCGTCTTTTGTTGGCGGACGTCTTCCAGCAATGCTTCGCTCATGCCCACGTACAGCCGGATATTCACCGCCGGATAATGGCGATGAAAGTTGCCCAGTTTTTCGGTCAGATCAATCGCGTTTATGGTTGAAATAGTGCCGATGGTCAGGGTGCCGGATACCGTGCCGCTGGCGGCAACCACCTCTTCCACCAGCGCCTGTTTCGCCGCCAGCAGCCGTTGCGCCGGTTGAATAAACGCCTGCCCGGCGGTGGTCAGCCTGACCCGCCGCGAGGTGCGTTCGAACAATGTACAGCCCAGCTCCTCTTCCAGTTTGGCGATCTGGTGGCTAAGGGCAGACTGCACCGTATGGCAGCGCTGCGCCGCCCGGGTAAAGCTCTGCTCTTCGGCTACCGCCAACGCAAAGCGTATCTGTTTCAGGTTCATGGCATCTATCGCAAAATGAGATTGATCAAATGAAAATTATACATTGGATTCGCCGGCTGTCGTGCCCGATACTTCGGCTAACTTTTCCCTGTGATTAATATCTTATGAGCCAACAACATTCACAGCCGGGTCTCAGCCCGGCGCTGATCGTGCTGATCGCTATCGCCACCGGTCTGGCGGTCGCCAGTAACTATTACGCCCAGCCGCTGCTGGAAACCATCGCCCAGAACTTCGATTTATCGGTCAATCAGGCCGGCTTTATCGTCACTGCAGCCCAGTTGGGCTACGCCGTTGGCCTGCTGTTGCTGGTGCCACTCGGCGATATGTTTGAACGCCGCGGCCTGATCGTCTTTATGACGCTGCTGGCGGCGGGCGGCATGCTGATCACCGCCAGTTCCACGACCTTGCCGATGATGATCCTCGGGACCGCGCTCACCGGGCTGTTCTCGGTGGTGGCGCAAATTCTGGTGCCGCTGGCGGCCACCCTGGCCCATCCGGAAAAACGCGGCAAAACCGTCGGCATTATCATGAGCGGCCTGCTGCTCGGCATTCTGTTGGCGCGCACCGTAGCCGGAGCGCTGGCGTCACTCGGCGGCTGGCGTACCATCTACTGGGTCGCCAGCGTGCTGATGATCCTGATGGCATTGATCCTGTGGCGCACACTGCCGCGTTACAAGCAGCATTCGGGGCTGAATTACCCGCAGTTGCTGAAATCGATCTTCACCCTGTTTTGCGGGACCCCGCTGCTGCGTACCCGCGCGATACTCGGGGCGCTGTCGTTCGCCAACTTCAGCGTGCTGTGGACTTCGATGGCCTTTTTACTGGCGGCTCCGCCGTTTGGTTATTCCGAAGGGGTGATTGGTCTGTTTGGCCTGGTCGGCGCTGCCGGCGCATTGGCGGCTTCACGCGCCGGGCATTTGGCGGATCAGGGTAAGGCCGGTTTAACCACCAGCGTGGGCCTGGTCCTGCTGCTGCTTTCCTGGATACCCATCGCTTTCGCTAAACAATCCCTGTGGGCGTTGATCGCCGGTATCCTGATCCTCGACCTGGCCGTGCAGGCCGTACACGTCACTAACCAGAGCGTGATTTACCGCATTATGCCGGAAGCGCGCAACCGCCTGACAGCCGGCTACATGACCAGCTATTTCATCGGGGGTGCACTCGGCTCACTGCTGTCTGCCTCGGCCTATCAACATGCGGGTTGGACCGGCGTTGCCGTGGCCGGGGGCGTTTTGTGCCTGCTCAACCTGCTGACCTGGTGGCGCGGCAAGCACCACGATCCGCAAGGACCGGCGACAATCTGATTAGCAAGCGAATAGTCATATCGGGAATTTATTAGCGCCGCAGGGTATAAACATTACTCACTCTCTGGTAATGTTCTGCAGATGAACTATTGATCTCTATATCCTGCGACACTAATAAAAATGCAAAGCCAAGCTGCAGAAAACCTCAATCCCCCAGCCGTCAGTTCTACCTTCACCCACGGCATCGTCGACAGTTTACCGATCGTCATCGGCTACGTGCCGGTGGCCTTTGCCTTTGGCCTGAGCGCCGTTAAGCTGGGGTTCTCCCCACTGGAGAGCATCTTCTTTTCCTGCATTATCTATGCAGGCGCCAGCCAGTTCGTGATCACCGCCCTGCTGAGCGCCGGCATGTCGCTGTGGGTTTCCGCGCTGACCGTGATGGCCATGGATATACGGCATCTGCTGTATGGCCCCGCTCTGCGCCACCGCATCGTCTCACGCATGTCGGCCGGTAAAACCGCACTCTGGGCCTTCGGCCTGACCGACGAAGTGTTCGCCGCCGCTACCGCCAAACTGATGCGCAATAACCGCAGCTGGAGCGAGAACTGGATGCTCGGCATTTCACTGTGCTCCTGGCTGTCGTGGGTAGCGGGCACCGCCATCGGAGCGCTGTTCGGTAACGGACCGCTGGAGCAATACCCGGTGGTTGAAGCCTCGTTGTCCTTTATGCTGCCGGCGCTGTTCCTCAGCTTCCTGCTGGCCGCCTTCAGGCGTCCACAAAGCCTGACCATCGTCGCCGCACTGGCTGGCGCGCTGCTTGGCGTGGTGCTGTTTTCCATTCCCGTCGCCATTTTAGCCGGCATCAGCGCCGGCTGTATTGCCGCCCTGTTCCAACCCACCGCAACGGAGGCCATCGATGAACACTGATGTGGTGGTGATTGGCCTGGTGGTCGGTTGCGCGAATTACCTGTTCCGTTACTTGCCCTTACGCCTGGCTCCGGCGCGTGCCCAACCGGGCATTAAACGCGGTAAAACCGCGCTGTTGCTCGACAGCATTGGTATCGCCTCCATTTGTGCACTGTTGGTGGTGTCCAGCACGCCGGTGGTGATGCGCGAACCGGACAAGCTGTGGCCGACGCTGGTCGGCTTCGCCGCCCTGGGGCTGTGCTTTTACCGTAGCAAAAGCATCATTCTGTCTACCTTGATCGGTGCGCTCGCCTTTGGCATCACGTTAAAAATATTTATGATTTTCGGTCCTGCCAGCCTTTGATTTTATCCGTCATCCCCATTCTGAGCTGTCGCTCGTGAATGGGCCGTTGACAAATAACTTACAAATGACACGAATTGCTAAATTATTCGCACGGCTGAAGATTTACATTATTAATCACTATCGTTACTATCTCGAACGAAATTAATGAGGCCCCAAATTATGGAAAGCTCGTTTACTCCCATTGAACAAATGCTTAATTTCCGCGCAAAACGTCAGAAAGATTTTCCTTATCAGGAAATTCTGCTGACCCGGCTGTGCATGCACATGCAAAGCAAGCTGCTGGAAAACCGCAATAAAATGCTCAAGGCACAAGGGATTAACGAAACACTGTTTATGGCGCTGATTACTCTGGATGCGCAGGAGAATCACAGCATCCAGCCTTCTGAGCTAAGCTCTGCTCTGGGCTCGTCACGCACCAATGCCACGCGGATTGCCGATGAACTGGAAAAACGCGGCTGGATTGAACGCCGGGAAAGCGACCATGACCGTCGTTGCCTGCATCTGCACATGACGCCGCAGGGAGAAGAGTTTCTCAACCAACTGCTGCCACCGCAGCACAAATGTCTGCATTTCCTGTGGTCCACGCTGAACGATGATGAACAGCAACAGCTTGAACAGCTGACACGCAAGCTGTTAACGCGTCTGGACCAGATGGAAGTTTCAGGACAGTTATCCCAATAATTTCTGTTCAGGTAACCTACTATGCGATCCCCGTTTAACTGGAGATTCACCCCGCTGTTCGCCGTATTGCTGCTGGCCGGGTGCGCTTCTACCGACAATATTGCCCCGCAGTCCACCTTGATGGACCCGCAGAGCCTGCAATTGTCACAGCCGAAAGTCAGCTCGCTGAACGTTAGCCCACAGTGGTGGCGCTCGCTTAACGATCCACAGCTCGACAGTCTGATGACCCAGACGCTGCAAAGCTCACCGACGCTGAGACAAGCCGCCGGGCGCGTGCGCGAAGCGCAAAGTGTGATGGGTGAAGCCAGTGCAGCCAACGGCCCGAATCTGGATCTGAACGCCAGCAGCAACCGCCAGAAAGTCCCGCAAAACGTCAACATGGGATTGGGCTATCCACATAAGCCGATCTACGAGAGCTCCAACTCGCTGGGGCTGAATCTGGCCTATGAATTTGACTGGTGGGGTAAATACCGCAATCAGGTTAACGCCGCCAAGGCGCAGGTCGATGCGGCCCGCGCCGAGCAGGAACAGGCTGCGCTGACGTTAACCAGCTCGGTGGCCTCCGCCTATTTCCAGCTGCAGAGCAATTTCGCGCTGGAAAAACTGCTGCAACAGGAAGTCGACAACAACCAACGCCTGACGGATTTGCGCCAACAACAATATAAAGCCGGCATCACCGGTGTTGATGTTCCGCAACAAAGCCAGGCGCAGGCCGACGGTGCCAAGCAGCAGATCCTGCAACTGCAGTCGCAGATTGAACAACTAAGACACCAGTTGGCCGCGCTGGCCGGCCAGGGCCCAAGCGCGATGCAGCATCTGCGTCCGGTGGCTCTGCCCGCCAGTAATCTGATGGCGCCAAAAGGTGAACTGACCGCCGATCTGCTGGGCAAACGCCCGGATATCGCCGCGCAGCGTCAGTTGGTCGAGTCTTACAACCAACGCGTCAGCGCCGCCCGCAAGGAATTTTACCCCAGCCTGACCATTTCAGCCTTTGCCGGCCTGACTACCACCAACACCAGTGGGACCAGCCCGAATCTGTTTGAGGCGGCCAGCCAGGCCTGGAACGTGATGCCGGCGATTTCATTGCCGATCTTCCACGCCGGTGCGCTGCGCAGCAAACTGGGTGAGGAGTCCGCGCTGTATGACCAGGCGGTGGAGTCCTATAACCAAACCATCCTGAATGCCGTGCAGGAAACCGCCGATGCCATCACCGTCCAACAAAGCACTGCGCAACAGCAGCTGCAGGCGGCATCTGCGTCCCAATCGATGCAACAGGTGTACCGCGTCGCTAACGCTCGATACCAGGCAGGGATTATCGGGCGCGACCAGTTGTTAACCAGCCAGACGCAGCTCTTGCAGCAGCAACAGGCGGAACTGAATGCCAACAGCAACTTGCTGCAGGCGAAGATAGGACTGATCCGTGCGCTGGGCGGTGGCTATCAGGCCCCGGTCGCTGCGGATTCAAAAGCATAATAAAATAGAGAGCTTGGAGAACACCATGAGCGCAAGCGCGGAGACTCAGACCCCGCCACAACCTGTCGGCAAAAAGAAGCAGCGCAAGTTTTGGCTGCTGTTGATGACGGTTATTTTCGTTGTTATTGGGGTGGCATATTTAGTGTATTGGTTCCTGGTGTTGCGTCATCATCAGGAAACGGACGACGCCTATGTGTCCGGTAACCAGGTGCAGATCATGGCCCAGGTGAACGGTAGCGTTAACAGCGTCAACTTCGACAATACCGACTACGTGAAGCAGGGGGATGTGCTGCTCACGCTGGATCCGACCGATGCCGAACAGGCGCTTGAACGCGCCAAAACCGGCCTGGCCAACAGCGTGCGTCAGACCCACCAGCTGATCATCAACAGCAAGCAGTATCAGGCCAACATTGCCCTGCGCAAGTCTGACCTGAGCAAGGCGGAGAACGATCTGAAGCGCCGCGTGGTACTGGGCAGCCTTGACGCCATCGGCCGTGAAGAACTGCAACATGCGCGTGATGCGGTCGACAGCGCCAAAGCGGCACTGGAAGTGGCGGTTCAGCAATACAACGCCAACCAGGCGATGGTGCTGAACACCCCGCTGGAGCAACAGCCGGCTATCCAACAGTCCGCTGCGCAAATGCGTGACGCCTGGCTGGCGCTGCAACGTACCAAAATCATCAGCCCGATTACCGGCTATGTGTCCCGCCGCAGCGTACAGGTTGGCGCGCAAATCGCCGCCGGTTCCCCGCTGATGGCGGTGGTGCCTGCCGATCACATCTGGGTGGACGCCAACTTCAAAGAAACCCAGATCGCCAATATGCGCATCGGTCAATCGGCCACCGTGGTCAGTGATATTTACGGTGACGACGTGGTGTACAGCGGCAAAGTGGTCGGTATCGATATGGGCACCGGCAGCGCCTTCTCACTGCTGCCTGCGCAGAATGCTACCGGTAACTGGATCAAGGTGGTTCAGCGCCTGCCGGTACGTATTGAACTGGATGCCAAGCAAATCGCCGATCATCCGCTGCGTATCGGTCTGTCGACGCTGGTGAAAGTTGACACCACTAACCTGGACGGCCGCGTGCTGTCTGACGTGGTGCGTGACAAGCCGTTGTATCAGACCGACGCGCTGGCGTTGAACCTGGCACCGGTTAACCAGATGATCGCCGACGTGATCCATGCGAATGCCGGCTAAGCGCGTGGGAGGCTACCTTGGCACAGAAACCGCTTGAAGGTGCCCAGCTCGCCTGGATGACGGTCGCGCTCGCCATGGCGACCTTTATGCAGGTGCTGGACTCCACCATTGCCAACGTGGCGATCCCGACCATCGCGGGTAACCTCGGGTCTTCCAACTCGCAGGGTACCTGGGTGATCACCTCGTTTGGCGTGGCGAACGCTATCTCGATCCCGATCACCGGCTGGCTGGCGAAGCGCGTCGGTGAAGTGCGGCTGTTCCTTTGGTCCACCGCACTGTTCGTGCTCGCTTCCTGGCTGTGCGGCATCTCCAACAGCCTGGGCATGCTGATCTTCTTCCGCGTGATCCAGGGCGTGGTCGCGGGGCCACTGATCCCGCTGTCGCAAAGTCTGTTGCTGAACAACTATCCGCCCGCCAAGCGAGCGATGGCCCTGGCGCTATGGTCGATGACGGTGATCGTCGCGCCAATATTCGGGCCTATCCTCGGCGGTTATATCAGTGATAACTATCACTGGGGCTGGATCTTCTTCATCAATATTCCGATTGGCGCCGTAGTGATCCTGGTGGCGATGTCGACGTTGAAAGGCAGGGAAACCAAAACCGAGATCAAACCGATCGATACCGTCGGCCTGGTGCTGTTGATCGTCGGTATTGGTTCGCTGCAGGTGATGCTCGATCAGGGCAAGGAGCTGGACTGGTTCAACTCCACCGAGATAATAGTGCTAACGGTGGTGGCGGTGGTGGCGCTGGTGTTCCTGATCATCTGGGAACTGACGGATGACCACCCGGTGGTGGATCTGTCGCTGTTCAAGTCGCGCAACTTTACCGTCGGCTGCCTGTGTATCAGCCTGGCCTATATGCTGTACTTCGGCGCTATCGTGCTATTGCCGCAGCTGCTGCAGGAGGTGTATGGCTATACCGCCACCTGGGCGGGGCTGGCCTCGGCACCTATCGGGTTGATACCGGTATTGCTGTCGCCGATCATCGGCAAGTTCGGTAACCGGCTCGACATGCGACGGCTGGTGACCTTCAGCTTCATTATGTATGCCGTGTGCTTTTACTGGCGCGCCTATACGTTTGAACCGGGAATGGACTTTGGCGCCTCGGCCTGGCCGCAGTTTGTCCAGGGCTTCGCCATTGCCTGCTTCTTTATGCCATTGACCACCATTACGCTGTCCGGTCTGCCGCCGGAGCGTATGGCGGCGGCATCGAGCCTGTCGAACTTTACCCGTACGCTGGCGGGGTCGATCGGGACGTCGATCACCACCACGCTGTGGACTCAGCGCGAGTCGCAACACCACTCGCAGCTGGCGGAGTTTGTGAATCCTTACAGCCCGCAGTCGCAGGACATGTACCGGCAACTGGAACAGATTGGCATGAGCAAGCAGCAGGCGTCGGCCTATATCGCCAACGAGATCACCGCGCAGGGGCTGATTATCTCGGCTAACGAGATATTCTGGCTGTCCGCTGGGGTGTTCCTGGTGCTGCTGGCGCTGGTCTGGGTGGCGAAACCGCCATTCAGCTCCGGCGGTGGGGGCGGCGGCGCTCACTAAACAGTAGAAAGCAAAACGGGCACCCCAGGGTGCCCGTTTTTTTATAAAATATTATGTATACCCTATGAATTTCAAGTTGTAGCTAGGCGACCAACTCACTCATCCCCAGGCGCTTACTCTAGTAAGTAACTGGGGTGAGTTAGTGCAGGTAACAACGCTGCGGCTTGAAAGGCGACGGGTATATTAAGCCTGGTTTTGACGCCACCAGTCAGCCAGCAAAATGCCGGTCGCGACCGATACGTTCAGGCTTTCCACCTTGCCGGTACCGCCGATAGACACGTTCATGTCGCCCTGCTGCCAGGCACTGTCGCTCAGGCCGTCACGTTCCTGGCCGAGTACCAGTACCATTTTGGCCGGCAGCTTAGCCTGCGCCAATGGAGTCCCTTTGTGGCTCGAGGTGGTGACGATGGCGTAACCCGCCTTGCGGAAGGTATCCAGCACCGACAGGAAGTCATCGGCGTTAATTGCCTTGATGTGTTCCGCGCCGCCTTCGGCCGTACGCACCGCAGCACCTGATTCCAGCACCGCCGGATCCTGCAGCAACACGCCGTTAACGCCAAAGTGAGCGCAAGAACGCACGATAGCACCCAGGTTGTGCGGGTTGCCTACTTCTTCCAGCGCCAGCACGCAGTCTTTCGCCGGGGCTTCTTTCAGATAGGTTTGCGCATCCAGACCCTGACGCTTTTTAATCAGGAAGCAAACGCCGCCGTGGTGTTCGGTGCCGGACGCTTTGGCCAGCTCTTCTTCATCCACCACGTGATAGGCTTTGCGGTTTGCCGCCATCCAGCGCAGTGCTTCACGAAAACGTGGCGTGACCGACTGTACGAACCAGGCGCGGACGATAGCGTCCGGACGGCTGGCAAACAGGGCCTGACAGGCGTTTTCACCGTAAACGCGGGTTTCTTCCGCACGCTGACGACGTAACTGTTCTGGATCGATAAAGCTCTTGCCGCTGATGCCGCCGTGATCAAACGCCGGCTCTTCTTCCGGGCCACGTGACACGGTTTTCCACGGCGAATCATAACCGCCACGGTCTTCATTGTGCGCTGGACGGCGAGGACGATCGCTTTCACTGCGGCGGGAATCAGAGCCAGAGCCACGGCGATCGTTATTACCGCGCGGCTTGTCCTGACCGGTACGGCCCGAAGAGCGCGCACCGTCTGCCGGACGGCCTTTGCCGGCCGGACGCTTATTCTTGTTACGGTCGTCGCTGTTGTTGTCGTCGTCACTGCGGACGTACATCACTTTAACTTTACCGTTCTTGCCACTAAATGAATCGTTCATTTTCTTCTCCACCAACGCGCAGGGCGCGAAGATTACCTGATGTTGGGGTGCTAAGCCACCTACTTGCGCTAAAAGCTAACAACTATCGTATTCATCGAACAAACCTCTTTGTCCATTGCCCTACTTTTAACGATAATAAGCAGCATTAAAGATACATATCCGCAACCCGAGTGCGGCATGTCGTGCATTCTCAGTATCCGAGGTCATCATGAATACAGTTTGTCCAGCTTGTAATGCCACCAACCGCGTGCCTGAAGAACGAGTGGCTGACGGCGCGAAATGCGGCCGTTGCGGCCATGCGCTCTTTGACGGCGAGGTGATCAACGCCACCGCCGCCACACTGGACTCGTTGTTGCAGGATGGCCTGCCAGTGGTGGTCGATTTTTGGGCGCCGTGGTGCGGCCCCTGCGTCAGTTTTGCCCCGATCTTTGAAGACGTCGCCGAAGAGCGCGCCGGCAAAGTTCGCTTCGTTAAAGTCAACACCGAGGCAGAACCCGAACTGAGCGCCCGTTTCCGCATCCGCAGCATTCCAACCATTATGCTGTTCCGCGAAGGGAAAATGGTCGACATGCTCAACGGTGCCATGCCGAAAACGCCGTTCGATAACTGGCTCAATGAACTAGTTTAACGCAGAAAGTCTATACCCGTCGCCTTTCAATAGGCGGTGTTGTCCATTGCCCGTGACACCGCCGTGACGCAATCCAGCCCGAACGCTCCCGTCGGGCTTTTTTCTGCGTTACAATAGCGGTTTTCCCCGAGATCTTTATGACCGACAACGCCGTCCTTCGCCTGCGCCAATTTCGCCTGGAACGCTCTACTCGCCCTTTTCTGGCGCGTGGCAACCGCGTACCGCGTTGTCAGGGCTGCCTGCTACCCCATAAAAACTGCCTGTGTGACAGTATCCGGCCACAGCCTGCCGCCAGCCGTTTTTGCCTGATCATGTTTGGTGCAGAACCGCTGAAACCGAGCAATACCGGCCGACTGATCGCCGATATTCTGCCGGAAACCCAGGCATTTCTTTGGTCGCGCACCGAGGTTGACCCTGCCCTGCTGGCGGCGATTAACGATCCCGAACGCCAGCCTTACGTGGTGTTTCCCGCGCCCTATGCCGCCCCCGAGCGGCCGGTGTTCAGCGAATTGCCTGCCGGTGGCAAACCGCCGTTGTTTATTATGCTCGATGGCACCTGGACCGAGGCGAGCAAAATGTTCCGTAAAAGCCCGTACCTTAATCAGTTCCCGGTATTCTCACTCAACGTGACCGCCGCTTCGAATTACCAACTGCGCGAAGCCAGCCGCATCGAACAGCACTGCACGGCCGAAGTGGCGGCAGCGCTGTTGCAGCAAGCCGGTGACGTGGCCGCCGCTAACGGGCTGGCCGAGCATTTTCACTATTTCCGTCAACAGTATCTGGCCGGGAAACCTACCCGCCCGGAGGCACCGGTCACAGCAAAGCCGTCGCAAAACGCCTAGAATCAGGCGTAACGTTGCCTAAAGGAGTCGTGCATGAGCCAGCGAGGGTTAGAAGCGCTTTTACGTCCTAAATCGATTGCCGTTCTCGGCGCTTCACAACAGCCCGGCCGCGCCGGTAACCTGATGATGAGCAACCTGCTGGCCGGCGGTTTCAACGGGCCGGTGATGCCGGTCACACCGCGCTACAAGGCAGTGTGTGGCGTCATGGCCTACCCAGACGTCGCCAGCCTGCCCATCAGCCCCGATTTGGCGATACTTTGTACCCATGCGCAGCGCAACCTGGCATTGATTGAAGAGCTGGGCAAGCGCGGCTGCAAAACTGCCATTGTGCTCTCCTCCCCGCCGGAACAGTTCGCCGAGCTGAAAGCCTGTGCGCAGCGTTATTCGATGCGCCTGCTGGGGCCAAACAGCCTCGGCCTGCTGGCTCCCTGGCAAGGCATTAACGCCAGTTTCTCACCGGTCCCCATTCTCAAAGGCAAGCTGGCGTTTATTTCCCAGTCCGCCGCCGTGGCCAACACCATTCTCGACTGGGCGCAACAGCGTGAGGTTGGCTTTTCCTATTTTATCGCGCTGGGCGATAGCCTGGATATTGACGTCGACGACCTGCTGGACTTTCTGGCGCGCGACAGTAAAACCAGCGCCATTTTGCTGTATCTGGAAAACATCAGCGATGCACGGCGCTTTTTATCCGCCTCGCGCAGCGCCTCACGCAACAAACCGATTCTGGTGGTCAAAAGCGGCCGCAGCCAGCAGGCCCAACTGTTGCTTAACAGCCAACAGGGGCTGGATGCCGCCTACGATGCCGCTATCCAGCGCGCCGGTTTGTTGCGCGTGCAGGATACCCATGAGCTGTTCTCCGCAGTAGAGACCCTGAGCCATATGCACCCGCTGCGCGGCGAGCGGCTGATGATCGTCAGCAACGGTGCGGCACCGGCCGCTATGGCTCTGGACGAGCTGTTGGGCCGTAATGGCAAGCTGGCGCAGTTGGGCGACGAGATCCTGGCGCAGCTTGGCGAGGCTTTGCCCGAATTTATCCAAGCCGGCAACCCGATAGACCTGCGTGATGACGCGACACCGCAACGTTATCTGGCGGCGGTTAAAACGCTGCTCGACAGTCATGACTACGACGCCTTACTGCTGATCCATGCCCCAAGCGCGGCGGCCCCGGGCACCATTACTGCCGAACGTATTATCGAAGCGGTACGTCAGCACCCGCGTGGCAAACGCATTACGCTACTCACCAATTGGTGCGGTGAATATTCCTCGCAGGAAGCCCGACGGCTGTTTACCGAGGCCGGCATACCCACCTATCGCACCCCGGAAGGCGCGGTGACCGCGTTTATGCATATGGTGGAATACCGCCGTAATCAGAAACAGCTAAAAGAAACTCCGGCGCTCCCGGTCGGCCTGACCGCCAACACCGCCGATGCCCACCGATTAATTCAACAGGCGCTGGCCGAAGGCGCTACGCAGCTCGATACTCACGAGGTGCAATCGATTCTGCAGGCCTATGATCTGACCACGCTGCCAACCTGGATTGCCGAAGACAGTGCCGAAGCGGTGCATATCGCCGAGCAAATTGGCTACCCGGTAGCCCTGAAATTGCGTTCGCCGGATATCCCCCACAAGTCTGAAGTCCAGGGCGTTATGCTCTACTTGCGCACCGCGACCGAAGTGCAGCGGGCAGCAGATGCGATCCTTGACCGGGTGAAACGCACCTATCCGCAGGCACGTATCCACGGCTTGCTGGTGCAGAGCATGGCCAACCGCGCCGGGGCACAAGAGCTGCGTATTGCGGTGGAACAAGATGCCATTTTTGGCCCATTGATCATGCTGGGCGAAGGGGGTATCGAATGGCGGCAGGAAAATCAGGTCGCGGTGGCGCTGCCGCCGCTGAATATGGCGCTGGCGCGCTATCTGGTATTGCAGGCGGTAAAAGGAGGAAAAATCCGCGGGCGCAGTGCCCTGAGGCCGCTGGATATTCCCGGGCTGAGTCGCCTGTTGGTGCAAGTCTCCAATCTGATCCTCGACTGTCCGGAAATCACCCGGCTGGACATCCACCCGGTACTGGCCTCCGGCAGCGAGTTCACCCTGCTGGATGTTTCCATGCAGCTTGCCCCCTTTGTGGGTGACCCGCAGGCAAGGCTGGCGATCCGTCCTTATCCCCATGAGCTGGAAGAAACCATTGGGTTGAAAGACGGTTCGCAATGCCTGTTCCGGCCGATCCTGCCGGAAGATGAACCTGCACTGAAACACTTTATCGATCGCGTGACCAAGGAAGACCTCTACTATCGCTACTTCAGTGAGATCAACGAGTTTACCCATGACGATTTGGCTAACATGACGCAGATCGACTACGATCGAGAAATGGCTTTTGTAGCAGTGCGTGATGAACAGATTATAGGCGTAACCCGCGCGCTATCCGACCCGGACAATACCGATGCAGAATTTGCCGTGCTGGTGCGTTCCGATCTGAAAGGACTAGGTCTGGGACGCCAACTGCTGGAAAAGATGATCGCCTATGCCCGAGCCCATGGGTTGACCCGTCTGACCGGTATCACCATGCCGAACAACCGTGGAATGATCGGGCTGGCACAGCGGTTGGGTTTTGGCATTGATGTGCAGATCGAGGACGGTATCGTCAATTTGACCCTGCCGCTGCAGGCGGAGGAAGCGCAGTGACCTGTGTCGCAATGCGCTACGAATCCACCACTTAACGCCAAAACATACGCACAATCGAGGCAACTAGTGGTATTATCGCCCGATTATTCGATTTGTTGTTTTTCCGTATTTGGCGTTCAGGCCATCTAATCATGAGAGAAGAAGCGCACTGTGATGTTGTCAAAATTTAAACGTAGCAAACATCAACAACACCTTGCACAACTGCCCAAACTCCCTCAGACGGTAGCTGATGTACGTACTTTGTACACGCCGTCTGATTACCGTGCCACCCTGCTGGAATTAATCGCTAACGCCACCCAACGCATTTATCTGGTCGCTCTGTATCTGGAGCATGACGACGCCGGGCGCGATATTCTCAACGCACTTTATCAGGCGAAGCAGCGGTGTCCGGAGCTGGAGATTTGCATTTTGGTCGACTGGCATCGTGCCCAGCGTGGGCGCATCGGCGCCGCGGCCGCCAATACCAACGCCGACTGGTACTGCTCAATGGCAGACCAGCATCCGGGGCTGCCGGTGCCGATATACGGCGTGCCGGTCAACACCCGTGAAGCCTTGGGCGTGTTGCACCTGAAAGGTTTTGTTGTCGACGATACCGTGATTTACAGCGGTGCCAGTATCAATGACGTTTACCTGCATCAGCATGAAAAATACCGTTACGATCGCTACCAACTGATCGCTAACGGTGAATTGGCCAATACCCTGGTCGATTACATCAAACAGCATCTGCTGACCGCCGGCGCCGTACAACGTTTGGATCGTGACGATCGCCCGAAAAGCCCCGAGATCAAAAACGAAACTCGCCTGTTCCGCTTCGGCCTGCGTCGTGCCGGCTATCAGTTTAGCAACAACGCCAGCAACGATGAGCTGGCGGTAACACCGCTGGTTGGGCTGGGCAAACAAAGCATACTGAATAAAACCATTCACCACCTGATGTCCAGCGCCGATCAGAAACTGACGCTGTGCACCCCCTATTTCAACCTGCCGGCGCTGCTGGTGCGCAATATTATTTATCTGTTGCGCCAGGGCAAGCAGGTGGAAATCATTGTCGGTGATAAAACCGCTAATGACTTCTATATTCCGGAAGATCAGCCATTTAAAATTATCGGCGCTCTGCCTTACCTGTACGAAATCAACCTGCGACGCTTTCTCAGCCGTCTGCAGCGTTATATCGATACCGGTCAGCTGATTGTTCGCCTGTGGAAAGACGGCGATAACAGCTATCACCTGAAAGGCATGTGGGTGGATGACGAATGGCAGTTGATTACCGGTAATAACCTCAATCCACGCGCCTGGCGGTTGGATCTGGAAAATGCCATTCTGATCCACGATCCCAAACAGGAAATGCGTGAGCAGCGGCATAAAGAGCTGGAGTGCATCCGTACCCATACCACCGTGGTGGGACACTATCTGGAATTGCAAAGCATCCAGGAGTATCCGATCAAAGTGCGTAAGCTGATCCGCCGTCTGCGCCGTATCCGTATCGACCGATTGATTAGCCGTATATTGTAAGCGCGCTATAATTCAGCTATCGCAGACCCCGGCCCATGCCGGGGTTTTTTATGAGCCGTGACAACAGGATGTTTTCATTATGCGCCCACTCCGCTGTCTGTTTGTGCTGCCCTTTGTCCTGTTCACCAGCGGTTGCACCCATTGGGCAAATGACAGCTGGACCGGAAAAGACAAGGCACAGCATTTTGTCTCTTCTGCTGCCTTTGCCGCCGCGGGTGCCGCTTATGGCGATCATCAAAACTGGAGTGAGGCTCGCAGCCGGAGCTTTGGCCTGATGTTTTCAATCGGACTGGGTGCCGCCAAAGAGCTGTATGACAGTCGCGAAGGCGGCACCGGCTGGAGCTGGAAGGATTTTGCCTGGGATGTGGCGGGGGCGGCTACGGGGTATAGCCTGTACCACGCCACCCGTTGATTCACAGTTGGATCTCTTTCCCCTTGCGATGCAAGCGAAGTGAAACGATCAGCGCCAACAGACACATGCCGGAAACGTACCAGAAGAAGGCATTCTCTATGCCATATGACTTCAGCGACAGGGCAACATATTCTGCAGACCCGCCAAACATCGCGTTAGCCACCGCATAAGACAGACCAACGCCTAGCGCCCGCACTTCCGGCGGGAACATTTCGGCTTTCAGCAACCCACTGATCGAAGTATAAAAACTGACAATAAACAGTGCCAGTACGATCAGACCGAATGCCGCATAGGGATTGCTGACATTTTTCAAGGTTAACAGAATAGGTACTGTGAGTAAGGTGGCGAAAGAGGCAAAGATCAGCATTGAGCTACGGCGACCAATCTTGTCCGATAGTGCCCCAACCAACGGTTGCAGCAGCATATAGATAAACAAGGCTGCAGTCATAATCCCGCTGGCCAGCTTGGCATCCATCCCTGAGGTATTGACCAGATACTTTTGCATGTAGGTGGTAAAAGTATAAAAACTCAGCGAGCCACCGGCGGTAAACCCCAGCACCATCAGGAAGGCTTTGCGATTCTTCCACAGCCCTTTCAGCGAACCGGCATCCTTATGGTTACGGGTTTCGGCATCGGAAGTTTCATTCAGTGAACGGCGCAGATACAACGCCACTACGGCCAATACCGCTCCTATCGCGAAGGGAATACGCCAGCCCCAGGCTTTGAGCTCTTCCGTGGACAGGATTTGTTGTAGCGCCACCAAAACCAGCAACGCCAACAGTTGGCCGCCAATCAGCGTGACATATTGGAAAGAGGCATAGAACCCGCGTCGCCCCTTTATGGCCACCTCACTCATATAGGTGGCACTGGTACCATATTCACCGCCGACCGACAGCCCCTGGAACAGGCGTGCAACCAGCAGCAGCACCGGTGCCCAACTGCCGATCGACTCGTAGGTCGGTAAGCAAGCGATCACCAGCGATCCGGCGCACATCATACAGACCGAGATCAGCATCGAGTTTTTACGGCCATGCTTGTCGGCAATATAACCGAACAACCAGCCACCAATTGGGCGCATAAAGAAACCGGCGGCAAACACACCGGCCGTTTGCAGCAGCTGGGTAGTACTGTTACCGGCGGGGAAAAACGAGGCGGCAAAGTAGATAGAACAGAAGGAATAGACGTAAAAATCAAACCACTCCACCAGATTCCCTGATGAAGCCCCAACAATCGCGAAAATACGTTTCTTTTTGTCCTGAACAGCCAGATCGGCGGTCCCTTCATCCTCAATGGCCGAGGTTGTTTCTGTCATTTTATATTCTCCGAGCCAGATAAACAGTGAAGTCGGCGTCCTGCCGTTTAAATGTGATTCAATTGTTAGTGTTTAGTTAACGATTAAAACAAATAGCGGGCGAAGAATATAGCGTGATTTATGTGATGTGTATTGAAGAGTGATATGAAAATTGGTGGGATAACGGTCATTTATTTATAGCAGGCAAAGCAAAAAGGCCATCCTTGCGGATGGCCTTTTTGCTTAATTGATGCCTGGCAGTGTCCTACTCTCGCATGGGGAGACCCCACACTACCATCGGCGCTACGGCGTTTCACTTCTGAGTTCGGCATGGGA
>NZ_JANUDZ010000007.1:0-278116 GCF_024809935.1 Serratia sp. BIGb0163
AAAGAACCGGTGGAGCGGTAGTTCAGTTGGTTAGAATACCTGCCTGTCACGCAGGGGGTCGCGGGTTCGAGCCCCGTCCGTTCCGCCACTTATTTAAATTATGCCTGCTAACCTTAGCAGGCATAATGTTAAGCATGATTTAGGGGCGTAGCTCAGTTGGTAGAGCACCGGTCTCCAAAACCGGGTGTCGCGAGTTCGAGTCTCTCCGCCCCTGCCATATTAGAAACCCTTTGCGAAAGCGAAGGGTTTTTTTTGCTTTCAACTTTCCCTAATCTTCGCTATTCCTCTGATAAATTGCCTAAAAACCCTGCCAGAACTGTTCCAAATTTATACATTTTTAGCTGGATCCATGTACAAAATGGTTGTTCTCCCGTGATGTGATGCCGCTCATTATTCCTGCCTGATTTTCGACTACACCTAATGGGTGTCCGAGTCTTTGGATACCCACTTCACCAGAAAAATATGCAGCATACACAACAACAGTTACCACTGCCTGAGGCCGCCTGATGCCTGGGCAGTGCGGGGAGAACACAAACATGATTAAACGTCTGCTGTTAGCGGCCGCCATCACTGGCGCATTGATAAGTACGGTACAGGCGGCACCGCTGGTTGTCGGTTTTTCTCAGATTGGTTCGGAATCGGGCTGGCGTTCTGCCGAAACCAAGGTGTCGAAACAGGAAGCGGAAAAACGCGGTATTACGTTAAAAATAGCCGATGCGCAGCAAAAACAGGAAAACCAGATCAAAGCGGTCAGATCCTTCATCGCCCAGGGTGTTGATGCCATTTTCATTGCACCGGTAGTCGCCACCGGGTGGACCCCGGTACTGCAAGAGGCCAAAGAGGCCAAGATCCCGGTATTCCTGCTCGACCGGATGATCGAAGTGAACGATCCCTCGCTCTATACCGCAGCCGTGGCGTCCGACAGCGTGCATGAAGGTAAAGTCGCAGGAGAGTGGCTGGTTAAAGAGGTCGCCGGCAAGCCCTGTAACGTGGTGGAACTGCAGGGGACCGTGGGCTCCAGCGTCGCCATTAACCGCAAGAAAGGCTTTGCCGACGGCATAGCCACCGCTGCCAACGTTAAAATCATCCGCTCGCAATCCGGCGACTTTACCCGCAGCAAGGGCAAAGAAGTGATGGAAAGCTTTATCAAGGCCGAGCAAAACGGCAAAAATATTTGTGCGGTGTATGCGCATAACGACGATATGGCGATTGGTGCTATTCAGGCAATCAAAGAGGCGGGTTTAAAACCGGGCTCACAGATCAAAATTGTCTCTATCGACGGTGTTCCTGACATATTCAAAGCGATGATGAATGGTGAAGCTAATGCCACGGTTGAACTGACGCCGAATATGGCTGGCCCGGCGTTCGATGCGTTGTTGGCGATGAAGAAAGATGGCACTCAGCCGCCGAAGTTTATCCAGACTGAATCGAAACTGCTGCAGCCAGACACCGCGAAACAGGAATTCGAACTGAAGAAAAGCATGGGTTATTAATCCACTTACCGGCGGGACAGAAGATGGACACATCTCAGACCACGTTATTGGCGATTAAGGGATTATCCGTTGAGTTTCCTGGCGTTAAAGCGTTGGAGCAGGTTGATATCACGTTGCAGCGCGGAGAGATCATGGCGTTGCTGGGTGAAAATGGCGCGGGCAAATCCACATTAATCAAAGCGTTAACCGGGGTCTATCAGCGTTCCGCCGGTGAGATACTGCTGGAGGGGCGCGCAATCGCCCCACAGAGCACCGCACAGGCGCAAGTGCTGGGGATTGGTACGGTTTATCAGGAGGTTAACCTGCTGCCGAATATCTCGGTGGCGGCCAATCTGTTCATTGGTCGAGAGCCAACGCGCTTCGGCCTGGTTGATCAAAAAAAGTTGCTGCGCCAGGCTCAACGGCTTTTATTGGGGTATGGATTACAGTTGGATGTCAGCCAGCCATTAGGAAATTACTCCATTGCGATCCAGCAGATTATCGCTATCGCGCGGGCGGTCGACCTGTCAGCGAAAGTCCTGATCCTGGATGAGCCAACTGCCAGTCTGGATGCTAAAGAAGTCAGCATGCTACTGGGTATTCTCAGCCAGCTCCGTACCCAGGGCATGGGGATGATATTTGTCACCCACTTCCTCGATCAGGTTTACCGTATTTGCGATCGCATCACCGTACTGCGCAACGGTAAGTTAGTGGGGACCAAGATTACCGCTGATTTACCGCGCCTGGAATTGGTACAGATGATGCTTGGCCATGCCTTTGACGAATCGCTGCTCAAACGCGGTGAGCACGGGCTAACTGAGGCGCCATCTCTGGTCGAGTTCAGTGGTTACGGGCGACGCGGCATGGTTGAACCCTTCGATCTGCAAATACGTCCGGGTGAGATAGTTGGCCTGGCCGGCCTACTGGGATCGGGGCGCACGGAAACGGCTCAGCTGATATTCGGCATCAAACCTCGTGATAGCGGTAGTGCCAAAGTCGAGGGCCGTAGGGTGAACATCCGTACGCCTCGTAAAGCGGCCAGTCTCGGTTTCGGCTATTGCCCTGAGGATCGTAAAACCGACGGGATTGTCGGCGCTGCAACGGTGCGGGAAAACATCATTCTGGCTCTGCAGGCGCAACGCGGTTGGTTAAAACCCTTATCGCTGCGGGAACAAACTCGGATTGCCGAGAGTTATATCCAACTGCTGGGCATCCGCACTCCGGGGCCGGAACAGCAGATCCAATATCTCTCCGGTGGCAATCAGCAGAAAGTGTTGCTGTCCCGCTGGTTGGCGACCAAACCGCGTTTTTTGATCCTGGATGAACCGACACGCGGAATAGACGTTGGCGCACATGCTGAAATCATTCGTTTAATTGAAAAACTCTGTGATGAAGGGCTGGCGCTGCTGGTGATTTCTTCCGAACTGGAAGAGCTGGCGGGCTATGCCGATCGTATCTTGGTGCTACGCGACAGAAAGCACGTGGCGCAGCTTGAACATGACGCCATTACGGTGCCTGCAATCATGCAGGCGATTGCCGCGCAACAGGGGGTTGAATGAACCTCAGGAGTTTTTCCATGTCCGGTGGGCCACGCAAGGTCAGATGGGTGTTCCCCGCTGGGGCAACGCAACTGGGGGCGCTGGCGGTGATTTTGCTGATCGACAGCCTGGTCGCCCCGAATTTCTTTTCCATCCACATTCAGGACGGCCGACTGTTTGGTAGCGTGATCGACATCGTTAACCGTGGCGCGCCGGTAGCGTTATTGGCATTGGGCATGACGTTAGTGATCGCCACCGGGGGTATCGACCTTTCCGTGGGGGCGGTGATGGCGATAGCCGGTGCCACGGCAGCAACCTTGACCAGTGCCGGTTATCCGCTGGGGTACGTGCTGGCCGCTGCTTTGGCGGCCGGAGCGCTGTGTGGCTTGTGGAACGGTTTTCTGGTGGCGGTACTGCAGATACAACCGATTGTTGCCACGCTGATGCTGATGGTGGCCGGTCGTGGCATTGCACAGCTGATCACCGAAGGACAAATCGTTACCTTTGAACGAGAAGGGTTGGCGTGGCTTGGTAGCGGCGCGCTGATGTATTTGCCGCTGCCGGCGATCATTGCCGCAGTGATGCTGCTGTTGATCTGGCTGCTGACGCGTAAAACGGCGCTGGGGCTGTTTATCGAGGCTGTGGGCATCAATCTGCGCTCGGCCCGCAATGCGGGGGTCAGTACGCGCTGGGTGGTGATGGCGGTATATGTGATCTGCGGGCTCTGTGCTGCGGTGGCCGGGATCATAGTCACGGCGGATATCCGGGGTGCAGACGCCAACAATGCCGGGCTGTGGCTGGAGTTGGATGCGATCCTGGCGGTGGTGATTGGCGGCGGTTCATTGCTGGGGGGGCGTTTTAACCTGCTGTTGTCGGTGGTGGGGGCATTAATTATTCAGGGGATGAATACCGGTATTCTGCTCTCCGGCTATCGGCCGGAGTTTAATCTGGTGCTGAAAGCGATCGTGGTGCTGGCGGTGCTGATGGTGCAATCACCCAGCATTTCGTTGCGTCAACTGCTTAGGAGAAAAAGGCCATGATCAAGCGTAATCTGCCACTGTTGATGACTGTCCTGGTGTTCCTCCTGGGCTATGGTTTTTGCCTTACTCAGTTCCCCAGCTTTGCCTCAACGCGGGTGTGGTGTGACTTGCTGACCGACAACGCCTTTCTTGGCATTGTCGCGGTAGGCATGACGTTTGTGATCCTTTCCGGCGGTATTGATCTGTCGGTCGGCTCGGTGATCGCCTTCACCGGGGTGCTATTGGCCAAATTGATCGGAACCTACGGTATTGCCCCGGGCTATGCGTTTGTTATTGCGCTGCTGATGGGGGCGTCGTTTGGCGCACTGATGGGCTGGATCATCGATGTGTTGAAGCTACCGGCGTTTATCATCACGCTGGCCGGAATGTTCTTCGTGCGGGGCATGAGTTTTATCGTCTCGGAAGAGTCGATTCCCATTGATCACCCGCTGTATGCCACGCTGGCGAACTACGCCTGGAAACTGCCGGGCGGCGGCCGTTTCACGCTGTTGGCGTTGGTGATGCTAATGGTGGTGGCGGTCGGCATAGTGTTGGCGCACCGCACCCGATTTGGCCACAACGTCTACGCCATCGGCGGTAATCGGGTGTCTGCGGCGCTGATGGGCGTACCGGTGCAACGGACCACGGTGCTGATTTATATGCTCTCAGGCACGCTGGCTGCGTTGTCCGGGATTATTTTCTCGTTATATACCTCAGCGGGCTACGCGCTGGCGGCCAGCGGGGTCGAGCTGGATGCCATTGCTGCGGTAGTGATTGGTGGCACCTTGTTGACCGGTGGGGTCGGCACCGTATTAGGCACGCTGTTCGGCGTGCTGATCCAGGGGCTGATACAGAGTTACATCACTTTCGACGGCACGCTCAGCTCCTGGTGGACCAAAATTGTCATCGGCATTCTGTTGTTCGGCTTTATCGGCCTTCAGAAGGCGATGAGCGCGTTTTGGCTCGGTAGACGAACCAAACCCCGGCATCCTCGCTTAACGCCGTTATAACGCCTCATGCCGTAGTATTTAAAGGTATTTTCAGCAGTTGCCGGATCAGCGGCTGCTGATCGCTATTTTGCAGCCAAACGGCATACAGCGGGCGGATTATCGGCGGGATGTCGGCAATGGCGGCCAACTGCGGGTAGTCCTTCTCCCATTGACTGGGCAGGAAGGCGCAGCCGCCGGTGGTTTCCAGCAGTTGTCGGGTCAGGTGTGCGGAGGTTGTGGTGAGTACCGGCAAATTATCCCCCTCCAGCATACGGCTCTCCTGCTGATGAAAATCCGCCCCCCATTCCAGCTTGATATACGGCATCGGCGCATGTTTATCACGCAGGGTGGAGGAGAACAGCCGCAGCGAGAAATTGCCCAACAGCTGGCTGGCCAGTTCATCCATTTTTGGCGGCTCGGTGGTGATGAGCAAATCGAGCTGTCTTTCATGCAGCTGTTTTACCAAAGAGTGCCGTAACGCCACCCTGGCTTCCAGCTGTAATGCCTCGCGTTGTTGGTACAACGATTGCAGCCACGGGGTCAGATAAGCTTCCCACAATGACGCGGTGGCACCGATGGACAATTCAGTATGCTGCAGCGAACGTACCACCTCTTTTTTCGCCAATTGCCAGGTGGTCATCAGGCTCTCAGCATAGGGCAGAAGCCGCTCCCCTGCTGGCGTCAGACGGATATTGTTACGATGTCGGGTGAATAAATTCGCGCCCAATTGGGTTTCTAACTGGCGGATACGAAAACTAACGGCAGACTGCGTTAAGTACAAGGATTCTGCGGCTCGGCCAAAGTGACGCGTTCTACTGACCTCCAAAAAGGTTTTCAGTAATTCGGTATCCACACCCATCTCCAGAAATTTTTATCGTTAAGATTTAAATGTTTTGTTTTACACAATGTCAAGCCTATCTAATACTCCGCGCCATAAACAGCACGGCCATGAGAGAATTAGGAGCGTGTCAGATGGCGGATAGCTTCACCACGACCAGTCGTTTTTTTGATAATAAACATTATCCTCGCGGGTTCTCCCGTCACGGCGATTTCACCATTAAAGAAGCGCAATTGCTAGAGCGTTTCGGGTATGCGTTCAATGAGCTGGACGCGGGCAAACGTCAGCCGGTCACTGAAGAAGAACAGTTGTTCGTCGCAGTGTGCCACGGTGAGCGTGAGCCGGTTACCGAGCAGGAAAAAGTATGGGCTAAATATTTGGTGCGCACACGCCGCCCGAAAAAATTCCATACCCTGTCCGGCGGCAAGCCGCAGGCTGATGCGGTGGAAGATTACACCGACAGCGACGATTGATAACGATGGGGCCTTTGGGCCCCATTTTTACTCCAGGCTGCGGTGCAGCTGCAGTAACAGGCGATCCATACTGCGATAACCCAGCGCTTCGCTCAAATGGCGCTTATCAATATCCCGATCTCCTGCTAAATCCGCCAGGGTGCGAGCCACTTTTAAAATCCGCTGCCAGGCGCGAACCGATAATCCCAATCGATTTAACGTCGTCTCAAGAAAATCTGCGTCCGCTTCGCTCAATGCGCAATCACGCTCTACCTCGTGATTATTCAGCAGGGCGTTGATCTTCCCTGAACGGTTGAGCTGCCTTTCGCGTGCCAGCAGCACCCGCTTTCGTACCTGAGTACTACTTTCACCGGCGATGCGTCGTTTGCTCAGCACGCCCGGTGGCAGCAGTGGCACTTCAATCGATAAATCGAAGCGATCGAGAAACGGCCCTGAAAGCCGCCCGAGATAGCGCAGGATCTGTTGTGGGGACGCACGGTTATGCATGCCCTGATAATGCCCGGTGGGGCTGGGGTTCATGGCGGCAATTAGCTGCACTCTGGCCGGAAAGCAGACCTTGGCCGTAGCGCGAGAAATGACTATTTCGCCGGATTCAAGGGGTTCACGCAGGGCATCCAGCACTCGTCTTTCAAATTCGGGCAACTCATCAAGAAACAGCACGCCGTTGTGCGCCATGGATATCTCACCCGGCCGCGGCAGTGAGCCACCGCCGACCAGCGCGGCCATCGAGGCACTGTGATGCGGTGCGCGAAACGGCCGCTGTCGCCATGGCAGCGCTTGTGCAGGGTGATGCAGCAGACTGGCTACCGCGATGCTTTCCAGTGCCTCTCGTTCGGTCAGCGGGGGCAGCAGGCCATTCAAACGGCTGGCCAGCATGGTTTTCCCGGTTCCCGGTGGGCCGACCAGCAGCAGGTTGTGACCCCCGGCTGCGGCGATCTCCAACGCCCGTTTAGCCTGTTCCTGGCCCAGGATATCTTGCAGGTCGGCCGGTTCTTGCGCGCTCTCCATTGCCGGCGGCGCGCTGGCTATCGGTAAGTCCCCTTTACCCAGCAGAAAGGCGCACACCTCCAGCAGGTGTTCTGCCACCAGGGTTTCGCTCTGGGTAATCAACCCCACCTCTCGGCCATTGGTGGCAGCCAGAATCAACTGCCTGCCCGCATCCATTGCGGCCAGCGCGGCGGGTATCGCGCCACTGACTCCCCGTAGTGCGCCGGATAGCGCCAACTCCCCAAGGAACTCATAACGAGCCAGCTTATCGGCCGGTAACTGTTCGGAGGCGGCGAGGATCGCCAAAGCGATCGGCAGGTCATAACGCCCACCTTCCTTGGGTAAATCGGCCGGTGCCAGATTGACGGTGATACGCCGCGCGGGAAAGGTGAAGCCATTGTTGATCAACGCACTGCGTACCCGATCGCGGGCTTCTTTCACCGTAGTTTCCGGCAGGCCGACCATGGTCAGACCGGGTAGCCCGTTGCTGATATGCACTTCCACCGTAACCGAAGGGGCCTGAACGCCCAGCGTGGCTCGGGTATAGATAACCGCCAGTGACATATTGCTCTCCTTGCTGTAGGCAACATGATGCGGCAAAGGCCCTGGCAGGGCGCGGTAACCTTGGAATGTTTGCGTGGAAAGCCGCAATTAAAACAATGAATTTCATAGGGATAACGGATTTTTGTGCAGCACTGCGCAAGTTGCGGCAATACCCCTTAACAAATACGTGAATGCTGCAACAAATTAGCAAGCTAACCAAGTTGCAGTGAGAGGGGGAATGGGTGTATTTAACAATTGATTAAAATAAAAATCACTTCGTTAACAAACTCCGACCGCCGTCGCCTTCCGCTGCGGCAGCCGCTAAACCTCATGACCTCGTATTCCAGAGTAGGGATAACACTATGTTTGGTTGGACCCCGCTGCAACGCAATGCAGCCATCGCCAGCTTTTCAAGCTGGACGCTTGATGCTTTCGATTTTTTCGTGCTGGTCTTTCTGCTCAGCGATATCGCGCAATCTTTCCATGTCGGCATGGAGGAGGTGACGCTGGCTATCTTGCTGACGCTGGCGGTGCGACCGATTGGTGCACTGATCTTCGGCCGGGCGGCGGAAAAGTATGGCCGCAAACCGATTTTGATGCTGAATATCGTGTTCTTCTCGATTTTTGAACTGTTGTCCGCAGCGGCACCGTCGTTGACGGTATTCCTGTTACTGCGGGTGCTGTACGGCGTGGCGATGGGCGGGATCTGGGGCGTCGCGTCGTCGCTGGCGCTGGAGACCATTCCGGATCGTTCGCGTGGCCTGATGTCGGGGATTTTCCAGGCCGGTTACCCGTTCGGTTATCTATTGGCGGCGGTGGTGTATGGCCTGCTGTTTGAGGTGATTGGCTGGCGCGGCATGTTTGTGATCGGGGCGGCACCAATTTTACTGCTGCCGTTTATTTACTACTGCGTGCAGGAGTCGCCGGTGTGGTTGGCGGCGCGTGAACGCAAGGAAAGCAGCGCCTTGCTGCCGGTGCTTAAGAGCCACTGGAAGCTGTGCGGCTATCTGGTGTTACTGATGGCGGCATTCAATTTCTTCTCGCACGGCACCCAGGATATGTATCCGGTGTTTTTGAAAGTTCAGCACGGTTTCGATCCTAAAACCGTCAGTATCATCGCTATTAGCTACAATATCGCGTCAATTATCGGCGGTGTTTTCTTCGGTGCGCTATCGGAAAAAATTGGTCGCCGTAAGGCAATTATCATCGCCGCGTTATTGGCCTTGCCGGTGATCCCGCTGTGGGCATTTTCCAGCGGCTCGTTGATGCTGGGGATTGGCGCCTTCCTGATGCAGTTCATGGTGCAGGGCGCCTGGGGCGTGATACCGACTTATCTCACCGAATTGGTACCGGCCAATACCCGTGCGGTGCTGCCAGGGTTTGTTTACCAGTTGGGTAACCTGATTGCTTCGGTCAACGCCACGCTGCAGGCGACCATCGCCGAACATCACGGCCATAATTATGGCCTGGCGATGGCGATTATTGCCGGCACGGTGGCGATTGTCATTGCGCTACTGGTGTTCTTTGGCAAGGACACGCGCGGCAAGGCAATCTCGGGTGAAGTTAACTCTTCGGGCGTGCAGGCTAACGTTTGAAATCCGGGCATTTTGCACGAGGTATGACCAGATTGCGCCGAATAATAACGCAAAAAAAGTGTTGTCATGCCGCGCGGGACTATGGTACCTCTGTAGGCATTAGTTCGAAACGAGCACAGTGAACAAACCTATTATGAAAGCCTTTGCCCAAGTGATTAGCCTAGTCGTGATTAGCGTGGTGGTGATTATTATCCCACCGTGCGGGGCTGCACTTGGACGAAGAATGGCTTAGAAAACAAGCCGGAATCGCAAGAGAACCCCCGCACCGAAAGGTCCGGGGGTTTTTTATTGGCAAGAGAAAAGTGAAACGAGGATAACAATATGAATAACAGAACAAAATCCTGCAGTTGTCGAAGTAAGGCGGGGAAATAACTATGAACGGGGCTCAGTGGGTAGTACAAGCATTGCGTGCACAGGGAGTTGATACGGTTTTCGGCTACCCGGGTGGCGCAATCATGCCGGTCTACGATGCATTGTATGACGGTGGGGTGGAACACCTGCTGTGCCGCCACGAGCAAGGCGCCGCGATGGCTGCCATTGGCTATGCCCGTTCAACCGGCAAGGTGGGCGTTTGTATCGCCACTTCCGGCCCCGGCGCCACCAACCTGATCACCGGCCTGGCCGATGCGCTGCTGGATTCTGTTCCGCTGGTAGCGATCACCGGTCAGGTAGGCTCCGCACTGATTGGCACCGATGCCTTTCAGGAGATCGATGTCCTCGGCCTGTCTCTGGCCTGCACCAAACACAGCTTCCTGGTGGAATCACTGGATGCGCTGCCGGGCATCATGGCGGAAGCCTTCGCCATCGCCAGCAGCGGTCGTCCTGGCCCGGTGCTGATCGATATCCCGAAAGACATCCAACTGGCACACGGCGAATTACACCCGCACCTGATGCCGGTAGAGGAAGAACTGCACTACCCGGTTGCGGAAATGGCGCAGGCCGCCGAATTGCTGGCGCAGGCGCACAAGCCGATGCTGTACGTCGGCGGCGGTGTGGGCATGGCGCAGGCGGTACCGGCGCTGCGAGAGTTCATCGCGGTGACCCAAATGCCCAACGTTGCCACGCTGAAAGGGCTGGGCGCACCGGACGCTGAGAAGCCGTACTACCTCGGTATGCTGGGAATGCACGGCACCAAGGCCGCCAACCTGGCGGTGCAGGAGTGCGATTTGTTGATTGCCGTTGGCGCGCGTTTTGACGATCGCGTAACCGGTAAACTGAATGCTTTCGCCCCGCACGCCAAGGTGATCCACATGGATATCGACCCGGCGGAAATGAGCAAGTTGCGCCAGGCGCACGTGGCGTTGCAGGGTGATTTGAAAGCCTTGTTACCGGCGTTGCAGCAGCCGTTGAAGATCGCCGCCTGGCAGCAGCGAGTGGTTGAACTGAAAGAAACCCATACCTGGCGTTACGATCATCCGGGCCAGCCGATCTACGCGCCGCTGTTGTTGAAGCAGCTGTCCGAGCGCAAGCCGGCCAACAGCGTGATCACCACCGACGTGGGCCAGCACCAGATGTGGACCGCGCAGCACATGACCTTTGAACGCCCGGAGAATTTCATCACCTCCAGCGGTTTGGGCACCATGGGTTTTGGCGTACCGGCCGCGGTTGGCGCCCAGATGGCCCGCCCGGAGGATACGGTGGTTTGCGTATCGGGCGACGGTTCTTTCATGATGAATGTGCAGGAGCTGGGCACCATCAAACGCAAACAGTTACCGCTGAAAATCGTTTTGCTGGATAACCAGCGTTTGGGAATGGTTCGTCAGTGGCAGCAACTGTTTTTTGACGGGCGTTACAGCGAAACCAATCTCTCCGATAACCCCGATTTCCTGATGTTGGCCAATGCCTTTGGCATCCCCGGCCAGCGTATTACCCGCAAAGACCAGGTAGCAGACGCGCTCGACGCCTTATTCAACAGCGAAGGGCCTTACATGCTGCACGTGTCGATCGATGAACTTGAAAACGTCTGGCCGCTGGTGCCGCCGGGTGCCGGTAACGAAACCATGTTGGAGAAAATATCATGATGCAGCATCAACTCTCGATCCAGGCCCGTTTTCGCCCTGAAATGTTAGAGCGCGTATTGCGTGTCGTGCGTCATCGTGGCTTTCAGGTTTGTGCTATGAATATGGCAACGGCGGCAAATACTGACAAGATTAATATTGAATTGACCGTTGCCAGCCAGCGCCCGGTGGATCTACTGTCATCTCAGTTGAGCAAACTGATGGATGTCTCCTGCGTTGAGATCCAGCAACAAACATCACAACAAATACGCGCCTGACGCGCGAGAAGGATAAATAACAATGACGAAGAAAGCCGATTACATTTGGTTCAATGGTGAGATGGTTCCTTGGGCTGACGCCAAAGTGCACGTGATGTCGCATGCGTTGCATTACGGCACTTCGGTGTTTGAAGGGGTCCGTTGCTACGACTCCCATAAAGGCCCGGTGGTGTTCCGTCACCGTGAACATATGCAGCGCCTGCATGACTCGGCGAAAATCTACCGTATGCCGGTATCGCAAAGCGTTGATGAACTGATGGAAGCCTGCCGCGCCACGCTGCGTAAAAACAATCTGGGCAGCGCTTATATTCGCCCGTTGGTGTTTGTCGGTGACGTCGGCATGGGGGTTAACCCTCCGGAAGGTTACAAAACAGACGTGATTATCGCGGCGTTTCCTTGGGGCGCGTACCTGGGTGAAGAGGCGCTGGATCAAGGTATCGATGCGATGGTTTCGTCCTGGCACCGCGTGGCGCCAAACACCATCCCAACCGCGGCCAAGGCCGGCGGTAACTATCTTTCCTCCCTGCTGGTGGGCAGTGAAGCGCGCCGCCACGGTTATCAGGAAGGGATCGCGCTGGATGTGCACGGCTACATTTCCGAAGGCGCAGGTGAAAACCTGTTTGAAGTGAAAGACGGCGTGCTGTTCACCCCGCCGTTTACCTCTTCCGCGCTGCCGGGTATCACCCGCGATGCCATCATCAAGCTGGCGAAAGACATGGGCTTCGAAGTGCGTGAGCAAGTGCTGTCGCGCGAGTCGCTGTATCTGGCCGATGAAGTGTTCATGTCCGGTACCGCCGCAGAAATTACCCCGGTTCGCAGCGTTGACGGCATCAAGGTCGGCATTGGTAAATGCGGCCCGGTGACCAAACAGATCCAACAGGCGTTCTTTGGCCTGTTTACCGGCAAGACCGAAGACAAATATGGTTGGCTGGATCCGGTAAATCCATAAAATCCTTACCCGCAACCTGAAAGGCAACGGGTAAATCGACAGACAGATAAGAATATCCAGGCGGTTCGTTCGTCGCCTGTAATAAATACATTTGGAGTGAAGAGCATGCCTAAGTACCGTTCCGCCACCACCACCCACGGCCGCAACATGGCGGGTGCCCGCGCATTATGGCGCGCGACCGGAATGACCGACGACGATTTTGGCAAACCCATTATTGCGGTGGTCAACTCATTTACCCAGTTCGTTCCGGGCCATGTGCACCTGCGTGATTTGGGCAAACTGGTTGCAGAACAGATCGAGGCCTCAGGCGGCGTCGCCAAAGAGTTCAACACCATTGCGGTGGATGACGGTATCGCCATGGGCCACGGCGGCATGCTCTATTCCCTGCCGTCGCGCGAATTGATCGCCGACTCGGTTGAATACATGGTGAATGCCCACTGCGCGGATGCGATGGTGTGTATCTCCAACTGCGACAAGATCACCCCAGGGATGCTGATGGCGTCACTGCGCCTGAATATTCCGGTGATTTTCGTTTCCGGCGGCCCGATGGAAGCTGGCAAAACCAAGCTTTCCGACAAGATCATCAAGCTGGATCTGATCGACGCCATGATCCAGGGCGCCAACCCGAACGTCAGCGATGCCGACAGCGCGCAGATCGAACGTTCCGCCTGTCCAACCTGCGGCTCCTGTTCCGGTATGTTCACCGCCAACTCGATGAACTGCCTGACCGAAGCCCTGGGCCTGTCCCAACCGGGCAACGGCTCGCTGCTGGCGACCCACGCTGACCGTAAGGATCTGTTCCTCAACGCTGGTAAACGCATCGTTGCGCTGACCAAGCGCTACTACGAGCAGGACGACGAAAGCGCACTGCCACGCAGCATCGCCAACAAGGCCGCATTCGAAAACGCCATGACGCTGGACATCGCCATGGGCGGTTCGACCAACACCGTGTTGCACCTGTTGGCGGCGGCTCAGGAAGGTGAAATTGATTTCACCATGGAAGATATCGATCGTCTGTCGCGCAAGGTACCGCACCTGTGCAAAGTGGCGCCAAGCACTCAGAAATACCATATGGAAGACGTACACCGTGCCGGTGGCGTACTGGCGATTCTGGGTGAGCTGGATCGTGCGGGTCTGATGAATCGCGACGTCGATAACATCCTGGGCCTGAAGCTGACGGAAACGCTGAACCAGTACGACATCATGCTGACTCAGGACGAAGCGGTGAAGAAAATGTTCCGCGCCGGTCCAGCGGGTATCCGTACCACCCAGGCGTTCTCGCAGGATTGCCGCTGGGACACGCTGGACGATGACCGCGCAGAAGGCTGTATCCGTTCGCTGGAAAATGCCTTCAGCCTGGAAGGTGGCCTGGCCGTGTTGTACGGCAACATGGCACTGGACGGCAGCATTGTGAAAACCGCCGGTGTCGATAAAGACAACCTGACCTTCCGTGGCCCGGCCAAAGTGTATGAAAGCCAGGACACCGCGGTAGAAGCGATCCTCGGCGGCAAAGTGGTTGCCGGCGACGTCGTGGTGATCCGCTATGAAGGGCCGAAGGGCGGGCCGGGCATGCAGGAAATGCTCTATCCAACCACTTACCTGAAATCCATGGGCCTGGGTAAGGCCTGTGCGCTGATCACCGACGGTCGTTTCTCTGGCGGGACTTCGGGTCTGTCTATCGGCCACGTATCTCCGGAAGCGGGCAGCGGCGGTCTGATTGCGCTGATCGAAGACGGCGACATGATCGACATCGATATTCCAAAACGCAGCATGGTGCTGGATGTCAGCGACAGCGAACTAGCGGCACGCCGCGAAGTTGAACTGGCACGTGGCGATCGGGCCTGGACACCGAAAAACCGTGAGCGCCAGGTTTCCTTCGCTCTGCGCGCCTACGCCACACTGGCGACCAGCGCGGACAAAGGCGCTGTACGCGACAAGAGCAAGCTGGGAGGCTAAGCATCATGGCGGTATCGCAACCCCTACCCGACGCCCCCTGTGGCGCGGAGTATTTGCGAGCGGTGCTTCGCTCGCCGGTTTACGAGGTGGCTCAGGTCACCCCGTTACAGACCATGAGCAAAATCTCTTCGCGGCTCGGCAATACTATTTTGGTGAAGCGCGAAGATCGTCAGCCAGTACACAGCTTCAAGCTGCGTGGGGCCTACGCGATGATCGCCAGCCTGAACGAAGAGCAAAAGGCGCGCGGCGTGGTGACGGCTTCGGCCGGCAACCATGCGCAGGGCGTGGCCTATTCAGGCAAACGGCTGGGGATCAAAACGCTGATCGTGATGCCGGTGACCACCGCAGACATCAAAGTGGATGCGGTACGCGGCTTTGGTGGCGAGGTGCTGTTGCACGGCGCCAACTTTGATGAAGCCAAGGCCAGAGCGATAGAGCTTTCACTCAAGCAGGGCATGACCTTCGTGCCGCCGTTCGACCACCCGACGGTGATCGCTGGGCAGGGCACGCTGGCGATGGAACTGCTGCAGCAGGACGCTCATCTCGACCGGGTGTTTGTACCGGTTGGCGGTGGCGGTCTGGCGGCGGGCGTGGCGGTATTGATCAAGCAACTGATGCCACAGATAAAAGTGATCGGCGTGGAGGCGGAAGACTCCGCCTGCCTGCGCGCGGCGCTGGATGCCGGACATCCGGTGGATCTGGCGCGTGTTGGGCTGTTTGCCGAAGGCGTGGCGGTAAAGCGCATCGGTGACGAAACCTTCCGCCTGTGTCGGGAATACCTGGACGACGTGATCACCGTCGACAGCGACGCTATCTGCGCCGCGGTCAAAGATCTGTTTGAAGACGTGCGTGCCATTGCCGAGCCGTCCGGTGCGCTGGCGCTGGCCGGACTGAAAAAGTACGTACAGCAGCACAACATCCAGGGTGAACGCCTGGCGCACGTGTTGTCCGGCGCCAACCTGAACTTCCACGGTTTGCGCTATGTGTCGGAACGCTGCGAACTGGGCGAACAACGTGAAGCCCTGTTGGCGGTCACCATTCCTGAGCAGAAAGGCAGTTTCCTGAAGTTTTGCCAACTGCTGGGCGGGCGCTCGGTCACCGAGTTCAACTACCGTTACGCCGATGCCGATAACGCCTGTATTTTCGTCGGTGTCCGCCTGACGCGCGGCCATGCCGAACGCCTGGAAATCATCGATGAACTGCAGGCCGATGGTTATCAGGTGGTGGATCTATCCGACGATGAAATGGCCAAGCTGCACGTGCGTTATATGGTGGGGGGGCGTCCTTCGAAGCCGTTGCGCGAGCGTCTGTACAGCTTCGAATTCCCGGAGTCGCCGGGCGCACTGCTGAAGTTCTTGCAGACGTTGGGCACCCATTGGAATATTTCACTGTTCCATTACCGCAGCCACGGCACCGATTTTGGCCGCGTGCTGGCCGGTTTTGAACTGTCGCAGACCGAACCCGAGTTTGAGCAGCACCTGCAGGCGCTGGGCTATGACTGCCACGATGAAACCGACAACCCGGCGTTCCGCTTCTTTTTGCAGGGTTGATAAGAAATACATAAGTAATCGTGACCTATAAGCCAGTTTATAGGTTGCGTTGTTGTGATTTTGTTGTGCATTTTTATACTGCCAAGACTTTTGACGTATAGGGATGCGCGACAATGACAACGGCTTTTTCTTCGCCATTTGGTTCTCCCGAAGATCAATTAACCAGCGCCGAGTTTGCTCGAATGCTCGGTAACGGCAATGTGCAGGCAATGTATCGGGATATTGATTTACAAGCCTTGCAAGACTCCCTGGATTGCAGTATCGCTTTTCATGGGGTGGGGATTATTTTTTCTGACGGCCAAAATTCGTATTTGGTCAGGCCGACCAAACATACCGGTTACTCAACGTCCTCACAGGTCACTCACGTGGTGATCACCAAAACCGTTGCGCATACTTCACGTACCGCGGCGACCAATACCCTGTCTGAGGCTTTGACCAAACCGAACGTCGGCAAAGAACTGGCTTCAGCAGCGCTATCTTGCGGCACACTGCTGGTCTCCGTTTTTTTACTGGCGTCGGGGAGTGTTGCGGTACCCTTTACCGGTGGCACCAGTTCGGCCATCGCCTATTTAGGCTATGCCGGCATGGCTGCCAGTGCCTTACAGTGCGGTAATGGCTTGTATCGCGTGAATAAGCTTTATGATGGGAAAGGCGATGAGCTTGCGCAGTTAGATTCAGAGCAATGGTATGTCGCCACCAGCACCATTCTGGATGTGATCTCTTTGGCTAGCGCCGGGGCAGCATTGAAAGAAGCGGCCATGACTTATCGTGCCATGCGAAGAGTTTCATCGCGTAAGGCGACGGAGTGGCTAAAAAGCATGCCACGAAGTGAAAGGAAAAGGCTCACTGAGAGCATCATCAGGGCGGAGAATCCGGGCATTTCCAATCAAGTGTTAAAACAGATGGTTAATGCGGGCTTATATCCGAAGCGCTATCCAACGCAAGCCCTTCAGAACGGACTTCGACAGCAATTACGGTCGGCGCTGAATAACTCGATGGCCTTTGTGGGCAGCGGTATCAGCGGCACTTTGTCCTCGCCTGCTAATGTGAAGGAAACGGGGCAATATTTTGTTGGGATCATGCAAAAATTACCGCAGATGGTGAGGTAATGTCGGACTGGATGATTAACCGCCTGATATCTCAAGGGCGAGAAATGGAACAGCAAATCCTGCGGCGGGATCCGGCGGTATATGCCGGCGTGGATGCGCAGCTTGAGCAACATTTTTTGACGCCGGGGCAGCGTTTGTCGCCGCCGGGCGTGGCTAATGTCATGTTGCTGCTAATTTGTCTTACGCTGGGGTTGGCGGGAACCATGGGGCTATTGGCCGATATAGCCCTTGCGATAACCGGCAGTGCCTCTGCTGCCACCTTATTAGGCAGCGGCGCCATCATGGCCGTGTGGATGACGCTTGTCCTGTTTCACCTGGTTCAGGGTAAAAACACAGGGGTAGTATTGCTGAAATATTATCTTGGCATGCTGGCCGCGCTTTTGGTCGGTGCAGTAGTGGCCTGGGCAGCAAACATCAGCGGTATTGCCAATGGCCTGATGTTGCTGTGTGCCTGCATTGGCGGGATTATTTTCAGTAACCGGACGGTGTTTTATCTGTATGTTGCCTATTTCAGGACGCGCCGGCGCGTTTTTCTAAAGCGCCGTTGGCAGATGGAAGCCATGCATAATCCCCGCTAGAAAGCTTGTTACGGGAAGGAACATGACGCAGCAATTTAATGGTTTTAGCCAGCAGGGCCTGAATTTTCTTCAGCAGGTGCGCATTGAGAACGACAAGGAATGGTTTGAGGCCAACCGTGACGTTTACGATCGTGAACTATTAACGCCATTCCGTACGTTGGTAACCGAACTGAGCCCGGCGATGTTGGCGATCGATCCCTTGTTCGAGACCCGGCCGGCGATCGGCAAAACGCTGTCGCGCATACATCGCGACACGCGTTTTTCCCACGACAAATCGCGCTACCGCAGCCGCATGTGGCTGACGTTCAAACGGCCAAGCAAAGACTGGAAGGACGCGCCGGTCTACTTCTTCGAACTGGGGCCGGACATGTTGCGTTACGGGCTGGGTTATTACAGCGCCAACAAACCGACCATGGATCTGTTTCGCCATACGCTGCAACGCCGACCGCAGCCCTTTTTAGAGGTCGCGGCCTGCTGCCGGCCACCGTTCGAGCTGGTGGGTGAAAGATACAAGCGGCCGTTAGTGAAAGAGCAGGCGCCAGAAATCGCCACCTGGTACAACCGCAAATCCTTTGCGGTGATGGCGACCGACAGTCAGGTGGAAAAGTTGTTCAACGCCGGGTTGGTGCAGACTCTGGCGCAAGGGTTCCTGCAGCTGGAACCGCTCTATCACTGGCTGATGCAGGTGGAGGCGATGAAGCAAGTCGATCCTGCAGACCTATGAAAGCAGGCGCCAGAAAGCGTCGATCAGCGGATCGCTGAGGCGTTTTTTCTGCACGCAGACCCCCAACTCGAACGGCTCGACCATGGAAATATTCTCCAGTTGCGAGATGCGATTACGCACCGGCTCCGGGCTGTTTTCCACCACCACGCTGGGGATCAGTGCGATGCCGCAGCCCAGCGCCACCATCGAAACAATGGCCTCGTGGCCGCCAACGGTGGCGTAAATCAGCGGATTGGTAATGCGCTGGCGACGGAACCACAGCTCGATGCGTTTTCGCGACGGGCCGTGCTCCGGCAGGATAAACGGAATATTGGCCCAGTCGGGCTGCTCGGCAAACGCCTGGCTGCGTACCGCGCAGGGCAGCGCCGGAGCAATCAGCACCAGCGGGATCTCACCGATTTTAGTGAACGCCACGCTGGTGGGCAGGGTTTCGGGCCGCCCGGCAATGCCGAGATCGGCTTCGTTGGACTGCACTTTATCGACCGCATCGGCGGCGTCACCGGTGGTCAGTTTTATTTCTACCAGTGGATGCTGTGCGCGGAAGCGATCGAGGATCGGCGGCAGGTGGCTGTAGGCGGCGGTAACCGAGCAAAACAGCCGTAATTCGCCGCTTAGCGAAGGGCCATGTTGGCCCAGCGAATGTTTCAGTTGCTGGTACTGCAGCAGCGTCTGCTGGGCAAAATCTTTTAACTGTTCACCGGCATCGGTGAGCTGCACGGTGCGGTTATCGCGCAAAAACAGCGGTTGCCCGAGGATCTCTTCCAGCCGTTGGATCTGGCGGGACAGCGTCGAAGGACTGACGTGCATCGCCTTGGCGGTGCGGCCAAAGTGATGGCTTTCAGCCAGATGGAGGAATAGCTTTAAATCACGCAAATCCATATCAGTACGCTCGCAGCAAGAGTGTTGCATAAATTGCAATGTCACATTCGTAATATATCAATTTAAGCAACGCGTTTCCTGTTATACATTGAGTTTAACGAATCTCCGCACAGACAGGGCGGGGAATGAAAATAACATCGATACCCATAGTCGACACAACATCTAACTGGAGCACCACCATGGCTAACTATTTCAACACCTTGAACCTGCGTCAGCAGTTGGCGCAATTGGGCAAGTGTCGCTTTATGGCACGTGAAGAATTTGCTGATGAAGCCGGCTACCTGAAAGGCAAAAAAGTGGTGATTGTCGGCTGTGGCGCGCAGGGGCTGAACCAGGGCCTGAACATGCGTGACTCCGGCCTGGACGTGGCCTATGCCCTGCGTAAGGAAGCCATCGACGAAAAACGTCCTTCATGGCGTAAAGCGACCGAAAACGGCTTCAAGGTAGGGACCTACGAAGATTTGATCCCACAGGCAGACCTGGTGGTTAACCTGACGCCGGACAAGCAGCATACCTCGGTCGTTCGTGCCGTACAGCCGCTGATGAAAGACGGTGCGGCGCTGGGCTACTCCCACGGTTTCAACATCGTAGAAGTGGGCGAGCAGGTACGTAAAGACATCACTGTAGTGATGGTAGCGCCAAAATGTCCGGGCACCGAAGTGCGTGAAGAATACAAACGTGGTTTCGGCGTGCCGACTCTGATTGCGGTTCACCCGGAAAACGATCCGAAAGGCGAAGGCATGGCGATTGCCAAGGCCTGGGCAGCGGCGACCGGCGGCCACCGTGCGGGCGTACTGGAATCTTCCTTCGTTGCCGAAGTGAAATCGGACCTGATGGGCGAGCAGACCATTCTGTGCGGCATGCTGCAGGCGGGTTCGCTGCTGTGCTTCGACAAACTGGTTGCTGAAGGCACTGACCCGGCTTATGCAGAAAAACTGATCCAGTTCGGCTGGGAAACCATCACCGAAGCGCTGAAGCAGGGTGGCATCACCCTGATGATGGATCGCCTGTCCAACCCGGCCAAACTGCGTGCCTATGCGCTGTCTGAGCAGTTGAAAGAGATCATGGCACCGCTGTTCCAGAAACACATGGACGACATCATCTCCGGCGCTTTCTCCGGTGGCATGATGGCTGACTGGGCAGAAGACGACGTGAAACTGCTGAACTGGCGTGAAGAGACCGGCAAATCGGCGTTCGAGAATGCGCCACAGTTCGAAGGTAAAATCAGCGAGCAGGAATACTTTGACCATGGCGTGTTGATGGTAGCCATGGTGAAAGCCGGTGTTGAGCTGGCATTCGAAACCATGGTTGACGCGGGTATCATCGAAGAATCCGCTTACTACGAATCACTGCACGAGCTGCCGCTGATCGCCAACACCATTGCGCGTAAGCGTCTGTACGAAATGAACGTGGTTATCTCTGATACCGCAGAATACGGCAACTACCTGTTCGCCAACGCGGCAGTGCCGCTGCTGAAAGAGTTCATGACCACCCTGCAGGCGGGTGACCTGGGCAAATCCGTGGCCGGTACTTCGGTAGACAACGCGCAACTGCGTGACGTGAACGAAGCGGTGCGTAATCACCCGATCGAATCCGTTGGCCGCAAGCTGCGCGGGTATATGACCGATATGAAACGCATCGCGGTAGCAGGCTAAATACCCGGAGTCTTTCAAGCTGTAGCGTTGTTACCTGCACTATCACACCCCAGTCACTTACTAAAGTAAGCTCCTGGGGATGAGATAGCTTGGCGCCTAGCTACAACTTGAAATCCATAGGGTATTAAGATTGGTTTTCGAGTCCAATAAAAAGGCCAGCGTTGTTGCTGGCCTTTCGCATTTTTGGAGATCAGGAATTATTGCGGCATGGCCGCCAGTGGAATAATGGCTCCGCGGTGTTGGATTACCGTGCTGGCGGTCAGATGACCGCGCTGCGCCGCCTGCACGGCATCACCACCGGTTAAACGCACTGCCAAATAACCGGCGCTGAAGGAATCGCCTGCCGCAGTGGTATCCACCACCTTTTCTTTTGGCAGGCGCACTGCCGGGATTTCAAATTCGCTGCCTTCGGCGCTGAACACCAGGCAGCTATCCGCGCCACGTTTAATCACTATCTCCGTTACCCCGAGCTGCTGAGTGCGCTGCACCACCTGTTCCAGCGGCAGTTTGCCCCATAGCAGATCTTCGTCATCCAGGGTCAGGAAGGCAATGTCGGTGCAGGCCAGCACTTCGCGGTAAACCTGCTGGGTTTCTTCCCGGCTTTGCCACAGGCGCGGCCGATAGTTGTTATCGAAAATCACCTTGCCGCCGTTGGCGCGACACTGTCTTAGCAATGTCAGCAGCTTGCTGCGGCTGACCGTATCGAGGATTGCCACGCTGATGCCGCTGAGGTACAGATAATCGAATTGGGCCAGTTGCTCGCACAAATTCTCCGCCTGTGGGCCAGCCAGCAAGTAGCGAGCGGCAGCGTCGTTGCGCCAGTAATAGAAGGTGCGTTCGCCGGTGGCATCGGTTTCAATCACGTACAGCCCCGGCAGCTTGTTCTCCAGCCGTTGTATCAGGCTGGTGTTGACCTTTTCCTGCTGCCACGCCTGCAGCATTTCCTGGCTGAAACTGTCGGTGCCGAGTGCGGTCACGTAATGCACCTGCAGCGTGCTTTCCGCCACCTGGCGGGCAATGTAGACGGCGGTGTTTAACGTATCGCCGCCAAAACCGCGGCTCAGATCCGCGCCTTTCTGCGACAGCTCAATCATGCATTCGCCGATCACGGCAAGATTTTGGGTGGTCATAGTCAACGAGCCCTGGCTGAAAGAAGAAGATGAATTGATGCGAAATACAGCCAGTCTCAATGCAAGGGATGGGGGAGTCAATAAAAATAAAACAACGTTTTAATTTATTTATGACGGCGATCGGGAAACTAAAAAGTTTCCCGATGCGTAGCCAACCTGCGGCCGTTATTTAGCGGCGGCGCGCAGGTCGGTGACGCTTTGGCCACCAATACCCCAGTTGTCGGTTTCTACTTCGTCAATGACCACCACGGTGGTAGCCGGGTTCTTGCCCAGCGTATCTACCAGCAGTTGGGTCACCCCGGCGATCAGCTGTTTCTTTTGCTCCGGCGTCGCGCCTTCGCGGGTAATTTTGATATTTACGTAGGGCATGTATTTTCCTTGGGTTTTAATACCAGTATTCAATGTAGAAGGCTTTCGCCGCCGCTTAAAGTTTTATCGCCCGCTGCCGATAAATCAGGGAGGCAATCATGCAAGCCTGAGCGTTTTCATTTCCCTTCGATGGCAATAGTACCAATGACAACCAAGATGACTTCGGGTCTGCTGGCGCCACTCCTCGCCGTATGCACGCATATCAAAGCGCAGCATTATTGGCGTCAATGCCGCCGTCAGTACACCTTCCAGCCGATCTACCGCACCTGTGGCGCTTTACTGGCGCTTGAACTACTAACCGCGGTATCTCATCCGTCCGCGCCGGACAAACGACTGTCCCCGGAGCACTATTTCGCCGCCCTCGACGTCCGCAAGCGCCTGCAGATCATTCAGGAACAGCTGGAACTGCTGCAGTACTGGCAGCCGCTGCTGACCCGCCACGGGTTGATGGTGTCGGTCAATATCGACGGTATTGCCTTGCAGGCATTGCAGCAGCACGGCGCGTTGCAACGTCAGATTGCCGGCATGCCCTATCTGCGCTTTGAGCTGGTGGAGCACGCCGGGATGGCATTAAACGGCCCGTTGCAGCAGATTGCCGGTGCAGATCGGCTGTGGCTGGATGACTTCGGTAGCGGCCTGGCGAATTTCTCGGCCGTCAGCACCTGGCGTTATCAATACATCAAGGTTGCGCGTGAGTTATTCACCTTGCTCAAGCAAACGGAAGATGGCGTCCAGTTACTTGTTACCCTGATCAAAATGATGAACCAGCATAGCGAAGGGGTGATCGTCGAAGGGGTGGAGACCGAGCAGGAATGGTTGCTGGTACAGCGCTCTGGCGCGCTGGCCGCTCAGGGTTACTTTCTTTCTCGTCCGGCCCATTTCGACACCCTGCAAAGCCTGCCTACACGATTTTCCATGCCTGTCGCCTGAGCCCCGTCTCCCTCTAAAGCGTGAACTCTTGCCTATCCTCGGCTAGGCTTGGTAAAGCCACTTATCAATTTATGGGTAAGCTATCGCGTTCAGGGAGCCGTTATGACAAGAACAGGAAAAGCGTTCACTTGGGTTGGCGGCATTGTGCTGCTGATCATCGCCGCGTTGGTGGTCTTTGTGCTGACCTTCGACTGGAACCGCCTCAAACCGACCATCAATGACAAGGTGTCGGCCGAGTTGCATCGTCCGTTCGCCATCCGTGGCGATTTGGGGGTGGACTGGTCACGCGATGATAAAGATATAGGTGGCTGGCGCGCCTGGGTGCCCTGGCCGCGAATTCATGCCGAAGATGTGGTGCTGGGCAACCCGAAAAATATCCCTGGCGACAGCATGGTGCAGTTACAGCGCGTCGAAGCGAGCATTTCGCCGCTGGCACTGTTGGGCAAACAACTGTTGATCCCGCGTATCTGGCTGAAGCAGCCGAACGCCAGCTTGCAGCGGTTGGCCAACGGTGAGAATAACTGGACCTTCAACCTGGCCGGTGACCCTAACCAGCCGCCGTCTGCCTGGTCGGTGAATATTCATGACATCGTCTTCGATCGCGGCCAGATTGCTTTCAAGGACGCCACGCTGAAGGCCGATTTTCGCGCGGAGATTGATCCACTCGGCAAGCCTTTGCCATTTAGTGAAGTCACCGGCAAAAAAGATGCCGGCACGACGATCCCCCAAGACTATATTTTCGGCTGGAAGGTGAAAGGCAAATACAACGGCGAGCCGTTATCGGGCAGTGGCAAGATTGGCGGCATGCTGTCGTTGCAGAATGCCGAGGTGCCATTCCCGCTGCAGGCCGACGTACGCTCCGGTTCCACTCGGGTGGTGGTGGCGGGGACGTTGTCCGACCCGATGAACCTTGGCGGGTTGGATCTGCGGCTTAAATTCTCCGGCGACAGCCTGGGTAACCTGTATGCCCTCACCGGCGTGCTGTTGCCCAATACCCCGCCATACTCCACCGATGGCCACCTGACTGCCCGACTGCACGAGAAAGGCGGCGCGGTGTTCCAGTACCAGAAATTCGACGGCAAAATTGGCGACAGCGATATCCACGGTGATTTGAAATATGTCGCCGGAAAACCCCGGCCTACGCTGAGCGGCGAAGTGTTGTCGAAACAGCTGCGCTTTGCCGATCTGGCACCGCTGATTGGTGCCGACTCCAATACGCAAAAAGCCGGTCGCGGTGAGAAGAGTCGCCAGCCGGCCGGTAAAGTGCTGCCGGTAGAAAAGTTTGATACCAAAAGCTGGAAGGTGATGAATGCGGACGTCAAATTCACCGCCAAACGCATTGAACACGGCAGTTCGCTGCCGTTGAGCGATCTCTATACCCATCTGCAATTGGATAACGGCGTCATTGTGATGGATCCGCTGCGGTTCGGCGTGGCGGGCGGTAACCTCAATTCGACCGTCCGGCTCGATGGCAGCAAAAATCCGATGCAGGGTCGGGCTGATTTGCATGCGCGTAAATTCCAGCTCAAGCAGTTGCTGCCGGATGTAGGCTCGATGAAGCGTAGCCTGGGGCAATTGAACGGCGATGCCAAACTGACCGGCAGCGGTAATTCGGTGGCCGATCTGCTGGCGACCAGCAGCGGCGATTTGCGCATGGTGATTAACAACGGGGTGATTAGCCGCAGCCTGATGGAAATTCTCGGATTGAACGTCGGCAACTATCTGGTGGCGCAATTATTTGGTGATGACGTCGTGGGGATAAACTGCGCGGCGGCGGATGTTGGTATCCGCGACGGCGTGGCGGCACCTCGGCTGTTTGTGTTCGACACCGAGAACGCGATTATCAACATCAGCGGCAATACCAACTTCGCCACCGAGCGGCTGGACTTGTCCATCGATCCGGAAAGCAAGGGCATGCGGGTGCTGACGCTGCGTTCACCGCTGTACGTGAAAGGCACCTTCGCCCACCCGGATGCCGGTGTGAAGGCCGGCCCGCTGATTGCTCGTGGTGCGGCGGCGGTGGCACTGGGCGTGGTGCTGACGCCGGCAGCGGCCCTGCTGGCATTGGTTTCGCCCAGCGAAGGCGGTGAAGAAAACCAGTGCGGGAAAATCCTTCAGCAGATGAAGCAGAAAAAATGATCGCTAACGGCCCGCACTGCGGGCCAGGCTTACTGCAGAACCCGGCAGTCGTGATCCTGGATCTCTTCTGACGAAGCCAGCGTAAACGGCAGCAGGCTGCGCTCGGTGGCCAGCAACAGAAAATCGCCGCCCGGCAAGGCCGTCATCGCCAGGCCAAAGCTCCCCATGCGCCCCTTTGAGCGTGCTACCTCATCTGCCAGCAGGCGGAAAGCACCCTGTTTGTGCAACTCTTCAGGCGTCACCCGGCGCACCAGATAGTCATGGCCCAGCAGGCCGCCAGGCAACGGTTCCCACCGCTGGCTGTAATCTGCCGCATACTGCGCCAACTGCGTTTTTACCGCAGGCAGCAGGCAGGAGATATGAATGTGCAACTGGTTCTGAGTGCGGCCATAGGCTGAATTAATCGCCAGCGAAATATCGGCGTCATCAATCTCTTTACCATATTTATCCGCCATAAAGTGTCGTGCCTGCCAGGCTTGCTCAAAGAAGTTTGGGGTCGTGGCAGCCAGTACCTCGGGGCTTTCGATTCCGGTGATTTTAGCGCTTGGCATCAACAGATATTGCAGTGGCCCGTTACGGTCCTTAAACACCACAAAACCGGCCTGAGGGTCCACCTGCGCACAGGGCGCCGGGTTGTTGTTTGCCTGTTGGTTGGGCAGACACTGTTGGCTGACGATGCGCCACAGCGCGCTCGACTGGGGTGGCTTCACCCATATCCAGAGCGCACCAGCAATGACAATGGCGGCCATTAGCAACGGCGCAACGTACAAAAACAGCCTGCGGCGCAAAGACATGATTGATTTCCATTTCCGTAAAAGGAGAAGCATTCAGCATAGTCTGATTTTATGACAGGAGACAACGCGGGGAGTGCGGCCCCGCAGGCAGGGGCCGCATAAGCAGGGTTACAGCGACTGGTCGCGGGTTTCTTTCATCAGCAACAGGGCTATCAGCGTGAGACAGGCCATGGATGCCAGATACAGCCCGACGTAGAACAGGCCGTAGTGGGTTGCCAGCCAGGTAGCGATATAAGGTGCCACTGCCGCCCCGAGGATTGACGCCACGTTGTACGAGAACGAGGCCCCGGTATAACGCACTTCGGTCGGGAACAGTTCTGGCAGCAGAGCGCCCATCGGGCCGAAGGTCAGGCCCATGATGCTCAGACCACACAGCAGGAAGCCCATCACCAGCGCCTGGTTACCGGAGCCCAGCATGCTTGGGAACAGGAAGGCGAAGGCGATCATCAGCAGAGTGATAACGATCATGGTCTTGCGGCGACCAAAGGCATCGGCCAGCAGGCCGGCAATCGGCACCATCACACCAAAACCAATCACTGCCACCATCAGCATCCACAGGAAACTGTTGCGCGAGTAACCCAGCCCCAGCGGCTGCGCCGTGGTGCCGTAGGTCATTGAGTAAACCGTCATCAGGTAGAACAGGGTATAGGTCGCCAGCATGATAAAGGTGCCGAGGATGGTCGCCTTCAAATGCTTGCTCAGCAGGGTTCCGAGTGGAATTTTCACCTGTTTGCCGGCTTTGGCCACCTTGGCGAATACCGGAGTTTCATGCAGCGACACGCGCACGTACAGGCCGATCAGCACCAGGGCGGCGGACAGGATAAACGGCACGCGCCAGCCCCATTCCATAAATTGTTGGTCGGTCACCAGCCAGGAGAGCAGCAGGAAGGTGCCGTTAGCGAAGAAGAAACCGATAGGCGCGCCCAGCTGTGGGAACGAACCATACAGCGCCCGCTTCTTGGGAGGGGCGTTCTCGGTTGCCAGCAAGGCGGCTCCGCCCCATTCACCCCCCAGCCCCAGGCCCTGACCGAATCGCGCCAGCGCCAGCAGGATAGGGGCGAAGATGCCGATGGTTTCGTAGCTTGGCAGCAGGCCGATCAGCACGGTGGAAATCCCCATGGTGAGCAGCGAGGCGACCAGCGTCACCTTGCGCCCCACGCGATCGCCAAAGTGGCCGAACAGCGCCGAGCCAATCGGACGCGCCACAAAGGCGACGGCAAAGGTAGCCAGTGATTGCAGCGTTGCGGTGGTGGGATCGCCCTGCGGGAAGAAGATATGCGGGAATACGATCACCGCTGCGGTGGCGTAAATATAGAAATCGAAAAACTCGATGGCGGTCCCGACCAGCGAGGCGACAATCACTTTTCCGCGTGAGTTGACTGGTGTTGGCGCGTCGTCGGCGTCCAGAGTTGGTGCGATGGAGGCTTGCATAATTTTTCTTATATTTTGGATTGGTAAAAATCCATCTTAGTCATAGCAAAATGCCTTTTCAATGGTGAAACTTTGTACAATGCCGCAATTAACCGGTTAAAAAGCTTAATGTTTCATTGGCGTGTTTCTGCGTGGTTTTTAACGTTGCCAAATGAATGATTTGCAGACTTAACATCTGTAAAAGCCGCAAAGAAAAGTTATTGGGTAGTTTGTTATGCTGGATTTGCTAGGTGTGGTGTTGATATTTTGGTTTTATGTGCTGGGTTTTAGGCTTAATTCCGGAATAAAAAACCAGCCACCAGAAGGTGGCCGGTATGATTGCATTGCTTTAGGGGGCGGATTGCTCGGAGGCTGGCAGAGTTTTGTCTTCTTTATATTGCGCGGTGGCGATCCAGGCGGCGCAAAAAAGCGTCAGTCGGGCAAAGAAATAGAAAAACGCCATCAACCCGATTACCGAACCAAAGGCGGCACCGGAAGGCGATTTAGCCACCTGTGGCAGCGTCATGGTCATCACAAACTTAATCACTTCGAAGCCAATGGCGGCAAGCAGCGTGCCGCGCAACAGCGCCTTTTTCTTCGGCTTATGTCGCGGCAGCATCCAGAATATCCACAGGAACAGCAGATAGTTGGCGAAGATGGAGATTGACAGCGCAATCAGCGTCATCGCCGGCCGCAGCCACTCGATACCCTCCAGGCCCAGTGCACGGACAATGGCCGCCTGTGCCGAACCGGCGATGGAGGTCAGCGTCAGGGTGATAATCAGCGCCACCACCAATCCACTCAGCGAAATAAAGTCGCGGGTGTATTTGAAGTAGATTTTTTCCTGATCCTGCGGATTACGTTCCCATACGTCACGCGACTGCGCGCGGATCGCCTCACGCAGGTTACCCATCCAACTGATGCCTGAATACAGCGCCAGCGCCAGACCGGTCAGCCCCACGGTGGTGCGCTGCTGAATCGCCGTATTGACGGTGTTTTTCAGCGTGCTGGCCAGCGTAGGGTCACTGATGCTGCCGACAATCTTATTAATCAGCTCAGTCAGCAGGTCAGGATTGGATGCCAGCACAAAGCCGACGGCGGCAAACGACACCATCAGAATCGGGATCAGCGAAAGAAACGAGAAATAGGTGATAGCGGCGCCGAACTGGCTGCCCAGACGATCGTTAAAGCGCTCGGTGGCGCGCAGCAGGTGAGCGATGCTTGGCCAGGCCTTGATGCGTTCGACCAGGCGTGAAAAACCGGAGATGCGGCGGTCAATAGTCTGGTGGCCGGTTTTGATGGCGATCAGCGGCTTTTGCGGCGCTTCACTGTTGGGCTGTCGGGGGTCTTTATCTGATCCTGTAGGCATTACGTCACGATTTCCTTAACGATAAATAGGCTCTCTCAGCCTTGATTATAGCCAAAAGGCGCGCTGATTTGGCCGCCGGGTGGGGCAACCGGCTAATTTGTGAGCTTAACGCGTTCGTTCATCGGGTGAAATGTTACTACCTGCCGATAGGTAAAATTCTTATGTCAGCCCCGTGCCAGCGGGGTTTTTTTCGTTCATCGACCTCCAATTTTTATCTGTTTCATCACCAAGAAAGCGTTTACTCATGATGTGGCGCTGCGGTTTACCAGCCGCCGCGTGACTGCAGCCGTAGGGGCTGGAACGGTTTCACCTGTTATCACTGGATAAAATGGAAGGTCATATGAAATTACTTAATCACCCCACCTGTCGTCCGTTTACCGAAGCGGGCAATTTGACACAGATTTCCGCTTACTATGAAGAAGGGCGACACATCATGTGGATGCTGCTGCGTGCGGAACCGCGCCCTTGTTTTAATCAGGCGTTAATTGAAGACATCATGACGTTGGCGCAGGCAGCCAAAGAATCATCATTGCAGTTTGATTTTTGGGTCACTGGCTCGTTGGTGCCCAATATGTTCAACGTGGGTGGCGATTTGCAGTTCTTCGCCGAGGCGATTAAAAATCGCAAACGTGAGGCGATGATGGCTTACGCACGGGCCTGCATTGATTGCGTGCATGCGGCGGCTCGCGGATTTGATACCGGAGCGGTTAGCATCGCGATGGTCGAGGGCAGTGCACTGGGCGGCGGCTTTGAAGCGGCGCTGGCGCACCATTTCGTTCTGGCGCAGAACAATGCGCGCATGGGCTTCCCGGAAATTGCGTTTAATCTGTTCCCCGGCATGGGCGGTTATTCGCTGGTGGCGCGTAAAGGAAACATGCGCCTGGCAGAAGAGCTGATTTGGGGCGGCGAGTCGCATACCGCGGAATGGTTTGAAAGCCGTGGCCTGGTCGATCAGTTATTCCAGCCTGGCGACGCTTATATAGCGACCCGTACCTTTATCGATACCATTCGGCCCAAACTGAACGGCATGCGTGCCATGCTGCGTGCCCGTCAGCGGGTGTTGCAGTTGACGCGTTCGGAACTGATGGACATTACCGAAGACTGGGTGCATTCGGCCTTCACTATCGAGGAGAAAGATCGCGCCTATATCGAACGTCTGGTGATGCTGCAGGATCGTCATACCCTGAACCTGCGTCGTGCCGGCTAATGTTGCCCTGCCCGCCTCACGCTGAGGAGGATGGCGGGCGATAAGACTGCAGCCAATGCTCCAGCTGTTCCGGGAGCATTGGCCGCGCAAACAGGAACCCCTGTTTTTCATCCACGCCGATTTCATCGAGGAACCGATTTTCGCTTTCTGTTTCCACGCCTTCGGCGATCACCCGGAATTTAAGCGCTTCGGCCGCCGCGACGATGGCACGCACCAGCGATTGTGAAACCGGATTGTCATTCACTCCGCGCACAAAGCTTTTATCCAGTTTAATCGCATCCAGCGGAATACGCGCCAGCTGCGCCAGCGAAGAGTAGCCGGTGCCAAAATCATCAAGATGGACCTGTGCGCCCAGCTCGCGTAGCCGGGTGATCACTTCGCGAGCGCGTTTCTCATCCTCAATCAGGCTGCTTTCCGTGAGTTCGAAATCCAGCAGGCAGGGGGTCAACCGATTGTGCTGCAACACCTGCGCCAGATCTTCAACGATAGAGTCATCCACCAACTGGCGGGCGGAAAGATTGACCGCGACCCGCAGTTGCAACCCCTGTCGTTGCCACTGAGCGGCCTGTTTGGCGGCGGTTTGCAGCACCCAACGGCCGAGTGGGCCGATCAGACCGGACTCTTCCGCGTAAGAGATAAACTGTAGCGGCGGGATCAGGCCGCGCTCGGGGGAATCCCAGCGTACCAGCGCTTCCACGCTGCATACCCTGCCGCTGAGCGCCTCTATTTTGGGCTGGTAATACACCACCAGTTGATTTTGTTCCAATCCCTTACGCAGGTTGGTGTCCAGCCACATGTATTCCGCGACGCGTTTATTCATTTCCGGCGAGAACACGGTATAGGTCCGTTTGCCGTGCTCTTTGGCGACATACATGGCGGTGTCGGCACTGCGGATCAGGCTGTCGAGGTCGTTGCCGTGTTCGGGACACAGTGCGATACCAATAGAACAGCCGGTATAAACTTCGATAAGCCCTATGCGGAACGGCGTTTTCAGCCGGTCGATAATGCGCTGGGCCAGGCGTTGCAGCATTTCGCGGTCGGCCTGCTGGGCCAGCACCAGGAATTCATCTCCCCCCAACCGGGCCAGGGTTTGGTCGTTATCCAGACAGCCGAGCACCGCCAGCGACACCTCCACCAATAAACGGTCGCCGAACATATGGCCGTAGGCGTCGTTAACCTTTTTAAAATTGTCGAGATCGAGATACACCAGGCCAACACTGTGGCCATCGCGAGTGGCGATCGACTGGGTTATTTTGTCCTGAATGGCATTGCGATTGGGCAGGCCGGTAATGATGTCGGTATTGGCCAGCACCCGCAGACGTTCCTGGGCGCGGCGTTCTTCGGTGATATCGGTACCGGAGCAAATCAAAAAAACTTCATTTTTGCCGCTGCCGCTGTGGACGAACTTGTTGCGGAACAAAAACAGCCGCTCGCCTTTCACCGTTTTGATCCAGCGTTCTACCTCATAGGAGGAACCATTACGGAAAAAACCGGCGATGTTGCGCCGTGATGCCGAGGCTTCCTCCGGGCTCATAAATAATTGAAAGACGTTTTTACCAATAACATCATGTTCGTGCAGCCCGGTGTACTCTTCGCTCAGGCGGTTGAAACGCTGAATGCGGCCGTGTTGATCGACAATCACAATCACTGAGTTGGCTTCGGACACCACCTGCTCGGCAAAGGAAAGGCCGTGTACCAGGTCACGGGCGACCGATTGGGTGTCGCTGAAGGCGGAAGCGGTGCCTGCCCATTCCAGATTGTTGACTCGTCGCCCGACCAGATGCAGATGTATCGGTTCGCCGCCGAGCGTGATGGTGATATCAAGGCTGGCGGTAATGCCGCTCAGGCGACGGATTTTAGCCGCCTGCATGGCGCTGAGCGCCACGGCCATATGAGTTTTACCTTTGACTGCCGACAACGCCAACGCATTGCTGTCAAACGCCAATCGCCAATAAGGGCTGTTGGTGCCGAAGTGAGCGTTAAGAAGCATAGGGCCTTGGTCTGCGAACATGATGATTCCTCAAAAGGGCACGACAGCCAGGTCTGTGCGATGAGCGCAGCCGCAGGTTTCTGGCCCGGGAGTGGCCGTAGTGCACGTATCTCCATCATATAACAGGTTTTACACCGGCGGGGGATGAAACTATTATATAAGCAATAATTAGTTTTGCCCTGTAATCGTCAAATTGCCGCACGTTTTAAAGTGTAAGTGAGAACCTGGGATTTCGAGAGATTGATGCGATCCTGGTGCTTCGCGCACTGCGATCATTTTGTTGCCGGGCGGTTGTAGCGGAGGGGGCTACATTATAATAAAGTGGGCCGCTGGTGGGAATAATCCTATAGAAAAAGACATCATGTTGTGGTGGTTTTTATGCTCTGGGAAACCAAACTTTCCAAATAATACGCACCATCTTCATAATTCATTCATTATTGATGGATAAAAGTGTTTCGGGCTTTAATAAATTTACACACAATCGCATTACTATATATTTATCGGCCTATTATTATCTCCGACGAAAGATGAGCCTGTTCACGTACAGCGCTCCTGATGAAGAATAATTTTAAGGAAATGAATATGCGTAAACTGACCGCTTTATTTGTCGCTTCAACTCTGGCACTGGGTTCTGCCTCCATGGCTTTCGCTGCAGATACCACGGCAGCACCGGCTACTACAGACGCCGCCCCGATGAACATGAAAATGATGCACCATAAAGGTGAAGGTAAAGGTGGGCCATTTGCCGGCCTGAACCTGACCGAGCAACAGCGCCAGCAAATGCGCGATATTATGAAAGAATCGCACCAGAAACGCGGCGAAGGTACTAAAGAAGAACGCCAGGCACTGCATAGTATGGTCGCTTCCGACAGTTTCGATGAAGCCAAAGCGAAAACCCAAATTGATGCCATCAGCAAAGCACAGTCCGAACATATGCTGGAGCGCGCCAAGGCTGAAAATAAAATGTATAACCTGCTGACCCCTGAGCAGAAAAAACAATACAATGAGAATTATCAGAAACGCGAACAAAAAATGATGGAACACATGAATAACATGAAGTCGAAAATGACGAATTCACAGTAATAAATTCATGTGGTGAATATAAGAAGGGCCAGATTAATCTCTGGCCCTTTTGCTTTTTCTGACCAAAAAGGAGTCACTTCGATAAGAGGCGAGGGTTGGCAATATGTTGAAACTGTTCGGTAACAATATGTGCAAAACGCGGATCGTTAATATGATAAGCCGTTTTTATCAGCCGTCGTTTGTTAGTTGGCCGAAGCGTACTTTCTAACGCTTGCATAAAGGCGGCCAATGCCTGCGGATCCCAAAAAGGCTGTCCCGGAGCATCCAGTGCGGATACCCCCCCTCCCGGGATCACAAATCGTATCTCACCGCTGCAAGCATTCATTTTTTCCCCTATCCAGCGTCCGATACTGGCATTTTCCTGCGGTGTAGTGCGAACCAAAGTAACCTGAGGGTTATGTTGGTGGATCAGGCGTTCGGCATAACGCGCCGGTACCGTTTCTGGGGGGCCAAAATTAATCATATCCAATGCACCACAGGATAGTATGCAGGGGATGCCGGTGCGGGCGATGGCACTAAAGCGATCCTCATTGCAGGGAAGAACCCCTCCGAACAGATAATCGGCCACTTCGGTTGTGGTCAGATCCAGCGCTGCGCTCAGCAAACGGCTATCGATCAGTTTCTCCAACGCTCTGCCTCCACTGCCGGTGGCGTGGAATACCAAGCAGTCCCATTGAGGTTCGAGCGCGGAAACAACCATTTTTATGCAAGGCGTTGTGACGCCAAACATCGTCAGACCGACAGCCGGTTTTTCCTCGATGTCATGAGCGGTGGCGAAACGTACCGCTCCAGCAATCTGGCATGCTGCATTGCTCAGGACACGGCGCGATATACGGTTCAGGCCTGCTATATCCGTGACGGAATACAGCATGGCGATATCGCTGTTGCCGATATACGCCGAGACGTCGCCTGCAGCCATGCTTGAAACCATCAATTTAGGCAGGCCGATGGGTAATTTTTGCATCGCCGGAGTGATAATGGCTGTGCCGCCAGAGCCGCCCAAACCAAGCAGGGCCGCGATATCGTGGCGTGTCAGGAGAAAACGTTCGAAGGCGAGTGCCATCGCGGTAATGGCATGGCTGCGGTTGGGGCAAAATACGGCCCTGGCCCCTTCGGGATGGTAGCCGGCAACTTCCTCAGCGCAGATATCGGCTGCCGGGTTCGCCGGCAGGTTGCTGGTAGAGAGATCAATGGTAACCGTGGGTAAACCGAGGTTGGCGATAATCTGGCGGACATACTCCAACTCTTGTCCTTTGGTATCTGCTGTGGTAGCAATGTAGACAAAATTTGAAGTATTAAACATTGATCTTTCCTGCCGAATTTCTAATTTTTTATTTTAAATTATAGCGTTAAATAATTATGTAGGACCCTGGTGTTGGTCGTTTAAGTTAAAATGATTAATATATCTACATAATGAGACGGTCGTATCATTTATGCAAGCCCAGTTCAGTACGAAATGAGATACCTGTCTCATTTTTGAGCGTTTTAATGCTGCCGACAAAGCGGGATGCGGTCGGTTTGATGGTTATCGTATGCTGTTCCGAGAGCGGGAGATGCGATGAAGTATGAGGTTGCCGTGCTAATAACTGCCTTTCCCATGAAACAGGAAAAATCTCTGACCTCTGCCCGGGCCAGAACTCATCATTTACTGTTGACCAGTGCCATGGCGTTATATGACGAAGGTGTTTTTCCTTCTATTACCGAGCTGGCTGCGCATGCGCAGGTATCGCGTGCTACCGCTTACCGTTATTTCCCAACTCAAAGCGAGCTGATCGCCGCTGTCGTGGCTGAAAGCCTCGGGCCTATTTTAGAATGGCGACCGCATGACGATGATGCGTTGGCACGGATTCAGCAACTGCTCGCCTTCGCCTACCCTCAGATGGAGCAACATGAAGGGGCTTTGCGCGCTGCGTTACAACTTTCATTACAGCAGTGGGCGCAAGCGACGCCGGGGGAAAAGTTCGTCCGCGGCAACCGCAAACGGCTGCTGAATCTGGCAGTAGAACCATTGCAGGATAAACTACCGCCCGAGGCGTTACAGCGGGTGATTCATTCTTTCTCGCTGATCTATGGTTCGGAAGTTTTCCTGGTACTGAAAGATATTTGGGGACTGGACCTCGGTGGCATCCAGGATGTGACGCAATGGATGGCGAAAGCCATTATTCGCCAGGCTGAAGAAGATGCGATGAACAGCAGAAAACCGCTAGCATGATAGTCCAATTTTTACGGTCATTCTCGGCGAAAACCAGCACATTTCACTGAGTGAGTATTGGCAATAGTTATAATTAAAACTGATAAAAAGAGCATCTTAAGCATTTTTTTACCGGCCGCATGGAGATGTCCCTGCGGCCTTTTTTGTCTCTATTATCCCTATTTTTCATTGAATTATATTTTATCCTCAGCACCATAAATTCACGCTTCTCGCTGGTGATAGCCATCGAAGATCCTTATGCCTTTCCCCTGTTTTCTCGATCCTTAGGTTTGCCGTTTAGGTCATCCAGTGCCTTGACCCATTAGGCGCGCTTGAGATTGTTGTGCTTTATTTATTTGGTGTTACGAAACTGTTACACAAAAAAATCAATAAGACATTTGCAAACAACAATGGACGGTATCTGGGATGGAAAATAGACGTAGAGGAGTCAAGCCTGTTCAGGCGGCCTTCGGCTGGCCTGAAATTGGTGTTAATCGCGCACAGTGGAGTGCTGTGCTTTTTTGTCTGGCGGCGATCGGTGGAGCGCAGGCTGCACCTTATGTAGAGAGCGGTAAGCCGGGCGATCCTGCGAGTTGGCGCAGTAATGAATTCAACGCCGAATGGGGCCTGGGAGCGATCCACGCCGATCAGGCCTACGCCGCCGGTTATAGCGGGAAAGGCGTAAAACTCGGCATTTTCGATCAACCGGTGTATGCCAAACATCCGGAGTTTGCCAGCCAGGACAAAGTGATCAATCTGGTGACGACCGGCATCCGCGAATACACCGATCCCTACATTCCGGTGAAAAAAGGCGACGTATTCCGCTATGACGGTACGCCGAGCGTGGATTCCGACGGCACCCTGGGTTCACACGGCACCCATGTGGGCGGTATCGCTGCCGGCAACCGCGATGGTGGCGAGATGCACGGCGTGGCGTTCAACGCACAAATCATCAGCGCGGAAAACGGCGACCCCGGGCCGGAAGACGGCATCATTCTCGGTAACGATGGCGCGGTGTACCAGGCCGGCTGGGATGCGTTGATCGCCAGCGGCGCGCGCATTATCAACAACAGCTGGGGTATTGGCATCACTGAGAAGTTTGATCAGGGCGGCAAGGATCCGGCCTATCCCCACTTCACGCTCGCCGACGCGCAAAAGCAATTCGATCAAATCAAACAGATCCTCGGCACAAAAGCCGGTGGCGCTTATCAGGGCGCGATCGATGCGGCACGCAGCGGCATCGTCACCATTTTTGCCGCCGGTAACGATTACAACCTCAATAACCCGGACGCCATGGCCGGGCTGGCCTATTTCGTGCCGGAGATAGCCCCTAACTGGCTGTCGGTCGCCAGTCTGCAGGATCCGAATAACGCCGGCGACTACAGCATCAGCACCTTCTCCTCCCGCTGTGGCTATACCGCCAGCTTCTGCGTTGCCGCGCCGGGCAGCAAGGTTTACAGCTCAATCATCGAAGGCAACAGCGTAGATAACCTGACCACCGGTTATGCCAAATACAGCGGGACCTCAATGGCGGCGCCACACGTGGCCGGCAGCATTGCGGTGCTGATGGAACGCTTCCCCTACATGACCGGCGCACAGGTTGCCTCGGTGCTGAAGACCACCACCACCGATATGGGCGCGCCGGGTATCGATGCGCTGTACGGCTGGGGGATGATCAATCTGGGCAAGGCGATTAACGGTCCGGGCATGTTTGTTACCGAGCAGGATATTCCTGAAGAGTTTCGGGTTAGCGGCGCTTACGGTCCGGAGCAGTTCGTGGTGAATCTGCCGGGCGTCGGTGCGGTGCTGGACAAGGGCAAACCGACCGAACGCGTGTGTGACGATACGCATTGCGGGTTGGATGTCTGGAGCAACAACATTTCCGGTCACGGCGGCCTGACCAAACAGGGTATCGGTACCCTGGTGCTGACCGGTAACAACAGCTACGCGGGGCCGACGCTGATCAATCAGGGCCTACTGGCAATCAACGGCTCGGTGACTTCCGACGTCACGGTGCAAAACGCCGGCGTGCTGGGCGGTTCCGGCACGGTCGGGTCACTGACCGCCCGCAGCGGCGGTACCGTGGCACCGGGCAACTCGATCGGCACGCTGAACGTGACGCGTAACGTAAGCTTCGAGCCGGGTTCCCGCTATGCGGTGGAAGTGGCACCCAACGGCCAGAGCGATCGGATCCAAAGCAGCGGATCGGCGACGATCGGTGGCGGTGAAGTCGCTGTTTCGCTGGAGAACAGCACCAATCTGCTGTCGCAAAGTGAAGTCCGCAGCCTGCTGGGCCAGCAGTACAACATTCTGACCGCGCAGCAGGGTATCAGCGGGCAGTTTGATTCTGTGGCTCCAAACTACCTGTTCCTGGGCACCGGGCTGACCTATCAACCCAATCAGGTCACGCTGAACGTTGGCCGTAACGACACCAGTTTTGCCAGCGTGGCTGCCACTCAGAACGAGCGTGCGGTAGCGGCAGCGGCGGATGCCCTGGCGGCGGGCAACCCGGTGTACGAGAGCATCCTCAATACCGGTTCGGCAGGGGAAGCGCGGCAGGCATTCCGTCAGTTGTCCGGGCAGATCCACGCGGATATTGCCTCGGCACAGGTTAACGACAGCCGTTATCTGCGTGACGCGTTGAACGGCCGTCTGCGACAGGCGGAAGGGCTGGCAACCTCGCCGGACATCAAGGCAGACGACGACGGCGGTGCCTGGGCGCAACTGCTGGGAGCCTGGGACCATGCGTCGGGCGATGCCAATGCCACCGGCTATCAGGCATCGACCTACGGCGTGCTGGTGGGGCTGGACTCGGCGCTGGCGGACGACTGGCGGCTGGGGGTGGCGACCGGCTACACCCGCACCTCGCTGGACGGCGGCTACGGCTCGAATGCCGACAGCGACAACTACCACCTGGCAGTGTACGGCGGCAAACAGTTCGGTGAACTGGCGCTGCGTGCCGGCGGTGGCTACACCTGGCACCGCTTCGATACCTCGCGTTCGGTCAATTACGGCATGCAGTCAGATCGGGAAACCGCAAAATACAGTGCGCGCACCGAGCAGGTGTTTGCCGAAGCGGGTTACAGCGTGAAGGCCGATTGGGTGAATCTGGAGCCGTTCGCCAACCTGGCGTACATCAACTTCCAGAACAACGGTATCTCGGAGGACGGCGGGGCGGCGGCGCTGCAGGGCGACAAGCAACACACCGACGCGACCGTCTCGACGCTGGGGCTGCGTGCGGATACCGAGTGGCAGGCGAGCAAAACCACGTCGGTGGCGCTGCGCAGCGAACTGGGCTGGCAGCATCAGTACGGCGATTTGGATCGTGGCACCGGGCTGCGCTTCAACGGGGGTAATTCCCCGTTTGTGGTGAACAGCGTGTCGGCCTCGCGTGACGGTGCGGTGCTGAAAGCCAGTGCGGAAGTGGCGGTGAACAAGAACGCCACGCTGTCGCTGGGCTACGGCGGGTTACTGTCGCAAAACTACCAGGACAACAGCGTCAACGCTGGCTTCACCTGGAAATTCTGATCTTAAAAAACAGAGGGACAAACCGCCTCGTCGGGGGGCGGTTTGACTAAAACAAAAAAAGGATAAGGGAATGAAGCAAGCGACAGGAAAGAATAAACCGGCATTGGCGCCGACATGGAAACTGAACGCCTTGCTGTGCGCGCTGTTGGCGGCCGGTGGCGTACAGGCTGCGCCCTATACGGAAGGCGGTAAGTCAGGCGATCCGGCAAGCTGGCGCAGTAATGAATTCAACGCCAACTGGGGGTTGGGGGCGATTCACGCTGACGAGGCCTATGCCGCGGGTTATACCGGTAAAGGGCAAAAGGTGGGCATCTTTGATACCCCGGTGAATAAACACCCTGAATTCGCCGGTGACGGCAAACTGGTGAACGTGGTGACCCAGGGGAACCGCGCCTATACCGATCCGCATCGGAAGGGGATTAAGGCCGGCGATCGTTTTTACTTCGACGGCACCTTCCATTTCTATAATGGCGATGGGGTGACGCTGGTTAACCACGGCGTACACGTGGCCGGCATCAGCGGGGCCAATCGTGACGGCATCGGTATGCATGGCGTGGCCTTTGATTCACAGGTCATCAGCGTTGATAACGACAATGATGGCCCGGCCTATGGCGAATTCCTCGGGCTGGATGGTAGCGTAACCAACGCCGGTTGGCAGGCGATGATCAACAATGGCGTGCGGGTTATCAATAACAGTTGGGGCGTCAGTATTCCCGATTTCTTATCGGATAATGGCAAAAAGCCAGACGCGCTGCATTTCGAACTGAAAGACGCACAGGAACAGTTTGATCAGGTGAAACCGCTGCTGGGCAGCCTGGCGGGAGCGGGGTATCAGGGCGCGATCGATGCGGCACGCAAAAACATTTTGGTCTTGTTCGCCGCCGGTAACGACGGCAACTACAACCAACCTGACGTGATCAGCGGTCTGGCCTATTTTGTGCCGGATATTGCGCCTAACTGGCTGTCGGTTGCCAGCGTCGCACAGGATGATGCCTCCACCAACCGCGTGCCTTATACCATCAGCACCTTCTCTTCACGCTGCGGCTATACCGCCAGTTTCTGCGTCTCGTCACCGGGCAGTAAAATCTACAGCACCGTGGCCAACGGTTCCGATCCGAATCAATTGGTCTCGGACTATGGCAATAAAAATGGGACCTCAATGGCGACGCCGCACGTGACCGGCGCGGTTGCCGTGTTACTGCAGCGTTTCCCGTACATGACGTCGGCGCAAATTGCCGACGTGTTGAAGACCACCGCCACCGATATGGGCGCACCGGGGATCGATGCGCTGTACGGCTGGGGGATGATCAATCTGGGCAAGGCGATTAACGGCCCGGGCATGTTCTATACCGTCGAAGATATTCCTGAAGAGTTCCGCATTCCAGATCCGACAGGCGTGGCTTACGGCTCGTCACAGTTTGTCGCCAACATTCCCGGCTTCGGGGCGCAAATCGATCAAGGCACGCTGCAGGCTCGTATTTGTGATGACTACCACTGTTCGGTGGAGGTCTATTCCAATGACATCTACGGCCATGGCGGCCTGACCAAGGAAGGCCAGGGGGCGCTGGTACTGACCGGCACCAATACCTATTCCGGCCCGACCTGGGTAAATACCGGCCTGCTGGCGGTTAACGGTTCGGTCACATCAGACGTCACGGTGCAAAACAGCGGCGTGCTGAGTGGTTCCGGCACGGTCGGGTCACTGACCGCCCGCAGCGGCGGTACCGTGGCACCGGGCAACTCGATCGGCGCGCTGAACGTGACGCGTAACGTAAGCTTCGAGTCGGGTTCCCGTTATGCGGTGGAAGTGGCACCCAATGGCCAGAGCGATCGGATCCAAAGCAGCGGATCGGCAACGATCGGTGGCGGTGAAGTCGCTGTTTCGCTGGAGAACAGTACCAATCTGCTGTCGCAAAGCGAAGTCCGCAGCCTGCTGGGCCAGCAGTACAACATTCTGACCGCTCAGCAGGGTATCAGCGGGCAGTTTGATTCGGTGGCTCCAAACTACCTGTTCCTGGGCACCGGGCTGACCTATCAACCTAATCAGGTCACGCTGAACGTTGGCCGTAACGACACCTCCTTTGCCAGCGTGGCAGCCACCCAGAACGAGCGCGCGGTAGCGGCAGCGGCGGATGCCCTGGCGGCGGGCAACCCGGTGTACGAGAGCATCCTCAATACCGGTTCGGCAGGGGAAGCGCGTCAGGCGTTCCGTCAGTTGTCCGGGCAGATCCACGCGGATATTGCCTCGGCACAGGTTAACGACAGCCGTTACCTGCGTGACGCGTTGAACGGCCGTCTGCGACAGGCGGAAGGGCTGGCAACCTCGCCGGACATCAAGGCGGACGACGACGGCGGTGCCTGGGCGCAACTGCTGGGAGCCTGGGACCATGCGTCGGGCGATGCCAATGCCACCGGCTATCAGGCATCGACCTACGGCGTGCTGGTGGGGCTGGACTCGGCGCTGGCGGACGACTGGCGGTTAGGGGTGGCAACCGGCTACACCCGCACCTCGCTGGACGGCGGCTACGGCTCGAATGCCGACAGCGACAACTACCACCTGGCGGTGTACGGCGGCAAACAGTTTGGTGAACTGGCGCTGCGTGCCGGCGGTGGCTACACCTGGCACCGCTTCGATACCTCGCGTTCGGTCAATTACGGCATGCAGTCAGATCGGGAAACCGCGAAATACAGCGCGCGCACCGAGCAGGTGTTCGCCGAGGCGGGTTACAGCGTGAAGGCTGACTGGGTCAATCTGGAGCCGTTCGCCAACCTGGCGTACATCAACTTCCAGAACAACGGTATCTCGGAGGACGGCGGGGCGGCGGCGCTGCAGGGCGACAAGCAACACACCGACGCGACCGTCTCGACGCTGGGGCTGCGTGCGGATACCGAGTGGCAGGCGAGCAAAACCACCAGCGTGGCGCTGCGCAGCGAACTGGGTTGGCAGCATCAATACGGCGATTTGGATCGCGGTACCGGGCTGCGCTTCAACGGGGGTAATTCCCCGTTTGTGGTGAACAGCGTGTCGGCCTCGCGTGACGGCGCGGTGCTGAAAGCCAGTGCGGAAGTGGCGGTGAACAAGAACGCCACGCTGTCGCTGGGCTACGGCGGGTTGCTGTCGCAAAACTACCAGGACAACAGCGTCAACGCCGGTTTCACCTGGAAGTTCTGATCCCCCTATCTTAATTTTGTTAGCGAACACTGGGCCAGCTTGCTGGCCCTATTTTTTTGGATTTTAACGGGGTGATGACGGAGGGAAAACGTATGATGCATCACGCCGCTTTGCGGTAAAAACGACAAAAAAAACGGGACCCTTGCGGATCCCGGTTCAAAACGCGGTAAAACAGATTAGCGCTACGGCCCAAATTACGACGAGGATCTATTGCATACATTCTCTCACGTCGTAACTGAAACGAGCTTTCCCTGGTGTCATTATGATTATTGGTGATGCGATCTTACTATTGTTATATTTTTATTGTGGTGTTGCTGTGTGTCTCTTCTGATACCATGTTTGACTATATAATGTGGTATGTCAAGCAATGTTTAGGTTATACATTGTACCATATACCAGTTTTGGATCGCTTTTTTGCACGGCAAGTATGAAAACGACTGAAAAAACAGCAAAAAAAATCGAAGGAAAAAATGGATAACAATCACCAGAAATTCGATTCACAGTCGATAGCAAACCGGGTCAGGGAACTGTTTGTACATTATGGGATTGGTAAGCGTCAGCATGCCAAAGAGCTCAGCCGCATTCTGGATCTGAGTTTTTCGCATGCGCATCGTAAGCTGAAGGGGCAAAGTCCCTGGACTCTGGAGCAAATTAACAACGTCGCTGCGGCATTAGGGGAAACGCCCGCCGCGATCGTGGACACCGGCCCTGAAAATGTCATCTCTGCGCAAACTATGGTGCGAGATGCCATCTTTTACGTGGGGGGTGTGGAACTGGGTTGTGTGGCTTATATCGGCCATGAGCTGGTTGGCGGACGTTCGTCGGAATATGTCGCGTTGCAGCAGGCGGGGCAATGGTGTCTTTATCGTGCGGATGATGCGCCGCTGGGGCAGCGTTTTTGCGTGGAGCTGATCGAGCTTCGCTCAGCCGCCGTCGAAGATGAGCGCCTGAGCATTGCGGTACTTGATGATTCACATCAGGCGGCCGATGAGCTGACCAAATACCTAAACAGCCGCGGTTTTCATGCGGTGGCATTTTATGATGTCAGCAGTTTTAACCTGGCGTTGCAGCAGAGCCTGTTCGATGGTTATGTGGTCGACTGGTTGATTGGTCAGGAAACGGCAGATCAATGTATTGCAGCCATCCGCGCCTCGGATAACCCGGATGCGCCGGTTCTGGTTCTCACCGGCCAGTTAGGGACCGATCAGCGCGAATCTGAAATCGCCAGGGCGATGCGCGACTATGACGTACTGGGCCCTTATGAAAAGCCAGTACGGCTCCATGTGATTGAAGCCGCACTGTTGCGCTGTTTTAATCTCTAGCGGCCAGCAGTGAAGCCAGTGCGGAAGACAACGCGTCCAGCCTGACCGGCTTCATCAGGTAATTGTCGAACAGCGCCCGCTGTTCGGCAGACAGTTGTTCCGGGGTGTAAGCGCTAATGCCCACGATCGGAATACCACGGTTGGGGCCACGTTGGCTGCGTAATTGTTTAGCCAGCGCGGCACCGTCAATGCCGGGCATTTGCAGATCCAGCAGTAATGCGTCATAAGGGCGACGGAGCAGCTTTTGCAGCGCCCGTTCCGACGAATTGCACAGTTCATGTTGATAGCCGAGCTTGTCCAGCAGCGCCGCGAAGGCGTCACTCACCGATTTGTTGTCATCAACCACCAAAATATGCTGCTGTTTTTGCAGCAGGCCCTGGTGGTGGTGAGGTATTTCGTCGAGCCGTTCTTCGTTGCTGACTTCAACCGGAATACTGACGATGAAGGTGCTGCCTTTTTTGGGCTCACTGTAGACGGTAATGCTGCCGTCGAGCAGCGTGACCAGTCCGTGTACAATCGCCAACCCCATGCCGACGCCGCCATACTGCCGGGTATGCGACTGATCGAGCTGGGTGAAGGGCTGGAATATCTGGTCGAGCATCTCCTTTTCGATACCGATGCCGGTATCCGTGACCTCAATAATCAATGCATTGCCGTTAGGCTGGCGCCGCAGGCTGCTATACAGCGTGATGGTGCCGCTTTCGGTATATTTGAACGCGTTGGTCAGCAGGTTGACGATAATTTGCCTGATGCGCAGTGGATCGGAATGTATCTGCAGATGACCGCACTCCACTTCACACAACAGCGTCACCTGTTCTTTCTGACTCAGCGTATTGATTTCATTAGCCGTTTCCTCGACCAGTCGCTGGACGTCGAAGGGGGCGATGCGCAGCTCCATCATCCCGCTGTCCAGGTGCGCGTAATCGGTCAGATCTTTCATCTGGCTTTCAATTTGCTGCGCGGCAGTTTCCAGACGTTGGAAGGTGTCCGCATGTTCGGCCGACACCTTGGTATTCACCAGCACATCAATGGCAGACATAATACTTTGCAGCGAGGTGCGCAGTTCGTGACCAATGGCCCCCAGGAAGGCGTTTTTGGTGCGAGTGGCTTTCTCTGCCTCAATCGCTTTGGCCTGCTGCCGGATTGTCAGGCGCTGCTGGCGCAGCACAATCAGGGTGATGGCGATCAGCGCGATCACCGAGAACATCACGATCACCAGACCATAAAAAATGATGTGTCGTTTTTCGATATAGTCTTCGTAGGCGGCGGTGCGCTGCTTCACTTCAGCGTGATCGGTCAGGTTGGCCATCTCAATCGCATAGGGCTTAATCTGCCTCATGGCCTGCGAAATCAACGAGAAATCAATCTTCGGGCTGTTGAGCAAATGATCAATCTGATCCATTTTCTCGCGCATGTGCGTGACCACCTCGGGATAACCCGGTTCGGCGTACAGTGGCTGGGTGGATTCGGACACCGTTTCCAGCACGTAAAAGCGAGAGTAAAGGATTTCAAATTTAAGCCGCAGAGCCTCGGCGTCCACCTGCGGCGCATTTTTCAGCTGTTCGACCAGCGTATCAAACTCGGCCAGCTTGATGGAGAACTTGGCGATCGACCAGGAGTAATTCTCCTGGGTGCCGGCGATAGCATACAGCCCCTTCTTTGACAGGGTTGCGCTGTAGTAATACAGCGTCACCGTAGAGGCAACCAAAAACAGTGCGGCAAAAATAGCCGGGATCGCCAGCCTGCTGTTGCTTTTAAACCCTGTGAGCTTCATTTGATCACAATCCTGTCCACTTGCCAGATAAAGCGTGAGTTGTAGAGCGGGGAATTCAACTCAGGCCCTGCGGCATCCCTGGGATAAACCAAAAACAGCGGGCCGAAGTTTCTGATCTTCAGCATTTCGCCGTCCATCTTGTAGGCCAAAATCATATTGTATTTCTCGACGTCGGACAGCGGCACGTCGATGTAATAATCGTTCAGCGCGTAAAACGTCAGAGTGCTGCCCTTGGCCCCCACACGCGCCAAAATGTCCGCCACGGCAACCCCTTCGAACTTTCTTTGCGGCGTCCAGGAGGTTGAGGTGGTGATGCTGCTCACCGGCATCGCCAACAGTTGTTTATCGGTAAACAGATAACTTTTTTTTGCCGGATCGGTGGTGTTTTCGATATTGCCTGTCACTTCCAGAGTGAAACTTAGCGCGCTGGATTGAACGATGACCAGCGCAAAAAATGCCCACATGACGTTTTTAAAAAAAGTGAACAGCATCGGTGCTCTCCAGAAGTAACGGAAGTCTGCATAAGGCCTGCTAATTTAACAGGCAAAATCATGGCAGAAAATACGGGGTTGTGCCGGAGAGAAGGGTAAATGAAGTGAAATTAAGCAGGCCGGGGCATGACCCCGGTCTTATAGAGGAACGGGGGCCGGGTTTAGTCGGCAGAGGTGGCCTGGAGAATATTCAATGCGGCCGACAGGCTAACCGGGGCGCTGGACAGGGGAACCCGGTCGGTTGCCATAGTGGCCAAGGCTCCCTCCATCCACGGGTGCATCAGCACCACTTCGGTGGCTCCTTGTTGGCTGGCCTGTTCGGCGGCCAGTGCGGTAAGCCGCAGGGCCGCTTGGGTATTGCCGCGCTGCAGCTGCAAGCTACAGTCTGGGACAACCCGAACTTCAACCCTTTGGGCGGCGCGCTTGCCTGCTTCTTCAAACAACCTTTGCGTATACATCGCCGAGGCTTCTGTGGCGCACAGCGCCACGATCGAATCACTTGCCTGCAGCGCCCTTTGCGCCAGTACGTAGTCCGCTCTGAGTATCGGGACTGGCGAGGTTGCGGCGAGCGCTCTGGCGGCGCCGGAGAGCGTTGAACAGGTCAGCACCACCACATCGGCAGTTTGGCTGAGTGTTTCAAGTGCGGCGCAGACCTGTTGTTCCAGATCTGGCGCTCCCGCTTCCGCTGCGGCACGCAGATCGGCGCGAACGGCGTGCGTTAGTGAATCTGCGGACAAGCCGAGCCGGGATGCGGTCTGAGTAAATATCGCAATATTGGTTTCAAAGGTATGCAGTAACGCGATGCGCATGTGGGGGGCTCCATGAGGTTTTGACGGTTGCCTGCAAACTAGCGTACTTTCTGACGGACAATGTCCAAATTCCATGATGAATAGTACAAATATGCACAAGCATGACCGGCTGGCCGCCTTTCTCAGGGCCTTTGATCTGAAAGTCAGGGTGCTTTCCTGCCCGACAGACCATGCCAACCTCTACGTCGCTGCGCGTGAGGTGGGTGAAGGGGCATCACATATCCGTTTTAACGTCGCAGGCGGGCCGCCGCCGGAAGGTGAGTTTGCGGTCATCGTCAGCGCCGGCGTCGATTTTTCCGGCGAGCTGAACCCGCTGGTCGGTACCTTGCCCGACAGAATGGATTTCTTGCTGGCGGACACGCCGGCGCTGCAGGGCGTTGCCGATTTGTTTATTGGCGAAGCGCAATCCCCCCGTTGTGGAACGGTGTCGGTGCAGGATCGGTTGTGCGAAGTCATCATTGTGCTGGTCATCCGGCGCGCTATTGCCGCCGGTGCGGTGAAAGCCGGCATGTTGGCCGGGTTGGCCCATCCCGCCCTTCACCGTAGCCTGGTTGCCATGCACGACGAGCCGGCCTGCAAATGGTCGGTTGAAAGGCTGGCGCAGACCGCCGGCATGTCGCGCAGCCATTTTATCGAGCGATTCGGGACGGTTGTGGGGGAAACGCCGGGCGCTTATCTCACGGCATGGCGTTTAACGCTGGGCAGAAAAGCGCTGATGTCGGGGCGAAGCGTCAAGCAGGTGGCCTATCAGGTTGGGTTTGGCAGCGTGGAGGCGTTTTCGCGGGCATTTTCCGCCAAATATGGCGTGCCCCCGAGCTCAGTGAAAAAGGGGATGGGATTGCAGTGATGAAATAAAAAAGCCAGGTGCTGATGCAACCTGGTTTTTTTGATGCACAATCAGGTGACTGGCGCAGGGTAATCAACGCTTTTAAAAAACGTCAAATGTTGAAATCAGGAGTTCACAGCATGTCAGTGGTTACGAATAACTCGCTTCTCAGTGAAACGGTCGTTCAGACTGCGCCGACGACCTCGGCCCTCAACACATTGAAAATGCTGGTGCGTTACAAAGCCTGGGCGGATGCATTGACGTTCAGCAACGTCAGATCCTTGCCGGAGGGCGAAGCCCTGAAACCGCGCCCGACGCGGTTTGGCAATATGGTGCATACGCTAAACCATACGTACGTGGTGGACGATATCTTCAGACACCATCTGCAGGGGAAAAAGCACGGCTATACCGCGCGCAATACCGAGCATACGCCGGAGCTGGAAACGTTGTGGCAAGCGGTGCAGGAAATGGACCGCTGGTATATCGATCTGGTGGATACCTGGTCAAACGAGGATCTGACGAAAGTCGTTCATTTCGAATTTGTCGGTGGGGGTGAAGGCGTGATGACGCAGGAGCAAATCCTATTGCACCTGGTGAATCACGCCACCTATCACCGGGGCTTTGTCGGCGACATGATGTACCAGGTGCCCTTTACGCCGCCGTCAAACGACTTGCCGGTGTTTATCAGGGATCATTTCAACCCGGCCCGTTAAGCTGGGCCCACGGGGGCTGGCTATCGGCCCCGGTTTTTTGGCATCATCATTAATATCGCCATATCAGTGAAAAACCGATATTCATCGAGCTGGTAGCGAAGCCGTGGGGTTTATAGAGGGGGGTACCGACAAAGGTATCGAGGCTGGTATTCCATTTTTCAATTCTTACGCCTGCGATACCGCCTGCCAGCTTATGCCCAACAGCGTTCTCGCTCTGCATAACATAGCCATAATCGCTGCCAACATAGGGCTGTAGCGGAACTGAACTTAAGTTCCAGGCCATCGTATTTTGCCAGTAGATGCCTTTGTTGCCGAACAAGTTAAGTTCGCCATCAAATCCTCTCACGGTATTACGGCTCCCAATGCCTAACTTGTCCTGTATAGGCAAGTCATAGTTGGTGAGTTGCAGCGTTAATCCGCCCCTATAATCCATGGAAAGGTTGGATAGCATGAAAGGATTAAATACGCTGGCTTCGGCTTTAATAATGTGGCTGCTTAAGTTATAGGCGCCATCGAGATGATTGGTCTGGAACCATCGCATATTTTTCAAAATATCCAGCGATAACGAAACCCTTGCATCATCGATGTAGTGCAAGTGTTTGGCGCCAATTTTTATATTGGTTAAGCGTTTACGCTGAAGGTCTATTTCCGTGTCATTAATAAAATAATGATAATCCCGCTCCAATAATTGCGCATTGAGCGTGGTTTTGTACCGAGCACCGCGTGATACCGTTCGGCCAATTTGCAGGCTGAGGCTTTCTGATTGCCCCTTATATTGGTAGTCAACAGCATAGCCGGGAATACTCTGATGATATTGACTCTTACCCGCAAACAGGTCTACTGACCAGAACCCATAGGGAAGGGAGTAGGATATTGCGTGTGAACTGTTGCCGCGAGTGTCAGATATCTCAATATTCTGGGAGTGCGATGCGTAAAGGGTATCGTTAAGCGAGGTCAGATTGTTGAGGAAAAGCGCGGCACCACCCTGATTGCGGCCAGTGGCTTTGGTGCCAGAGTTATCGACCCAGGACGCTAACTGCCAATATTTCTCTTGTTTGCGCAGCACTTCAATTTTACTTTCTCCCGGCGTTTGGCTGGGGGCAATACGGATGTCAGACAGCGTGCCGGGAAGGGTGTTGATGTTTTCCAACCCTTGTTCAACGTTGCGGATATTGAGTATGTCGCCGGCTTTAAGCGGAAAAACGCTGGCCAGATTGAAATGCCCGCTGCTGTCGTCACTCAGCTTGATGCTGTTGACGCGGCCATAAATCAGAGAAAGAGTGAGAGTCTCTTCTTTGGCATGATAGGCGGTCACCGCTGCACGTGAAGTGATCAGCCCTTCGCCGATCAACTGATTTTGTATGGCCTTCTGCAGATTGCTTATTCCCGTTGCGCCCAGACACTGGTGTTCGGCGCTCTTGGCCAATTGCCTAATGGCGGGGATTGGGCGCATTTCACCACTTTCAATTTGCACCTTACGGATCATCAGGCAAGGGTTCTCCTGCGGGTAGAAGAGCGCCTCTTGGCGCGTGTCGCTCTGTTGGGTGAATACGGTGGGAGCGCCAGGCTGCAGCTTGTTCTGAATATTCCGCTCTTTATTTTCCTGGCTGACAGTCTGTTGTTCCAATGTGGATAACAGATTACCGGCATGGGTGCCCTCTGCTTGCAATAGACTCAGCAGTAATAGGATATTTTTTTTCATATTAATTTTTTACGTCAGGGTAAAACCTCCGCCGAGCGGCGGAGGAATAATATTACCAGCTACGGGACCACCAGGATGACCACCATGAGTTTGTCGGTGGGGTGACGACAGGAGGCTTGTAATTAATGTCTCTGCCGTTGTTGAACACTGAACCTTGGGTTGAGGTCAGGGTACCGTTATTGCTAAATAACGTTCCTTTATGAGAAATGTTATTTTTTGCCCGAATAGTGCCGTTGTTGGAGAAGGTCGTATCCGATACGGTCACCCCTCCTTGCTGAGAGACTATTGTCCCATTGTTAGACGTAGTGGTTGACTTAATATCAATATTATTTTTTGCGCTGATGTCTTTAGCGTTGCTGAAAGAGGTGGCGCTGATATTAAGTGCGTTATTGGCCGTGATATCCCCTTGGTTCGACAGCACGGTGGTTGCCAGGTTTGCATTGCCGCCAGCAGCGATTTTACCCGCGTTTGAAAGAGACGTAGCAGACAACAACATATCACCGCCATCAGTCACTAATTCGCCGTTATTTCTAAGGCTGACGGGTGTACTGTCATTAACCCCCACACCATTTTCATTGGCGATTAAGATGATTTTTCCTGCATACATACCACCGAGCTGGGAGACATCTACCAACACTTCTGGTGATTTTTCTTTGTTTTCCAGGTTTATGTAACGAGTCAGATCTGCGGTGACGGTTTTCTTGCCCGCCAACACCAGCAGGCTCTTGGCTTGCACCGCGGCATTGATATTCTCAGCGCGGGCAATCACGGCGGTGTAGTCCACATCACCTTTCTGCAGCCCCTTGCCTTCGAATGCTACCGTGCCGCCGGTAACGCTATAGCCGGTGAACTGTTTGTCTTTGAACTGCAGTTCGCCGGTGGTCAGTACCCCGGTACCGGTATTGATAAATCCGCAACCGTTACAGGTAATGCCGGAACGGTTGGCGACGATAACGTCCGCCTTCTGGCCGGCGACTTCGATCATCCCATTCAGCAGCGTTTTGTCGCTGGAATTGATTTCATTAAGAATCACCTTCGCGGCACCTGCGCTCAGGTTGGGGTTGGCGGTGATGGCACCGGCCAGTTGGCTTTGCGCGCTGCCTTGCGCATTGTTCAATACCGCGCCCTGGCTACCTACATCAAACTGGCTGTATTGGTTATGTGATACGCCATCCTGGCCCGGCTGATTGATATTCACTACCGGCACGTTATTGGCAGCGAGGTTAACGTTGCCGCCAACCGGCACAATGGAGGCGTCAGCAAAGGCGGCTCCGCCACTGAGGCAAAACATTATCATGGCCGAAAGGCAGGATATTTTCCTTGGTAATACCTTTTTCATTTATTACTCCATAGATATAAGGGCTTTATAATACTGATTAGATAATTCACCAGGTTTCAGCTGTGCGCCTGTACGCCTAAATTAAGTGGTGCCAATAAATTACTGAACCCAGAGGGAGTAAAATACCATGCAGGGTTATTTGACGAAATCTTATGGCTGCTATTCCATTGCAATTGAAGCATTCTTCTGTGTTGAGTGGTTTTTGTGGTGTTTGTTTTTTTTACCCTGCATTGGAAATCAATTAATTATAAGTTTGTTTCACGCCGTGTATGAAATAGATGTCTATTTATATTGCTTGTTTTGTTGTCGATAAAAATATCCTGAGTAAGGCGGTGTTTTTTAATAAAAAATGGGCGTTTCTCTGCGTGTCAGACAGTTTAAGCTTGCTGGTGTCATTTTTTTGTCACTACCCCGGTGTTATCGGAGTGATGCTGTTAGTGACGAGAATATATAAATACTTAGGCGTACGTGATGTTTCCATAACAATAAAAATGCAAATTGCAAGGGTATTCGCGCAGGGAAATACCATGCCATCATTTTGTACTGAAGAGTGTCTGCTTACGGAGGTTATGCCAACGAAAAGCTGCTTCTTTATTTATGGAGAGATTAGACAGTCGTTAATCTATGTGGAAAACAGGTCAGGTTTATACTGAAAAGGCAGGGCAGCATCAATGGTTTGATGCGTAATCATTGAGCTTGGTCCTGGACGGGGTGTTTGATGCAATCGACCTCGCTTACGATGCGTGGCCGATGATCATGAACCTCCGCACCATGCCGACAGGCAGCGCGAGCCGTTCTCTTGAAACCCGGCACTAACATGAAGTTCAGGTGGGGCCTGCAACAATGTGGAAACAGCGATCACTAACAGAAAATAATGTAAGCAGCGCGTTGTCTTCGGGTATCAATGACTAGTTTGCTTACCCTTAAAAGAGCCGCCTTAACGATAAAGTCTTTTTAATTCATGGTGTAGTGCTTGTTTGTCATCAGGCGATTTTCGAGGCGACTCAGGCGGAGCCATATTGTTTCATCAATATCCTTGGACACCCTTTATTCTTTTGTTGTAGTATTGTGATATAAGAATTTTCCTAGTTTATTTTTATCGGTGAAGCTAGGGCGATATTTTTATTTGTTTATCATTCTTTTGGTGGAATATAAGTAGATAAATGAAATTTATAATTAATAAAAGAATCATCTTTCATGAAGACAAATCTACGATAGAGTTACTGGATGATACTATCGAACCCGTTATGCTCACTGCTACCCTTTGCAGGGTCTTATCTTTGTTGGTTAAGAATAATGATTTGCTGCTGACACGGGAGTTCATTTTATCGAGTGCTTGGGATGAGTATGGCAAGTCGTCTACGCACAGTAACCTGAATAACTATATCTCAATGATCAGGAAGATATTCAACTCATTTGGGGAGAGTGACATTATTATCACTGTACCTCGGCAAGGGTTTATGTTTTCTGCCGGAGAGGTTAATACTGTTGATGGTGAAACCATACAGGGCTCAGTCAGCAGTGACTCGCTTGCTGCTGTGGTGGAAAGAAAGTGGCATTCTGCTCACCTCATTGCGCTTGCGTTAATGGCTGCAGCGATTGTGATGATTGCAGCTTATCCTTTGTTCAATAAATATAATTCTGCAAAAATGAGTGAAATTGGCCGGGTCGAAAACTGTAAGGTAGAGGTTTTGACTGCTGCTCATTACGTCAAACATGCTGATGATGAACTGGCAAAAGTAAAACCCCTGATCGAAAAGTTAAAATTTAACTGTGCTGTCCCAGCAACCATTTATTATTTTAATAGCAAAATGCTGGTTAGCCATACAGGCATGAATAATGCTGTATCTTTTCTGTCTTACTGCCCCACGTCAAGTGTAAGGGGAGTTGAAGCCCAATGTGAGAATGTTCATGAAATTGTCGATCAAAAATAACCATAAGAAATATATTTTTCTGGCGATTTCTTTCTTATCTGTACTGATAATTTTCGGAATGTCATTTTTGTTTTTTTCTTTACATTCTGTGCCTGCGTGTAAAGCCGTGGTGAAGGTTATCAGAACCTATGATGGAGAGAAAAAAGAAAGCGTTATACTGGTTAACCTGGTTCCTTCCGGGTTTCGTGAGATGACATTTGTCGTCAATGGTCAGGCTGCCAGCGTGCAGCAAAGCTATACGCTGTCACGGATGATCGAGGCCGATTACACCTATCAGAGCGGTTATTACTATTTTCGCGTTAAAGATATTAAAAAAATGCCTGCGGATAACATTGGTGAAGACGCGGTGAGCAAGACTCTCCCAATCGTCAACAGTCGGTATTTTTTCCTTAAGGTTGAGGCGCTTGGTGAAAATAGCTTTGTTTTCACCGGAAACCGCGCACCTGCGTTCGTTTGCACAGCCACAGAAAATTAATACCGTTGCCCATAATAGCATTGAACAATAAACCATGATGCTATTATGGGTTTAAACTTGGGGGTGTTATTTTACTATCCCGACCGTTTACCTGGTAGTAGAAGCGTTTTTCATACAAAAACATCAAGAGTATTTTATTTTTTTAAAGCACTTACCGATTCTTAAATGCAGTTAAACGTGGTTTTCTAACTTTTGATATAGCTAATCTCGCATGAGGTGGTGACATCTAATGGGCAGTAGGCGATCAATGAAGCATGGGAGGATACGCTCTTTTCCTTAATATTGAAGTAGTAGTAAACGTTAGCTTTATCCTCGCAGCTGTAACGATTGGAGATAACATGCTCAATCTCTTTTGGCTGCATGCCGTTGTACTTGATTGAGTAGATATCACAATTCTTGTATTGGCCCAGATTGGTAATGTTACTGATCGGAATCTGCTTGTAGGCCATGCTTAAAAAAAACGGTAGCAGCAATATAACTGTAATGACAGCCATTTTCTGTAATGCAGTTTTTTTTAGCCAGGAATAAGCTCGTCTTTGCCCCTCTTTAGGGCCATCAGGCCTAATACTCTCCTTTTTCTCTAGCTCAACCACGCTGTCTGTTTCTGACAGTATGGCATTGGCTTCCTGCCTGACAATCTTTTTTGCGATGAATTTAAATCCCTGCCTTGGGTAGGTGATTATAAGTTCTTCCTCATCAAACTTTGCTAATGACCTTCTCAAACCAGAGATATAATTGTTCAGGTTACTGTCTGTCGCTTTAAGTCCATAGTCCTCCCATACTTCATCAAGCAGTTGTTTGCGTTTAATGAGCATATCATTATTTCTTACGAAGATAGACAAAAGCCTACATGCAGGCTTGACTAGCAAGATTGTGTTACCTGGATCGTCAATGTTTTCCAGCGTTCCTTCATATTCATTGTATTTAATCGTCTTGTTTATAACGAAAATCATTTTAGCAAAACCTCATCTTGTCCTTGAGAGGACTGATTCTGCTATTCCCGATTCTTTTTTTCAATAACGCCACTGGGTTGGATGTAGGATTAATCTGCTTTTTTGTCACGTATTAATTAAAAATAGCTATATGAATATTTATGATCATGTCTATATACATAATTGATAAGTCATTTTTAGTATTAAACCATATATATATGCAATTTTTATTTATTAAATTCCGTAATTTTGTATATTAACACTATAATGTTCCAATATGATATTGGGTTAGGTACATTGTAGTGGCTGGCGATGAGCTGGCCGAAAATAGAGTTGATAGGATAAAGCTTAGGCATGATTGGGTTTTCTCTACTCTCTTCAACACATTTGAAAATTGACTATCAATGTCTTCTTCTTATAAAGGAATGTAAGGGCTTTTTATGAAACTGAATAAAATCATGATGGCGGCAGTACTGGCTTTTGGTGCAACTTCAATGATGGCGCAGGCTGCAGTTAAAAATCAGGGCAGCGGCACCGTAACTTTTAAAGGCGCAATTATCGATGCTCCTTGCTCTATTACCCCGGAAACTGAAGATCAGACCGTAAGCCTGGGGCAAATTTCTAACGTGGCACTGAAAGATGGCGGCCAATCTACGCCGAAAAACTTCCAGATCAAACTGGAAAACTGTGAATTAAGCGCTGGCTCAGGTACGCCGGTGGTGGGCAAAAACAATGCGGTATCCATTACCTTTAGCGGTGCATCCTCTGTTGATGACAATAACCTGCTGGGTATTACCGGCACAGCTAAAGGTGCAGGCATCGCTATTACCGACGGTTCTGGCAAGCTGATCGAGCTGGGTAAAGCATCAAGCGCGCAGACTCTGCAAAATGGCAACAACACCCTGAGCTTCGCCGCTTACCTGCAGGGCAGCAAAGCCTCTGGCGCAGTAGTGACTCCGGGCGAATTCCAGTCCGTGGCCGACTTCACCCTCGCTTACCAGTAAGCCTGGTTGTAGTGCAATGAATTCAGCATGCGGGGCAGCCCGCATGCTTTATTACCGGAAGACACGTTTTTGAATAGGGAATATTCAATGGTTCACTTTCGTGGGAAAGTAATGCCCCCTTGCATATTGACTCTGTTTTTATTTACCAGCAGTGCTCAGGCCGTACAGCAGACTCAGGGCTGGGGACGGGTCAATATGCAAGGGGCCATTATTGATACCGCCTGCGCTATTGCCGCTGGCAGTCGTGAACAGGTGATTGATATGGAGACGGTCCCGGTCGCCGATATTATTCGGGATGGACATGGGATGATCAAACCTTTCTCCATTGAGTTAATCAATTGCGTATTAACCCGGTCCAATAACAAATTACCGAATTGGAAACATTTTCAGGTGACCTTTGATGGTGAAACGGACGGCACATCATTTGGTGTGCAGGGTGAAGCAAAGGGCGTTGCGTTGCAAATTGCCGATGGACAGGGAAATATTGCCACACCAGGGAAGCCCTTGCCGCTCGGTGATATTTCATTAGGGAGCATGCAACTGAATTATGCCATGCGGCTGGTAAGCAATAGCCAGTCATTGCGGGCCGGAGTCTATTCTTCCGCTGTGCGTTTCAAACTGGATTATTACTGACGCGGATAAAAATTATTAAATAACAGGGTTGATGGCTATGGTGTTTATTCCTGCAAGGACGCGGTTTCGTATTCGGCTGTTGAGGGTCTGTATTTGTCTGGCGATGGGGTTTTCCGCGCAGCTGACTTATGCCGATGACGGTATTCAGTTTAATACCGACGTGCTGGATGTGAATGACCGGAAAAATATCGATCTGAGCCAGTTTTCCCGCAGTGGCTACATGATGCCGGGCCGTTATAGCCTGACGGTACATATTAATAAAAATGAGCTGCCGGAACAGAACATCTCTTTCTATCCGCCGGACGATGACCCGAAAGGCAGCCAAGCCTGTCTGTCACCTACCCTGGTGGATCAACTGGGGCTGAAGGGAGAGGCGCAGAAAGCGCTGACCTGGTGGCACCAGGACGAATGTCTGGATATCTCCAGTTTGAAGGGGATGGAAGCCCGTGGCGATCTGGCCACTGCGGCACTGTACCTGAGCATTCCCCAGGCTTATCTGGAGTACGCCTCGGCGGACTGGGACCCGCCTTCGCGTTGGGATGAAGGTATTCCCGGGCTGTTGTTTGACTACAACCTTAATGGCCAGACTCAGTACCAGCAGCGGGATGGTTCGCAGAGCCATAGCTTGAGCGGCAACGGCGTAGCCGGCGCCAACCTGGGTGCCTGGCGGCTGCGCGCCGACTGGCAGGGGCAGCTAAACCGCCAGACTGGTCGCGGGCAGGGTACCGACCAGCAGTTGGACTGGAGCCGCTATTACGCCTACCGGGCGCTGCCGGCACTGCGTTCGCGGCTGACGCTGGGGGAGGATTACCTCAACTCCGGCATGTTCGACAGCTTCCGCTTCAGCGGCGCTAGCCTGGTGTCGGACGACAACATGCTGCCGCCGAACCTGCGTGGCTATGCGCCGGAGGTTGCAGGTGTGGCGAAGACTAATGCCAAGGTGACCATCAGCCAGCAGGGCCGGGTAATTTACGAAACCCAGGTGGCAGCAGGACCGTTCCGCATTCAGGACATCAACGATGCGGTGTCCGGCGAACTGGAGGTGCGGGTGGAAGAACAGGACGGCAGCGTGCAGGCATTCAAGATGAACACCGCCAGCATTCCGTACCTGACCCGGCCGGGCTCAGTGCGCTACAAGTTTGCCGCAGGGCGTCCGTCGGACTGGCAGCATCATACTGACGGCCCGTTGTTCGGCACCGGAGAGTTTTCCTGGGGGGTGAGCAACGGGTGGTCACTGTACGGCGGTGTGCTGAGCGGTGGCGATTATAACGCGGCGTCGTTGGGTATCGGCCGCGACCTGATGGCGCTGGGAGCGTTGTCGTTTGACGCCACCCAGTCGCGGGCGCGTTTGCCGCAGCAGGACGGCACGCTGAGCGGCGGCTCATACCGCCTGAGCTATTCGAAGAGCTTTGACGAGTTGGACAGCCAGGTGACCTTCGCCGGTTACCGCTTCTCGGAACAAGACTTTATGAGCATGAGCGAGTACCTGGATGCACGCCATGAGGGCCGCCGGATGGGCAATAACAAGGAGATGTACACCATCACCTTTAGCAAGCAGTTCCGCGATGCCGGGGTCAGTTTATATCTGAACTACGACCACCAGACCTACTGGGACCGGCCGGTGAATGACCGCTATAACCTGATGATGTCGCGTTACTTCGACATCGGCCGGTTCAAGAACCTGAGCCTGTCGCTGTCCGGTTACCGTAACAAATACAACGGCAGCAACGACGACGGTATGTACCTGTCGTTGACGATGCCGTGGGGCAGCGGTGCCAACATCAGCTACAACACCGCGGTGAACCGTAACGACACCACTCATCGGGTGGGATATTACGACCGGGTTGACGAACACAACAACTACCAGCTGAGCGTGGGCAGTTCGCGCGGCGGCGCCAATCTGAGCGGTTATTACAACCACGAGGGTGATCTTGCTCAGATGAGCGCCAACGCCAGCTACCAGGAAGGCAGTTACAGTGCGCTGGGCTTCTCTGCTCAGGGCGGCGCGACGTTGACGACTCAAGGCGGCGCACTGCACCGCATCGGCATGCCGGGTGCGACTCGCCTGCTGCTGGACACCGGCGGCGTGGCCGGGGTGCCGGTGCGTGGCTACGGCAGCACCAGCGACACCAACAGGTTCGGCAAGGCGGTGGTGACGGACGTGAGCAACTACTACCGCAACCAGGCCAGCATTGATCTGAACAAGCTGGGCGATAACGCCGAGGCCACCAAATCGGTGGTGCAGGCCACCCTGACCGAGGGCGCGATCGGTTACCGCAAATTTGACGTGATCGCCGGGGAAAAGGCGATGGCGGTGATCACCCTGGCAGATGGCAGTACGCCGCCGTTCGGCGCCACGGTGCTGAACGCCAGCAAACAAGAAACAGGGATAGTGAACGACGGCGGTAGCGTTTATCTGAGCGGCATTCGGGCCGGTGACCGTATGACGGTGCACTGGAGCGGTGCGGCGCAGTGCGCCATCAACCTGCCGAAAGTGCTGCCGGAAAGTACGCTGAGCAACCTGCTGTTGCCGTGCCAGACGCTGCCGGCGGATGAGTCAGACGCAACCTAAGCGCAGACACCCTATTTGAATCAGCAAGAGAGATTTTTTATGAAAACGCATTTTGTCATCAACAAACAGTGCCTGACCACCGCCACCCTGCTGGGCGCATTGTTGGCCCCGCAGGCGCAGGCAGCGATAGCGCTGGACCGCACTCGGGTGATTTTTGACGGCGGCCAGAACTCGGTCAGCCTGAACATCAGCAACCAGAACAAACAGCTGCCGTACCTGGCGCAGGCTTGGCTGGAAGACGAGCAGGGCACCAAAATTCAGAGTCCGCTGGTGGTGCTGCCACCGGTACAGCGCGTTGAGCCGGGCAAGCCGAGCCAGGTGAAAATCCAGGCGCTGCCGGCGGCCAAACAGCTGCCGCAGGACCGCGAGACGCTGTACTACTTCAACCTGCGGGAAATCCCGCCGAAGAGCGACAAGCCGAACACCCTGCAGATAGCGTTGCAGACGCGCATCAAGCTGTTCTACCGCCCGGCGGCGATCGCACCGCAGCAGAACGCAGCGCCCTGGCAGGAGAAGCTGACGCTGAGCAAGCAGGGCGACAAGTACCAGGTAAATAACCCGACGCCGTATTACATCACGATAGTCGATGCCAGCAGCAAGAAAGGCGCGGAAGGGGTGAAGGGGTTTGAGCCGCTGATGGTGCCGCCAAAGGGCAATATATCGCTGGGCGTCAGCGCCACCGCGCTCGGTAGTAGCCCGGTGCTGACCTACATCAACGACTACGGCGGCCGTCCGCCGCTGACCTTTAACTGCAGCGGCGGCAGTTGTCAGGTGGTGCCGGAGAAAGACAAGTCATAAAGCCGTAAGTCAGGGGCAGGTGAACAGGAGGAAAGGCTATGCAACGAATAAGCAAAAAATGGAGTCAACACCTGCCGGGTTACCGCGACTGGCAGTACTACGGCACCCTGGGTGCATTGGCGCTGATGGCCCCGATCACACTTGGCACGCTGCTGCTGTTGCTGCCGAATGCTCACGGGCAGGCGGTGGATAATTGGTATACCGACGGCGCTAACGGCGTGCTGCAGGTACGCGGTGCATTGACCGAGAGCGCCTGTCGGCTGGAGATGAGCAGTGCGCGCCAGGATATTCAACTGGGCGAGACCGGCACCGGCCGGCTGCAAAACGTTGGTGACCGGGGCACGCCGGTGGGTTTTGAACTGCGTTTGCAGGATTGTCTGCGCAGCCCGGCGGGCAGCCGCGACAGCCGCACCGGTGCGCTGACCTGGGCGGCGCAGCAGCCGGCGGTGACGGTAAGCTTCAGCGCCCCGGCGGACGTTAACAATCCGCAACTGGTGAAGGTGCAGGGCGTCTCCGGGCTGGCATTGCGAATGACCGATCCGTTGGGGCAGGATGTGCGGCTGGGTAGCCGCGGACAACCGCTGCTGCTGACGCCGGGGCAGAACACGCTGGCGTACCATGTGGCGCCGGAACGCACCCGCACGCCGCTGGTGGCGGGCGCTTATTCGGCTTCGGTAGATTTTCGGTTGAGTTATGACTGATGGTGTTATGGCGATTTTATTTCAGGGAGGAATAGAGTGATGAACTACTACCTGTTGGTATTTTCTCTTGTTAGTGGCGTTACCTCTGCATCGCAATATCCGATTGTTACTTCGGTCCAAACGAAAATAATGTCATCAAAGACGGCCAACTATACAGGCACCTTTAGCGTAATGGATATTGGTGCGGCGGCTGATGTTCCGGTACCGGCGGGTTGGACGGTGGGTATAGCCCATCGTCACGACGCTTTTCCTGGCGGCATTGATGTGGTGAGAATGAAGGGGGCTTCCGATGCTTGCGATTCTTATGGATGCTCTATCATTGCACAAAGCAATATGACGTTGGGGCAAGCGGCAATGTCGGCATATCGAAAATGGGGAGTTAATAGCTTTTCGATAGATCATTCCGGGGAAGGAAATGGCGGGGAATGTATAGGTTTTTTAGCCTCGGCCACACCCAATAGTTCTCATTGGGGGGGGGCAATCATGCCGCCGGGAAGTTGCATTTACGCCCCTCCGGGCCAGGACTGGTGCAAAATCATTACGCCGGAGATAACCTTTAATCACGGCGTACTGAGCTTCAGTGATGCGGCGGGGCACAGTCGTTCAACGCAGGTAAGTATTAACTGCACCGTAGGCACCACCGTTAAACTTCGCCTGTTAAATAATGAATCCTTTATAGATCTGAAAAATGGTCTTCGAGGCGATATCTTTATAGAAGGGAAACCCCCGACCGTTAATCTAAAACTCCAGACTGGAAATAACACGGTCAATATGAGCGACAAACTGAGCGGTGAAATAAAACCAGGCTCATTCTATGGTGCTAGCGTGCTTGTTATAGAGCCGATTTGATGCCAGACAGGGAGCCACTTCATTAGGATAAATGAAAGGGTACTTCCGGATTAAGATAATGCATAAGTGCTGAAGGGTAGGGTGGAAAATAAAATGGATAAGATGAAATATTCTATTCTTGATTTTTGTATTATTTTAGCGGCCGTTTGCTTTTTCGCCGCGTTCAGTATGGGTAGCCGTGCTGCTACGCCCATCAATATTTCTGGCACTATTATGGCGCCACCGCCCTGCGTAATTAACGGCGAAAAAACCATTATGGTGGATTTTGGTGAAAATGTGGTGATTTCACGCATTGATGGCAGTAATTACCTGACAACCATCAAGTACACGCTCGAGTGCAAAGAGCAGACAAAAAATGCCATGAAGCTGATGATTGCCGGTACCGCAGCGGGATTTAACAGTGATCTTATACAGACTTTTCGAACAGATCTGGGAATTGCGCTGAAACAAAATGGCCAGCCGCTCCGGGTCAACCAGTGGATGAATTTTAATTACCCGGCACAACCCGTATTGCAGGCGGTACCGGTGAAAAAACCTGGCGCGGATCTGCCGACGGGCGGATTTTTCGCCGGAGCGACCTTAAAGGTGGACTATCAGTGAATAAAAAATACGCGATATTCGCCTTGCTGGCTGCCGTATCGACTTTATCGGTAACGCTGCCCATTCAGGCGATAGAGATACTTTTTAACGGTCGTTTAGTTCAGGCCCCAGCCTGTGAGATCAACGATGGCCGCGCGATTGACGTTAATTTTGGCGAGCGGGTGGGGGTCAGCAAGGTGGATGGCGTCAATTATTTGCAAACCATTGATTATCGGGTCACCTGCCAGCCGGGGGCGACCACCCTGGAGTTGGGCCTAAGCGTCGTTGGGCCGCCAACGGCTTTTGACGGTGCGGCATTGCAAACCAATGTGGCTGATTTGGGTATTCGGCTGCTGCAAAATGGGCAACCGTTGCAGGTGAATCATCGCATCGTTATCGATCCAAAGAACCCGCCGCACTTGCAGGCGGTGCCGGTAAAAAAGGCCGGCGTTGGGTTGCCGGAGGGCGTATTTGAAGTGACGGCAACGCTCTTGGCCGACTATCAATAGGAGGAGTCATGCGGATCATCAGAAACCTGTCCCCCAGCCTGCTGGCCGGCTGGATGATTGCTGTGAGCATACAGCTTGCTGCTGCGGCAAGTAATAACCTGAAACTGCACGGCGCCCTGGTGGCGGAGCCCTGCACGTTACAACCTGGGGATGAAAGTATCGAACTGGATTTTGGCACTCTGGTGGATAAATATTTATATAAAAATCAGCGAACGCACAGCAAGACTATTCAGTTACGGCTGGCGGATTGTGACACCAGCTTGGGCAAAACGGTGAAGGTCAGTTTCGGTGGTGCTGAAAGTGTGGCATTACCCGGCCTGTTGGCGCTGGACGTCGGCAGCCAGGCACAGGGCGTCGCTGTCGGTTTTGAAACGCCGCAGGGCCAACCGCTGCCGTTAAACCGCTGGAGTCAGGACAGCACATTGACCAGCGGCAATAATATTGTCGCCATGCAGGCCTATGTACAGGCCGAACCTGCCGCTATAGCCAATAAAACTCTTCAACTGGGGACATTTTCTGCAGTGGCGACTTTTGCATTGTACTATGAGTGAATTGATATGAGTAACAAGATAAGTGTTGGCAGTGGCTTACGGACTATATTGGGCTTTCTATTCGTGCTTTCTTTGATGCTTTTGTCAAAGAATTCTAAAGCATATCAAACCAATATTGAATGGGATTTACGGGGTGACGATTTATATTACGTAATTACCTCTGCGGACAGCCTAGGCGGTAATTCAAGATATTATAAATGTGGCAACAAATTCCAAAGTGGTAAGTGCTATGTATTTTTAACTTTAGACGCAGCTTTTGGGATTGAGAAATATACGCAATGGAAAGATTATCAATATGCTTTATGGGGTGATCAGACCGCCACATCGATTATCAAAGAGTGGAGCTATAATTCATTGCCGAGAAGCGGCGTTATTCGCAACTGGTTTGATCATGTTGCCAATGGGCGAAAATGTATATATTTATTCACCAGCAGTGATATTAATGGTGGCTTGAATATGTTCGGCAACTCTTGCAGCGGTAGTATAACACCGCCACCCATTGAGCCCCCTTTGCCGCCGTTGTCATGTGCGGTTAAAGGGAATATTGATTTGGCGCACGGCATATTAAATCAAGATAATGTCAATGGTAATACCAAGAGCGTTTACGCACAGGTTAGCTGCAATCGTGAGGTGACTGTAAAAATAACCGCATTGGCGAACGATGGCGGTGATGTCGTGACATTGCGCGCGGACGGCAGCCTGAAAACAAAACTGCAGGTGAATAATATTGCAGGCGCGACCGGGGCGACGGTACGGGTGCCGGGCAGCAATGGCACCTCAGTTATTTTTTCATCGACGTTAAGCAGTAATGGCAATGTGGCTGCCGGTGATTTCTCTGCTTCTGCCGTGGCGGTGGTAGCGATACTGTAATTTACCATTAATTTTTATATCTCAGGTTTTTTCAGCGTCGACGATGCAGGTAATGGATATTCAATTTTTTTAACTTTTATCAAAAATAAAATCATAGATTAACAATATTCTTTGGTTATACCGATGAAAACAATACGTGCAGTGAAAAATTATTTTCTGATTATTATTTCTGGACTAGGGTTCGGATTAGCTATGCACCTTTACCTGCCCAATATGGGAGGGATGGGTTTAGCACTGCCGCAAAATATTCTCGGCTGGAGCATGATGGCACTGCTTAGCCTGATGATCTGGTTGGGCATTTTGTTCAACCAACGGAAAATCATAACCACACCGACGACAAAATTATTTTTTGTCGCCCTGATGCTGTTGGCTGTTCCATTGCTTTATACCCGTCCTGAATGGCGGGAGGCAGCGCTTTGGCGTTGGGCAGGGTTATTCGCCGGATGGGTTTTCTATTTTTCGTGGCTGCAAGCTGAGCTATCACCACGAGCGCGTTATTGGCTGCTTTGCACCATTTTGCTGGCGGTGACGGCACAGGCATTCATGGCATTAGCGCAGCTGTTTGGCTTTGGAGGCTGGGTCCCGTATCCGCTGATTGCCGGTCGCCCTTATGGAGTATTCCAGCAGGTGAATCTGTTGGCCAGTTTTATGGCTACCGGGCTGGCGTTGGCGCTGACGTTGTTTTTATTGCCCGGTTTTAACCTGCGGGCGCGGTGCCATGAAAAGTGGCGACTGGGCGTATTGTGCCTGCTATTGACGGTTCTTCCTGCCTTGCTGGTTTGGTTGCATTCGCGTATAGGCTGGTTGAGCGGCGGTGCGGTTGCCCTGTTGTTCATTGCGGCATATGCCAAGAAATACCCGCAGCGCAGCGGTGTTGCGGCGTTCCTGATGTTGCTTGGTCTGGTGACGGGCATGGTGGTGGCCTGGAGTGGTCAGGTTGGCGCGGTGAGTCATGCGGGATCAGACAGCGCGCGCGGCATCATGTTGAACGCGACGTTGGCGATGATCGCAGAAAAACCGTTGGCCGGATGGGGGTATGGCGGTTTTGAGTACAGTTTCCAGCACTTTCGCGCCGCATTAGGGGAATCGACGCTGGGGGTGGGGGTGGCTACTCATCCCCATAACGAAATTTTGTTGTGGTGGGTTGAAGGGGGTGGGCTTGGGCTGATTGGCATGTTGCTGTTTTTGCTTGCCGGGTTGCGGTTGGCGGGTAAAGCCTGGCGACGTTACAGCCAGCGGGCTGACTTGCCTGACCGAGGTGTGGCGCTGGCGCTTTGTTTTGCCTTGTTGCCGATAGCTTTACATACCCAGACTGAGTATCCGTTTTATTTATCGACGCTGCATTGGATCATTTTCCTGCTGCTGTTGGCGCTGTTGGATCGTCAGGCCGCTGTAGTTCATGAGCGTAACGCGTTAAGCGGGGTTGGCCGGAGAGCTCTCGTTATTCTGGCGCCGATCGGATCTCTGATCGCCCTGATCGTGATGCTGGTCGGGTTACCGGGCGGGCTTACGCTAACGCGCGCAGAACAGAGCCAATTTACTGATATGCATGCCGCAGAGGCTATGCCACCTGCTGTTCGTTGGCTCCATGCGGAACGTTGGGCATTTGACCAACAGGTCTACGCGCTGCTGTTATTCAATCAAACGCAGGATGAAAAGCTTTTGTCCGCTTATGCGCTTTGGGCTAATGAGTATTTGAAGAAACATATTGATAGAAATATCTATGCCACTTTGTATTTGATATTGAAGCATCAGGGGAAAGATATTCCGGCGGATAATTTACGCCGGGAAGCCATAGTATTTTTCCCGGACGACAGTAGGTTTAAATAACCAGGAGCGCGATTAAAAAGGAGTGAAAGTGGAGAGATCCATAAGAATATCAATCATAGATACTAACCGCCATTTCGGTGAGGGGTTAAAATATGCTTTGCTGGAATATTTTCAGGTAAAGGGAAGGGCTCTTGAGATCCTGCCCGGAGACGTTGAACAGCCCTCTGCCGATCTGGTTTTTGTGGCGCGATCGGAAGCCGGGGGCAGGGCTTATTGTGATCGGATGCCGATAGAGTCAGATTCCCGGTCGCTGTATATTTCCATAGAAAAAACAACGCGTGATGGGGTACCGAGAAAAAATGTATGTTCCAGAGAGGCGGGGACGTTGGAGAGGCGTGCCAGTATCGAGGACCTATTTCATCTGCTCGACGTGGCTCTAAGGCGCATAGCATCAATCAGTATGGCAACAGGGGCCTGTGTGTTTTGCATCGGCAAAAGGCTCAGTGGCAGAGAGAAAGAGGTCATTTTTTATCTGCGGTTAGGGGTTAATCAAACGCAAGCAGCGAAGTATATGCAGCTGAGTGTTAAAACGGTGCATACCTATAAACAGTCGGTGATGCGTAAACTTGATTTCAGAGGCAGAAATGAACTTTTTAGTTGGTTATTGAAAGTTTGAATTTCTAGAGCTATTCCTTGACATTTAAAATGTATTTTTATGTTATATTTTATTACTGTTATTCTTTTGTTTATAAGCGTATTTTCTTTTTTCAAACATTTCTCTTTGGTGAAGAAAAAAAATATTTGTGCCATACGAAGTAAAAACATAAAAAGAGTTAGATAGCGGCGGGGGTATTGATTTAATGGGTTATTGTTTCATGATGCCATGGTGGGTTGTTTAGACTCCATGATTTTCTATTGTGAATTGACCGATTTTAATCCCATGGTATTTCTAATTGAATTGAAAATGAAAATTTTCATCAAATAATCATCAGAGTATTTTCTTAGTGTTTGTCCAATATAAAAAAAGGTCAGGGTCCTGAGGCACCTGACCTTTTTGTTGCCGTTTACCCAGCGGCATTGCACGCCGGGCAGGCAAATCAACGCATGGTAACGAACTCTTCCGCTGCGGTCGGGTGGATCGCGACGGTGTTGTCGAAGTCTTTCTTGGTGGCGCCCATCTTGATGGCGACGGCGAAGCCCTGCAGGATCTCGTCCATGCCGAAGCCAATGCCGTGCAGGCCAACAATCTTCTCTTCTTTACCCACGCACACCAGCTTCATGCGGCACGGTTGGCGGTGTTGCGTTACGGCGCTGTACATGGCGGTAAATGAAGATTTATACACTTTCACGCTGTCCGCACCGAATTTCTCGATTGCTTCCGGTTCGGTCAGGCCGATAGTTCCGATCGGCGGGTGGCTGAACACCACGGTGGCGATGTTGCTGTAATCCAGGTGTTCTTCCGGCTTGTTGTTAAACAAACGCTCGGACAGACGGCGGCCTGCGGCCACGGCAACCGGAGTCAGTTCAACGGCACCGGTGTTGTCGCCCACCGCGTAAATGCCTTTTACGTTGGTGTTCTGGTATTTATCGACGTCGATATAGCCATTTTCGTTGGTTTTCACCCCGGTCACGGCCAGGTTCAGGTTATCGGTCGCCGGTTCGCGGCCAATCGCCCACACCAGGCTGTCGACGATGAATTCTTTGCCGTTTTCCAACTGTAGCGTCAGGCTGCCGTCGGCGTTCTTGACGATGGCCTTCGGCACCGATTCGGTGTGCAGGCTTGGCCCTTCGGTGTTCATCACTTCCACCAGGGTTTCGACAATCATCGGATCGAAGCTGCGCAGCGGCGCGTGTTTACGCACGAACAGGTGCGTCTCGGCACCCAGCGCGTTCATCACGCCGGCGATTTCCACCGCGATATAGCCCGCGCCCACGACCGCAACGCGTTTTGGCATCGCGTCCAGCTCGAAGAAACCGTCGGAGTCGATGCCGTATTCTGCGCCCGGAATGTCTGGGTGGCTTGGGCGTCCGCCAGTGGCGATCAGAATATGATCGGCGGTGATTTTCTCACCGTTGACTTCCACCGTGTTAGCGTCGATAAAGCGCGCAAAGCCTTTGATCACGTCGACTTTGTTTTTGCCCAGCACGTTGTCGTAGGAATTATGGATGCGGTCGATATAAGCGGTGCGGTTAGCCACCAGCTTTTTCCAGTCAAACGCGTTGACGGTGGTATCGAAACCGTAATCCGGGCCGTACATATGAATGGCCTCGGCGATTTGCGCCGCATGCCACATAACTTTTTTCGGTACACAACCCACGTTGACGCAGGTGCCGCCCAGTTCTTTGGCTTCAATCAGTGCGCATTTCTGGCCATACATGGCTGCCCGGTTGATCGATGCGATGCCGCCGCTGCCGCCGCCAATTGCTAGATAATCGTAATGTTTGGTCATCTGGGATTTCCATGAATTGTGTGAATCGAAGAGCGTAAGAGTTTAACGCCTGATGCAGGTTTGTCGCAAAGATTGCGTCGATGGTTGCGATAGGTGGGGTATACCCGTCATCTTTCAAGTTGCAGCGTTGTTATCTGCACTCGCTCACCTCAGTTACTTACTTAAGTAAGCGCCTGGGGATGAGCGAGTTGGCCGCCTAGCTGCAACTTGAAAGCTATAGGGTATAAAGGCGCGGCAGGCCGCGCCCCGGAAGCTTATTCCGGCACCACCCAGTTCACCAAATGGTGACCATGGCCCGACGGCACCAATATTTTGTGCAGCCATGGCAGCACGTTTTTCATTTGTTGTTCCAGCTTCCACGGCGGGTTAATCACGATCATGCCGGAGGCAGTCATGCCGCGCTGGTCGCTGTCGGGTTTTACCGCCAGTTCGATCTGCAGAATATTTCGGATGCCGGTGGCTTCCAGCTCTTTGAGCATACGTTTGATCTGCTGGCGCATCACCACCGGATACCACAGCGCGTAAGTGCCGGTGGCAAAGCGCTTGTAGCCTTCCTGCAGGCCTTTGATCACGTCCTGATAATCGGTCTTCATCTCGTACGGCGGATCCATCAGGATCAGCCCACGGCGTGACAGTGGCGGCAACTGGGATTTCAACTGTTGGTAGCCATCGGCGCGTTGCACCTTGGCGCGTTCGTCCTTCTGAAATTCGCTGCGCAGCAGTGGGAAGTCGCTCGGGTGCAGCTCGGTCAGGTGGATTTTATCCTGCGGGCGCAGCAGCTGGCGGGCAATCAGCGGTGAGCCAGGGTAGTAGCGCAGCTTTTCGGTACGGTTAAAGTGGTGCACTACACCCATGTAGGCCGCCAGTTCTTCCGGCAGATCGTCACGTTGCCACAGCAGACCTATGCCTTCCAGGTATTCCCCGGTGCGTTCGGCGTGCTCACCGCTCAGCTGATAGCGCCCTGCGCCGGAATGGGTATCCAGGTACAGGAAGGGTTTGTCTTTTTCTTTCAGCGATTCAATGATCAGGCTCTGAACGGTGTGCTTGAGCACGTCGGCGTGGTTGCCGGCGTGGAAACTGTGGCGGTAACTTAACATGGCTTGTGGTAATTCCTTGTGCTCCCGACGGAGCGTGCTGAACAGAATAAAGGCTTATATTCTGCACAGTATAAACTGTCTGGGCGGGAAAAACCGGAATGCGTTACCGCAGACCCTCTATCAAGGAGCAGGACAATGACCGAATCGACTATTCTGGCTAAGTATCCCGGCGCATCGCGCTGGCAATTCGGCGACAGCCCGGCGCTGGCGGACGAGTTGTTGCAGTTGGTGCTCGACGGCGACAAAACCGCAACCTGTGGTTCCTATGTCGCCTATCAACAAGAGAAATCACCGATGGTCGGGGATTATAACGTGATCCTTAATGGCCGGGGTGAACCCGCCTGTGTCATCAGAACGCTTTCACTGAAGCTGACTCGTTACTGTGATGTCACCGCCGAGATGGCCGCGCTGGAAGGCGAGGGGGATAAGAGCCTGGCCTTCTGGCGTGAGGGACATCAGGCGTTTTTTACCCGAGAAGGCACTTTTTCGCCGCAAATGTGGCTGGTATTTGAAGAGTTTGACCTGGTCGATGTCCTCTAGTTACGCAGCTGATGACTCCAGGGCGGCAACCACCTGCTCGCGCAGCCAGCTATGGGCCGGATCCAGGTGCGATCGCTCATGCCAGACCATCACCATGTCATAGCCGGGTAGTTCCAGCGGCACCGGGCAGGTGCGCAGACTGCCGAGCATTTCCCCCAGCATGCGTGAAGGCAGCATGGCGACCATATCGGATTTTGCCAGCAGCGCGGGAATGAACAGGAAGTGCGGCAGCGACATCACCACCCGCCGCGCTAATCCCTGTGCTTCCAGCAGCGTGTCGGTCAGGGTACGGAAACCGCCCCCGTCCTGTGAAACCATAACAAACTCCAACTGACAGAACTGCTCGAGCGTAGGCGGTGTCTGCAATAACGGGTGGTCACGACGGCCTACCAGCAGGTAATTCTCGTGAAACAACGGGCGATGACGTAGCTCGGCGGGCGCCTCTTCTCGGGCCAGAAAACCCAGGTCGATCACGCCGTCCGCCAGATCGCGACTCATGTTTTTGGGTGAAGCTTCGCGGATCGCCAGACGGGAATGGGGTGCCGCCAGCCGCAGTTTGGGCAGCATCGGCAGCAGGATGGCATATTCGGCCGCGTCGGCGGCGGCCAGTTGCCAGGTCATTTTGGCCTGTAGCGGATCAAACGGCTGTTCCGGTGCCACCAGGCGGCCGAGATCGGCCAGCGTCTGGCGCAGCGGCGTCAGCAGGCCGAGTGCGCGTGCCGTGGGCAACATGCCGCGTGAGCCGGGTAATAGCAGGGGATCATGGTAAATCTCGCGCAGTTTGGCGAGCTGGATACTGACCGAGGGTTGGCTCAGGTTAAGGCGTGCGGCCGCCCGGGTTACGCTGCGCTCAGTGAGCAGCGCTTCCAGCGTGACCAATAAATTGAGATCGACCCGCTTTAAATTGTTGATAACTATTCCTCATATTAAATCTATCAATTTCAACTATAGCGTTAATCCCCCTACCGTGGAACGGACGGCGGAAAAGCCGACGAAACTGCTACGGATAAGGACGAAACGATGAAATTGAGCGAGTACGTTAGCTACGATGCGCTGGGGTTGGCCGAACTGGTACAGCGCAGCGAAGTCAGTGCGCAAGAATTGCAGCAGGCGGCGCAGGCCGCGGTTGAGGCGGTGAACCCGGCGATTAACGCAGTGGTGGAACATTGGACGCAGCCGCTATCGGAGGGGGATGGCCCACTGTCTGGCGTGCCTTTCCTGATTAAGGATATCGCCATCAGCATGGCCGGTAAGCTCTCGGAACTGGGCAGCCGGTTGGCGCAGGGTAATATTGCCACTACAGACAGTTATCTGATGAGCAATATTCGTCGAGCAGGGCTGGTCACTTTCGGTCGCACTACCACGCCGGAAATGGCGTTCAGCACCACCACCGAAGCGGTGCTTTACGGCGCGACGCGCAATCCTTGGAACCCGGATTTCAGCGCCGGCGGTTCCAGCGGCGGAGCCGGTGCGGCGGTGGCTGCCGGGATCGTGCCGATTGCTCACGCTACGGACGCCGCCGGCTCGATCCGCGTACCCGCTTCGTCGAATGGGCTATTTGGCCTCAAACCGACGCGTGGCCGGGTATCGCATGGCCCGGCGATGGATGAAGTGTTCAACGGTTTTGGCGTCCAACTGGGGCTAAGCCGTTCGGTACGTGACAGCGCGGCCTTGCTGGATGCCTTGCAGCATCCACATCCCGGCGAACCCTATTACACCACGCCTCCGGCACAGAGTTGGCTGTCACAGGTCACGTCAGAACCCGGCCGACTGCGCATCGGCATGATGACTCAGGCGTGGAACGGCGGCAAAACCGATCCGCAAATCGCTCAGGCCACGGCCGACACTGGCGTGCTGCTGAGTGAGTTGGGCCATCAGGTTAGCGAAGTGGATATGGCGATCGGCGTCAGTTGGCAGGAGCTGGTGTTCGCCAATGCGCAAATCTGGTGTGCCAATCTGGTCGGTTGGCTAGATGGCCTGAGCCAGGCGACCGGGCGGCCGATTTCAACCGAAACGCTGGAGCCGGAAACGCTGGCCTGTTACCGCTACGGTTTGGCTGCCAGGGCGGTGGATATGGTTGCTGCGCTTGAGGTGCGTAATCGGGTGACCCGCGGCGTCGCGGCTTATTTTCAGCAGTATGACCTGCTGCTGACCCCAACTCTGCCCGACTTGCCCTGGCGGATTGGCCGTTACGGCACAGGAGCGGCGGAGATGAGCGGCCTGGAGTGGACGGCGCATTTATTCGATCACTCGCCGTTTACGCCGGTCTTTAACGTGGCGGGCGTGCCGGCGATGTCGGTGCCGTTGGCGCATGATGCGCAGCATAACCTGCCGATTGGCATGCAATTCGTCGCCGGTTTTGGCCGAGAAGATTTGCTGCTGCAACTGGCCGGCCAACTGGAGCGGGCGGCACCCTGGCAGCAGCGACGTCCTGCGATTTGGGCGGGAAATGCACGGCCGTAGCAGTCAAAAGGCAAAATATCGGCTATGTTGCTAAAAGGTTTTTTGCGGCGGGCCGGGTGGCTCGTCGCTGCATTCAGGAGGCGTGATGAGCTGCATATTTTGTGAAATGGTGGCAGGCCGGGTGCCGTGCCATAAAATTTGGGAAGACGACGGTCACATGGCGTTCCTTTCCATCTTTCCGAATACCGAGGGTTTCAGCGTGGTGATCCCCAAGGCGCACTACGAGAGTTACGCTTTTGCCGTAGCGGACGACGTGCTGAGCGAACTGATGCTGGCGACCAAACGGGTGGCGCAGTTGCTCGACCGGGCGTTTGACGATGTGGGCCGCTGCGGCATGGTGTTCGAAGGCTTTGGCGTCGATCACCTGCACGCCAAGCTGATCCCGATGCACGGCACCGCCGCACTGGAACAATGGCAGCCGATTGAGTCGAAATCGACGAAGTTCTTCGACCGCTACGAAGGTTACCTGTCTTCCCACGACGCTGCCCGTGCCGACGACGATCGTCTGGCCGCCCTGGCGGCGCAGATCCGTCAGAGTGCGGTTTAAGGCACTATCCATCAACACCGGCCATTGATTTTCCTGCGCCGGTTTCCGCCATTCGGCAGAAAATTTCGTGCACTGCTAGTGCAACCCGCTGTGGGTTGGATCCAGATACGATTGTTCATGCCAAACCCTCACCCTGTCTGCCAATAGTTTTTGTTAACGAGATCTCCTTTAGGGTTGTTTGTTTTTGCATCAACCGATATATCGGTGTATCGTTGCTTTGCATCGAGGGTTACAGACAGTGAGGTCACTTAGTCGTTTGTTTTAATAGGTTTTTAATTCCTGTGCCGACTTTGGAGTATGCCAATGGACAAAATAAAACAGGTCAATCTCTATCGAGCCGTATCGCCTTTATCTCGCCCTATCGCGGATTCCACTCATTACATCAATGAAATTTCCTTTGTGGTTGCCGAAGTGGTGCTGGCCAGTGGCGTCACTGGCGAAGGGTATTTGCTTTCTTTCCACTATTCGCCCGAGGCCATTGCCGGAGCAATGAAAGATCTCCAACAGTTTGCCGTGGGTTATCACTGTTGGCAGACCGGTAAATTCCTGCGGGACGTGGCGGCAGAGCACGAATACTTTGGCCACAACGGTTTGCAGAAGTGGGCGGCGGCAACGCTCAATGTCGCGATGTGGGACGCATGGGGTAAGACCCTGCAACAGCCGATCTGGAAGATGTTGGGCAACACCGTCGATCGCGTGCCGGTGTATGGCAGTGGCGGTTGGTTGTCATACAGCGAGGCCGAACTGCTGGAAGAAGTGCTGGAATACCAGGCGCGTGGCTTGCAGGCCGTGAAGATAAAAGTGGGTTCGCCGGAGGTAGAGCAAGACATCATGCGTTTGCGCAAAGTGCGGGAAGCGGTTGGCCCCGGGATGAAAATCATGATGGATGCCAATCAGGGGATGACCCTGCCGGATGCGCTGAAGTTATCGACGCAGGCGGCAGAAATTGGCATCCACTGGTTCGAAGAACCCTTGGTGCATACCGATTTTGACGGCTATCAGCAGTTGCGCCAGAAAACCGGCATCGCACTGGCGATGGGCGAGCGGGAATATGACATGGAACCGCTCAAGGCCTTGATCGCCCGTAATGCGCTGGATTTATGGCAGCCGGATCTGATCCGCATCGGCGGCGTTGAACCCTGGCGTGAGTCGGCGATGCTGGCACATGCCCATCACCTGCCGGTATTACCGCATTACTACAAAGATTATGACGTGCCGCTGCTGTGCACTATCCCCAACCCTTACGGAGCGGAATCTTTCGACTGGATCGACAGCATTATCGATAACCCGATGACCATTGATGGCGGCTACGCCTTTCCGCGCTCGGGTGCAGGCTGGGGCTTTAATTTCAACCCGGCATCTCTGACAGAAATCAAATAGGGACAGGGCGATGAAACAGGACGTTTTAACTCAGTATTTTTCATTACAGGGCCGGACCGGCATTGTTACCGGCGCATCATCCGGTATTGGGCGCGGCATTGCTCATTTGCTGGCAGATGCCGGGGCACGGGTATTCAACTTCAGTCTGGAAGCCACGCAGACTACCGGCATTGATTATGCATTGAACCCTGGAGTGGTTGATATACAAGTGGATATTACCGATCGCGAACAATTACAGGCCGCAGTCGATAGGGTCGCGGCTGATGGGGCGATCGACTTCCTCATTAACAACGCAGGCATTACCAAGCGTGTGCGCGCCGAACAGGTTGATGAAGCATGGTGGCGAAAAATTCACCAGATTAACGTTGATGCCGTATTCTTCCTGTCGCAACTTTGTTTCCCGCATTTGACCCGCTCGGCGTATATCGGCCGTATCGTCAATATTTCCTCAATGGCGGCGCATCTGGGTTTTAGCGAGGTGGTGCCCTATTGCTCGACCAAGGCAGCGGTCACTGGCATGACCCGTGGGTTGGCTGTGGAATGGGCGCAGGAAAACATCCGCGTCAATTCGGTGGCGCCGGGTTGGATCCAGACCAATATGACGCAGGTGGTCGCCGATCCGCAGCGGTTGGAACGTATTATTAACCGGATGCCGCTGCACCGTTACGGCCATCCGCGTGAAGAACTGGGTGCCATGGTGTGGTTTTTGGTCAGTGAGGCCTCGCGTTACATCACCGGGCAGGATTTTGCCGTGGACGGGGGGGCGCTGAGCTATGGCTTCTGAAATGAAGGTATTAGTGTGCATCAAACCGGGCCAACTGAGCCAACAGCGGCGGCCAATACCGCTGCCGGGGACTGGAGAAGTCCTGCTGAAAATGTGCGCTTTGGGAGTCTGCGGTTCGGATATTCACGCTTTCCACGGACGCCAACCGATGATGCAGTACCCGGCGGTGCTGGGGCATGAAATCAGCGCCGAAGTGGTGGCCTGCGGGCAAGATGCCGCGCTGTATCAACCCGGTCAACAGGTGGTGGTGATCCCCTATCGTCATTGTGGGCGGTGTGCGGCCTGTCGGCGTGGACGCACCACTTGTTGCACTGCTTTGTCGGTGATGGGAATTCATCGAACCGGAGCGATGCAGGAATATGTGACGGTGGCTGAAGATGCTCTGCTGGCGGTCACGGGGATCCCTCATCTTCAGGCAGCGTTAATTGAGCCTTATGCCATTGCTGCCCATGCAGTACGGCGCAGTGGGGTGACCCACGGAGTGAGCCTGTTGGTGGTGGGGGCGGGAGCTATCGGATTAGGCATTGCGGATATCGGGCGTAGCCTGGGGGCCGAAGTGATAGTGGCAGAAGCCGATCCGCAGCGTCAGGCATTTGCTGGCGAGCAATATGGTTTTACCGACGTATTGAACCCATTAGATGCCGATTTTGAGCAACAATTGCGGGTGTTGACCCACGGCGATGGCCCACAGGTGATTATTGATGCGACGGGCAACCCGGCTTCTATGAACAGTCAGGTAGAACGGATCGCCGCAGGCGGGACGTTGGTGTTTGTCGGCCTGCATACCGGTGAAGTGAGCTTCAATGACCTGGCTTTCCATAAAAGGGAATTGGAACTGCTCGGTAGCCGTGCAGCGGATCGCGAAGACTTCATCAAGGTAATCACTTTACTGCAGCAGGGAAAAATCAGCCCGGAAAAACTGTGCACCCGGGAAATACCTTTCTCTGAATTAGATCAATATCAATTTGAACAACTCAATCAGCCAGGCAATGTGAAGTCGGTCATTCTATTTTAAGCATCCGCAGTCGGTTACCTGAATAATTGAACTGGAGATTATTATTATGAAAGGACAACTTAAGCGCTGGGTCATATTGACCTGCGCATTATTTTCTTTACTTGTTTTCAGCGCGGAATCAATTTCAGCAAAATATACTATACGGGTTTCTTATGAAAATAACCCGGGTGAGCCTTTTGATCTGGCGGTAAGAAAGTGGGCTGAACTCTTTAAAGAAAAAACTAACGGCCAAGGCGAACTTATTTTGTTCCCGAGTTCTTCATTAGGATCAAAAAAAGACGTGATGGAGCAAATCAAGCTGGGGAGTGCGATGATCACCCTGGCAGATGGGGCCTTTTTTGCCGACTATATACCCGATTTCGGCATTATGATGGGGCCGTATCTGGGGCGCGATTACAACGATATTTTCACCTTGACCAAAACGCCCTGGTTTACCGACCTGTCACGCCAACTGGACGACAAGGGGTTTCATATCCTGGCGGCTAACTGGCTGTACGGTATCCGCCAGATGGTGGTGAACAAACCCATCCATACCCCGGCGGACCTGAAAGGCGTAAAAATCCGCGTCGCCAACAGCCGTATCTTTATTGAAGCCATCAAGGCGATGGGGGCAACCCCAACCCCCATGCCATTGGGCGAAGTGTATACCGCGTTGACTACCGGAGTGATCGACGGTGCGGAAAACCCGATCCCGGTACTGTACGGCCAAAAGCTTTTTGAGCCGGCCAGGTACCTGATCATGACCGGGCATATTGATAATGTGACCCAACTGATTATTGGTCAGAAATATTACAGCCAACTTCCTGATGAGATTAAAAAAGCGTTAACGCTATCCTGTGAGGAAGCCGGTAATTATATGACCAGGTTAATTATCCAGGCTGATAAGCAAGATCGGGAAAAAATGAAAGCGGCGGGCGTGACGGTGATTGAGGTTGACCGTGAATTATTCCGACAGGCGTCAAAGTCGGCCTATCAGCAATTCCCGGAATGGACGCCGGGATTATATGACAAGCTTCAGGGCTATTTAGAATAATTGACTGCCATTTTTCGACAACTTCCGCTGCATCGCACCGGGGGAGTGATAATCATGATCCGAAAGTTATTGGTTAATCTTGACGATATTCTCGCCTGCCTGGTGTTGACTGCGATTGTGGCGATAACGGTACTGGCGGTAGTGATGCGTTACCTGGTGCATGCGCCGTTGCCCTGGGTGGAAGAGCTGCAATTAGCGCTCTATCTGTGGGCCATCATGCTGGGGGCGGTCAGCGCAATGAAGCGGCGCAAGCATGTCGGCATTGATGTTTTTGTCAATCTGTTGCCCGCAAGTGCGCGCCGGCTGGTGCTTTATTGGAACGATGCCTTGAGCATAGTTGTCTTGCTGTCGTTTGCCTGGCTTGGTTTGATGCTGGCGGAAGGTGCGGGAGAAAAGATCACCCCGATCCTCGGTATTCGTTACCGCTGGATCGATATGGCGATCCCGGTGGGGTCATTGCTGATGGTGCTGCAATTGGTCGTCAACCTGTGTTACCGCGACAAACGCATGGGAGAATCATCATGACGGTAGCGATCTCCTGCATTATTTTACTGCTGGGTTTTATCAGCAGATTACCGATATTTATCAGTGTTATCCTGGCGGTATTGAGTTGGTTTTTCCTCGCGGGCGATCCCTCGCCGCTCATTGCAGCACAAAGGATCGTTGGAGCCAGTGAGAACACCACGCTGCTTGCGATCCCCTTCTTTATCTTGCTGGGCAATTTGTTGAATTACACCGGTATTACCCGAAGAATGCTGACGCTGGCGGAATTACTGACGCGCAAATTCTACGGCGGACTGGCGCAGGCCAATGTGCTACTCAGTACCTTGATGGGCGGCCTTTCGGCCTCCAGTTTGGCGGACTGCGCCATGCTGTGCAAAATGCTGGTGCCGGAAATGACGCGCAAAGGCTACAGCAAGGCCTTCGCTACGGTGGTGACGGCGGCGGGGTCGTTGATCACGCCAATCATCCCGCCGGGTATTGCCCTGATTATTTACGGCTATGTGGCGGATGTGTCGATCGGCAAAATGTTTCTGGCGGGTATCGTGCCGGGAATATTGTGCTGTGCGGCGCTGATGCTGACTATTCGCCATCTTTCCCGGCGGCGCAATTACCAGGCCAGTAATACCGATGCACCGAACTGTCGCGAGCTTGGGCAAGCGCTGTGGCAGGCGATGCCAGCGCTTGTTCTGGTGCTGGTGATTATCGGCGGGATCCGCATCGGTGCTTTCACACCGACCGAAGCGGGGGCGATTGCGGTGGTGTTTGCCATTGGCATCGGCCTGTTTTTCACCCGTGAAATGAAGGTGGCCGATATCGGTGAGGCCCTGTTGGATACGGCCGCTTCTACGGCGGGTATTATGCTCATTATCATGGCCTGCTCAGCATTCGCCTGGATATTGAGTTGGGAACGAACTGCCCAGACGGTCGCGGAGATGATTACGTCACTGTCGGATAACCCGCTGATGTTCCTGTTGGCGCTCAACCTGTTTTTACTGGTCCTGGGGATGTTTATTGAAGGTAATGCGGCAATTATCGTGTTGGTACCGCTGCTGATGCCAACGGTGAAGGCTCTGGGGATCGATCCGATCCAATTTGGCATTCTGATCATTCTTAACCTGGCGATTGGCAGCCTGACACCGCCGATGGGCACCATTATGTTTATTGCCAATTCGATTACCGGTACCCAGGTTTCTGCCTTTATCAAAGAGGTCTGGCCGCTGTTACTGGCATTGCTGACGGTATTGCTGTTGGTGACGCTGGTACCGGCGATTTCGACCTTTTTACCTGGGCTATAGCTTTGTAAACAGTGGGAGAATACTATTTCAGAAATACCACTTATGAGATCCGTTATGAGTCGGCTGCTGTTGGATCGGGAAAAACCCGTCAAGATGCAAATTTACCATTGGCTGAAAGAACGCATTATTTATGGTGAGTTTGCGCCGGGAATGATTCTGGAAAAAAACGAACTCGCGCATCAATTGAATGTATCGCCCACGCCATTGCGAGAGGCTTTGATTTTGTTGAAGCATGACAACTTCATCGATATGGTGCCGAACCTGCATACACGGGTAAAACTGATAGAAGTCAAACGGGTAGAAGAGAACGCTTTTATCCGTGCGGCACTGGAAGGCGCGGTCGTCGAGCAATTGGCATTAAGCGGTATCAGTAAAACGGTGGAAAAAGCCTGCCAAAAACTGATCGATAGCCAGCTTGGCGCTTTTGACAAGAGGGACTACGCCAGCGTGTTTCGTTTTGATCTGGAGTTCCACCACCGGTTGGTCGACCAACTGGCGCTGGATTCGCTGTGGGATAATCTGTATGCCAATCGTGCCCATCTGGATCGCGCTCGCCAGTGTTCACCGGTGAATGTGGCAGGTATTCGCCGCTCCATAGAACAACATCAGCAACTGCTGCAGTTGATCGTCAGTGGGCAGGTGCAACCCGCGCGGGAACTGATTAAAGCCCATGTTTGGTCAGTGTTTGATGATTTGAAACAGATCGCACCGGAATACCTTAGCCGCGATCATTGATTTTCCTGCCGCTTGGCTCCATGTTAGATATTCATACGCATTTTAAGGCCTGCCCGCTGCGGCGGGCCCCAACGCTAATCAGGACTGCCCTATGACAAATCCGTTGCTGACCCCGTTTTCCCTGCCACCGTTTTCCGCCATTCGCCCAGAAGATATCGTGCCTGCAGTGCAATCCGCCTTGGCCGATTGCCGCGCTGCGGTAGAGCGCGTTGTCGCGCAGCCGGGACCGTTCACCTGGGATAATCTGTGTCAGCCGCTGGCGGAGTCTGACGATCGCCTGTCGCGCATCTGGTCGCCGGTGGGGCATTTGAACTCGGTGAAAAACAGCCCGGAACTGCGTGCCGCCTATGAGCAGGCGCTGCCGTTGCTGTCTGAATACGGCACCTGGGTTGGGCAACACGAAGGTTTGTATCAGGCGTACCGCAGCCTGAAAGAAGGCGAAGCCTTCAATCAACTGACCGCACCACAGCGCAAGTCGGTAGAAAATGCGCTGCGTGATTTTGAACTGTCGGGCATCGGCCTGTCGCCGGAAAAACAGCGTCGCTATGGTGAAATCGTCGCGCGTCTTTCCGAGCTGGGTTCTACCTACAGCAACAACGTGCTCGACGCCACCATGGGTTGGAGCAAGTTGATTACCAATGAAACCGAGCTGAGCGGCCTGCCGGAAAGCGCGTTGGCCCAGGCTCAGGCGATGGCGCAGGCCAAAGAGCAGGACGGCTGGCTGCTGACGCTGGATATGCCGAGCTATCTGCCGGTACTGACCTACGGCGACAACCGCGCACTGCGTGAAGAGATGTATCGCGCCTTCGCTACCCGCGCTTCCGATCAGGGGCCGAATGCCGGTAAGTGGGACAACAGCGAAGTGATGGCGGAAACGCTGGCGCTGCGCCATGAACTGGCCCAACTGCTGGGCTTTGACAGCTACGCCGACAAATCGCTGGCGACCAAAATGGCGGAAAACCCGGAGCAGGTGCTCGGTTTCCTCAGCGATCTGGCCAAACGTGCCCGTCCACAGGCCGAGCAGGAATTGGCGCAGCTGCGCGCCTTCGCCAAACAGCATTACGGCGTAGATGAACTGGAAGCCTGGGACATTACCTATTACGGCGAAAAACAGAAACAACACCTGTTCTCGATCAGCGACGAGCAACTGCGCCCGTACTTCCCGGAACAGCGGGTGGTGGAAGGTCTGTTCGAAGTGGTCAAACGCATTTACGGCATCACCGCCAAAGAGCGCAAGGACGTGGATACCTGGCATCCAGAGGTGCGCTTCTTTGATCTGTTCGATGCTAACGGCGAGCTGCGCGGCAGCTTCTACCTTGACCTGTATGCGCGTGAAAACAAACGCGGCGGGGCGTGGATGGACGACTGCGTCGGCAGCCTGCGCAAGGCCAACGGCGAACTGCAAAAACCGGTCGCCTACCTGACCTGTAACTTTAACCGTCCGTTGGGCGACAAGCCGGCGCTGTTCACCCATAACGAAGTGACCACCTTGTTCCACGAGTTCGGCCACGGTCTGCACCATATGCTGACCCAGATCGACACCGCCGGCGTTTCCGGTATCAGCGGTGTGCCATGGGATGCGGTCGAACTGCCAAGCCAGTTTATGGAAAACTGGTGCTGGGAGCCGGAAGCGCTGGCGTTTATCTCCGGCCATTATCAGAGCGGTGAACCGCTGCCGAAAGAGATGCTCGACAAGCTGCTGGCCGCCAAAAATTACCAGGCGGCGCTATTTATTCTGCGTCAGTTGGAATTCGGCCTGTTCGACTTCCGCATGCACGCCGAATACAGCCCTTCAAGCGGCGCGCAGATCCTGCCAACCTTGGCGGAAGTGAAGAAAATGGTGGCGGTGGTACCTTCACCAAGCTGGGGCCGTTTCCCACATGCTTTCAGCCATATCTTCGCTGGCGGCTACGCGGCGGGCTACTACAGCTACCTGTGGGCGGAAGTGCTGTCGGCCGATGCCTATTCGCGCTTTGAGGAAGAGGGGATTTTCAACGCCGAAACCGGTAAATCCTTCCTCGACAACATCCTGTCGCGCGGCGGTTCGGAAGAGCCGATGGAACTGTTCAAACGCTTCCGTGGCCGTGAGCCGCAGCTGGATGCTATGCTGCGCCATTACGGCATTAAAGGATAACCCCACCGGTGAGCGTGTGTTTATTGTGTGAAGAAGGCGCCGACCCCGGCGCCTTGCCTATTCTGGCGCAGCGCTGGCAGTTAACTTCGGACGACGAGGCGCTGATGGCGCTGGTATTGACGCCCGAACGGCTGGAGCTGCGCAAGCGTGACGAACCCAAACTCGGAGCGATCTACGTCGATTTTGTCTCTGGCGCCATGGCGCATCGGCGCAAATTTGGCGGCGGGCGCGGTGAAGCGGTGGCGAAGGCGGTTGGCATCAAGGGCAGTTACCGGCCTGACGTGGTAGACGCCACTGCCGGCCTGGGGCGCGATGCCTTTGTGCTGGCCTCTCTGGGTTGCCGGGTGCGGATGCTGGAGCGTAATCCGGTGGTGGCGGCATTGCTGGATGACGGCCTGCAGCGTGGCTATCAGGATGCGGAAATCGGCCCATGGTTGCGCGAACGCATGACGCTGTTGCATGCCTCCAGCCTGACGGCGTTGGGGGATATTGATCCACGGCCGGAGGTGGTTTATCTCGATCCGATGTACCCGCATAAGCAGAAAAGTGCGTTGGTGAAAAAGGAGATGCGGGTATTCCAGTCGCTGGTGGGCAGCGATGATGACGCCGATGGCCTGCTGGAACCGGCACGTCGTCTGGCGACCAAGCGCGTGGTGGTGAAACGCCCGGATTATGCCCCGCCGTTGGCGAATGTGCAGGCGCATGCGGCGTCGACGACAAAAAGTCACCGTTTCGATATCTACATGCCCGTGTAAATATTTATGCCCGCGGGCTCAGAGTGCTGAGTTCGCGGTTCAATCTGATCTACCTCCCAATTCTCTGAATCCGCTTGAAATCCCTCTGGCAAAAATGCCAACCAGATCGCATGATTCCTGTTCATTTCCACTCCTATAATTAGATGATAATGAAGAAGACACTCCTTGCCGTTTTGCTTTGCCTGGGTACCTCTGTGATGGCCTCTGAACCTGTCAATATCACCATTCTTGGCACTTCCGATCTGCACGGCACCTTTGTGCCATGGGATTATTCTACCGACACCGCCAATCTGGCCGGCAGCCTGAGCCAAATTGCCACTCAGGTGCATCAGGTGCGCGCCCAGCAGCCGAACGTGATCCTGGTCGATGCCGGTGACACCATTCAGGGCAACTTTGTCGAGACCTTTAAAAACGACAAAACCAGCCCGATGATCCTCGGCTTTAACGCGCTGGACTATGACGTCTGGGTGATGGGTAATCACGAATTCGACTTCGGCCTCAAACCGCTTTCCACTTCACTCAATCAATTCAAAGGCACGGCACTGGCCGGCAACATTCTCTGGGACAGCGGTAAGCCCTACCTGCCGGCGTATAAAATCATTGAACGCCAGGGAGTGAAAATCGGCATTATCGGCATGGATACGCCGATGACTGCCGAATTCGCCAAAGGCACCGACCGGGTGAAAGGACTGAACTTTACCAATCCCGTCGAGGCGGTGAAGCAGGTGATCCAGCAGATCCAGGGGCAAGTGGACGCCATCGTGCTGGTGGCACACATGGGTATCGACAACGAGAACCAGCGGCCGGGGACCGGCGTGGGCGATATTGCCAGGGCCAACCCGGAACTGGCGGCGATCGTCGGCGGGCATATGCACGTAAAAGTCGATAAAGAAGTGATTAACGGCGTGATCGTCACCGAACCGGACAAATATGGCCGCGCGCTGTCACGCATCGATCTGCAGTTTGAGCAGCACAACGGCAAGTACGTGCTGATCAACAAAGACAGTTACACCTACCCGATTAAAGGCATCGCCTCGGATAAAAAACTCGAAGAGATTTATCAGCCGTACCACAAGATTTTGCGTGCAAACGCCAACCGACCGATTGCCCAGCTCAGCGGCCAGGATCTGGTTCCGCCGGATGCGGTGAAGGGCATTCCGCAGGTGCACGTGCAGGATACCGGTATCAGCAAGCTGTATCAGGAAGCCGGGCATTACTATGCACCGCAGGCGCAGGTGATCGCGTTGCAGATTGATAACGACCGCCCGAAGCTGAACGTCGGTACCATCACCGCCAAAGACATTGCCTTCAACTACCAATATGCCGGTGGTGAGATCACCGTTTATCAGCTCAGCGGCAAAGAATTGAAGAAGTATATGGAATGGTCGGCGGGCTACTTCAATCAGCTGCATGACGGTGACGTGACCTACAGTTTTAACCCGCAGCGTCGCGCGTCCAAATATTCCACCAATGATTTCTTCGATGGCGTGACCTACAAAATCGACCTGCGCCAACCGGCCGGGCAGCGCATCCGTGACCTGAAAATGGCCGACGGCACGCCGGTGACGGACAGCACGCCAATCCGTCTGGGAATGAACAGCTACCGCATGGGGCACCTGACGCAAAAAGGCGGCGCGCTGGAAGGCATGCAGTTCCCGGTGCTGTCTGACAGCAAGGTGGAATACGGTGAAGAGGCCGGTACCATCCGCAATCTGACCATTCGCTATCTGACCGAGGTGAAAAAGGGCCAGTATCAGGGGCAGGCGGTGCAGCGCTGGCAGTTGGTCGGGCTGGAAGGCTACGAACGTGAGCGCAAAATCGTCGAAAAACTGCTGAACGACGGCAAAATCAGCGTACCCACCAGTGAAGATGGGCGTTACGGCAATGTCGCGTCATTCAACGTGAAAGTGTTGCTGATCGGCGAACCGCAGGTCCGTCAGCAGCAACAGGCGGCGTTGCAGGCACAGTTGAGCGCCGCCAGCGATCCGCTGGTGAAAAAGCGTTTGAGTGACCAGTTGGTGATTATCGAGGCGATTAACAAAGCCTGAGGGTGATAACGGGCTCGGCATGTGAATGCTGAGCCCTATCGGCACTAATTCCCCTGCCGTAAACGCTTGCCGACGTCCCCGCCCGGGTGTACCGCCAGCAGCGTTTCCTTGTCGTAGCCACTGCGCTCCATCAGACAGGCGCAGGCCGCGTCGAAAATCGCCAATACCAGCACGATAGACGTAGTTGCCAGCATGTTCAGCGGATCTATCTCATTTTCAACCCCGGTGCGGACCGTTAACTGAGCCGCCTGAGCGATCGCCGAATCCGGGTTTTCCGTCACGCCAATCACGGTTACGCCCTTGGCCTGCAGCGTCGGCAGCAGGCGGGTCAACTCGTCGGAATTGCCGCCGCGTGAAATCAGAATCATCAGATCATCACCACGCAGAAAACCCAGATCGCCGTGCGCCGCATCGGTGGCGTTCAGGTAAATAGCCGGTCGCTCCACGCAGGCCAGCATATGGGCAATCTTGCGTGCCGCGATGCCGGAAGTGCCAACGCCGGTGACCACAATTTTACCCCGACACGCCGCCAGCAGGGTCAACAGCCGTTGCCAGGTTTGTGGGTCGATGCGCTGGCCCAACTGCGCCAGCTCCCGGCTGTAAATTGCCCAGGCCTGCGTTGCCCGTTGCCATTCCTGCTGCATCAGGCGTCCTCCTGCATCAGTTGGCGGTATTTCATATGGTCGTTATACAGCTCATGGAAAACGCGGTATTTACGATCGTAATAGCGTTTGATCTTGTTGGTCTGCGGCGTCACGGTTTTGCCGATGCGGCTCATGGCGCTCATCGCTTCCGGCAGGCTGTCGAATACCCCGGCCGCCACGGTGCCCATCATCGCGCCGCCCAGCAGCATCGCCTCGCTCTCTTCCGGTAGCAGCATGGCACAGCCGGTGGCGTTGGCATGTTCCTGCACGAAAATCGGGTTCTTGGTGCCGCCGCCGCTGGCCATGATGGTGTCGATGCTGTAACCGCTTTGATTCATGGTTTCGATAATATGACGGGTACCGAGGGCGATGGCCTGGATGGTGGCCAGATAGTGCAACGCCATGTCTTCCGGGGTGCGTGACAGCTTCAGCCCGGTCAGGGTGCCGGTTAGCGTCGGGTTGGCACGCGGCGAACGGTTGCCGTGGAAATACGGCAGCATATGAATGTCTTTGGTCAGATAGGCAATATCCTCCGGCTCGCCCGCCATCCGGCGCAGCAGGGCATTCAGCACCTCATAGATGGTCTGCCCCTGGGTTTTTGCCTGCGCCAGCAGCTCCTGATAACAAGGATGTGACTGGATGATGTGGTCAATCAGCGCGCCGGTGGCGGACTGGCCGCCTTCGTTCAGCCAGTATTCCGGCAGAATGGCCGAGTAATAAGGCCCCCACACGCCGGGGATAAAACGTGCAGTGCGCGACATCGCCATATGCCCGGTCGAGGTGCCGCCGATCAGTGCGACACGGCGATTAAAGTCTGCCACTTCACCGGAAGCCCCGGTAGCCCCCAGCGTGCCGAGAGTACCGGCGTGGGCATCAATGATCGACACGCTGACCGCGGTGCCGGCAATCAACCCCATCTCACTGGCGGCGCGCTGGGTCAGGCCGTGGCCCAGCGGTTCACCCATCATTTTGACGTCGCTGCCAATTTTGGCGGCATCGTGTTCCAGTACGTCTTCCAGGCCAATCTGTTTGAAATAGCTTTTGTCCCAGCGCTGTTCATGGCCGAGATAAGTCCATTTGCACACCGTCGAACACAGCGAACGGGTGGCGTCCTGGGTGGCGCGCCAGGTGAGGAAGTCCGGCAGATCAAACAGGTAACCGGCGTTGGCCCAGGTGGTCGGCATATGCTGCTTGAGCCACAGCATTTTGGGGGTCTGCATTTCCGGCGAGATGATGCCGCCGACGAAATCCAGCACCCGGTGTTTGGTGGCGTTAATACGCTCGGCCTGGGTGATGGCCCGGTGATCCATCCACACGATAATGTTCTGTTCGGTACGGCCGGAAGGGCTGATGGTCAGCGGCTTCCCCTCTTTGTCCAGCACCACCAGCGAGCAGGTAGCGTCGAAACCCAGCCCCTTGACCTGAATCGGGTTGATATCGGCCTGATTAACCGCATCGCGCACCGCGTTGCACACCGCCTGCCAGATATTGTCCGAGGACTGTTCAACAAAGTCTGCCTTTGGACGATACAGGTCGATAGCCCGGCTGGCCTGCCCGACCATATGGCCGTTGAGATCGAATACCCCAGCGCGCGCACTTCCGGTGCCTACATCTACGCCAATAAAATAGCTCGCCATTATTTTTCTCCTAGGCTTTTCGATTCTGTAACGCGATAAACAAGATCAACACCGCACCCCACAGGGCCATGGTCAGATAGCTGCTGACGCCCAGCAGGTTGAGGCCGCTTTCCAGCATTTGCAGCACAATCAGTGCCAGCACCAGGCCAAGCACCCGGCCAAATCCGCCGTCCGGGTTAATCCCACCCAGCACCGAGGCCAGAATGGTCACCAGCAAATAGGATTCGCCGTAGCCGGCCTTGGCCGAGTTGAACTTGGCCATCATCAGCAACGCCGCACCCCAGCCGAGCAGGGCGGACAGCACATACACCGCGATTTGCACCCGGGCGGTATTCACCCCGCTGAAACGGGTAGCCTGCTCGTTGGAGCCGATTAAATACAGGCTGCGCCCCAGCGTGGTGTGCTCCAGCAACAGCCACAGGCCCACGGCGACCAGCAGGAACAGCAGCAGCGCCACCGGAATGCCGAGCAGGCTGCCGTTGCCGAGATACTGAATCGCCGCCGGGAAGCCGGAGATCACCGCGCCGTTGGACAACAGAATATTCAGGCCGGTGATCAGCGTCATGGTGCCGAGAGAGGCAAGGATCGGCGAAACGCCGACCCAGGCGACCAGCACGCCGTTAAGCGCGCCAATGGCGACGGCGACCAGCAATCCGGCCAGCAGCGCCAGTACCAGAAACAGCGGTTGGTCCGGGTGGCTGACGATAATTGCCGCCATCACCAGCGAGCAGGCGTTGGCCCCGGCGATAATCGACAGATTGATACCGCCGGTCAGCATGGTAATACCCATGCCGAGCGCCAACATGCCGAGGATCGGCAACTGCGAGGCGATCGACTGGAAATTACCCAGGCTGAAGAAGCGCGATCCAAGCAGCCCGGCGAACAGCAGCGCCACGACGATAATGATCGCGCTTTGCAGGCGGATGATCCGATCGCTTGGGATCAGACGGGTTAACTGGGTCATCTCATAGCTCCTTGGCCAGCTTGCGTTTTTCATTCCAGGCGGTGCTGCTGATGCTGATCAAAATGATCGCGCCGCTGAACACCTGGTGCCAATAGGCCGATACGCTGAGCAGCGTCAGACCGTTCTGCAGGAACGCTAGCAGCACCACGCCCAGCAGCGTACCGGTCAGCGAGCCGCGGCCGCCGGTCATGCTGGTGCCGCCCAGTACCACCGCCGCCAGCACCGTCAGTTCGAAGCCGAGCAGGGAGTTGGGCGCTACCGACTGGGTGATCTGCGCCTGCACCACGGCGGCGATACCCGCCAGAATGCCCATGTAACCGTAAACGTAGAAGTGCAGACGCAGCAGGTTCAACCCCAGACGCGATGCCGCATCGCGGTTGCCGCCCATGGCGAAAATCTGCCGGCCAAGACGGGTGAAGTTCATCAGCACGCCGGTGACGATAATCACCGCCAGCAGGCACAATAGCGGCAGCGTCAGGCCGTAGTCGTAGCCGTCGGCGCCCTGGAACGAGAACCAACTGATGCCGTCCATAAACCAGTCGGGGAAACCGTACAGCCAGGTGCCGTTGGTGGCGTACACCAGCAGGCCGTAGAACAGGTTCAGCGTGGCGATGGTGATGATGATTGCCGGTACTTTCAGCCAGTAGACCAGAAAACCGTTCACCAGCCCGAGCAGCAGACCGACGCCTATCGCCAGAGCGAACGCCAGCGGGAAACCGCCGCCGTGCTGGATCACCCAACTGGCCATCACGTACTGGGCGATAGCGGTGATCGCCGGGAACGAAATGTCGATGCCACCGGCAATCAGCACCACGAACAGGCCGCAGGCAAGAATGCCGAGAATGGCATAGCTGGTGGCGACGTCGGTCAGGTTGCCCAGCGTCAGAAACTCGCTGGTGCTAACGCTCAGGCCGATGGCCAGCAGCAACACCAGCAGGCCAAGGTAAAATTCGTGCCGCCCGGCCAGGCGGGCCAGTAATGACTTATCCATTCACCACCTCGGCGATCTGTTGTTCGGTACTCTGGTGCGGCGAAAACTCGGCGATCAGCTCGCCCTTGCGCATCACCAACACCCGATGGCTGTTGTAATAGGCTTCCGGGATCTCGTCGCAGATCATCAACACCGCCATGCCGAGCGCCGCCAGATCTTTGGCGATCTGGTAGATCCCCTCTTTGTTGGCGATATCTACCCCGACGGTCGGCGAGTCGAGGATCAGGATCTTCGGCTGCGTGGCCACCCACTTGGCGATAGCGATGCGCTGCGCGTTGCCGCCGGACAGGGTTTTGACCGGTAGCGCGCTGTCGGAAACCTTAATGTTCAGATCGCGGATCAGCCGGTTCACCAACGCGGTCGCTTTGGCGTGATCCAGTAGCCCGAACGGGGTATGCAGTTGATCAAACACCGTGACAATGGTGTTGTCGTAGATCGACTGCTCCATGATCAATCCCTGCGTCAGACGATCTTCCGACACATAGCCGATGCCCTGGCGCACCGCTTCGCGGTTGTTATGCAGCCGCACCGGTTGGCCGTCGATCCTGATTTCACCGCTGTCCGGACGGGTCATGCCGAACAGGCTGAGGCACAGCTCGGTGCGGCCTGCGCCCAGTAAGCCGACGATCGAGACGATCTCGCCGCCGTGCAGTGAAAGATTGATGTCCTGATATTTCCCGCGTCGGTTGAGATTGCGCACTTCGAGCAGCGGCGCACTCTCGGCGGCGGGCCGTGGGGGTAACTGGCTGTAGTGGAAGCGTTGGCCGGTCATCAGGAACGCCAGCTCATGGCTGTCGAGTTCACTTGCCGGGTAAGTACCGACCAGCTTGCCGTCGCGCATCACGCTGATACGGTCGGCGACTTCCATCACCTCGTCCAGCCGGTGGCTGACAAACACCACGCAGATGCCGGCCGCTTTCAGCTCGTTAACCACCCGCAGCAGGCCGTCGACCTCCTGACGCGTCAGCGAGGCGGTAGGTTCATCCATAATCACCAGACGCGCTTCGGCAGCGATGGCGCGGCAAATCGCCACCAGTTGGCGATCGGCAATCGACAGTTTTTCAACTTTCTTGTCGGGATCGATATGCACGCCGACGCGCGCCATGGCAGCCAGCGCCGTCTGACGCATCACCCGTTTGCGTACCCAGAAATGACCGCCGGGCAGGTAGCGGTGAATGGCAATATTTTCCGCCACCGTCAGATTGGGGAATAACGACAGATCCTGATAAATCACCTGAATGCCGTAATAACCGGACAGCTGCGGCGTCAGTGAATGAAAGAGTTTGCCTTCCAGCGAAATATTGGCGCCTTTTTCCGGCTGATAAACGCCGGAAATAATTTTAATTATGGTGCTTTTGCCACAGCCATTTTGTCCGGCCAGGCAGTGCACTTCGCCAATATTCAGGGTCAGGTTGATCTGGTCCAGTGCCAGCACGCCCGGAAATTTTTTACTGATATTTTCCAGGCTGATAAATGCGGTGGATGTGGTCATAGCGGTAACCTGTGCAGGTTCTTATTATCGTCGGGCGCGGTAAGCTGCGCGCCGACGTTATTTAATGATTTTCCCGGTGTGGAGCAATATTACTTAAGGTTAGAAGCCTAGCGATTTGGCATTATCTTTGGTCACTTCAAGAATTTTATTAAACCGAATCACTTTCTTATCCATATCGACGTCGGCCTTACCCAAACCTTCGATCGACAAGTCTTTGGTCACTTCTTTGCCCTGCAAGAGCTGATCGGCCACCGTCACCAGCGCGTAACCGGCGTCTTTCGGATCCCACAGCAGCGCTTTCTTGATGTCGCCGCGCATCAGGTAAGGGGCGGCCTGCCCCGGCATGGCGATACCGACCACGGCAATTTTGTCCTTGGCGCGTTTCTTGGCGACCGCCTGACCGGCACCAATTGGGCCGAGGGAGCCAAAACCGATAATGCCTTTCATCTGCGGGTAGGTTTTCATCAAATCCAGCGTGGTGGCGTAGGATTTATCAATGCTTTCGGCCACCGGCAGACGTGACGTCACTTCGAACATATCCGGATATTTGGCTTTCTGGTACTTGATGGCGGAATCCGCCCAGGCGTTATGCAACGGCACGGTCAGCGAGCCAACGTAAATGGCGTAGCCCCCTTTGCCGCCCATGTCTTTTGCCAGTTCATCGACGTTGGCCTGTGCATACTTCTCGCTGTCGATGGTTTCAATGTCCCACTGACCAATCTGCTGGTCCGGCGATTCATGGGTCAGCACCACGATGCCTTTATCACGCGCCTTCTTCAGCACCGGCTCCAGCACCTTGGCGTCGTTAGGCACCACGATGATGGCGTTAACGTTCTTGGCGATCAGGTCTTCAATCACTTTGACCTGTGCCGCGGGATCTGGGGTCGCAGGCCCGGTCTGATAGGCATTAACGTCGAGCTTTTTCGCCGCTTCGTTGACGCCGACTTCCATACGGTTGAACCAGGGAATGCCGGTCACTTTAGCGACCACGGCAATTTCGTACTTTTCAGCAGCCAGAACAGGTGTTGTCGATAACATGCACGCAGAAACCACACATGCATTTAATAATGCGAGGTTAAATTTCATTTCGCTGTACCTTTTTTATCTGTAGGGGTGGTTGTTTTTCCACCTGAGCAGATTACAAAGGAAAGGAAGAGGGAGCGTAACGAGAGTAGAGAAATTGTGATCTGTGCACATTGAAGTAAAATTACGACGGTTTTAATGTTAATTAAATGTTTAATAATTCGGTGGTGGTAATTTTACCACCTAAAAACATCATTAAATTAACATAATAAATCACAGTTATTAACAATACATAAACAATCAGAATGGGAGGACGAGGGCTTTCGGCGGAAAAAATGCCGGCTTGAGCGCCGGCATGGAAGCATTTTATCGATGTGTGAACAAGATCACCTTATGCGGCGGTTACAGCACGCCCTGTGCCAGCATGGCGTCGGCAACCTTGACGAATCCAGCGATATTGGCACCCTGTACGTAGTGGGTTTGCTTGCCCTCACCGCCGTATTCCACGCAGGCTTGATGAATATCCGCCATGATATGTTGTAAACGTACATCCACCTTTTCCGCTCGCCAGCCGATGCGCGCGGCATTCTGCGCCATCTCCAGCCCGGAGGTTGCCACCCCACCGGCGTTGGCGGCTTTGCCCGGCGCGAACAGCACGCCGGCATCCAGGAACGCATCGGTCGCCTGAATGGTGGTGGGCATATTGGCACCCTCGGCCACGGCTTTGACGCCGTTGCGGATCAGCGTTTGTGCCGCTTCCAGATCCAGCTCGTTTTGGGTGGCGCACGGCAGGGCGATATCTACCGGGATGCTCCAGGGCTGCTGGCCGGCCAGATAGGTCAGGCCGCGTTCACGGGCATAGTCTTCTACCCGGCCATAACGCTGGTTTTTGATCTCTGCCAAATGGGCCAGTTTTTCGGTGGTGAAACCTGCCTCATCCACCAGCGTACCGCCAGAGTCAGAGACGGTGATCACCCGTGCATCCAGTTCCAGCGCCTTTTCAATGGTGTACTGCGCCACGTTACCTGACCCGGAAACCGCCACCCGCATGCCTTCAAAACCCAACCCGTGACGTTGCAGCATGGCATCGGTGAAGTACACCAGGCCATAGCCGGTGGCTTCGGGGCGGATCAGACTGCCGCCGAATGACAGACCCTTGCCGGTAAACACGCAGGCGGTGTTGTTGGACAGCTTCTTCATCATGCCGCTCATAAAGCCGACCTCACGGCCGCCAACGCCAATATCCCCGGCAGGCACGTCGGTGTCTGGCCCCAGATGGCGGTACAGCTCGGTCATCAGCGACTGGCAGAAACGCATGATCTCCGCCTGGCTTTTACCTTTCGGATCAAAGTCCGAACCGCCTTTGCCGCCGCCCATTGGCAGCGTAGTCAGCGCATTTTTGAAGGTCTGCTCGAAGCCGAGGAATTTCAGAATCGACAAATTGACCGACGGATGAAAACGCATGCCGCCTTTATAAGGCCCAATCGCGGAGTTGAACTGCACGCGCCAGGCACGGTTAACCTGCACCTGGCCACGATCGTCGACCCAACTGACACGGAACTGGATGGTGCGTTCCGGTTCCACCAGGCGTTCCAGCAGGGCATATTCACGGTAGCGCGGGTTACGCTCGATAAACGGCCACAGCGAGGTGAAAACTTCTCTAACCGCCTGCAGAAACTCCGGCTGATGAGGATTATGCTGTTGTAGTGAGGACAAAAATGATTCTACCGATTCCATGGATAACTCCTTGTAGCATTGAATTTCCCCCACCATTTTTATAGCTATAGGTTTAGGTAAAGCGTGGGGAATGATGTTGTGTCTTTAGCGACTATATCATCGGAGGGCGGTTGATTATCAAGCGATTAATGATGGCGGCAGAATGAAAAACGCCCGCAGTAGCGGGCGTTGGGGAATTTAGTTGGTAGGCGCTTACTTAGTCTTCAGCTTTTTCGTCTTCATCGCGCAGCGGTACGATCAGCATGTCGATGTGCACGGTGTTGATCAACTGACGCGCGGAGGACATCAACTTGCTCCAGAAATCCTGGTGGTGGCCGCACAGAACCAGGTCCATATCGTACTTCTTGATGGCGTCGACCAGCACCTGCGCTAAATCGCCGCTGCCACTGAGGGTTTCGGTAATCGGATAGCCGGCATTTTGTGACAGCTCGGTCAGTGCATGGTGGGTTTCTTCCGAGATACGTTTTTGCATATCGCCGAGATTAACGTCGATCAGGCCGGTATACAGGTCGGAATAGTTAACATCTACGTGGATCAGGGAAACTTTGGCGTTGTACGGACGCGCCATAGATACGGCTTTCTCCACCAGGATTTTACTTTCCGGGGACAGGTCTACCGCGATCAGAATGTGTTTGTAAGCCATGAGAATACTCCTTCCATATAATGCCGATTAAAAGGTTAGCAGGCATTCAGCGTACCAGCCTGGCGCTTTAGGTTTCATTTTATCATTCAGTTAACGCAATGATATGTTGAGGCGATCACACTGCATCGCATCAAAAAATCTCTTTATTTCAACCCGGTCAGTTTTACACCCGCCAGCCGGAAAATCCTATCGCTCGTGGTGCTATTGGCGTGTTGACCGCTTGAAATATAAGCATTCTTAAACAGAGTATAGTCCCAAATGTCCCATCGGACAGGAGAAAAGCCCCGGTGGGCTATTCAGCGCGGTAATCAGTTATAACTAATGAGTCGCTGACAAATCGGCGGGATGCGGTAAATTTTATCTACTGCTCAGGCCAGTTTGCGTTTCATTAACCTACAATAATGAATATGGGCCTTATCATTACTCCACTGAGTGAAACCCTGCGTTGAGTCTCTGCGTGGCGAGGGTTTGCTTTCAGTGGCGGTGGGTTATGCGCGGCCTGTGCGGTGCCAAGGGGATCGGAGCGGTAGGCTCCCGCAGTAATGGGTAATAGAGGTAGGGCAGTTGGACCCGGCGGAGCGCCGTGGATTACAACGCCTTGAGGAGGCAATCATGATCAGTACCGTCGCGCTGTTTTGGGCTCTGTGTGTGGTGTGTGTGTTAAACATGGTGCGGTATTACTCTTCTCTGCGCGCGCTGTTGGTGGTTTTGCGCGGCTGTGACCCGCTGCTGTACCAGTATGTTGACGGTGGTGGTTTCTTTACCGCCCATGGTCAGCCGAGCAAGCAGATACGGCTGGTGCGTTATATCTTCTCACAGCGCTATATCGAGCATCACGATCCGGAGTTTATCCGCCGCTGCGAACGGGTGCGCGGGCAGTTTATGCTGACTTCCGCCCTGTGCGGGCTGGTGGTGATCAGCCTGCTGGCGTTGATGATCTGGTATTAAGCCTGGCCTGTTTGCCCTGTAACAGATAAAGAAAAGGCGGCCACCAGGGCCGCCTTTCATATGGAGCAAACTGCTTAGATCACCTTAAGCGCCAACCAGTACAGCGAACCGGAAAGCAGAATCGAAATCGGCAGGGTTAACAACCAGGCTAACAGGATATTCTTCACGGTTTTGCTTTGTACGCCGCCGCCGTCCACGATCATGGTCCCGGCTACTGCCGAAGAAAGCACGTGGGTGGTGGAAACCGGCATACCGGTATAACTGGCGACACCAATCGACAAGGCTGCGGTCATCTGAGCCGACACGCCCTGAGCGTAGGTCATGCCCTTCTTACCGATCTTCTCGCCAATGGTGGTGGCTACACGCTGCCAGCCGACCATGGTGCCGAGTGACAACGCCAGAGCAACCGCGACGATAATCCAGATCGGTGCATACTCAACGGTTTGCAGCAGATCCTGACGCAGGTTTTTCAGGAAACGTTGGTCCTGGCTTGAGGTTTCCGGCAGCTTGGCAATCTTGTCTGCGGTGTCTGTTACGCACATCAGCAGGCGGCGCAGGTGGCTGCGCTGATCTACCGACAGTTGATCGTAACTTTGCAGATTGTTCAGCAACCCGGAGGCAAGCTGAATTGCCGGCATGGCGCGGGCACTGTCACAGTGGAACTCGACGGGTTTATCCGGCGAGACGTCCTCATCCGGGCTTGGCACCAACGGAGTGAGAGCGACCACGTGCGACAGGGCATCGCTGTGCTGCTCATAATATTGCTGCAGGTGGGCCACGGCATCACGAGTACGGGTGATGTCATAACCGGTTGCATTCATATTGAGCACGAAGCCGGCCGGCGCAACGCCGATCAGCACCAGCATAATCAAGCCGATACCTTTCTGGCCGTCGTTGGCGCCGTGCGAGAAGCTAACGCCGATAGCCGACAGGATCAGAGCGATACGGGTCCAGAACGGCGGCTTGCGTTTGCCGTCGACCTTTTCACGTTCAGCAGGGGTCATGTGGATACGCTGGCGTTTCTTGGTGCCACTCCAATAGCGGCGCAAGGCAAACACCATCAACCCGGCGACCATCATGCCAACCAGTGGCGAGATGAGCAATGACAGGAAAATACCAATCATTTTCGGGACGTTAAGCGCATCCACCACCGAAGTGTGGGTCATCAGTGCGTTGGTCAAACCCACACCAATAATTGCGCCAATCAGCGTATGAGAACTGGAGGCCGGCAGACCGAAATACCAGGTGCCGAGGTTCCAGATGATAGCCGCCAGCAGCATGGAAAAGACCATGGCTAATCCGTGTGCTGAACTGACGTTCAACAACAGATCTGTTGGCAACAGGTGAACAATGGCGTAAGCAACACTCAAACCACCGAGCATCACGCCAAGAAAGTTGAACAAACCAGCCATCACGACCGCAAGTTGCGAGCGCATGGCACGGGTATAAATTACTGTAGCAACCGCATTGGCCGTATCATGAAAACCATTAATGGCTTCATAAAACAACACGAACAACAATGCGAGAATTAACATCAGGCCGGTATGGAAATCCAGGCCAGCGAACAAATGCAGCATAAGCGTTACGCCAGTTTGTGGACATGAACGCCGCGCATTATCCGTGACAACCGGGCCCGGGGAAAAGGAAAATATGACGTTTTTTTGATTTGGACATGACGAAATGATGGCGATGGCATGACAAAGATATGAAATATCAGCGCGTTATGCTGCCTGGTCCGTTGTAATATTTTCTTACTATGGCGTTGTCAGCGTCATGGCTTTACAATCTGCCGCCGTAAAGTTGCCGGTTACCGGTAGCGATTCGGCGTAATATGGCGGCCTTTTGTCGCGATTGTGGTTTTTATAGAGAGGCGCAGGTGGAACAGTTTGATGTCGTGGTAATAGGTGCGGGCGCAGCGGGTATGTTTTGCGCGGCGCAGGCAGGGCAACTCGGTCGCCGGGTGCTACTGCTCGACAACGGCAAAAAACCGGGCCGCAAAATCCTGATGTCCGGCGGCGGACGCTGTAACTTTACCAATATGTACACCGAACCGGCCGCTTACCTGTCGAATAACCCGCATTTTTGTAAATCTGCACTGGCGCGTTACACCCAGTGGGATTTTATCGATCTGATCAATCGCCACGGTATTGCCTATCACGAGAAAACGCTCGGGCAGCTGTTTTGCGACGACTCGGCGCAGCAGGTGGTCGAACTGTTGGTTAAAGAGTGCGAGCTGGGCCAGGTGACGACACGTCTGCGCAGCGAAGTGCTGGCGGTGGAAAAAACGGACGAAGGCTTCGAGCTGGTGCTGAATGGCGAGAAAGTGAGCACTCGCTCACTTGTGGTGGCCAGCGGCGGTCTGTCAATGCCGGGGCTGGGCGCTTCCCCGTTCGGTTACAAGCTGGCGGAGCAGTTTGGCCTGAAGGTTCTGCCGACGCGCGCCGCGCTGGTGCCTTTCACGCTGCATAAACCGTTGCTGGAACACCTGCAAACCCTGTCTGGCGTCTCTGTACCGGCGGTGATCACTGCCGAAAACGGCGTTAGCTTCCGTGAGAGCCTGCTTTTCACCCACCGTGGCCTGTCCGGCCCGGCGGTATTGCAGCTTTCCAGCTACTGGCAACCCGGTGAGTTTGTAAGCGTTAACTTACTTCCTGCGCTCGATCTGGCGGGCTTCCTCAATGAGCAACGCCAGGCTCATCCGAATCAAAGCCTGAAAAACACCCTGGCGCTGCACCTGCCAAAGCGTCTGGTGGAATGTTTACAGACGCTGGGGCAATTGCCGGAAGTTACCTTGAAGCAGTTGAACCCGACACAGCAGGCTGCGCTGGTCGAAACATTGCAAAATTGGCGGGTACTGCCGAACGGCACCGAAGGCTATCGCACGGCGGAAGTGACGCTCGGCGGGGTCGACACCAAAGAGTTGTCCTCCAAGACCATGGAGGCCGCCAAGGTGCCGGGCCTGTACTTTATCGGCGAAGTGGTGGATGTGACAGGGTGGCTGGGGGGCTATAACTTCCAGTGGGCCTGGAGCTCGGCCTGGGCCTGTGCTCAGGCGCTGGCAGCCGAAGACTAAGCCGCTATCTCCCGAGAGTCAGCCGCATGGCGGACGGCGTCAGGCCAAAATAGCGACGAAATTGGGTACTGAATTGCCCCGGTGAACTAAATCCGCATTGCAGCGCGATGGCGGTCAGCGTGAGCGTCGTTTGGGTCACTTGCTGCCTGGCCCGTTCCAGGCGCCGCGATAAGACGTATTGATAGGGCGGTAAACCAAAGTGTTGCCGGAAAGCACGCGAAAAATGAAAGATGCTCAGTTCGGCAATCTGCGCCATCGCCTGCAAGGTAATATTCTCCCCCAGACTGTCCTCGATATAACTGGCCAACCGTTCGCGCACTGGCCGGGAAAGCGTTTCCCGGTGTAACCCATCAGGCGTTGCCGCGTGCTGATAACGCGCCGCTTCTGCCAGCATCGCCATCATCAGTGATGAAGCATGCAACTCGCTGTCACTTTCCTGCAGGCCAAGACACAGTTGTTTAAGTAGCGGATTACGCAGATTTGCTCCGGGTTCGATAATCAGGCCGGCCTTCCCACCCGGCATTTGTTCAATCAGCCGCGGGGAAATGGAGATTGCCGTATAACTCAGGGTACCTTCGGCATAGCTGATGGCGTCAAAATCGCATCCGGATGGAATGATATCGGCAACCTGGCCTATCACTCGGGTTGCCGGCGTGCGTTTTTGGTCAAACCAGACATCCCCGTTGATGGTGGTGTTGCCATCGGCCGAGTGGTAACCGTCATAGACGATTAGCGTGTGCGCCGGACGAACCAGACGCGCCTGATGGGGGCCGCTGACTCGCACGCGATCGACCCGACCATAGTCCCAGCAACAGGAAGATAGCTGTAATTCTTTTTCGTCCGAATAGACTAATCCATCAGAGCCCATGGTTAACCTTCCTAATCAATGGAAACCTATTGCATATTATAAATAGGCTTCGCTCAACAACGCTATGGGGCGATTATGCACATATTCTTTGACGAGATAATCAATAACCCATGTCAATATGATATACCGCAAAAAAAGTGAATTGATACTGATGGAATGGATTACATGATGTAATTTCTTATTTTACCACGAGGGCGTTTACAACGTTTTTTTTAAAATATAGCTTTGCTGCTGTGAACTACAGGGAACGTATCTGAAATTTCTCGGTGTGCAGCGTGAAGTCATACCTGGAAACTTTTAGATAACTCTTCTTTTCAATCATAGAGAGAGCGAATCATGCACCATCAAGATTTAAATCATGCTTCTGAGCTGATGAAAAAAATGTTGGACAATTTTGCTAATAATCCGGAAAAAATCATCGATCTGTTTTCCGAGGATGCTGTGGTTGAGTTTCCTTATGCCCCGGGAGAAGCGTTAGGTTTCCCTAAAAAATTGACTGGGAGAGCCGCTATTTTAACCTATGCCAAAAGCTTAGGGCTATCCTTGCGCGATTACAAAATAAACCCCCTGAGCGATTGGGGTCGCTACACCTTGAGCGGTACAAAAACCTATCTCTTCGAGTATACCGGGGATGCCACTACGGTGCCGGGGAACAAGCCTTATCATCAGGATATACACGCATTTGTGGAAATAACGCACGGCAAAATTTCACATTTTTGCGAGTATTGGGATCCGTTCTATGCTTTGACCGTGTTCGATATGGTCACGGTGAAGACAGCCTGATCTCTTCATAAAGCGCGCTATGGTGACAACTAGCGCGCGTTTAAAATAATTTCATGCTGGTTATATTTATTCTTGGAACTATTTATCCCTGTTTATGGGGTGCCTGCCTATTATTTCACAAGAGTCATAACAGATTATATTCGTCACTCCTTTCAATAATACCCATCTCCATCAGTTCGTTAACAAAATAAAACCAATAAAAGCCAAAATAACACATTTAAGAACAGGCACAGATAATCAAAAATAAAAATAACCCATTATGGTTAAATGTCGGCAAGAATAATTAAATTAAGAAGATATCTTATGTTCAAGAAACTATTTACACCTGGGCGTATTGGAAAGCTCACGTTAGAGAATAGGATGATTGTGACGTCTATTTCTACCTTGACGGCGACTGATGAAGGTTATGCGACTGAGCAGCTGATGGCATATTTGGAACGCAAGGCCCAGGGGGGATGGGCAATGATCATTACGGAATATTACGCCATAGCGCCTCATGTCGGTTTTTTCCCCCGGGCGTTAGGGATTTGGAATGATGATCTGATAAAAAATCATAGTGAATTGACTCGGCGAGTACACGGTGCCGGGGCGAAAATTGCCGCACAGATATCCCATGCCGGCAGGGAGATTTATCGCGATCACCCAAGAGAAAATGCCGTCAGTTCCTCGGCGCTGAAAGACGTCTACGGCGAGTTCAGACCGCGAGAAATAACCCTGCCAGAAATCAAGAAAATCGTCTCGCAGTATGGCGATACGGCCAAAAATCTTAAAAAGGCCAATTTTGACGCGGTGGAAATTTATGCGGCGCATGGTTTCCTTATTTCAAATTTTTTATCGAAATATACTAACCATAGAACTGACGAGTATGGCGGCAGTTTGAGAGATCGCATGCGGTTTCTGGAGGAGATCGTTAAGGACGTCAGAAGCAAAGTGGGCGCCGATTTCCCCGTATTGGTAAGACTATCCACCAAGGAGTTCGTGCCTGGGGGACTATCGCTGGCAGAGACCCGGGTCATCGTCAAAAGGATGGAAGAGCTCGGCATAGATGCCATTAATTGCTCTCAAGGCATTGTCACCGTCTCCAATAATATCGTTGAACCCTTCCAGGTGGGGAATGCGCCTTTTGTGGATATTGCTGAGGAAATCAAGAAAATCGTCAGCATCCCGGTGATCACGACCGGGCGAATTAACGATGCGGACCTTGCTGAAACAACCCTATTGGCAGGGAAAAGTGATTTTATTGGCATGGCGCGGGCCTCACTTGCGGATCCTGATCTGCCGAAAAAAGTGTTGGCAGGGCGCTGGGATGAAATTCGGCACTGTATCGGCTGTAATCAGGGATGTATCGGTAACAACATGCGCGGGGAGGTTTGCCGTTGTATGGTTAATCCGGAGATCAATCGCGAATATCTGCTGGATCTGAATCCCGCCGTAGAGAAAAAGAACGTCACCATTATTGGCGGAGGCATTGCCGGTTGTGAAGCCGCTATTGCCGCCGCACGCAAAGGCCATAATGTCACCTTGCACGAAAAATCAGATCGGCTGGGGGGCACCTGGTTAATAGCCAGCTTGCCTTTATCTAAAGGGGAATTGGTTTCTCTGGTTAAATGGCAAATCAGTGAAATGAAACGGCTGAATATTCATCTATGCGTTAATTCTTCCCCTACGGTGGAGGAAATTGTGGCGTCTTGCCCGGATAAGGTAATTATTGCTACCGGCAGCCAGCCTATTTTACCGCCGATTAAAGGGATTGAGAGTAAAATTGTCGTGCAGGCCAATAAAATATTAACGCAGGATGCGCCATTCGGGGAAAACGTTGTGGTTATCGGCGGTGGATCTGTAGGTGTAGAAACGGCTGAGTATATGGCCTTTTGCGGTAGTTCTATTACCCTGGTGGAAATGAGAAATGAAATTCTACCGGGCCTGGAGCGAGAAACGAAAATCGGCCTCAAAGAGGCGATTCGTCATTACCGTATGAACGTTATAAAGTCCGCAAAAGTGGTGGGTATTGGTGAGGATCATGTGATTATCGAGAAAAACGGTAAACAGATCACTCTCGATGAGGTCGATACCCTGGTGGTCGCGGCAGGCTCCCGCTCTATCAACCTGCTGGAAACCCCACTGCGCGAGGCGGGGCTGTTAACCCAGGTGATTGGTGATGCCAAACAGGTGCGCAACGGCCTGGCTGCCATGCACGAAGGCTATCTTGCCGGCTATGGAGTATGAAAAATGCTCTGAGGATCGTTTCAATATTGCTCACTCTTTAACGTCAGGCTTTATTCTCGGCAGCGTGCCGGCTCTCCTCAACGGCCATGGGAGCCGGCTTCACGGCCGAAGGTTATTGTGGCGCAGCCGGCTGCAACGTGGCGACTAAAAAGTCCATCAGGCTGCGCAGCGCCAGTGACTTATGCCGCTGATGCGGATAGACCATAATAAAGGGCCGCGTGGTGCCGCCATATTCTGTCAGAACCTCCACCAGTTCACCGCTCGCCAGTAAGTCCGCTACGGTAAAGCGATAAGTTTGAAAGACGCCCATGCCATGTTTTGCCAGCGTTAACCCCCCCAAAAAATCCCCGTTGCAGCTCACGTTGCCGCGCGTGGTGACATCTATCGATTTGTTATGGTGCCTAAGCGTCCATGGGGCGCTTTTGCCGGTGCTGGGTAGCTCAAACTGAATGCAGTTATGCTGGGCCAGATCTTCCGGGTGAACGGGGGTACCCGCTCGCGTCAGGTAATCCGGTGCGGCAACCACCACCAATTCGGCATCCTCCAGCTTGCGGGCAATCAAGTTTGAGTCTGCAGGGTGGTAACCGCGAATGGCCAGGTCGTATCCCCCATCAGTGAGGTCAACGTTAGCGTTATTGAGATTCAGCGCCAATTGAATTTTAGGATAGCGTTGGCTAAAGGCGGCCAGGACCGGCAACAGGCGGTAGTGGGCGTAGGGGGTGGGAATGCTGATGCGCAGCATCCCGGCAGGCTCCAACTGCTGGCCTTGTATTTGACGCTCCGCATTATCAATGAGGGCGATCGCCTCCCGACATTGCTCGGCAAAGCTCTTACCTGCATCAGTCAGATGAATATGACGGGTGGAACGGACAAACAGCCGGACCCCTAACCGATCCTCCAGCCGGGCGATGGAACGGCTGACCGCTGCGGGGGTAATACCCGAAGAGACGGCGGCGGCCGAAAAACTGCCCACCTCTGCAACCAGGCAAAATAGCTCCAGCGTGCCTAATTGGAGATCGTCAAATTTTCTCTGCAATCTATTACTCCATGTAATAAGCCATGTGTTCTCCACCTTATTTATCATCCCACCGTCGGGAAGTACAGTGGCTTTCTCTTAGGAAGCACGGGATATTTAACGGAGAGAACTGATGACTATTTTGGGTTATGAAACGGGCGAGATCCTCGCCAAAGCGGCAATGACTTCCGATTTTGAATTAGTGGGTGATATTCCAAACCAGGTGCTGGTTGATCAGATGGAAATAGAACGTCGCAGCATGGATATTCGTCCTGGCATGAACCGTAAGTATTCACCGCTGGGTTACCACGCCGCCACGGGTGTTCAGACCAACGGCGGGCGATACCTGTTTGATACCTGGGAAAATGTTTCTGACTACGCACGTTTTACCAGCGAAGAGCTGGAGTTCGAACCGGGCGTTAAATTCTGGGATCGCGATATTTTTGGCCCGGTGGATCGTCACATTTGGAAAGTGATCGGCGCCCACGACTTTACGCCATTAGCGACCACTCACCATGTGAATCGCTTTGAGCGCTGGACATTTAATGGCGACAACCCGGAGCAGCTGCTGACTCGCATCTGGCCAACCGTGCGTAAGCACGCCGCAAAGCATGGGCTGGCGGCGGTTTGGTTAATGTACCAGCCGGATGAAAAGCAAATAGCCATTTTGTCCGTTGCCGACAAGGTGGAAGGAGACCAGCCGCTGGAGGTTGCGACACGTTCTATCGATCGTCTGGCGTTAATTCCGTCAGCAGAGCCATTGCTGCCGTTAGAGCTGAACGTGCAGAAAGTATTTGAACGCACTACGCCGATCCTGACGATGTGGTTACCGCTGTCACGTCATTTGCATGGCGCGCCTTCGGCTTACCCAATGTCACCTCCTTTCTGTCAACCGCAGGTTGCACCGCAGCGCGTATAACAGAGTTATTCGCGTAATTTGAATTTAATCGGGGCCGCATAAAGTCAGCGGCCCATTTCATTATTTATATTTCAGAGATGATATTCCGCGATAAATCGCTTAATAAGTTCGGTTTCTTGAGTAAGGAAATACTATGTTTGCAGAAAAAACGATATTGATCACTGGCGCTTCCTCCGGTTTGGGAAAAGCGATGGCCGAACACTTTTTGGCTAAAGGTGCCAATATTGTTATTAATGGCCTGACCGCGTCGAAGTTAGACAAATTTCTTGCAGAACACCTTGCCGATAAAGATCGCATTGCGTTGGTTGCCGGGGATATTGGCCTGAAAGCCACCAGTGATCGTATGGCCCAGGCCGCGCTGGATAAATTCGGCAGCATGGACGTGCTGATCAATAACGCCGGTATCTTTGTGCCTAAGCCATTTCTCGCCGAGACCGAAGAAAATCTGGATCGCTATTACGCCAGTGGCGTCAAGGGGCCGTTCTTTGCGTCACAGGCGGTGATCCCCACCATGATCAAGCAGGGTGGTGGTTCCATTATCAATATCGGTTCAATGTGGGTAGAGCACCCGCTGGAAGCGACACCGAGTTCCGCTTCGCAGGTGGCCAAAGGCGGCATGCATACCCTGACCCGTCATCTGGCCATCGAGTTTGCCAAAGACAATATCCGGGTTAACACTGTCGCACCGGGCGTCATTGAAACCCCGTTGTACGACGACCTGATGGATAAAGAGGCGTTCCGCGCGCTGGCTAACCTGCATCCACTACGCAAACTGGGCAAAATATCAGACATTATTGCCTGGGTAGATATGTTGGCCGGTGAAGGCAGCCGCTTCGTGACCGGGCAAACCCTGTTTATCGACGGTGGTATCACCGCAGGTAACCATGTAGTTTAAGTTTTGAATCTTTCGCTAGTATAAAAATAATTGCGGCCACTGCTTTCCCCGGCAGTGGCCGCGTGCGTTATATATCAGTTATAAGATTTAAATGAATCGGTAAGTGAAAAAGTATTTTCACGTGTGATCAAACTGAAAAAATTTCAATCAATACTCCCCTTGCTGCATTGATGACTCATTGCTTAATGATTAAAAAATTATATGGATTTAGATATGGCGTTGAAAATATGTGATCTCCGTGTTTTTATTTTATGGGTATTGGATTGATTTTAAGTACTTTGCGGGTTAAAAATAATTTGAGTTGAAAATGTATGAAATAAAAATAGGGATAACATGGCAAGTAGGAAATCCTGGATGCCGTCCGCTGTAGGTTCTTGTATATTTAATCTATGGATTGTCAATCAATCATCATTGCAGATCGCCCAGTTTTGTGGGGGTGTCTTGGATATCATTGTCGCGGTTCTTTCTTTTGTCGGGTTTTATACCTTGTCGATGAATGTATTTGCTTTGTACTTTTGGCATAAGGGGGAAGAGTTTAAGTAACAGCTATCAATTACCGTTTCGTTTTAATATAACTCGAAAAGGGAGAGTGACATGGCAAGCAGAAAATCCTGTAGGCCGCTAGCTGCGGCTGCCAGTTTTTTTAATCTATGGTTAATCAATAAGTCATCATTGCAGATTGTCCAGCCCTGTGGGCAGCTGATTGACGTTATTGTCGCAGTTCTTTCTTTTGTCGGGTTTTATACCCTGTGGATGAGTATCTTCGCTTTATACTATTGGTGTAATGATAAAGAGTTTAAATAACGGCCATCACTTGGCGCCTCGTTTTCGTCATAACTTCGTCTGCGATATTGCCTGTGCAAAATTTGGGCTACTCAAACCTCCCGTGAGCCGTTAAGCCTTGTGCGTCGACAGCAGGATGCTGGTCTCGGTGCCGGCAATGCCGGCAATACGCCGGATGCGGCCCAAAATTTTATCGAAGCTCTCCAGGCTGTCGGTGCGTATCTCCACCAGAATATCCCACTTGCCGTTGGTGGTGTGCAGGGTGAAGACCGAAGGTTCGCCACGCAGTTGCTGCAACACGCTGGGCGCCTTGGTGCCTTCTACCGCCACACACATCCAGGCGCGGATGCGGTTATGCTCCACGCCCGGTTTGATGCGGATGGTATAGCCGGTAATGATCCCCTGTGCTTCCAGCGCCTCAATTCTTTTTTGTACAGTAGCGCGTGAAACCCGCACCTTGTTGGCGATCTCGGTGATGGAGGCACGGGCGTTTTCGCGCAGCAGCGCGAGGATCTGGCGATCGGTATCATTCATGTTGTCAATGTGTCACTGATTTGTGGCGATTTGTCAAAATATAGAGCAATTTAATCATTTTTCACACTGACAGGTTTCAAATTGATTATCCATAATGGTGTCGCGCCAGCCCCTGGCTAATCCTGAACCGGTGAAAAATAACATGCAAACCACCCAGTCCGTTTTTATGATCAGGCCGTCTGGCTTTACCGCTAATCCGGAAACCCGGCACAGCAATTTTTTCCAGAAAATCACCGAGAAGAATGAGGATCACAAGGCTGGGGCCGTCATTGCCTTTAACGGCTACGTCGATGCATTACGGCAGGCCGGTGTCGACGTCAGGGTGATTGATGAGATTGACGGGCAGGAAACGCCGGACGCGTTATTTCCCAATAACTGGATTGCCCTGTTGGGGGACGGCACCCTGTTCACCTTTCCGATGGAAGCCGTCAACCGACGACGGGAACGCCGACAGGACATTATCGCGCAGCTCGCCAATGACTTTGTGGTTGAACGATGTGTCGATCTTTCAGCCCACGAACTGGCCGGGCGCTTTCTGGAAGGTACCGGCTCGCTGATCCTGGATCGTCAACACCAGCTGGCTTACTGCTGCCAGTCGTCCCGCAGCTCGCCGGAGGTAGGTGGCGAATTTGAGCGCCATTCGGGTTATCAGATTGTCTGGTTTGACGCCGTAGATGCTAATAATCAGCCGATCTATCACACCAATGTGATGATGAGCGTCGGAGTGCAATACGCCATTATTTGCCTTGAAAGCATCCGCAACGAGGCGCAAAAAAGCAGGTTGATCGCCACGCTGGAACGCAGCGGAAAAACCATTATTGACGTCAGTTTCGCTCAGATGGAAGCTTTCGCCTGCAACGTATTGGAACTGCGAGCCGGGGACGGCAGCCCGGTCTATGCCATGTCGACCCGCGCCTGGGCCAGTTTCACCCCGCAGCAGCAGGCGCTGATCGGCGATTATGCCCGGCTGGCGCTAGGATCGATCGACATTATTGAAGATCTTGGCGGTGGTGGCGCACGCTGCATGCTGGCGGAGATCTTCCTGCAAAAGAAACCGCTGTCAATTTAATCCCATCTGATTTAACAGCATTTTGTTCAGCTCGGTGCTTTTATGCACGTTCAGTTTGCGCATCGCCGAGCGTTTATGGGCACTGATGGTCTTCTGGCTGCGGTGCAACATACCGGCGATGGTGCAGGCGGACATGCCGGTGCTCATCAGTTTCAGCACCTTCTTTTCGCAACTGCTCAGGGCGGCGATGCGGCACTGCCGGCATTTCCAGATGCCGCTGGCGTGCAGTGCCACCCAGGGCTGCTGGCAAAACTGTTCCAGCGCCATCTGCAACTTGTTGCGGACAGTCGCGGTGGCGTCGCGGCGATTAATACTGAACAACGCCGGATGGGCGTGCGAATAACGGGTGTCGCGATCGTCGAGGATCAACACGGTCATTTGCCGGTGGCGCGGCGTCTGGTGCGGGCTTTGATAGCATCGTGCACAGCCGCAAGCATCTTCCAGAGTACGAAACACGATTTCTATCGGCTCCAGATTTTGCAGATCGACCTGATATCTACGGCTGCTGGTGTTCAGGTCATGCAGATACTCTTCCAGCAGCAGCCGTAAGCCGAATTGATAAAAGTTATCGCTGCCCAGTAGGGTGAACCGAATATTAAGCATGATTACTCCTCAAAACGCATATCGTGCGGGAACAGTCGACGAGCCTGATGTTGCAGTTCGGCGGCCCGCTGGGGCTGTTGCAGTAAGCGGCTGACCGCTATCAGGTTGATGTAGATATTGGCGTCCGGCCGCACGCGGATTTCGTTTTCTGCCCACTGCCGGTAGCTCAACAGCGTGGCGGTATCGCGGGTTTGCGGATATTGCAGCAGCCGCTGCAACTGGACGTCGTAGTCATAACGTACCTGCCAGGGCGTCGGCGTTATCACCCGGCTCATGGGGCCAAACTGCCGCAGGCCGCTCTTCTCCACTGCGGTAACGATCAGTGCGCTGTGCAGGCCGTTGAACAGATAGGGCAGGATCAGTAAGGCAGCGGCACCGATAAGCAGACGCAGTGTCTGTTGCGGCCAGCGAGGTAACCGCCAGCGGCGGCGTACGTCACCCGCGCGCAAGATTGCCAGCAGCAGCACGGCGTGGGCGGCGGAAAGATAAAGTGGGTACTCCACCATCATATGCAACAAGATTGGCAGCGCAGCCATCCAGGGGGCAGGGCGCAGTGGCAGTACTCGAGTGCGCCGCAGCAAACACCATAATCCCCAACCGACCATGACAATGCCGCTCAGGCCGAGCAGGCCACCTTCGATGCCCCACAGCAAAATTTCGTTGTGTGGGTGGCTGATGGCGACGCTTTCCATTCCACTGCTATGGGTGGTGTAGAAATGATGCAGGAAATCGTGCTGAAAATGGCCGTAACCCCAGCCAAACCACGGGCGTTCGGCGATCATGCGCAGTGCTTCTTGCCAGTAAGCCAACCGGTAGAAAATCGGTTCTGTCACTGTGACCGCCCGTGTCGCACCGTTGAGCAGCACCAACAGTACCCCGGCGGCTACCCCGGCTAGCAGTAGCAACAGGGAGAGGGTGGCGCGGCGGCGATTAAGGCGATATAGCATCCACAGTTGCAGTGGTGACAGCAGCAGAGCAGCCAGCAGCCCGACGCGCGAAGCAATAACCACCAGCAACAGCGGTGCCAGTACCAACATGGTGGCGCTCAACCATTGCAGGCTACGCGACAAGGGGCGACGACTGCTGAGCAAATACAGCGCCAGCGCCAGACCGGTCGCCATAAAGCTGGCCATCAGGTTCCACTGCTGGAAGATGCCGTAAGGGCGGTTTTTCAGGCTGTTATAGCCGATCCAGTTGCCCGGCTGCAGCAGGCTGTATTGCACCAGGCCGAACAGGGCCTCGATCACCGTTGCCGCCAATAACAGAGTCAGCAGCCTGCGCCGCCCTTGGCGGCTGAGCGGGATCTGCAGCAGTGCGAAGTAGGCCATGATGCCCAGTGCCAGACCCATCAGGCGCGGTAGGGCTTCGCTTAGCCAGGGTTGTTGCGCCCACAGCAGCGGCAAAAATAAAATCAGGCCCCCCAGCGCCAGCCGGTTAAAAAAGCCGGAGACCGCCAGCGGCGGTCGGCAAAACAGCAGGGTGCCGAGGATCGTCAGGGCGATAAATATCCCACCAACCAGATTCCACGGCAGATAAAAACCGCTGCCGCCGCGATTGGGCCAGTAAATATGCATGGCAATCAGGCAATAAAACGCCGCCAGCCCGAATAACCAGGCTGTTTTGGATTTGGATATCATCACTTCTTCCTGCAGATGCCGGGCTTATTGATAGGCCAGCACGAAATTGGCCACCGAGCTGAACTCACCCTCGGTAATGGTTTTATTCTGTATCGCGCTGGGGTGGCCCTGCACATAGGCGGTAAAGTTCAGAATGTTGGCGCCATCCTGCAATGCCACCGCGCTGGTGGCCTGGTTCAAATCAATATCGGCCCCCTTGCTGTCAAACAGGGCGATAGCGGCGCCGTTGGTGCCGTTATTGATCGCCAGCTTGCCCGGCAGTTCACTGTCTTCGGTACCGCTGAAGGTAACGTTGACGGATTTGAATACCGACGTTTTACAGTCGGTCAGCTTGATGTTGAACGGTACCGGGTTGCTATGCCCATAGCGGTACAGGGTTTTGACGATCACCGTGTCCATTTCCACCACCTGATCGGCCGATTGCGGCTCAATGTTGCACGGCCGGCTCACCACGGTGCCGTGGAACTGCAGCGGAGACCCGACCAACTCGGTATCCGCCAGAGTCGGCAATGTTGTAAACCAAAAGGGCGTGCAACTGAGCATCGCTAAAGCGCGTAAACGCATCGTCTGTTTCTCCCTGAATTACTCGAAGGCCGCCACAATGGTGGCCGAGGCGTTAAATTCCCCTTCTGCGATTTCCTTGCTACCGTTGGCCAAGGGGGCGGCAACCAGGTTCCAACTGCCGCCGTTACCGATATTCGGCACCGGGTAAAACTCATTCGGGATAACCAACTGGCCGTTATGTTTGATCTCGATGCCGAGATCGGTTTTATCGGTCTTAAACGCGTTATTGGTGAAGGGCGCCGGGGTGCCGGAGACCGCCAGTTTGATATTCAGCGTGCCGTCCTCAAAGCTGCCGCCTTCACACTGGAAGCGCACCGGAATGCTTTGCGGATAACTTTTGCCGTCCAGGTTGCTGCCGCTGATTTCACCGAACTCAACGTTGATCAACTGCCCTTCGTTCACCACGCATTTGTCCGGTACGTAGAGGATGGCGGACTGAATAAATACCTGCGCCATAGGGTTGGGGCCGAAACCGCCGTCGGTCGACCCTAAGCGGCCATACATCTCGATGATTTGGCGGTCATTAATCTGTACGCCGTTGATGATTTTTTTGCGCACCCGGAAGGTGATCTTGCCTTTAGATCCGCTGCCGTAGTTATTGACCTGCAAATAGGGTGGCCGACAGGAATGTTGGCTTAACAGGTTGGACTCGTTATAAAACGGCACCGTGATATAGGCGTTTTTATTACCGGCGATCCAAACCTCGGCTTTTAAATCCAGGAAATCATTAAGTTTTAAATAACCGTTACCGTATTCGGAAGGCGGTAACGCCGAATCCGATTTATAAAAGTGCGGGCTGGTAGGAATTGGCGTATCGCAATAGACTTTGCCGGTATAGGTACCGCCGAGATCATAGAGAAACTGCTTGGTAAAGCCGACGGTATTGGTAATGTTGCTTTCATTCAGGTCGATATAAAACTGCTTCGGGCCACCATCCGGGGTTACATAACCGTTGGCCCAGACGGCAGGGGCTGACAGCAGCAACGCCAGTGGCAAGCAGTGGCTCAGGTAGGTTTTTTTCATCGTGTTTGTGAACCTCACAGGTAAATCACCTGAATATGTGCCACGCCGGAAAAACCGGCCGCCATTACCGCCCGCTGGGTGGATTCCACGCTGGCACTGAACCACAGCGTATTGCTGCCGGGCTGCAGAATGTAAGGCCGACTCTGTTGGTTGAGCGCCAGCGCACGGCCTTGTTGATCCTTCAACCGCAGGCCGATGCCCTGTACGCCGCCGTTAAGTTTCAGCAGCTCCGGGTTGTTGACATCGCTGTCGCCGAGAAACACCAGCGTGGCAGCCTGCTCACCCTGTAAATAAAGCTGCGCGGCATCGCCGTTGCGCTGCCCTGCCGGGTTATCCGCCAGCGCTTTGGCACCCAGCAGGCAGTTGCGGAAAGAGAGGCGAAAGCGCACCGGCGTGCTTTGGTCGCCGGCATTCTGGAAGTCACGCGCGTTAACATCACCCAGATCAATCGCCTGATCCTGGCTGTCCGGCGTCAGGCTGCAGGGGGAACTGAGCAGGCCGCCATGAAAGCTGACGGTGCCGGTGGTGCCTTGGATCACGCCCAGTGGCGTCGCCGCCGTTGCGCTGCCGGTGAACAGCAACGCGCCGAGCAGCAGGGGCCGCAGGCGGCCGCCGGTGAATTCAGCCATGCGCTATCTCCTTATTTTTTGCTATCGGGCACGGCGTTGCAGACGCTGCCGTTGCAGGCGAAGCGCAGCTCCGGATGGCCGCCGTAATCATTGATATAGCTGACGACAAAGCCGCTGAGGCCAGTGTCGCTCAGCCTGAGGGGCTCGCTGGATTTCGGCTTCAGCATCACCGGCTGGAAGCCAGCCAGTGCACCGCCGCCCTGTTTCTGCGTCTGACGGGTCATACCGGTCAGGGTGATATAAAACGGCGTTGGGTTCTCAACGGTGAAACCGCCGGCGTTTTTGTGAAACACCAGCTTCTCCTGCCACACTTCGCCTTTAGGCGCGACGATGGCCTTCGGGCGATAAAACAGTTTGATCTGGGTTTGCAACGCCAACTGCATCACATTGGTTTTGCTGCTTTTCGGCGGGATCTCTCGCAGGTTGAAATAGAACACCGATTCGCGATCCTGTGGCAGGCGATCGGCCTCCGGCGTCTTGGTGATACGCACCACGCTGCGTTCGCTGGCCTCAACCCGTTGCAATGGCGGCAACACCACCAGCGGTGAGGTGACTTTCTGGTGCTGCTCGTTTTCCAGCCAGGACTGCGCCAGGAAGGGCAGTTCCTTATTTTCATTGACGATATTCAGGCTGATCGATTTCGCGTCGCTGAGGTAAACGGCGCGGGTGCGATCCAGCGATATCGCCGCGTTGGCGACGGGGGCTGCGGCGGCCAATGCCAGGCCCAGCGAGGCCATTTTTGCTAACGGAAAGTGGTTCATCATCTTCAATTCTCTGCGTTACGGATTACAGTTTGGCGCACGGCAGCAAGAGCTGATCCAGCGGCTTGGCGGCGCCCGGTATGACAATGCGGCACTGACGCTGGCCTTCCCAGGCGACGTCGAGTTGCTCTTGCGGCTGTACGCCGGTCAGGTAGACCGAGCCACCGTCGTTCACTACGGCCACTTCGCGGCCTTTTTCGCTCAGCACCGTGGCACCAAACGGCGGTTCACTGCCGTCGGCCAGTTTGATGGTGGCCAGCAGCTTGCTGCCTTTCACCACCTCAAAGTGGCGGTAGCCGATGGCACCTTCGGTCAGCGTGCCCTGTACTACGGCGCGGGTGGCCTCCACGTCGTCCGCCAACGTATTGACGTCGATGCGGGTGTCGGTGTTGTAGTAGCTGGTGATGTCGGAGATCACCGCCAGGCCGAAACGGTTGCTGTAGGCGCGGCCGTTGTTGATTGGCACCCCGGCAATGCCGTCGGTATCGAGCATCATCCGGCTGCCGCCGTTGCTGGAGTTTTGGTGTGCGGCTATGCCGTGTCGGGTGGCGGTAATGCCACTGCGGAAGGTACCGCCGATCGACGAATAACTGTCCTGTTGATAAGAGGCGCTGGCGTTGAGCGAACCAAACGAAGCGTTATGGCTGTAGTAACCACGGGCCAGTGATTTGCCTGACTGGTTAAAGCCACCGCTGACCTGCCAGGTGTTGTTCGGATCGGTGTAGTCGTTGTAGGACGCCATCTGCGTCACGTCGCTGTTGCTGGTTTGCAACGAGTAGCCTACCCGACGGCGATCGCCAATCGGCACGCTGAAATTCACCATCACACTGTCGTCGGTGCGGCCGTGATAAGTGGTGCGATAGGCCGACAACGAGGCGGTGATGTTGCTGACATTGCCGACGTTGAACAGTTTACTGGCAGACAACCCGTAACGATCCTGCGCCCTGGCATCCCAATAGGTTTGGTGCGAATAGGTCAGGTAAGCGGTGATCGCCTTGGCGCTGTCTTCCGCCATAAAGGTTTTGCTGGCGGTAATGGTGTACAGCTCTTTTTGCCGTCCGTCGTAGCGCTCGTCGTAATCGTTGTAGCGTTCCTGCAGATATTGCGACATGTTCATGAACTTACGCTGTGAGAAGCGGTAGCCGGCAAAGGTGATCTGGCTGTTCATCTCATCAAACCGCTTGGCATAGTTGACCTTGAACGACAGGCCGCTGGCGGTCGGCTCATTGGGCAAACGAGCGATAGACTGCGTCACGTCCACCGACATGGCGCCAAACACGTTCAGGTCACGACCCAGGCCGAGTGCCCAGGCGTTGTAATCGCCGCCAAGCAACGCGCCGCCGTACAGCGACCAGGCGCTGGTTAATCCCCAGGAGAAATCACTGGCGGAGAATAGCGGCCCTTGCGTTCGGTGATCGTAAGCCGAGGGCTTGCCCACGGCGACGTTGTAGCGGACATAGCCGGGGCGCGTCAGGTAAGGAATGGTGGCAGTGTCTACCTGGAAGGTCGATACGCTGCCGTCCTGCTCTTCTACCTTCACATCCAGCCGACCGCGTACCGAACTGTTGAGATCCTGAATGGCGAACGGCCCGGCGGGCACGGTGGTTTCGTACAGCGTGCGGCCTTCTTGCGACACGGTGATCTTGGCGTTGCTTTTGGCAATGCCGCGCACTTCCGGTGCATAACCCTGCAGGTTTGGCGGCAGCATACGCTCGTCGCTGGCCAGGTTAAGGCCGGTGAAGCGGTAGGAGTCGAACACGCCCGAGTCGAGGAAGATTTCGCCGAGCGTCAGCTTGGCAGCCTGCATTGGCAGCGCGCGATAGGCGTAAATCTGGTTCCAGTCGAAATTGCTGTCGCGCTGACCGGCCTGCTGATTGTAGGTGGCCTGATAATCGGCGCGCAGACGCCAGGCTCCCAGGTTGGCGCCGACCGTCCCGTAGCTGCTGAGGTTTTCTGCGGTGTTGTTATTGTGGCTTTGCTTACCGACCTGGCCGCTGATGCTGTAGTCCAGCAACAAACCAGGGATGCCGTCATCCCACTGTTCCGGTGGCGTCCAGTCCGGATCGGAATATTTCATCCAGGCCTGTGGAATAGTGATCGCCAGCACGCCCCCGCCGATGCGGTCGGAAATGGTCGCTCCTTTGATGCCGCTGATATCGGCGCAGCTGTTGTCGTGCCACAGGGTGATTTTTTTGACGACTTCTTCTTTCAGCGCCATTTTCTCTATCAGATCCGGCGGCAGACAGACACGGGAACGATCCTTTTGGTCCGGCGACGGGTAATACTGGATGCTGCGCTGCGGCAGGGTTTTCTGGTTGATCTTGATATCCAGCAGATAGGCACCGGGCATGACGTAATCGGCGTCGGAAAAACGCGATAAATCCACTTTGCTGCGATCGCCAATATCTAATACGTCGGTATTAAATTCCGTGGCGGAAAAAGCCGAATGCACCCAGAGGAAAGATAGAATGACGGTGAGGGGTATTTTTTTCCGTGTCAGTAATGACGTCATAGAATAATCACTCATGGCAAATCCGCGCCCAATAGCAGGTCATCCTGTACGACCTGAATACGTAATACGTGATGTCATTCAGTGCCCTATGCAGGCACCCGCCTAACGAGGCGTTACAGATAAGACAGGGTGAATTTCGCCAGAGAGCTGAATCCGCCGGCTCGGGCCCTGTCAGGGTGAATACGTAGCTGAGCGCTAAAGCGCAGCGTATTGTCGCCGGCGACAATCTGATAATCCGCCGTGGTGCTACCCAGCGGGATCGGGATACCGGCAGCGGTCAGCAGCTCAATGGCCACGCCTTGCGCTTCGCCGTAAACGGCCAATAACTCGGGATCCCGGCTGTCAGCCGTGCCGTCGAAGGTGACGGTGGCTGCGCGGTAGATAAAGTCGGGTTTTACCTGGCTGGCCAATTCGCAATTCACCAGCTTGATTTCAAAGTTGCGGCGACTGCCAATCAGCACCGGCTGCGTATCCAACGCGGCATCAGTCATGGATATCAACCCGAAATCAACGGTCTGGTCCAGGCTTTCGCTGGCAATCCCACAGGGGGTTTCGACGATCTCGCCGCCCAGGTTGAGCGTGCCGTGGCCCTGATTTTTTGCCGTCGCTTCGGCGCTGCAAACGCTGAGCGCGATAAGCACTACGCCCCAAATCCGCTTGGTCATGCTGGCTCTCCCTGTTGCCGTTGGTGCCGTTACCCAATATCCGTGCAGGTAAAGCGGGGATACCGCAGTGATATCCCCAGCGAGGGATTACAGGTAGGCCAGAGTGAAGTTTGCAACGCTGGTGAATTCGCCTGGAACCACGGCGCCAGAAGCGCTGCTGCCTTGCAGATAGGCGGCGAATTTCAGGGAGTTATTGCCTTCGGTCAGGCCCTGACCATCGGTCGCGGTGCCCAGCTCAACGTCTTTGGAGTGCAGGTTGTCATAGATCATGATGCCAGCGCCGGTTGCGGTGCCGCTCAGAGCCAGCAGTTTGCTGTTATCTGGATCCGGAGTCCCGGTGAAGGTCACCTGGACGTTCTTCATCGTGGCGATGGAACAGTCTTTCAGTTCAATGCTGAATGGCTCAGAGCTGGATTTACCTTCTTTGGCCAACAGACGGCTGCTGATTTGGCCCATTGGCACAGTTTGGTCAACAGATTCCGGTGCTACGCTGCATGGCGCATCAATAATTTCACCGGTAAAAGTGACTTTACCGCTACCCTGGTTAGATGCGGCGTGAGCAACAGATGCAGAAGCGAAAGCAATCACGGTTGCCAGCATTAATTTATTCAGTTTCATTTCTCAAGTTCCTGTAGAGAGTATTTAAATAAAAAGAACAGCACATCTAAATCCCCCACAGCGGCAGCAACTTCATGTCACCGACGCGGTAGTTGGAGCCAGATCCTTTTGCTCTGGGCAATACGCCACCGTCCGTTATTCATGAGTGAATAACGAAAGGTTTTGTAAGTCGAATAGGCGAAATCCATAGAATTAAAATAGGTATATCGCCGTAGCGTTTTGCTGGGATTATTCTTGCAAATAATAGGCTTGATTGGAAATAGCTTTTATTAAGTTGAGTCAAATACAGAATATAAACCCAAAAGGAAAAAGAAATATATATGATTGAAAATCAATAGATCGTATACAACTATTATCCAGAATAAATGACTATATAAATAGCAATATGCGAGATATTAGATCGCCAGAATTAGTCTTCACACTACAATTAGCAATATTGTTTTGATAATATCGCCCTCAGACAGCAGATGATGAATTCTGGCTGTTAATCATAAGTTAAAAGTTAACTCGTTGTTTTGAAAGGTATGTGAGCCATAAATACTGGCTTGCATGCGGACTTTATTCATTGTGGTGCGGCTAACTCTCTTCGTGAAATTAACAAATTTATAACAATGTGATTGGCTGTCGGATTATTACCAATATCCGCCTGTTGCCGTGCGATTTTGTTATTTAACTCGTTAGGATTAATCAGAAGAAGTGAGATCTGGCAGGGCTTCGCGACACAATAATGACCTAAGTGATAATTAAGGGATGATAAACGGAATGATTACAATAACTGATGATTCAACTCGCCGTTCTGCTACCGTTATGGCCGCGTTGATAATGACATGTTTACTGTTGTCCGGCTGTGTTGGAAAAAATAGCACGGGTAACGTTGCCGTGAAAAAAGTTTCACAGAATAATCCTAAGGAAAACACTGATGAGCAACGCATTGCGCTTTGTCAGCAACGGGTCAATTCGCTCAAGGATATTAATCCGCAAAGCTACCAGAAAAGGATAGCTTATTTTAACGGACTGTTATCCAACGCCTCCGGATATGCCGGCATTCGCAGTAATGTCGATGAAAGTACCCGTAAGGCTATAGACGCACTTTATAAATACAAGACCGAGAAGTTCTGCGCCGACGTTGAACATGAGCTGATGTCCAGTCTGTCCAGCCGGGTGGAGAGCCTGTAGCCATGAAAAAGTACGCGGAAGGAGCCGCGGCTTTACTGCTGTTGATTGCTGGAGGCAGCGCGTTAGCGGCAGGTAATGCGTCTGGCGGGGATGACGGCATCCCTGCATTGCTGAAATTTGCCGAGCAACAGCAGGCCGTGCCGGTGGTGGAAAAAGTGCCGCCGACGCCCCCGCCTGCGGCCAGCAAGCCAAAACCTGCGCCCGTTCCGCGTGGGGATAACGCCCGGCTAACGGCGTTGAATCAGGCGTTACAGCGGCAGGCCGACACTATCCGCCTGTTGGAACAGCAGTTGGCAACTCAGGCTCAACCAACGATGCCGGTACCGCTACCCAAGGCTGCACCTGTGGATATCCGGCCGCTGGTGGCGGCGTTGAAAGGCGTTCGCCGGGCCATTGCCACACCGCCGGATCTACTTGCCATGGCGGCAGTACTGGCACGGCAGCAGCGGTTGGTCGCGGAGCAAGAGCGGCAATTGCAGCAGCTCAACCGCCAGCTTCAGCCACCGGAGCTGGTCAGTGTGGCAGATAAACAGGCTTACGCCGCCGGGGTTTCGCTCGGACGCGACATTCTGCGGCTGCAGGAAGAGAACCGACGGCTGGGGATTGAGGCCGATCGGTCACGCCTGCTGGCGGGTATTGGCGATATGTTGGCGGGCAAGCCGCGGCTGGACAACGCCGCTATCGACAGCGCGCTGCAGGCTGCAGACGCTGCATTGCAGCAGGCCCGGCAGCAACGGCAACAGGACATACGGCAGGATGGCAAAGCCTATCTTGCCGATTTTGCCAAACAGCCGGGGGTACAAAAGGATGAACTCGGCTTCTATTACCGTGTGGATTACGCCGGCAGTGGGCAGATAGCCGCAGGCGACAATGTCGATATTGTGGTGCGTGAAAGCCTGCCCGACGGGCAAGTGATCAAGGATATGGAGTTGGCCGGCACGGTGATCTCACAACCCCTGGCACAGTACCCGGCGCTGTTCCGCGCAGCCATCGGCAAACTGAACAAACACGGTTCGATGACTCTGGTGGTGCCGGCGGCGCTGGCCTATGGCGATAAGGGAAGCCCACCCGCCATACCACCTGGGGCCACCATGATTTATACCCTGCGCGTGGCCGATGCGCTGCCGCAGGACAGGAGCAGGCAAAAGTAACTCAAGGAGAACGCGATGGCCAAGGTGCCGATAACATATGAAATCAGGAAGTCACATATGCTAAACGTGTTACGAAAACTGTGTATGGAACGTGCGGCCGGAGCCGATGGACAGCATCCACCCGCGCCGGAACACTGGCCCAAAACCAGGGAGTTGGCGGATAAATGCGGTGAGAATATTTACACTACGCGTACCTTGCTATTGGCGTTGGAAAAAGAGGGCAAAGTGAGTTGTACCCATCGCAGCATCAATAATTCGTTGCGCTGGTATATTTGCACATCACCTAAAAAAGCGTAATTCCTTTCCCGTTTTGTGTTTTGACTACCTTTCACAGCAGAGATTTATAGGGCTGACGGAGCGAAATGCCCCTCAGCCCGACTCCTTTGTTACGGCTAATGACCAACCATTGTCAGTGCATTTTTTTAAGCTCTATACTGGTGGCCTGAGCGCCAATATTTTTATGAGGGATGCGGTTTTATAATGAAGGAAAGCAAAGAAATACTGTTGTTGGATGATATTCATTATCAAATAGGTGAGCAGGTTATTCTGGATTCTGTCTCTTTCGGCCTGAATCAGGGTGAATTTAAACTGATTACCGGGCCGTCCGGCTGCGGGAAAAGTACGCTGCTTAAAATCGTTTCCTCGCTGATCGACCCGACCCGTGGAAAAGTTATTTTTGCCGGTAAGGCCATCACCGAAATACCTCCGGAAGAATATCGCCAGCAGGTGTCTTACTGTTTTCAAACCCCCTCGCTGTTTGGCGACAGCGTGTATGACAATATTGCGTTGCCTTACCAGATCCGTAAGCAAAAACCGGACGAGAAAAAAATGCAGGCCGATCTGGTGCGCTTTGGGCTGCCGGAAAATATGCTGAAGAAAAGCGTGAATGAATTATCCGGTGGGGAGAAACAGCGCATTTCCTTGATCCGTAATCTGCAATTTATGCCCAGAGTGCTGTTATTGGATGAGATTACCAGTGCGTTGGATGAAGATAATAAGCGCAATGTAAACGAAATTATTCATCAACTGGTAGAGCAGCATGGCGTGGCAGTGCTGTGGGTCACGCATGATAAAGATGAAATCAAACATGCGGATGATGTGATTACCCTGAGTGCGCACGGTGCTCGCGCACAGGAGACAAACGATGAACCAGCATAATATCAGCAATGAGTCCCTGGTGCTGTCGATGGTATTGGTGATGATCGCCATTTTCATCAGCCATAAAGAAAAGTTGGCGTTGGAAAAAGACATTATCTGGAGCATTTGCCGCGCGGTGGTGCAGCTGATTATCGTCGGCTATGTGCTGAAGTACATTTTTGATGTGAACAACGCTATTCTGACCGTGCTGATGGTGCTGTTTATCTGCTTTAACGCCGCTTATAACGCGCAAAAACGCAGTAAATATATCGGTCATGCGTTCATGACATCATTTATCGCCATTACCACTGGTGCGGTACTGACGCTGGTGGTGTTGGTGCTGACCGGCTCGATAGAATTTACCCCGATGCAGGTGATCCCGATTTCCGGCATGGTGGCCGGTAATGCGATGGTGGCGGTGGGGCTGTGCTACAACAACCTGGGGCAGCGTTTCAAAAGCGATCAGCAGAAGATTCAGGAAATGCTCAGCCTGGGGGCATCACCGAAGTTTGCCTCGGCTGCGCTGATCCGCGACAGCATCCGCGCTTCGTTGATCCCGACGGTAGACTCGGCCAAAACCGTCGGCCTGGTCAGCCTGCCGGGCATGATGTCCGGTCTGATCTTCGCCGGTATTGACCCGGTGAAAGCCATTAAGTACCAGATTATGGTGACCTTTATGCTGCTTTCCACCGCCAGCCTGTCGACCATTATCGCCTGCTATCTGGCCTACCGTAAGTTCTACAATGCCCGCCATCAACTGGTGGTGAGCACGCTGAAATAGCGCCATAAAAGACGGCCTCGGAAGAGGCCGTTTTACTGTCGACTACCCTTGCAGCAGAGCGATACTCTGGCGGATTTCACGTTCGATATCCGCCTCTGTCCAGCTATCCAACTGCGAAGAGAACGGTTCGAAGGCGTAAATGCCGGTGTAGCCCAGGCGCTCCAGATTCTGCACCTGCTTTTTGCTCTCCAGCCGATCCTGATGACTCAACATAATGCGTTCTTCGTCGCTGAGCGCGCTTTTGCTTCGCGCATCTTCCACCCCGGAAAGGTGTACCAGACCGATACCCTCAATCTGAATCTGCGCATCAAACTCAGGCTGCGCCACATCACTTAAATAGTGGTGGAAGGTATCCAGCACGATCTTGTACGGCGCGCCGGAGTCGCGAATCAGGGATTGCGTCAGCAGCGATGAGCGCAGTGAACTGATGCCGAACCCCAGTGGTTCGACGTAGCCCTGCACGCCATATTGCTTGAACAGGGGAGCCAGCAGCTTCAGCGCCGCCAGCGTATCGGTTTTTTTCTGCTCCTCACTGCGCCGATCGTCCGCGCTGCAGTGTGGACACAGCACCAGCGCCTGGCTATGGATCGCCTGAGCCTGCGACAACAGCGCCTCGGCGTTTTGCAGCAATATGGCCTGATCGCCTGGCAGGTTAAACCTGCCGAGGGCGTTAATGGTGACGATTTCGATACCGTATTTGGCCGCCAAAGCATTTAATTGATCGTTGCTCAGGTTATCTGTCACCTTGCCGCTCGGCATATCGTTGCGCAGCTCAACTTTGCTGAGCCCGCACTTTTTTACCAGGCTGAAAAACGGCTCCAAATCGAGATTGGGTGCGATCTTGCGGTTGATACAAAAACGGTCTGGCGCAATGGTCATGATGCATTACTCCTGAATGGTTTGATACAGCCTGAGAATTGCCGACTTACAGCGGCGTGCGTTGTGTTTCGGGTGGCGCTTGGCGATAGCGTTTGGCCATCACCACGTCTTCCATTTTTTCCAGCGAGACGCCTTTGGTTTCCGGAATATAGCGACCGATGAACCAGTAGCTAAACAGGCAGCAGGCGGCAAAGACCCACATCGGGAAGGCGCCATGGAAGCTGGAGAACAGATAAGGATTGTCGTTGATCATCGGGAAGCTCTGCGAAACGACAAAGTTGGCCAGCCACATGCAGCCGACGGCGATGCTCATGCCCTGCGCTCGCATGCGATTTGGGAAAATTTCCGACACCAGAACCCAGGCACCCACTCCCCAGGACAGGGCGTAAAACACCATAAAGAACAGCATGCCGAACAGGGCAAGGTAGCCGGTGGCCTGGGTGTAGAGCGCATAAGAGGTGATAAGCAACCCGGCAATGGCGCCAAGGGTGCCGTAACGCATCAGCGGAATGCGGCCCATGCGATCCATCAGCATGGCGCCAATCACCGAGCCGACCAACTGCAGCACGCCGATCCAAATGGTTTGGAACAGTGCCTCCTGGGCATTTTCGGTAACGGTTTTCAGCACCATTGGCGCGTAGTACATCATTACGTTGACGCCGGTGACCTGTTGCAGCATGGCGATCATACAGCCGACAAACAGAATGAAGCGCACCCGCACGTCGCCGAAGTTCAGCTTCTGCTGGTGTTTTTGCCGGTCCTGCTGCAATGAGTCTTTGATTTCCTGCAGTACGCTTTGCGCATGGGCAGCGTTGGAGACTTTGGTCAACATCGCCAAAGCCTGGCTGTCACGGCCGACCATGACGCTCCAGCGCGGCGATTCCGGAATGATAAACACCAGCATCAGGAACAGCATGCACGGGATCACTTCCGACCCTATCATCCAGCGCCAGCCCATCTCCACCAGCCAGGCTTCGCTGGCGATGCTGGCGATTTTGAAGTTAACGTAGAAAATCACAATTTGGCCGAACACGATGGCGAACTGCTGCATGCTGAGCGCTCGACCACGCATGTCTTTAGGTGAGACTTCCGACATATACATCGGTGAGACGGTGGCGGCAATGCCCACGGCCAAACCGCCAATAATGCGGTAAATCACAAACCAGGTGAAAGTCATGGCCAGGGCTGCACCGACCGCTGAAATAGTGAACAGCACCGCCGCCAGCATCAGGGCCTTTTTACGACCGTAACGCGCAGCCAAAGGCCCGGCACCAAAGGCACCAACCACACAGCCGATCACCACGTTAGAGACTGCCCAACCGGTTTCAAGCGGGCTGAGGTCAAAATAGGTTTTTAGGGCATCGATCGCGCCGGAGATCACGGCGGTGTCATAACCGAACAGAATGCCGCCGAGTGCTGCAATGCCGCAAATTCGCAGTATGTACCCGGTGTTGTGCTTACGCTGATGTGACATGTGTTGCTCCGATTTTTTCCTGGCTTCCACCCGCGCAGTAGGTTGTAGGGAATAGGGAGGCGGAAGGGTGTGAACCGTGCCTGTCATCAAGGCGGTGATATTTGAATGAATCTTCTCTAAACAAGAACATTTATTTCATAATTAGTGAATAATGAAATATTGATTTTTAGATCCAGTTCAAAAAAAACCGCAAACAGCCAACAAGGGTTGCCGGGCGATCCTATTGCGGCAGGTTTCGCTATTTTGTCCGGTGGGCCGCCTATTTCTGTATAAAAGTCAGGGCTAATTCCCGCCGCCCGACGGAGAAGTGGTACGGCGAGTTTTTTCCGGCATGTAATGGCTTTGCACAAGGGCATGGCAAAACTGCGACCTCCCGCACTAAAAACAAATTTTCTAAAATAATTTATTTGAAACTTTTTTTTCAATGAAATAGAGTTTGCTTCATCCGGTCAGGATTTAGCCTGCTTGTGGGCCGTTTCCGGCAGGCGGTGTGATGAAAACGCCACCGCTTGCGGCAGTGCCGCAGGCAGTCAGGCGACAGCGGACTTAAAAGAGGGTGAGACATGAAAACCGTGGGTAACTTTATTGGCGGGCAGGTGTGCCTGAGCAGCAGCAATCAAACCGTCGACGTACATAACCCGGCTACCGGGCAGGTCGAACGTCGCGTTACGCAGAGCACTGCCGCCGAGGTGAAGCAGGCCATTGATGTGGCTCACCAGGCCTTTGCCGACTGGTCGCGTACCACGCCGCTGCGCCGGGCGCGCATCATGTTCAATTTTAAGGCGCTGCTGGAACAGCATCGCGACGAGCTGGCAGCGCTGATTGTCAGTGAGCACGGCAAGGTTTACTCCGATGCGCTGGGCGAACTGACCCGCGGCATTGAAGTGGTCGAGTTTGCCTGTGGCATTCCGCATTTGATCAAGGGTGAGTACTCGGCGGACGTCGGCAGCGGCGTTGACAGCTTCTCGCTGATGCAGCCGCTGGGCGTGGTCGCAGGTATCACCCCGTTCAACTTCCCGGCGATGGTGCCGATGTGGATGTTCCCTATCGCGTTGGCCTGCGGCAACACCTTCGTGCTTAAGCCACCGGCGCTGGTGCCTTCGGCTTCGGTGCGGATGGCGGAATTACTGAAAGAAGCCGGCCTGCCGGATGGCGTATTCAACGTGGTGCACTGCGCTAACGAAGATGCCGCGCAGTTGTGCACCGACCCGTATATCCAGGCGGTGAGCTTTGTCGGCTCGTCCGCCGTGGCGGAACATATCTATACTACTGCCAGTGCCCACGGCAAGCGGGTGCAGGCCTTCGGCGCGGCGAAAAATCAGGCGATTATCATGCCGGATGCCGATTTGGACGCGACGGTAAATGCCCTGATGGGCGGGGCTTTCGGCTCTGCCGGCGAACGCTGTATGGCGCTGCCGGTGGCGGTGGTGGTCGGTGACGACACGGCCGATAAACTGATCGCCAGACTGAAACCGTTGATCGCTCAACTGCGCGTTGGCCCAGGCATTCAGCAGGGCGGCGAAGAGAACGAAATGGGGCCGCTGGTCTCCTCGGCGCACCAGAAAAAAGTATTGGGTTATATCGATCTTGGCGTTGAAGAAGGCGCAACCCTGGTGGCCGATGGCCGCAATTATCAGGTGGCGGGCTACCCGGACGGCTACTATGTCGGCGGCACCCTGTTTGACCACGTCAAACCAAACATGCGTATCTATCGCGAAGAGATTTTCGGACCTGTGTTGGGTATTGTCCGCGTGCCGGACTACCAGACCGCTATCGACACGGTCAACAGCCACGAGTTTGGCAACGGCAGCGCCATCTTTACCAGCAACGGCCACTACGCACGTCAGTTCGTGCAGGAAGTGCAGGCCGGTATGGTGGGGGTTAACGTACCGGTGCCGGTTCCTATGGCATTCCATAGCTTCGGCGGCTGGAAGCGCTCGGTATTTGGTGCGCTGAACGTGCATGGCACCGACGGTGTACGTTTCTACACCCGCATGAAAACCGCCACCGCCCGCTGGCCAACCGGACAGCAAACGGTGTCTGAATACAGTATGCCGACGTTGGGTTAAGCCCATTTAGGCAACAGGGGCCGTTATTCCAATGGAGTAGCGGCCGTTGTCGTTTTACCGAATCGCCAGGTTACAGGAGGAGTCTATGTCTTCATTACTTGCCAAGTGTCAGCAGCCGGATGACCAGGGCCGCATCCAGCATGTCACCCCAGAGAATGCCGACTGGCGCTTTGTCGGCTTTGATGTTTATCGCCTTGAGGCCGGCCAGTCGCTGCGGTTGGAAAGTGGCGACAAAGAGCTGTGCCTGGTGTTGGTCGCCGGCATCGCCTCCGTCGCCACTCTGCGTGCGGAATACCCGAGCATCGGCAAACGCATGAGCCCGTTTGAACGCACACCGCCTTATGCGGTATACGTGCCGCATCACGACAAGATTGAAGTGCGGGCGGAAAGTTCCCTGGAATTGGCGGTCTGCAGTGCCCCGGGTCATGGGCACCTGCCGTCGCGCTTGATCACCCCGGCGGAGGTCGGCGTCGAACGTCGTGGCAAAGGGCGTAACCAGCGTCTGGTACACAACATTCTGCCGGACAGCGAACCGGCTGACAGCCTGCTGGTGGTGGAGGTGTATACGGATGAGGGTAATACCAGTTCGTACCCCAGCCACAAGCATGACCAGGAAGACTCGCCGGATGAAACCTACCTGGAAGAGACCTATTATCACCGGATCCAGCCGGAGCAAGGTTTTTGCATGCAGCGGGTGTATACCGACGATCGCTCACTGGATGAGTGCATGCCGGTGTATAACCGTGACGTGGTCAAGGTGCCGCGTGGCTACCACCCGGTGGCGACGCTGGCCGGTTACGACAGCTACTATCTCAACGTGATGGCCGGGCCGGTGCGGCTATGGAAGTTCACCTGGGAAAAAGACCACGCCTGGATTAACACCGACGGCTATCCCGCAGCTAAATAATTGCCTATTTACGACGTTGCCAAGATGAGCGTCACCCTCTCCAGGGGGAGAGGGCCGGGGTGAGGGGATTTCACGCCACTATGCCTACCCTTTCCCAAGGGAGAGGGTAATTCTTCGTTACTCTTCTTTGGCGTTATTCAGCGCCAGCGATACCGCCAGGGTCTGTGCCAGACACATTGAAGCAACCTGGGAGCGGAAGCCATCCACCTGCGCCTCTCGTACCACAAAGCACACGTCGCTGAAGGCAGCCAATGGGCTGACCTGGCTGTCGGTTATGGCGATCTGCTGCGCTCCGTTCTTGGCACCTAATTCAACCAGTTCCAGTGCTTCCTGCGCATACGGCGAATAGCTGATGGCAATCACCACGTCATTCGGCTTCACCATGCTGAGCTGTTCGGTAAACATGCCGCCCAGTCCGTCGATCAGGAACGCCCGGCGCTCCAGATGGCGCAACGCATAGGTGAGATAGGATGCGACGCTAAATGAGCGACGCAGGCCAATCACGTAGATATTCTCGGCGTTGTTCAGCAGTTCAACCGCCCGATCCAACTGCTCGGAACTGGTTTGCATCGCCAATTGTTGCAGCGCCTGGGCATTGACCATGGTGAAAACGTTAAGGATTTCCGCCGGCTTTTCCGGGGCCACGTTACCGTCGGTAGAGGTCTGGCGGAACAGGCGTGCCCGTTCGGTGTAGTTGACCGTTTCCTCCATCAGGTGCTGGCGGAAAACCTGTTTCATTTCGTTGAAACCGCTAAAGCCAAAGGCGTTGGCAAAGCGGATCAGGGTTGAAGGGGGGACGCTGGCCTGTGCGGCGATGGAGGCGACGGTATCGAAAGCAATGCTGTTACTGTTATCCAAAATGTAACGCGCCACCTGTTTTAAACGCTTGCTCAGCGTTTCATAGCGGTGGCGGATCTCGTCCTGTAACAGCGAAAGTTGAGTTGGGTTGTTCATCCATTCGGCTCGCAGTGGGGGCTAAGGCGTATCGGCCTGACGCCTGAGTTATTGACAGGTTATTCTAACAGATGGATTGGAAATTTCATTTCAACAAAAAGCGATTTATTCGATTGCAAGTTGCGTTACTTCACAGAAAAAAGGCAAAAAAATCCCCTTAAAGCGGCGAAAATCCGTTTAAGGGGAGGGGTCGGCAATTAATGCTGGTGAGAGGTTGGGCGATATTGACGCCAGAAACCAATCAGCGTCAGGTATTTTTGTTTCACCTGCTCGATTAACGCGGCGTCATCCAGCTCACCCTGCAGCCAGCGGCGTGAAGGTTGGCCAAAAATGGTGCGTCCGACGGCAAAACCTTTTACCCAGCGTGCATCCGCCGCCGCGGCAAAACCCGCCTTCAGCGTTTCTTCCGGCGAATCCAGCCCCAGAATCAACACCCCGCGACACTGGGGATCGTTAGCGTCGATCAACGCGCCGACCTGCTGCCAGTTCTCAGCACTCAACGGCGGCAACTTCCACCAGTCCGGTTTAATTCCCAGTTGATAAAAGTGCTGCAGCATTTCCAGATAGTGGCTTTCATCCTTGTCGGCGTTGCTTTCCGGCAGGATCACTTCCAGCAACAGTTCATGGCCGGATTTGCAGCAGCCGCGATACACATCGCCAATCAGTTCATCCTGCTCGCGGCGCAGTTCGGCGGCGTCATGCGGATGGTAAAACACCAGACATTTCACTACGTGCTCCTGCGGCCAGTCGATCAGCTGCGAGCCAATATTGCCGTGCTCCAACCGCAGCGGACGTGAGCCGGGCAGTTCGACCGGTCGGCCTATCCACCAACCCTGGCCGGTGATCTGGTTCAGCGCCGCCTGCCCATAGGTGGTATCGGCCAGAATGCCGCTGTTGCCCTTCAGCCCGGCGGCCTTTGCGGCCTGTTGCGCCGCCGTCAGCAGCAGGGTTTTCAGTTTGGGGATGCGTTCTTCGCTGACGTTGGCTTCTCGCGCCATATCCGCCAGCTGTTTGCGGTGATCGAAGGCGAACACGCACAGTTCCGGCCATTGCTGTTTGCGGGTGGTGACCCGATGCAGATGGTTAAGCCGCTCATCGCGGTCCGGGCGTTTCACTTGCTGTTCGCGTTGCAGATAGTCATCCAGCTCCTGCTTGCTGGGCATCGCCGGGGCGCAGCCGTGGCGCGAAACCACCAATGCGCCGCAGGCATTGGCATAGCGGCAGGCCTGATCCCAACCTTCATCGTTCAGATAGCCACGCAGCAGGCCGGACATAAAGGCATCGCCTGCGCCCAGCACGTTCAGCACTTCAACCCGCACCCCGGAATGCAGTTTTACCTGCTGCCAGTCGGCGGCGATCTCGCCTTCGAATACCGAACAGCCCTGTGCGCCGCGCTTACAGACCAGCGTGGCCTGGGTCGCTTTACGCACGTTTTTCAGCGCGGTCAGGGTGTCGGTGCTGCCACCGGCAATATGAAACTCTTCTTCGGTGCCGACGATCAGATCAAAGTGATGCAGCACCTCCTGCAGTTCGCGGGTCACTTTCTCTGACTCGACAAAGCGGGTTTCACCGTCACCCAGCGACGTCAGACCCCACAGCACCGGTCGGTAGTCGATATCCAGCGCGGTGCGCAGGCCATGGCGGCGGGCGTATTCCAGCGCTTTTAATACCGCGGCGCGGGTGTTTGGGTGTGACAGGTGAGTGCCGGTTATAGCCAGCGCGCGTGATGACGCGATGTAGGACTCATCGATATCGTCCGGCGTCAGCGCCATATCGGCACAGTTCTCACGGTAGAAAATCAGCGGGAAGGTTTCCTGATCCTTGATGCCGAGGATCACCAGACCGGTCAGCCGCTGGGGGTCGGTGATCAGGCACTGGGTGTCGGCTCCGACGCGTTGCAGTTCTTCACGCAGGAAACGGCCCATATGCTCGTCGCCGACGCGGGCCAGCATGCCGGACTTCAGGCCCTGAATGGCGGTGCCATAAGCCACGTTGCCGGAAGAGCCACCGAGATATTTGGAGAATGTGCTGGCATCTTCCAGGCGTGCGCCGATCTGTTGTGCATAGAAATCGACGGCAATACGCCCGAGACAAATGACATCAAGCTGTTTTTCTTGTGTAGCCATACCCGTTTCCTTCTGTATTAAGCCAAACCCCGACTACGAAGCATTTTTGGAGTATGAGGAATAAAAATTTCAATTTCAAGATTGAATGAAATTTATACCCCAAAAATGTGATGCATTTAAAACGGCGCCAATACGTTAGCTGAAAGCACTAAAAACCGCGTCCTGCCTGATACGAAAACATCGGTTAACGGCAAGGTTATCGCTTGTGTCACAAGCTGACGATGCCAAGGGTTGCGGTACCCTCGGCTGCTGCTGGACTGAGGTGTCGGCGGGAGCTGGAGCGCTAAGTCAGTGAATTCTAAAGGCATGAATGAAACGTCGTTTTCATCAATATGCGATCTTTATCGCAAAATGAAATGTTTCTTCTGTAATGTGATTTTATGAAAAATATATTTGTTTATAATCGCTTCACGTTTCAGGTTGTCGGCCTAAGTAGCGCAGCGCGCTTGAAGGCAACGGGGACCACAGAGATTCCAGGCTCGGCATGCAGGTATTTTGCCGGAGCGGGCGCGACTAATCTAAAAGGGTGAGCAAATGGGCAAGATCCGGTTAACCATGGCACAGGCACTCGTCAGGTTCCTTGATAACCAGTATCTGGTAGTCGACGGCGTGGAAACCAAATTCGTCAAAGGCATCTTTGCGATTTTCGGTCACGGCAACGTACTCGGTCTGGGGCAAGCGCTGGAACAGGACAGCGGTGATCTGATCGTGCATCAGGGGCGTAATGAGCAGGGCATGGCTCACGCAGCGACCGGTTTTGCCAAGCAGAAACTGCGTCAACAGATCTACGCCTGCACCTCTTCTGTCGGTCCCGGCGCCGCCAATATGATCACCGCCGCTGCGACCGCGACCGCCAACCGCATTCCTTTATTACTGTTGCCGGGCGATGTTTACGCTTCACGCCAACCGGACCCGGTGTTACAGCAGATTGAACAATCCTACGATCTCAGTATCAGCACCAACGACGCTTTCCGCGCGGTGAGCAAGTATTGGGATCGCATTGTGCGACCGGAACAGTTGATGAGCGCCTGTATCAATGCGATGCGCGTGCTGACCGATCCGGCGGAAACCGGTGCGGTGACGCTGAGTTTGCCGCAGGACGTACAGGGTGAAGCCTATGACTACCCTGACTACTTCTTCCAAAAACGCGTGCACCGGCTGGATCGCCGTCCGGCGACCGAAGGCATGTTGGCCGACGCGCTGGCGCTGCTGACCACCAAGCGTCAACCGCTGCTGGTGTGCGGCGGTGGGGTGAAATATTCGCAGGCCGGTCAGGCGCTGCGCGAGTTCGCCGAACGCTTCCGGATCCCGTTTGTGGAAACCCAGGCCGGCAAGGGCACCGTCCCGTCCAACCACCCGTTTAACCTGGGCGGCATTGGTGAAACCGGCTGTCTGGCGGCCAATACCCTGGCCAGACAGGCCGATCTGGTGATTGGCGTGGGCACCCGTTATACCGATTTCACTACTTCATCCAAATGGCTGTTCCAGAATCCTGACGTTGATTTTCTCAACGTCAACGTCAGCGCCTTCGACGCCGGTAAGCTCGACGGCCTGCAGGTACTGGCCGATGCCCGTGAGGCACTGTCTGCCCTGGGGGCATTATTGGCTCAGGCCGATTACCGCGCCGGCTGGGGCAACGCCATTGCCGAAGCGCGTAGCGCACAACAGCAGGAAACCGCCCGAGTTTATGCGGTGGAATACACCGGCGAAGGTTTTGTACCGGAAATTGACGACCACCTCGATCGCGACAGCGTGTTTGCCGAATTTATCGAAAAGACCGATTCACTGCTAACCCAAAGCCGGGTGCTGGGGGTGCTAAACCAGCATCTGCCGCAGGATAGCGTGATCGTCGCCGCTGCCGGTAGCCTGCCGGGGGATTTACAGCGCGTGTGGCAGAACCATGGCGAGCACGGCTACCACGTGGAGTACGGTTATTCCTGCATGGGTTACGAGGTCAACGCCGCGCTGGGGGTCAAGTTGGCTGAGCCGCAGCGTGAAGTGTACGCGATGGTCGGCGATGGTGCCTTTATGATGCTGCACTCCGAGCTGGTCACCTCAATTCAGGAAGGCTGCAAAATCAACGTGGTGCTGTTCGACAACATGACCAACGGTTGCATCAACAACCTGCAGATGGAACACGGCATGGACAGCTACACCACCGAATTCCGCTTCCGCAACCCGCAGGGCGGCAAACTCGACGGCAAACTGGTTCCGGTCAACTTCGCCATGCTGGCGGCGGCTTACGGTTGTAAAACCTACAGCGTGACCACCGAACAGCAGCTGATCGAGGCGCTGGCCGATGCTCGCCTGCAAAGCGTTTCTACCCTGCTGGACATCAAAGTGCTGCCAAAAACCATGGTGCACAAATATCTCAGCTGGTGGCGCGTGGGCGGTGCTCAGGTGGCCGACAGCGAAAAAATTGTCGCCGTGGCCCGCAAGCTGCAAGAGAACATCGACAAGGCACGCGACTACTGATTAACACATTGCTTGATGACCCAGACCTTGCGTCTGCCGCAACTATTTGAAGAGGATAACGAAAATGACACTGAACATTGGGGTTATTGGTACCGGCGCAATAGGTCGGGATCACATTCGTCGCTGCAGCAAAGTGTTGCAGGGCAGCCGCATCGTGGCGGTCAACGATATCAATCGTGACAACGCCGCCAAGGTGGTGAGCGACCTGAAGCTGGACGCCAAGGTGTATGACAATGGCCACGATCTGGTCAAGGCCGCGGACGTTCAGGCGGTGCTGGTGACCTCCTGGGGCCCGAGCCACGAAGAGTTCGTGCTGGCGGCGATTGCCGCCGGCAAGCCGGTATTCTGCGAGAAGCCGCTGGCGGTCACTGCGCAGGGCTGTAAAAACATCGTTGAGGCAGAGGCCAAACACGGCAAACGCCTGGTGCAGGTAGGCTTTATGCGCCCTTACGATCAGGGCTACCGAGCACTGAAGCAGGTGCTGACCAGTGGGCAAATCGGCGAGCCGCTGATGCTGCACTGTGCACACCGCAACCCCACCGTGGGTGAAGCTTACACCACGGATATGGCGATCACCGACACCCTAATCCACGAGATCGACGTGCTGCGCTGGCTGCTGGATGACGACTATGTTTCGGTGCAGGTGGTGTTCCCGCGCAAAAGCGCCAAGGCATTCCCGCACCTGAAAGATCCGCAGATTGTGCTGTTTGAAACCGCCAAGGGCACGCGTATCGACGTCGAAATCTTTGTTAACTGCCAGTACGGCTATGACATCCAGTGTGAAGTGGTGGGTGAAACCGGCATTGCCAAACTGCCGGAGCCGTCTTCAGTACAGATGCGCAGCGGGGCCAAACTCTCTACCGAAATTCTGACCGACTGGAAAGATCGCTTTATCGATGCTTACGACGTTGAGCTGCAAGGCTTTATCAACGACGTGCTGGCCGGCAAGTTGACCGGGCCTTCTGCCTGGGACGGCTATGCTGCAGCCGTGACGGCCGATGCCTGCGTGGCTGCGCAGCTCAGCGGCGAGATCGTACCTGTGACTCTGCCGCCGCGCCCGGCGTTCTACAACAAGTAGTGTGTTGAACGCGGTACTCACGTTTAAAGGGGAATCACCATGAAGATCGCTTTTGATGTTGATGTCATCAGGGACCTGGGCATCACTAAAATGGTTCAGCAGGTGGCGGACTGGGGCTATCAGTATATTGAGCAGTCGCCGCATCCGCAGATCAATCCGTTCTACAAGCACCCGAAGGCCGGGCGTGAAGTGATGGCGGAATACAAAAACGCGCTGAAGGCCACCGGCGTGGAGATTTCCTCATTTATCGTGGTGTATCGCTGGTCCGGCCCGGGGGAAGATCGTCGCCAGGCGGCGGTCAAAAACTGGCGCAGGATGATAGAGATCGCGGTGGAAATGGGTGTGCAGGTGATCAACACCGAACTGGCGGGCAACCCTAATGAGCCGGAGATCTGTGAAGAGCTGTGGTATCGCTCCATGGAAGAGCTGTTGCCGATTATCGAGCGCGAAGGTATTCGCATGGAGATCCAGTCTCACCCGTGGGACTTCTGCGAGTTGAGCAATGAAACCGCCGATATCGTCAAATCGCTACGTAGCGATCACGTCAAGTACCTCTACAGCGTGCCGCACACCTTCTACTACGACAAAGGCCAGGGTGACGTGGCCGGCATGCTGAAATATGCCGGTGACGATCTATCGCACGTGTTGATCGCCGACACCATGAACCATACCAAACACTGTCGCTATATCGTCAACCCGCCGGGTGTCGATGCCGCCGTGCACCAGCATATGGGCATCGGCGAAGGGGAAGTGGACTTCGATACCCTGTTCCAGACCCTGCGCGATATGGAGTTTGCCAATCGCAGCTTTAAGGTCGGCGGTGAGTCGATTATCTGCACCTCGCTGTTTGGTTATCCGGAAAGAATGAAAACCCAGGCGGTAGCGACCCGCGAGCGCATCGAAAAAGAGCTGCTGGGTAAATAAATTTCTCGGCTGCGCGGGGTGGCATCACCGTCGAGCCGTTTCGATTATTGAGGCTGAAAATGAATAAAGACAACGTAAAACTGGCCATCGCCCCGATTGGCTGGACCAATGACGACATGCCTGACCTGGGCAAAGAGAATACTTTCCAACAGTGCGTCAGTGAAATGGCGCTGGCCGGGTTCACCGGTAGCGAAGTGGGCAGCAAGTACCCGCGCGATCCGGCGGTACTGAAACCGATGCTGGATATCCGCGGCATTCAGATCTGCAACGCCTGGTTCAGCACCTTCTTCGCCGATGGCCTGAAAGAAAAAACCATCGATGAGTTTATTAACCATATGAATTTCCTGCATGCGATGGGCGCCAAAGTGATTGGCTGTTCCGAGCAGAGCAAGAGCATTCAGGGCACCACCAAAGGGGTGTTCGAAGAGAAACCGTATTTCAGCGATGAAGAGTGGCAGCGGGTGGCCGATGGCTACAATGAGCTGGCTAAAATTGCCGCTGACAAGGGGATGCAGGTCTGCCTGCACCATCATATGGGCACCGGCATCCAGACTACCGCCGAGATCGACCGCTACATGAGCATGGTGAACGACGACGTCTACCTGCTGTTTGATACCGGCCATGCCTACTACTCCGAAGGCAGCCAGCAGGCGATGATGGCAATTCTGGAAAAATATCTGCCGCGCATTAACCATGTGCATTTGAAAGACGTGCGCGACGAAGTGGTGGCAGAGGTGAAGGCCAATAAACTGAGCTTCCTCGACGGTGTGAAAAAAGGCACCTTCACCGTGCCGGGTGACGGGGTTATCGACTTCCGGCCGGTATTTAAACTACTGGACGAGCGCGGTTACAAAGGCTGGATGGTGGTGGAGGCCGAGCAGGATCCGGCGTTGGCCAATCCGTTTGAGTATGCGGTGAAGGCACGGCGTTATATCAAAGAGACTGCCAGCCTTTAATCCGGCCGAGATCTGCAAGGGGCGCTTGATTAATCAATGCGCCCCTTTTTATTCTGTCTGTCAGACGAGGGTTTTCCAGGTGGTGACCTGTCCGCCGGGCCATGGGGTTGCCGCGTACACGCCACGGGCGATCGCTCGCGCCAGGGTGTCCGCTGCCAGCGCACCAATCTGCAGCACCGCCAACTCTCGGCTGCCTTCGACTTTACGCTGGCCAGTGGACAGGGCAAACACCACGTCGCCGTCGAACGGGCTATGCAATGGGCGAATAGCCCGCGCCATGCCGTCCTGTGCCATCATTGCCACGCGTTTAAGCTCTACCCGGGTCAATGCCAAATCGGTGGCGATACAGGCCAGGGTGGTGTTCTTCCTGCCGCCCGTCGGTTCTTCGGGCATCCAGTCTTCGCCCTGGCCGTGCAGTTGTGCCAGTGCCGAGGCTCCGCCATTGCCAAACTCGCCGTTGATTTCATAAGGCGTAGCCCAGAAGGCGCGGGTGCCGGGGGCCACCACAGAACCCAGGCTGTTGACCGCTACCAGTGCGCCGACGGTAGCGCCATTAGCCGCCATGATTGAAGCCGACCCGAGGCCGCCTTTCAGCTTGCCCATGCCGGTCATGGCGCCATAGCCTGCGCCTACGGTACCGAGCGGGAAGTCGTGACCTGCTTTGCTCGCAGCCTCGATCCCCAGTTGACGATAAGGAGGATTAAGCTGCCAGTCTTTATCGCCGGCGTTGCTTAGATCGTACAGGCAGGCGGTGGGCACGATCGGGGAGACCGGCACGCCCGGAGCCGGGCGCAGCGCATAGCCTTTGCCCTGTTGCCCGAGCCAGGCGGCCACGCCATCCGCCGCCGCCAGGCCATACACCGAGCCGCCGCTCAGCACCAGCGCATCGAGGGTTTGCACCAGGTTATCTTCACCCAGCGCATCGGTTTCACGGGTTGCCGGGCCGCCACCGCGTACGTCGACGGCGGCTGTCGCCGGGCGATCCGGCAAGATCACCGTGGTACCGGTACGCACCCGACTGTCCTGGGCGACACCGACCCGCAGACCGGGCACGTCGGTAATCAGGTTACGGGCGCCGGTACGGACGGCTGGAGAGGTTGGCATCGCGGCCCCCAGAAAGGTGGTGGGAGAAAGGATGCCGATAGCACCCGTTACGCAGGCCAGCGTTTGCACAAAGGTGCGGCGGCTGACGGTGAAGGGGCGGTTTGCCGCCCCTGATCCACTTTTGCTTTCACTCATAATGAGGGTTTTTTCTGTTGTTCGCTGCGAAAACGCGCCATGTGATGGGAATCGACCAGCTCGCCGTCGCGTATTGCGTAGGCACGGCTGGTGCCTTCAATTTCAAAACCGAACTTGCGGTAAAGCGCAATGGCGGCCTGATTGTCGGTAAACACCGTCAGTTCGATGCGTTCGATGGCCGCCCAATTGTCGCAGAGGTCAATCATCGCGGTCATCAGACTGCTGCCGACGCCTTTGCCCTGATGACGGTCATCAACGCCAATGCCAAAGCTCGCCACGTGACGGCGGCGCACCCGCTGGTTCAGCATAAGGCCCAGTTGGCCGACGATTTGCCCGTCGATGCAGGCCACCAGGCTATGGGTACCCGGTTCAAGGTTGGCAAGGCGTTGGTGCCACGACTCGATTGAATGTAGTGGAAGATGTAGCGTGTCACGGTAAGCCTTCGGCTGAGAATAGAGTTGATGCAGGGCCTGTGCATCTGCCGTTTCCACGTGACGAACTACGATTTCACTCATTACGCTGCTCCTTTGGCTTACCGGTTGAATAACCTCTGAATTTATCCGTTTAATGTTTCGAGTCAATATTATTTCGGATTGGTTAAAAAAACGCTTTACAGATACGAATGATAATGATTATTATTGCGATGCGTTCTCGGGAGAGTATCAACCTTTGGTACCCTCGCTACGAAGGCACGACATTGCTCACATTGCTTCCAAGTATTACTTAGCCAGCTCGGGTGCTGGCTTTTTTTTTGCCTGCGTTCCGCCCTCCAAGCCTCCTCCAAATTCACTGCCCATGGCTCCATAACTCCATCTAATTTTTTGAACAGAGGGAAGAGTTTTTTGCGCTTTCTTATTCTGCTGTCAGGACTAGACTGTAAAAAACATTGAGGAGAGTTGAATATGATTTATTTACGTAAGGCAGAAGATCGCGGTCATGCCAATCATGGTTGGCTGGACAGCTGGCACACCTTCTCATTTGCCAACTATCACGATCCTGATTTTATGGGTTTTTCGGCGCTGCGGGTGATTAACGAAGACGTGATTGACGCAGGGCAGGGTTTTGGCACCCACCCGCATAAAGACATGGAAATCCTGACCTACGTGCTGAGCGGCACGGTAGAACACCAGGACAGCATGGGTAATAAAGAGCAGATCCAGGCCGGTGAATTCCAGATCATGAGTGCCGGCACCGGAGTACGTCACTCCGAATACAACGGTAATAGCGATCGTCCGTTGCACCTGTACCAGATTTGGATCATTCCCGATCGGGTCGGGCTGGAACCGCGTTATGAGCAACGCATGTTTGATGCGCCACAGGGGCGCCAACTGGTGCTGTCGCCGGACGCACGTGAAGGTTCACTGAAGGTGTTCCAGGACATGACGCTGTCCCGTTGGGCGTTAGGTAAAGACGAACTGGCGGAGTGCCCGATTGAAGCCGGACGTCGCGTGTGGATCCAGGTGGTACGCGGCAAGGTGACGGTCAACGGTCAACAGGCCGGCACCAGCGATGCTTTCGCGGTGTGGGATGAAACCGCATTGTCGATTAAGGCCGATGAAGACAGCGAAATCTTGCTGTTCGATCTGCCGCCAGTCTGATTAAGCGGTAAATATCAAGGGCTCACGCGGTGAGCCCTTTTTGCGTCGTACCTTCCAACAACCAACAATATCGGCCCCGGTTTTTTTTTGCTAAAATGAGCGCCCATTCACGGTTAGCCAGTTCATTGATAATGAAGAAAAAACGGCCGGTACTCCAAGATGTTGCAGACAAGGTTGGCGTAACCAAGATGACGGTGAGCCGTTATCTGCGTAATCCCGATCAGGTTTCTGCCGTCTTGCAGCAAAAAATTGCCGTCGCGCTTGATGAGCTGGGCTACATTCCCAACCGTGCGCCGGATATCCTTTCCAACTCCACCAGCCGCGCCATTGGCGTCCTGCTGCCGTCGCTGACCAACCAGGTGTTTGCCGAAGTATTGCGCGGCATCGAGAGCGTCACCGATGCGCACAATTACCAGACCATGCTGGCGCACTACGGCTATTTGCCGGAGCGTGAAGAACAGCGCCTGACCTCGTTGCTGTCTTATAATATTGATGGGTTGATCCTGTCTGAACGTCACCATACGCCACGTACCATGAAAATGATCGAGGTTGCGGGTATCCCGGTCGTCGAGCTGATGGACTGCGTTTCACCCTGTATCGATCTGGCGGTAGGTTTCAATAACTTTGAGGCCGCACGCCAGATGACCCAGCAAATCATCGCGCACGGCCATCGCCACGTGGTGTATTTCGGCGCGCGTCAGGATGAACGTACCATTATCAAACAGCAGGGCTATGAACAGGCGATGCGTGAATCCGGTCTGCAGCCTTACAGCGTGATGACGGCGCGTTCGTCTTCTTATTCCGCCGGGGGAGAACTGCTGCGTCAGGCGCAACGCGACTACCCGCAGATTGACAGTATTTTCTGCACCAACGATGACCTGGCAATAGGGGCTACCTTCGAGTGCCAGCGGCAGGGGCTGTCGATCCCCAACGATATGGCGATTGCCGGTTTCCACGGCCACGATATCGGTCAGGTGATGGTGCCGAAGCTGGCCAGCGTGTTGACGCCGCGTGAACGTATGGGGCAAATCGGCGCCGAACGCCTGTTGGCCCGACTGCGGGGTGAAACGGTCAGCCCGCGCATGGTGGACGTCGGTTTCACCGTGATCCCCGGTGGCAGTATCTGATCGGTTTTAAGCCATTTTAATTCTGGAACCGCGCTGCTTGGCGCGTTTTCATTTCCCTCTGTAAGCCTGCCCCCTGTTACCCCCATAAGTTTGATCTCTATCCCAGAACGGGAATTTTAGCCCATTACCCGGTTCCGGCGATCGGGTTGTTACCGGTATCATGATACCGGTAACAATGAGTGTGCGGTGATATTGATCGCGATAGAACCTTTGCCTCAGCACCACCTACAGCTCGTCTTCTAACACCGGGAAGAGCCTAAAAATACAACAAATGCGCGCTTTACGATCTATCGTAAAGAGGGTCTGCGATAAAAGGTTGGAGAAAAATTATGCCATTAGTGATTGTTGCAGGCGGCGTAGCGCTGCTGCTGCTGCTGATGATTCGCTTTAAGCTGAACGGTTTTATCTCTCTGATTCTGGTTGCTCTGGCGGTCGGGATCACCCAGGGGATGCCGGTCGATAAAGTGATCGGCTCCATCAAGGCCGGCGTTGGCGGCACGCTGGGCAGTCTGGCGTTGATCATGGGTTTTGGTGCCATGCTCGGCAAGCTGCTGGCGGACTGCGGCGGTGCCCAGCGCATCGCCACTACGCTGATCGAAAAGTTCGGTAAAAAACACATTCAGTGGGCAGTGGTGCTGACGGGCTTTACAGTCGGCTTCGCGCTGTTCTATGAGGTGGGTTTCGTGCTGTTGCTGCCGCTGGTATTCAGTATCGCCGCTTCCGCGCGCGTTCCTCTGCTGTATGTCGGCGTGCCAATGGCGGCTGCGCTATCGGTAACCCACGGTTTCCTGCCGCCGCACCCTGGCCCAACGGCGATCGCCACCATCTTCCATGCCGATATGGGTAAAACCCTGCTGTACGGTACGCTGCTGGCTATCCCGACGGTGATCCTGGCCGGTCCGGTTTATGCCCGCTTCCTGAAAGGTATCGACAAGCCGGTACCGGAAGGCCTGTATAACCCAAAAATCTTCACCGAAGCGGAAATGCCAAGCTTTGGTATCAGCGTGGCAACCTCTTTGGTGCCGGTGATCCTGATGGCGCTGCGCGCGGTAGCCGAAATGGTGCTGCCGAAGGGTCATAGCCTGTTGCGCTTTGCCGAGTTCTTCGGCGATCCGGTAATGGCGACGCTGATTGCGGTGCTGATTGCTATCTTCACCTTTGGCCTGAACCGTGGCCGCACCATGGATGAAGTGATGGGCACCATCACCGACTCCATCAAGATTATCGCCATGATGCTGTTGATCATCGGCGGTGGCGGCGCGTTCAAGCAGGTGCTGGTCGACAGCGGCGTAGAGAAATATATTGCCGCCCTGATGGAAGGCAGTAACGTCTCGCCGATCCTGCTGGCATGGTCGATTGCCGCCGCGCTGCGTTTGGCTCTGGGTTCGGCTACCGTGGCGGCGATTACCGCCGGGGGTATCGTTGCTCCGCTGATCGCCACTACCGGCGCCAGTCCGGAACTGATGGTGATCGCGGTCGGTTCAGGCAGCGTGATTTTCTCTCACGTCAATGACCCGGGTTTCTGGCTGTTCAAGGAGTACTTCAACCTGAGCATCATGGAAACCATTAAATCCTGGTCGGTGCTGGAAACCATCATTTCAGTCTGTGGTTTGGTAGGTTGCCTACTGCTGGCGACGGTCGTCTAAAATACTGAGGTTTCCGGCACCTTGGCGGTGTCGGAAACTATTTTGAGTTTGGGGCGCATTTGATGACGCTACCAGCGTCATCTGATCCCATAAGGGCATGACATATGAGCAATCCACAGCACCACGTATTTATTTTGATGGGCGTTTCAGGCAGCGGAAAATCCGCCGTGGCCAACGCCGTTGCCCATGAGGCCAATGCCGCCATGCTGGACGGCGACTACCTGCATCCGCGTGCCAACATCAATAAAATGGCCGCCGGGCATGCATTGGACGATAACGATCGTGCCCCGTGGCTGTCGGCGTTGAATGACGCGATTTTTGCCATGGAGCGCACCAACGATGTTTCACTGCTGGTCTGTTCGGCGTTGAAAAAAAGCTATCGTGACCGCCTGCGCGAAGGTAACCGCAACCTGCATTTCATCTATCTGAAGGGTGACAAGGCGGTGATTGAAGAGCGTCTGAAGCAGCGCAAGGGCCACTTCTTCAAGCCGCAGATGTTGGTTTCCCAATTCGCTACTTTAGAAGAGCCGAACGAGCAAGAACAAGACGTGCAGGCGATCGAGATTGACCAGCCGCTGGACGGCGTGGTGGCCGATACCCTGGCCTATATTCGTCGTGTTGCAGCCCAGTAAGCCGGGCTGCCGCCACTTCTCGGCGCCGCACTGGCGCCAGTAGCTTCACTACAACTTCATGTAAGCTCTCACGCCGTCCAGGAACATCTGGGTCGACAGCATCACCAGAATCAGCCCCATCAGCCTTTCCAGCGCGCTCACCCCTTTGCTACCCAGCAGGCGCAGGAACAGGTTCGACATCAGCAAAATAGCGGCGGAAATCCCCCAGGCAATCAGCAGCGCCACCACCAGATATGAAATCTGGTTTGGATACTGGTGCGACAGCAGCATCAGCGAGGCCAGAATCGAAGGGCCGGCCACCAGCGGGATGGCCAGTGGCACCAGGAAAGGTTCTTCACCGGCGGAAAGCCCGCTGCTGTCACCTTCCTGCGAGGGAAAAATCATCTTGATGGCGATCAGGAACAGAATAATCCCGCCGGAAATGGATACTGTTTCGGTGCGCAGATTAAGGAACGCCAGAATTTTTTCACCGGCAAACAGGAAAATCAGCATCAACAGCAGGGCGATCAGCAGTTCACGGATCAACACCACCCGACGACGACGCGGCTCCAGGTGCTTGAGCACCGACATGAAAATCGGCAAATTGCCCAGCGGATCCATGATTAAAAACAGCAACACTGTGACCGAAATCATCTCTGTCATTACTACCTCTGAATCTGAAAAGTGCGTCGGTCATCCCGACCGCTTAATAACCTATACCCTATGACTTTCAAGTTACAGCCAGGCGACCAGCTCGCTCATCCCCAGGTATATAAGAAGGATTGCTGAGAATCGCTCACCCATCGAATAAATTCACTTTGCGCCTGCGCTGACATTTTGTAAGGTGGAGAGATATTGCACACAACTTATAGCAGTCATCCTCCAAGGCAGGACAGTCATTATGAAAAACGTTGGTTTCATCGGTTGGCGCGGAATGGTCGGCTCCGTACTCATGCAACGCATGACACAAGAGCGTGATTTTGACGCCATTCGCCCGGTCTTTTTCTCCACCTCGCAACACGGCCAGGCGGCACCCACCTTCGGCGGCCAGCAGGGCACGTTGCAGGATGCTTACGATGTTGATGCGCTAAGCGCGCTCGACATTATTATTACCTGCCAGGGCGGCGATTATACCAACGAAATTTACCCAAAGCTGCGTGAAACCGGCTGGCAAGGGTACTGGATCGACGCGGCTTCTTCTCTGCGCATGCAGGATGACGCGATCATCATTCTGGATCCGGTCAACCGTGACGTGATTCAGCAGGGCCTGGATAAAGGCATCAAGACCTTTGTCGGCGGTAACTGCACCGTCAGCCTGATGCTGATGTCGCTGGGCGGCCTGTTCGCCAATGATCTGGTGGAGTGGGCATCCGTTGCGACTTATCAGGCGGCCTCCGGCGGTGGCGCGCGTCACATGCGTGAACTGCTGACTCAAATGGGCATGCTGCACGCCGACGTGGCGAAAGAGCTGCAGGACCCGGCTTCGGCGATTCTGGATATCGAGCGTAAGGTCACTGAGGCCACCCGCAGCGGCAAACTGCCGACCGATAACTTTGGCGTGCCGCTGGCCGGCAGCCTGATCCCCTGGATTGACAAGCAGCTCGATAACGGCCAGAGCCGTGAAGAGTGGAAAGGCCAGGCGGAGACCAACAAAATCCTGAACAGCGGCCTGGTGATCCCGGTCGACGGTCTGTGCGTGCGCGTTGGCGCGCTGCGCTGCCATAGCCAGGCGTTTACCCTGAAGCTGAAAAAGGACGTTTCGCTGCCGGAAATCGAACAAATGCTGGCGACCCATAATGACTGGGTGCGGGTGATCCCGAACGACCGTGAACTGACCATGCGTGAACTGACGCCGGCAGCGGTCACCGGGACGCTGAACACTCCGGTCGGTCGCCTGCGCAAGCTGAATATGGGGCCGGAATACCTGTCTGCGTTCACCGTGGGTGACCAGTTGCTGTGGGGTGCGGCCGAGCCGCTGCGCCGCATGCTGCGCATCCTGCTGTAAACCTGAACTGTACTTCCCGGGGGCTGACCTCTTTTGGCCCCCAAAAGCCTTGTTTTCTTCCTTTTTCTTCGTTTCTGCGCGCTATGGACCAAATCGCTGCAAAGGGGGAAAAGCACACAAGTCATCATCACTTCTCCACGCGGGCAGCAGCGCAAAGACGCTGTCAGGCTGGCAGTTTTCTTAATGAAGAGTTTTCCTTGCTAATGGGCAATGTTTTTAACCGGCATTGGCTATGCTTAAAGGGCTGGCGGATACATTTTCACCAGCGCTAAAAATAAGCATAAAGAGCGGAATTCGGGCCGGGAAGGTGAGAATTGATCAATAACCGACCGCAATCACGCTTTAGATACCGAATGAATTGCATGATAACCAAAACGGCTATGGATTTAAGCGTTACGCCCGGTGGATCTCAAGGTGCAGCCATTTCGCGGCAACCTGAAAGACGATGAGCTTACGCGGCCCCTTATAAATCATGCTCTTAATCTTAGGAAGAAGACTATGCCTGTACTTCCCGATCGTGACGTGATTGATCAGCTTTTCTCCGGCAATTCTGCCGACCCCTTTTCTCTGCTGGGTATGCATGCGGCCGATAACGGTCTGCAGGTGCGTGCGCTGTTGCCTGATGCCAGCGAAGTCTGGCTGCTGGAGCAGCAAACCGGCCGGCGTCTGGTGCAGCTAAACTGCGACGATGCGCGCGGTTTTTTCAGCGCCACGGTACCGCGTCGCAAAACCCCGTTCCGCTATCAATTCGAAGTTCGCTGGCAGGATCATCAGCAGATCGTCGACGATCCCTACCGTTTCGGCACCCTGCTGCAGGATATTGACAGTTGGTTGCTGGCAGAAGGCACCCATTTGCGTCCTTATGAACGTCTGGGGGCACACCTCAGTACGCTTGATGACGTCGAAGGCGTCAGCTTTGCCGTTTGGGCGCCTAATGCCCAGCGCGTCTCGGTGGTTGGCGAGTTTAACTTCTGGGACGGCCGCCGCCATCCGATGCGCCTGCGGCGTGAAAACGGGATTTGGGAGCTGTTCCTGCCGGGGGTGAAAGCCGGGCAGCTGTACAAATACGAAATTATCGACTGCTACGGCAATACCCAGTTGAAGGCCGATCCTTACGCCTTCGAGGCGCAAATGCGGCCGGATACCGCGTCGCTGGTGACGCCACTGCCTGAGGTGGTGGAAAACACCCCGCAACGCCAGCGGGCCAATGATTTTGACCGACCGATTTCGATCTACGAGGTGCATCTTGGCTCGTGGCGGCGTCACACCGACGATAATTTCTGGCTCAGCTATGGCGAACTGGCCGTGCAGCTGATTGATTACGTCAAGGACATGGGGTTCACCCATATCGAGCTGCTGCCGATTAACGAGCATCCGTTTGACGGCAGCTGGGGCTATCAGCCGTTGGGGTTGTATGCCCCGACCCGGCGTTTCGGCACCCCAGCCGACTTCAAAGATTTTGTCGCGGCAGCGCACCGGGCGGGCATCAACGTGATCCTGGACTGGGTGCCGGGGCATTTCCCCAGCGATGCCTATGGCCTGGCGAATTTCGACGGCACCGCGCTGTATGAATACGCCGACCCGCGTGAAGGCTTCCATCAGGACTGGAATACCCTGATTTACAACTATGGCCGCCATGAGGTACGCAACTATCTGGCGGGTAATGCCCTTTACTGGTTGGAACGCTATGGCATCGACGCATTGCGTGTCGATGCGGTGGCTTCGATGATTTACCGCGATTACAGCCGTGCCGAAGGCGAATGGGTACCGAACTACTACGGTGGCAACGAAAATCTGGAAGCCATTGCCTTCCTGCGTTACACCAACCAGAGCGTCGGCAAGGAGCGGCCCGGTGCGGTGACGCTGGCGGAAGAGTCCACCGATTACCCAGGGGTAACGCTGCCGCCGGAATCTAACGGGCTGGGGTTCCACTACAAATGGAACCTGGGTTGGATGCACGACACGCTCAACTACATGCAATGCGACCCGGTACACCGCAAGTATCATCACAATCAGATGACCTTCGGCATGTTGTACGCCTACACCGAAAACTTCGTGCTGCCGATTTCCCATGACGAGGTGGTGCACGGCAAGAAATCGATTCTCGATCGCATGCCCGGCGACGCCTGGCAGAAGTTTGCCAACCTGCGTGCCTACTACGGCTTTATGTGGGCGCACCCGGGCAAAAAACTGCTGTTTATGGGCTGCGAGTTCGCCCAGGGCCGCGAATGGAATTTCGACAGCAGCCTCGACTGGCATCTGCTGGAAGGGCTGGACGGCTGGCATCACGGCGTGCAGCGGCTGGTGCGCGATCTTAACCATTGCTATCAACAGCAGGCGCCGTTGTATGAGCGTGACTACCGGCCGGACGGCTTTGAGTGGCTGGTGGTGGACGACCATGACAATTCGGTGTTTGCCTTCGCTCGCTATGATGCGCATGGCAATGAGCTGATCGCAGTCAGCAACTTTACCCCGGTGCCGCGTCACCACTATCGCATCGGTATTTCCCGCCCCGGTGAGTACCGGGAAATCCTCAATACCGACTCGCACCATTATCACGGCAGCAATACCGGCAACCAGGGGCGCGTGGTGTCCGAACAGATTGGCAACCACGGCCGCGAGCATTCGATTAGCGTGACCGTACCGCCGCTGGCGACCATCTACCTGCTGCGGGAGGCGCAATGACTGAGCTGACGCCCGGCATCGCCGCGCCTCTCGGGGCGCACTATGACGGTAACGGCATCAACTTTAGCCTGTATTCCGCCCATGCTACGGGGGTGGAGCTGTGTCTGTTTGACGAACAACAGCGTGAAGTTCGCCTGCCGCTGGCGACGCGCAGCGGTGATATTTGGCACGGTTATCTGCCGGGCGGCAAACCGGGCCAGCGTTATGGCTACCGGGTGCATGGCCCGTTTGATCCTGCGCAGGGGCTGCGTTTTAACCCCAATAAGCTGCTGCTGGATCCCGCCGCCCGCGCGGTCGAGGGGCCGGTGGCCGATGACCCCTACCTGCATGGTGGCTATGACCGGCCGGATCGGCATGACAGCGCCGAGCTGATGCCAAAGTGCGTGGTGATCGACGAAGCCTACGACTGGCAGGATGATTGCCCGCCGGCGACGCCGTGGGGCAAAACGGTGATCTACGAAGCGCATGTGCGCGGTCTGACCCTGCAACACCCGGATATCCCGCAGGTGCTGCGTGGCAGTTTTGCCGCGCTCGGCCACCCGGTGATGATCGCCTACTTCAAGCGCCTTGGCATTACCGCGCTGGAACTGCTGCCGGTGCAGCAACACAGCTCCGAGCCGCGCCTGCAGCGCCTCGGGTTGATTAACTACTGGGGCTATAACGTGCTGGCGCCCTATGCGCCGGATAACCGTTACTCCAGCCTGCGTACCGACATGACGCCGCTGCGTGAATTCCGCGACGCGGTGAAGGCGCTGCATAAGGCCGGGATTGAAGTGATCCTCGACGTGGTATTCAACCACAGCGCCGAGCTGGATACCGACGGACCGACGCTGTCGCTACGTGGCATCGATAACCCGGGCTATTACTGGCTCACTCCCGAGGGAGGCTACGTGAACGATACCGGCTGCGGTAACACGCTGCGGCTTGATCAACCACAGGGCGTAGCCTGGGTGATGGACTGCCTGCGTTTTTGGGTGGGGGAGTGTCACGTAGACGGCTTCCGCTTTGATCTGGGCAGCGTGCTCGGCCGCACGCCGGCGTTCGATCGCGACGCGCCGCTGTTCCAGGCGATGCTGGCGGATGACCTGCTGTCACGCTGCAAGCTGATTGCCGAACCCTGGGATATTGGTCCCGGCGGCTATCAGGTGGGTGAGTTTCCCGGGCGTTTTGCCGAGTGGAATGACCATTACCGGGACGATATGCGCCGCTTCTGGCTGCAGGGCGATATTTCGCTCGGCCAGTTCGCCCAGCGTTTTGCCGCTTCCAGTGACCTGTTCAACCAACGCGGGCGTGCGCCGTACGCCAGCATCAACATGCTGACCGCTCATGACGGTTTTACCCTGCAGGATCTGGTCAGCTTTAGCCGCAAGCACAACCAACTGAACGGCGAAGGTAACCGCGACGGCAGCGACCGCAACTTTAGCAACAACCACGGTGTTGAAGGCCCGATAGCCGACGACGCCATTGTGCAACGCCGTAGGGCCAGCCGGCAGGCACTGCTTGCCACGTTATTGCTGTCCCAGGGAACGCCGATGCTGCTGGCCGGCGATGAACATGGACACAGCCAGCAGGGCAACAACAATGCTTATTGTCAGGACAACGCTATCACCTGGCTCGACTGGGCCACGGCGGATGACTCACTCACCGCTTACACCGCCGCACTGATCCACCTGCGCCAACAAATTCCCGCCCTGCAGCATGACCGCTGGTGGCAGGAGGGCGACGGTAACGTGCAGTGGTTGAACGCGCAGGGGCAATCGCTCAGCGCGCAACAGTGGGAGCAGGGAGATCTGCAGTTGCAGATCTGTCTGTCACAACGCTGGCTGGTGGTAGTGAACGCCACGCAGCAGGCGGTGGAGATGACGTTGCCCGCCGGCGATTGGCAGCTTGTCGCCCCCTTTACTCAGGAAGATTCGCGGGCGGTCTTACCCGCCTGGAACCAGGCTGCGCACTCGATTTGCGTGCTGGTCAAGAAAAAATAAAAGGAGTCAGCTATGGTTAGGTTTGAAAATAAAGACCCCCTGATGTTGGCACGCCAACTGCCGATTAAGTCCGTCGCCCTGATTTTGGCCGGTGGCCGCGGTTCGCGTTTGAAAGATTTAACCTCAACCCGTGCCAAACCGGCCGTCCACTTTGGCGGTAAATTCCGCATCATTGATTTTGCCCTGTCGAACTGCCTGAATTCGGGGATCCGCCGCATCGGTGTGATCACCCAATACCAGTCTCATACCCTGGTGCAGCATATTCAGCGCGGCTGGTCGTTCCTCAACGAAGAGATGAACGAGTTTGTCGATCTGCTGCCGGCCCAGCAACGCCTCAGTACCGAGCACTGGTACAAGGGCACGGCGGATGCGGTGTACCAGAACCTGGACATCATTCGCCGTTACGACGCCGAATATGTGGTGATCCTGGCGGGCGATCATATCTACAAGATGGATTACTCGCGCATGCTGATCGATCACGTGGAAAAGGGCGCGCAGTGTACCGTTGCCTGCCTGCCGGTGCCGCGCGATGAGGCCAGCGAGTTCGGCGTGATGGAAGTGGACGAGAACGATCTGATCCTCGAATTTCTGGAGAAACCCAGCAACCCACCGCCGATGCCAGGTAACCCTGATATGTCGCTGGCCAGTATGGGGATCTACATTTTTAACGCCGACTACCTGTTCCAACTGCTGGAGGAGGACATGTCGACACCGGGCTCAACCCATGACTTCGGCAAGGATCTGATCCCGAAAATCACCGCCCAGAAAGCGGCGTGGGCGCACCCGTTCACGCTGTCATGCGTAACCTCCAACCCCGAGTTGCCGCCGTATTGGCGCGACGTGGGGACGCTGGAAGCCTACTGGCGCGCCAACCTTGATTTGGCTTCGGTCACGCCGGAGTTGGATATGTATGACCGCGCCTGGCCGATCCGCACCCATATGGAGCCGCTGCCGCCGGCCAAGTTCGTACAGGACCGTTCCGGCAGCCACGGCATGACCATGAACTCGCTGGTGTCCGGTGGCTGTATTGTCTCCGGTTCGGTGGTGGTGCATTCGGTGCTGTTCCCGCGGGTGCGGGTGAACTCGTTCTGCACCATCGACTCTACTGTATTGCTGCCGGACGTTAACGTCGGCCGTTCCTGCCGTCTGCGACGCTGCATCATTGACCGCGCCTGCCATATCCCCGAGGGCATGGTGATTGGCGAAAACGCCGATGAGGACAGCAAACGCTTTTATCGCTCGGAAGGCGGCATTGTGTTGGTCACGCGCGAAATGTTGTCAAAATTGTGAGTTAAGGTATCCGGCAGAACGATAGCCTGCCGCCATGTAAACGGATTGACTGATGGCTTGCAAAACGCGGATTAACAACAGCGGCAAGCCTGCTTTATTTCTTATCCAGAGGCATTTTTTGCCGACTCTCAGGAGTGATAATGCAGGTTTTACACGTATGTTCTGAAATGTTCCCCCTGTTGAAAACCGGGGGGCTCGCAGACGTGGTTGGCGCATTACCGGCGGCTCAGATCGCCGAGGGCGGCGATGTTCGGGTGTTATTGCCCGCTTTCCCTGACGTTCGTAATGGCATACCGGATTCCGTGCTGGTGGCGGAAATCGACTCGTTCGCCGGCCGGGTCGGTCTGCGTTACGGTACCTATCACGGTGTGGGCATCTATCTGATCGACGCCCCCTGGTTGTACGAACGCCCCGGCAGCCCTTATCACGACCAATCCATGAATGCCTATTCCGACAACCACCGGCGCTTTGCCCTGTTGGGTTGGATGGCCTGCGAACTGGCCAAGGGGCTGGACCGCTACTGGCGGCCACAGGTAGTGCATGCCCATGACTGGCATGCCGGGCTGGCCTGTGCCTATCTGGCGGCTAACGGCCACCCGGCGCGTTCTGTTTTCACCGTGCACAACCTGGCCTACCAGGGGCTGTTCTCCGCCCATCACGTGCCGGAACTGTGGTTGCCGCCTTCGTTCTTCAACATCTATGGCCTGGAGTTTTACGGCCAGATGTCATTCCTGAAAGCCGGTCTGTTCTACGCCGACCATATCACCGCCGTCAGCCCGACCTATGCGCGTGAGATCACCCGGCCGGAGTTCGGCTACGGCATGGAAGGGCTGTTGCAGGAACGCCAGCGGCAGGGGCGTCTTAGCGGCATTCTTAACGGCGTGGATGACAAGATTTGGGACCCGTCCCACGATCCGCGCCTGACTGCGCGCTATGACGCCGACAATCTGAAAAACAAGGCCAAGAATAAACTGCACCTGCAAAAAGCCATGGGGCTGAAAGTGGATGAGTCGCTGCCGCTGTTTGCGGTCGTCAGCCGTCTGACCAGCCAGAAAGGTCTGGATTTAGTCCTGGAAGCGCTACCGGCGCTGCTGGAGCAGGGCGGTCAACTGGCGCTGTTAGGGGCCGGTGATGCGGTGTTGCAGCAGGCATTTCTGGCCGCGGCCGCCGACTATCCGGAACAGGTTGGCGTGCAGATTGGTTACCACGAGGCCTTCTCGCACCGGATCATCGGCGGGGCCGATGTGATTATGGTGCCGAGCCGTTTCGAGCCCTGCGGGCTGACCCAACTCTATGGCCTGAAATATGGCACGCTACCGCTGGTGCGCCGCACCGGTGGGTTGGCGGATACGGTAGTGGACTGCGCGTTGGAGAATCTGGCCGACGGCAGCGCCAGCGGGTTTGTTTTTGATGATTGCGACGCCGTCGCTCTGGGTAACGCCATTCGGCGTGCCATGGTGCTGTGGAGCCGACCCAAGCATTGGCGTCACGTCCAGCGCCACGCCATGAGCGTGGATTTTGGTTGGCAAGTTGCGGCACAGGAATATCTGTCGCTTTATCAACGCTTATCGTAACTATTGTTATGCCCTATGAATTTCAAGCTGCAGGTAACAAGGCTGCGGCTTGAAAGGCGACGGGCAATCACGCACTTGGGATCGAAAAACTATGACGTTACCGATTAGTTACACCTCACCCACGGTCAGTGTTGAAGCGCTGAAACACTCCATCGCCTATAAATTGATGTTTATTGTCGGCAAGGACCCGGCAATTGCCAACCAGCATGACTGGCTGAATGCCGTGCTGTTTGCGGTTCGCGACCGTATGGTGGAACGCTGGTTGCGTTCTAACCGTGCGCAACTTTCACAGGATGTGCGTCAGGTGTATTACCTGTCGATGGAGTTCCTGATCGGCCGCACGTTGTCCAACGCCCTGCTGTCGATGGGCATTTATCAGGATATTGACGACGCATTAAATGAAATGGGGATGAGCCTGGGCGAGCTGCTGGAGGAAGAGAACGATCCGGGCCTCGGCAACGGTGGCCTGGGGCGGCTGGCGGCCTGTTTCCTTGACTCACTGGCGACGCTGGCGCTGCCGGGACGTGGCTACGGTATTCGTTATGAATATGGCATGTTCAAACAAAATATCGTCAACGGTCAGCAGATGGAATCGCCGGACTACTGGCTGGAATATGGCAACCCGTGGGAATTCCCACGTCACAACACGCGCTATAAGGTGCGTTTTGGCGGCCGCATTCAACAGGAAGGCGCCAAGGCTCGTTGGGTAGAAACCGAAGAGATTATTGCCACCGCTTACGATCAGGTGATCCCCGGTTTTGATACCGATGCGACCAATACGCTGCGGCTATGGAGCGCCCAGGCCAGTAATGAAATCAACCTGGGTAAATTCAACCAGGGCGATTACTTTGCGGCCGTTGAGGATAAAAACCACTCGGAGAACGTGTCACGCGTGCTGTATCCGGATGATTCCACCTATTCCGGGCGCGAACTTCGCCTGCGGCAGGAGTATTTCCTGGTGTCGGCCACGGTGCAAGATATCCTCAACCGCCACTGGACGATGCATAAAAGCTTCGACAACCTGGCAGACAAGATTGCCATTCACCTGAATGACACTCACCCGGTCCTGTCGATCCCGGAGTTGATGCACCGGTTAATTGACGAGCATAAATTCAGTTGGCTGGATGCCTGGGCCGTGGTGGAAAAGGTGTTCTCCTATACCAACCACACGCTGATGAGCGAAGCGCTGGAAACCTGGCCGCTGGATATGATCGGCCGGATCCTGCCGCGTCACCTGCAGCTGATTTTCGAGATTAACGATCACTTCCTCAAACACGTACAGGAAGTCGCGCCGGGAGACAATGACCTGCTGGCTCGAGTGTCGATCATTGATGAAACCAATGGCCGCCGGGTACGAATGGCCTGGCTGGCGGTGGTGGCCAGCCACAAGGTTAACGGCGTTTCTGCGCTGCATTCCGAACTGATGGTGCAATCGTTGTTTGCCGATTTTGCCCATATCTTCCCCGATCGCTTCTGCAATAAAACCAACGGTGTTACGCCACGCCGCTGGCTGGGGCTGGCTAACCGTCCGTTATCCGCCGTACTCGATGACAGTATCGGCCAGACCTGGCGCACCGATCTCAGCCAACTGAGCGAGATCAAGGCCAATGTCGATTACCCGAGTTTCTTGCAGGCTGTGCAGGCCGCCAAACGGCAGAACAAGGAGCGACTGGCTACCTACATCGCCAAAACGCTGAATGTGGTGGTCAACCCGGACGCGTTGTTCGACGTACAGATCAAGCGTATCCACGAATATAAGCGGCAGTTGCTCAACGTACTGCACGTGATCACGCTGTATAACCGTCTGCTGCAGGATCCGGAAACCGAGCGGGTGCCGCGGGTGGTGATCTTTGCCGGCAAGGCGGCCTCGGCTTATTACGCCGCCAAGCAGATCATTCGCTTGATCAACGATGTCGCCAAGGTGATCAACAACGATCCGCGCGTGCATACGCAGTTGAAAGTGGTGTTTATCCCGAACTACGGCGTCAGTCTGGCGCAGATGATCATTCCGGCGGCGGATCTTTCCGAGCAGATCTCACTGGCGGGCACCGAGGCGTCCGGCACCAGTAATATGAAGTTTGCGCTTAACGGTGCGCTGACTATCGGCACGCTGGACGGTGCCAACGTCGAGATGCTGGAACACGTGGGGGAGGAGAATATCTTTATCTTCGGCAATACCGCCGAGCAGGTAGAAGAGCTGCGGCGCAACGGTTACAACCCGCATCTTTACTATGAGCAGGATCCCGAGCTGCATCAGGCGCTGACTCAGATCGCCACCGGTGCTTTCAGCCCTGAGGAGCCAAAGCGCTACAGTAACCTGTTTGATTCACTGGTTAACCTGGGCGATCACTATCAACTGCTGGCCGATTATCGCAGCTATGTGGATACGCAGGACAAGGTGGATGAGGTGTATCGCAATCAGGATGACTGGACGCGGCGGGCAATATTGAATATCGCCAACATGGGCTACTTCTCTTCCGACCGCACCATTCAGGAGTATGCGGACGAGATCTGGCACATCAAGCCTATCAAGCTGTAAATACAAAAGGGCCGGAAATCCGGCCCTTTTTAGCTTTGGCGAGTTACGATGCCAGAGACAGGGTTTTCGCTTTCACGTGTTCTGCCAGCCAGGCTTTTACCCGCGCCTGCTGCGCTTCGTCCAGCCACATACCCAGCTTGGTACGGCGCCAGATAGCGTCATCGAGTTCCACCACCCATTCTTTGTCGATCAGGTAGCGCAATTCGGCTTCATGCAGGCCATGACCGAAATCTTCGCCCAGGTCGCTGAGGCTATTGGCATTGGCCAGGATCAGCTCGCTGTGGCTGCCGTAGGTGCGCGCAAAGCGGCGTGCCAGGGATTCCGGCAACCAGCTGTGTTCACGGCGCAGTTTTGCGGCGTAGCTGTCGCGATCGCCACCGATGTCACCACCTGGCAGCGAACCGTTTTTGGTCCACGCCGGGCCACAGCCAGGGTAGTAGTGCGCCAGTTTTTCCATCGCATGCTCAGCCAGCTTGCGGTAGGTCGTCAGTTTGCCGCCGAATACGGAAAGCAACGGCGCTTTACCCTGCTCGTCATGTACGTCCAGCGTGTAATCACGGGTCACCGCTTGCGGTGAATCGGACTCGTCGTCGCACAGCGGACGCACGCCAGAGTATGTCCAGACGATATCGTCACGGCCCAACTGCTTCTTGAAGTGGTCGTTATACACTTTCAGCAGATAGTTGATTTCGTTATCGTCGATCTTCACATCTTTCGGATCGCCGTGATACTCCACGTCGGTGGTGCCGATGATCGAGAATTCGTCATTCCAAGGGATCACGAAGACGATACGATGGTCTTCGTTTTGCAGAATATAGGACTGTGGCTGATCGTGCACACGCGGTACCACGATGTGGCTGCCTTTGATCAGACGGATGCCATAAGGGGATTTCAGCTTCAGACCATCGTCGAAGAAGTGTTTCACCCATGGACCGGTGGCGTTCACCAGGCCCTTGGCGCGCCAGGTAAAGGTTTTGCCACTGTCGACGTCGACCGCTTCCACCATCCACAGGCCGTTTTCACGCCATGCACGGGTCACTTTGGTGCGTGTGCGCACTTCGCCACCGCGCTTTTCCACTTCCTGGGCATTGAGTACCACCAGGCGAGCATCGTCGACCCAGCAGTCAGAATATTCGAAACCGCGCTTCAATTCAGGCTTCAGCACCGATTCTGGTCCAAAGCGCAAACCCTTACTGCCTGGCAGACTGGTGCGTTTCCCCAGGTGATCGTACAGGAACAGACCGATACGGATCATCCAGGCTGGGCGCAGGTGCGGCTGATGCGGCAGACGGAAACGCATTGGGAAGGCGATGTGTGGTGCCAGTCGCAGCAACACTTCACGCTCGGCCAGCGCTTCGCTCACCAAACGGAATTCGTAGTGTTCCAGGTAGCGCAGGCCGCCGTGGATCAGTTTGGAACTGGCGGAAGACGTAGCACAGGCCAAGTCTTGCGCTTCCAGTAGCAGAACGGACAGCCCGCGCCCGGCAGCATCGGCCGCGATGCCGGCACCGTTGATGCCGCCACCGATAACGATCAAGTCTTTGGTTTCCACGTCAACTTCCTCCAGATGTTCGAAATAGCTCTTTCATGTTCGTTTTCGCTCATGATTGTAATCAAAAACCAACAAACAAGCCAAGACTTAACCAAACAAAAACATTTAGGCGTGATAGAGGTAACAGTTTGATGATAGTAGTTATACAAAAAGGAGGGGTATTAGGCATTGCGAGCATTGCCCTGAGCAGTGTGTTAACCGAGCTACTAATAAACCAGATGAATAATAAATGCTTATCTATCTAGAAGTTACAAGATGCTAGAGTTTTTGAATCGTCAGAGTATATTTCTAAGTCGGATGTAATAAAGTCACGGACTTAAAGCTGAAAAACAGGTGCTGATGCAGAAGCGGAAAATAGCGCGTCGTGCTGTAAGACCGCAAACTCTGTGCCCTATAAAAGGATATTGTCATGGCGAACTCGTTTCTTTCTCCTTCCCCTGATGGGGAGTTTGTTCTGTTTCAGTCAACGGATGGCAAGGTACGTTTAGAGTGTCGTTTTGCATCGGATACACTTTGGTTATCACAGGCGGCGATGTCTGAACTCTACCAGGTGACACCGCAGGCGGTGACCCAGCATATCAAGGCGGTTTACGACGAAGGTGAGCTTGAACAAAGTTTAACCTGTAAGGATTACTTACAAGTTCAAACTGAAGGTACAAGACAGGTTCAGCGGAAAATTCGCCACTATAATCTGGGTGTTATCCTCGCGGTTGGCTATCGTGTTCGTTCTTCTCGTGGTACTCAGTTCCGCCAGTGGGCGACACAAACGCTGCAAGAATATCTGGTGAAAGGCTTCGTGATGGATGACGAACGTCTGAAAAATCCGCCGATCGGTAAATCGGTGGTGCCGGATTATTTCGATGACATGCTTGAACGCATCCGTGATATTCGCACTTCCGAGTTACGCTTTTATCAAAAAATCCGCGATCTGTTTACGCTATCAGAAGATTACAGAGCTAACGAAAAAGACACTGGGTTAATGAACAGCCACTGTTGAGCCACTGTGGCTCCGTAAGTCGTGAACAGATGAAGTCTGTTGTACACCAACGTTATGAATCCTTCGATCAGCAAAGAAAAATGACTGATGCACGTGAGGCCGACCGAATTGAACTGGAACAACTTGAGCAGCTTGAAAAACGCTTAAGCAGGAAAAATGCTCCCTAGCACCTTCTCCAAATGGAGAAGATGCGAGAGAAGGGCTTAACACAACTCCAGCTGTACGTCGTACTGCTCGATGATTTTCATCACGCTTGGCGGCGGTAGTTGATCGGTAAACAGGTAGTCGATCAGGCTCATATTGCCGAGGTTAACCATCGCGTTGCGGCCGAATTTGGAATGGTCGGTGACCAACATCACGCAGCGTGAATTTTCGATAATTGCGCGTTTGGTGCGCACTTCGTGATAGTCGAATTCAAGCAGCGAGCCGTCCATATCGATGCCGCTGATACCCAGAATGCCGTAATCGAGACGGAACTGGGAGATAAAGTCCAGCGTGGCCTCACCCATGATACCGCCGTCGCGGGTACGTACCTCACCACCGGCCAGGATCAGACGGAAATCTTCCTTGGCGGTCAGCAGAGTGGCGACGTTCAGGTTATTGGTCACCACGCGCAGGTTCTTGTGATTCATCAGCGCATGGGCGACCGCTTCCGGTGTGGTGCCGATGTCGATAAACAGCGTGGCGCCGTCCGGGATCTGACTGGCGACGCGTTGAGCGATACGCGCTTTCTGTTCCGACCACATCACTTTGCGATCGTTGTAGGCGGCATTGACCGAACTGGAAGGCAAGGCTGCCCCACCGTGGTGGCGTTGGATTTTGTTCTGATCGGCCAGGTCATTCAAATCACGACGAATCGTTTGCGGGCTAACGTCAAAATGTTCGACCAGCTCTTCGGTACTGACATAACCCTGCAGGCGCACCAGCTCGATAATAGCGTCATGACGCTGTGTTTGCTTCACGGTAATCCCCTAAAACGCCTGGCTTGTACCTGGCTGTTATTGTTCGTTATGCGCGCGATGACGCGTGTCCCAAAATGCCATCAATAACCCTAACACTAAACCGGCCACGTGTGCCGCGTTAGCGATCGACATTCCTAAAATATCGAAATATCCGGCCACCAGCCACAGGACGGAAAACACCATCAGGCCGCGCGGCAGCATCAGACCGCGTTCCGGTGCTCGCTCGCCGCTGAGCCAGCAGTAGCCCATCAGCGCGTAGACTACGCCGGACAGGCCGCCGAACAGGGCACCGCTAAACAGTGACTGCGCCCAGCCGCTGAAGAAGGCCGAGACCACTGCCAGCACGAACAGTTTGCCGCTGCCGAGGCGTTTTTCCAGCGGGCCGCCGAGATACCACCACCACAGCAGGTTAAAGGTGATGTGCAGCAGTGAGAAATGGAGGAAAGCGTGGCTGACCCAGCGCCACAGCTGCAGGTACTGGCTGCTGTCTTGCGGCCAGGAGAGCCAGTACATCAGGGTATCATCGCCCAATATCTGCATCAGGATATAGACCATAATGCACAGCGCCATCACGCCGAGCGTCAGCGGCCCGGCCTTGCTGCGCAGGGTTTGCAGATAGGAAAAGCCCTGATAGTGCAGGTCGGCATCGGTATTGCCGGCCTGCCAACTGGCGGCGCGATAGCGACTGTTAAGCGGATCGATCAGAAACTGCTGCAGTTCGTGCTGCACCTGCTCCAGATGGCTGTCGTCTGCCAGCCAGATTTCCGCCGCCTCGCCGGTATTGTGCACCCTAAGCTCAATGCCTTGTGTCGTCATGTAGTCGACAAAGGCCTGCGCCAGGCGGGGATTGGATACGGCGATTACTCTAACCATTGCTCTTCCGTCTAAGTGAATGATTTTAGCCGCCGGTGACCCGATGGCGTTGACGGCCGATTATAGCGTCGAAATCCTGAGCGCAGGCAAAGGATCTGCGAAAAACCAGTAAAAACACTCACTAACGGCGCGAGGAAGGAACCCGCCGCAGCGGGCGGGAAGAGGATTATGCGGAGGTTTCAACGTCCTGCGGATACTGACGCGCCCAGGCCTCAAAGCCACCGTCAATGCTGTATACCGCCTCAAACCCCTGATGCAGCAGGTATTGCGCAGCGCTGCGGCTGCTGTTGCCGTGGTAGCACATCACCATCACCGGCCGTTCAAAATCATTCTGCTGCATAAAAGTCTGCAGGCTGGCGTTGGTGAGATGAAAAGCGCCCGGCGTGTGTCCGGCTTCAAAACTCTGTGGATCGCGGATATCAACCAGGGCGGCGCTGCCGTCTTTCCAACGGCTGTATGCCTGCTCAACGTTGATCGCTTCAAACTGTTCCATGACTTCCGACTGCCTCGTAATTAGATAATGTCGCTATTGTAACCAACTCCGAGGCAATTAAGACCAGAGCGACGTTGTGGTTTTTGGGGGCATATATTTTTAAATTATCCCTGTGGGCTGACAGCCATGTCTTTAGGGACAGAAACAAAAAAACCGCCGAGAGGGCGGTGTTTTTGTGCTAGTCCGGTAAGCGGCCATTCCAGCAGGTTTGCTTCAGATGTAGTGCAAGCACGGTTCAGTGTTCATATTTTGTTCTGCTTGACATGAAGTGTCAAGTGTCAGACCGGCATAAAAGGCATATAGTATTTGTGGGCTTTTCCGCCACCTTAAGCAAGTGGGCATCGGTTTTGGGGAAAGGATTCCAATAGCCGTAAATGCAAGCGCGGTTCAGTGCTTGCTTTTCACGGTAGTATCACCGGTGGTGCTGACGTGAAGCGGTTTGAGCATGGACCGCACAATGAAACGATACTTTTGTGTTGTGCTCGTTGTATCTGGTGTGATGTTGTCGTCTGGAAAGGGAAGTTGGAATCTCTCCGACAACGTTATTTCAGTAACAATCTATCATCAGAGCAAGTAAGCCAGATGGCCGCTTGGCGGCCATCTTTTCACATCAAAAGTACTTCCGTTAAGCGCCATATCCCATCATCTTCAGCAGCTGTTGTGCCTGCTGCACTGCTTCCTGGCGGTGGGCCACACCCAGCTTCTGGTACAGGTTACGAATATGGGTTTTGATGGTAGTGGCGGCCACTGCCAGTTCGCCGGCGATCTGGTCGTTGCTGTAACCGGAATAAATCAGCCCCAGCACCTGCCATTCGCGCTGTGTCAGCGGACTGGTGCGGATCAGCTCGGGCACCTGTGGGTGAGTTAGCAGCTTATCGACGAAGTTCTCGTCAAAATGCGCAAACTTATGCCGATGATGCTGGTTGATGTCGCGCAGGATACGTTGGGCGCGGTGGTTTTCCAGCTCCGGCAGCGTATTGAGCTGGATCAGTTGGCGTAGCTGCTGCGCCATCGCCTCGCCTTCAATGACGAAGTGACTGATAAATCCGGTGCGGCTGGCCAGTGACAGCGCTTCCATCAGCACCTTTTGTGCGTCACTTTTGCGCTCCATCTGCCAGTAAAGTTGGTTGCTGAGCAGCAGGTTACGGTTCAGATCGCTGACCAGCCGCAGGCGTCGGGCGTTTTCGTTGAGTTCATCCAATACCACTTCGGCCTCTTCATACTGGCCCAGCATGATTTGTACCCGGGCAATGTTGCGCCACTGGCCCTGCATAAAGTGGTTATCCGCCATGCCCGGCTTTTCAGTCTGGCGCAGCCATTGGGCAGCGGCGGTAGTATCGCCGGTCATCTGCCAGTGGATCACCCGCGGTTTGTCGGCGTTGGTCAGCCAGTCGCGATGGTACTGGGTACCGTGCAGCAGCACTTCGCAACGCTGCATGTGCGCATTGGCGTTATCGAGATCGCCACGGGCCAGAGAGCACTTGGCCAGCATGGCGATGCACTGCAACTGTTGCTGGGGCTGGTAGTTGGCCAGGATTTTCAGACCTTCGCGCGCCGCGTCTTCCGCTTCGTCCAGCCGCGACCATGACCACAGGATCTGTGAACGGATGCGCAGCAGGAACTCATGCATCGGCAACTGTTCCAGGTGCTGTTCACGTACCAGTTCAAACGCCTTGTCCTGTGTCTCAAAGGCGGCCTGCAGGAAACCCTGAGCAATCAGAATTTCGCTCTGCTGCAACAGCGCCCACAGCGCATAGTGGTAAGCCTGATGACGCCGCGCCATCTGCTCGGTTTGCTGCATCATCGGCAGCGCACGGGCCAGTTCGCCCTTGCAGTGGTGGACTTCGCCGGTCACCGAGGTGGCGACAATGCGGCTGTAATAACTGGAAAGTGGCAGGAACTTCAGCGCCTCTGTCGCCAGGCGTTCGGCTTCTTCCGGTTTACCGGCGTTGATCGCCACCTGTGCGCGCAGGGCGTCAAATTCGGCCTCCAGGGTGCGATCGACCTCAATTTTTTGATCGCGCATCGCCTGTTCGGCGCGTTCCAGCAGGGTGTTCACTTCGCTGTAGCGGTGTTGGCTTTGTGCCAACCAGGCCTGCAGCAGCGCCAGTTTGGGATTTTGGATCAGCCGTTCATACGGCAGCGCATTCAGACACTCTTCCAGCAAGGCCAATTCGCTGTGATGAAACAGCGACCAGGCGTGCTGCAGCAGGATGTCGCGCAGCATGCTGACGTCGCTGGCGGCCAGCGCGTGATGAATCGCCTCTGCCGGGTAACCCAGTGCCAGCCAGCCTTCGGCGGCGGCACGGTGCAAGCCGGGCAGCTCCAGCGCCAGCTCCCATTGGCAGCGTTGACGCAGGAAAGTGGCGAACAGCGGATGGAAGCAGAACCACTCACCGCTGTCGTCCATACGGTGGATAAATAACCCCTGACGTTCCAGTTCTTCCAGCCGTTGCTGGCCATTGTCTTCGCCGGTCAGACGCACGATCAGTGCATCATTCATCGAGCGCAGCACCGAACAGCGCAGCAGGAAGGCGCGCGCCTCGGCGTCGACGTGATCCAGCACTTCGTCTACCAAATAATCCGACAGATGGCTGGCGTTCAGCCCGGCCAGGCGCTTGGCGGACTGTTGGGCGGAGGAGGTCGACTGCCGGGCGGACAGGGCGATCAACTGCAGCGCGGTGGCCCAACCTTCAACCTCATCGCACAGGCGGCTGCTGTCTTGCGATTCCATTGGTGACACCAGGCGGCAGTCGAAGAACTGTTTGGCTTCCTGATGGGTAAATGCCAACTGTTGCGTACCCATTTCCAGCAGTTGGTCGCGCACGCGCAAATTAGCAATGCCGAGTGGCGGCAGGGTGCGGGACAGCAGGATCAGCGTCAGGTTTTCCGGCTGGTGGCGCAGGAAGAAACGCATGGCTTCATGAATGACATCATTGGTGATCAGGTGATAGTCATCAATCACCAGATACAGCGGTTGGTGCCAGTCGGAAAGTTCGATAAACAGTTGGGCAAACAGCGCCGACAGGCTGGCGTACTGATGCTTTTGGCTCAGCGCCTCGCTCTTCACACAGTGGCCGCCGCTGGCGAGTTGCAGGGCGGCGATCAAATAGCTGGCGAAACGCTCGGGCTGGTTGTCGCTTTCATCCAGCGAATACCAGCCCAAATCTGATTTGCCGGCCGCCCATTGTGCGACCAGCGTCGTTTTTCCGTATCCCGCAGGGCAATTGACCAATGTCAGGCGATAGTTGGCCGTGCTGGCCAGTTTGGCCAACAGGCGATCGCGGATCACGGTATTTTGCAGCCGTACCGGGCGGCTCAGTTTTGATGGGATCAGCATAGTATTCCAGAGTGAAAAGCGCGGTTCCCGCCGCCGTAGGCCTGCCCGATGGCGTTTTATTCATCGCGACGCCTGCCGGGATCGGAGTGAGGCTAATTATTTTATGGCTCGTAATTAATCCCCCTCCTAACTTCTGACAACGTTAAACGTATTGCAACAAGGTTCAGCATTGGCTTGGAGTTATATTGCTATTGATCACACTTTTTTACGTTTGCAGGCAAATCCTTGTGGAATCGCGGCGTGGTGGCGCGGTTTGTTGACGCAGATGCAGAAAAGCATTTCCGGCTGTGTGCAACACTATAGCCGCTGCAATAACTATGCTAACGTCATTGAACAAGTTTTCACCTTATTCTCGGTGCTCGCTGCCTTCGTCGGTGGGCTTTTTTGCATGATGCAAGGGAGTCAAAAAGTGCCTGAGATCACAATTTTAGCTACGCCCCAATCCTCCTCCCCAGCTAATCCCCAGGCGGGATGATGCCTTCATTCTTTCTCCCCGGCACGATAACGGTAATTTGACCCACTTACTGGATAGAGAGTTTTCCTTATGTCACAGCCTATGCTTAAAAAGGATGCTTTTCTGGCGGCACTGACCCGTCAGTGGCAACAGTTTGGCCTCAGTTCTGCACAACAGATGACCCAGCACCAATGGTGGGAAGCAGTCAGCCGCGCCCTGGCCGAGCAGCTTGCTGCACAGCCTGCGCCGCGTAAAAGCAATAAGCCGCTGCGCCATGTGAACTACATTTCGATGGAGTTTCTGATTGGCCGCCTGACGGCCAACAACCTGATTAACCTGGGCTGGTACGACACCGTCGAACAGGCATTGGCGGAACAGGATATCAAGCTGGCGGACCTGCTGGAGCAGGAAACCGATCCGGCGTTGGGCAATGGCGGGCTGGGGCGTCTGGCGGCCTGTTTCCTGGATTCGATGGCCACAGTGGAACAACCGGCCACCGGCTACGGACTGAATTACCAGTATGGGTTGTTCCGTCAGTCATTTAGCGGCGGCCAGCAGCAAGAAGCCCCGGACAACTGGCAGCGCGAAAGCTACCCGTGGTTCCGCCACAATGCGGCGCTGTCGGTGGATGTGGGTATCGGTGGAAAACTGGAGAAACTGGCCGATGGCCGCGAACTGTGGCGCCCTGAGTTTACCCTGCGCGGTGAAGCCTGGGATCTGCCGGTGCTGGGCTTCCGTAATGGCGTGACCCAGCCGCTACGCCTGTGGCAGGCCACCCATCAGCATCCGTTTGATCTGAGCGATTTCAACGATGGCAAATTCCTGCAGGCGGAGAAGCAGGGCGTGGAAGCCGCCAAGCTGACCAAGGTGCTGTATCCGAATGACAACCACCAGGCGGGCAAGCGCCTGCGCCTGATGCAGCAATACTTCCAGTGTGCCTGTTCGGTGGCGGATATTCTGCGTAAGCACCATTTGGCGGGCCGCAAGATTGAAGACCTGCCGAAGTACGAAGTGATCCAGCTGAACGATACTCACCCGACCATCGCCATTCCGGAAATGCTGCGCATTCTGCTCGATGAGCATCAGTTGGACTGGGATGCCGCCTGGGCTATTACCAGCAAAACCTTCGCCTACACCAACCATACCCTGATGCCGGAAGCGCTGGAGTGCTGGGATGAGAAGCTGGTGCGCAGCCTGCTGCCGCGTCATTTCTCCATCATCAAGCAGATCAACGCCAACTTCAAAAAGCTGGTGGATAAACATTGGCCGGGCGACGACGCGGTGTGGGCCAAGCTGGCAGTGCATCATGATAAACAGGTGCGGATGGCAAACCTGTGCGTGGTCAGCGGCTTTGCGGTCAACGGCGTGGCACAGTTGCACTCCGATCTGGTGGTGAAGGATCTGTTCCCGGAATACCACCAATTGTGGCCCAACAAATTCCATAACGTCACCAACGGCATTACGCCACGCCGCTGGTTGAAGCAGTGTAACCCGGCGCTGTCAGGGCTGATTGATGAAACGCTGAAGGTGGAGTGGGCCAACGATCTCGACGCCCTGAAAGGGCTGGAGAAATACGCCGATGATGCGGCGTTCCGTCAGCGTTATCAGCAAATTAAGCGCGATAACAAAGTCGTGTTGGCAAACTATGTGCACGACGTGATGGGGCTGACGCTCAATCCGGACGCGATTTTCGACGTGCAAATCAAACGCCTGCACGAATACAAACGCCAGCATTTGAACCTGCTGCACATTTTGTCGCTGTATCGCCAACTGCGCGATAACCCGCAGCTGGATATCGTGCCACGGGTGTTCCTGTTCGGCGCCAAAGCGGCACCGGGCTACTATCTGGCCAAGAACATCATTTACGCGATCAATCAGGCGGCGGAAAAGATCAACAACGATCCGCTGGTGAAGGATCGACTGAAAGTGGCGTTTATCCCTGACTACCGCGTGTCTGTCGCTGAATTGATGATCCCGGCGGCGGATATTTCCGAGCAGATCTCCACCGCCGGCAAAGAAGCCTCCGGCACCGGCAATATGAAGCTGGCGTTGAACGGCGCGCTGACCGTCGGCACCCTGGACGGCGCCAACGTGGAAATCGCCGAGCAGGTGGGCGAAGACAATATCTTTATCTTCGGTAACACCGTGGATCAGGTGAAGGCGCTGCTGGCAAAAGGCTATGACCCGCTCAGCTATCGCAAGAAAGATAAACACCTGAAGGCGATCCTGGACGAACTGGCGAGCGGCGCATTCAGCCACGGCGACAAGCATGCTTTCGACATGATGCTGCACAGCTTGCTGGAAGGTGGCGATCCTTATTTGGTGCTGGCGGACTTTGCTTCTTATTGCAAAGCTCAACAGCAGGTAGATGAACTCTATCGTGACCGTGATGAGTGGACGCGCCGTACTATTCTTAACACCGCGCGGGTCGGTATGTTCAGTTCGGATCGCTCGATCCGCGACTACCAACAGCGTATCTGGCAAGCCAAACGTTAAGGAGAGCGAATGGATCGCAAGGTCATCGATCAGGCGGCAGCTCAGGCGGGTATCGCTGCCGATTATATTAATGCCCACGGTCAACAGCAGGCGATCGCTGAGGACACCAAGCGCCGACTGCTGGGCGCCATGGGGCGCAGCACGACCCCTCGGGAGGCCGTAGTACTGCCGCTACCGGCGGTGAAGGTCTTCTATCAGGGGGCGCCGGTGGCGTTGCCGCTGGCAGGGAGCGGCGAGTATCTGTGGACGCTGCAGCGCGAAGACGGTGGCCAGCAACAGGGGCGCGCCAGTGCGCGTAAAACCTTTACCCTGCCGGTTGAGTTACCTCCGGGTTATCACCAACTGACGCTGAAACAGGGCGAGCAGCAGTGGCAGTGCCGGCTGATCGTGGCACCGAAACGCTGCTATGAACCGGATGCCTTGCTGACCGGAAAGAAGCTTTGGGGCGCTTGCGTCCAGCTTTATACCCTGCGATCCGACAGTAACTGGGGTATCGGTGACTTTGGCGATCTGCGCCAGATGGTGGAGCAGGTCGGTGAAAGGGGCGGTGCTTTTGTAGGCTTGAACCCGATCCATGCGCTGTATCCTGCCAACCCGGAAAGCGCCAGCCCGTACAGCCCGTCATCGCGCCGCTGGCTGAACGTGATTTATATCGATGTGAACGCGGTGGAAGATTTCCAGCGCAACGAGGCCGCGCAGCGATGGTGGTTGAAACCGGCCACGCAAAAGAAACTGGCCGCCGCGCGCAGCAGCGAACTGGTAGATTACAGCACGGTGACGCAGCTTAAGCTGGCGGCGTTGACGCTGGCGTTCCCGCAGTTCCAGGCGCGCAAAGCGGGTGACGAGCAGCGTCAGGCATTTGAGCAGTTTGTTCTCGACGGTGGTGACAGTCTGTATCAGCAGGCGGCCTTTGATGCGCTGCATGCCCATTTGGCCGCCACAGACAGCAGCCTGTGGGGCTGGCCGGCCTGGCCTGAACAATATCAACAGGGCGACAGCGCTGCGGTGCAGCAATTTTGTCAGCAGCAGCAGGATCAGGTGCAGTTTTACCTGTGGCTGCAGTGGCTGGCCGCCAGCCAGTTCGCCGATTGTTTCCGCCTGAGTCAGCAACAGCAGATGCCGATTGGCCTGTACCGCGATTTGGCGGTCGGCGTGGCAGAAGGGGGCGCGGAAACCTGGTGCGAGCGCGATCTTTATTGTCTGAAAGCCTCGGTGGGGGCGCCGCCGGACATTCTGGGGCCGCTCGGACAAAACTGGGGCCTGCCGCCGATGGACCCGCATGTGATGGCGGCGCGCGGCTACCAGCCGTTTATCGATCTGCTGCGTGCCAATATGACCAGCTGCGGCGCGCTGCGCATTGATCATGTGATGGCGTTACTGCGCCTGTGGTGGATCCCCTACGGTGAAACTGCGGTTCACGGTGCCTATGTGAAATACCCGGTGGATGACCTGTTGGCGGTGCTGGCGCTGGAAAGCCAACGCCACCGTTGTATGGTGATTGGCGAAGACCTCGGTACCGTTCCGGTTGAGATTGTCGCGAAGTTGCGCGACAGCGGGGTCTATTCCTATAAGGTGCTGTATTTCGAACGTGACGGTGAGAACCACTTCCGCGCGCCGCAGGCCTATCCGGTGCAGGCCATGGCGACCATTACCACGCACGATCTGCCGACGCTGCGCGGCTATTGGCAAAGTGGTGACCTGCAGTTGGGCAACCAACTGGGGTTGTATCCGGATGCGGAGATCCTCAAAGGGCTGTTTGCCGACCGCGAACGTGCCAAGCAGGGGTTGTTGGACGGGCTGCACCACTATGGTTGTGTGCCGCAGAAGGTGGGCAAAAAGGCGGCGTTGTTGAATATGAGCCCGCTGCTTAACCGGGGCTTGCAGCGTTACGTTGCCGACAGCGCCAGCGCGTTGCTGGGTCTGCAGCCGGAAGACTGGCTGGACATGGCGGATCCGGTCAATATTCCCGGTACCAGCAGTCAGTACCCTAACTGGCGGCGTAAACTGACCCAAACGCTGGAGGAGATGTTTGCCGATCAACAGGTTAACCGCTTACTGAAGGATTTGGACAAGCGGCGGCGTAAGGTATCGGTAGGCTAATTGAGTTAAAAATGCCGGATTGGGTAAACCGAATCCGGCATTTTTTTATCCGCTGTGGGGCATGTTGCCCTGGAACAGGGGATTAATAATAGGAGTGCTCGCCGCGTTGGTGCTCGGTCAAATCGCGCACGCCTTTCAGTTCTGGGAACTTCTGCAGCAGCTCTTTCTCGATGCCTTCCTTCAGGGTCACATCGACCATGGAACAACCGTTACAGCCGCCACCGAACTGCAGGATCGCCAGGCTGTCATCAGTGATTTCCATCAGCGTCACACGGCCACCGTGGCCTGCCAGCTGTGGGTTGATCTGTGACTGCAGTACGTATTCAACACGCTCCATCAGCGGTGCGTTGTCGTCCACTTTGCGCATTTTGGCGTTTGGCGCTTTGAGCGTCAGCTGCGAGCCCAGTTGGTCGGTGACGAAGTCAATTTCGGCATCGTCCAGATAAGGCTTGCTCAGTTCGTCGATATAGGCGGACAGTTTTTCGAACTTCAGCTCGGTGTCTGTTGCTTCTACCGCGTCCGGCGGGCAATAAGAGACACCGCATTCGGCCGTAGGCGTACCCGGGTTGATCACGAATACGCGGATTTGGGTGCCTTCCTCTTGATTTGCCAGCAGTTTGGCAAAGTGTTCCTGTGCAGTATCTGTTATACGAATCATGGCATTAGCTCGTTAGTTCAAATAGTTGACTTTAATACTAGGTTATAATACGCCCATTGCCGTGGCACTACAACGTGCGGCAAACGCACCAAATCTGTATTGATGCCACGCCCTGCCGCTGCAACAACCTGGCAATTTCCGCCACCGTGCTGCCCGTCGTGACTACATCGTCCAGCAGGGCGATGTGTCGGCCCTCGAGGGATTCGTGGCAACGAAATGCTCCGCGCAGATTACGCCGCCGCATGCGGGCCGGCAACCCCTGCTGTGGGGCGGTTTTGCGTACCCGGCTCAGTGCGGCGGGGCGGTAGTCGCAGCCCAACCAGTAGGCCAGCGGTCGTGCCAGCAGGCTGCTCTGGTTATAGCCGCGTCGCCAGCAACGTTTTGCCTGCAAGGGTACCGCTAAAATCACATCGGGTCTGTTCAAATACTGCTCTCGATGCGCTTGTTGCCAGTTTAGCAAAATTAGCCGAGCCAGCAGCGGCGCCAGCTCCGGCGTATGCTGAAACTTGAATTTTTTGATTAGCTGACGCAATGGGGCCTGATAATCGCCGACGAACACCAGTGCCTGCCAGGGGGGCGGTTGCTGCAGGCAGCGGCCACAGGGTAATGCGGCATCGCCGGCGGGCAGGCCGCAGCGGGGGCAGCATAAGGGCTTGGTCGGCAGGTGGCGCAGGCAATAGCTGCAAATGCCATGATGGCTGAGGCGTAATGGCTCGCGGCATAGCCAACAGCGGCTGTAGATTGATAGCATAGCCGTCCTCCCTGACGGATGAGAATGAAAGGACAATAACCGATGACAGCGTTGTACTGGCAAACAATAGGTGAAGGCGATCGCGATCTTGTGCTGCTGCACGGCTGGGGGCTGAACGCGGAAGTATGGAGTTGCATGCTTGAGCGGCTGACGCCGCATTTTCGTCTGCATCTGGTCGATCTGCCGGGTTATGGCCGCAGCCAGGGATTTGCTGCCATGTCGCTTGAGCAAATGGCGGAAATTGTGTTGGACGCCGCGCCGGCGCAGGCCTGGTGGTTGGGTTGGTCGCTCGGTGGGTTGGTGGCCAGCCAGATTGCGTTGACGCAGCCACATCGGGTGCATGGGTTGATTACCGTGGCCTCTTCACCCTGCTTTGCGGCACAGGATGATTGGCCGGGGATCCGCCCGGAGGTGCTAAGCGGTTTTCAGCATCAGCTGAGTCAGGATTTCCAGCGCACCGTAGAGCGTTTTCTGGCATTACAAACGTTGGGCACGGAAAGTGCGCGGCAGGACGCCCGTTTGCTGAAATCGGTAGTGCTTAACCAGCCGATGCCGAGCGTTGAAGTACTGAACGGCGGGCTTGAGATACTGCGGACCGCTGACTTGCGCCAGTCGCTGGCGGGGCTGTCACTGCCACTGTTGCGGATTTACGGTTATCTGGACGGATTGGTGCCGCGTAAGGTCGCCGGATTGCTCGACGTCAGTTGGCCTCACTCATCATCAATCATCATTGCGAAAGCGGCTCATGCGCCATTCATTTCCCAGCCTGATGAATTTGCAGAAATTATTGGCACTTTTGTGGCCGAAAATGGGATCTGCCGCCAAAACGCACAATAAAGCGCTAAAAAAAGAGCAGTTTAGTGGATAAAAAATAAAGCTGTCCGATACTTAAGGGGGTAACTGCGTTGGTTGAAAATGAAAAAATCACCCATGGTTTTTTCACTTTGGCGTTTCGTCTCTGGGAAACGGCTCTCGTCAGGGAAAGCAACGAGGTCAGCAGATGTCACGGCAACTGGTGTTATGACGCATTTACTCTGGACAGCTTTCATAATAAATAAACTATCCATTGAGAGGTAATGTAATGAAATCTTTGAAAATGATTATTGCCGCGTTAGTTGTAGGTTCAGTGTCTTTCAGCACCATGGCAGCCACCCTGCTGACCAAGGAAGATCTGGCCAAGAATCCGGGTAAATACGAGAAAGTGGGTTCGGTGTCTACTACCGCACAGACCACGTCGCCAATGGATGCAAAAGAAGAACTGTCCAAACTGGCTGATGAGAAAGGCGGTCAGTATTATGTGATCATTGCTGGCCGTGAACACGGTAAATTCAGCGCTACTGCTGACGTGTATAAAGACAAATAATAACGATTGAATCAGTTAAGTTGGGGCGTGCTTTGTGCTGCGCCCCAACCTCCATTACTTCAAACGATACACCACGGTACTGCTGCACTTCTGGCCCTCAGGGCAACTTTTGCAACTGCCGCTCAGGCAGGCGCTGTTATCCTGCTCGATTCGCTCCACTTTCCCCATCGCGATTAAACGCTCCAGCATGGCCTGCACTAACGGCAGCGGGGCGGCCAACTGACGGCTGAGTTGCAGCGCCTGCACATTACCGTGCAGCGCCAGTGCATCGCGGATCTGCAGCAGGCCGGCCATCAGTGACAGTTTCCCTTGCCACTCTGACAGCATGCCGCAGGTGTGGCGTTGCCCAGGCGAACCGTTACCCGGCTGCGCGCCCGGCGCAGGCCGAACAGGATCAACAGATTGAACAGCACCACAATGACGATCGCCGTCAGGCTGTACTGCGGATGCTGGCTGAAGGTGGCGACCTGATAAAACAGCGTGGCCAACGAGTAAGCGACATTCAGCCCCCAGAGAATGGAGAAGGTCATCCAGCCACGGCTGGATTCACGGGCGATAGCCCCCATGACCGAGACGCAGGGGACGTACAGCAACACGAAAATCAGGTAGCTGTAGGCGGAGATTCCTGAACCGAATTTACTGCTCATCACGCCCATCGAACCGACGTCCATTTCCCCGTCACCCTTGCTGGCCTCAATCGGGTTGGACAGCACGCTCAGGCTGAAGGTGTCTTTCAAGCCCTGCCAGGTGGTATCCAGGGCACCGCCCAGTTCGTCCAACAGATTAAAGTTGGCGGCGTCAAACTCGGTGTTATTGATGCGTTCGGCGGTGTACAGCGTGTTCAGCGTGCCGACCACCACTTCTTTCGCCATGGCCCCGGTGACCAGGCCGACGGTGGCCTGCCAGTTATCATTGTGTACGCCCATCGGTTGTAGCAGCGGTGTTAGCACCTTGGATACCGACGCCAGCGCGGAGTCATTGATGTTATCCACCGGCTTGCCGCTGAATGAAAAGCTGTTCAGGCCGCCAATGAAGATGCTGGCAATCACAATCACTTTACCGGCACGCAGGACGAAGCCTTTCAGCCGCTGCCAGGTTTGCAGCAGCAGGCTTTTCAGGTGCGGCACGTGGTAGACCGGCAGCTCCATAACAAAGGGGGAGGCTTCGCCGCGCATGATGGTGTATTTCAGTACCAAACCGGTGAGGATCGCCACCACAATGCCGAGCATATACAGGGAGAACACCACGCCCGCGCCGTCCTGGCCGAAGAAGGCGGCGGCAAACACGGCGAAGATTGCTAATCGGGCGCCACAGGACATAAATGGCGCCATCATGATGGTCATCAGGCGTTCGCGCTGAGCATCCAGCGTGCGGGCGCCCATGATGGACGGCACGTTGCAGCCGAAGCCCACAATCAACGGCACGAAAGATTTACCCGGCAGCCCGAGTGCCTGCATCAGACGATCCATCACGAAGGCCGCCCGCGCCATGTAGCCGGAGTCTTCAAGGAATGACAGGAACAGATACATCATGCCGATTTGTGGCACCAGCGGCAGCACGGTATTGATACCGCCACCGACCCCCTGCGCCAGGAAAATCGTCAGCCATTCCGGGAAGTGCAGGTTAAAGCCCAACCATTGAATGCCCTGGATAAAGATGGCCGCCGAGCCAATATCGAAAATAGGCTGTAGCGCGCCGCCGATGTTGATCGCCAGCAGGAACATCAGATACATCACCAGCAGGAAGATCGGCACCCCCAGCCAGCGATTGAGGATCACTTTATCCAATGCTTCGGTCAGGCGGTTCGGCATCGCCTGCTGAGAATTACTGACGGCGTCGCACAGGGTGGTGATTGACTGATAGCGCGCATCGGCGATCACCAGTGCCGGGTCTTCCTGTTGCTGCTGTCGCAGTGCCTCTTTGGCTGCCGGTAGCAGAGCTGCTGCCGGGCCGGCCAACGTATGGCTGTAGATATCGCCCTCCAGCATCTGCAGTGCCAGCCAGCGACGCTGTTCGCTCGGCAGGGTCTGCGGCATGGCATCGCTCAGCGTGGTCATTTCTTTCAGCAGCACGGGGGGATAGAGCACCAGCGCTTTCAATTCGTTGAACTGATGATTGTCGATCATTTGCTTTAACACGCCAATACCGTCGGCCTTGGTGGAGACCAGCGGTACCACCGGGCAGCCGAGGCGTGCGGACAGTGCGGCAATATCAATATCAATTTTCTGACTTCTGGCAATATCCAGCATGTTCAGCGCGACGATGCAGGGAATACCCAGCTCCAGCAGTTGCAGCGTCAGGTACAGATTGCGCTCCAGGTTGGAAGCGTCGACCACGTTGATCAGCAGATCGGCGTCGCCGCTCAGAATGTAGTGGCAGGCGATCTGTTCGTCGAGTGAGGTTTGCTCCGAGATGGTGGTCAGGGAGTAGGTACCGGGCAGATCGACCAGTTTGACCTGGGATTGCGGCGTGGTGAACAGGCCTTCTTTACGTTCTACCGTCACCCCCGCCCAGTTCCCGACCCGCTGGCGCGCCCCGGTAAGCTGGTTAAACAGCGTCGTCTTGCCGGAATTAGGATTTCCTATTAAGCCAATAGTGAGTTTTTTCATAATTTTGCGTGATATCAGTCAAGGGAAATGGGGCCAGGCAATGTGCATGGCCAAGGCAAGGCGGCTCAGCGTCAGGATTGGCCGTCGAGCAGGATCAGGGCCAGATCTTTCCTGCGCAGCACCAGGCTGACGCGGCGTGTTTTAATTTCTATTGGGTCACCCAGCGGCGCTACGCGCACTACTTCAAACGATGAACCCGGCAGCATGCCGAGGGATAAAAGTTTCTGGCGGTAGGCTGGGCCAATGTCATTGGCGAAGCCGGCGATCTTATACGATCGTTTAGGCTGAAGATGCATGTAACCTTCCCTGAGCCCAGCTTATTGGGCCGATGATGATAAAAGAACGTTCCTGAGGAAGCGCCGAGCAAAGCTACGGGCTGCCGACGTTTTCAATCCATGAGGTAATGCAGTGAACACGCAAAATAATAATAGTGAGAATCATTATCGTATTCAATACAAAAAATAGGGGTATTGGTAACCAAAGGTTGTGGCGATCACATTTTACGATCGGGATTGCCTGACAGGACTACTTTTATCACCCGCTCTGGCGGGGTGCAAATGCGAATGGTGAGTTAAATCAGTTACGTGATTGTAGTGATTTTTTCCAGTTTGAAAAAATTAGCGACAAATTCGGCAGCTTTGTTCCGACGGCATCAATATCGGTATTTATTTGGCAACATCTCATTGGCTGAATACGAGCGGTAACCATTTGTGTTTCTCTGAGAAATACCAAAATGAGAACATGATGTTAATAACGGTGTTAATCGATGGCTATGCAGCGCTATTTTCAGGCCTGAAACAGCGGGTCATTATGGCTGTTGGCAAGATTGAAGAAATATGCAGGTTTATTGAGGCGGGTCAAAAAATTGCGGGGATAGTTCGGCAGGAAAGGGCGGAGTAAACTCCGCCCTGCATCCCATAGGCCTGGTGAGGGCCTGATTAAGATTTTTTGCCGAATGCCGCTGCCAGTGCATCACCCATGGCGCTGTTACCCGCCGAGGTGTTGTTGTTGCCGCGCGGTTTGCCCTTATTGGCCGGCGCCCGGTTGGTGTTGTCCCTGGCCGGGGCAGCGTTCCCGCCGCGGCGTGGTGAACCTTCACCCGGTTGCTCGTCCAGACGCATGCTCAGCGCGATGCGTTTGCGCTGCAGATCCACTTCCATCACCTTCACTTTGACGATGTCACCGGCTTTCACCACGGTGTGCGGATCTTCGACAAACTTGTCCGCCAACGAGGAGATATGCACCAGACCGTCCTGATGCACGCCGATATCCACAAAGGCCCCGAAGTTGGTGACGTTGGTTACTGAACCTTCCAAAATCATCCCCGGCTGCAGGTCGCTCAGGGTTTCAACGCCCTCGGCGAAGGTGGCGGTTTTGAATTCCGGACGCGGATCGCGGCCCGGTTTCTCCAACTCCTTCAGGATGTCGGTCACCGTTGGCACGCCGAACTTGTCGTCGGTGAAATCGCTGGCCTTCAGGCTGCGTACCGCTGCCGGGTTACCCATCAGATCTTGCAGTGCCTGGCGGGTGGCGGCCAGAATACGTTCGACCACCGGGTAGGTTTCCGGGTGAACGGTCGAGGCGTCCAGCGGGTTGTCGCCGTGGTTGATACGCAGGAAACCAGCGCACTGCTCAAAGGCTTTTGGCCCCAGGCGGCTGACTTTCAACAGCTGTTCGCGGTTGCTGAAACGGCCATTCTCATCACGCCAGGTAACGATGTTCTGCGCCATCATGCGGGTCAGGCCAGCCACGCGGGTCAGCAGCGGCACCGAAGCGGTGTTCAGATCAACCCCGACGGCGTTTACGCAGTCTTCAACCACCGAATCCAGCTTTTTCGCCAGTTGGCTTTGGCTGACATCGTGCTGGTACTGACCGACACCGATGGATTTCGGATCGATTTTGACCAGTTCGGCCAGCGGATCCTGCAGGCGGCGGGCGATGGAGACGGCGCCACGCAGCGAGACGTCGAGATTCGGGAACTCCAGCGCCGCCAGTTCGGAGGCGGAATATACCGAGGCACCGGCTTCGCTGACGATCACTTTCTGCGCTTTGACTTCGCCGAACTGCTGTTGCAAATCAAGATAAAAACGCTCGGTCTCACGCGATGCGGTACCGTTGCCGATGGCGACCAGTTCCACTTTGTGTTTGATGCACAGTGCCGCGACGATGGCCGCGGCTTTGGCGGCCTGGCCGGTGTGCGGGTAGACGGTGTCGGTGGCGACCAGCTTGCCGGTGGCATCCACCACCGCCACTTTCACCCCGGTACGCAAGCCCGGATCCAGCCCCATGGTCGCACGCATGCCGGCCGGTGCGGCCATCAGCAAATCGTGCATGTTACGGGCGAAGACGTTGATTGCTTCATCTTCCGCACGTTCGCGCAGGGTGCTCATCAGTTCGGTTTCCAGATGCAGCAACACCTTGATGCGCCAGGTCCAGTTGACCACCGCTTTGCGCCAGGCATCTGCCGGGGCGTTATTCAGGCGCAAATCGAGATGGCTGATGATGATCTGTTCCGCCTGGCTTTCGCGCGGGGCTTCTTCAAACTGTGGGTCGGCGTTCAGCGCCAGTTGCAGCACGCCTTCGTTGCGGCCACGGAACATGGCCAGCGCACGGTGTGAAGGCACCTGGGCAATAGGTTCGTGGTGATCGAAGTAGTCGCGGAATTTCGCGCCGGCTTCTTCTTTGCCTTCCACCACTTTGGAGACCAGATGCGCGTGCTTCCACAGGTAATTACGAACCTTGGCCAGCAGCGCGGCGTCTTCGGCAAAGCGCTCCATCAGAATGTAACGCGCGCCGTCGAGGGCGGCTTTCACGTCCGCTACGCCCTTGTCGGCGTCAACGTAGCCTTCGGCCAGCTGTTCAGGCTGCTGCTGAGGATCTTGCCACAGGGTGTTTGCCAGGGGCTCCAGACCGGCTTCAATCGCGATCTGGCCACGGGTGCGGCGCTTGGGTTTGTACGGCAGGTAGAGATCTTCGAGTTCGGTTTTGCTTTGCGTGGCGGTGATCGCCCCCGCCAGTTGTTCGGTCAGTTTGCCCTGCTCGTCGATCGATTTAAGGATGGTCTGACGGCGGTCTTCCAGTTCACGCAGATAACCCAGGCGGGTTTCCAGCTGGCGCAGTTGGGTATCGTCCAGACCCCCGGTGACTTCCTTACGATAGCGTGCAATAAAGGGCACGGTATTACCTTCATCCAGCAGACGGATGGCGGAGTCAACTTGCTCCGGCCGGGCCTGCAGTTCTGTTGCAATAATGCGGCTCAGTGGGTCATTCATATGTCTGGTATCTGTTGGGAATGGTTAGTAAACAGGGGGACAGTTATACGGATTGCGCGGGGAAAATGCCAGTGAAGCGGGCCGCCTCTCGGTAGCCATGGCGCGCAAAACGGCCTGTACCGCGGCGGCGGGCGGCCGCTCGGAAAAAACTGAAATCTTTTAAGTTTGATTTTAGCCCGAGATACTCGGGCCTAGCGCACCGAGGGGCCATTATGGGACACATCCATGTGTCCCACCCTACGGGCCGACTGGCAGTCGTTCCAATTTGCTCCCGGCAAATTGGTCGGCGGGCAAGCCCGCTACGACCCCTTCGGCACGCTCTCCCTAATAATGGACTTGTTAGTCGCCAGCTCTATTTAACGTACTCGATCTCATTCACATACCACAGCGCATCTCCTGCCGGAGTGTTGACGGTGGCGGCGTCCCCCACTTCTTTTTTCAGCAGGGCGCGGGCCATCGGTGAATCGATGGAGATGTAGTCCCGGCGGCCAAAAATCTCGTCATAGCCGACGATGCGAAAGCGTTTAATCTCACCGTCTTCGTTTTCCACCACCACCCAGGCGCCGAAGAAGACTTTGCCTTCTTGCTGCGGTGAGTGGTCGACGACCTTCAACTGTTCGAGGCATTTGGTCAGGTAACGTACCCGGCGATCGATTTCCCGCAGCCGTTTTTTGTTGTACTGATAGTCGGCATTTTCACTTCTGTCGCCGAGGCTGGCCGCCCAGGTCACTTTTTTAGTGACCTCTGGCCGATCTTCGCGCCAGAGGTAGTCCAGCTCTTGTTTCAGTTTGTCGTACCCTTCACGGGTGATAAGCGGTGTTCTCATGCAACCTGTTACCGTGGCAATAGTGGAACCTATAGCGCGAAGTGTACGACAGATACGGGGCCAGAGGCATCGAAAATAGGGCCAGTCAGGGGACGCTGTCGGCGATCGTGACCGACATCGCACCTATGCGCTCGATACTGACCTCGATGCGGTCGCCAGCCTGTATCGCGGAGACCCCAGACGGCGTACCAGTATAAATCACGTCCCCTGGCCACAGGGTAAACATCGCCGAGGCATAGGCGATCAGGCGTTGTACGTTATAAATCAGGTGGCGGGTGTTGGAGTGCTGTCTGAGTTGGCCGTTGACCCGAATGCTGAGATCCAGGGTGTTCGGATCGCCGATTTCGTCAGGGGTGACAATCCACGGGCCGAGTACCGAAAACCCATCGGCCGATTTACGAAAAGAGGGAAACTCCGAGCCGCGCACTGTCATGTCTATGCCGATACTGTAGCCGAACACCGCCTCCAGCGCCTGATCGACGGGCAAGTTCCGGGCACGTTGACCAATGATCACCGCCAGTTCGACCTCTGGATCGGTTCGTCGGCCGGGGATTGGCAGAGGTATGATTTCGTTCGGCCCGCACAGCGAACTGTTGGCTTTGAGAAACAGGCCGTATTCGCTGATATCGGTATAGACCTTGCCATGGTTGATTTGCTGGTCGGCATTGGCTTCGGCAATATGATCGCGGTAATTAATTGGCGCAGCGACAATTTTTCCGGGATTGGCCACTGGTGCGTTCAGGCTTACCTGCTCCAGCGGGTAGTTTTCCAGCCGTTCCCAGTTCGCACCCAGCTGTGAGGCAATGTCGGGGAAATGGCTAATCATCCAGTCGACAGGCGGTGTGGGCCAGTGGGCGGGGGGGATATCGTGAAACATTGGCGTGATGTCGTACACCCGCTGCTGCCGGATGATCCCTATCCGGTCGTGATTGAAACGGCAGATCTTCATGATATAGGCCCTCTGAAAGCAAAAATGTGATGGTGTTAGCCGCTGAATGGGCCGATTGAGCTGGTGGTATTAGCCCTCAGGCGTGATCTCGTGCCGCCAGATCCCCAGTTTTTCCAGCACCGGGCGATCGGAAAAGCTAAAGCAGACCGTATCGCCGTCAGGTGCTGACAGCTGATAGCTGAGCCACGAAGGCAGCGCAAAAATGTCTTTCGGTTTTAGCCGGAAGTGAATCCCGCCGGTTAACCGGACTTCCAGTTCTCCCTCCATCACCACCAGCACCTGGCTGGCATTGCCACGTTGGTAGAGGCTGGTAAAGCCTCTTGGCAGCAGCGTGATGACGGTGCCGAGGGTGGGAATGGCCCAATCGCCGTTGGCCGGATTGATATAACGCAGGCTGATGGCGCTGGCCGGGTCGATCTCGCTATGGCGCTTTAATTGTTCCAGCGCTTCGCGGGTGCGTTGATACGGATAGTTAAATATCGGCGAGGGCTGGCTCTGCCCCGTTGGGCGGTACTCCAGCGGTATCAGGCCGGTACCGTAACGGGCCAGAGCATCGCCCTCAGGGCGTGGCTCCAACGTTTGGCCTGCGGGCAGGCGATCTTGCCGAAACCCGGCCTTGAGAAAGTGCAGCAGCGGGGCATCCAGGCCATCGAGCCAGAATATCGGTTTATCGGTGTCATTTTGGTGCTGGTGCCAACGCCATGAAGGGGTAATGATAAAATCCCCCGGGTGCAGCGTAGTCTTTTCGCCGTCCACCGTGGTGTTGCCGCCTTCGGCTTCCAGAATAAAGCGCAGCGCGGTGGGGGTGTGGCGATGCAATGGGGCAATTTCACCCGGCAGCACCATTTGCATTCCGGCATACAGCGTGTCGGTGATGCGTGACGAGCCCGGTGGCAGCGACGGATTTTCCATGACCAGCACGCGGCGTTCGGCACGTTCGATGTCGATCTTTGAGCCGATATCCAGCAGCGCGTCTTTGACCTCAGCGTAATGCCATTGATAGGGCGTAGCCTGAGGTTCTGGCTGATTGGGGACCAGGCCATGCAGTGACTCCCATAGCGGGAACAGATGTTTCTTTTGCAGTTGCTGAATATCGATGCTCATTTAGTCATTCCTCTGCGGGTCGGTGACCCCCACATTTTGATAGACGTGTTTGTATTCGATAAAGCTGTCCAGCGAGGCGATACCGTTCAAACGCCCCAGGCCGCTCTGTTTGTATCCACCTTCTTCGAACTCATCGTGAATTTGCGCCCAGTCGTTGATCCACACGCTGCCGGCCTGAATTTCCCGCGCTACCCGGTGCGGGCGGTTGGCATCCATCGACCAAATACTGGCGGCCAACCCGTAGTCGTTATGATTGGCGGAGGCGATCGCTTGCGCTTCGTCGTCAAAGGCCTCCAGCGTGAGCACCGGCCCGAAAACCTCCTGCTGCACAATGTCCATATCGCTGTTGGGCACTTCCAGCAGGGTCGGCCGGTAGAACGCGCCTTTGGCCAGGGGGCCTTCCACTACCGGTCCACCGCGAACCACGGCCTTGGCCCCCTGGGCCAGCGCGGCAGTGACCATGGCATCGACCCGCAGGACGCTTTGTTGGTCGATCAACGGCCCCAACTCAACGCCCGGCTCCAGCGACGGCCCGATTTTTACCGCCTCCAGCAAGGCGGCCATGCGGGCTTTAACCTGCGGATAGATCGCGCGCTGCACCAGTAAACGGCTGCCGGTAACACAGAATTGACCGCTGAAGGTGGTGAGTGAACGCACGATCATCGGCAAGGCGCGATCCAGGTCGGCGTCTTCGAACAGCAGGTGCGGCGTTTTCCCACCTAATTCCAGCGAGATGCGTTTGACCCGCTGCATGGCGTTGGCCGCCAATGTGCGTCCGGTGCGGGTGCTGCCGGTAAAGCTGATGCCCGGGACTGCCGGGCTGCTGACCAGCAACATGGCACCTTCGCTGCCGCTTTCGGTGAACAGGTTCACCACCCCCTGCGGCAGGCTGTCGACTTCGGCCAGAATGCGGGCGAATGCGGCGTTAACCTGAGCGGTCTGAGCCGGAAGTTTGATGACGACGGTATTGCCCGCGGCCAACGCCGGGGCCAGCGATCTGATGGTAAGAATGGCCGGTGAGTTCCACGGAGTGATCACCCCGACCACGCCCAGCGGCTCGTACAGCACCCGGGATAAGGCGCCGGGCTGGATCTCCATGGCACGCCCGTAAGTGGTCAGTGCCAGTGCGGCGGCGTAGCGTAGTTTGCTGGGAATGAACTGAACCTCAAAGCGGGCTTCGCTCAGCGGTTTACCGTTGTCCTGCGCCAGGATCCGGGCCAGGGTTTCTGCATGCTGCTCAAATCGATCGGCCATTTGATTCAGGCAGCGGGCCCGCAGCTGTCGGTCGCGGCTCCATGCCGGCACAAATGCGCGTTGGGCGGCGGCAATCGCCATCGCGGCTTCCTCGGTGCCGCCGTCGGCAAATTCTCCCAGTTCGGAGCCATCCGCCGGGCTGATACTGATGCCTTGTTTGGTCGAATCCTGCCATTGGCCATCGATCCAGTGCAGTGCTTTTGGCCTGGCTGAGTGGGTCTGGTCACCTGTCTGCATAACCGCTCCTGTGATGCATTTTTGTTAATGAAATGAAAATTCTTATGTACTGAGAGAATATCTGCTGCCTACAATCAATCAATCGAATGTGATTTATTGGGCGAATAAGAAAAATGAATTTGAAGAACGTCGATTTGAATTTATTGGTGGTGTTTGACGCTATCTTTCGCCAGCGTAGCGTCGGCCTGGCGGGGCAGATGCTGGGTATCAGCCAGCCGGCAGTGAGCCATGCGCTGGCTCGCCTGCGTCAACTGTTTGACGACCCGATGTTTGTGCGGATTAATAACGAAATGCGCCCGACTGACCGGGCCAGTGAACTGATGCCCTCCGTCGAGCGGGTGCTGTCGATGATCCGCGACGATGTTTTACAACCGGTGGGGTTTGATCCTGCGGCTAACCGCAGAACGCTAACGCTCTGTATGCCGGACATCGGAGAGCAGTATTTTTTACCTCCTCTGATTAACCATCTGGCCCAGGTGGCCCCGGGGATGGCGGTGGTCAGCCATGAGCTGGCTCCGGCGCAATTGGAAGAGGCGCTGGAAAGCGGACGGGTCGATCTGGCTATCGGCTATTTTCCCGACCTGCGTCGCGCCGTTTTTTATCAGCAGCGGTTATTTTACAGTGGATTCTGCTGTGCGGTGCGCCAGGGCCATCCGCAGATTGGCAAAACACTGTCATTGCCGCAGTTCTTGCAGGCTGAACACGTGACCGCTCGTTTGCGTATTCGCAGCCAGGAAATTGCTGAACAGGCGATGAGGGAGCAGGGGATTGTGCGCAACGTCAAACTGCAGACCAGCCACTTTCTGAGCCTGACCCAGATCATTGCCCAAACGGACCTGCTTGCCACGGTGACCTATGAGGCGGCACAGTTACTGCAGGCTGCGGGTAAGGTGCATATTTATCCGGTGCCTTTCCCAATACCTCAGTTCCCGGTGATGCAGTATTGGCATGAGCGCGCTCATCATGACCGTGGCAATCAATGGCTGCGGGGCGAAATACGAGGGTTATTCCAACGCGATGACGACAATAGTGCCGATGAATGTACGGCAGAACATTAGGTGCATTGTCACTGGCGGCTTAGACTGAGGCTACACTCGCCGGAATCAGGGCTAATCAGGTTATAAATACGTTATTAATTTGAGGGCCAGTCCCCAGCAGTCCACGGTGATGATGTCATTCTTCCGGGAGGGCTGAGTGAGCTTTTTACCGCGAAACGAGACAATAATGTGCGGATTAATTAGTCTGCGGAATGAAAGATATTGATAACTCGGTAAAAGAATAAGCTTTGTAACAATTTAGTCTAGAATATATACCAATAATCGCTGTCCGAATTGCCATGGTTTTTTAACAATATTCACGTCAGGCAATAAAGCCTTTGGGAGTACTACAATGCAAGAGAATCATAAGATTCTGGTCGTCGATGATGACATGCGCCTGCGCGCGCTTTTAGAGCGTTATTTAACCGAACAGGGTTTTCAGGTTCGCAGCGTAGCCAACGCTGAGCAAATGGATCGCTTGCTGACACGTGAATCCTTCCACCTGATGGTGCTGGACCTGATGTTGCCGGGCGAAGACGGGCTTTCTATCTGCCGCCGTCTGCGCAGCCAAAGCAACCCTATGCCGATCATTATGGTGACCGCCAAAGGTGAAGAAGTTGACCGTATCGTCGGTCTGGAAATCGGCGCTGACGATTACATCCCAAAACCGTTCAACCCGCGTGAACTGCTGGCCCGTATCCGTGCGGTATTGCGTCGTCAGGCTAATGAACTGCCGGGCGCGCCTTCGCAAGAAGAAGCGGTGATTGCCTTTGGCAAATTCAAACTGAACCTGGGTACCCGCGAAATGTTCCGTGAAGACGAGCCTATGCCGTTGACCAGCGGCGAGTTCGCGGTACTGAAGGCGTTAGTGAGCCATCCGCGTGAACCGCTGTCGCGTGACAAGTTGATGAACCTGGCCCGCGGCCGTGAATACAGCGCCATGGAACGCTCCATCGACGTGCAGATTTCTCGTCTGCGTCGTATGGTTGAGGAAGATCCTGCGCATCCACGTTATATCCAGACCGTTTGGGGTCTTGGCTACGTCTTCGTCCCGGACGGCAGCAAGGCATGAGACGATTACGCTTTTCACCGCGTAGCTCGTTTGCCCGAACCCTGCTATTGATCGTCACCTTGCTGTTCGTCAGCCTGGTGACGACCTATCTGGTGGTGCTGAACTTCGCCATCCTGCCCAGTTTGCAGCAGTTCAACAAGGTATTGGCCTACGAAGTTCGTATGCTGATGACCGATAAGCTGCAGCTGGAGGATGGGACCTTGCTGGAGGTGCCGCCGGCGTTCCGTCGTGAAATCTATCGCGAACTGGGGATTTCTCTCTACACCAACTCGGCGGCGGAGGAGAGCGGTCTGCGCTGGGCGCAGCACTATCAATTCCTCAGCCAGCAAATGGCTCAGCAGCTCGGTGGGCCAACCGATGTCCGGGTAGAAGTGAACAAAAACTCACCGGTGGTGTGGCTGAAGACCTGGCTGCAGCCGGATATCTGGGTGCGCGTTCCGCTGACTGAGATTCACCAGGGCGATTTCTCGCCGCTGTTCCGTTATACCCTGGCAATTATGCTGTTGGCGATAGGCGGTGCCTGGCTGTTTATTCGTATCCAAAACCGCCCGCTGGTGGAGCTGGAGCATGCGGCTCTGCAGGTCGGCAAGGGTATTATTCCGCCGCCGTTGCGTGAGTACGGCGCATCTGAAGTACGTTCGGTAACGCGGGCCTTTAATCAGATGGCATCGGGCGTTAAGCAACTGGCGGATGACCGCACGCTGCTGATGGCCGGCGTCAGCCACGACCTGCGCACACCGCTGACGCGCATCCGTCTGGCAACCGAGATGATGAGTGCCGAAGACGGCTATCTGGCGGAGTCGATCAATAAAGACATTGAAGAGTGCAACGCCATCATTGAGCAGTTTATTGATTATCTGCGCACCGGCCAGGAGATGCAGACCGAGTTAAGCGATCTGAATGGAATTCTGGGTGAAGTGGTTGCGGCCGAGAGTGGCTATGAGCGGGTTATCGAAACTGCCATGGCACCGGGTGAACTGATGATGAATGTGCATCCGCTGTCGATCAAGCGTGCGGCGGCGAATATGGTGGTGAATGCGGCACGTTACGGCAACGGCTGGATCAAAGTCAGTAGTGGCCGTGAGCTGCAGCGCGGCTGGTTCCAGGTGGAAGACGACGGCCCGGGCATTAAACCGGAAGAGTTGAAACATCTGCTGCAGCCGTTTGTCCGTGGCGACAGCGCACGCAGCACCAGCGGAACCGGGCTTGGCCTGGCTATCGTACAGCGTATTATTGATGGTCATCACGGCGCTTTGGATATTGGCACCAGCGAACGCGGCGGGTTGTTGATCAGGGCTTATATTCCGTTGCCGATGGAAAAGAAAGAGTCGGCCAACGGGCATCAGGCAGTGAAAGACAGCGCCAAACTCCCCTGACAGCGAAGCTGCCCTGTCAGGGTTTTCTGCTCATGACGTAATATTCCGCCGCTTCTTCATGCAGACGCCGACCGGTGCTGGCTTGCCAGGGGTCGATTAATTCAATTCCGCAATGGATAAAGTCTTTGGTATTACGCGTGGCCAGGGCAGCACCGTAATGCAGGCAGGTGGCGGCGATTTGGGTGTCTGGGAAACTGACGCCGATGCCTTGGCGGCGGTTGGCACCCATTAACTCCGCATGCTGCAGAGCGCAGCCAGTGTCAAAGGGTAAAACCCTGTCCAGAAACTCTTCCTGCAGCATTACGCCGAGATTGGACTGTAACTCAAACTGCTTTTTGCCATGGGGCATGCAGGTTATGCCAGTATATAGCTCCGCTATCACGACAGCGCTCAGATAGAATTGATACGTATCTTGTTGATCCAGCCACCTTAAAACATGGTAATGAGGTGCCGGGCGCAGTAACTCTGAAATTACATTGGTATCGAGAATAATCATACCTGGTCATCATCGTCATCAAAGGTGACAATGCGCGCTGGTGTTTTATCACGCGGTGGGATTTCCAGTTCAACGCCACCCAACTCGGCAAAGTGTTGATGTATGCGAGTACCTAAACCATAGCGTGGCGTTTTTTTCACTAATGCCTGTTTCAAAATCATACGAGCTTCCTCCTCCATGGAATGGCCATTTTTCGCTGCAGAAACGCGCAGCAACTCTTTTACCTCGTCGTCCAGATTCCTGACGGTTATGGTAGCCATTGAAACCTCCTTTGCTATCAATGATTGCAGTGCTTATTATCCCTTTGTGTTGATTAAATAACAACCGATAAAAATAAAAAAAGGCGTGGGATCCACGCCTTAGATGAAGCTGTAAAAAGAAGGTTTTACAGTTTTGGACCGGCGCTGACCAGCGCGGCACCTGCAGGGGTATCGGTGTATTTGTCAAAGTTGGTGACAAAACGCTCGGCCAGATCCTGTGCCTTCTCTTGCCATTGCTCAATGCTGGCGTAAGTGGCGCGTGGATCCAGGATATCCGGGTTAACGCCCGGCAGTGAGGTTGGCATCGCCAGGTCGAAGATAGGCAGAGTAATGGTTTCTGCCTTATCGATTTCACCGCTGAGGATCGCGTCGATAATGCCGCGGGTATCCTTGATCGAGATACGTTTGCCGGTGCCATTCCAGCCGGTGTTCACCAGATAGGCCTGCGCGCCGGCGGCCTGCATGCGTTTCACCAGCACTTCGGCGTATTGCGTTGGGTGCAGCGACAGGAAGGCTGCGCCGAAGCAGGCGGAGAAGGTTGGGGTCGGCTCGGTCACGCCGCGCTCGGTACCGGCCAACTTGGCGGTAAAGCCAGACAGGAAGTGGTACTGGGTCTGGTTAGCGGTCAGGCGAGATACCGGCGGCAGTACGCCGAAGGCGTCTGCGGTCAGGAAGATCACCTTGGTGGCGTGACCCGCTTTGGAAACCGGCTTCACGATATTCTGGATGTGATAGATCGGATAGGAAACGCGGGTATTCTCGGTTTTCGAACCATCATTGAAATCTATGGTGCCGTCAGCCAGAACGACGACGTTTTCCAGCAGCGCATCGCGTTTGATGGCGTGATAGATATCCGGCTCGGCTTCTTCAGACAGCTTGATGGTTTTGGCGTAGCAGCCGCCTTCGAAGTTAAACACGCCGTCATCATCCCAACCGTGCTCGTCATCGCCAATCAGTTGGCGTTTCGGATCGGTGGACAGGGTGGTTTTGCCGGTGCCGGACAGGCCGAAGAATACCGCCACGTCGCCTTTCTCGCCTACGTTGGCCGAGCAGTGCATTGAGGCGATGCCTTTCAGCGGCAACAGGTAGTTCATGATGGAGAACATACCCTTTTTCATTTCGCCGCCGTACCAGGTGCCGCCAATCAGTTGCATGCGCTCGGTCAGGTTGAAGGCGACAAAGTTTTCCGAGTTCAGGCCCTGTTGCTGCCAGTTCGGGTTAGTGCATTTGGCGCCGTTCATGACCACGAAGTCTGGCTCGAAATCCTGCAGCTCTTCATCCGTCGGACGGATGAACATGTTCTTAACAAAGTGCGCCTGCCAGGCTACCTCGGTAATAAAGCGAACTTTCAGACGGGAGTCGGCGTTGGCGCCGCAGAAGGTATCCATCACAAACAGACGTTTGCCGGAGAGTTGTGTGGTGACCAGCTGTTTCAGGTCTGCCCAGGTTTCCGGGCTGAGGGGTTTGTTGTCGTTTTTACCTTTACCCTGATCGGCCCACCACACGGTGTCGCGGGTGATGTCGTCACGGACAATGTACTTATCTTTCGGGGAACGGCCGGTAAAAATACCGGTGTCGACGGATACAGCACCCAGTTTGGTTACCACCCCACGCTCAAAACCTTCCAGAGATGGGTCTGTTTCTTCCTTGAACAGCAAGTCATAACTCGGGTTGTGAACGATTTCGCCGACGTTATGAATCCCATAAGCGGCCAGATCCTGAGGGGTTATACCTTTAACACGCATGTCACTACTCCTTGGTCACAGAATTTCTGGCGCCAATTGTAGGGATTCAGCAGCGAGTAACCGCGATAGGTATCAAATATTTAACGTTTTAGTCGGTTTTTCGTTACGTTATGAGAGATAGCACACGGAAAAAAGCAAACGTGCAAACGAAGAAAACCGGCAGGCGCAGGGCGCGCCCGCCGATATAAGGTGCTACTTAGTGCAACTGCTCGCTTTCACCGGTGTTACCGGTGTACAGCGCGGCGACGTCCATGGCGTCGAAGACATAGTGATTGCCGCAATAATCGCAGTGCATATCAATATTGCCGTCTTGCTCCAGCATTTGGGCCACTTCTTCCGCCGGCAGCGTGATCAGCGCATCGGCGCAACGCTGGCGTGAACAGGTACAACGGAAGACAACGTCCTGCGGTTCATACAGGGTGACTTCTTCCTGATGATACAGGCGATACAGCACTTCGTTGGCCGGCAGGCCGAACAGCTCTTCGCTTTTCACCGTATTGGTCAGTTGCACCAGATGATCGAAGTCATCGGCGTTACCGTCCTGCGCCGGCAGGACCTGCAGCAGCATGCCACCCGCGGCCGGTTGACCTTCAGACTCACCGGTACGGATGAACAGGCGGGTAGGCAACTGCTCTGACTGACGGAAGTAAGCCTCGAGGCACTCGGCCAGCGTTTCCCCTTCCAGCGCCACTACGCCCTGATAGCGTTCGCCCTCGGTGGGGGCGATGGTGATCACCATGACGCCATTGCCGATCATCTGGTGCAGCGTGCTGTCATCAGCAATTTCGCTCTGTACGCGTGCTACGCCACGCATTTCCTGGCGGTTGTTACCGTTAATCACCGCCAGCTTCAGCGGACCGTCGCCTTGTAACTGCACGGTGATGTCGCCGTCAAACTTCAACGTTGCGGTCAGCAGGCTGGTGGCAACCAGCAGTTCACCCAGCAGTTTTTTGACTGGTGCCGGATAGTCGTGGTTGTTCAGAACCTGCTGATAGGTTTCGCTGACGGTAACCAGCTCACCGCGCACCGCGTAGTTTTCAAACAGGTAACGGTGCAATTGGTCATGGTTAGACATAGTTTTCTCTCATTGCGGTGAGGGGTTATTCCTGCTCACCAAATTTAAATTTAATCAGGTCGCGCCGCTCTTTCTTGTCCGGACGGCGGTCCGGATGCGGCATGGTCAGCGCATTCATTTTGCGCGCGAGCGCCACTTTCTCTCGGTTGACGATGCTGGCCTCGGTTTCCTGATACATTTGCTGCGCCTCGTCGGCGCCGCGCCGTTGGCTGGTCAAAGCCAGCACGATCACCGTGCGTTCTTCATTTCCCTGACGCAGTTTGATCTCGGCGTTAAGCTCGACAATCTTGCTCGGTTTGCCGCGCTGTCCGTTGTAGTGCACCTTGCCGCCGTCGATCATCTCCCGTGCCAGTGCGCGGGTCTTATAGAAACGTGCCGCCCATAGCCACTTGTCCAGCCGGACGGCTTCGTCGCCTGTTGCTTTTCCTTTCATCAATTCCCCCTGGCCAGCGCCGGTATCAACAGGCGGTAATCGCGCATCGATGGGTAATGCTGGAAGGTTTTCTCCGCCATGCTGGAGTCCGGGTTTTGCACGCCCAGGCAGTAGCGAATACCGAAGGTACGGGCGGCATCCAGTATCGGTTCGCCGTCGTCGACAAACAGCGTACGCTGCGGATCAAAACCGGTGTGTTGCTGCACTGCCTGCCACAAACGCTGATCTTCTTTCGGATAACCAAATGTGTGGGTGGAAAGTAATAAATCAAGGTGCCGATCCAAACCGGTATGCTCAATTTTTACCGCCAGGCTGTGCGGATGGGCGTTGGTCAACAAAATCGTCTGGTGGCCCGCCGCACGTAATGCCTGTAAAAACGGCTCGGTATCCTCACGCAGACGAGCACGGTTGCCTACCTCGCTGGTCATGCGGTAAATATCCATATCCAGCCGTTCGCTCCAGTAATCGAAGCAGTACCAGTTCATGGTGTGCTGTACGGCCAGATATTCCTGATGAATAATTTTACGCGCTTCATCGAAGGGAATAGCCCGCTGCTCGCTCAGGGCCTGTGGTACCAGGCTGAGCCAAAAGTGGCTGTCGAACTCCAGATCGAGCAGGGTACCGTCCATATCCAGCAGCACGGTATCAATCTCACTCCAGTCAAACTCGGGAACCATGAAAACTCCATAGGCGAACCTTCGGCGGTCCGCAGGATAAGGGGAATAGCGTTAGCGTAGCATAAGCTGATGACAGGGCGCAGGCCGGGGCTAGTGGCTCAGGGCATCGGCCGCAATGACATCGGGGCGAGCTGCGGGTTAAAGCAGCTTTCGTAGTAGCGCTGGATATCGGCGATGCGGTGCTGATTGATGCGACGGCGCTGCACCAGTTTCCAGCTGTTGTAGCCCAGCACGACGGCGACGCTCAGCAGCAGCAGGCTGGTGCCGAGATAGCGCCACAGGGTGATGATATCCGGTTCGCTGTGCAGTGCAATATGACGGGTACCGTTGGCATCGACGCTGATATTGGTGATCACGCCCTGCGCTTCGAACGGCGTATGCAGCAGCATGCCGGCAAGGCGTTGTAGCTCATTCCACTGGTCAAGTGCGTTGTATTCGTTTAGCGGCACCGTCGGCTGCGGATGATTCACCAGCTGTTTGCCTTCATCACTGGTGATCAGGAACCCCCCCGGTGGCGGGCTGTTGAGCGCGGCGGCGGCCTGCCTGGTTTCGCTGTAGACGAAGGATGATGCGGCCACTTTGGTCAGGCTTTCCAGCGATTCGGCGCTCACCGGGCGCAGCAACACGTTCACCCCTTGCAGCGAGCCTGATTTGGCACGTTTCACCAGGGTGCCCCAATTTTTGACGTTGCCCAGATTGACCAGTGCGTTCTTCAGCCGGACGCAGTCATTATCCGCTTGGCACAGATCCTGCGTTTTCAGCACGATATCGGAAAAATCATCCAGCAGGATCATGCCGGATTTTTCGATTGCGCTGGCCAACTGTGGGTTGAGCTTTTGGTCGGAGCCGTCAGGGTGCAACTGGGTGTTGACCGTCGCCAGCAGGGCTGAGGCCTTGTCGATCACTTCCGACTCCGGCTGCGGCAGCGGTGCCGCGTTGTTCCAGTAAATTCCGGAACAGTCGAACGGCATAAAGCTGGCGGAGCGCGTGCCACTGGTTAACGGTGGTACGTAGCACATGCCCGTGCCCTGGGCTTTCAGGGTATCCCCGATGCGTAACGTTGCGCCTTCCAGTGCCTGTACGTTGGTCACTTCAATTTTTTGCGCGCCCTGTAGCCAGGCCATGCTCAGCTTGAGCGGCAGGCTGAGCGGGATATAGGTCAGCAACAGCAGCAGCACCAAAAGTGAACTGGCCATGAGTACCGCGTTCCTGCCCCATTGCTGCAGCGGGAAGTTTTTCACCTCATCATGCAGCGAAAGGTAGCGACCCTGGCGCAGCACCTGGCGGTTAAGGTAGATATCCACGTCGGTGGTTTTACCCAGATCCTGGGCGATGTATGGCTGCCAGTGCGGCGGATAAATCAGGTCAATGATGCCGAGTGAAATATTGCTGATTTGCCCCTGGTTGGATTCGCCAAACAGCCCCCAGCGCTTGGGGGTGCCCCGCAGGCAGTGCACTTCTTTTAGTTCGCGTGTGGCAGGGCGGCGGAACAGGTTCCAGCAGGCCCAGGCGATCATCAACACGGCGACGACAATCATCCAGGGGATCACCACGACCGGGCTTATCAGGCTGAAGAACAGCAGCAGCAGGGCCGCCGAGATAATGGCGGCCTCTTTGATACCGTTCGGGCGATTGAGTGCGTGTTCTTCCGGGCTTTCCTTGCGGATGTTCAGCAGTTCGACATGCTCGCTCTCTTCCTTGCGGATAGAGGCGTTTTGGCTCGGGGTCGCTTTCACCACCGGTGGCAGCGGCCGATCGTGAATATGGTCTTTCAGCGAATGCCCGTTGAGAGAGATCACCAGCGGCAGCGTCTGGGTTCTAATCACTTCCACATGGTTATCGGCGCTGATGTACTGCTCCCAGAACGGCGGCAGATGCACCTCTTCGGCGTCCAGATAATAGCGCCATTTATTGGGTTCATCGCTGGCCAGACCGTAGCGGGTAATGGCGTGGGTAACCGGGTAGACGTTGTCGCTTTGCGGCGTCAGCGCCAGTTTGGCAGAAGGCAATGAGTTGTTGCCGGGCAACAGTTTGTTGCTCAGCTTGTTTTGTTGGCCAAGATAGTGCTCAACGGCGGCGCGTTCTTCGCCGGTCAGCTTGCGGTGGGTGGGTTTGATAAAGGGCAGCGTACGCATCAGCAGCGGCTGATTGCGGGCTTTGAACCAAAGATACAGGCCGGCGGCAATCAGGCAGGCAAGCACTAAGGCCAATATCAACACTATTGTGCTCATGCTATCCCCATCCTGTACCCGTGAACCTCACCAACCTGATGAATCCTGGACTATTATACGCAGCCAAATCACCAAGAGACACCCTGATCCGTAACGAGAGAACAGATTCTCTGTCAGGATCTCACTTATTGGTAAAAATATTCGTCTTATTGCCCTTTCTTACCTGTGTGATGATAGCAACCAGGTTGCACTGTCGATATCGGCATTATCTTATTTTAATGCGCTCTTTTTACTGGATGAGAACAGAAAAGCGGCGGGTACTGGCTAGGCTTGTTAAAAAAAAGTAAATTACTGCTTGTGCTCGTTGCGGCAAAGGTTCTCATTAACGCACAATGTGATCAAGATCGGATTTGGTCAGCGTTTGAACGCATGCGGACTACGCGTCACGCCCATCATTATTCTGGTTACCCGCGTTAGCACGCCCGATGCTGTGGCTTGCTAGCGGATAACTCATTTGAGGCAATCATGGATAAACACCTGCAAAAACCTAAAATTCTGAAAGTGGAAACGGTCGCGCGTTCGCGTTTATTTAACGTTGAGTCGGTCGATCTGGAGTTCAGTAACGGTGTACGGCGGGTGTATGAGCGGATGCGGCCCTCAGATCGCGAGGCCGTGATGATTGTGCCGGTGATTGGCGACGATTTGCTGCTGATCCGTGAATATGCCGTGGGCACCGAATCTTATGAGCTTGGCTTTCCCAAAGGCTTGATTGATCCGGGTGAAGGCGTGCTGGAAGCGGCTAACCGTGAGCTGATGGAAGAGGTAGGTTTTGGTGCCAGACGCTTTGATTTCCTCAGCAAGCTGACGATGGCCCCGTCGTACTTTTCCAGCAAAATGAATATTGTACTGGCGCACGATCTCTACCCGCAGAGTCTGGAAGGGGATGAGCCGGAGCCCTTGCCGCAGGTGCGTTGGCCAATAGCGGATATGATGGCGTTGCTGGCAGAGCCTGATTTCCGCGAGGCACGCAACGTGAGTGCGTTGTTCCTCACCGAGGCATTTTTACGCGGTTCCCGCTAAGCGCGACGGTTAAATGAAAAAGGGCCCAGATGAATCTGGGCCCTTTTTTGTTAGAACAACTCGTGGCTTTCGCCGCCGGGATCCGTCAGCGTAGTGCCGGTATCTCGTGAAGGATAGTCCGTCGGCTGAGTTCCTTCGATAAAGTACTCGGAACGGCTGCCGCCGCCACCGCCGGAAAGCTTACCGCTGCTCTTGTCGATGGTGACGCTGATAATGCCCGGTGGTGGGGTCACCTTCTGCTCTGGAATGCCTTCCAGTGCGGTTTTCATAAAGTCATCCCATGCCGGTTGCGCACTCTTGGCACCGCCTTCACCGCCGGAAACCTGATCCGGGATCGCACCGGATACCGTTGCACGGCCAAGGTCACGGCGGTGGTCATCGAAGCCAATCCATACCGACGTCACGGTATCCGGGCCATAGCCGGAGAACCAGGCGTCTTTTGAACTGTTGGTGGTACCTGTTTTGCCACCGATATCACGACGTTTCAGATCACGACCTGCACGCCAGGCGGTACCCATCCAACCCGGTTCGCCATAGATATTGCTGTTCAGCGCATCGTGCATCAGGAACGCCAGCGGGGTGCTGATAACGTGCGGCGCATACTGTTGATCGCCATCTTGCTGAACCTGAGCGGGGGTCACCTGCTCCAACTGCGGCATTGGCACGTTGCCATTTTTGCCTTCCTGCGACGTCGCGACATTTTCAATGTTATCTTCGGAAAGCACGGCCGAGCGGTGAGTGTCACCATAAATCACCGGCAGATTACAGCTGTCGCAGACAATCTTCGGTTTGGTTTCGAACACGGTGTTGCCGTTATCGTCTTCAATCTTGGTGATGAAGTACGGATCCACCAGATAACCGCCGTTAGCCAGCACCGCGTAACCGCGTACCAGCTGCATTGGGGTGAACGAAGCCGAGCCCAGTGCCAGTGATTCGGTATGCACGATGTTTTGCGCCGGGAAGCCGAAACGCTGCAGGTATTCCGCTGCGTAGTCGACGCCCATGGCACGCATCGCGCGCACCATCACCACGTTCTTCGATTGTCCCAGCCCCTGACGCAGGCGAATCGGGCCATCGTAAGTTGGCGGTGAGTTCTTCGGCCGCCAGTCGGTACCGGCACCTGGATCCCAACGGGTGATCGGCAGGTCATTGAGGATAGTGGCCAGGGTCAGGCCCTTGTCCATCGCGGCGGTATACAGGAAGGGCTTGATATTGGAGCCGACCTGACGCAGCGCCTGAGTCACGCGGTTGAACTTGCTTTGGTTGAAGTCAAACCCGCCGACCAGGGCTTTCACCGCGCCGTCATTCGGGTTGATCGAAACCAGGGCTGAGTTGACGTCCGGCACCTGTGACAGCCACCAGTTTTCACCCACCTTGCGAACCCACACTTGTTGGCCGGCCTGCACCACATCGGTGACGCGTTTCGGCGTTGGGCCTTGCTGAGTGTCGGATCTATAAGGTCGTGCCCAGCGCATGGTGGACATTGGCAGCGCCACATGGCTACCGTCTGCCATCATGGCCGTTGCCTCTTCGGCGCTGGTTGAAATAATCACCGCCGGCGACAATGGGCCGTAGTTCGGCAGATTCTTCAAGGAATCGACGATCTGCTTTTGGTCCCAGGCCGCTTCACCCACTTTCCACAGCACGTTGGACGGGCCGCGGTAGCCGTGGCGCATATCGTACGCCAGCACGTTGTTACGCACTGAGTCCTGCGCCGCCAACTGCAGTTTTTTGGTGACGGTGGTGTAGACCTTGTAGCCGTCGGTATAAGCATTGTCACCGTAACGCTTGATCATCTCCTGACGCACCATCTCGGAGAGATAGGGGGCGGAGAAGCTGATTTCTGGCGCATGGTAATTGGCCACCAACTCTTCACTGCGCGCCTGATCGAACTGCGCCTGAGTGATGTAATGCTCATCCAGCATCCGCGACAGCACCACGTTGCGGCGAGCTACGGCGCGATCGTGGGAGTAGAGCGGATTGAAGGTAGATGGGGCTTTCGGCAAGCCGGCGATGGTCGCCATTTCGCTTAAGCTGAGCTGACTGACGTCTTTACCGAAGTAAACCTGTGCTGCAGCACCCACGCCATAGGCGCGATACCCCAGATAGATTTTGTTCAGATACAGCTCGAGGATTTCGTCTTTGGTCAGCATCTGCTCGATGCGTATTGCCAGGAAGGCTTCCTTGATCTTGCGCATCAGGGTGCGTTCCGGGCTTAAGAAGAAGTTTCTCGCCAGCTGCTGGGTAATGGTACTTGCCCCCTGTGACGCATGGCCAGAGACCAGCGCAATAGAGGCAGCACGGAAGATACCGATTGGGTCGACGCCATGATGCTCATAGAAGCGGCTGTCTTCGGTGGCGATAAACGCATGCACCATAACCGGCGGAATTTGGTTCAATTTTAGCGGAATACGGCGTTTCTCACCGTATTGGGCGATCAGCTCGCCGTCGGCGCTGTAAACCTGCATCGGTATTTGCAGCCGCACATCTTTCAGCGTTGCGACGTCAGGCAGCTGTGGCTCGACATATTTGTACAAGCCAAAAATCGAGGCTGCCCCCAACACGATGCAACACACTGCAAGGATTAGTAAATACTTTACGAACTTCACCTGAGATTTCCCATTTTCATGTCATTTGGGCAGTTTATAAACAACCGCGCGGTAGTATAAAGGCAAGCCTGCAACATGGATATGTTCTTTTGTTATCTGACGATAAGGAGGTCGGGCAAAATATGATCACTCAAGCATGGCAGGTGGGGCTGGATATACAAAGTCACTGCGTTCGTGCCCTGGCAGCACAGCGCCGTCGCAATGGCTGGCAACTGCGTCACTGGTGGCAACAAAGGTTGCCGCAACCGGTGCTGCGTGAGGGGTGTCTGGAGCAGAGCGACGCGCTGATCCAGGCATTGCGCCAATGGCGGGTTCAGTTACCAAGACATATTTCCTTACGCATTGCTCTGCCCGCGCAGCGGGTTTTACAGCACAGGTTGCCACTGCCGGACGCCAGGCTGAAAGAGCCTGCGCGCGGTGCCTACATCACCAGCCAGGGGCTGAAAAAGTTTCCTCTGGATAGCCAAACGTTGGCGCTGGACTACCGCCAATCCCTGCCCGAACACGCGACTCTGCTGCTGACCGCCGCCCGTCAGCAAGAGCTGCAACAGTGGCTGAACTGTCTGCGTCAGGCCAATTTACAGCCGCAGGTGGTTGATATTGCCCCATGTGCGCTACGCGTGATGGCGGCGGCCGCAGGCGTGTCGGGCGAAGCCGGTTTGCTGCACCGCCTCGATGAAGAATGGTTATGGGTGACCGCACACCGAACGGAGTTTGCCTATGGCCAGGTATCGATTCGGGAAGCGGACGGGGCAAATCAGGTGTTGGCCGCAATGCGTACCGCCTGCCCATCGCTCGGCGAACATCAGATTTACTATAGCAGCGTGATGGATGAGCAGCCTCCGTCTGGGAGCTTGCCGTGGTCACCGCTCAGCGCTTTCAGCCAGCTGCGTCCTCCGTTACCCCCATTGCCGGCGGCATTTGCCCTGGCCGGCGGGTTGGCGCTGCGCGCTGAGGACAACTGATGTATCAGGTTAATCTTTTGCCCTGGCGCATAGGGGGCCAGCGTCGCCGCTATGCCTTTTGGTTACGCGTATTCATCTTGCAGTTGGTGCTGGTGTTGGCGGTACTGATGGTGGTTTTTGGCCTGTTGAGTCAGCAACAGGTACAGCGGCATGAGGCACTGCTGATGCTGAGCGGCCAACAGACAGAATTGACCGAACGTTATCAACAATTGCAACAGGCGGTGGCGCGTCTGGCACGCTTAACCGCGTTGGCGCAACAGCATGACAACAATCGGGTGCATAACCGGCGTTACCTGCAGCTGTTGCAGCAGCTCTCCACTTCGCTACCTGATTCGCTATGGCTTATCGCGCTGGAAAGCCACTCGCAGAATATCACTTTACGGGGACTTGGCCGGCGTTATGAAGCGGTGCTTCAGTTTGAGCAGCAACTGACGGCGTTACCCCTGTTACAGAACTACCGCCTGACAGAGGTGGTACAGCGCCAGGATGGTCTGTTCTCGTTTACCTTGATGGCGCAATGGGGGCCGGGTGGATAAGCCATTGCCGCTGTGGTTGGCGAGGGGGCTGAGTTTGCCGGGGTGGAAGCTGTTGGCCATCCAGTGGCTGGTGTTGGGCAGCCTGATCCTGCTGTTCAGCCTGCTGCTGTTGCAAGGAAAATGGCAGCAACTGACACAAACCGAGGCGCAGCAGCAGCGTCTGATGCAACAGATGACTCCCTTGTGGGAGCAACTGGCCCGTATGCCGACGCTGGATCAGGTGAATCAAAGTCTGCAGCAGGTCAGCCGCCCGCCTGCCGCCGATAGCGATTTGGCGAGCACGTTGCAACGAGCGGGGGCCGGGCTGCAGCGTTGGCAGCAGCAGGGTGATTCGCCGCGCCAAACCCTGATGCTGCATCTCAATTACGGCAGTTTATTAAGGCTGCTGGAGCGTTTTCCAGCCCAGTTGCGTATTGATCAAATGACCGTTGAGGCGCAGGTGGGAGAACTAACGGCGCATTTCATTCTCCAGGCGGCTTTGGCAGAGGCAGAGGCGGTAAACCCCAATGAATAAATGCTGTGGGTTCTGGTTACTGTGGCTGCCTCTGGCGCTGATGGCCCAGCCTCAGCCACGCGATCCTTTTAAGCCATTACCCCTGCCCGACTGTCCGAGCGCGGCGGAGTTACCGGTGAATTGGCAATTGAAGGGCACCATTGGTCAGGTGGCGTTGCACCATGCCTGGGTGGTTACGACCGCCGGGAAGTGGCTGCGATTAAAACCCCAACAAACCCTGTTAGACGGACGTTGGCGGGTGGAGCAGGTCGTTAAGGGGCAAGTAACGCTGAAAGCGAACCAGGGCGATCCGCTGTGTCCGGCCGCTGAGAATGCAGTGGTGTTGACCCTGAGAAACCATAAGGAAGAAAAATGAAAGGATGCCGTTGGTTGGCCGGGTTGCTCTGGGGTGTGGCTATCGCCGGTGCAGCACAGGAGCAAGAACCCGTTTCGCTGGAGTTTCAGGAGGCTCCCATTACGCTGGTGTTGCAGGCGCTGGCGGACTATCAACAGCTGAATATTGTCACCGCTGCCGGTGTGGGGGGCAACCTGACGCTGAGGTTGGATAATGTGCCCTGGCACCAGGCACTGGCGTTGATTTTGCGTATGGGGAAGTTGTCAATGACGCTGGAGGGGAATGTCATGATGGTCTCTCCTGAACCCAATGAGCAAGAAAAGCAGCGCCAACAGCAGGCGTTGGCACAAAAACAGCCGCTGAAAAGCGTAACCCTGCCGTTGAGTCATGCCGATGCCGAAGAGGTTGCTGAAAACCTGAACGCGCAGGGCGGAATATTGCTGAGCGAACGTGGCAGCGTGGTGGCAGATAAACGCACCAATGCGGTGTTGATCCGCGATACAGCATCGATCGTGGCGTTATTAACGCAAAGGATCGGCGAAATGGATGCGCCTTTGGCTCAGGTGCAATTGGCGGCGCATATCGTCACCATCAACAGCGAGAGTTTACGTGAGCTTGGCGTACGCTGGGGGTTGGCTCCGGACGACCGGCCGGCCAGCTCATGGCAGATGGACGGTTTTAACGTCGGGTTACCACTGGAGCGCAGTGCTGTCAGCGCGGGTTTCCATCTGGCGCGAATTGGCGGGCGATTATTGGATCTGGAGTTGATGGCTTTGGAGCAGGAGAACCGGGTAGAAATCATTGCCAGCCCACGCCTGCTGACTGCGAACCTGCAAACCGCCAGCATAAAGCAGGGGACTGAAATTCCCTATGAAGTGAACAGCGGTTCCAGCGGGGCGACGTCGATGGAGTTCAAGGAAGCGGTACTGGGCATGGAGGTGACGCCGAAAATTTTGCCCAATGGCCGTATCACCCTGACGTTGCAAATCAGTCAGAACATGCCCGGGCGTTCAATCAGCCGTGCGGCCGGCGAGACGTTGGCGATAGATAAACAGGAAATCAAAACTCAGGTGACGGTAAAAGATGGCGAAACCGTTGTTTTGGGAGGCGTATTTCAGCGCCATAGCGCCGAGGGGGCCGATAAGGTTCCCGGAATTAGCGACGTGCCGTTGCTGGGTTCCCTGTTCAAACAGAGCAGCAAACAGCATAAACGGCGCGAACTGGTGATATTCATTACTCCGACATTGATTAAGGCCTGAGCAACCGGGTGTGCGGTTCGTGGGAAATCGCCTAAAGTTGATGAGCAGATGCACTTTTTTATCACCTTCGGGGCATCTGCGTTTGACGCTGCGACCGATTTAGCTTACAAGGGTTACCGAATTGAGCACCGAGGTTTTTTTGTTAGCGCCAAGACGCCGTTAAAAACGTATGGTTTCCCTCCTGCGGCGTGGATTGCGATTTATTCGGTTGCCAAACTACCAAGAGTGTTGAGATAATTTTCCGTCTGATCTCGCACTATCGTTCATGAGGTTTCAGTTTAGGTCCCGCCGCTGATTTGATTGGCGGGGCGGGTTAACATTAACGAATTGTCTTAGTAATACCGAAAAACATGGCAGAGAAACGCAATATCTTTCTGGTTGGGCCTATGGGTGCCGGCAAAAGCACTATTGGCCGTCAGTTAGCTCAGCAACTCAATATGGAGTTTTTCGACTCCGATCAAGAAATTGAGCGACGTACCGGAGCTGACGTGGGCTGGGTATTCGACGTGGAAGGTGAAGAAGGTTTCCGCGATCGTGAAGAAAAAGTCATTAATGAACTGACGGAAAAGCAAGGCATCGTGCTGGCTACCGGCGGCGGTTCGGTTAAATCGCGTGAAACGCGTAACCGTCTGTCGGCGCGTGGCGTAGTGGTGTATCTGGAAACCACTATCGAGAAGCAATTGGCCCGTACCCAGCGCGACAAAAAGCGTCCGCTGCTGCAGGTTGATTCTCCTCCGCGTGAAGTGCTTGAAGCGCTGGCGAAAGAGCGCAATCCGTTATACGAAGAAATTGCAGATGTCACCATCCGCACCGACGATCAAAGCGCCAAAGTGGTTGCCAACCAGATAATCAACATGCTGGAAAGCAACTGATAGCGGTTTCCGTGTTCGCCACGGCAAATGCGGAAGACTGATTGTGTTCCCCGCGTTGCGGGGATAAACCACATTGAGAACTGAGCGCGACATGGAGAGAATTACCGTAACGCTTGGGGAGCGCAGCTACCCGATAACCATAGCCGCCGGATTGTTTAACGATCCGGCTTCTTTTATGCCGCTGAAGGCGGGTGAACAGGTCATGCTGGTCACCAACCAAACCCTGGCGCCACTCTATCTGGACCACGTCCGGAAGGTGTTGGAGCAGGCAGGCGTCATGGTGGATCAGGTGATTTTGCCTGATGGCGAACAGTATAAATCTCTGGCCGTACTCGAGCAGGTGTTCTCGGCACTGTTGGAAAAGCCGCACGGTCGTGATACCACGCTGATTGCCCTTGGGGGCGGCGTGATTGGCGATCTTACCGGCTTTGCCGCCGCCTGTTATCAGCGCGGTGTCCGCTTTATTCAGGTCCCTACCACGCTGTTGTCGCAGGTGGACTCTTCCGTTGGCGGTAAAACCGCCGTCAATCATCCGCTCGGCAAGAACATGATCGGCGCCTTCTATCAACCCGTTTCTGTGGTGGTTGATCTCGATTGCCTGAAAACCTTACCGGCGCGTGAGCTCTCCTCTGGTTTGGCTGAAGTGATCAAGTACGGGATTATTCTCGACCACGATTTCTTCGTCTGGCTGGAAAACAATATCGATGCCCTGGTGGCGCTGGATATGCAGGCTCTGGCCTACTGTATTCGTCGCTGCTGCGAGCTGAAAGCTGAGGTGGTTGCCGCTGACGAACGCGAAAGCGGGCTGCGCGCGCTGCTGAATCTGGGCCATACTTACGGCCATGCGATCGAAGCCGAAATGGGCTATGGTGTATGGTTGCACGGTGAGGCCATTGCCGCCGGCATGGTGATGGCGGCAGAAACCGCGCACCGTCTCGGCCAGTTCTCCCGCGAAGATATTGAACGTATTAAAGCACTGTTGTTGCGCGCCGGTTTACCAGTGTGTGGCCCGCAGGAAATGGCTCCGGGAACTTATCTGCCGCATATGATGCGCGATAAGAAAGTCCTGGCCGGTGAATTGCGCCTGGTACTGCCGACGGCCATTGGCCAGGCGGAAGTCCGTGGCGGAGTGGGGCATGATATGGTGCTCGCTTCGATCGCAGCTTGCCTTCCTGACGGAATGTCTAAGTAAATCGGACGAAGTAACAGTGGCTTAGCCGCCGTTTACATCTATATTAATTAATGTGCAAAGCATGACTGACGTCGCTTTGCCATCATCGGGTTAATCTGCCCGTGCCACGGTAGGTATACAGTGGTGGGCTTTTGCCTCTAGTTGGAGGGTTTCAGATGGATGAGTTTAAACCGGAAGACGATCTCAGACCTGATAGCAGCGATCGTCGTCCTGCACGTTCGCGTAAACCGGCTCCGGGACCGCGTTTTGCCATTTCACGTCAGCATTTAATGATTGGTATCGGTATTTTGGTGCTGTTGTTGCTGATTATCGGCATTGGCTCGGCGTTGAAGGCGCCCACCAAGCATGAGGCGGCACAGGATAGCGCACAGAATGGCGCAGCCAAGGACATTAATCTGTCAGGTTCTTCGTCACTGACTGCCGGTAATACCGGTGTTCCGGGCGGAACCACGGATACCAATGACAATAACGGCGTGAGCAGCAGCTCGCAGCCGCAAACCGTCAGCGTTCCTCCGATCTCCAGCACCCCGACGGAAGCGCAACCGCAGCCACCGCAGGGCGGCGCGCAGCAGCGTGTCGATCTGCCGGGCAATATGTCGGATGCATTGTCAGCGCAGCAGGGTCAGGTTGATGCCGCTACGCAGGGCATGACGGGCCCAGCTTCGACGCTGCCAACGGCCCCGGCAACCCTGATGAACGGCGCTGCGGCGAAAGAAACCGTCCGCCCGGTTCAGGGTACTGCGCCACAGCAACATAAAACACCGGCGAAAACCGTCAGCAAGCCGACGGCCACGGCCACACAGCATAAATCGCCAACCACGGTGTATACGCCGGCACCAACCTCTTCTGCCAAAGCGGGAGCAGCCAGCGCCAAGGCAGGAGCCGTTAGCGGCAGCGGCGGTTCGCTGCAGTCTGCACCGGCAAGCCATTACACTCTGCAACTGAGCAGCGCCTCGCGTTCCGATACGTTGAACGCCTACGCCAAGCAGCAGAAATTACAGCATTATCTGGTCTATTCGACTAAACGTGACGGCAAGCCCTGGTACGTGCTGGTGAGTGGCAACTATGCCTCTTCTGCAGAAGCCAAGCGTGCCATTGCGACGCTGCCGGCAGATGTTCAGGCGAAAAAACCCTGGGTCCGGCCTGTAAGTCAGGTCCAGCAGGATCTGAAAAAGTAACCCGATAGATTTCAAGCTGCATTCAGGCATTGAAGGGGCGCACAAACTGCGCCCCTGTTACTCAGGGCGGACAGAGTCGCCCATGACCGATGGCTGGAGTTGCCTGCGGACAGGCCGAATAACTGTGCGTGGCCAAGGGTGCTGCGGCTTGAAGGATGAAGGGTATCAATCACTTAAATTTGTGCGCTGATGTGCTGTCTGAAACAGAGTACAATCCGCCGCTCTGAATTGTATAATAAGTAGCTAATTGACGGCATGAAGAAAAACCGCGCTTTTTTAAAATGGGCTGGTGGAAAATACCCGCTGGTGGACGAGATCCGTCGTCACCTACCAGCAGGCGACTGCTTAATCGAGCCCTTCGTGGGTGCGGGTTCAGTCTTCCTGAACACGGAATACGACGCCTATATTCTCGCCGACATCAACAGCGATCTTATTAATCTGTATAACATCGTTAAACTGCGTACGGATGACTTCGTGCGTGATGCCCGCCTGCTTTTCACCGATGAATTCAATAAGTCAGAACAGTTTTACCTGCTGCGTGAAGAGTTCAATATGAGTGCCGATGCTTACCGTCGTGCGCTGCTGTTTCTTTACCTGAACCGCCACTGCTATAACGGCCTGTGCCGCTATAACCTGCGCGGGGAGTTCAACGTGCCGTTTGGACGTTATAAGAAACCGTACTTCCCGGAGGACGAGCTGTACTGGTTCGCTGAAAAATCCCGCAACGCCACTTTTGTCTGCGAGCATTACCGCGATACCATGGCAAAAGCCGAGCGTGGTACCGTGGTGTATTGCGATCCGCCGTATGCGCCATTATCGGCGACGGCGAATTTTACCGCCTACCACACCAACAGCTTTAGCATGGCCGACCAGCAGAGCCTGGCGCTGATGGCGCACCAGCTTGCGGTAGAAAGTCAGGTGCCGGTATTGATTTCCAACCATGATACCGAGCTGACGCGTGACTGGTACCAGCACGCCTCGCTGTACGTGGTGAAAGCGCGTCGTACCATCAGCCGCAATATTCTTGGTCGCAGCAAAGTGAACGAGCTTTTAGCGCTGTATCGTTAAACCGGGGTTACGCCCCGGCGTAGTTATCCTATGGATTTCGAACCCTACGTTTGGAGATAGCGGATGAAAAAATTTTTGATTGCCCCGTCCATTTTGTCAGCAGACTTTGCCCGTCTGGGTGAAGATACTGCCAACGTGTTGGCCGCAGGCGGCGACGTAGTGCATTTTGACGTAATGGATAACCACTACGTTCCCAATCTGACCATCGGGCCGATGGTTTGTCAGGCGCTGCGTAATTACGGCATCACCGCACCGATTGACGTTCACCTGATGGTGAAACCGGTCGACCGCATCGTGCCGGATTTCGCTGCAGCGGGCGCCAGTTACATCTCTTTCCATCCGGAAGCCTCCGAACACGTCGATCGCACCATTCAATTGATTAAAGAGCACGGCTGTAAAGCCGGCCTGGTGTTCAATCCGGCAACGCCGCTGAGCTACCTCGATTACGTGATGGATAAAATCGACGTGATCCTGTTGATGTCGGTCAACCCTGGTTTTGGCGGTCAGTCGTTTATCCATGGCACTTTGGATAAGCTGCGTCAGGTGCGCAAAATGATCGACGAAAGCGGTCGTGATATCCGACTGGAAGTGGATGGCGGCGTGAAGGTCGACAATATCGCCGAGATCGCTGCCGCCGGTGCGGACATGTTTGTCGCAGGTTCCGCCATCTTCAGCAAGCCGGATTATCGTCGGGTGATCGACGAAATGCGCAGCGAGTTGGCGAAGGTGACGCATGGCTGATTTTGGAGCCATCCGCGCTCTGGCTTTCGATCTCGATGGCACGCTGGTAGACAGCGCGCCGGGGTTGGCAGCTGCTATCGATCTGGCCTTGGCGGAAATGGGCCTGCCGCAGGCCGGTGAGGCCCGGGTTGGCACCTGGATTGGCAACGGCGCCGACGTGCTGGTACAGCGTGCGCTGCGCTGGGCAGAAGTGGAAGCCACGCCGGAGCACTGCGGGCAACTGCGCGAGCGCTTCGATCATTTCTATGCGCAAACCGTCGACAGCGGCAGCCGCCTGTTCCCACAGGTGAAAGAAACCCTGGCTCAACTGGCTGCGCAAAATTACCCGATGGCGCTGGTGACCAACAAGCCAACGCCGTTTGTTGCGCCGTTGCTGGCCGCATTGGGCATTATTGATTACTTCTCGCTGATTATCGGCGGTGACGATGTGGTGGAAAAGAAACCGCACCCGGCGCCGCTGTATCTGGTCCTCGGCAAGCTTGGCCTGCGCGCCAACGAGTTGCTGTTTGTCGGCGACTCCCGCAATGATATTCAGGCTGCGCAAGGGGCAGGTTGCCCAAGCGCCGCGCTGACTTACGGTTATAACTACGGCGAGGCCATTGCCCTGAGCCATCCCGACCGCGTGTTGGAGCGCTTTGCCGATTTGTTGCCCGCTCTTGGGCTGTCATCTTTAGAGAATCAGGAAATTTAAACATGAGTAAGCCCATCGTATTTAGCGGCGCGCAACCGTCCGGTGAACTGACCATTGGCAACTACATGGGTGCACTGCGTCAGTGGGAAAAAATGCAGGATGATTACGACTGCATCTACTGCATCGTTGACCTGCATGCGATCACCGTACGTCAGGATGCAGAAAAATTGCGTAAGGCCACGCTCGATACGCTGGCGCTGTATCTGGCCTGTGGTATCGATCCGCAAAAAAGCACCATCTTCGTGCAGTCGCACGTACCGGAACACACGCAGCTGAGCTGGGTGTTGAACTGCTACACCTATTTCGGCGAACTGAGCCGCATGACCCAGTTCAAGGACAAATCCACCCGTTACGCGGAAAACATTAACGCCGGCCTGTTCAGCTACCCGGTATTGATGGCGGCGGATATCCTGCTGTACCAGACCAACCAGGTGCCGGTCGGCGAAGACCAGAAACAGCATCTGGAGTTGAGCCGTGACATCGGTCAGCGTTTCAACGCGCTGTACGGTGACGTGTTCAAAGTGCCTGAGCCGTTTATTCCCAAGTCCGGCGCCCGCGTGATGTCGCTGCAAGAGCCGACCAAGAAGATGTCCAAGTCGGACGATAACCGCAATAACGTGATCGGCCTGCTGGAAGATCCGAAAGCGGTGGCTAAAAAGATCAAACGCGCGATGACCGACTCGGAAGAGCCGCCAGTGGTGCGTTATGACGTGGTGAACAAGGCGGGGGTATCCAACCTGTTGGATATTCTCTCCGGCGTGACCGGCAAGAGCATCCCTCAGTTGGAAGCCGAGTTTGAAGGGCAGATGTACGGCCACCTGAAAGGTGCCGTCGCTGACGCGGTCTCCGGCATGCTGGGTGAGCTGCAGGAGCGCTATCATCGTTTCCGTAATGACGAGGCCCTGCTGCAGCAAGTGATGCGTGATGGCGCTGCCAAGGCCCGTGCACGAGCTCAGGAAACGCTGGCTAAGGTTTACCAGGCTGTGGGCTTTGTCTCACCGCAGTAACGTTTGACTCATAAAAAAGCGGCCACTGGCCGCTTTTTTTACGTCTGTATCAGGCCATTTGCGCCAGTGGTTGCGGCGGCTCCTGGCTTGAGAACCAGTTCAGCTTGCTGCGCAGGCTGACTACGCTGCCGACGATGATTAAACTTGGGCTGGCAGCCTGTAAGGCCAGCGTCCCCAGTTGGCTTAATTCCCCTTCGATCACTCGCTGGCGGCAGGAAGTGCCGTTTTCTACCAGCGCCACCGGCGTAGCGGCAGGCATGCCGTGGGCGATCAGTTGGCGTTGGATGTCCGCCGCCTGCGTCAGGCCCATGTAAAACACCAGAGTTTGTTGCCCGGCAGCCAGCGTTGACCAGTCCAACCCACCGTCACTCTTGGCGTGGCCGGTCACCAGCCGCACGCTCTGGGCGTGGTCGCGATGGGTGAGGGGAATGCCGCTGTAGGCCGAACAACCGGAGGCGGCGGTAATGCCCGGCACCACCGAGAACGCAATATTGGCGTCGGCCAGGGTTTCCAGCTCTTCACCACCGCGGCCGAAGATAAAGGGGTCACCGCCTTTCAGCCGCACCACGCGTTTACCGAGCTGCGCCTGCTGCAGCAGGATTTGGTTGATCTGCTCCTGCGGCACGCAATGGTGGCCAGCCCGTTTGCCGACAAAAATGCGTTCGGCATCGCGGCGCACCAGCGTCATGACTTCATCAGACACCAGCCGGTCGTAAACCACCACGTCAGCCTGCTGGATTTGCTGCAGGCCTTTCAGCGTCAGCAAACCGGCATCGCCCGGCCCGGCGCCCACCAGCACCACTTCGCCGCACTCTTGTGGTTGATGGCTAAACAGTTGCTCAATTTGCTGCTCCGCCAGCGCTACGTCATTATTGGCCAGCGACTGTGCCAGCCGATCGTGGGCAAACAGCTTTTCCCAAAAACGGCGGCGTGAGCCGATGTTGCTGAAGTGCTTTTTCACCCGCTGACGCAGTGAACCGCCCAACTGTGCCAACTTGCCAAGATGTTGGGGCAGTACGGCTTCCAGCTTTTCGCGCAGCAGTCGTGCCAGCACCGGGGCTTTACCGCCGGAGGACACTGCGACCATAATCGGCGAGCGATCGATAATCGACGGCATGATAAAGCTGGCGCGTTTCGGATCGTCGACCACGTTGCAAAATACCCGCTGCTGGTTGGCACATTGGTATACCAACGCATTGACCTCGACCTTGTCGGTAGCGGCGATCACCAGCCATTTTTCCGCCAGTAACTCTGCGCTGAATTCACCGGCCGCCAGCGTGAGGCGGCCAAGAGCTGCCCATTCGTGGAACTGTGGGGTGAAGCTACAGGCGTTGACGGTCAGAGCCGCACCGGCGTCCAGCAGCAGGCGGGCCTTGCGCTCGGCAATCTCACCGCCACCGACCAGCAGGCAGGCTTTGTGTTGCAGTTGGCAGAAAATCGGCAGGTAATCCATCGGCAATCCTCGGGGCAATCAGCAGTGGGGCGCAAGGCGCCCCGGAATATTATGCGGTCTGGCGAGCTACGGCTTTATCAGCCTGTGGCCGTTCGGCGCGCGGCGTGGCGTACCAATAACCCAGCCCCATCAACACGGCCCCGGACAGGATATTGCCCAGTGTCACCCACAGCAGGTTATGACCGATCCCGCTCAGGGTATAGGCTTCGCTGTGATTACCGAACCAGGACAGGGCAAACAGCGTCATGTTGGCGACCGAGTGTTCGTAGCCGGAAGCGATAAAGGCCAGCAGACACCACCAGATGGCAATGAATTTGGCGGCACCCTCAACGCGGATAGCCATCCAAATCGCCAGGCAAACCAGCCAGTTACACAGCACGCCCTTGAAGAACAGCACTTCTGCCGGTGCAGTGGTTTTCGCCAGTGCCACGCTGTGTACCAGACTGGTGTCCACCGGCAACAGGCTGCCGCCGCCGTAATAGTACATCAGCGCCACCAGCACCGAACCCAACAGGTTACCCAGCCAGGTTTGCGGCAATACGGCCCACATCTGGCCCTGCGTAATGGTGCCAGCTTTGACGCCCAGCGTCAGGAACATGGTATGACCGGTGAACAACTCCGACCCGGCGATGATCACCAGCGTCAGCGCGATGCCGAAGGTGGCACCCATCACCAGTGGACGAAGAGATGGATCGACCAGATTGCCGAGGGTGAAGATCAATATGATGCCGAGGCCGACGTAGGCCCCGGCCATCGCCGAGCTGATCCAAAAGCCCAGCGGGCTGTGCTTTGCCAGCCTGACGATGCGCGCCGCGTTGGCGGCACATTTGTTGATGGTATCGGTGAACATGCTGCTTCCCCTGAGGTTAAATAAAAATATCAGGCCGCGACCTGCACCATGCCGTCCACAACCCGGCTGGTGAAATGCGCGACGCAGCGACTGTCATCTTCCAGACAGTAGCCGTCGTGCAGGCGGAAATGCTGTTTTTTTAGCGGGCTGGCGACCCACAGCTCACCCTGATGTTCGGCAATCAGCCCACGTGACAACACGCTGGCCTGGGCGAAGGGATCAATATTGCTGATGGCAAACACCTGCTCGTCGGCAAAGGGGCGGAAAATCGCCACCTGTTGGTCGCCGACCAGGGCACACACGCCGGTGCCAGGCAGAATATCGGTGATGGCGCAAAGGGTTGTCCACTGGCTCATACGTTGTTCTCCTCGGCTTCAAGCAGGGTGACGGGAATGCGTTCATCCGGACGTGCCGGACGGTGCTGTTCGCGCTCGGCGACCACCTGGACGTTAGGATCGCGCAGGTTGCTGTTGATAAAGTGGGCGAAGCGCACCTGGGTTTCAGGGTGCTCCAGGGTTTCTTTCCACTCGCAGACAACCGCATCGCGCAGGCGGGCGATCTCGGCTTCCAGTTGGTCGTTGATCCCCAGTTTGTCGTCAATAATCACCTTACGCAGGTAATCGATACCGCCTTCCAGGCTTTCCAGCCATACCGAGGTGCGCTGCAGTTTATCGGCGGTGCGGATATAGAACATCATAAAGCGATCGAGGTAGTGCTCCAGCGTCTCGCGGTCGAGATCGGCTGCCAGCAGGTCGGCATGGCGTGGTTTCATCCCGCCGTTACCGCATACGTACAGGTTCCAGCCGTTTTCGGTTGCGATAATACCGACGTCTTTGCCCTGAGCTTCGGAGCATTCACGGGTACAGCCGGAAACGCCAAACTTCATTTTGTGCGGGGTGCGAATGCCCTTGTAGCGATGTTCCAGTTTGACGCCAAACCCGACGCTGTCACCGACGCCAAAGCGGCACCAGGTGCTGCCGACGCAGGTTTTTGACATGCGCAGCGCCTTGGCGTAGGCGTGGCCGGTTTCAAAACCGGCGGCAATCAGTTTGCTCCAGATGGCCGGCAGATCGTCTTTTTGTGCGCCGAACATGCCGATGCGCTGGGAGCCGGTCAGTTTGGTGTAAAGGTTATATTCCTTGGCGATCTGGCCAACCACCATCAACCCTTCCGGGGTAATTTCGCCGCCGGGGGAGCGCGGGATCACCGAGTAGGTACCGTCTTTCTGGATATTGCCGAGGAAGTTGTCGTTGGTGTCCTGCAGCGCCGTGTGTTGCGGCTTGAGAATGTACTCATTCCAGCAGGAGGCCAGCAGCGAGCCGATGGTCGGTTTACAGACTTCGCAACCGTAGCCCTTGCCGTATTTGGCCAGCAGTTCGTCGAAGGATTTGATGCCTTCGACGCGGATCAGGTGGTACAGCTCCTGGCGTGAATAAGCGAAGTGTTCGCACAGGTGGTGGTTCACCTCAATGCCCTGTTTGCTCAATTCGGCGTTCAGCACCTGAGTGAGCAGTGGAATACAGCCGCCGCAGCCGGTACCGGCCTTGGTTTCTGACTTGAGCGCGGCTACGGTATGGCAACCCATGCTGACCGCTTTGATGATATCGCCTTTACTGACGTCGAAGCAGGAACAGATTTGCGCGCTTTCAGGCAGTGAATCGACGCCGATGGCCGGTTTGCTGCCTGCATGCGCTGGCAGGATCAGGCCGTCCGGATTTTCCGGCAGTTCAATAGCATTCAGCGCCAGCTGCAGCAGGTTGCCGTAGTCGCTGGTGTCGCCCACCAGTACTGCGCCCAGCAGGGTTTTGTTGTCGGCGCTGACCACGATGCGCTTATAAACTTCTTTGCTTTCGTCCAGATAGACGTAGCTGCGTGCGCCTTCGGTGCGGCCGTGAGCATCACCGATACCGCCGACGTCGACGCCCAGCAGTTTCAGCTTGGCGCTCATGTCGGCACCCATGAAGGTATTTTCACGACCCAGCAGATGGTCGGCGGTAACCTGCGCCATTTTATAGCCTGGGGCTACCAGACCGAAGGTGCGCTCACGCCATGAGGCGCATTCGCCGATGGCGTAAACGTCAGGATCGGAGGTTTGGCAACTGTCGTTAATCACGATGCCGCCGCGGCGGGCAGTGGCCAGACCGCACTGATGGGCCAGTTTGTCCTGGGCGCGGATGCCGGTGGAGAAGACGATAAAGTCCACTTCCAGCGCGGTGCCGTCGGCAAACTGCATGGTTTTGCGCGCCTGTTCACCGCCGTTGACGATTTCCTGGGTATTTTTACCGGTATGGACTTTGACGCCCATGCGTTCGATCTTGCGGCGCAGTTGATCGCCGCCCATCGGATCGAGCTGTTCGGCCATCAGTACCGGTGCAAACTCGATGACGTGAGTTTCAACCCCGAGGCTTTTCAGCGCACCGGCGGCTTCCAGCCCCAACAGGCCACCGCCGACCACCGCGCCGCGTTTGCTGCGGCGGGCGCAGGCTTCGATGGCGTTCAGATCTTCAATGGTGCGGTAGACGAAACAGTCCTGACTTTCGGAGCCTTTAATCGGCGGGATCCACGGATAAGAACCGGTGGCCATGATCAGTTTGTCGTAGTAGACGGTGCGGCCGGTATTAGAGTGAATGACTTTCTCGCTGCGGTTAATGGTGATGGCGCGTTCACCAACCAAAACCTTCACGCCCTGCTTCTCGTAAAAGCCTTCACGTACCAGTGAAAGTTCTTCGGCGGTGTGGTGGGAGAAATAAGAAGAAAGGTGTACGCGATCGTAGGCGATGCGCGGCTCTTCACAAAATACGGTGATGTCGAATTGGTCTTTGTCTGCTTTTTCCAACAGATCTTCGATAAACCGGTGGCCGACCATGCCATTGCCGATGACAGCGAGTTTGACTCTGCTCATTATTGCCTCAAAATTCTGGTTTCCTAGCGTTACCTTATTCCTCCCTGTGGGCAATTTATTGATGCAAATCAAGCGCCCCTCCATATACCTCTAATGTGGTATATGAATGATTTTTATCGTTATTTGATAAGTTGCGGTTTTTATTCATCTTTAGCTGAAACGAGCCAGTTAATGCGAATTCTACCCATTCGGGAGTAATGGGTGGGGGTAATAAATTATTGGCGTCTTTGTCAGTAGGATGAGCTGCCAGTATGATGAATGAAACAGGCTGGAACAGCAGAGGTGAAGGGTGGCCAAGAGTCCATTGAAGTTTATCGATAACCTGCGTCTGAGCGGGCATGAAGGGCTGTGGCAATTGGCCATTGAGCAGGGGCGCATCGCTCATATCGTGCCGCAGCCGGAAGGGCGGGAATGGCGCAGCGACGTGCTGGATGCGCAGGGCGGGCTGGCGCTGCCGGCGTTTGTCGAACCGCATATCCATCTGGATACCACCCAGACCGCCGGGCAACCGGCCTGGAACCAGTCAGGCACCCTGTTTGAAGGCATTGAGCGCTGGGCCGAGCGCAAGGCGCTTCTGACCCACGAGGACGTCAAACAACGCGCCTGGCAGACGCTGAAATGGCAGATCGCCAACGGCGTACAGTACGTGCGTACCCACGTTGACGTTTCTGACCCGACCCTGACCGCGCTACGTGCGATGCTGGAAGTGAAACAGGAAGTCGCACCCTGGGTCACGCTGCAAATCGTCGCTTTTCCACAGGAAGGCATTATGTCTTATCCCAACGGCGAGACGCTGTTGGAAGAGGCGCTGCGGCTGGGCGCTGACGTGGTAGGAGCCATTCCGCACTTTGAGTTTACGCGCGAGTACGGCGTGGAGTCCCTGCACAAGGCATTCGCTCTGGCGCAGAAATACGATCGGCTGGTGGATGTTCACTGTGATGAGATAGACGACGAACAGTCGCGCTTTGTCGAAACCGTGGCGGCGTTGGCGCTGAAGCTGGATATGGGCGCCAGGGTCACCGCCAGCCACACCACGGCGATGCATTCCTACAATGGGGCTTACACTTCACGGCTGTTCCGCCTGCTGAAAATGTCCGGCATCAACTTTGTCGCCAACCCCCTGGTCAATATTCACCTGCAGGGGCGCTTCGACACCTACCCGAAACGACGCGGCATCACCCGGGTGAAGGAGATGCTGGAGGCGGAAATTAACGTCTGCTTCGGCCATGATGATGTGTTCGATCCCTGGTACCCGCTGGGCACTGCCAATATGCTGCAGGTGCTGCATATGGGGCTGCACGTGTGCCAACTGATGGGATATGGCCAGATCGACGACGGGCTGAAACTGATTACCAGCCACAGTGCACGTACTCTGAACCTGAGCGACTATGGCTTGAAGGCTGGCAACAGCGCCAATCTGGTGATATTACCGGCCGATAGCGGCTTTGATGCGGTGCGCCGACAGACGCCGGTGCGTTACTCGATACGTCAGGGCACGGTGATTGCCGAAACCCTGCCGGCAGAAACCACGCTGTATCTGGCGCAGGATGAGAAGGTGGATTTCCGGCGTTGAGCTGGGGGTTATCAGCATAAAAAAGGGCGCCGAGGCGCCCTTTTCATATCACGTCATTGACGACAGATCAGTGGGTCACGTGACCGTGGCTGCGGTGCTTGGTTACGAAACCGAGCAGCAGACACATCACGAACACCGCCAGGTACAGACCATTGGCGGTAGTCAGCGCCGCGTGTGCGCCGCCTTTGGCTACGATCGGGCCGGTAACCACGAAGGTCAGCATGGTGCCGATGGTGCCGCAGGTCAGGATGAAGTTAACCAGTTTCGGTGAGGAAACCTTGGTCTGCAGCGAGCCCAGAGTGATCAGGGTGGTGTAGATCGCGCTGGAAACGAAGCCCAGAGCCATAATGTAATAGCTCAGGTGTTCCGGGTTATCGGTGCTGACGAACAGGTACATCGCACCGGTCGCCAATGCGGCCAGGATAGTGACGATGCGCTGCAAATCGAAGAAGCGCAGGATAAAGCTGAATACCCACATGCCGATCATGTACGAGGTCCAGAAATCGCTCACCAGCTTACCGGCCTGGCTGATATCCATCCCGAACGACTTGGTGGCGTATTCCGGCACCCACTGAATGAAGCCAAGCTGGCCGAGGATGTAGCACAGTGCGGCGATCGACAGGAACAGCACGCCGATACCCCATTTTTCTTTCACTACAGGCTGGCCGGCGTCGGCGCCCTTGTTGCCCAGTACCGGGAACTCGGAGAACAGGGTCAGCACAAAGATACCTACATACAGCAGGCCGATGCAGGCGTACACCCAGTACCAGCCGATCTGACGCGCCAACAGCATCGCGGCGACAATCGGGAAGATCATCCCGGCCATGCTGAAGAAGGAGTCAGTGAACAGCAGGCGCGAACCGCGTTGGCGGCCGGCATACATATGGGTGATCAGGAAGGTGCCTATCGACATGGTGATACCGCTGACCACGCCAAGGATAAACATGCACAACGAGAACATGGTCAGGCTTTTACCGAGCATCAGCCCGGCAATAGCCAGTACCATCAGCACAAAGCCAAACATCAGTTGACGTTTAAGCGGGATAATTTCCATCAGCCAGGCATTGAGGAAGATCGAAATCAAAATACCGGCGTTAAGGAAGGTGAAAGTATTGCTCATGCTGGAAACCGGCAGATTAAAGTACTCTGCAATGTTCCCCATCACCATCCCTGTGACGATAACTAAAGCACCGGTCAGCGCGTAAGAAAAGTAGCTGATCCAGGTAAGCCGTAGACGGTTGCTATCATTCATTATTTAGGCCTGATTAAGTCTATAAAGAGTTTAAAACTGGATTAAGGCCGCTGGCTTTTCCTGGCAAAGCAGAAAAAAGTCCCGATCAGGCCACCAGGGAGCGGATCCTAGCACAGACAACGGGAGTTTTTGTGATGCCTATCTACTTTTTGATGCAATCAATGAGTAGTTCTGAAATATTTTTGTGATCTATTTGCTCGCCGTCACGATCGAGTCGCGGCTGATGACTATCGGCGCAAAGCTAACCGGTGGCGTGGCCGGGTCAATCAGCAGGCGTGCGGCATATTGCGCCATTTCGCTAATCGGGAAATGCACGCTGGTCAGCGCCGGGCGGACAAAGGGGGCGCGTTCGCCGCTGTCGTAACAGATCAGCGAGATATCTTGCGGCACCCGCAGGCGGTGTTCGTTGACGGCCAGCAGTGCGCCGATAGCCATTTCTTCATTGCAGCAATAGATGGCGGTGGGCAGGGTTTTCATTTTCAGCAGTTGATCGGCGCAGCGATAACCGCTCTCCAGATCGTAAAGCCCTTCGGCGCAGGCGACCGGCTTGATATGCGCTGCCTGCATGGCCTGTTCAAAACCCTGCAGCCGCAAGAGACTGGAAGGGCGGTCGCGCGGGCCGCTGATACAGGCGATGTGGCGGTGGTCGGCATCAATCAATTGTTGTGTTGCCATGCGGCTGGCGTACTGGTGATCGAAAGTGACGCAGTGCGCTTCCAGGCCGGGCACCAGGCGATCGAGCAGCACAAAGCGGCGTTGCTCCGCTGCCAGTTGGCGCAATTGGTCATCGCTGAGGAAACGGACGTGCAGGATCACACCATCGCAGCGCAGATTGAACAGCCGCTGGATCGCCTGCCATTCGTTTTCCGCACTGTTACGCCCCTGGGTCACCAGCAATTGCTTGCCGTGGGATTCGGCTTCGGTTTGCACAAAGTCCATCAGTGCGCCGAAGAAACCGCCGCGATAGGAGGTAGTGACCAATCCCAGGGTGTTGCTGTGGCTGGAGGCCAGCGCACGGGCGGCCGGGTTGGGCGTGTAGCCAAGTTGGGCCACCGCCTTTTCAACCTTCTCGCGGGTTTGCCCCTTAACGTTGGTATCGCCATTCACTACGCGTGACACGGTGGCGCGGGACACGCCCGCCAGGGCTGCGACATCTTCCAGTGTCACCATCATCCGACTCCTGATTACGACAAAAATGGGGCCGACTCAGCGACCCCTGTATACTAGGTATAGCAATGTATCAGCAACCGCGGTTGGCCCGACGGTTATTTAAACTGAGGCAAATAAGGCGCGTTCACCGCCAGCACTTCATCCAACAGCGGCTGCGCCACATTGGCATTGCCGACCAACGGGTTGGTGACCAACGCCAGCAGGCCACTGCGGCGATCGCCGTGCACTGCGGCTTCGATGGTCAGGCGCTCATAGGCTTTCACCTGTTGGGTCAGCGCATGCATGGAATCCGGCAGCGTGCCGAAGGTCAGCGGATGAGCACCCTGAGCATCGACGATACAGTTGGTTTCTATCACCGCGTCGTCCGGTAAACCGCGAATAGCGCCACGGTTTGCGGTATTAACGACTAATTGCGTACCGAGATTATTATGGATCGCACGAATTAGCTCCAGCGCCACTTCCGAATAATATGATCCACCGCGGAAACTTAACTGCTCCGGTTTGCTGTCGAGATGTGGATCGGCATACAGCTCAAACAGCTCTTTCTCCACCTTCATCACCTGCTCGGCGCGGGTACCGCGTTCGGCTGCTGCGGCAATTTCCTCGGCCAGCATTTCTTTGGTTTGGTAGAAATAGCGGTGATAGGGGCAAGGGATCGCCCCGACGGCGCGCAGGAAGTCCGGCTGCCAAGGTTCTTCCTTGATGTTGTTCATGGTCAGCGCGGCACCGTCGCACAACATGTCGATCACCTTGCCGGTGACGTCATGCCCGTTTTGCAGCACCTGATGTACCCACACCATGTGGTTCAGCCCGGCGAACTGCAGCTGTACCTCTTGAGAAGGGACTTTCAGCATGTTGGCAATCATGTGATGCATGCTGATCGGCACGTTGCACAGGCCGATGATTTTCGCTTTGGTGTAGCGGGAGACCGCTTCGGTGACGATGCCGGCTGGGTTGGTGAAGTTGATGATCCAGGCGTCAGGCGCCAGTTTTTCCACCCGGCGTGCAATATCCAGCATCACCGGAATGGTACGCAATGCCTTGGCGAAGCCGCCAACGCCGGTGGTTTCCTGGCCGATTAAATCGTATTTCAGCCCCAGGCGCTCGTCGGCGGCGCGTGCCGGCAACTGACCCACGCGGAACTGGGTCAGGACGAAATTGGCGTCGCGAATGGCCTCATCCAGTTCGAAATGCACGCTGACCTTTACCTGCTCCAGCCCGTGGCGCGCCAGCATGCGTTCGGTCAGCGCGGCAATAATCTCGACCTTTTCGCGGCCAGGCTCAACGTCAACCAGCGCCAGTTCGGTGACCGGCAGTTCTTCGATACGCTGGATCAAGCCATCGACCAATTCTGGCGTGTAGCTGCTGCCGCCGCCGATGACAGCGATTTTTAACGATTTCATGCACGAATCTCCATTTTGGCCTGACGGCGGTAAAGCTCAATCATGTCATCCGCCAGATCCTGGATCACCATGGCGTTCATCAGATGGTCCTGGGCATGAACGGTAATCAGGTTGATGGTCAGTTTGCCGCAGCCTTCGTCCAGGCCGATCAGCTGGGTCTGGATCAGATGGGCCTTTTTTACCGACTGTTTGGATTCGGCCATGTGCCTGGCTGAAGCTTCAAAGTCGCCGGCACGCGCTTGTTGCAGCGCCATCAGCGCACTACTGCGGGCGCCACCGGAGAACACCAGCAGCTCCATGATGGTGCTTTCAAAATCGGGGCTGATTTCAGTTTCAGTCATCAATTCACTCACATTATTTCTCCTGTATTGCACGGCGGTGGTGCCGGCGGACATTCATTATTCTTATCTTTGCGCTAAATGAGAGCGCTCTCATTTATCTAGAGTAACGGGAATGGGAAATGAAACCGGGAGTTGTGTCGCAAAAAACGACCAAGGCGTAAAAAGGGCAAAAAATGCGTGATGCAGTTGGCAAAAAGGTCTAAGGCGATCATACTTTTGGCAGTAAAATCCGGGGCTGACTGAGATAAGTCCCACTATTAAGTAAATATAGGTAAATGGCTGGCACTCGCAGGTGCAGCTCTTTAGAATCAATGCGCTTTTCCGTTGTTTGTCTCTTAGAGAAAGGACCCGTTAATGTTCAAACGTACTTTAGTGACCTTCGTTGCGCTGTGTTCCCTGACAGCAATGGCACCTGCCGCGCTCGCCGCCGGTGAAACTCATGTCATGCTGACTACCTCGGCTGGGAATATCGAATTGGCGCTCGACAGTCAGAAGGCTCCGGTTTCCACCAAGAACTTCGTCGACTACGTGAACAGCGGCTATTACAACAACACCATTTTCCACCGTGTGATCCCGGGCTTTATGGTTCAGGGCGGTGGCTTTACTGCTGACATGCAACAAAAATCCACCCAGGCACCGATCAAGAACGAAGCGGATAACGGCCTGCGCAACCTGCGCGGCACCATTTCGATGGCGCGTACCGCTGACAAAGACAGTGCCACCAGCCAGTTTTTCCTCAACGTGGCAGATAACGCCTTCCTGGATCACGGCCAGCGCGATTTCGGCTATGCGGTATTCGGCAAAGTGGTCAAAGGGATGGACGTGGTAGATAAAATCTCCCAGGCACCGACTGGCAACGTCGGTCCGTACCAGAATGTTCCGAGCAAACCTATCGTCATCCTGTCAGCAAAAGTGCTGCCATAATGATTTTGCGCCGGCCCCAGGTGGGCCGGCTGCGTTGCTTTCCCCGGAAGCCTTGCCTGCATCACTGTTTTTTCCCCCTCCACATGCTTTAATCGCCAGCTTATAACCAGACCGGAAACCCGGCGTTCTGCATCTGTTTTGTTAAGGGATGAGCTGCTGCCATGTTTGAATTTAGCCAGGTTCTGCTGCTGTTGCAGCAGATGTGCGTTTATCTTGTCATTGCTTATTTACTGAGCAAAACCCCGTTATTCATTCCGCTGACGCAGGTGACCATTCGCCTGCCGCACAAGCTATTGTGCTACGTCATTTTCTCGGTGTTCTGCATCATGGGCACCTATTTCGGTCTGCATGTCGAAGGTTCCATTGCCAACACCCGCGCTATCGGCGCCGTATTGGGCGGCCTGTTGGGTGGGCCTTCGGTCGGGCTGCTGGTGGGGCTGACCGGTGGCCTGCACCGTTATACCCTGGGGGGCATGACCGATATCGCCTGTGCGGTATCAACCGTGGCGGAAGGGCTGGTGGGCGGGCTGGTGCATAGCATCGCCATGCGTCACCGGCGTATCGACCTGCTGTTTAATCCGTTGTTTGTCGCCGGGGTCGCGCTGGTGACCGAAGTGCTGCAAATGGTGATTATCCTGGCGATTGCGCGGCCGTTCGACGAGGCGCTGCGGCTGGTGGAACATATCGCTTTGCCGATGTTGATCGCCAATACGGTGGGGGCCGCGATGTTCATGCAAATCCTGCTGGACAGGCGAGCGATGTTCGAGAAATACACCGGTGCGTTTTCCGCCAAGGCGCTGAAGATTGCCGAACGTACCGAAGGGATCTTGCGACAGGGGTTTGATCAGGAAAACAGCATGAAGGTGGCGCGGGTGATCTATCAGGAGCTGGGTATCGGTGCCGTAGCGATAACCGACCGCGATAAATTGCTGGCGTTTATCGGCATCGGTGACGACCACCACCTGCCGGGCACGCCGATTTCATCAAAGCACTCGCACCGTGCAATCGACAACAACGAAGTGGTCTACGCCGACGGCAATGAGCACTCCTACAGCTGCTCGATTAACCCCGGTTGCAAACTGGGTTCGACACTGGTGATCCCGCTGCGCGGTGAGAATCAGCGGGTGATCGGCACCATCAAACTGTATGAACCGAAGAGCCGGTTGTTCAGCACCATCAACCGTACGCTGGGGGAAGGTATCGCCAGCCTGTTATCCGCGCAGATTATGGCCGGCCAGTATGAGCGCCATAAACAGCTGCTGGCGCAGTCAGAAATCAAATTACTGCATGCGCAGGTCAATCCACACTTTCTGTTTAACGCCCTGAATACGCTGGTAGCGGTGATCCGCCGTGACGGCGACCGGGCCTGTGAGCTGGTGCAGTCACTTTCGACCTTTTTCCGCAAGAACCTCAAGCGTTCCGGCGATGAGGTCAGCCTGGCGGACGAACTCGAGCATGTGAATGCCTACCTGCAAATCGAACTGGCGCGTTTTGCCGATCGGCTGGAAGTCGTGGTTTCGTTGCCGCAAGACCTGTTGGCAGTACGGTTGCCGGCATTTTCACTGCAGCCGATCGTGGAGAATGCCATTAAGCATGGCACTTCGCAGCTGTTGGGGGTGGGGCGGATTGATATCGGTGCGCGGCGCGAAGGGGAATGCCTGTTGCTGCAGGTGACCGACAATGCCGGATTATTCCAATCGCAGCCGAACAACAGTGGGCTGGGGATGAACCTGGTGGATAAGCGTATCCGCGTACGCTACGGCGATGATTATGGTGTACAGGTAGCCTGCGAGCCGCAAACATTCACCCGGATTACAATCAATGTCCCCTTGGCGAGGGCTGCCTGATGTTAAACGTACTGATTGTCGATGACGAACCCTCCGCGCGCGATAACCTGCGGCATTTGCTGGAGGCGGAAGAAGGCATCTCTATTGTCGGCGAATGCGCCAATGCGATAGAGGCCATCAGCGGGATCCATCGCCTGCAGCCGGACGTGGTGTTTTTGGATATCCAGATGCCGCGAATCACCGGGCTGGAGATGGTAGGCATGCTAGATCCCAACCGTATGCCGCACATCGTCTTTCTGACCGCCTATGACGAATACGCGGTGCAGGCCTTTGAAGAACATGCGTTTGACTATCTGCTGAAGCCGGCGGAACCGAAGCGGCTGAGCAAAACGTTGCAGCGCCTGCAGCAACAACGGGGGCAGCAGAATATCGCCGCGCTGGACGAAAGCGCCGGCTACCTGAAATACATTCCCTGCACCGGCCATAGCCGCATCTATTTGCTGCGTTTTGATGAGGTGGTGGCTATCCGTTCACGGTTGAGTGGGGTGTTTGTGGTCCGCAATGACGGCATGGAGTGCTTCACCGAGCTGACACTGCGCACGCTGGAAATGCGAACGCCGCTGGTGCGCTGTCACCGCCAGTATCTGGTTAACCTGGAGCAGGTGCGTGAAATTCGCTTTGATGACAACGGCGCGGCGGAAATGATCATGCCGGTCGGCGAGCCGGTACCGGTCAGCCGTCGCTACCTTAAAGCGCTGAAAGAAGAGCTGGGGCTGCGTGGTTGATTAACCCTTTGGCCATTGGCGTCGGGCGTGTACTACCGCCAATATGATAAGCAGGTCGTTGGTTAATTCATAAATCAGCAAATAAGAATGATGAATAACCCATTCACGAGTACCCGGAACCCGGCCCGCTTTTCCACTTGATGGGTTTTGGGCTAGTCGGGCAGCAGCCGCGGAAATTAAAGCATCAATCTCTGCGGCGGCTGTTGGGTTCTTTGACGCCAAATAATCATAAATTGCAATACGGTCGGCAATGGCGGGTTCCGTCCACTTGAGTTTCAGTTTCACGATATTTCCTTATCGTATTACCGCATTGATTTTTCCCTGCGTTCGGCGAAGTAAGCTTCAACATCTTCATCATCAACGATTTTCCCTTCATGAAGCGCTTTCCGGCTTAATTCCACTTTTTCTTGTAGCCATTGTTCGTATTCTTTTTGTTGAGATTGGCGACTAACAAAATCCCGCATGAAATCCCGTAACAGTTGAGATGCAGTACGATCTGCTGCTTTTGCCGCGCTGGCGAAAGCCATTTTTAATTCATCATCCACTCGGATCACAACGGTAGATTCAGACATGATATGTACCTCGTATATACAGCGTCTTGCTTACTATATCACTGCTGTTTTATTGTTCAAGTCGACCATAATCGGCTAACCCTGTGTTAAGCGGAATCCTAAATTCATTCTCCCGCGAGCAGGTTGGTAGCTACGTTTTTGTTTGTCCTTGACGGGGTTACGCCACGCTTATAGCTTTATTGACATCCACTGGCGCTTTTCGCGCCACGTCAGCGTCCAAGGAAAAGAAAATGAGTGAAGCACGGATTATTGCCAAAGCGATGAAAGACGGGAAACCCGAACAGGATCTGGTTATCTTGCCCGCGTTGGCCAACCGCCATGGTCTGATCACCGGCGCGACCGGGACCGGTAAAACCGTGACGCTGCAAAAAATGGCTGAGCAATTCTCGCGTATCGGCATTCCGGTATTTTTGTCCGACGTGAAGGGCGACCTGTCGGGGATTGGCACCGAAGCCGTGCCTTCCGAAAAACTGCAGGCGCGCCTGACGGCCATTGGCGTCACTGACTGGCAGCCGCAGGCCTGCACTATTATTCCGTGGGACATCTACGGTGAGAAGGGGCACCCGATCCGCGCTACCGTGTCTGATTTGGGTCCGCTGCTGCTGGGCCGTTTGCTGGATCTGAACGAAGTACAAAGTGGCGTGCTGCAGTTGGTGTTCAAAATTGCCGACGATAACGCGTTGCTACTGTTGGACATGAAAGATCTGCGCGCCATGGTGCAGTACGTGGGTGACAACGCCAAACAGTTCCAGACCCAATACGGCAATATTTCTTCGGCTTCGGTGGGCGCTATCCAGCGCGGGCTGTTAACACTGGAAGAGCAGGGGGCCAACCAGTTCTTCGGCGAGCCGATGCTCGATATCAATGACCTGATGAAAACCGACGCCAACGGTCACGGAGTGATTAACCTGCTGGCGGCGGACAAACTGATTAACCAACCGAAACTGTATTCAGTATTCCTGCTGTGGCTGCTGGCCGAACTGTTCGAACACCTGCCGGAGGTGGGCGACCCGGAACAGCCGAAGCTGGTGTTCTTCTTTGATGAAGCACACCTGCTGTTCAACGATGCGCCTGCGGCACTGCTGACCAAAATTGAACAGGTGGTACGCCTGATCCGCTCCAAAGGCGTCGGCATCTACTTCGTGACCCAGAACCCGCTGGATATCCCGGACAGCGTGCTGGGCCAGCTAGGCAACCGCGTACAGCATGCGTTGCGTGCCTTTACCCCTCGCGATCAGAAGGCAGTGAAGGCTGCGGCACAAACCATGCGAGCCAATTCGGCCTTCGACGCCGAAACGGCGATCACCGAACTGGGCGTCGGCGAGGCGCTGGTGTCGTTCCTGGATGAGAAAGGGCGGCCAAATGTGGTGGAGCGAGCGATGGTGATCGCACCGGAATCCAAGATGGGCATGTTGGGGGCCGAAGGGCTGAACAGTGCGATCAACAAGTCGCCACTGTATGGTCGCTACGAGGATATGGTTGACCGCGAGTCCGCTTATGAGAAGTTGTCGTCGGAAGGTTTTGCTACCGTCGGCACACCGCAACCGGGCCAGCCGACACAGCAACCGCAGGCACAGCAGCAGCCGGGCGGTGGCCTGATGGGCGGTCTGAACGATATCCTGTTCGGCTCTACCGGCCCGCGCGGTGGTAAGCGTGATGGCATCGTCCAGACCGCCGCCAAGAGCATGGCGCGTGACCTTGGTCGCCAGATCCTGCGTGGGGTGCTGGGCTCGATTATGGGCGGCCGTAAAAAGTAAGCTGAAATTATCGCTGGCGGCAGCATTGCAGGGGCGTTGTATAATGCACCGGTATCAATCGGGGCGAGCCCCTTACCCTGCTGTCCGTTGGAACCCCTATGCTGCTGCTAATCGATAACTACGATTCTTTTACCTATAACCTTTACCAGTACTTCTGCCAATTAGGCGCCGAAGTGCTGGTGAAGCGTAACGACGAACTGCAACTGGCTGATATCGAAAGGCTGGCCCCGCAGCATTTGGTGATCTCTCCTGGCCCTTGCACCCCGAACGAGGCCGGTATCTCGCTGGCGGCCATTAGGCATTTTGCCGGCAGGCTGCCGATCCTCGGTGTTTGCCTGGGGCACCAGGCACTGGGGCAGGCTTTTGGTGCCAAGGTCGTGCGTGCCCGCGAGGTGATGCACGGCAAGACCTCGGCGATCCGCCATCTCGACAGTGGTGTTTTTCACGGACTGAACAACCCGCTGACCGTGACCCGCTACCACTCGCTGGTGCTTGAAGCCGCTACTTTGCCGGACTGTTTTGAAGTGACGGCCTGGAGCGAGCGCGAGGGCGTACGCGATGAGATTATGGGGATCCGCCACCGCCAACTGGCGCTGGAAGGGGTGCAGTTCCACCCGGAGAGCATCCTTAGCGAGCAGGGGCACCAGCTGTTGGATAATTTCCTTAAAAGTTAGTCGGTTAGGTTTTTTTTAACCGCGAAGACGATTTGCGTTTGCCCTTTATTGGTTTTTTATGCATATTTTGTGATTATATTTTCACTCAATTGCAACCAAAAGACTGAGTCATATTCAGGGTGGACCACATAATGACCGAAAAAACCGCAGTAAGCCGCAGTACCTTTGATCAGGTTATCCTGCCTGTTTATGCACCCGCGCAGTTTGTTCCGGTCAGGGGCAAAGGCAGCCGCGTGTGGGACAGCCAAGGGAAAGAGTACATTGATTTCTCTGGCGGCATTGCGGTGACGGCGTTAGGGCACTGTCACCCGGCTCTGGTCGAAGCGCTGAAACAGCAGGGCGAAACCCTGTGGCATACCAGCAACGTTTTTACTAACGAGCCGGCGCTGCGGCTGGCCACCAAGTTGATCAACGCCACCTTTGCCGACCGGGTATTTTTTGCCAACTCCGGCGCAGAGGCTAACGAAGCGGCCTTCAAACTGGCGCGTCATTACGCCATTACCCGCCACAGTCCGTATAAAACCAAAATTATCGCGTTTTATAACGCTTTCCATGGGCGCACGCTGTTCACCGTCTCGGTGGGTGGGCAGGCCAAGTATTCGGATGGTTTTGGGCCAAAACCGGCCGACATTGTGCACGTGCCGTTCAACGATTTGGCGGCGGTGAAAGCAGTGATGGACGACCATACCTGTGCGGTGGTGATGGAGCCAATCCAGGGCGAAGGGGGCATTACTCCGGTTAATGCCGAATTCCTCAAGGGCGTGCGTGAACTGTGCGACAAACACCAGGCACTGCTGGTATTCGACGAAGTGCAAAGCGGCATGGGGCGCAGCGGCAAACTGTTTGCCTATATGCACTATGGCGTAACGCCGGACATTCTCACCACGGCCAAAGCGCTTGGCGGCGGTTTCCCGGTCAGCGCCATGCTGACCACCGAAGAGATTGCCTCGGTGATGCAGGTCGGTACCCACGGCACCACTTACGGCGGCAACCCGCTGGCCTGTGCGGTGGCGGAAGCGGCGTTGGACGTGATCAATACGCCGGAAGTGCTGAGCGGCATTGAGTTGCGTCATGGGCTATACGTGCAGGCATTAAAGAAAATTGGCGATAAGTACGGTATTTTCAGCGATATTCGCGGCATGGGCCTGCTGATTGGTGCTGAATTAACGCCGCAATACCAGGGTAAGGCGCGCGATTTTCTGACCGCAGCCGCCGCACGTGGGCTGATGATCCTCAATGCCGGGCCAAACGTAATCCGCTTTGCGCCTTCGCTGGTGGTGGAGACCCAGGACATCGACGAAGGGATGGCGCTGTTTGAGTTGGCGGTGCAGGACGTGATTAACGCGTAATGCGTTGCATTGATGACAAGGGTGCCAGACGGCGCCCTTATTGATCGCGCAGTTTGCGTTTCAGCCAGATGCCGTGGTGTGGGCGTTGGCTCCAGGCCAATGACGAGATGGTATGCATCACGCTCAGGTGTGAAAGAATACGCCGCAGGTGGCGCTCCATTTCGGTCACCGGCATATCTGGGTGCAAATCCGGCGGCTGCATAATGCTGTTGCCACTGCTCGGCCCGTCGTACTCCAGCCGTTGCTGACAGCTCTGCAGCGCGATCTCGCAAGATTGCAGATACTCCTCCGCCAGTTTTGGCGTCAGCATATAGTGCTCGCGCGCCAGAATAGTCATCGCATTCAGATGCTCGACAATAAACTGGCTGTGCGTCACCCACAGGCGCATATCCGCCAGATAGTTCGATTCAAACCCCGGTTCCTGCATCGCCTGATTCAGTGAGGTGAATAACGCGTTGTGCGCCTGATTGACCTGCATGCGTGCGTAGGCCAGTGCAGTGGGATCCGGCTCTTGCTCTTCCAGCAACAAACGTAACGCCTGCTGATCGTTCTCCAGCGCCTGATGGGCATTCTTGCGCAGCAGCCCGCTTTGCCACTGAGGCCACAGCCAAATGGTACTGCCGAACACCAGCACGCAGCCAATCAGGGTGTCGATCAGACGCGGCACCAGGAAATTCGTGCCGTTCAGCGCCAGTAATTGCAGGGTATAGACCGCCGTCACCGTAAAACCAATCACCGCCAATCCGTAATTTTTACGTGACACCATATAGGCCAGCAGCGTAATCACCAGCATCACGCTCAGGGTTTCGGCCTCGGGCAGTTGTAATTGCAGCAGACCGGCGGCGATCACCAGCCCGGCCAGGGTTCCGAGCGCACGGTGCTGGATGCGCACCCGGGTGGCGTTGTAGCCATTCTGGCTTACCAGCATGATAGTGAGCAGGATCCAGTAGGGTTTCGGCAGGTTGAAAATCATCCCCAGGCTGCTGCCTGCCGCCAGCGTGACGCCTAATCGTGCCGCATTACGCAGGGCATTGGATTTGAACGACAGATAACTGACCAGCGCCGGCCAAAACGGCAGGCGGTTTTGATTGGCCATCAGGTCACGCCGGTAGAGTGGATGCTGGGTACGTAGCAGACGGGCGATGCGACTGAAGTGGTAGTAGCAGAACTGACCCACCGGATTATCCGGGTGCTGTGCCGCCACTTTTTCCAATGCTGCCAGTTCATTGCCCATATTGAAGCGCTGCGAATGCTGGTGGTAGAGAATATCGTGCGCCACCGTGCGTAGCCGGCCGGCAATCACCTGTGCGTTGCGGCGGATAATCGCTTCGGCCTGGCTCTGTTCTACCAGTTTTTGTACCTCTTCCGGCAGGTGCAGGCTGACGGTGATGTGTTCCTGCAAATCCAGCGCGACCTGAAAGGTTCGTTGCAGACGTTTTTGTTCGAGGTTACTGGCGTGCGGCAGAAAGTTTAGCTGTTGATACAGCAGGGTGATCAGGTCCATCACCTTTTGCTGACGAACCAACAACGGCGGTAACGCGGTCTGTGGATCGGTATGCTGGGTCAGCAGTGAGTATTTGGCTTCGAAGTAGTCCGCCAACTCCAGATAGAGCTGATTGAGCGACTCGCGCATCGGCTGCTCTTTCCACAGTTTGAACCAGAACCAGGTGAACAGCCCGTACCAGGCGGTGCCGACCACATATAACAGCGGCGCATGCCAAAGCGGTACTGAACCGGCCATGCTGAGGGAGAAGATGGCGGCAACCAGCGCAGCGGGCAGCAGACGGGCGTGTAACGGGCTGATTTCACCGCTGACGCCGAGCAGCAGCGCCAGGCCGAGCATCAGTATCGGCAGCGGCAACTGCCATAACAGGGCTTGCTGCAGTAACAAACTGCTGAGTGCGAACAGTGAACCGCCGACGATCAGGCGTTTGAAAAAACGTTTGTGAGGCGTGTCCAGCCCGGCGATGTTACAGCAGGCGGGAACCAGGGAAAATAACAGGCCGTATTGCAGTTGGCCGATCAGCAGGCCAAGCAGTACCGGCAGGCAAAGCACCAGCGTTTGCCGCAGTGCGTAATTAACTTCCGGGTGGTAGATCAGTCGGCGCCACATGATGACTCGGGGCATAAAAAAACGGCGCGAATCATCGCGCCGTTTTTTCAGTAATTAACGCGTGCCGTAAACGACAATAGTTTTGCCGTGGGCGGAGATCAGGTTTTGATCTTCCAGCATTTTCAGAATACGACCCACGGTTTCACGTGAGCAACCGACGATCTGGCCAATTTCCTGGCGGGTAATTTTAATCTGCATACCATCCGGGTGGGTCATGGCATCAGGCTGTTTCGCCAGGTTCAGCAGGGTTTGCGCGATGCGGCCCGTAACGTCCAGGAAAGCAAGGTTACCCACTTTCTCAGATGTGATCTGCAGACGGTTTGCCATCTGAGCTGACAGGCGCATCAGGATGTCCGGGTTAACCTGAATCAACTGGCGGAATTTCTTATAGGAAATTTCAGCCACTTCACAGGCGGTTTTCGCCCTAACCCAGGCGCTACGCTCCTGACCTTCTTCAAATAATCCAAGCTCGCCGATGAAATCCCCCTGGTTAAGGTAGGACAGGATCATCTCTTTACCTTCTTCATCCTTAATCAGCACCGCGACGGAGCCTTTGACGATGTAGTAAAGCGTTTCGGCCTTTTCACCTTGGTGAATCAGCGTACTTTTGGATGGATATTTGTGGATATGGCAATGAGACAGGAACCATTCGAGAGTAGGGTCTGTTTGCGGTTTGCCGAGAACCATTCGCTGTTATCCTCTGTTGTTATCGCTGCCTTGTGTCACAGGGGTCAGAGTTCCCTGTAAAACGTGCTGTCGCCGTTCTTTTAATGGTGGCTGGCAGCAGGTTTTGAGGCGTGTCATAAATATACGCTGTCGCCCTAGCATATTAACTTGCCGGGAGAGCTGCAAGCTACATTCTGTTAACATACCGGTAAAGGAGCCTTTCCCTGGGAGTTTCCCTGAAATCAGTGTCCCGGAAAGATTTATTGCGGCTCTGTTTGTAGCACAGAGTGAGGCGGGTGTCTTGTGTTGTCTCGCTTCAGCATGATTAGCATCAGGTTCCGTTGCCAGTTTCTATGCGAAAGCGTAGTCTGATTTTAAGAAATTAACCGGAGTGACCAGTATGCAGGCAAGAGTTAAGTGGGTGGAAGGGTTGACGTTTCTGGGTGAATCCGCGTCTGGCCATCAGGTGCTGATGGACGGCAACGCCGGGGATAAAGCCCCCAGCCCAATGGAAATGGTACTGATGTCGGTGGGAGGTTGCAGCGCGATAGATGTGGTGTCGATCCTGCAAAAAGGACGTAACGATGTGCGCGACTGCGAGGTGAAATTAACCTCCGAGCGGCGTGAGGAGGCACCACGACTGTTTACCCATATCAACCTGCATTTCATCGTCACCGGTAAAGATTTAAGTGACAAAATTGTTGAGCGCGCGGTGAATCTTTCCGCCGAGAAATACTGTTCGGTGTCATTGATGCTGAGCAAGGCCGCCAGCGTGACCCACAGCTTTGAGATCCGCGCAGTGTCCTGACGGATAAAGGAGCGCGGCTTGTTGCCGCGCTCCGGTAAGCTATTCGATTTTTTTGCCTTCCAGCAGTTGCTGCACCAGCGGCGCCATAATCAACTCCATCGCCAGCCCCATTTTGCCGCCCGGCACCACCAGCGTATTGATATGCGAGATAAAAGATCCCTGCAGCATCGCCAGCAGATAAGGGAAATCGATCTGGTCCAGGCCACGGAAGTGGATCACCACAAAGCTCTCGTCCAGCGAGGGGATCGCCTTGGCGGCGAATGGGTTGGAGGTATCTACCGTCGGCACCCGCTGGAAGTTGATATGGGTGCGGGAAAACTGCGGCGTGATGTAGTTGATGTAGTCTTCCATCGAACGTACCACCGAATCCATCACCGCTTCACGAGAGTGGCCGCGCTCGCCGGTATCGCGGATTAACTTTTGGATCCATTCCAGGTTAACGATAGGCACCACGCCGACCAGCAAATCGACATGCTTGGCCACGTCGTTGTGCTCGGTCACTACGCCGCCGTGCAGCCCTTCATAAAACAGCACGTCGGTCGGTGCCGGTAAGGCTTCCCACGGGGTAAAGGTACCTGGTACCTGGTTATAGGGCACCGCTTCATCGTAGGTGTGCAGATACTTGCGTGAACGGCCGGTGCCGTTGGTGCCGTATTCGCTAAAGCTTTGTTGCAGCAGACCAAAGTCGTTGGCCTCGGGGCCGAAATAGCTGATATGACGGCCAAGATCGCGCGCTTTGCGGATCGCCGCGTCCATTTCCGGCCGGGTATAGCGATGGAAACTGTCGCCTTCCAGCTCCGCGGCGCGGATGTTCAACTGCTGAAAGATTTTACGGAACGCCACGCTGGTGGTGGTGGTGCCGGCGCCGCTGGAGCCGGTCACTGCGATAACGGGATGTTTGGCGGACATGGTGATGGGTCACTCCGTGTTTAATGCGCCGGTGTCAGATATCATTATTGGTCTGTTTGACACCCTTTCGCCTAGGGCAAAATACTGCGCGTTGGTTTGCAATCCCTCATTGTTACCTGATTTTTTCCGTCAGTCATAGAACCGATAAGCACTAAATTTCTTCTTGTCCGGCGCGGAACTGCCCGCGCGGCATGATGTTGATGGTCTCATGCAGTTCGGACCACACCAGCAGCACCTCGCCGTTTTTCAGCTGGCGGCGCACGTCTTCCACTTTCTGTTCCAGCGAACGTTCATGCTCGCCGTAGTCGGTACCTTCGCGCAGCACAAAGGACTCGATCAGGCTATTGAGGGTCTCGGTTTCCAGTTCTTTCCAGGGGATGATCACTTGGTTGTTTCCAGGTAAGGGGCAAGCCAGGATGGAATACGGTATTCCAGCCACATATGGGGTTTTTTCAATGTGCCGCCGACAAAACCGACGTGACCGCCAAACTCGGTCAATTGATATTCAATATTGTGCGGCAGCGTGGCGGTTTCGGGGATCACTTCGTCGGTCATAAAAGGATCGTCCTTGGCATGGATGATCAACAGCGGCGTTTGGATCGACGGTAACAACGGCAGGGCGCTGCAACGGCGGTAATAATCGGTGGCGTCGCTAAAGCCATGGATGCGCGAGGTAATGGCATCATCAAAGTCGCGGATCCGACGCAATGCCTTGAGCTGCGGCAGTTTGAGCGGCAGCGTATCAGGATAGTGCAGCAGTTTGCGGGTGGCGTTTTGTTTCAACTGCCCGAGCAGGTAGTGCTGATAGACCCGCGAGAAGCCTTGGTCCATCCGCCACGAACAGGGCTCCAGCATCAGTGGTGCAGAAACCACCACCGCCGCCTGCAGCAGGCTGTCGGCGCCCTGTTGTGCCAGATAACAGGCCAGCATGTTGCCGCCGAGCGAAACGCCAACGGCAGCGGTGGGGGCTTCTCCGTAGGTAGCACGCAGCCACTGGAGGAAGAAGCGTGCATCTTCCGTTTCACCGGAATGGTAGATACGCTGCTTGCGGTTCGGCACACCGCTGCAACCGCGAAAATGCATTACCACCCCGAGCCAGCCCTTTTCACGCCAGGCATTGAGTTGGCCATGGGCATAGGGGCTGTAGAAGTTGCCTTCCAGGCCGTGGAACAGCACCACTCGCGGCTTGCCGCTGGCCTGAGCCGGATCTTCGCTCCAGGCGAGATCGACAAAGTCGCCGTCGGGCAGTTCCAGCCGTTGCCAGTGGGGTTTCAACTGCACGCGGCGACGCACCAGCCGTGGCAGCAGCGTTTGCAGGTGTGGATTACTGGCCCCGGTCAAAGGGCGAAAGGATTCATGCATAACCTGAGTAAAATTCTTATTGGCAACTATTGTGGGATGATTAGTGCGCTGTTAGCTTCACTAGCCTGAGTTAACAATAATACTGCAAAAAATGACCTGGGTGAGGAGCGCCCGCCTGATGGATGCGAGTTTATTTCTTTCGATGTTAGGTTTTCTGTGGGTGGCCGCGATCACACCTGGCCCCAACAATATGTTACTGACCACTTCCGGTGCCAACTTTGGCTTTATGCGTTCACTGTTGCTGATGATTGGCATCATGCTCGGCATGCAAAGCATTTTGCTGCTGGTGGCGTTCGGCGTCGGCAGCCTGATTCTGGTTTATCCGGCGCTGCATCTGGTGCTGAAAATTCTCGGTAGCCTGTATCTGCTGTGGCTGGCATGGAAAGTGGCTACCGCCGCTTATGAAAAGCTGGAAACCGACGTGGCACCGCCCAAACCGATACGGCTCTACCAGGGTTGGCTGCTACAGTTCCTTAATCCCAAAGCCTGGCTGATGGCGCTGGGGGCGGTGGCCAGCTTCAGCCTGGCGGGTGCTCAATACAACGCCTCGATTCTGGCGATCTCACTGGGCATATTCGTGGTGAACATCATTGCCGGCGTGATTTGGTTGGGATTTGGCACGGTGATTGGCCGACTGCTGCGGAGCAAAAAGGCCTGGATCATTTTTAACGTTTCTATGGGGTTGCTCACCGCGGCCTGTGTGTTACTCATCTGGCATTAAGGAATTGCGAATGGCAGAAAATTACTTCCATATTGCGGCCTTCACCGGTAAAGGGTTTCGGGGCAATCCGGCCGGCGTCTGCCTGTTGAAGCAGCCGTTGTCGGCTGCGGAGATGCAGGCTATCGCCAATGAACTGAGCCTGCCGGAAACCAGCTTTGTCTGGGACGATGGCGATATGTCGGCCATCCGTTGGTTTACTCCCCAGCGAGAGGTCGATTTGTGCGGTCATGGCACGCTGGCGGCGGCACACGTGATGTTCAGCGTGGTGAACCCGGCGCTGCAGGATATTCGTTTCCGCTCGGCGAGCGGCGACTTGTACGTTAAACGCGACGCCGAAGATGGCGAACGCCTGGTCCTGGATTTCCCGTCCCGGCCGCCGCTGAAGGTTGTGGAGCCTGAAGGGTTGGCGGCGCTGCTGGGGGCTAATCCGCAGGAAGTGTGGCAGGCCAATGCGCTGTTGGTGGTATTGGAAAACGAAGCGCAGGTCAGGGCATTACAGCCGGATATCCCGGCACTGATTGCCCTGGTTGGCCGGGCCGTGATTGTCAGTGCTCCGGGTGAGACGGCGGATTTTGTCTCGCGTTATTTTACCCTCGACGGCGGCGAAGATCCGGTGACCGGCTCCGCACACTGCACGCTGATGCCCTACTGGAGCGCACGTCTTGGTCGCCATCAGCTGCACGCCCGGCAGATTTCGGCGCGCGGCGGCGAGTTGTTCTGTGAGCTGAAGGGCGATCGCACCTTGATTGGCGGCTATGCGCACACGTTTTTGCGTGGGGAATTGAGCTTGTAATCAGGCTGAGCCACGCTCAACCAGCCGCCACTCAAGTACTTCATTGCGCGGTGGTTGTTGCGGATTTTTGATTTTTTCCAGCAGCAACTGCACGCTGCGCACGCCGAACTGGTGCATCGGTTGTTCGACGGTGGTCAGCGGTGGCGTGGTGACGGCCCCGAATGGCACGCCGTCAAAGCCCATTACCGCGACATCTTCGGGAATGCGCAATCCCTGTTGGTGCAGGGTGCTCATCGCCCCACCGGCGATCACGTCGGAGATGGTGAATACCGCATCCGGTCGCGGCCCGGCATCCAGCAGGCGAGCCATGGCCAACGCACCGGCGGCATATTCCAACCCCTCGACGTATTCCACCTGACAATAGTCGAATCCGGCTTCGGCCAGCGCCTGTCGATAACCTTGCTCTCGCTGCTGCGAGTAGAGATAGCGCATGTCGCTGTTGATCAGGGCAATACGTCGTCGGCCCCGTGCAGCTAAATAACGCACGCCGGCCCTCGCCGCCTGATGGTTGTCGATGGTGACTGAAGAGGCACGGAACTCGGGATCGCCTTCGCCGCATTGTACCCAGGGAAAATCGCCAATCATTGCGGTCAGGCCGGGCAGGCAACTGACGGCGTCCATGGTAATCACGCCGTCGACCACTTTACCGCTCAGCAGGCTGAGATAGGCGGACTCCCGGGTTGGATTGGATTCGGAGTTGCACAGCAAAATGTGGTAGCCGTGGCGTTCGGCTTCTTCTTCGATACCGCGTACTACCAGGGAACAAAAAGGATTGGTGATACTGGAAACCAGTACCAGCAGCATACGGCTACGCGAAGTGCGTAGCTGACGTGCCAGCAGGTTGGGTTGGTAGTCGCATGCGCGGATCGCCGCCAGTACCTTGTCGCGAGTGGCCGGTTTGACGATTTGCTGGCCGTTCAATACCCGTGAGACCGTCGCGGCAGAGACGCCGGCGAGTTTCGCCACCTTTTCGATCGACATGGTTTGCTGTTCCTTCTGCCCAATTGCCCCGCACAATATGCCCAAGCGCGGCAAAAAGTCTGCGCCTGGCCTCAGGATTGTGATGTGGGTTACAAATTCATCTTATCAGCCCCTTTCAACAGATTAATCAGGTTGCCGAAAAAAAGAAATCGATTACATTTTGCTCATGGTGAAAATGAAATCGATTACATTTTGCGATTTCACGTTATTTCGCTGAACCCATAATCTGAAAAGAGGGGGCGGATGCAGGTGCAACTGAGAGTAGCGGAAAACAGTGATCGCCAGGCGGTCGCACAACTGATTCATCTGTCGACCAATGCCTGGTATCAACGCCACGGCATGGGCGCCATCTTTTCCGCAGCACCGACCAGCTGCGGGCTGTTTGTTGACGTCTATCGCCATCTGGATCCCGGACAGCACTGGGTTGCGCACGATGAACAGGGCGTGCTGTGCGGTTCCTGCTTCTTTCACCCGCGTGAAACTCATCTCGGGCTGGGCATCATGAATGTACATCCCGACTACTTTGGTCGTGGTATCGCCGTGCAGCTGATGGCGAAAGCCGACGAACTGGCGGGATCGCTACCTATACGCCTGATTTCCAGCGCGTTAAATCTGGACTCCTACGCGTTGTACCACCGTGCCGGCTTCATGCCCTATGCGATTTATCAGGATATGGCGATCCCGGTGCCGGTAGAGGGATTTTCCTTCCCCAGTCTGACGCGCGGCAGAGTGCGCGCCGCCCAGCCAGATGATCTGCCCGGCATCCTGCAGTTGGAACGAATGCTGTTGGGCATCGAACGTCGGCGCGATATTGACTACTTCCTCAATGACGCCAGCGGGCTATGGCGCACTGCCGTGTGGGAACTTGACGGCAGCATGGGCGGTTATCTGGCTTCGGTGGCGCATCCGGCTTCCCGCCTGTTGGGGCCGGGCTGTAGCCACAGCGAAGAGATTGCCCTGGAGTTGATCGGTTGGATGCTGGATCGCCACCATCGCGGTACCACGCCTGTGGTGCTGGTACCGGCGCAACGTTCCGCCCTCAGCCAGGTGCTGTTGCAGTGGGGCGGGCGGATTTGTGAATTGCATTTGGCGCAGGTGAAAGGCCGTGCGCTACAACCCGGCGGTGTGGTTATGCCGTCCTTCCTGCCGGAAAGCGGTTAGACAACACCACAACAAGACCAATGGGGGAATTATGCAAACTGACAGCGCGGTCCTGGGGACCAAAAGCGTCACATTCAAATGGGTGGTGCCGCGGTTGGCACTGATGATGTTTCTGCAGTTCTTTGTTTGGGGGGCGTGGTACGTCACGCTCGGCGTAGTGATGGGTAAGTTCGGCCTGGCGGCGATCATCGGCGATGCTTACTCGACCGGGCCGATCGCTTCGATTCTGTCACCGTTTGTGCTGGGCATGCTGGTCGATCGCTTCTTCGCATCGCAGAAGGTGCTGGGGGTGCTGCATCTGATCGGTGCCGGGTTGTTGTGGCTGATGCCCGGCTTCTTCAGCAGTGGACAGAGCGGCCTGTTGTGGATCATTTTCGGTTATATGTTGTGTTATATGCCGACTATCGCTCTCAGCAACAACGTGGCGTTTTATAGCCTGAGCAACAGCGAAAAAGCCTTTCCTGTGGTGCGGGCGTTCGGCACCTTTGGCTGGATTGTCGCTGGGCTGATCGTCGGTGCCAGCGGATTGTCAGACAGTACCGGTATTTTCACACTGGCGGCGGTGGCCTCGTTGGTGTTGGCCATTTACAGCTTCACCTTGCCACACACCCCGGCACCGGAACGCGGCAAACCGATAAAAATGCGTGACCTGCTGTGTGCCGATGCTTTCGCCATGCTCAAGCAGCGGCACTTCCTGGTGTTTATCATCTGCGCGACGCTGATCTCTATCCCGCTGGCGGCCTACTATGCCTATGCCGCGCCTTTCATCGCGGCGACCGGTTTCAGCAATGTCGGCGGGGTGATGTCGCTGGGGCAGATGTCCGAACTGTTCTTTATGCTGCTGATCCCGTTTCTGTTTGTACGGCTGGGCATCAAGGTGATGCTGTTGATTGGCATGTTGGCGTGGTTCCTGCGCTACGTGATGTTTGCGCTGGGGATTACCGAAGAACTGCGCTGGATGATTTACCTCGGCATCATTCTGCACGGTATGTGCTACGACTTCTTTTTCGTGATCGGTTTTATCTACACCGACAAGGTGGCCGGTGACAAGGTCAAGGGCCAGGCCCAGAGTCTGCTGGTGTTGTTCACCTATGGTCTGGGCATGTTGATCGGTTCGCAAATCAGCGGTGCACTGTTCAATCGTTTGGTGACGGCGGAAGGGGCGGCAGCGCTGCCACAGTGGCAGAGTTTCTGGTGGTATCCGGCCATCGGTGCGCTGGCGATCGCGGCACTGTTCTTCTTCACCTTCAATTACCGGGAAATCCCGCAGGGGGAGCAACGCGATGACTGATTTGCGTGTGCTGGTGGTGGGCTGCGGCAATATGGGGGCTTCACATGCTGAAGCCTATCACGATATGGACGGCGTCGAGATTTGCGGCTTGGTGGCGCGCGGTGATTCGCGGCATCGGCTCAATACCCGGTTGGGGGGCGGTTACCCGGTGTTCAGTGATTTCGCCCAGGCGCTGACGGTGACGCGTCCGGATGCGGTTTGCCTGACCACCTGGCCAGATACCCATGAAGCCTACGCGTTGGCGGCGCTGGCTGCCGGTTGCCATCTGTTCATTGAAAAACCGCTCGCCACTACCTTGGTCGGTGCGGAGCGAGTGATTGCCGCCGCGCGGGCCGCCGGGCGGCAACTGGTGGTCGGCTATATTCTGCGTCACCATCCGTCATGGCAACAATTTGTCGAATTGGCCCGTGACCTGGGCAAACCGCTGGTGATGCGCATGAACCTCAATCAACAGAGTCACGGTGCGATGTGGGATGTGCACCGCAATTTGATGCAGTCGCTGTCGCCGATTGTCGACTGTGGCGTGCATTACCTTGACGTGATGTGCCAGATGACCCAGTCGGAGCCGGTCAGCGTCAGCGCCATCGGAGCACGACTGAGTGAGGAGCTGCCGCCGGAAATGTACAACTATGGCCAGTTACAGGTGCGTTTTGCCGATGGCTCCGTTGGCTGGTACGAAGCCGGCTGGGGGCCGATGATCAGCGAAACCGCCTACTTCGTCAAAGACGTGATTGGACCGCGTGGCTCAGTCTCGATCGTCGCGCGGCAGGCGGATGCGGATTCAGATAACGTCGACGGCCACACCCGTACCGACTCGTTGCGTATCCACAGCGCGGCGTTGGATAGCACTAATCAGTTTCTCCAGTCGGACCGCTGGATTGACTGTCAGGACGAACCGGACCATTTGGCGCTGTGCCTGAGCGAGCAGCGCTATTTTCTTCAGGCGATCCAGGACGGGTTGGATCTCGACCGGCATTGGCAGGATGCCCTGAACAGCCTGTGGGTGGTACTGGCGGCGGACGAAGCGGTGCGCAGCCGGCAAACAGTAATGTTAGGGAGGTCATCAGCATGAAAACCATTCAGGGGCCGGGGCTGTTTCTGGCCCAGTTTATCGGCCCGCAGGCGCCGTTTGATTCGCTGGACGGGTTGGCCGCTTGGGCCGCCGGGCTGGGGTTTAAAAGCCTGCAGATCCCGACCACGTCCCCTGCTATTTTTGATCTCAAGCGGGCGTCCCACAGTCAGGAGTATTGTGACGAGGTGCGCGCGTTGCTGGCGGGGCACGGCCTGACGATCTCCGAGTTATCCACCCATTTGCAGGGGCAACTGGTGGCGGTGCATCCGGCTTACGATCCGGCTTTTGACGGCTTTGCTCCGGTTCAGGTACGCGGCAATTCTCAGGCCCGGCAAGCATGGGCAACGGAGCAATTGCTGATGGCAGCGCAGGCATCGCAGAGGTTGGGATTAGCCGCACACGTGACTTTTTCTGGCGCGCTGGCCTGGCCCTATTTTTACCCCTGGCCACCGCACAATGCGCTGTTGCTGGAGGAAGCCTTCGGGCAACTGGCACAGCGTTGGCGGCCGATCCTCGATGCTTTTGACGACGTCGGTGTTGACCTCTGCTATGAACTTCACCCAGGGGAGGATCTGCATGACGGTGTGACCTTTGAGCGCTTTCTACGGCAGGTTGGCAATCACCCGCGTTGCCATATCCTGTATGACCCCAGCCATCTGCATTTGCAGCAGATGGACTATCTTGGCTTTATTGATGTTTATCACCCGCGCATTCGGGCGTTTCACGTCAAGGATGCTGAATATCGGCCCAATGCTCGCAGCGGCGTGTACGGCGGTTATCAGCCGTGGCTGGAAAGACCCGGACGCTTTCGTTCACTCGGCGATGGGCAGATCGACTTCCCGGCAATTTTCAGCAAGCTGGCGCAGTACGATTTTCCCGGCTGGGCCACGCTGGAGTGGGAGTGCTGTCTGAAATCGCCGGAGGCCGGTGCGCGGGAAGGGGCTGAGTTTATCGCCCGCCATATTATTCCGGTCGCTGAGAGGGCGTTTGATGATTTTGCCGCCGTCAGCGGTGAACGCAAACAGGTCAGACAGATGTTGGGTATGGGAGAGCAACCATGAGATTACGCTTGGGGATGGTCGGCGGTGGCGAAGGGGCCTTTATCGGCGCAGTGCATCGTCTGGCGGCGCGGATGGACGATGAGTTTGAGCTGGTAGCCGGGGCTTTCTCTGCTGATTGGGAAAACTGTCGCCGCACCGGCGAACGGCTACACCTCGACCCACAGCGCTGCTATCACGATTTTAAGCAGATGGCGCAGGCAGAGGCGGCGCGCGAAAACGGCATCGATGTGGTGGCTATCGTCACCCCCAATTATCTGCATGCGCCGGTGGCGACCGCGTTTCTTAACGCCGGCATCGACGTCATCTGCGACAAGCCTCTGTGCAACAGCTATGCCGAGGCGTTGCAGTTGGCCGAGACGGTGCAGCGTAGCGGAAAGCAGCTGATATTGACCCATAACTACAGTGCCTATCCGTTGGTGCGCGAGGCGCGTAGTCGGGTATTAGCCGGTGAATTGGGGGCGATCCGCTTTATCGAGGTGGAGTATTTGCAAGAATGGCTGGCGCAGCCGCTGGAACTGACCGACAACAAGCAGGCTGGCTGGCGTTCCCAGCCAGAAAAGGCCGGGGCCGGCTGTATTGGTGATGTGGGTACCCATGCCTGGCAGTTGGCGCACTTTGTCAGCGGCCTGTTGCCGCAGGCGATCAGCGCCGAACTCACTGCGTTTATTGCTGGGCGCCAGATAGACGACGATGTGCGGGTGCAGATGCGCTACGCCAACGGTGCCAGAGGCCGACTGTGGGCCAGTCAGGTGGCTTGTGGCCATGAGAACGGCCTGCGGTTGAGAGTCTATGGTAGCGACGGCAGCCTGGAATTTTGTCAGGAACAACCGAATCAGTTGCGGATGCGGCCCCGGGATGCGCCAGCCTATTGCATAACCCGCGCCTCTTCATTCCAGTATGTGGAGAACCGTTCACTGGCACGGGTACCGGCAGGGCATCCTGAAGGCTATCTGGAAGGATTTGGTCAGATTTACCGCGAGGCGGCGGCACGATTGCGGAATGGGCCGCAGGCGGCTCCCCTGTTACCGGGGATTGAGACCGGGGTGCAGGGCATGGCATTTATCGATGCAGCCCAACGTAGCAGTGCTGCCGGCGGGCAATGGATCGACCTGAATTAATTTATATTCCCATAAGTAATAACGCAGTTTTTTTTATTCTTTTATAGCTCGTCACCGCTCAGATAAAACTGTCAGCAACTGAACAGACTTTTATCAACGGAGCGATCATGGCGAGCAAACACTTTTCATTACGCGGCGCGGCACTGCTGGTGTTATCACTTGCTGCGGCTAACGCCTATGCGGTGGACGTGACCGTGGCGTACCAGACTTCGGCGGAACCTGCCAAGGTGGCGCAGGCGGAAAACAGCTTCGCCAAACAGTCTGGTGCCACCGTTGACTGGCGTAAATTCGACAGCGGCTCCAGCGTGCTACGCGCGTTGGCCTCCGGTGACGTGCAGATCGGTAATATCGGTTCCAGCCCACTGGCGGTGGCCGCCAGCCAAAAACTCCCTATCGAAGTCTTCCTGATCGCCTCCCAGCTCGGCAGCTCCGAAGCCCTGGTGGTGAAGAAAGAGATCAAAACCCCGCAGGATTTGATCGGCAAGCGAATCGCCGTGCCCTTTATCTCAACCACCCACTACAGTCTGCTGGCCTCGCTCAAACACTGGGGCATCAAGCCTGAGCAGGTCAAAATTCTCAATCTGCAACCGCCGGCCATTGCCGCCGCATGGCAGCGCGGTGACATCGACGGAGCCTACGTCTGGGCGCCGGTAGTCAATGAATTAGCCAAGCAGGGCAAGGTACTGACCGATTCCGCCCAGGTTGGACAATGGGGCGCGCCGACGCTTGACGTCTGGGTGGTGCGCAAGGACTTTGCCGAAAAACACCCGGAAGTGGTGACCGCCTTTGCCGCCAGCGCGTTGAACGCCCAAAAAGCCTACCTGGCGCAGCCGGAGCAGTGGCTGAAGGATAAAGGCAATCTCAACACGCTGTCCCGTTTGAGCGGCGTGCCGGAAGAACAGATACCGGTGCTGGTGAAGGGCAATACCTATTTGCCGGTGGCGGAGCAAATAACCCAACTTGGCCAGCCGGTGGACAAGGCTATCCGTGATACCGCCGAGTTCCTTAAACAGCAGGGCAAAATTCCGCAGGTCGACGGTGATTACAGTGCCTACGTCACCGATCGCTTTGTGAAACAGGTGCAGGCTGCGCCGCAGTCGTAGGGGAGCAGCATGTTAAACGTTAATCACCTTTCAGCAGAGTATCAGGGGCGCCCTGCGCTGCGCGACGTCTCGTTCCAGATTGACGCCGGGCAACTGGTGGTGGTGCTTGGCCCTTCGGGCTGCGGCAAAACCACGCTGCTGAATTTGATCGCCGGGTTTATCGAGCCTTCAGCTGGCAGCATCACGCTTGACGAAGTTCCCGTAAAAGGCCCCGGAGCCGAACGGGGCGTGGTGTTCCAGCATGAAGGTTTACTGCCGTGGCGCAACGTGGTGGATAACGTGGAGTTTGGTCTGCAACTGGCCGGCGTCGGCAAACAGCAGCGACGTCAGGTGGCACAAGAGATGTTGCAACGCGTCGGATTGGCCGGCTATGAACAGCACTTTATCTGGCAACTCTCCGGCGGCATGCGCCAGCGGGTAGGGATTGCCCGTGCGCTGGCTGCCGATCCGCGCCTGTTGTTGCTGGATGAGCCGTTTGGCGCGCTGGATGCATTTACCCGCGAACAAATGCAGGAACTGCTGTTGACCATCTGGCGGGATACCGGCAAACAGGTGCTGCTGATCACCCACGATATTGAAGAAGCGGTGTTTCTGGCCAGTGAACTGCTGTTGCTGTCGCCGGGACCGGGGCAGGTGGTGGAACGCCTGGCGCTTAACTTCGGCCAACGTTATGCCAACGGCGAGGCGTGCCGTTCGATCAAGTCCGACCCTGAATTTATCGCGCAGCGCGAATATGTGCTGGGCAAAGTCTTCCAACAGCGCGAGGCCTTGCTATGAGCCTGCATTCCGCCCTCAAAGAAGTTGTTCAGCCGCAGGCTGCAGCCCCGACGCGCCGTTTTAGCGTACCGCGTAACCTCTGGCTGAGCAGCGCCACCCTGCTGGTGGTATTGGCCATCTGGTGGGGCGTGACCGCGCTGAACCTGATCAGCCCGTTATTTCTACCGGCACCGCAGCAGGTGCTGCATCAACTGATTACCATCGCCAGCCCGCAAGGCTTTATGGACGCCACGCTATGGCAGCATTTGGCCGCCAGCCTGGGGCGCATTCTGGTGGCGCTGTTGGCGGCGGTGATTATCGGTGTACCGGTGGGTATCGCCATGGGGCTGAATGATACGGTGCGCGGCATTCTCGATCCGTTGATTGAAATTTACCGCCCGGTGCCGCCGCTGGCCTATTTACCGCTGATGGTGATTTGGTTCGGCATTGGCGAAACCTCGAAAATCTTGCTGATTTATCTGGCGATCTTCGCCCCGGTGACATTGTCTGCCGTAGCCGGTGTGCGCAGTGTGGCGCAGGTTCGTGTGCGGGCCGCCCGTGCGCTGGGGGCCAACCGTTGGCAGTTGCTGCGTTTTGTGGTGCTGCCTAGTGCCTTGCCGGAGATTTTAACCGGCATCCGAATTGGGCTGGGGGTCGGTTGGTCGACGCTGGTGGCCGCAGAACTGATCGCCGCCACCCGCGGCCTGGGATTTATGGTGCAATCCGCCGGTGAGTTTCTGGCTACCGACGTGGTGCTGGCCGGTATCGGTGTGATTGCGATTATTGCATTTGGGCTGGAGCTGGGGCTGCGTGCCCTGCAGCGCCGATTGACCCCGTGGCACGGAGTAAACCAATGAACGAACGTTTAAATATCACCCCATTGGGGCCTTATATCGGTGCGCTGGTGGAAAACGTTAATCTGGCACGCCCCCTGGGTGATGGCCAATTCGAACAGCTCTACCATGCGTTGCTGAAACATCAGGTGCTGTTTCTGCGTAATCAGCCGATCACCCCGTTGCAACAGCGGAATTTGGCCGGTCGCTTCGGCGACCTGCATATCCATCCGGTCTATCCGCAAGCCGCCGATGTGAAAGAGATTATCGTGCTGGATACCCATGACCATAATCCGCCGGACAATGATAACTGGCATACCGACGTGACCTTTATCGAGAATCCGCCGCTGGGGGCGATTCTGGCGGCGAAAACCCTGCCTTCCACCGGTGGCGATACGCTATGGGCCAGTGGTATTGCGGCCTATGAAGCGCTGTCTGAGCCGTTCAGGCAATTGCTGGCCGGGCTGAAGGCGGAGCATGATTTCACCAAGTCATTCCCGGAACACAAGCATCGCGGCAGCGAAGAAGAGCGCCAGCGCTGGCAGGTAGCGGTACAGAAAAATCCGCCGTTGCTGCATCCGGTAGTGCGCACGCATCCGGTCAGCGGCCGGCAGGCCCTGTTCGTCAATGAAGGTTTTACGACGCGGATTGTTGATCTGGCACCGAAGGAAAGCGACGCGCTGCTGAACTTTCTGTTCGCCCACATCACCAAGCCGGAGTTTCAGGTGCGTTGGCGTTGGCAGGAAAATGACATTGCCATCTGGGATAACCGCGTGACGCAGCATTACGCCAACGCGGATTATCTGCCGCAGCGGCGCATTATGCACCGCGCGACCATTCTGGGGGACAAGCCTTTTTATAAGGCTTAAAGGTCAAACTCGTTGGTGAACTGTTCCAACTGCTCTTGCGCATCCAGCCAGGTCATTTCCGTTTCTTCCAACGCGGACTTGGCCTGGCTTTGCTGTTGCAGACAACGCGTCAAATCGGCCTTGCGGCTGATGTCGTACAACGCGGAATCCGCCAGCTTCTCTTCCACCGCCGCCAGTTCGGCACTCAGTTTTTCCATCTGCTGTTCCAGCTTGGCGATCTGCTTGCGCAGCGGCTGAGTCTGGCTGCGGAACTCGGCTTCCCGACGTTTCTGATCTTTACGGGCCTGCGCGCTGTTGGCGTTGTTTTCCTTGTCCGGCGCGTCCTGCTGGTTTTCCTGACGTTGCAGGTCAACCAGCCATTGCTGATAGTCGTCCAAATCGCCGTCGAACACTTCCACCTGGCCATCGTGCACCAGATAGAGATCGTCAGTGGTGGAGCGCAACAGGTGACGGTCGTGCGAGACCACCACTAACGCGCCTTCAAAGTCGATCAGCGCTTCGGTCAGCGCCTGACGCATATCCAGATCCAGGTGGTTGGTCGGTTCATCGAGCAGCAGCAGGTTAGGGCGCTGCCAGACAATCAGCGCCAGCACCAACCGCGCCTTTTCGCCACCGGAGAAACGTTCGGTAATCTCGGTGACCTTATCGCCCTGGAAGCCAAAACCGCCCAAATAGTCGCGCAGCTGCTGTTCCAGCACCCGAGGGGCGATGCGGCTCAGATGTTGCAACGGGGATTCGTCGGCGCGCAAGAACTCCAACTGATGCTGGGCGAAGTAACCCAGCTTGATGCCCTTCGCCAGACCAATCTCACCGCTGAGCGGCTCCAGCGAACCGGCCAGCATTTTGATCAGGGTGGATTTACCGGCGCCATTACGGCCCAGCAGACCGATACGTGAGCCGGGCACCAGGTTCAGTTTGATCGAGTTCAGGATCACCTTGTCGCCATAACCGGCGCTGACCTTCTCCATGCGCAGCAGCGGGTTCGGCAGGCTTTCCGGCTGGCGGAAGCTGAAGCTGAACGGGTTATCGACGTGGGCCGGTGCAATCAGCTCCATGCGTTCAAGCATTTTGATACGGCTTTGCGCCTGCTTGGCCTTGGTGGCCTGCGCGCGGAAGCGGTCAATGTAGCTTTGCAGATGCGCCACTTTCTCCTGTTGGTTCTGGTACAGCGCCTGCTGCTGTGCCAGTTTGGTCGAACGTTGACGTTCGAACGAGGAATAGTTACCGGTATATTCGTTAATGGTTTCTTGTTCGATATGCAGAATCTTATCGACGATCGGATCAAGGAAATCGCGGTCGTGCGAAATCAGCACCAGCGTGCCTGGGTAGCTTTTCAACCAGCGTTCCAGCCAGATCACCGCGTCCAAATCCAGGTGGTTGGTCGGTTCGTCGAGCAGCAGCAGGTCTGAACGACAGACCAACGCTTGTGCCAGGTTAAGGCGCATACGCCAGCCGCCCGAGAAGGCGCGTACCGGATTGAGCAACTGTTCGTTGGAAAAGCCCAGGCCGTGCAGCAGGCTGGCGGCGCGAGAACGGATGGTCCAGGCATCAAGGGCATCCAGTTTACCGTGCAATGTGGCGATGGCGTGGCCGTCGTTTTTATCGTTTGCCACCTGCAATTCGGCTTCAAGCTGGCGGAATTCGCGGTCGCCGTCGATCACATACTCAAGCGCAGGGACGTCCAGCGCCGGTGTTTCCTGATTAACCCAGGCCAGGGCCCAGTTGCTTGGAAAGGTGTAGCTGCCGCCGTCCGCGGCCATCTCGCCCTTCAGCAATGACAGCAACGTGGATTTGCCGCAGCCGTTTTTACCCACCAGGCCGACCTTCTGACCTGGATTAACCGTCGCCGTGGCGTTGTCCAACAGGACGCGGGTGCCGCGTCGGATTTGTAGCGAGGAAAATACAATCATAAAGTGCCGTATGTTCAGAGTATGTTAAATTGAGTGAGTTCTAAGTTAACAGGACGCAGACTGTCCTATTATTAGTCTTTGCGGAGCATGGTAACGGAAAACCGCTACCCTGACGACGCTTTGGAGGGGAATGATGTCGCAGCCGCCGAAGGTCTTGCTGCTGTATGCCCATCCGGAATCCCAGGACTCGGTCGCGAATCGGGTTTTGCTTCGACCGGCACAGCAGTTGGAACATGTCACCGTGCACGATTTATACGCGCACTATCCTGATTTTTTTATTGATATTCACCACGAACAACAACTGCTGCGTGAACATCAGGTCATTGTTTTTCAACATCCTCTCTATACCTACAGTTGCCCGGCCCTGCTGAAAGAATGGCTGGATCGCGTGCTGTCGCGTGGTTTTGCCAGCGGCATGGGGGGCAATGCGCTGGCGGGAAAATACTGGCGTTCGGTGATCACCACCGGTGAACCGGAGGGCGCCTACCGTACCGGCGGTTATAACCGCTATCCGATAGAAGATATTTTACGCCCGTTTGAATTGACCGCCGCCATGTGCCATATGCACTGGCTGACGCCGATGCTGGTGTATTGGGCGCGTCGGCAGAAGCCAGAGGTGCTGGAAAGCCATGCCACGGCGTATGGCGACTGGTTGCGCAACCCGCTGCCACACGGAGGGAGGTAAACATGGAAGGCTCAACCTTACTGACCGCAATTTTACTGTTTCTGTTCGCTGCGGTGGTCACGGTGCCGATTGCACGCCGCCTGGGTATTGGCGCGGTCTTGGGCTACCTGATCGCCGGCATTGCCATCGGCCCCTGGGGGCTGGGCTTCATTCGCGACGTCGACGAGATCCTGCACTTTTCCGAACTGGGCGTGGTGTTTCTGATGTTTATCATCGGCCTGGAGCTGAACCCCAGCAAGCTGTGGGAGTTGCGGCGTTCAATCTTTGGCGTCGGTGCCGGACAGGTGCTGATCACCGCCGCGGTGCTGGGGGCCTTGCTTTATCTGACCCATTTTGCCTGGCAGGCCGCCGTGATAGGCGGTATCGGGCTGGCGATGTCGTCAACCGCCATGGCGTTGCAGCTAATGCGCGAGAAGGGCATGAACCGCAATGAGGGCGGCCAACTGGGGTTCTCGGTGCTGCTGTTCCAGGATATGGCGGTGATCCCGGCGCTGGCGCTGATCCCGATCCTCGCCGGGGCCGGGGGCAGCAGTGACGACTGGGCACAAATTGCACTCAAGGTGGCGGCGTTCGGCGGCATGCTGATTGGCGGGCGGTTCCTGTTGCGGCCACTGTTCCGCTATATCGCCTCTTCCGGAGTACGCGAAATCTTCACCGCTGCCGCTCTGCTGGTGGTGTTGGGGGCGGCGATGTTTATGGATGCGCTCGGCCTGTCGATGGCGCTCGGCACCTTTATCGCCGGCGTGTTGCTGGCGGAGAGTGAATATCGCCATGAGCTGGAAATTTCAATCGAGCCATTCAAGGGGCTGCTGCTGGGGCTGTTCTTTATCTCGGTGGGCATGGCGCTGAATATCGGCGTACTCTATACCCATCTGGCCGAAGTGCTGCTGGGCGTGGTGCTGCTGGTGGCGATCAAGTCGGGCGTCCTGTATTCGCTGTCGCGTATTTTTGGCCTGCGCAGTTCGGTGCGTTTGCAGTTTGCCGGCGTGCTTAGCCAGGGCGGCGAGTTTGCCTTCGTACTGTTTTCGGCGGCGGGCACGCAGAAGGTGCTGCAGCCCGATCAACTCGCGCTGTTGCTGGTGGTGGTGACCTTGTCGATGATGACTACGCCGCTGTTGATGCAAATTATTGACCGTATTCTGGTGCGCCGATACAACGCCAGGGATGAAGACGAAGAGACACCCTATGTGGAGGACGATGACCCGCAGGTGATCATCGTCGGCTTCGGGCGTTTTGGTCAGGTGATCGGCCGATTGCTGATGGCCAACAAGATGCGCATCACCGTATTGGAGCGCGATGTCAGCGCCGTTGGCGTGCTGCGCCGCTACGGTTACAAGGTATATTACGGCGACGCCACCGAGCTGGAGCTGCTGCGTGCGGCCGGTGCGGCGAAGGCCAGGTCGATCGTGATCACCTGTAATGAGCCGGAAGACACTATGGAAATTGTGCGGCTGTGTCAGCAGCATTTCCCCGATCTGAGCATTTTGGCGCGAGCACGCGGTCGTGTTGAAGCGCACGAATTGCTGCAGGCCGGGGTCAAGCAGTTCAGCCGCGAAACCTTCTCCAGCGCGCTGGAACTGGGGCGAAAGGCACTGATGGAGTTAGGTATGCATCCGCATCAGGCCTATCGTGCGCAACAGCACTTCCGCCGGCTGGACATGCGTATGCTGCGTGAATTGATGCCGCCGCATCACGGCGATGTGGCGCAAATTTCCCGCGTGAAAGAAGCGCGGCGTGAGTTGGAAGAACTTTTCCACCGAGAAATGCAAAAAGAGAGTCGCCAGTTCGACGGCTGGGATGAATACGAATAATTTGGAGCACTGAGATGTCTGCAACACGTAAAAGATTTATCGCCGGAGCAGTCTGCCCGAGCTGTAAGGCTATGGATACGCTGGCAGTTTGGCGTGAAGACCAGGTCGAAGTGGTGGAGTGCGTCAAGTGCGGCCATCACCAGCGACAGACCGAAGAACAGGTGGAAAAGCACGTCCGGCCGCAGGAGCAGGTGATCGGTATTTTCCATCCGGAGTAGCGTTATCGGGCGCGATTTTTTATGCTGAAGGGTACAGCGGGAAAGATTTCCGATACAATCTGTCCGGTTAAGGCGCGGCCCCCATGACGGTTGCGTCCAAGTATCCAACGGTAGGAGATATCATGAAAGTAGCAAAAGACTTGGTGGTCAGCCTGGCTTACCAAGTACGTACAGAAGACGGTGTGTTGGTTGATGAGTCTCCGGTGAGTGCGCCGCTGGACTATCTGCATGGGCATGGTTCACTGATTGCGGGTCTGGAAAAAGCACTCGAAGGCCACGAAGCGGGCGATCGTTTTGACGTGAATGTTGGCGCTAACGATGCGTACGGCAACTACGACGAAAACCTGGTGCAGCGCGTGCCGAAAGACGTCTTTATGGGCGTTGACGAGTTGGAAGTGGGTATGCGCTTCCTGGCTGATACCGATCAGGGCCCAGTGCCAGTCGAAATCACCGAAGTGGACGGCGACCACGTAGTGGTTGACGGTAACCACATGCTGGCGGGTCAGAACCTGAACTTCAACGTGGAAGTTGTCGCGATCCGCGAAGCTACCGCTGAAGAACTGGCGCACGGCCACGTACATGGCGAGCACGATCATCATCACGACCATGAACACGGTGAAGGCTGCTGCGGCGGTCATGGCCATGACCACGATCATGACCATGCACATGACCAGGCTCCGGCCAAGAAAGGCGGTTGCGGTAACGGCGGTTGCGGTTGCCACTAATCGCAATGCTGTAACGGCAAAAAAAAGGGCGGCCCTGGGGCTGCCCTTTTTTATTGTTTATCAATAATGTGGCGGCGGAGTCTCTTCCGACTGCGAAGCTATCATCGACGTCTGGCTCGAACGCAGTTTATCGGTCAGCACGCGCAGGTGCTCTTGTAATTTCAGCATTTCAAACTGGTGCTGCACCACGATCTGATTGAGCTCTTCGATGGTGACTTCCTGGAAGGCCTGGCGGCTCTCCAGCTCTTCCAGCCGCAGTAACAGGCTGTGGTTATCGGCGTTGTGCATGGTGCTACCTCTGACGCGGTTTAATCCTGAATCTGACGCTATGTTAACAGCTGCCGCCGGCTTTGCGCTGCGCTATTTCACCCCGTTTCATGGGGGCGATAACCGCACGCGTCAGAGCACTGTGTAAAGTGCTGAAAAATAGAGCGCTTACCATGGGCGGATTTGTTACCGTTGGGCGTCGGATGATGGAAAAATCTGATTTATCATACGGGTAGCACATTAAACGAAACTTCTGTTTAAAGCTGGAGTCACACTTTGACTCGATTGGTTACCTGTGTGACTGTTTTGTTTTGTTTCGGACAGCTATAGTAGCCCGGTTATCTTACTTAATGATTGTTTGGGGCATCGCTTCAGACACTGGAGAAATGGATGAAATCTTTGTTTAAAGTCACGCTTCTGGCAACCACCATGGCTTTTGCTTTGAATGCGACCCAGGTTATGGCTGCTGATGCAGCTAAACCAGCAGAAGCGGCTAAAGCTGCCGACGCGGCACCAAGCACTGGCAAGTTCAAGAACGATGACGAGCAAGCGGCTTACGCACTGGGTGCATCCCTGGGCCGTTACATGGACAACTCGCTGAAAGAGCAAGAAAAACTGGGCATCAAACTGGATAAAGACCAGTTGATCTCAGGCGTTCAGGACGCTTTTGCCAACAAGAGCAAGCTGAACGATGCAGATATCGAAAAAACCCTGCAAAGCTTTGAAGCACGCGTGAAGGCTTCCGCTCAGGCGAAGATGGAGCAGGATGCGAAAGATAACGAAGCGAAAGGCACCAAGTACCGTGATACCTTCGCTAAAGAAAAAGGCGTGAAGAAAACCGAGTCTGGCCTGCTGTATCAGGTAGAGAAGCCAGGTACCGGCGCGGCGCCTAAAGACAGCGATACCGTTGTGGTGAACTACAAGGGCACCCTGACCGACGGTACCGAGTTTGACAACTCCTACACCCGTGGTGAGCCACTGTCATTCCGTCTGGACGGTGTGATCCCAGGCTGGACCGAAGGCCTGAAACACATCAAGAAAGGCGGCAAAATCAAGCTGGTTATCCCACCGGCGCTGGCCTACGGTAAAACTGGCGTCCCGGGTATTCCGGCTAACTCCACTCTGGTGTTCGACGTTGAGCTGCTGGATGTGAAAGCCGCGCCGAAAGCGGACGCCAAGGCTGAGAAACCGGCTGACGCAGCGGCTGATGCCAAAGCGCAGTAAGTCTGCCTGAGCCCCACACCGCCGCGAACATTCTTCGCGGCGGTGTTCATTTCAACCTGCCAAATCAGGCGTAACTTTCACTTCCTCCCCCACTGATCGCTTGACGCCTGCCGGGCATCGGGCTTAACGTCAATACCACGCGCAAACGCAAGGACTTTACTCTGGCTGTTTTGCTAGACTAATTATCCGGACTTATAAGTCATGCGCCTGCCCCTTAGGGCGTGTACCTAAAACTGTTCCTGGTCGTCAAGGCCGGCGGACGCACATCGTGCTGTTTCAGACTGATATCAGCCAGCCACCCTGCGTATTCACAAGGGTGTGCCGCCTGTGGAAGGGAACCCGCACGAGCAGTTTTAGCTGCGCCCCCTGGCACAGGCGATCTTTGAGGGTGGTATTTTCGATGTCTAATTCGCTTTTATCCAGCGAAGCCAGCGAACTTGATTTGCTGAACGAACGTCCGTTTACCCAAACGGATCATGAAATTTTGAAGTCTTACGAAGCGGTAGTTGATGGCCTGGCGATGTTGATCGGCGGGCACTGTGAGATCGTGCTGCACGCACTGGAAGATTTGAAATGCTCGGCGGTACGTATTGCCAACGGTGAGCATACCGGGCGGCAAATCGGTTCGCCGATTACCGATCTGGCGCTGCGCATGTTGCACGATATGGCCGGCAATGACAGTAGCGTATCGCAGGCCTATTTTACTCGCGCCAAGAGCGGTGTGCTGATGAAGTCGGTGACTATCGCCATCCGCAATCGCGAGCAGCGAGTGATCGGCCTGCTGTGTATCAACATGAACCTCGACGTGCCTTTCTCGCAGGTGATGCAGACATTTATGCCGCCGGAAACCCAGGAAGTGGCCCCTTCGGTCAACTTTGCGTCCTCCGTTGACGATCTGGTGGCACAAACGCTGGAGTTCACCATCGAAGAAGTTAATGCCGATCGTAACGTCTCCAACAATGCCAAAAATCGTCAGGTGGTGCTGAACCTCTATGAGAAGGGCATTTTTGATATCAAGGATGCGATTAATCAGGTGGCGGATCGTCTGAATATCTCCAAGCACACCGTCTATCTGTATATCCGCCAGTTCAAAAGCGGCGATCTGTTGGGAACTGAACGCTGATGCTGGATTACTGCCTTGTGGTCACCGGTCCGGCGTATGGCACCCAGCAGGCCAGTAGCGCCTATCAGTTTGCTCAGGCTCTATTGGCGAAAGGGCACCGCCTCTCCAGCGTGTTTTTTTACCGTGAAGGGGTGTTGAACGCCAACCAGCTGACGGCGCCTGCCGGTGATGAGTTTGATTTGGTCCGTGGCTGGGTACAATTGGCGCAGCAGCATGGCATCGAGCTCAATGTCTGCGTTGCCGCTGCGTTGCGACGTGGGGTGACCGATGAGCAGGAGGCTGCACAACAGGGGTTGCCCGCGGCAAACCTCCAACCGGGTTTTATCCTCAGCGGGTTGGGCTCACTGGCCGAGGCTGCGCTGAGCAGTGACCGCCTGGTGCAGTTCTGAGAGAATTTATGAAACGAGTTGCTTTTGTTTTTACCCAGGGACCTCACGGCAACGCCGGCGGCAGGGAAGGGCTGGATGCGTTACTGGCCACCTCGGCGCTGAGCGAAGATCTGGGCGTGTTTTTTATCGGTGACGGCGTATTGCAGCTATTGCCGGGGCAGCAACCGGAAAAAATTCTGGCTCGCAATTACATCGCCACCTTTGGTGTACTGCCATTGTATGACGTTGAACGCTGCTATCTGTGCCAGGCATCCTTGCAGGAACGCGGTCTGAGTCAGGTGACTGACTGGGTGCTGGACGCCGAGGTATTGGCACCGGACGCGCTGGGCCAACTATTGGCCGGCTATGATGCGGTGATGACTTTTTAGGAAACCTGATGCTGTATACCCTTAGCCGTTCCCCCACTCAATGCGATTTGCCTGCGCTGCTGCGCCTGACGGCAGCGGGCGACGACCTGCTGCTGCTACAGGATGGTGTGCTGGCCGGCCTGGCCGGTAGTGCGCATCTTGAATTGCTGCTTAATGCCCCCATATCCCTTTATGCACTGCAAGATGACCTGGAAGCCAGAGGCTTGACTGGTCATTTTTCACACAAAATCACTGTCATCGGCTATAATCACTTCGTTGAATTAACCGAAAAGCATCGCAGTCAAATGTCCTGGTGATGAGAGTAATGTTGTATATTTCTTGACACCTCTACTGCTCAGCCATAAAATTCTGCGTCCCGTACTTTGCCTGTAGTGCATACGGGGGGATTTATCACATGTTTACGAAGCAACAAACGAAGCAAAAACCAGGAGCTTTTTAATGGCAACAATTAATCAGCTGGTACGCAAACCACGCTCTGTGAAGGCTGCTAAAAGCAACGTTCCAGCGCTGGAAGCTTGCCCGCAGAAACGTGGCGTATGTACTCGCGTATATACCACCACTCCTAAGAAACCAAACTCCGCACTGCGTAAAGTATGCCGTGTGCGTTTGACTAACGGTTTTGAAGTTACCTCCTACATCGGCGGTGAAGGTCATAACCTGCAGGAACACTCCGTGATCCTGATCCGTGGCGGTCGTGTAAAAGACTTGCCAGGTGTGCGTTACCACACCGTCCGTGGTGCACTTGACTGCTCCGGTGTTAAAGACCGTAAGCAAGCTCGTTCCAAGTACGGCGTGAAGAAGCCAAAGGCTTAATGGTTCTCCGTTAAGTAAGGCCAAACATTTTCACTTTAATGTCAAAATAAACTCGTAGAGTTTTGGACAATCCTGAATTAACAACGGAGTATTTCCATGCCACGTCGTCGCGTAATCGGCCAACGTAAAATCCTTCCAGATCCTAAGTTCGGATCCGAACTGTTGGCCAAATTTGTAAACATCCTGATGGTAGATGGTAAAAAATCTACTGCAGAAGCAATCGTCTATACCGCGCTGGAAACCCTGGCTCAGCGTTCTGGTAAAGATCACCTGGAAGCTTTTGAAGTAGCTCTCGACAACGTTCGCCCGACTGTAGAAGTTAAGTCGCGCCGCGTTGGTGGTTCTACTTATCAGGTACCAGTTGAAGTCCGCCCGGTCCGTCGTAATGCTCTGGCAATGCGCTGGATCGTTGATGCTGCTCGTAAACGCGGTGATAAATCCATGGCTCTGCGCTTGGCGAACGAACTTTCTGATGCAGTTGAGAACAAAGGTTCTGCTGTTAAGAAACGTGAAGACGTTCACCGTATGGCAGAAGCCAACAAGGCGTTCGCCCACTACCGCTGGTAATTGCCACGCAGTAGTTATGCTAACCAAGCGGGCGCTTCAAGAAGCCAACCCGCTTGGGTTAACTGAACTTGAACGCCTAAGGCAATAGAGGAATCAAATGGCTCGTAAAACACCCATTGAGCGCTATCGTAACATCGGTATCAGCGCTCACATCGACGCCGGTAAAACGACCACTACCGAACGTGTTTTGTTCTACACCGGTGTAAACCACAAAATCGGTGAAGTGCACGACGGCGCAGCTACCATGGACTGGATGGAGCAGGAGCAGGAACGTGGTATTACCATCACGTCCGCTGCGACTACCTGTTTCTGGTCTGGTATGGCTAAGCAGTTCGACGCACACCACATCAACATCATCGACACCCCAGGACACGTTGACTTCACCATCGAAGTAGAACGTTCCATGCGTGTTCTTGATGGCGCGGTAATGGTTTACTGTGCAGTTGGTGGCGTTCAGCCACAGTCTGAAACCGTATGGCGTCAGGCTAACAAATATAAAGTTCCACGCATCGCGTTCGTTAACAAAATGGACCGCATGGGTGCTAACTTCCTGAAAGTTGTTGATCAGATTGAAAAACGTCTGGGCGCAACTCCGGTCCCTCTGCAGCTGGCTATCGGCGCAGAAGAGAAATTCACCGGTGTTGTTGACCTGGTGAAAATGAAAGCCATCAACTGGAACGAAGCCGATCAGGGCGTGACCTTCGAATACGAAGAGATCCCGGCTGATATGCAAGAACTGGCTGAAGAATGGCGTCAGAAGCTGGTTGAGTCCGCTGCTGAAGGTTCTGATGAGCTGATGGAGAAATTCTTTGGTGGCGAAGAGCTGACTGAAGAAGAGATCAAAACTTCTCTGCGTAAGCGCGTTCTGAACAACGAAATCATCCTGGTTACCTGTGGTTCTGCGTTTAAAAACAAAGGCGTACAGGCAATGCTGGATGCTGTTGTTGAGTATCTGCCGGCACCAACTGACGTTGCAGCAATCAACGGCATTTTGGATGACGGTAAAGACACTCCAGCAGTTCGTCGTTCTGACGATGCTGAGCCGTTCTCTGCTCTGGCGTTCAAAATCGCTACTGACCCATTCGTGGGTAACCTGACGTTCTTCCGTGTTTACTCCGGTCTTGTTAACTCAGGTGACACTGTATTTAACCCAGTGAAATCTCAGCGTGAACGTCTGGGCCGTATCGTTCAGATGCATGCTAACAAGCGTGAAGAGATCAAAGAAGTTCGCGCAGGCGACATCGCTGCAGCTATCGGTCTGAAAGACGTGACTACCGGTGACACTCTGTGTGATCCGAACAACGTGATCATTCTGGAGCGCATGGAGTTCCCTGAGCCGGTAATCTCCGTTGCAGTTGAACCAAAAACCAAAGCTGACCAGGAAAAAATGGGTCTGGCTCTGGGCCGTCTGGCGAAGGAAGATCCATCATTCCGCGTATGGACTGACGAAGAATCAGGTCAGACTATCATCGCAGGTATGGGTGAACTTCACCTGGACATCCTGGTTGACCGTATGCGTCGTGAATTCAACGTTGAAGCAAACGTGGGCAAACCTCAGGTTGCTTACCGTGAAGCGATTCGTTCGAAAGTTACCGATATCGAAGGTAAACACGCCAAGCAGTCTGGTGGTCGTGGTCAGTATGGTCACGTTGTGATCGACATGTACCCACTGGAGCCGGGCTCAAATCCGAAAGGCTACGAGTTCATCAATGACATTAAAGGTGGTGTAATCCCAACGGAATACATCGGTGCCATTGATAAAGGCCTCCAGGAGCAGCTTAAGTCTGGTCCGCTGGCCGGTTACCCGGTAGTTGATCTCGGTGTGCGTCTGCATTTCGGTTCTTACCACGATGTTGACTCCTCCGAATTGGCGTTTAAACTGGCCGCTTCTATCGCCTTTAAAGATGGCTTTAAGAAAGCGAAACCTGTTTTGCTTGAGCCAATCATGAAGGTTGAAGTTGAAACGCCGGAAGAGAACACTGGTGACGTCATCGGTGACCTTAGCCGTCGTCGTGGTCAACTGAAAGGTCAGGAATCCAACGCTACTGGCGTTCAGATTCACGCTGAAGTTCCGTTGTCCGAGATGTTCGGCTACGCAACTCAACTGCGTTCTCTGACCAAAGGCCGTGCTTCTTACTCCATGGAGTTCCTGAAGTACGATGATGCGCCGAACAACGTCGCTCAGGCCGTTATTGAAGCCCGTGGTAAATAAGCTTTCGGGTTTAACACATTGATCAGTGCTCTCTCCATGAGGGGAGAGCATAAGAGTAAGGAATATAGCCGTGTCTAAAGAAAAATTTGAACGTTCCAAACCGCACGTTAACGTTGGTACTATCGGCCACGTTGACCACGGTAAAACTACCCTGACTGCAGCAATCACCACCGTTCTGGCTAAAACCTACGGCGGTTCTGCACGTGCTTTCGACCAGATCGATAACGCGCCAGAAGAAAAAGCTCGTGGTATCACCATCAACACTTCTCACGTTGAATATGACACCCCAAGCCGTCACTACGCGCACGTTGACTGCCCAGGGCACGCCGACTACGTTAAAAACATGATCACCGGTGCTGCTCAGATGGACGGCGCTATCCTGGTTGTTGCTGCGACTGACGGCCCTATGCCTCAGACCCGTGAGCACATCCTGCTGGGTCGTCAGGTTGGCGTTCCTTTCATCATCGTATTCATGAACAAATGTGACATGGTTGATGATGAAGAGCTGCTGGAACTGGTAGAAATGGAAGTTCGTGAACTTCTGTCTGCTTATGACTTCCCTGGTGATGACCTGCCGGTTGTTCGTGGTTCAGCGCTGAAAGCACTGGAAGGCGAAGCTGAGTGGGAAGCTAAAATCATCGAGCTGGCTGGCTACCTGGATTCTTACATCCCAGAACCAGAGCGTGCTATCGACAAGCCGTTCCTGCTGCCAATCGAAGACGTATTCTCCATCTCCGGCCGTGGTACTGTTGTTACCGGTCGTGTTGAGCGCGGTATCGTTAAAGTTGGCGAAGAAGTTGAAATCGTTGGTATCAAAGACACCGTTAAGTCTACCTGTACTGGCGTTGAAATGTTCCGCAAACTGCTGGACGAAGGCCGTGCTGGTGAGAACGTTGGTGTTCTGCTGCGTGGTATCAAGCGTGAAGACATCGAACGTGGTCAGGTACTGGCTAAACCAGGTTCTATCAAGCCACACACCAAATTCGACTCAGAAGTTTACATCCTGAGCAAAGAAGAAGGTGGTCGTCATACTCCATTCTTCAAAGGCTACCGTCCACAGTTCTACTTCCGTACAACTGACGTGACCGGTACCATCGAACTGCCAGAAGGCGTTGAGATGGTAATGCCTGGCGATAACGTGAACATGGTTGTTACCCTGATTCACCCAATCGCGATGGACGACGGTCTGCGTTTCGCAATCCGTGAAGGCGGCCGTACTGTAGGCGCTGGTGTTGTTGCTAAAGTTATCGCTTAATCGCGAATAATTTTTCGACACAAAAAGAGGGCACTTCGGTGCCCCTTTTTTTATGCAATTTTTCCAAATCTTAATTGAAATAAAAAGCATTCCTATTTAGACTTACAGCATTGGTTAAGAAGTGAGTCCCTCTATGTATGTATGTCTGTGTAATGCCGTGACTGACAAAGCGATCCGCAAGGCCGTGCGTCAGCACAATCCGCATACCATGAAACAACTGCGTGAACTTGTACCTATTGGTACCGATTGTGGAAAGTGCATTCGCCAGGCGAGACAGATTATGGTGGAGGAAAGCGGAACCATTATCCATATGCACGAAGTTGCCTAACTAAAGGTAAGGTTATTTTTTGACTCTTGGCTTTCAGCTTCTACACTTTTAGAACTGGCCAGGAGGAATTACCTATGAAAGGCGATAAAAAGATCATTGCTCACCTCAACAAACTGCTCGGCAACGAGCTGGTTGCCATCAATCAATATTTCCTGCATGCCCGAATGTTCAAGAACTGGGGTTTAACTCGCCTCAATGATAAGGAATACCACGAGTCGATCGACGAAATGAAGCATGCCGATCGTTACATCGAACGTATTTTGTTTCTGGAAGGTATCCCGAACTTGCAGGACCTCGGCAAGTTGAATATTGGCGAAGATATTGAAGAAATGTTGCGTTCAGATCTGACTCTGGAGTTGGACGGTGCCAAGGGGCTGCGTGAAGCTATAGCTTACGCCGATTCCATCCATGACTACGTCAGCCGTGATTTGATGATAGAGATCCTGGCAGATGAGGAAGAGCATATCGACTGGCTGGAAACAGAACTTGATTTGATCGACCGCCTGGGTATTCAGAACTACGCACAAGCCCAACTTTAGCAATGTAAAAGCTGTTTCTCCCACTTAACAACAATGCTTCCCTGCCGGCATGTTTTATCTCCGGCAGGGTAGGGGGAGCAGCCTCAACGTCCCACTAATTTCCTCGCAAGCCAATGCCCACAGCTTACCGAATCGTCATCCAAGACCTAAAACTGTATTAAATGTCGATATCCTGAGCATATTTCCATCTGCGCCTTGCTTCTCGCTCTGTTTTGCGTATAATGCGCGGGCTTACCTAATCTTGGTAAGCCTGATTTTAGCGAATCAGTCGATAGGCAAGTTTGTTTTGCCCTTCGAACAATACTCCCGATATGGGGGTTATATGTTGACGATTACACTCCCCCATCAATCGAAATGGGTGTGAGGAGTAATTATTTACGTTTATAAATAATTGGAGCTCTGGTCTCATGCAGAACCAAAGAATCCGTATCCGCCTGAAAGCGTTTGATCATCGTCTTATCGATCAATCAACCGCGGAAATCGTCGAGACTGCTAAGCGCACTGGTGCGCAAGTCCGTGGTCCGATCCCGCTGCCAACTCGCAAAGAGCGCTTTACCGTTCTGATCTCTCCGCACGTTAACAAAGACGCGCGTGATCAGTACGAAATTCGCACTCACAAGCGTCTGGTTGACATCGTTGAGCCAACCGAGAAAACCGTTGATGCTCTGATGCGTCTGGATCTGGCTGCTGGTGTAGACGTGCAGATCAGCCTGGGTTAATCAGGTCATTGAGCGATTGAGAGGTTGAAACAATGATTGGTTTAGTCGGTAAGAAATTGGGCATGACTCGTATCTTCACTGAAGATGGCGTTTCTATCCCAGTAACCGTGATTGAAATTGAAGCGAACCGCGTGACTCAGGTCAAAGACTTGGCTAACGACGGGTACCGTGCTGTGCAGGTTACTACCGGTAGCAAAAAAGCTAACCGCGTAACCAAGCCGGAAGCGGGCCATTTCGCTAAAGCTGGCGTTGAAGCTGGCCGTGGTCTGTGGGAATTCCGCACTGCTGAAGGTGAAGAATTTACTGCAGGTCAAAACATCAGCGTAGAAATCTTCGCTGAGGTTAAAAAAGTCGATGTTACCGGTACTTCTAAAGGTAAAGGTTTTGCTGGCACTGTAAAGCGCTGGAACTTCCGTACCCAAGACGCTACCCACGGTAACTCCTTGTCTCACCGCGTTCCGGGTTCTATCGGTCAGAACCAGACTCCGGGCAAAGTGTTCAAAGGCAAGAAAATGGCTGGCCACCTGGGTGACGAGCGTGTAACCGTTCAAAGCCTGGACGTAGTACGTGTTGACGCTGAGCGCAACCTGCTGCTGGTTAAGGGTGCTGTACCGGGCGCAACCGGTGGCAACCTGATCGTTAAACCAGCTGTGAAGGCGTAAGGGGATAGCAATGGAATTAGTATTGAAAGACGCGCAAAGCGCGCTGACTGTTTCCGAAACTACCTTCGGTCGTGACTTTAACGAAGCGCTGGTACACCAGGTTGTTGTTGCTTATGCAGCAGGTGCCCGTCAAGGTACTCGTGCTCAGAAGACCCGTGCTGAAGTAACTGGTTCCGGTAAAAAACCGTGGCGCCAGAAAGGTACCGGCCGTGCGCGTTCAGGTTCTGTAAAGAGCCCGATCTGGCGTTCAGGTGGCGTGACCTTTGCTGCGAAGCCTCAGGACCACAGTCAGAAAGTAAACAAAAAGATGTACCGCGGCGCGCTGAAAAGCATCCTGTCCGAACTGGTACGTCAAGATCGTCTGATCATTGTCGAGAAGTTCTCTGTAGAAGCGCCTAAAACTAAGCTGCTGGCACAGAAACTGAAAGATATGGCTCTGGAAGATGTGCTGATCGTAACCGGCGAACTGGATGAGAATCTGTTCCTGGCTGCTCGCAACCTGTACAAGGTTGACGTGCGCGATGTAGCAGGTATCGACCCGGTTAGCCTGATCGCCTTCGACAAAGTGGTTATGACTGCTGATGCTGTGAAGCAAGTTGAGGAGATGCTGGCATGATCCGTGAAGAACGTCTGCTGAAAGTGCTGCGTGCACCGCACGTATCTGAAAAAGCATCCGCTGCGATGGAAAAAACTAACACCATCGTTCTCAAAGTTGCCAAAGACGCGACCAAAGCAGAAATTAAAGCTGCAGTGCAGAAACTGTTTGAAGTCGAAGTCGAAGACGTTAACACCCTGGTAGTTAAAGGGAAAGTGAAGCGTCACGGTCAGCGTGTTGGTCGTCGTAGCGACTGGAAAAAAGCTTACGTCACCCTGAAAGAAGGCCAGAATCTGGACTTCATCGGCGGCGCAGAGTAAGTCGGAGGAGTAAGAACAATGGCAATTGTTAAATGTAAACCTACATCTCCGGGTCGTCGCCACGTTGTTAAAGTGGTTAACCCTGAGCTGCACAAGGGTAAACCTCATGCCCCGCTGCTTGAGAAACTGAGCAAAAGCGGTGGCCGTAACAACAATGGCCGTATCACCACCCGTCATATCGGTGGTGGCCACAAGCAACATTATCGTCTGGTTGACTTCAAACGCAACAAAGACGGTGTGGCTGCAGTGGTTGAGCGTCTGGAGTACGATCCGAACCGTTCCGCGAACATCGCGCTGGTTCTGTACAAAGACGGCGAACGCCGTTATATCCTGGCGCCGAAAGGTCTGAAAGCTGGTGACCAGATCCAATCTGGCGTTGATGCTGCAATCAAGGTAGGTAACGCCCTGCCAATGCGCAACATCCCAGTGGGTTCAACGGTTCATAACGTAGAAATGAAACCAGGTAAAGGCGGTCAAATCGCTCGCTCTGCTGGTGCCTACGTTCAGATCGTTGCACGTGATGGTTCCTACGTAACTCTGCGTCTGCGCTCAGGCGAAATGCGTAAAGTTCCAGTTGATTGCCGCGCCACCCTGGGTGAAGTCGGTAACGCTGAACATATGCTTCGCGTTCTGGGTAAAGCAGGTGCTGCACGTTGGCGTGGTATTCGTCCTACCGTTCGCGGTACGGCGATGAACCCGGTAGATCACCCGCACGGTGGTGGTGAGGGTAAAAACTTTGGTAAACACCCAGTAACACCATGGGGCGTTCAGACCAAAGGTAAGAAAACCCGCAGCAACAAGCGTACTGATAAGTTCATCGTACGTCGCCGTAGCAAAAAATAATTAGAGGATAAGCCATGCCACGTTCTCTCAAGAAAGGTCCTTTTATTGACCTGCACTTGCTGAAGAAGGTAGAGAAAGCGGTGGAAAGCGGTGACAAGAAGCCTTTGCGCACTTGGTCCCGTCGTTCAACGATCTTTCCTAACATGATCGGTTTGACCATCGCTGTCCATAATGGTCGTCAGCACGTACCAGTGTTCGTTTCCGATGAAATGGTCGGTCACAAACTGGGTGAATTCGCGCCGACTCGCACTTATCGCGGCCATGCGGCTGATAAAAAAGCTAAAAAGCGCTAAGGTAGGAGGAAGAGATGGAAACTATCGCTAAACATCGCCACGCTCGTTCTTCTGCACAGAAGGTCCGCCTTGTTGCAGACCTGATCCGCGGTAAGAAAGTGTCGCAAGCTCTGGAAACTCTGGCCTACACCAACAAGAAAGCTGCTGGTCTGGTTAAGAAAGTGCTGGAGTCTGCCATTGCTAACGCAGAACACAACGATGGCGCTGACATCGATGATCTGAAAGTCACGAAAATCTTCGTAGACGAAGGCCCAAGCATGAAGCGCATTATGCCGCGTGCAAAAGGTCGTGCAGATCGCATCCTGAAGCGCACCAGCCACATTACTGTGGTTGTGTCCGATCGCTGAGACTCTGGAGACTAGCAATGGGTCAGAAAGTACATCCTAATGGTATTCGCCTGGGTATTGTCAAACCTTGGAACTCTACTTGGTATGCGAATACCAAAGAATTCGCTGACAACCTGGACAGCGACTTTAAAGTTCGCCAATTCCTGATTAAGGAACTGGCGAAAGCTTCCGTTTCTCGCATCGTTATCGAGCGTCCTGCGAAGAGCATCCGTGTGACTATTCACACTGCTCGTCCAGGCATCGTTATCGGCAAGAAAGGTGAAGATGTCGAAAAACTGCGTAAGGTCGTAGCGAACATCGCTGGCGTTCCTGCGCAAATTAACATCGCCGAAGTCCGTAAACCGGAACTTGACGCTAAATTGGTTGCTGACAGCATCACTTCACAGTTGGAACGTCGCGTTATGTTCCGTCGTGCTATGAAGCGTGCTGTACAGAACGCAATGCGTCTTGGCGCTAAAGGTATCAAAGTTGAAGTAAGCGGCCGCCTTGGCGGTGCTGAAATCGCGCGTACCGAATGGTACCGTGAAGGTCGTGTTCCGTTGCATACACTGCGTGCGGATATCGATTACAACACATCTGAAGCGCACACCACTTATGGTGTAATCGGCGTTAAGGTATGGATCTTCAAAGGTGAGATCCTGGGTGGTATGGCTGCAGTTGAACAACCGGAACCGGCTGCTCAACCTAAAAAGCAGCAGCGTAAAGGCCGCAAGTAAGGAGAGTCGCTGATGTTACAACCAAAGCGTACAAAATTCCGTAAGATGCACAAAGGCCGCAACCGTGGTCTGGCGCAGGGTACGGATGTTAGCTTCGGCACTTTCGGTCTGAAAGCTGTTGGCCGTGGCCGTCTGACTGCTCGTCAAATCGAAGCAGCTCGTCGTGCAATGACTCGTGCAGTTAAGCGTCAAGGTAAAATTTGGATCCGTGTATTCCCGGACAAACCAATTACCGAGAAGCCGCTCGAAGTGCGTATGGGTAAAGGTAAGGGTAACGTGGAATATTGGGTTGCCCTGATCCAACCTGGGAAAGTCCTGTACGAAATGGACGGTGTACCAGAAGAGGTCGCCCGTGAGGCATTCAAGCTGGCTGCAGCTAAATTGCCGATCAAAACCACCTTTGTAACTAAGACGGTGATGTAATGAAAGCACAAGAGCTGCGTGAAAAAAGCGTTGAAGAGCTGAACACTGAGCTGCTCAACCTGCTGCGTGAGCAATTTAACTTGCGCATGCAGGCGGCAAGTGGCCAGCTGCAACAAACTCACCTGTTGAAACAAGTGCGTCGTAATGTCGCACGCGTTAAGACTTTACTGACTGAAAAGGCGGGTGTGTAAATGACTGATATTAACCGTACTCTGCAGGGTCGTGTTATTAGTGACAAAATGGAGAAATCCATGGTTGTTGCTATCGAGCGCACGGTGAAGCACCCGATCTACGGGAAATTCATCAAGCGTACGACCAAGCTGCACGTACATGACGAGAACAACGAATGTGGTATCGGTGACGTGGTAGAAATCCGCGAATGCCGTCCACTGTCCAAGACTAAGTCCTGGACGTTGGTTCGCGTTGTAGAGAAAGCGATTCTGTAATAGAGTAGCTGGCTCTAACTTATAAACGGCTCAGAAAATGAGCCGTTTATTTTTTCTACCCATACTCTGGAAGCGGTGTTATAATGCTGCGCCCTTGGTTATGGGGCTTTTCAACGATCTAGTAATAGGTCCTAAAGTTGTAGTTGACATTAGCGGAGCACTAACATGATCCAAGAACAGACTATGCTGACCGTGGCCGACAACTCCGGTGCACGTCGCGTAATGTGTATCAAGGTTCTAGGTGGCTCGCACCGTCGCTACGCAGGCATTGGCGATGTCATCAAAATTACCATCAAGGAAGCAATTCCTCGCGGTAAGGTGAAGAAAGGCGATGTGCTGAAGGCGGTAGTGGTGCGCACCAAGAAGGGTGTACGTCGCCCGGACGGTTCTGTCATTCGCTTCGATGGTAATGCATGCGTTATTTTAAACAATAACAGCGAGCAACCTATCGGTACGCGTATTTTTGGGCCGGTAACTCGTGAACTGCGTAATGAGAAGTTCATGAAAATTATCTCTCTGGCACCAGAAGTACTCTAAGGAGCGAAACATGGCAGCGAAAATCCGTCGTGATGACGAAATTATCGTGCTTACCGGGAAAGACAAAGGTAAACGCGGTAAAGTAAAAAATGTCCTGTCTGCTGGTAAGGTCATTGTTGAAGGTATCAACCTGGTTAAGAAACATCAGAAGCCGGTCCCGGCCCTGAACCAACCAGGTGGCATTGTTGAAAAAGAAGCTGCAATTCAAGTTTCTAACATTGCTCTCTTCAACGCGGCTACCGGTAAGGCTGACCGTGTAGGCTTTAGATTCGAAGACGGGAAAAAAGTCCGTTTCTTCAAATCTAACAGCGAAACTATCAAGTAATTTGGAGTAATACGATGGCGAAACTGCATGATTACTACAAAGACGAGGTAGTCAAACAACTGATGTCTCAGTTTGATTACAACTCTGTCATGCAAGTCCCTCGGGTCGAGAAGATCACCCTGAATATGGGTGTTGGTGAAGCGATCGCTGACAAGAAACTGCTGGATAATGCAGCAGCGGATCTGGCAGCAATCTCCGGTCAAAAGCCGTTCATCACCAAAGCACGCAAATCTGTTGCAGGCTTCAAAATCCGCCAGGGCTATCCGATCGGCTGTAAAGTAACTCTGCGTGGCGAACGCATGTGGGAGTTCTTTGAGCGACTGATTTCCATTGCTGTTCCACGTATCCGTGACTTCCGTGGCTTGTCCGCTAAGTCATTCGATGGCCGTGGTAACTACAGCATGGGTGTGCGTGAGCAAATCATCTTCCCAGAAATCGACTACGACAAAGTCGATCGCGTTCGTGGTTTGGATATTACCATTACCACTACTGCGAAATCTGATGATGAAGGCCGCGCGCTGTTGGCTGCTTTTAACTTCCCGTTCCGTAAGTAAGGCAGGGTTACTGATGGCTAAGCAATCAATGAAAGCACGCGAAGTCGTTCGCGTGAAACTGGCTGAAAAGTACCGCGCTAAACGCGAGGAACTGAAGGCTATCATTTCTGGTGTGAACTCTTCCGACGAAGATCGTTGGGATGCTGTTCTCAAGCTGCAAACTCTGCCGCGTGATTCCAGCCCGTCTCGTCAGCGTAAACGCTGCCGCCAAACTGGCCGTCCACATGGTTATGTGGGCAAATTCGGGTTGAGCCGTATCAAGTTACGTGAAGCCGCTATGCGCGGTGAAGTACCAGGCTTGAAAAAGGCTAGCTGGTAATTACCAATTGAATCACGGGAGTAAAGACAGATGAGCATGCAAGATCCGATCGCGGATATGCTGACCCGTATCCGTAACGGTCAAGCCGCGAACAAAGTTGCGGTCACCATGCCTTCCTCCAAGCTGAAAGTGGCAATTGCCAACCTGCTGAAGGAAGAAGGTTTTATTGAAGATTTCAAAATCGAAGGCGACACCAAGCCTGTTCTGGAACTGGTACTGAAGTACTTCCAGGGCAAGGCAGTGGTAGAAAGCATTCAACGAATTAGCCGTCCTGGTCTGCGCATCTACAAGAAAAAAGATGCACTGCCAAAAGTTATGGCTGGTTTGGGTATTGCTGTTATTTCTACCTCTAAAGGTGTTATGACCGATCGTGCAGCTCGCCAAGCAGGTCTTGGTGGCGAGATTATCTGCTACGTAGCTTAATTCGGGAGGAAAGAATGTCTCGTGTTGCAAAAGCACCCGTCGTCATTCCTGCCGGCGTAGAGGTAAAACTCAACGGTCAGGTTATTTCGATTAAGGGTAAGAACGGCGAGCTGACTCGTACTGTCCACAACGCCGTTGAAGTGAAGCAAGAAGCTAACGCACTGACTTTCGCCCCGCGCGAAGGTTTTGCTAACGCATGGGCCCAAGCGGGTACTACGCGCGCTCTGCTGAACGCAATGGTTGTTGGTGTTACCGAAGGCTTCACCAAGAAGCTTCAACTGGTAGGTGTTGGTTATCGTGCTGCTGTTAAAGGCAACGTGGTGAATTTAGCCTTAGGCTTCTCTCACCCGGTCGATCACCAGCTGCCAGCAGGTATTACTGCTGAATGCCCAAGCCAAACTGAAATCGTGCTGAAAGGCGCTGATAAGCAGGTTATTGGCCAGGTTGCTGCAGATCTGCGTGCCTACCGCCGTCCTGAGCCTTACAAAGGCAAGGGTGTCCGTTACGCCGACGAAGTCGTGCGTACCAAAGAGGCTAAGAAGAAGTAAGGTAACACTATGGATAAGAAATCTGCTCGTATCCGTCGTGCGACCCGCGCACGCCGTAAGATCAAAGAACTGGGTGCAACCCGCCTGGTGGTACATCGTACCCCGCGTCACATTTACGCACAGGTAATTGCTCCAAATGGTTCTGAAGTACTGGTAGCTGCTTCTACTTTAGAAAAAGCTGTCACAGAGCAATTGAAGTATTCCGGTAACAAAGACGCAGCAGCAGCCGTAGGTAAAGCTCTGGCTGAGCGCGCGTTGGAAAAAGGGATCTCTAAAGTATCCTTTGACCGTTCCGGTTTCCAATATCATGGTCGAGTCCAGGCACTGGCAGATGCTGCCCGTGAAGCTGGCCTTCAGTTCTAAGGAAGAGGTTTAAGATGGCTCACATCGAAAAACAAGCTGGCGAACTGCAGGAAAAGCTGATCGCGGTAAACCGCGTATCTAAAACCGTAAAAGGTGGCCGTATTTTCAGCTTTACCGCACTGACAGTAGTTGGTGATGGTAACGGTCGCGTTGGTTTTGGCTACGGCAAAGCACGCGAAGTTCCGGCAGCGATCCAGAAAGCGATGGAAAAAGCCCGTCGCGCTATGATTAATGTTGCTTTGAATAGCGGTACTCTGCAGCACCCTGTTAAAGGTGCTCACACGGGTTCTCGCGTGTTCATGCAACCAGCTTCCGAAGGTACCGGTATCATCGCCGGTGGTGCAATGCGCGCCGTCCTGGAAGTTGCAGGGGTTCATAACGTATTAGCTAAAGCATATGGTTCTACTAACCCGATCAACGTGGTTCGTGCAACTATTGCTGCTTTGGAAGATATGAAATCCCCAGAAATGGTCGCTGCCAAGCGTGGTAAGTCCGTCGAAGAAATTCTAGGGAAATAACCATGGCAAAGACTATTAAAGTAACTCAAACAAAAAGCAGCATCGGCCGTTTGCCAAAGCACAAGGCAACCTTGCTCGGTTTAGGTCTGCGTCGTATTGGTCATACTGTAGAGCGTGAGGATACTCCTGCTGTACGTGGTATGGTCAACTTGGTTTCCTACATGGTTAAGGTTGAGGAGTAACAGATGCGTTTAAATACTCTGTCTCCGGCTGAAGGTGCCAAGCATGCGCCTAAGCGTGTAGGTCGTGGTATTGGTTCTGGCCTGGGTAAAACCGCTGGTCGTGGTCACAAAGGTCAGAACTCACGTTCTGGCGGTGGCGTACGTCGTGGTTTTGAAGGTGGTCAGATGCCTTTATATCGTCGTTTGCCGAAATTCGGCTTCACCTCTCGCAAAGCTATGATCACGGCAGAAGTTCGTCTGTCTGAACTGGCTCTTGTTGAAGGCGACGTAATCGACCTGAACACGCTGAAAGCCGCTAACGTTGTTGGTGTCCAGATCGAATTCGCGAAAGTTATGCTTTCTGGCGAAATCGCTCGTCCGGTTACCCTGCGTGGTCTGCGTGTCACCAAAGGCGCTCGTGCTGCTATCGAAGCTGCTGGCGGTAAAATTGAGGAATAAGTAGCAGATGGCTAAGCAACCAGGATTAGATTTTCAAAGTGCTAAAGGCGGGCTCGGCGAGCTGAAGCGCAGACTTTTGTTTGTAATCGGCGCGCTGATTGTCTTCCGTATCGGCTCTTTTATTCCGATTCCTGGTATCGATGCCACTGTGCTTGCCAAATTGCTCGAGCAGCAGAGAGGCACTATCATTGAAATGTTTAACATGTTCTCTGGTGGTGCCCTCAGCCGTGCTTCTATCTTTGCCCTGGGGATCATGCCGTATATTTCGGCGTCGATCATTATCCAGCTGTTAACGGTGGTTCATCCAGCGTTAGCAGAAATCAAGAAAGAAGGGGAGGCTGGCCGTCGCAAGATTAGTCAGTACACCCGTTACGGTACGCTGGTGTTGGCTATATTCCAGTCGATCGGTATTGCTACCGGTTTGCCGAATATGCCTGGTATGCAAGGTCTGGTGTTAAATCCAGGCTTTGCGTTCTACTTTACTGCAGTAGTGAGCTTGGTTACCGGGACAATGTTCCTGATGTGGCTGGGTGAACAGATTACTGAACGTGGTATCGGTAACGGTATCTCGATCATTATCTTTGCAGGCATTGTAGCGGGACTCCCGCCGGCTGTGGCCCATACTATCGAACAAGCCCGGCAAGGCGACCTGCACTTCCTCCTGTTGCTGTTGGTTGCAGTATTGGTGTTTGCAGTAACCTTCTTCGTTGTTTTCATCGAACGTGGTCAACGTCGTATCGTCGTTAACTATGCGAAACGTCAACAAGGTCGTCGTGTTTATGCAGCACAGAGCACACACTTACCGTTGAAAGTGAACATGGCAGGGGTTATCCCGGCAATCTTCGCTTCCAGCATTATTCTGTTCCCGGCCACGATTGCATCATGGTTTGGGGGCGGTACCGGTTGGAACTGGCTGACAACGATTTCGCTGTATTTGCAGCCAGGGCAACCGCTTTATGTGTTACTCTATGCGTCTGCAATCATCTTCTTCTGTTTCTTTTACACGGCGTTGGTTTTCAACCCGCGTGAGACAGCAGATAACCTGAAGAAGTCCGGTGCCTTCGTACCAGGAATTCGTCCGGGAGAGCAAACGGCGAAGTATATCGATAAAGTAATGACGCGTTTAACCCTGGTGGGCGCGATGTACATTACTTTCATCTGCCTGATCCCGGAGTTCATGCGTGATGCAATGAAAGTACCATTCTACTTTGGTGGTACCTCGCTACTGATCGTGGTTGTCGTCATCATGGACTTTATGGCTCAAGTGCAAACTCTGATGATGTCAAGTCAGTACGAGTCTGCATTGAAGAAAGCAAACCTGAAAGGCTATAACCGCTAACAGGTTCGTTTGAGAAGTTACGGAGAGTAAAAATGAAAGTTCGTGCTTCCGTCAAGAAATTATGTCGTAACTGCAAAATCGTTAAGCGTAACGGTGTCGTTCGTGTGATTTGCAGCGCCGAGCCGAAGCATAAACAGCGTCAAGGCTGATTATCTCGCATATTTTTCTTGCAAAGTTGGGTTGAGCTGGCTAGATTAGCCAGCCAATCTTTTGTATGTAGCTGCAACATTATTTGAGTATCCTGAAAACGGGCTTTTCAGAATGGTGTTGCCGTATAAAATAGTAGGAGTGCATAGTGGCCCGTATAGCAGGCATTAACATTCCTGATCATAAACATACCGTAATCGCCTTAACGTCGATCTTCGGAATCGGTAAAACCCGCTCACAGTCTATCTGTGCGTCTACGGGTATTGCTGAACATGTTAAGATCAGTGAGCTGTCTGAAGAGCAAATTGAACAGCTGCGTGAAGCAGTCGCCAAATTCACTGTAGAAGGTGATTTGCGTCGTGAAGTTACCCTGAGCATCAAGCGTCTGATGGATCTTGGTACTTACCGTGGTTTGCGTCATCGTCGTGGTCTGCCAGTTCGCGGTCAGCGTACTAAGACCAACGCACGTACCCGTAAGGGTCCGCGTAAACCAATCAAGAAATAATCAGGGTGATTGAATAATGGCAAAGGCACCTGTTCGTACACGTAAGCGTGTAAGAAAACAAGTCTCTGACGGCGTGGCTCATGTCCATGCGTCTTTCAACAACACCATTGTGACTATTACCGATCGTCAGGGTAATGCATTGGGTTGGGCAACTGCCGGTGGTTCTGGTTTCCGTGGTTCTCGTAAGTCAACTCCGTTTGCAGCTCAGGTTGCAGCCGAACGTTGTGCTGACGCAGTAAAAGAATACGGTATCAAGAATCTGGAAGTTATGGTTAAGGGACCGGGTCCAGGCCGCGAATCAACTATTCGTGCTCTGAACGCCGCTGGTTTCCGCATCACTAATATTACTGATGTGACTCCTATCCCTCACAACGGTTGTCGTCCGCCGAAAAAGCGCCGCGTATAACGTAAGCTTTTAGGTTTGTTGGAGAAAGAAAATGGCAAGATATTTGGGTCCTAAGCTCAAGCTTAGCCGCCGTGAGGGCACAGACTTGTTCCTGAAGTCTGGCGTTCGCGCGATCGATACCAAGTGTAAAATTGAGCAACCGCCTGGTCAACACGGTGCGCGTAAACCGCGTCTGTCTGACTATGGTGTACAGTTACGTGAGAAGCAAAAAGTTCGCCGTATGTACGGTGTTCTGGAGCGTCAATTCCGTAACTATTACAAAGAAGCAGCACGCCTGAAGGGCAACACCGGTGCAAACCTGTTGCAACTGCTGGAAGGTCGTTTGGACAACGTTGTTTACCGTATGGGCTTCGGCGCTACTCGTTCAGAGTCACGTCAGTTGGTTAGCCACAAAGCAATTATGGTAAATGGTCGCGTTGTTAACATCGCTTCTTATCAGGTATCTCCGAATGACGTAGTCAGCATCCGCGAGAAGGCTAAAAAGCAATCTCGTGTTAAAGCTTCTCTGGAGCTGGCTGAGCAGCGTGAAAAGCCGACCTGGCTTGAAGTTGATGCTGCTAAGATGGAAGGCGTGTTCAAGCGTATGCCTGAACGTACCGATCTGTCTGCGGACATTAACGAACACCTGATCGTCGAGCTTTACTCCAAGTAAGGCTTAGTACCAAAGAGAGGACACAATGCAGGGTTCTGTGACAGAGTTTCTAAAACCGCGCCTGGTAGATATCGAGCAAGTCAGTTCGACGCACGCCAAGGTGACCCTTGAGCCGTTAGAGCGTGGCTTTGGCCATACTCTCGGCAATGCACTGCGCCGTATTCTGCTTTCGTCTATGCCGGGTTGCGCGGTGACCGAGGTTGAGATTGATGGTGTACTGCATGAGTACAGCACCAAAGAAGGCGTACAGGAAGATATCCTGGAGATCCTGCTCAACCTGAAAGGGCTGGCGGTGAGAGTTCAAGGGAAAGATGAAGTTATCCTTACCCTGAATAAATCTGGCATTGGCCCTGTGACCGCTGCCGACATTACCCATGATGGTGATGTCGAAATCGTCAAGCCTCAGCACGTGATCTGCCACCTGACCGATGAAAACGCTGCTATCAGCATGCGTATCAAAGTTCAACGTGGTCGTGGTTATGTGCCGGCTTCTGCCCGAATTCATTCGGAAGAAGATGAGCGCCCGATCGGTCGTCTGTTGGTTGACGCCTGCTATAGCCCTGTAGAGCGTATTGCCTACAATGTTGAAGCAGCGCGTGTAGAACAGCGTACTGACCTGGACAAGCTGGTCATCGAAATGGAAACCAATGGCACGATCGATCCTGAAGAGGCGATCCGCCGTGCGGCTACCATCCTGGCTGAACAACTTGAAGCTTTTGTTGACTTACGTGATGTTCGTCAACCAGAAGTTAAAGAAGAGAAACCAGAATTCGATCCGATTCTGCTGCGCCCTGTTGACGATCTGGAATTGACTGTCCGCTCTGCTAACTGCCTTAAGGCAGAAGCTATCCACTACATCGGTGATCTGGTACAGCGTACCGAGGTTGAGTTGCTGAAAACGCCGAACCTGGGTAAAAAATCTCTTACTGAGATTAAAGACGTGCTGGCCTCCCGTGGACTGTCACTGGGCATGCGCCTGGAAAACTGGCCACCGGCAAGCATTGCTGACGAGTAACCGGATCACAGGTTAAGGTTTTACTGAGAAGGATAAGGTCATGCGCCATCGTAAGAGTGGTCGTCAACTGAACCGTAACAGCAGCCATCGCCAGGCTATGTTCCGTAACATGGCCGGCTCTTTGGTTCGTCATGAGATCATCAAGACGACCTTGCCAAAAGCAAAAGAGCTGCGTCGCGTTGTTGAGCCGCTGATTACTCTTGCCAAGACCGACAGCGTAGCTAATCGTCGTCTGGCATTCGCCCGTACTCGTGATAACGAGATCGTGGCAAAACTGTTTAACGAGCTGGGCCCGCGTTTCGCGAGCCGTGCCGGTGGTTACACTCGCATTCTGAAGTGTGGCTTCCGCGCAGGCGACAATGCGCCGATGGCATACATCGAGCTGGTTGATCGTGCTGAGTCTCAAGCAGAAGTAGCAACTGCAGAGTAATCTGTGGACGCGTGAAAAAACCGGGCTTGCCCGGTTTTTTTACGTCTATCGTCAGCCAAACGTGCGTTCTTTCCCCGCTAGACTTAAGATCCCCGTCTCTATCCGCTATGCTAACGCTATTAACATGAGTACCGATTTCTTGCATGGTGAATATCAACGTGCACTGAGTGGAAAATTTTCACCGGAGAAAGAGTGATGCTTAAAATTGGCCAACTGGCAAAGCTTGCTGACGTGACCCCTGACACCGTGCGTTACTACGAGAAGCAGGGAATGATGGATCATAACATCCGTACCGAGGGCGGTTATCGGTTGTATAGCCAGCAAGACTTGCAGCGGCTACGTTTTATCCGTTATGCCAAACAACTCGGTTTTACATTGGAAACCATTGCTGAACTATTATCTATCCGGGTTGACCCTGTACATCATACCTGTCGGGAGTCGAAGTCGATCGTCGATGCGCGGCTCAGTGAAGTAGAGAATAAGCTTAAAGAGCTGACTCGGATGCGTGAGTCGCTAAAGCGCCTCAGCGATGCTTGCTGCGGTAGCGCGCATACCAGCAATTATTGCTCGATTTTGGAAGCGCTAGAACAGGGTGCCAGTGATGAAAAGGCAAAAAAAGATGCCTGAAAGGGCTGGCGGCTCTTTAATTTTTACACGGGCAGCAGTATTATCGCCGTGATTTATATCCATACATAAACAAGGAGAATTACCATGACTAAATACCGTCATACCAAAGGCCAGATACAGGACAATGCCATTGAGGCACTGTTGCACGATCCGTTATTCCGCCAAAGGATTGAGAAAAATACCAAAGGGAAAGGCAGCTACCGGCGTAAAGACAAACACGCAAAAGGCGGTAACTGGGAGGCCAGTGGTAAACTATCAAAGGATAATTTACCACTGGCCTTCTGGTTTTAAGGCATTAAAAAAGCCATCTGAATAAGATGGCTTTTTAGTAATCCCAGATAAACTATTTTATAGTTTTGGCTGTTGCTGTTGGCTCAGTAAATCGCGAATTTCAGTCAGCAATTTTTCTTCTGCAGTTGGCGCAGGCGGCGCTGCTGGCGCTTCTTCCTGTTTACGGCGTACTTTATTCATTAATTTAATTGCCAGGAAAATAGCGAAGGCAACAATCACGAAATCGAAAATGGTTTGGATGAATGAACCGTAGTTCATCACTACTGCAGGAACCGCGCCTTGAGCTTCGCGCAATACCAGGTGGAATTGTTTGAAATCAACACCACCGATCAGCAAGCCTAGCGGTGGCATGATGATATCTGCAACGAAAGACGATACGATCTTACCAAACGCCGCACCAATAATTACACCCACTGCCAAATCAACCACGTTGCCACGCATGGCAAATTCGCGGAACTCTTTCATCATACTCATAGAACGCACCCCTTGCAGAATTTAATAACTCAAGTTTAACAAAGCAATTTCCCTTTGCCACAAAAGGAGCGAAAAGTTTTATCTCTTTCTATGGCAGAGAACAACCTCGCAATTATAGACCATTCATTACTACATTTGTTCTACAGGAAGAAAGGACTTGGCTGGAACAGCCGCTCAACGTCAGGAACGAACTTTTTATCGGTTATAAACATAATGACGTGATCGCCCTGTTCGATTTTGCTGTTACCGTTGGCAATAATAACGTCATCACCGCGCACAATGGCGCCAATAGTAGTACCTGGCGGCAATTTAATATTTTCAACGGTGCGGCCGACCACTTTTGAAGTACTTTCGTCGCCGTGCGCAATGGCTTCGATGGCTTCCGCGACGCCGCGACGGAGTGAGGAAACGCTGACGATATCTGCTTTCCGCACGTGGCCCAACAGCGCTGAAATGGTGGCTTGTTGTGGAGAAATTGCAATGTCGATGACGCTGCCTTGTACCAGGTCAACATAGGCACGACGCTGAATCAGCACCATTACCTTTTTGGCCCCCATACGTTTGGCGAGCATGGCGGACATGATATTTGCTTCGTCATCGTTGGTGATGGCGATAAAAACATCCACCTGATCAACATGTTCTTCTGCCAGCAGCTCCTGGTCAGAAGCATCACCATAAAATACGATGGTGTCATGCAGTTGTTCGGCCAGCTCTGCGGCACGTTGCTGATTACGTTCAATCAGCTTCACGTTGTAAGATTTCTCCAACCTTTGCGCCAGGCCTGCGCCGACGTTGCCACCGCCAACAATCATGATGCGTTTATAGGGCTTTTCCAGTCGTTGCAACTCACTCATTACCGCACGGATATGCTGTGATGCAGCTACAAAGAACACTTCATCGCCAGCCTCGATAATGGTGGAGCCCTGCGGACGAATCGGTCGATCCTGACGGAAGATAGCGGCGACGCGAGTATCAATATGCGGCATATGCTCGCGCATTGAAGACAAGGCATTACCCACCAACGGCCCACCGTAGTAGGCTTTTACCGCGGCAATGCTGACCTTGCCCTCTGCAAAGTTGACCACCTGCAGCGCACCCGGATACTCAATCAATTTATAGATGTAGTCGATAACCAGCTGTTCTGGTGAGATCAGGTGGTCGATGGGTACCGCTTCAGGGTGAAACAGCTTCTCTGACTCGCGGATATATTCTGGCGCACGGATACGGGCGATTCGGTTAGGTGTATTAAACAGTGAGTAGGCAATCTGACAGGCAATCATGTTGGTTTCGTCCGAATTAGTGACGGCAACCAGCATATCGGCATCTTCCGCCCCCGCTTCCCGGAGTACACGTGGATGAGAGCCGTAGCCCTGAACGACCCGCAGGTCGAACTTATCCTGTAACTGACGCAGGCGGCCGGAATCGGTATCCACGACGGTAATATCGTTATTTTCACCCACCAGGTTTTCTGCCAGTGTCCCGCCAACCTGACCCGCGCCAAGAATAATTATTTTCATTCGCTTCTCTGCTTCACACTGAAACCGCTGAAGATTATCTGAAAGGGCGCAACAGCCGCGCCCAGAGTACTGAACAGCTACATTTTAATCAGCTTAGCGTAAAAGAAGCCATCCCCATCCTCTGGATGCGGAAGATTCTGTCGGCCAGGCTGCTGCTGGTTGCCGGTCTCAACCAGACGGGCATCGGCATGACGCTGGAGGAAGGCGCTAACCTGCTCAGCATTTTCTGCCGGCAAGATGGAGCAGGTGGCATACACCATCACTCCTCCGCTTTTGAGATGCGGCCAGATGGCCTCAATAATCTCGGCCTGCAGTGCGGCCAGTTCAGCGATATCACTGTCGCGTCGCAACCATTTAATATCTGGGTGACGGCGGATCACACCGGTGGCAGAGCAAGGAGCATCCAGCAAAATGCGATCGAATTGCTTGTCGCCGCACCATTGTTGCGGAGTGCGGCCATCGCCTTGCTTTACTTCGGCGTGTAAACGCAGACGTTGCAGGTTTTCTTTGACCCGCTTCAGGCGCTGTTCATCGATATCGACGGCCATCACATGGGCTTTGGGTGCCGCCTCTAAAATATGGGTAGTTTTTCCACCGGGAGCCGCACACAAATCGAGGATCTGTTCCCCGTCTTGCGGATCCAGCAGATCGACACAGCCCTGCGCGGAGGCATCCTGCACGGTGACCCAGCCGTCGGCAAAGCCTGGCAGGTCGGTAACGGCGCAGGGTGCCAGCAAACGTACCGCATCGCGATATTCGGCATGAGGTTCCGCGGCAATGCCCGCCTGTTCCATCAACTGCAAGTAGTCTTCGCGAGTATGATGCAAACGGTTGACGCGCAGCCACATTGGCGGCTTCTGATTATTGGCATCGATGATCTGCTCCCACTGTGCGGGATAGGCCTGCTGGATACGTTTCAACAGCCAGCTCGGGTGCAGATAGCTGCTGTCATTATTGGCAGCACGTTGCAGTAATTCTTCCTGCTGGCGTTGGAACTGGCGCAATACGCCGTTGATCAGGCCCTTAAGCTGCGGGCGTTTCAGCGCTACTGCGCCTTCTACGGTTTCCGCCAGCACCGCATGAGCGGGGATACGGGTATACAGCAGTTGGTATAAGCCGACCATCAACAAATAGTGCAGCGTGCGCTGCTTGCCGGTCATTGGCTTGGCCATTAATTGTTGAATACACCATTCCAACTGTGGCAGGACGCGCAGGGTGCCAAAGCACAGTTCCTGCAGCAGAGCACGATCCTTGTCAGAAATGGTTTTTTGCAGTGACGGCAGGACAGTACTGAGTGACTGGCCCTGATCCAACACCTGACCGATGGCAATGGCTGCGATGCTGCGGAGATTGTAATTGTTTTTCATAGGCTAAAGCTGATAACGATCGGCATTAAGAAAGAAACAGCCCGGCGATTATTGGCCGGGCAGTGGGGGCGGTTTATAACCGGTTGCCCGGCGTAAACCATTCACGACGTGAGTTCAGCAAATCCTGAGCAGACATGGGTTTTTTGCCTGCCGGCTGCAGTTGAGTCAGGTTAAGAATGCCTTCGGCGGTCGCCACCTGAATACCGTGCTTGTCGGCATGGATGATGGTGCCAGGTTCTGCATCCGCATTTTGTGCCAGCACCGTTGCCTGCCACACTTTCACCGGTTGATCGTCAATGGTGAAGTAACTGACTGGCCACGGGTTGAAGGCACGAACGCAGCGTTCAAGCTGCACGGCGGGCAGGTTCCAGTCCAGGCGGGCTTCTTCTTTGCTCAGCTTTTCGGCATAGGTGACCAGCGATTCATCCTGCACTTCACGTTTCGCCGTACCTGCAGCCATCTGCTGCAACGTGGTCAGCATGCCCTGCGGGCCGAGCTGCGCCAGTTTATCGTACAGGCTGGCGCTGGTGTCATCGGCTTCGATCGGGCAGGCAATCTTGTGCATCATATCGCCGGTGTCCAAACCCACGTCCATCTGCATGATGGTAACGCCGGTTTCATGATCGCCGGCCCACAGTGAACGTTGGATCGGTGCGGCTCCACGCCAGCGAGGCAGCAGTGAACCATGGACGTTAATGCAACCGAGTCGCGGCATATCCAACACCGCTTTGGGCAGAATCAGACCATAAGCCACGACCACCATGACATCGGCGTTGAGATCGGCAACCAGGTGCTGATTCTCTTCCGGGCGCAGTGATTTGGGCTGAAACACCGGTAAATGGTGCTGCTCGGCCAGAACCTTGACTGGGCTGGGCGTCAGCTTATTGCCGCGACCCGCAGGGCGGTCGGGTTGAGTGAAAACCCCGACAATCTGGTGCCCAGATGACAACAGCGCGTCAAGATGACGCGCTGCGAAGTCTGGAGTTCCGGCGAAAATAATCCGTAAAGAGTCAGACACGTTGATTTCCTGATCGGTTAGGCGCGGGCGTTAAGCTTGGCCATTTTTTCCAGTTTCTGACGGATACGCTGGCGCTTGAGTGGCGACAGGTAATCGACGAACAGCTTGCCTACCAGGTGGTCCATCTCGTGCTGGATACAGATGGCCAACAGGTCGTCGGCTTCCAGCTCAAAAGGTTTGCCGTCACGGTCCAGCGCTCTGATTTTCACAGCAGCGGCACGCGGGACTAAAGCTCGTTGTTCAGGAATGGAAAGGCAGCCTTCCTCAATCCCGGTTTCACCGCTTTTTTCCAGCAGTTCCGGGTTGATCAGCACCAGGCGCTGATCGCGGTTCTCAGAAACGTCAATGACGATAATGCGCTGATGGATATCCACCTGTGTCGCAGCCAGGCCAATGCCTTCCTCTGCGTACATGGTTTCAAACATATCATCCACGATGCGCTGGATATTCGCATTGACTTCTTTTACCGGGGCCGCGACTTTGCGCAGCCGGTCATCTGGGTAATGTAATACCTGCAATACTGACATATATCTTGAGATCTGTATCCGAGTGATAAACGAGGTTTAGCTTCTATTCTAGACATTTCCCAGCCTGATTGACAGCATTGCGCACCAATTGCTCGAATTGGTAATACCACCATTTTCTGCGAGGGAACAGGCGATGCAGGCACAGGAAATCGGCTTACGGATGCGTGGGGTCACCGGGCTGGGGGCGGCGCAGGCCAGCCAGATAATACGGCAGATGGTGGCGACGGGAGGAGAGCCTTATCTCCTGTTACGGGAATTGGGGTTGAATGACCGACAGCAGGCCCAGTTTCGTCAGGCCGATCCGCGCTATCTGGCGGCTACGCTTGCCTGGTTGGAACAGCCCGGCAACTTGATGTGGGTCTACGGTGAGGTTGGTTACCCAGAACTATTGCTCCCTATCGATGATGCTCCGCTGTTGCTGCTGGTAAAGGGGAATCCGGCTGCTGCGCAGCAGCCGCAAATCGCCATGGTAGGTAGCCGTCAGTTTAGTCATTACGGTGAACACTGGGCTAATTACTTTGCCACCGGATTAGTGCACTGCGGGTTTACCATCACCAGTGGGCTGGCGCTTGGCATTGACAGTATTTGCCACCGCGCGGCGCTGGCGGCGGAAGGAGGAACGGTCGCCGTATTAGGCAGCGGCTTGGATAACATCTATCCGCGCCGACATCGCCGTCTGGCAGAACGAATTGTCGAGAACGGTGGGGCGTTGATCTCTGAATATCTGGTCACCGATCTGCCGATGCCGGATCATTTTCCTCGTCGTAACCGTATCATTAGTGGGTTGAGTCTGGGTGTGGTGGTGATTGAAGCCTCTTTGCGCAGTGGAACGCTGATTACCGCGCGTTATGCGCTGGAGCAGGGGCGTGAAGTGTTCGCTTTACCTGGGGCGCTGGGCAACCCGATGAGCGAGGGCACGCATTGGTTGATCCAACAGGGAGCCTATCTGGTAACTGGCCCGAAAGAGATCGCTGAACAACTGGGAAGTGGGCTGCATTGGCTGTCACTGAACGAAAATACAACTATTTGTGCGTCAGAGGCCGAAGTTGAATTGCCATTTGCCGATGTGTTGGCTAACGTAGGAGATGAGGTGACACCTGTTGACGTCGTCGCTGAACGTGCCGGCCAACCTGTGCCAGAGGTGGTAATCAAATTACTCGATCTGGAGTTAGCAGGGTGGATCGCAGCTGTACCCGGCGGCTATGTCCGAATAAGGAGGGCAGGCCATGTTCGACGTACTGATGTACTTGTTTGAAACTTATATCCACAATGAACCAGAGATGCGCGTCGATCAGGATCAACTGACTGATGATCTCGCTCAGGCGGGGTTTCATCGGGATGATATCTACAACGCGTTGAATTGGCTTGAAAAACTCGCCGACCTGCAGGAAGGCGAAAATGCGCCGTATTTTATGGATGCCGATCCGCTGGCAATGCGGATTTACACCGAAGAAGAAGGCGTGCGTTTGGATGCCAGTTGCCGTGGTTTCCTCCTGTTCCTGGAGCAGATTCAGGTATTGAACCTCGAAACCCGTGAAATGGTTATCGATCGTGTTATGGCTTTGGATAACACGGAATTCGATCTCGAAGATCTGAAATGGGTGGTGCTGATGGTGCTGTTTAATATTCCCGGATATGAAAGTGCCTATCAGCAAATGGAAGAACTGTTGTTTGAAGTAAACGAAGGTTATCTGCACTGAGCCGATAACATGCATAGAAGAAGTTATGACAAAAGCCGCGATTTTTGCCGCCAGGCAAAATGAACCCTGTCCGGAATGCGGGGCCGAGCTGGTGATCCGCAGTGGTCGCCACGGCCCCTTCCTCGGCTGTACCCGTTACCCTGAATGCCAACATATCCGGCCGCTGAAAGCGCAGGCCGATGGCCATATCGTCAAAATGCTGGATGGACAGGAATGTCCAAAATGCCAGGCGACGCTGGCCTTGCGCCAGGGACGTTACGGCATGTTTATCGCTTGCAGTAACTACCCGGAGTGCGACCACACCGAGGTTATCGATAAACCTGACGAAACCAGTATCAGCTGTCCGCAGTGCGAACAGGGCAAATTGCTGCAGCGGAAATCGCGCTATGGCAAAGTGTTCCACTCATGCGATCGCTACCCGGAATGCCAGTTTGTTCTCAATTTCAAACCCGTTGCCGGTGAGTGTGAGTACTGCCACTATCCGTTGCTGATGGAAAAGCGCACGGCGAAAGGTCCAACCCTTTGCTGTGCCAGTAAACTTTGCGGGAAACCCGTAGTAACCACAGAATAATGACATCATGAGCTCAGAATCCACAGCCATCTTCACGCCAATTATTGACGCACTGCATAATCAACAGGTCATTGCCTATCCGACCGAGGCGGTGTTTGGCCTGGGTTGCGATCCCGACAGCGAGCAGGCGGTTAATGCCTTATTGGCACTGAAACAGCGCCCATGGGAAAAAGGATTGATCCTGATTGCAGCGGATTACGCACAGTTAACACCTTATATAGATGACACCGCGTTGAACAAACAGCAACGCGCTACGATGTTTGCCAGCTGGCCGGGGCCGGTGACCTGGGTGATCCCTGCCCGGTCGGAAACCTCGCGTTTGCTGACCGGCCGTTTCAATTCGTTGGCGGTACGTGTTAGCGATCATCCGTTGGTACAGCAACTTTGTCGGCAGTTTGGCAAACCGCTGGTATCGACCAGCGCCAATCTCAGCGGGCAAGAGCCTTGCCGTAGTGCCGATGAAGTGCAGCAGCAGTTTGGTGCCGCTTTCCCGGTGCTGGCCGGTAGCGTCGGTGGCCGTCTTAATCCTTCCGAAATCAGAGATGTCCTGACCGGTGAGCAGATCCGTCAAGGCTAGAGGCAACGTGCATGGAGAAGTTTGCAGTATTCGGTAACCCTATCGGCCACAGCAAGTCACCGCGTATTCATGCGCTATTTGCCGCGCAAACAGGGATAGAACATCCCTATGGCACTGTGCTGGCGCCACTGGATGGTTTCGAAACCACTTTGCAGACGTTCATTCAGGCGGGTGGCAAGGGAGCGAACGTCACGGTCCCTTTTAAAGAAAATGCTTATGAAGCGGCGACCGAACTGAGTCAACGAGCCTCGCTGGCCGGTGCGGTAAATACCTTGAAGATACTGCCAGACGGTGGGTTACTGGGTGACAACACTGACGGGATCGGCCTGCTGACCGATCTTGAACGTCAGGGGTTGATCCAACCCAAGGATCGTATCCTGTTGGTGGGGGCTGGTGGCGCGGCACGTGGCGCTATCTTGCCGCTACTGTCTTTTGGTTGTGAAGTGGTGATCACCAACCGTACTTTTAGCCGTGCGCAGACATTGGCGCAGGTGTTCCAGCATCTGGGTGAAATATCCGCGTTACCCCTGGATCAACTTGATCAACAGCGGTTTGATTTAGTGATTAACGCTACGGCATCCGGTATCAGCGGTGACATCCCGGCGCTACCGGTTGGTACGGTCAATGGCCATACGCGTTGTTATGACATGTTTTATCAGCAGGGATTAACTCCGTTTCTGGCCTGGGCGCAGCAACAGGGTGCCACAGAATATGCCGACGGTTTAGGGATGCTGGTGGGGCAGGCCGCGCATGCGTTCCTGCTGTGGCATGGTGTGATGCCGGAGATCGAACCGGTATTACGCCAGCTGCGTCACGAACTGGCAGTGTAACTCTGAGCCCGTTCCCCTGAGCGGGAACGGGCGCCTGTCAGATATCCTCTGACAAATATTCGTCTTTCCAACGTACATAGTTAGTAGAAGAGTAAAGCAACCCTTCCCGTTCCGCAGCGGTCAATGGGCGAACCTGGCGTGCCGGGCTGCCCATATAGAGATAACCACTCTCCAGGCGTTTACCCGGTGCAACCAGGCTGCCGGCACCAATCATCACATCATCTTCTATTACTGCACCATCCAACAGGATCGATCCCATACCTACCAGCACCCGATTGCCAATCGCGCAGCCATGCAACATGGCCTTGTGCCCAACAGTAACGTCTTCACCGATCAATAATGGGTAACCCTCAGGGTTATATTCAGACTTATGGGTTACGTGTAACACGCTGCCATCCTGAATATTGCTGCGTGCACCGATTTTTACTGCGTTCACATCTCCGCGGATAGCAACCAACGGCCAGATACTGACGTCATCGGCCAGCTCAACGTTACCGATCACTACACTGGAAGGGTCGATCATGACGCGCAGGCCCAGTTTAGGAGAGTAATGAAGATAAGAACGTACTGCATCAGACATGGTAATAGCCTCGCATCGGGATCATATTTACCGGCAATACTAGACGTTGGCGGTGGAATTACAACCAACTGAAGTGATGGATCCTGCGGAAAACGGCCCTGATCGCGCAAGATCCACCCGAAAGGGCCGAAAAGTGTGCAAACAGTAAGAAAAGATCAAAAAAGGGGTTGTGCAAAAAACTCGGTTCCCTATAATGCGCCTCCATCGACACGGCGCAAGTGATTCACTTCACATAGCGGCCGGGAAGAAAGAGAAAAAATCCTGAAAATTAGGGGTTGACTCTGAAAGAGGAAAGCGTAATATACGCCACCTCGAGATAGCAAGCTACGGCGGCTAACTCACTGCTCTTTAACAATTTATCAGACAATCTGTGTGGGCACTCCACAAGACGATATCCAGAACCTTCGGGTTCGAAAAAATATCAAGTCTTGAAGAGTG